>JAHIND010000013.1 GCA_018896025.1 Pseudomonadota bacterium
GCGCACAGAGATTGCTTCGTCGCTGCACTCCTCGCAACGACAAAGGGGATTGTTGGGTTTCGCTTCGCTCTACCGCTAATGGCTGACCTGCGGCAGGCCATCCTCTGCGCACAGAGATTGCTTCGTCGCTACGCTCCTCGCAACGACAAAGGTTGTTTCATAAATCGGCGGGAAATGTAGGGGCGGGGTTTATCCCCGCCCTCTCCGCCCGCAGGGTATCCTCTGCGAGCAGAGATTGCTTCGTCGCTGCGCTCCTCGCAACGACACCAGTTTTTATCGGGGTTTCCTGGGCTGTCCCGGCAGAAGGATTCGTTGGGTTTCGCTTTGCTCTACCCAACCTAAGCCAATCTATATTTTTGCTGAAAACAGACGCCTGAATTTAATCGTGGCACAGCCAGACACCACAGGGCAAGGCGGCAGGCGAGCGAGGGACGCAGGTGTAGCCAGCCTACCCCGAGGACCGAGCGATGCCGACAACGCCGTCATGCGGGGTCTGGCGCAGCCGCGCGGCACAGTCAGGGAGCATTGGGCGAGGCGCCCGGCAAGCGAGAGCCGGAGGTGTGGCCTTAGCCACATTGAGGCTTGAGCGCCGCCGGCAACGCGGCATGGCGCTTCCTGGCGCAGCCGGCTTGTAAACGGCACTATGGTCTAGGAGGCCATTCGGGGGATGGATCCAGCGCAAACCAAAAGAAAATAACCGCCACTCCGCCCACCATGATCACCGTGAGCAGGGCCAGGATAAGAAGCTGGCCCATGCGCTGCTCCACCGGCCCGGTGGGGGTGTACCAACCGGCCCGGCTCATCAGGCGCATGAACAACCACACCACCACCAGAAGCAGCACCAAGCCGATGCCACCCAGGAACACATAGGCCAACAGCTCGCCAAAGCTATCCAGGGCGGGTCCGCCGAGGTTTTCATAAGGCAGTGGCTTGCGATCCATGGTCCCCTTCCAGCGTTAACTAAATAATACTCCTACCGGCGGGGCTGCAAGTTAGGGGGATTCAGACCAGGACCCCTTCCAGGTCGTAGTCGTGGGTGGCGGTGATGCGGCAGGGGGCGATGACGCCGGGTTGGGCCGAACCCTCGGTGATGATTACCAGGCCGTCCACCTCCGGGGCCTGGGCCTGGGTGCGCCCAGCCCACACCAGATCGCTGTCCGGGTGGGGGCCCAAGACCAGCACCGGCAGGGTCGCCCCCTCCAGGGGGGCCAGGCGGCGGCGGCTGATGCGCCGTTGCAGGTCCATGATCTGAGCGGCGCGCTTGGCGGCCACCTGGGGTGGGGGCGCGGGCAGGCGGGCGCTGCGGGTGCCCGCCTCGGGGCTGTAGGGGAACACTCCCAGGCGGTCGAACTCCATCTCGGCCACGAACTCCTTGAGCGCGGCGAACTCGGCCTGGCCCTCGCCGGGGTGGCCCACCAACAGGGTGGTGCGCAGCACGGCCTGGGGCGCGGCCCGGCGGATGCCCCGCACCAGGGCTTTTAGCTCCGCCCCGCTACGCTTGCGGCCCATGGCCCCCAGCACCGGGTCGGCCACGTGCTGTAAGGGCAGGTCGAAGTACGGGGCCGCCTTGGGGTTGCCCAGGATGGCGGCGATGAGCTTGTCGTCGATGAGGTCCGGGTGCAGGTACAGGGGCCGAAGCCACTGGACGCCTTCTATAGTAGATAGAGCGTTCAGCAGCTCGGCCAGGCCCGGCCCGCCCAGGTCGCGGCCATAGGAGGTAAGGTCCTGGGCCACCAGGTTGAGCTCCTTTACCCCCAACGCGGCCAGGCTCTGGGCCTCGGTCAGGACGTCGTCCAGGGGGCGGGAGCGCAGGGGGCCCCGGATGTGGGGGATGGTGCAAAAGGCGCAGGACTGGGCGCAGCCGTCCGACACCCTGAGATAGGCCCAGCCCGGCCCGGTGCTGAGGGCGCGGGGGTCGGCCCCGCCGAACAGGGAGCGCGGTGGGCTGATGGCCAGGCGGCCGGTTGGCGGCGCGGCCAGGTGCTTGAGCAGGTTGGGGGCCTCGCCGGGGGCCAGCAAAAGGTCGGCCTCGGGAAGATCAGCCGCCAGCTTTTTGCCGTAGCGCCCCACCAGGCACCCGGCCACCACCAGGCGCTGCCCGGCGGTCTTGCCGTCGGCCAGCTCCAGGGCGGCCTCAATGGCCTCCTCCACCGCGGGCTGGATAAAGCCGCAGGTGTTGAGCAGCAGCAGCTCGGCCTCCTCGGGTTGTTCCACCGCCGACCAGCCGTCGGACAACAGCAGCCCGGCCAGGTGTTCGCCCTCCACCAGGTTCTTGGCGCAGCCCAGGTTGAGCAGATAGTAGGTTTTGCTCAGGGGAGCCATCCTTTGATTAGATAGAGGTCGATCATGTGGCACATCCACAGGCCGTAGGCCACCGCGCCCAAGCCCAGGAGCCAACGCAGCCAGGCCGGGGCCATGGGGCGCACCGTGCGCTGGTAGTCGTCCCGCTCCCAGCCCCGCCCGCCCCAAAGCAGGCTGACCGAGGCATAGAACACGTAGCACTCCACCGCGAAGGGCGGAAAGCCCAGATACCCGGCCAGGGGCATGGCGAAAATCTTGGGCTCGTTCAGATAGGGAATATTATAGGTCCAGCGGGCTTCGGCCAACCAGTTCCAGGACTCCCAGAACACCCCGCAGACCAGCCCGGCCAGCAGCAGGCGTACGAAAGGCGAGAGATCGCCCCGCTCCCAGGAGCGCATTAGGCTCTTGGCGCCCAGGCGGTGGTTGAGCGGCTCCAGCAAAAACACCAGGGAACCCCAAACCAGGGGGAAAAACACCTTCGGGTAAGTAATAGGAAGAATTGTCATTATCGCACCAATACCCAAAAACCACGGATACCAGGTAATAGTTTTGGGAATGATTGTCGCTTTGCGCCCCCAGGACAGGCCCGTGAGGCCGATAAGCTCGTAGGTGAGAAAGATGCCCGGCAAGACCGTGGCGAAGGCGATGAAGGATCCCAGCCAACGCTGCCAAAGCTGGAGGGGCACCCCCAGGTAGAACCAGTTTTGCAGGCGAAGGTTCACCATCTCCCAGCCGAACCAGAAGGCGGCGCTGACCAGGCACATGGTCCAAAACACCCTACGCCGGTCCATCAACAGGCTGTTGCCCTGGACAGCCTGGATACATGCATCAGCCATACAAATGTAGCCCCACCAGGCAAACTGGTAGAACCAGACCCGTATCCAGCCCACTCCGGCCAGGGACCCGCCCACGGCCAGGGCGAAAAAACCCACCCCCAACCAGAAGTGCCAGGTTTTGCGGCTACACCAGGCCATACATTCCTTTTAGCAGCGCCCCGGCGGGTGGGACAAGGGTTTTGCTATTGATTTAGCCGGCTTCCTCGGGCAGCTCCGGCATTTCCCCGGCGGGCTCCAGGCTGGAGGCCTCCATCCAGGCCAGGAAATCAGTCAGGCCCCGGCGGGCCTGGGCCGCCCCGCGTTGGCGCTTGAACACCCGTCCCTCCAGGGGGGGCAGCAGGCCGAAGTTGATGTTGCTGGGCTGAAAGCTTTTGGTGGCCGTGTTTTGCAGATGCGTTACCAGTCCACCCAGGGCGCTGGTGGGCGGTGGGCTAAGCAGGGGGCGTTGACACAACAGGTTGGCCGCGTTGACACCACAGAGTATCCCCATGGCCGCCGACTCCACGTAACCTTCAACCCCGGAGAGTTGTCCGGCTACAAACAGGTGTGGCGCGGCCTTCAACCGTTGGTGGGGGTCCAAAACCCGGGGCGCGTCCAGGAAGGTGTTGCGGTGGATGGAGCCCCAGCGCACGAACTCGGCCCCGGCCAGGGCGGGAATCTTGCGGAAAACCAGGTTTTGGGCCTGGTAGGTGAGTTTGGTCTGGAAGCCCACCAAGTTGAGCAGGCTGCCCTCCGCGTTTTCCTTGCGCAATTGCACCACCGCGTGGGGTCGCTTGCCGGTGGAAGGGTCTTCCAGGCCCACCGGCTTCATAGGGCCAAAGAGCAGGGTCTTTTCGCCACGGGCGGCCATGACTTCTATGGGCAGGCAGCCCTCGAAGAACTGAGGCGACTCGAAATCCTTGAGCGGCACCTGCTCCCCGGAGATCAGGGCGGCGTAGAACTCGCCCCACTCTTCGCGGCTCAGGGGGCAGTTGAGGTAGTCGCCCACGCCCGGTTCGCCGTAGCGGTCTCCCCAGTAGGCGCGGTCCATGTTCACCGACTCCAGGGACACGATGGGGGCGATGGCGTCATAAAAATGCAAATGATTGCTGCTGGTTAGCTTGGCAAGCTCCTCGGCGAGAGCCCCGGCGGTGAGCGGGCCGGTGGCCAATACGGCCACATCCTGGGGCAGATGGTCCACCCGTGCGGTCTCGCGGGTTATCAGGGGCTGGGCCGCTATCTGGCCCTCCAGGTGCCGGGCGAAGGCCTCGCGCTCCACGGCCAGGGCCTTGCCCGCGCCCACCGCCGTGGCCCGGGCGGCGGTCATAACCGCCGAGCCCAACAGGGTCATCTCCGCCTTGAGCAGGCCCACCGCGCTGGTGATCACGTCCGAGCGCAGGGAGTTGGAGCACACCAGCTCCCCCAGGTGGGGCGAGTGATGGGCCGGGGAAAACTCCTCGGGCTTCATGTCCACCAGGCGCACCGCCACTCCCGCACGGGACGCGGCCAGGGCCGCCTCGCAGCCCGCCAGGCCGCCTCCGATCACCAGAAGTTCTTGGGACACGGCTTTTTTCTACCTTTCAGGAGCCCGGCGGCCCTGGGAATCCAGTCCCAGCGCCCACCTGGGGTATAAACTCCGGCAGTTTCAGGCATCGAGGGGGGCAAACACCCGGCAATTTATGGTCCAAGTTTGGCTACCGGTGGGTCGCCGCAATATTTGTCGCCTTTTTCGTACGGCAAATCCCATGGTTACCCGATGGGGCTTGTTGGGGTGAAACTTGATTACTTTTTCCGCCCTGACCCAACATCCTCGGGCTTTTTGGCCGCGCCGGGCTTAAATGGGCCGGAAGTTATGCCCTTGCGCCCCTTGCGCGCCTCCGTCACCGCTGTGACGCTCTTTTCAGCGGCTGATTTGTTTCACGTGACACATTTGGGAGCTTGTTAGCTTGTTCTTATCGCTTTACAGCACTTTACTAGTAATTATACAATTCAACCAGGGCTTACGCAGTCTGGGAGATGGATTTGGTCCGCCACTTGGTAGAGCTTAACAGGTTTTTCGAGGAATTCCGGCCGATCCTTGCCCGGAGCGCCCCACCCAACCGCCAGGGCCGCGCCCTCATCTCCACCGCGGGCGGCCTTTTGGGGGCCAGCGGGGGCGCGGTCACCGCCTGGGAGCGCGGCGGCAATCTGATCATGAACGCCACCTGGGGGCTTCCCCCGGCCGAGGCCCGCCGTTTGCGCACCATGGCCCAATCCCCGCCCGGCTGTCCCGGCGAGCCCCTGGGCCGGGTGGGCTGGGTCACCGTGGGTCCCGGCGACCAAGTGGAGAGCGGTTGGCCCCAGTTCGACCGGCTGGTTATGGATCTGGCCGAGGAGCAATGGCTGGCCCTGTGGCCCTTGACCCGCGTCTTGGGCAGCGGCCTGGCCCTGCTGCGCTTCCGGGAGCGGCCGCCCTGGGGGGGCGGATTCGCCCAGGCCGCCGCCGGGATCTTGGCCATGACCGTGGACAACGTGCTTCTGAGCGATCAGGTTCATGCCCGGCAAGACGACTACAGCCGCATCTTCGCCAACTCCCGCGACATGATCTACCTCTCCTCCCGCGACGGGCGTTGGGTGGACGTGAACCCCGCCGGGGTGGAGATGCTGGGCTACTCCTCCAAGGAGGAGCTGTTGGCCACCCCGGACAGCGCCCAAAAGGCCTATCTGAACCCAAGCGACCGTAAGCGCTTCCAGGCGGCCATCGAAAAGGACGGCTTCGTCAAGGACTACGAGGTCTCCTTCAAGAAAAAGAACGGCACCCCCATCGAGGTGGCCATCACCGCCTCGGTGCGCGAGCAAAACTCGGTGGTGCTGGGCTACGAGGGCATCATCAAGGACATCACCGCCGCCAAGCACGCCCAGGAGCAGATCGAGCAAGAGCGGCGCCTGGTGGCCTCCATCCTGGAGTTGGTGCCCGTGGCCATCTTCGTGGTGGACAAGGCCCACAAGGTCCGCCACTGGAACAAGGCCTGCGAGGAGCTGACCGGCTGGAGCCGCCGGGACGTATTGGGCACCGACAAGACCTGGCAGGTGTTCAACCGGCCCAAGGGGGTGTCCCTGGCCGATGTGGTGGTGGACGATGACAAGGCCAAGCTGAAAACCATCTACGGCAAGGAAAACCTGCGCCGCTCGGCCATGTCGCCCGACGCCTGGGAGGCGGAGCACTTCTTCGAGAACCTGGGAGGCCGCCCCAAGGAGCTGTTTTTCACCGCCGCGCCCCTGCGCGACGCTGGCGGCAAGATTACCGGGGCGGTGGAAGCCATCATCGAGACCACCGACCTCAAGGAGCTGCAACGCCAGCTGGCCCAGAGCGAGGCCCTTTACCGCACCCTGGTGGAGGCCAACCGCGAAGGCATCGTGCTGCACGACTACAGCCACTTCATTTTCGGTAACCAGGCCTTTTTACAGATGTTCGGGCTGGACGACATCACTCAGGCGGGCAGCGACTTTTTGGAGCTTTTGGCCGATTCCTGCCGCCGCAGCTATCTGGAATGGATGCGCAAGGTGGAGAAGGGCGGCGGGGCCCCGGTGTTCGAGGGCCAGGGCATCCGCACCGAAGGGGTCTTCGACCTGGAGGTGACCGCCACCCCCTGCCCCTACCGGGGAAGCACCGCCCTACTTTTCAGCACCCGCGACGTTACCATGCGCAAGGCCATGGAGGAGCAGCTCATCCGCTCCGAGCGCCTGGCCGCCACCGGTAAGCTGGCCTTTGACATCGCCCATGAGGTAAACAACCCCCTGGGCGGCATCCTCACCTACGCCCACCTGCTTCAAGAGGACCTGGGAGTGGCCAGCGAGTTCACCACCACCGTGGACAAGATCATCAAGCTGACCAACCGCTGCAAGATCATCGTGCGCGGTTTGTTGGACTTCGCCCGCCAGGACACCCCGGAAAAGGAGCCCATGGACCTGAACCGGGTGCTGCTGGAGGTGCTTTCGCTCATGGAAGGGCACATGATCCTGCGCCGGGTGGAGCTGGTCAAGGATCTGGCCCCCGAACTGCCCATGCTATGGGGACAGCGGGCCAAGGTGGAGCAGGTTTTCTTAAACCTGATCATCAACGCCGCCGAGGCCATGGAGGGTCAGGGCCGCCTGGAGCTGACCACCCGCCACAACCCCCAGACCCGTGAGGTGACCGTCACCTTCACCGACAGCGGGCCGGGCATGGACGAAGAGGTGGCCCGTAAGGTATTCGAGCCCTTCTTCACCACCAAGCCACGGGGCCGGGGCACCGGCCTGGGCCTGGCCATCAGCCACGGCATCATCCAGCAGCACGGTGGCCGGGTGGAGCTGAACACCAGGCCGGGGGTGGGGTCGACGTTCCGCATCATCTTCCCGGTGGGCGACTCATAGAGTAATTCTCTCCTATCGACCGAGGCGACGGCTGCGCCAGGAAGCGCCATGCTGCGTTGTCGGCGGCGCTCAAGCCTCGATGTGGCTGTGCCGGCTTCTAAGGGATGGTTGTGGTAGCAAGAGGGGAAAGCGGGAGGTGGAGAGTCGGCGGCTTCCAGCAATAGCGTAGGTTGGGTTGAGGGCATAGCCCGAAGCCCAACAGCTCCCTTCGATTTATCCTCCCTACAGCCAATAGCCGTCATTGCGAGGCCGGGCAGCGGCCAGGGCGCGATGGAACAGGGCCGCACGGTCTGCCCAGCCGTGGCAATCTTCCTCTTCCCTCGTCATGCCTTGTATGGCGAGACATCGCTATACCGCACCTTTGTCGTTGCGAGGAGCGCAGCGACGAAGCAAGCTCTGCTTTGGTGTGTTGGCTCGTATTTGGCGGCGAAATGTTGCACGTGAAACAAATGGAGGAAGGCACGTTCCGTGCACCTGGGAAGACTCTTTGTTTCACGTGAAACAAAAAAGCGGTGGAAATTTACCCGCGATAAATCGCAATAATTCGGTGGGTTGTGCCGGGGCCCAGGGAATAAGGCTCCACGCGCAGGCCCAGGCTCCGTGCCTGGTCGGCGTCTTTGGCTCCCCGAGGCAGCAGGATCACCCCGCCGGGGGCCAGGTAGGGCTTGGCCAGCTCCAGGGAGCCGGGGATATCGGTTACCGCCCGCAGGGTGACGGTGCTGAACTGCTCCCCCTCCAGGGCCTCGCCCGCCCGGCCCATCACCGTGCGCACCCTGTCCCCCAGCTCCAGCGCCCGGATGGCCTGCTTGTGGAAGCTCACCCGCTTGGCGCGCGGCTCCAGCAGGGTCACCCGCAGCTCGGGCAAGGCAAGGGCCAGCACCAGACCAGGGAAGCCCGCCCCTGAGCCGATATCCAGCAGGGACGGGCCTTGCACGTGGGGGACCAGGGCCAGGGAGTCCAAGAAAAGATCGGTGTAGGCGGCCTCGGGGTCATGGTGCCCGGTGAGGTTGTGAGCCCGGTTCCAGCGCAGAAGATCAGCGCAGAGGCGCTCACAGGCGGCGAAAATGCCCTCGGGAAGCTCGATTTGGGCGATTTTGGCGGCCAGATCGCGCTGCACGGCTACTTTCCCACGCAAAATTGCTCGAAAACCGCGTCGATCACCGAATCGGGCGCATCCTGGCCGTCCACCTCGCCCAGGCGGGCCAGGGCCTCGGCCAGATCCACGGACACCAGCTCGGCGGCGATGCTTTGGGCCTCCAGCCCTTCCACCGCCCGCTCCACCGCCGAGGCGCAGGCGGCCAGGGCCTCGGCCTGGCGCTTACTGGCCACCGCCTCACCCGGCGCGGGCTCGGCCTGACCGCCGGTGAGGGCCTCCCCCACCGTGCGGGCCAGTTCTTCCAGCCCCATGCCCTGCTTGGCGCTCACCCGCAGAATCGGCGCGCCCTCCCCTGCCGTTTCCAGATCCCAGGCATCGTTCAGGTCGGCTTTGTTCGCCGCGATCACCCGCTTGGCTCCCTTGGTGGCGGCCAAAACCTCCCGGTCCTCCTCGGTAAGCGTCGTGCCGCCGTCCAGCACCACCAGGGCCAGGTCGGCCCGGCCCAGGCGCTCCCGGGCCGCCGCCCGGCCCAGGGCCTCCAGCTCGCCGGGCTCCAGGCCCAGTCCGGCGGTGTCGGTGAGGCGGCAGACCACCCCGCCCAACAGGGCGCTTTCCTCGATGGCGTCGCGGGTAGTGCCCGCCGTGGGGGTCACGATGGCCCGGTTTTGCCCCAACAGGGCGTTGAAAAGCGAGCTTTTGCCTACGTTGGGCCTGCCGCAGAGCACCACCAGGGCCCCTTCCCGCCACACCCGGCCCGATTGCCGCCGGGCCACCACTTTTAGCAGGGGCTCCAGGGCCAGGCGGCGCAGGTCTTCGGCCAGGGCGGGACCGGCTATCTCTGCGGTTTCCTCGGGAAAATCGATGGCCGCCTCCACCGTGGCCGCGGCCAGGGTGAGCGCCGCGCGCACCGGCCCCAGCACCTGGGACAGGCCGCCGGTCAGCCCGGCCATGGCCAGGCCCGCCTCGCTCTCGCTCTGGGCGGCGATGAGCTGGGCCACCGCCTCGGCTTGGCTGAGGTCCAGACGCCCCCCCAGATAGGCCCGCAGGGTGAATTCGCCGGGCCGGGCCAGGCGGCAGCCCCCGGCCAGGGCGGCGGCCAGCAGGGATTGCAGCACTGCCGGGCCGCCGTGGCTCTGCAGCTCCACCACCTCCTGGGTGGTGTAGGAGTGGGGGGCCGGGAAGCGCACCGCCAACACCTGGTCCACCGCCCTGCCCTGCTTGCCCAGGGCCTGCCCCAGCACCAGCCGCCGGGGCGGCAGGGCCGAGGCGTCCAGGCGGGGGTCGCGGGGCAAAAACAGGCGCGCCGCCACCTCCCCGGCCTGAGGCCCGGAGATGCGCAGAATGCCGATGCCGCCCGCCCCGGCCGGGGTGGCTATGGCCGCTATGGTGTCTTGGTCCATGCTTAGTTTCGCCCTGTTGGCCCCCTTGGTGGCCAGAACAGTTTATATTTCCCGCCTGGCGGTGTCCACCGGGCTAAAAAAAGGGGCCTCCGCGTGGAGGCCCCTGGCTTGTCTTGTTGGCGGTCAGCCCTAACGCGGGGTGATGACGACCTTTTTCATCTCGCCCTTGCCCCGGCTGACCGTGCTGATGCCCCGCTGGCTGCGCAGCACCAGATGCACCAGGCGGCGCTCCTGGGAGTTCAGGGGCCCCATGCTCTGGGCCTTGCGGCTGGAGCGGGCCTTGTCGGCCAAGCGCCGGGCGGTATCTTCCAGGGAGGAGCGCCGCCGTTGGCGGTAGCCGCCCGCGTCCACGCTCAGATGCACCGCCTTGCCGTACTTGTGGCTCACGATGCGGGTCACCAGGTATTGCAGGGCGTCCAGGGTCTGGCCCCGGCGGCCGATGACCACCCCGGAGTCGGCCCCGTTGATGGACAGGCCCGGGCCCTGCTCGGTCTTGGCCACTTCCACCGTGGCATTGGGGTCCAGGGATTGGGTCAGGCGGTCCAGCACCTCTTTGCCGAAAGCCACAATCTCCGCCTGGTCCGGCCCGGGCTCGGCCGGTCCTTCGCCGGGCGCGGGGGCGAAGGCCTCCGCTGCCGGGGCGGGCCGGGTCTCGGCGGCCACGGGGGCCACCGGAGCTGGCGCTGCGGCCGGGACCGGGGGAGCCGGAGGCCGGGGGGGAGCCGGGCGCGGTTCGCTCTTGGGCTCCGGCGCGGCCTGGGGCTGCGGCGTGGGCCTGGCCTTGGGCGCGGCCGGGGGCCGCGGTTGCGGCCGGGGGGCGGGCCTGGCTTGGGGCTTGGGGGCCGGGGCGGGCGCGGCCTTTCTGGCTCCGGGCACGCTGTCGGTGAAGTCGGCCATCATCTGGGCCACTTCGTCGGCCGAGCTCTTGCCTTGGGGCCGGGCCTTGATCATCGCCTTCTTGGCCCCCAGGAGTCCGAAGAAGCCGCTGGAGCCGGCGCTGACCACTTCCACTTCCAGCTGATCCAGGCTCAGGCCAAAGTGCTCCTCGGCCGCCCTAAGGGCGTCTTCGGTATTTTTGCCAGTAAATTCAACGTGTTCCATAGAAGATCACGTCTTGCTCTTGTTGGTGAGGTACTGCTGGCCGATGCTGAAGAGGTTGTTGACCAGCCAGTAGAGCACCAGACCCGCCGGGAAGTTGATGAACATCACCGTGAACACCACCGGCATCATGAGCATCATCTTGGCCTGGGTGGGGTCGCCGGTGGTGGGGGTCATCTTCTGCTGCAGGAACATGGAGGCGCCCATGAGCAGGGTCAAGACCGGCAGCCCGGCCCCCACATAGGGGATGTCGAAGCCGATGGGCAGGCGGTCCGGGGCGGACAGGTCGTTCATCCACAGCATGAACGGGGCGTGCCTCAGCTCGATGGCGCTGCCCAGCACCTTGTAGAAGGCGATGAACACCGGGATCTGCACCACCATGGGCAGGCAGCCCCCTGCGGGGTTCACCTTATATGTCTTATATAGCTGCATGATCTCTTGGTTCATGCGCTGCTTGTCGTCGGCGTACTTTTCGCGGATGCGCTTCACATGGGGCTGAAGCGACTGCATGGACTTCATGGACTTGTAGCTCTTGCGGGTCAGGGGCCAGAAGATGAGCTTGGTCAGCAGGGTCACGATGATGATGGCGATGCCGTAGTTGCCGATGAAGTCGTAGATGAAGTTCATGACGATGAGGAAGGGCTTGGCGATCACGTCGAACCAGCCGAAGTCCACCGCGTCGCACAGGTCATGGCCCAAGGGGTTAAGGATCTTAAGATCCTTGGGCCCGTAGTAGACCATGTAGCCCATTTCCCGGCTGGCGCCGGGGGCCAGCTCCACCAGGGGCTCGATCACCGTGGCCACCATGAGCGGGCCGGCCTCGGAGCCGGCCACGAAGCGCTTGGCCGGGGCCGCGCCCTGGACGTCCAGAGGGGCCACCGCGCCCATGAAATAGGGGATGGACAGGGCCAGGTAGTTGATGTCGCCGGTGTCCTTGGGGTTGTCGTCCAGGTCGCCGACGCTCATTTCCTTGTAATGGCCGTCCTTGGAATACTGGACGCCGGTGAAGGCGTAAGATGCCGATTCGGAGCGCTTTTTAGCCTCCACCAAACCCAGGGAGGGTTGCAGGCCCAGCGGCTTGCCGCTGTTGTTGACCAGGCGCACCTTCAGGTCCCAGGCATAGGAGTCGGCCCGGAAGATGTAGGTTTTTTCCACGGTCACCCCGGCCACGGTGGTGGTGAAGGTGAGGGTCTTGGTCCCCTGGGTCACGCGGAGCTTGTCCACCGAGGGAGTGAAGTTTTTGGTGTCCAGCTTGGGGGCCAGCTTGGTCAGGTTGAAGGCCAGGGAGGCGGGCTGGCCCGCGGCCAGGTCCAGCACCGCGAAGTGGCCGCCCTGTTTTCCCGGATGGTTGTAGTAATCCTGCAGGGACACGGTCCTCACCCCGCCGCCTCGGCTGGTGAAAATGGCCGTATATAGAGGAGTCTTGACCTCAACCAGGGTCTCGGGGCCGCTGAGCACCGCCGCCGGGGCCGGGGCCGCCGGAGCGGAGGCCTGCTTGGCCGGAGCGGTGCTGGGCGGGGCCTGGCCCTTGGAGCTCTGGGTCTGGCTTTGAGCGGCCTGGGGCGGGGGAACCGGCGCCGGTTTGGGCTTGTTGTCCCCGAAGAGCATTATCCAGGCCCACATAAGGCCCACACTCAGGGCCAGGGCCAGCAGCATACGTTTTTGATCCATGATCGCGTTTCCCTGGGCGGGGCGCACCGGCCTAGGCCGGGTCGTGGCCGCCGGCGGAGAATGGATGGCAGCGGGCGATTCGCCAGAGGCTCTTGCCCAGCCCGCGCCACAGGCCGTACTTGGCCAGGGCGTCAAGGGCGTAATTGGAACATGTGGGATGAAAGCGGCACTGGCCGCCCAGATAGGGGCTCAGGGTGAGCTGGTAAAGGCGCACCAATGCCCGCGCCGCCATGACACCGAGGCTCAAGCGGACGGTTCCGGAGTTTTCAGGGATTGGCAAAGCTCCCACAGTTCTTGACGGACTTGCGACAGGCCGAGATCGGGGGCTCCGGGAGCGGCCACCACCACCATGTCCAGGCCGGGCGGCAGCTGGGTTCGGAAATGCCGGAAGGCTTCGCGCACCAAGCGCTTGACCCGGTTGCGCCCCACCGCGCCGGACACTCGCCGGGTCACGGTGATTCCCAAACGGCTTTGAGCCTGGCCGTTGGGCCGCCACAGCAAGGTGAAATGGCGGCTGCGGCGGCGCTTGGCATCGCCCTGCACGGCCAAATACTGGGGCCGGGTGCGAAGGCGCGCCGATTTGGGCAGAGAGAAATCCCTTCCGGTCATCAGCCCCCGCTGGCCTCACACGGCCAGCCGCTTACGGCCTCTGGAGCGGCGGCGCGCCAATACGGCACGGCCTCCGCGGGTGCGGCTGCGGACCAAAAAGCCGTGGGTGCGCTTGCGCTTGGTGTTGCTGGGTTGATAGGTCTGTTTCATCGGTTACCACCCTTTGCAAAAACAGGTATAGGTCCCTGCCCGGACCTGTGGTCCGGCCCGGGGCCTGGGGTTGGAGCGCGCCCTGAATGTCGGCGGGGCCAAATCTGGGGCCCGCGCCCGCAGGCGGGCGGCCATGCAAGGTGCAAAGTTAATCACACGAGCCGGTGCTTGTCAAATCCCCAGCATGACAAACCGGTATGTCCCGCGGACAGGGGATGAGGCGCAAGTCACCAAGATTCGACCTTAATTATAGTTGCCTGCCCGCCCCTGGTCTGGTAGTCTCCCCCTTGACCCCAAGTGAACACCACCTTGCCTTTTTTCCCGTGGGAGCCCCCATGTTCCTCGATCCACTGCTAGGAATGTTCAGCAACGATATGGCCATCGACCTTGGCACGGCCAACACCCTGGTCTATGTCAAGGGCAAGGGCATCGTATTGAGCGAGCCCAGCGTGGTGGCGGTGCGTAAGGATGCCCGGGGAGGCAACCGGGTGGTGGCCGTGGGCAAGGAAGCCAAGATGATGCTGGGGCGCACCCCCGGCAACATCCAGGCCATCCGGCCCATGAAGGACGGAGTCATCGCCGACTTCGAGGTCACCGAGGCCATGCTGCGCCACTTCATCCGCAAGGTGCATAACCGGCGCACCCTGGTGAGGCCGCGCATCATCATCAGCGTGCCCAGTGGCATCACCCAGGTGGAAAAGCGGGCGGTCAAGGAAAGCGCCGAGAGCGCCGGAGCCCGGGAGGTATACCTGATCGAGGAGCCCATGGCCGCGGCCATCGGGGCGGGGCTGCCCATCACCGAGCCCACCAGCAGCATGGTGGTGGACATCGGCGGCGGCACCACCGAGGTGGCGGTCATCTCCCTGGCCGGAGTGGTCTACGCCAAGAGCGTGCGCGTGGGCGGCGACAAGATGGACGAGGCCATCCTTCAGTACATCAAGCGCAAGCACAACCTGCTCATCGGCGAGCGCACCGCCGAGATGATCAAAACCACCATCGGCAACGCCTACTTCGATCCGCCGGCCAATCCCGAGCCTAGGGCCCAAGACGACGACGATGCCGATCCGCCCATGCCCGACTCCATGGACATCAAGGGCCGCGACCTGATCACCGGCATTCCCAAGACCCTGAGGATCACCGCCGATGAGGTGCGCCACGCCATCACCGAGCAGATCGACGCCATCGTGGAGACGGTGAAGATCGCCCTGGAGCAGACCCCTCCCGAGCTGGCCGCCGATATCGTGGACAACGGCATCGTGCTCACCGGCGGCGGGGCCCTGCTCAAGGGCCTGGACGCCCTGTTGGCCAAGGAAACCCACCTGCCCATCTCCATCACCGAGGACTCCCTGTCCACCGTGGTGTTGGGTTCGGGCAAGGCCCTGGATAACCTCGACCTCCTCAAAGAGGTCATGATCAAATAGCCGCCGCCGGAGCCGATAGGCGGCGCCCTGGGTACGGCCGCAACACTTTAGTCATGACGCCGTGAACTTTTTCCACAAGTATCGCTTCCCCATCATCGTGGGCCTCTTTGTATTAGGGGCTTTGGCCTACTTTTCCTTCAGCGCGGGCAAGGGCGTGGAGCGCATCCCCGCCGGACGCTACCTGTTGGAGCTGACCGGCCCGGTGCAGCGGGGCATCACCGGAGTTGGCGATTGGTTCAACTCCGTCTGGCGCCACTACTTCGCCCTGGTGCAGGCCGCCGAGGAAAACGACCGCCTCAAGAAGGAGCTGGCCGCCCTCAAGCAGCGCACCGTGGACCGCGACGAGCTGGAGCTGGCCAACCGGCGGCTCAAGAAGCTGCTGGAATTCAAGCAAAACCTGGACTACCCCATGGTGGCGGCCGAGGTGGTGGGCACCGATCCCAGCTCCCAGTTCAAGACGGTGATCATCAACAAGGGAGCCTCCCACGGGGTGCTGCCCCTGATGCCGGTGGTCTGCGCCCAGGGGGCGGTGGGCCGGGTCATCTGGTCCAGCCCCCACTACGCCAAGCTCTTGCTTTTGATCGACCCCAACTCCGGGGTGGACGTCATCGTGCAGCGCTCCCGGGCCCGGGGGGTGGTGGAGGGCGCGCCCGGCGGGGAGTTGCGCCTGAAGTACCTCATCCACACCGAGGATGTGCGCCTGGGGGACAAGGTCCTCACCAGCGGGGCCGCCGGGGTCTATCCCAAGGGGGTCTTGGTGGGCACGGTGTCGGCGGTTCGCCAGGGACAGGACGGGGCCTTCCAGCGGGTGCAGATAACTCCGGCGGTGGATTTTGGACGGCTGGAGGAAGTGCTGGTGCTCTTGCGCCGCCGCCAGTTGGACCAATAGAGGTTGTGGCCATGACCCGCTACCATACTATATGGAGACCCCAACCGGAGCGCGGGGCGTCTCCGGCGGATTCGGCGAGGCCCGCTTGAGGCGCGAACCCAGCCGCTGGCCCCGGGCCCTGGGCACCGCCGTGATGGGCCTGCTGTTGGCCGTGTTGGGCACCACCGCCTTTTCCTGGTGGGCCCTGGGTCCGCTTCGCCTGGAGCCCATCATCGTGCTGGTGGTCTCGGCGGGCTACCGCCTGCCCCTGGTGCTGGGCTTTATCGTGGTCATGTTTCTGGGCTACGTGGCCGACCTCATCTCCGGCGGGGTCATGGGCCTGAACGTGGTGATCTTCACCATCGTCTATGTGATCTGCCAGTTGGCCCGGCGCAAGCTGGATATCGCCTCCTGGCCCTTCCAGATGCTCTCGGTGGGAGTGCTCACCGTCCTGGCCCACTTGCTCACCGCCGGGGCGGTGACCATCACCGTGTCCTCCTACGTGCCCCCGGTGAACCTGCCCCTGCTGCTGTTGGCCCAGGCGCTGATCAACGCCTTCACCGCGCCCTTGTTCTTCGGGCTCAACGAGGCCCTGGTGGGGTTCCTGGCCCGCTTTTGGCCCGCCGAGCGCAAGGTGGCCCCGTGAACCTGAGCCAGATACCCAAACCCGCCTCCGTGGGGGGGCGCGGCCTGGAGCCGGGGGAGAACCCCAACATCCGCCTGGCCCTGTTGACCGCCGCGGTGCTGGTGGGCCTGGCCCTGGTGGTGCTCCTGGGCCGCCTTTGGTATCTCCAGCTGCTCAAGGGCGAGCACTTCCGCCTCCTGAGCGAGAACAACCGCATCCGCCTGGTGGACCTGGCCCCCAGCCGGGGCCTGATCTTCGACGCCGAGGGCCGCCTGTTGGCCGACAACCGCCCGGCCTTCACCCTGGCGGTTATCCCCGAGGACGTGGGCGACTGGGCCGTGCTCACACGCCGCCTGCACAACCTGGTGGGCCTGAGCCCCGAGGAGATCGCCAAGGCCCGGCGGGCCGCCCAGGGCGCGCCCCCCTTCAAGCCGGTGGTGCTGCGCAACCACCTGGACCGCCACCAGCTGGCCCTGCTGGAGACCTTCCGCTACGAGCTGCCCGGGGTCAAAGTCCTGGTGCGCTACCAGCGGGCCTACCTGGCCCCCCGCATGGCCGCCCACGTCATCGGCTATTTGGGCGAGATCAACAAGCAGGAGCTGGAGCGAAGCAACCGGGCGGTGTACCGCATGGGCGACTGGGTGGGGCGCTACGGCCTGGAAAAGAGCCGGGAGCAGGTATTGCACGGCCGCCGGGGAGCCCGCCAGGTGGAAGTGGACGCCATGGGCCGGGAGATCAAGCTGATCAAGGAGGTCCCGGCCAGCCGGGGAGCGGACATCACCCTGTCCATCAACCTGGATTTGCAAAAGGCGGCGGCCAAGGCCCTGGAGGGCCGGGCCGGGGCGGTGGCCGCCCTGGACCCGCGCACCGGCCAGGTGCTGTGCCTGTACTCCAGCCCCACCTTCGACCCCAACGACTTCATCACCGGCATGAGCACCAAGCAGTGGAAGGCCCTGGCCGAGGACCCCAAGCATCCCCTCAAGGACCGCTCCATCAGCGGCATGTACCCGCCGGGCTCCACCTATAAGATCATCACTGCCGCCGCCGGTCTGGCCGAAAAGGCCATCAACCTGACCACTCGCTTTTTCTGCGCCGGGCAGATGCCCTTCGGCAACCGCTACTACCGCTGCTGGGCCTACAAGAAGGGCGGCCACGGCTACACCGACATCCACAAGGCCATCCGCGAATCCTGCGATGTGTTTTTCTACAAGACCGGCCTCAAGCTGGGGGTGGACCGCCTGGCCAAGTGGGCCCGGGCCTTCGGCCTGGGGCGGCCCACGGGCATAAGCCTGCCCCACGAGTCCCCCGGCCTGGTGCCCGACTCCCAGTGGAAGAAGAAACGCTTCAAGGAGCCCTGGCAGGACGGCGAGACCCTGTCCCTGGCCATCGGCCAGAGCTTCACCCTGGTCACTCCCCTGCAGATGGCCCGCATGACCGCGGTGGTGGCCAACGGCGGCATGCTGGTGACCCCCACCCTGGTCAAGACGGTGACCCCGCCCGGCGGCGAGCCGGTGCCCGCCCCGGAGCCGGTCAAGACCCGGGTGCCCATCGCCCCCGAGCACCTGGACACCATCGCCAAGGGCCTGGCCGCCGTGGTCAACGAGCCCCACGGCACCGCCCGCCGGGCCCGCCTGCCCGGCATCACCGTGGGCGGCAAGACCGGCACCGCCCAGGTGGTGGGCCTCAAGTTCGAAAAATCCTTTGGCGACGAAGAGAACGTGCCCTGGAAATACCGCTCCCACGCCCTGTTCGTGGCCTACGCCCCGGTGGAGAGCCCCACCATCGCGGTGGGGGTGGTGGTGGAGCACGGCGGCCACGGCGGCTCCGACGCCGCCCCGGTGGCCGCGGCGGTGATGCGGGCCTACTTCGGCATCCCCGAGCCACCGCCTAAGGCGGAGCCTAAGCCCAAGGCCGCCCCCCCGGCCCAGCCCAAGCCCAAGAAGAAGCCCGCGCGGCCGGGAGCGGGCACATGATAGACCGCCGCCTGGTATCGAGCTTCGACTGGCTGCTGCTGTTTTTGGTGCTGGCCCTGGGCGCCTGCGGGGTGATCAACCTCTACTCCGCGGCCAGCTCCTTCACCGGAGCGGGCATGGCGGTGTACGTGAAGCAGGCCTACTGGTTCGGCCTGGGCCTGGTGGTGATGCTGGCCGTGGCCATGGTCGGCCCCCAGCGCCTGTCCACCATCGCCTACCCCTTCTATGTCCTGGTGGTGATACTGCTCATCGCGGTGCTGTTCTGGGGCAAGGTCATCGGCGGCAGCCAGCGCTGGCTGGCCCTGGGGCCCATGGTCATCCAGCCCTCGGAGCTGGCCCGCCTGGCGGTGGTGCTGGTCCTGGCCTCCTTTTTCCAACGCCGGGACCAGACCGAGCCCTACCGCCTGCACCAGCTTCTGCTGCCCGTGGGCCTGGCCCTGGTGCCCGCCCTGCTCATCCTCAAGGAGCCGGACCTGGGCACCTGCCTGTTGGTGCTCATGGTGGCGGGAAGCGTCATCCTCATCAACGGGGTGAAGCTCCGGGACCTGGCCATCGCCGGGGGCGGCATGGTGGTGGCCCTGCCCTTGGTCTGGCGCTTCATGAAGGACTATCAGAAGCAGCGCATTTTCAGCTTTCTGGACCCGGAAAGCGACCCCCTGGGCTCGGCCTACCACCTCATCCAGTCCAAGATCGCGGTGGGCTCGGGCCAGTTCATGGGCAAGGGCTTTTTGGCCGGCACCCAGAGCCAGCTCCACTTTTTGCCCGAGCAGCACACCGACTTCGCCTTTTCGGTGCTGGCCGAGGAGTGGGGCTTCATCGGCGGCATGGTGGTCCTGCTTTTGGTGGCGGCCATCGTCTACCGGGGCATCGCCACCGCCTACCGGACCAAGGACCGCCAGAGCCTGTTGATGGTCATCGGCGGCACGGCCATGATCTTCTGGCCCGCGGTCATCAACGTGGGCATGGTCCTGGGCCTGTTCCCGGTGGTGGGCATCCCCCTGCCCTTTGTCAGCTATGGCGGCTCGTCGCTCATCACCACCATGGCGGCGCTGGGGTTGATTCAGGGCGTCGCTATGAGACGATTCGTATTCCACAGACCGTAGGCGGGTGCGGCTTCGCCAGGCGGCGCCATGCTTCGTTGCGGGCGGCGCTCGCCTCCTCGGCGTATTGGCATATACGCCTGCGGGTCTCGCTTGCCCGACGCCTTGCCTCGCACCCCCTGGCTGTGCCGCTGGGAATGGGATCAGCCACAGAGGCTCCTCGTCACCGCGTAGGTTGGGTTGAGGGCGCAGCCCGAAGCCCAACAATTTTTCTGCGCCTTTCGCTCGCCGACGCCTTGCCCGCGTCCCCCTGACTATGCCGCGATCAGAGCGCGTCGGCTTTTCCAGGCATATGCGGACTATCGTAGGTTGGGTAGAGCGAAGCGAAACCCAACAATCCCTCTACCGGGACCACTCCGCCCACCCCACCCAAAACCACCCTTGTCGTTGCGAGGAGCGAAGCGACGAAGCAATCTCTGCCCGAAGCAGGAGCCGACTCGCCGCGCGAGCGGTTCGTTGGCGGCAACCCCTCCCCTCTTACTCCCCTTCCCTCGTCATGCCCTTGCTTGCTGGACAAGGCCAAACCATCCGCCCTCCCCTTCGCCACCATGCGGTCCACCTTTACCCACGGCAAGCGCCGTGCTAGATTCCTAAACTATGAGCATCACGGACAGGGGAAATAAAGCGATCACACGCGGGAGGCTACGGCTGGCCCTGGCCCTGGCCCTGGCCCTGTGCCTGGCGGTGCTGTTGTCCGCCGGGGCGGCCGGGGCCTACCAGTGGGCCCAGACCGACGTGAATCGGGGCCTGGACGCCCACCGCCTGGGCGAGCTGGCCGAGGCGCTTCGGCTCTACACCCAGGCCATCGACTCCGGGCAACTGGAACCCTACGGCCTGTCCGTGGCCTACAACGACCGGGCCGCCGCCTGGGCCGACGAGGGCGACATCCTGCTGGCCCAGGGCGACAAGAAGCGCGCCCAAAAAGATTTCGATCAGGCCATGGCCGATTACGCCAAGGCCATCGACGTCAACCCCACCTGGGGCATGCTGTTCACCAACCGGGGCCTCACCTGGCAGCGCCTGGGGCAGTATCAAAAGGCCCTGGATGACTTCAACCGCTCCATAGACGTGGAGCCAGGCTACGGCCCCGGCTACCAGGCCAAGGCCTGGCTGCTGGCCACCTGCCCGGACGCCAAGTTCCGCAATGGCGGCGAGGCCATGGACATGGCCCGCCAGGCGGTGTTCATAGAGCGCAATCAGGGCACCCTGGACACCCTGGCCGCGGCCATGGCCCGGACCGGGGACTACATCCAGGCGGCGGCGGTGCAGGAGCAGGCGGCCGACCTGGCCCGAGGCTCCCAGGGCGACGAGCCCGCCCCCGAGCCGCTGCTGCGCCGTTTGCAGCTCTATAAGCAGAAAAAGCCCTACACCGCCCCCATTCCGCCGGGGGCGGCCTTGCGCAAATAACCTTTTGACTTGCCCCCCGTAGGCCCCGCGTGCTAGGGAGATATTGTCTCCCCTCAAGAGCCGGTTTTTCGGGGCCGGTGCGGCACACAGCGTTGAGCTAACAAAATTCCATGGGACCGGTCCTGGGCCGGTTTTAAGGTCAGGGAGACGGCGAGTGGGAAAACGCAATCATGAATCCGGGGTGAGCTTCTACCTGGGCCGGGGCATCAGCCACAAGGGCGAGCTGAATTTCAGCGGCCAGGCTCATCTGGAAGGCGAGTTCCAGGGGCGCATAACCGGCAAGGGAACCTTGTTGATAGGGCCCAGCGCCGTGGTCGAGGCCGAGATCGAGGCCACCCAGGTGATCATAAGCGGCCAGGTCGCCGGCAACGTCAAGGCCGGCGAGCGCATCGAGCTGAAAAAACCGGGCCGTTTGACCGGCGATCTCAGCGCTCCCCTGGTGGTTATGGAAGAGGGGGTTCGCTTCGAGGGGCGCTGCCACATGGCCCTGGATGAAAAACAGGAGGAGGCCAGCCGCCTCAAGCTGCTTTCCGGCCCCGCCTAGGGCGGATGGACAAGCGGCTTAAGGGCCCGGTAAGGCAAAAAAAGTTTTGACACTTCCTGTTAAATATTGTACAAGGTCGCAGCTTGTGTTTTTGGTAACAGACTTCCCCGGCCAGGTGCCGGGCGGGGCTCGTGTCCATAACCGGGCTATTTTCAAGTAATTTTTTTCGCAAGCAGGGCTGGAAACACAATTCTGGGAAGGTGCCGCCGCCTTTCCCCCTAGTTGCGGGAGAACAAAGGTCTTATGGTCAGTATTGACATAGACGCCTCTTTATTCTGGCAGATCGGCAACTTTTTGTTGCTGCTGGTGGCCCTGAACTTCCTGCTGTACAAGCCCATCCGGGGCATCATTAAGCAGCGGGCGGAAAAGGTGGCCCAGCTTTCCGGCGACATCACCTCTTCGGAAGAAGGCGCCAAGGCCAAGGCCGCCGAGCTGGAGGCCAACCTGGTCCAGGCCAGGCGGGACGGAGCCGGGGTCCGCGAAGAGATGAAAACCCAGGCCCACGGCACCGAGCGCCAGATCATCGACGCGGCCACCGCCGAGATGGAGAAAACCGTGGCCAAGGTTCGCGAGGAGATCGTGGGCGAGATCGGCCAGGCGCGTGAAGAACTAAAGGGTCAGGTTCAGTCCTTCGGACGAGAGCTGGCCCAGAAAATTTTGGGGAGGAGCCTGCAATGAGACCAGCTCGAAAGTTGCTGCCCCTCCTGCCCGCCCTGGGCATGGTCGCCCTGACCGCCGGCATGGCCCTGGCCTCCGGCACAGGCGAGGGAGCCCACGGGGGCGGCGGCGGCATCAGCGACCACCAGATGTGGGACTTCATCTACCGCATCATGAACTTCGTGGTCCTGGTGGCCGTGTTGGTGGTGGTGTTGCGCAAGCCCCTCAAGAGCGGCCTCAGCTCCCGGGTCGACCAGATCAAGTCCGAGCTGGAGGAGCTGGAAGCCAAGCGCGAGCAGGCCCGCCGGGACTACGCCCTGATGGAGCAGCGCCTGGCCGATGCCGCCGGCGAGCACGACAAAATTTTGGCCGAGTTCCGGGCCATGGGCGAAAAGGAAAAGGCGGCCATCATCGCCGGCGCCGAGTCCACCGCCCAGCGCATCCAGGAGCAGGCCAGTTTCACCATTGAGCAGGAAACCGCCCAGGCCAAGGCCGAGCTGCGCCGGGATGTGGCCGAGATGAGCGCCGCCCTGGCCGAGGACCTGCTCAAGGAAAAAATCAACTCCGAAGACCAGACTCGCCTGGTGGATGAGTACTTGGCCAAGGTTTCGCAGGAGGTACAGTGACCAGCCTCATCGTAGCCAAACGCTATGCCAGGGCCTTGCTTGAGATAGGCAAGGAAGACGGGAACCTGGATCAATACGGAAAGGAGTTGGCCGAGGTCTCCGACCTGTTTGCCGCCTCTCCCGAGCTGGAGCAGGTGTTGGCCAGTCCGGCCATCGACTTCGAGGACCGCAGCAAACTCCTGAACACTTTTCTGGAAAAGCTGGGGCTCAGCCCCATTGCAAATAACTTCTTCCGTCTACTCATGGACCGGGACCGCATCGCGGCCACCAGCGACATCAGCCGGGTTTACGCCCGCTTGCTTGACGAGGAGAAGGGCATCACCCGGGCAGAGGTGCTGACCGCGGCGGCGCTGAGCGACGCTGAGATAAGCCGTCTCAAGGACGTGCTCACCAAGCTGGCCGGAAGTGATGTTGTGGTGGAAGTCAAGGAGGATTCCAGCCTGATCGGCGGTGTAAGGGCCCAGATTGGAGACCTGGTTCTGGACGGCACCGTCAAGACGCAGCTGGAAACTTTGAAGGATTCTTTGAGAAGGGGTGATTACGCCTAATGCAGATCAGAGCCGAAGAGATAAGTCAGGTAATCCGTGAGCAGATCAAGGATTACGACAAGAAGGTAGAGGTCAGCGAGACCGGCACAGTTCTGAGCGTTGGCGACGGCATCGCCCGCGTCTACGGCGTGGAAAAAGCCATGGCCGGTGAATTGCTGGAGTTCCCCCACCAAATTTTGGGCATGGTGCTCAACCTCGAAGAGGACAACGTCGGCGTGGCGATCATGGGCGACGTGGAGCACATCAAGGAAGGCGATCCGGTCAAGCGCACCGGGCGCATCGCCGACGTGCCCGTAGGTGACGCGGTCATCGGCCGGGTCATCGACCCGGTGGGCAACCCCTTGGACGGCAAGGGCCCCATCGACACCGAAGAACGCGGACGTATCGAGGTGGTGGCGCCGGGCGTCGTGGCTCGTAAGAGCGTGCACGAGCCCATGTACACCGGCCTCAAGGCCATCGACGCCATGACCCCGGTTGGCCGCGGCCAGCGTGAGTTGGTCATCGGTGACCGCCAGATCGGCAAGACCGCCATTTTGGTTGACGCCATCATCAACCAAAAGGGCCAGGACGTTAAGTGTGTCTACGTGGCGGTGGGCCAGAAAAAGTCCACCGTGGCTCAGGTCATCGACATCCTGACCCGCCACGGCGCCATGGAATACACTTGCGTGGTCAGCGCCTGCGCCTCCGACCCCGCGACCCTGCAGTACATCGCGCCCTACTCCGGCTGCACCATCGGTGAGTACTACCGTGACCGCTCC
This sequence comes from Pseudomonadota bacterium, assembly GCA_018896025.1. Classification (GTDB taxonomy): domain Bacteria; phylum Desulfobacterota; class Desulfarculia; order Desulfarculales; family Desulfarculaceae; genus Desulfoferula. The sequence continues at coordinate 24,060 of JAHIND010000013.1, forward strand.
GGACACGCGCTGATCTGCTACGACGACCTGAGCAAGCAGGCGGTGGCCTACCGCCAGATTTCCCTGCTGCTGCGGCGTCCTCCGGGACGTGAGGCCTATCCCGGCGACATTTTCTACAACCACTCCCGCCTGCTGGAGCGCGCGGCCAAGCTCAGCGACGACCTGGGTGCCGGTTCGCTTACCGCCCTGCCGGTGATCGAGACCCAGGCCGGCGACGTGTCGGCCTACATCCCCACCAACGTGATCTCCATCACCGACGGCCAGATCTACCTGGAGCCCGGCCTGTTCTACTCCGGTGTGCGCCCGGCCATCGACGTCGGTCTGTCGGTCAGCCGCGTGGGCGGCGCCGCCCAGGTGAAGGCCATGCGCCAAGTGGCCGGCACCATGCGCCTGGACCTGGCCCAGTTCCGCGAGCTGGAGGCCTTCGCCCAGTTCGGCAGCGACCTGGACAAATCCACCCAGGCTCAGCTCAACCGTGGCTTCCGCATGGTGGAGCTCCTCAAGCAGCCCCAGTACAAGCCGCTGTCCATGGTCAAGCAGGTCACCATCCTGTACGCCGGCACCCGCGGCTTTGTGGACGGCTACGAGGTCAGCGCCTTGGCCAACTACGAGGCCCAGCTCTACGACTTCATGGAATCCAAGCACGCGGACGTCTTCGCCGAGCTGGAGCAAAAGAAGATCATCGACGACGAGTTGGATGCCAAGATGAAGGCGGCGCTCACCGAGTTTGCCGGCATATTCCAGGCTCAGCAGTAAAGAAGGGCAGCCATGGCGGCACTTCGCGACATTCAAAATAAAATCGCGGCGGTCAAAAAGACTCGCCAGATCACCCGAGCCATGAACATGGTGGCCGCGGCCAGGCTGCGCCAGGTGCAGGAACGCACCGAGCGCTTCCGGCCCTACGCCGCCAAGTTCTCCGAGGTGCTGGGGTCTCTGAGCGAGGGCATCGACCAAGAGGCCCATCCCCTGCTGGCCCAGCCGGAGCAGGTGGACCGGGTGGCCTTGATCCTCATCACCGCCGACCGCGGGCTCTGCGGCTCGTTCAATATGAACTTGATCCTCCAGGCCCAGAAGTTCATGACCCAGCAAAAGAGCGAAGGCCGCGAGGTGGCGTTCTACGCGGTGGGCCGCAGAGGCATCGACTTCTTCAAGCGGCGCAATGTGGAGTTTGCTCAGAAGCTCCCCGGGGTCATGAACGTGGTTGACTTCGACCTGGCCACCCAGGTGGCCCGTTTGGGGCTCAACGCCTTCCTCTCCGGCGAGGTTCAAGAGGTCTATCTGCTCTACTCGCGCTTCCGGTCCATAGTCTCCCAGATTCCCACGGTGGAAAAACTCCTGCCCATTAGCCCAGAGGCTACCGGCGACGAGGACGAGTCCTCCCAGGAGTACCTCACCGAGCCTTCGGCCGAGGAGATACTGGTGGACCTGCTGCCCCGCTACCTGAATGTGCGGGTCTACAGCGGGCTCTTGGAGACCTCCACCAGCGAAAACGCGGCCCGCATGGCGGCCATGGACAACGCCACCAAGAACTGCAAGGACTTGATCCAAAACCTGACCCTGGCCTTCAACAAGGCCCGGCAGGCGGCGATCACCACCGAGCTCATGGATATCGTCGGCGGGGCCGAGGCCCTCAAAGCCGGTTAGAGTTTATAAGTAATTAACTAACGCTTCTGGTTAGGAGGCCGGTTGGTCATGGATATCGTTAACACTGGCAAACTCACTCAGGTAATCGGGCCGGTGGTGGACGTCGAGTTCGCCGACGGCAATTTGCCCGAGATTTTTTCCGCCCTGCTGATTTCCAACCCTGGAATCAACGACGAAGAGGACAACCTCGTGGTCGAGGTGGCTCTGCACATGGGCGACAACGTGGTGCGTTGCATCGCCATGGACGTCACCGAGGGTCTCACCCGTGGTCTGCCGGTCAAAAACACCGGCAACCAAATTATGATGCCCGTGGGCGACGCGACCTTGGGCCGCGTGCTCAACGTGGTGGGCCGCCCGGTGGACGGCTTGGGCCCCATCAACGGCAAGGAGTTCTACCCCATCCACCGCCCGGCCCCCAGCCTGGTGGACCAGGACACCACGGTCAACGTGTTGGAGACCGGCGTGAAGGTTATCGACCTTCTGGTGCCCTTCCCCCGCGGCGGCAAGATGGGCATGTTCGGCGGCGCAGGCGTGGGCAAGACCGTCATCATGATGGAGATGATCCACAACATCGCCATGCAGCACGGCGGCATCTCGGTGTTCGCCGGCGTGGGCGAGCGCACCCGTGAGGGCAACGACCTCTACCACGAGATGAAGGATTCGGGCGTTATCGACAAGGCCGCCCTGATCTACGGTCAGATGACCGAGCCTCCCGGCGCCCGCGCCCGTGTGGCCATCTCCGCCCTTACCGCGGCCGAGTACTACCGCGACGAGCAGGGCCAGGACGTGCTCCTGTTCATCGACAACATCTTCCGTTTCACCCAGGCCGGTTCCGAGGTCTCGGCTCTGCTGGGCCGCATGCCTTCCGCGGTGGGTTATCAGCCCACCCTGGGTACCGACCTTGGCGAGCTCCAGGAGCGCATCACCTCCACCACCAAGGGCTCCATTACCTCGGTGCAGTGCGTGTACGTGCCTGCGGACGACCTCACCGACCCGGCGCCCGCCACCACCTTCGCCCACTTGGACGGAACCGTGGTGCTTTCCCGTCAGATCGCTGAGCTGGGCATCTACCCCGCGGTGGACCCCCTGGACAGCACCAGCCGCATCCTGGACGCCAACTACCTGGGCGACGAGCACTACAACACCGCCCGCCAGGTGCAGATTACCTTGCAGAAATACAAGGACCTGCAGGACATCATCGCCATCCTGGGCATGGACGAGTTGGCCGAGGACGACAAGCTGACCGTGGCCCGCGCCCGGCGCATCCAGCGCTTCCTGTCCCAGCCCTTCCACGTTGCCGAGACCTTCACCGGCACTCCCGGCAAATACGTGAAGCTGGAGGACACGGTTCGCGGCTTCAAGGAGATCGTGGACGGCAAGCACGACAACCTTCCCGAGCAGGCCTTCTATATGGTCGGCGGCATCGAGGAGGCCCAAGAGCGCGCCCGTCAGTTGAAGGGCGACGACGAGTAGCCTAGCGAGGGGATTTAGTACCCATGGCCAACAAGATACTGCTGGAAGTGGTCACCCCGGACAAGTTGCTCTTGTCCAAGGAAGTTGATGTGGTGGTGGCTACCGGCGTGGACGGCGAGTTCGGCGTGCTGCACGGCCACGTGCCTTTCCTGGCCTCCCTGGCCATCGGGGAGATGCGCTTCAAGGACGGCAACGACACCGAATACGCGGCTATCGCCGGCGGTTTCGCCGAGGTGACCGGAGAAAAGGTGACTATCCTGGCCGAGGCGGCCGAGCTGGCCCGGGAAATCGATATCGACCGGGCCCAGCGCGCCCGTGAGCGGGCTCAGCAGCGGGTGGAAAAAGCCCGGGCCGAGGAGCTCGACTACGCGCGGGCCGAAGCAGCCATGCAACGGGCCATGATGCGCCTGAAGGTGGCTGGACGCGGCAGCGGCATGTCCATCTAGACCCGACCCACATCCATACCAACCGTGACGGCCATCCCGCAAGGGGTGGCCGTTTTTACTTGAGGCGAAAAAATCCTACATAACGAATCGTTGTATTACTTGTCAAAGCTGGCCTTTAGGTTTGGATAGTAAGTGCTCACAGGGTTGTCTGCCGAATCAGGATCTTTCAGGGCCATACGAACTTGGGTTGCGATCTCCGCCTTGTATGATTGTAGGTTGGGTACCATTTTGTAGATGCTGGAAGTATCGATCTGAATAGTTCTGAATTGATCCAAATCAAATGGAATTTTATCCGCCTCTCTAATTAGCTGAACCGTTGGTAATCTGCAAACATGCCTCAAGCATAGTTCATAAAATACATTTGGATTGTGATATGAGAGGTCGGCTATCACAAGTTTTGACCTTAATATATATTCAATTATTTGCGCGGTGATCATTCCTGGTTTCCCAATTTTGTCCGCGCGAATAACTTTGAGTTTAAATTCTTCAAGAGCAGGTTCAACAATCGATCCTAAAAACAAATCTGCGTGATTCCTGAGCTCGCTTTCGGGCTCTCCGATAGGCGAAATGTAAAAACATATTGAGTCCCATTCATGTTCTCCGTGCGTGACTATAGGTGCCGCCGTTCCGTCCGGCTGTGCCGCGGGCAAGTGATCTAATAAAAGTTCCTGAGTGGGCTGTGCGGGAATTTCTTCCAGTAATTGCTCTAAAGGTATAATTCTCTCAGCACCTGCGATAGTTTTGAGTATTCCAAGAAATTTAGCATTAACAATGAACATTTCCACGCATTCTTTTGCGTCGTTTTCTGGAATATCATTTTCCTTCACGAGGTCTTCAAGTACTCCTGCCGCTGGCAATCGATTGTTTTTCAGGTTCTCGTATATTGCATTAAAGGAGGGAATTTTTTCTACTGCCAATTTGAATCGTGCTTTAAGCTTATCCCTAGGTGCAGTTTCGACGTTTGTCGCAACTTTTCCATCTGCTGTCAATTCAAGAAATTCTGCTTGATAGCCTCCCTTGGTAAGGCCGTATTTATTCGAATTTATAATTAGCTGCCTGCTGTGGCCGCTATCTGGTGATTTACCCATTTGGTCGAAGAGCGTAAGTCTTCTTACCTTTTGCCCCGAAGCATGTTTTTGTATTGCGTTGGCTAGTGTTAGGGCTTCTTCGAAAGATGATGCAGGGAAAAGCGTCGTTCTGCGAGGTTTTTTAATTTTACCGGATGTTTTCATCGTGACTTTTTTTGCGGTGTTAGGTGTGTTAGTCATGGCTCCCCCCATTGATAATGGGCTTTACATTTTGGCAATCAACCTCTTACTTAATCAATAAACACGAATATGGGAAGGGCCGTCAAGAGACATAGTTTCATTACACTTGATTTTCTTGCTCGGAGGTTGCCCTATTAACTTTTTGCTTCCTTAAAGTGACTACGGAAAAGGTAACCATCCACCACGGGCGCCCCGCCATCGGGACGCCCGCCGCTTTTCTCCTGCCGCCCCGCCTAGTAGTCCACCAGGTCCTTGTGGCCGAAGCCCTTGGCGTAGTTGAGGTAAAAGGCCCTCACCGGCTCCACCTTGAACACGATGTGCATGTCGCTGGGGGTGATAGTGGCGGCCTCGCCGAATTTGGCCATGTATAGCTTGTTGGCGGCGGCTATCTCCTGGGGGTCGGAGATGACCGTGGCCGCGCCCTCCATCTGCACCCCGGTGATCTCCGCGAAGCCGGCGTACTGGTCCTGGTCCACCGTGTAGGCCACCTTGGGGTTGGCCGCCATGTTGGCCGCCTTGCGGGTGTCCTTGCGGGTGCCGAAATACACCGTGGCCTCGTCGGCCGCAAAGGCAATGGTGTGGGCCAGGGGGGCGCCCTCGGCGTTTACCGTGGCCAGGTTCAAAAAGGGGTGGCTGCCCAGGTACTGGGCGATCTGCTGCTTGATCTCGTTTTGGCTCATTACGCTTCTCCCATGGTGAATGGTGTTGGAGGCTGTTTTGGAGTATATTGTTGGGTAAAGCGGTGAATTGGCAAGTAGACACCGTAAAGTCACATAACAACCTTTGGGTAAGAATTGCGCAATATCCAGATGATAGACGATAATAAAAAATGCGGCCAGGGTTGTCCGGTGGAGAAAACCCTGGCCCTTATCGGCAGCAAGTGGAAGGTTCTCATCCTGCGGGAGCTTTCCTCGGGCCTCATGCGCTTTGGGGAGCTGCACCGGGGGGTGAGCGGCATCAGCCAAAAGATGCTCACCCAGCAGCTTCGCCAGATGGAGGCCGACGGCCTGGTGCTGCGCCGGGTCTACGCCGAGGTGCCGCCCCGGGTGGAGTATTCCCTCACCGCCACCGGGCGCAGCCTGGAGCCGGTGCTGGCGGCCATGGCCCAGTGGGGGCAGCGTTATCTGGACACCCAGGGCCACCCCGAGCGTTACGGGGAGGCGGACGGCTAGGCGACAAGGGTTGTTGCTGGGAATATAGTTGTATTATTAAGCTCCAGCCCCAAGGCGATATTGCCTTTAGGGCGCTAAACCAATACCATAGGCACCTATGAGCGATACGAAGAATCAACTGGCAGTGGTGGTGCTGGCTGCGGGCAAAGGCACCAGGATGAAGTCGGACCTGCCCAAGGTCCTGCACCCCCTGGCGGGCCGCCCCATGATCGACTGGGTGGTGGACCTGGCCCAGGAAATGGGCGCGGTCAAGACGGTGGTGGTGGGCCACAAGGCCGAGATGGTCCAGGAGCATCTGGCGGGCCGCACCGGCCTGGCCTTCGCCCTGCAACAGCCCCAACGGGGCACCGGCCACGCGGTGATGGCCGCCGCGCCTGAGCTGGTGGGTTTCGCGGGCCAGGTGCTCATCCTCTATGGCGACGTGCCCGGCCTGCGCCGCTCCACCGCCCAGGGGCTGGTGGACCAGCAACTGACCCAGGGCAACGACCAGACCGTGCTGGCCATCGACGTGGACCCGCCCCCGGCCTACGGGCGGCTCATCCTGGACCCGGCGGGCCGCCTGACCCGCATCGTGGAAGAGCGCGACGCCGGCGAGGAAGAAAAGAAGATCACCCTGGTCAGCTCGGGCATCTTCGTGTTCCGCGGCACCCCCCTGTGGGAGTGCCTGCCGCTACTCAGCACCGACAACGATCAGAACGAGTATTACCTCACCGATTTGGCTTCCATCTTTGCCCAACGGGGTTACCAGGTGGGCTACGCCGTGGCCCCGGACCCCCCCGAGCTGCAAGGCATCAACTCCCGGGAGGAGCTGGCCATGATGGAAGGGCGGTGGGCGGCCACCGGCGGCAAAGAGGACTAACAGTTAGGGGACTATAAGTCTATGTGCGGTATCATCGGCTACTTGGGGCCACAGGACTCGGTGCAGGTCATCATGGACGGCCTGGCCCGCTTGGAGTACCGGGGCTATGACAGCGCCGGGCTGGCCGTGGTCACCGACCAGGGCGATTTCGCGGTGCGCCGGGCCCAGGGCAAGCTCAGCCGCCTGGCGGCCAAGCTGGCCACCGACCCGGTGAGCGGCCATCTGGGCATGGGCCACACCCGCTGGGCCACCCACGGCCGCCCCAGCGAGACCAACGCCCACCCCCACCTGGCCCACGACGTGGCGGTGGTGCACAACGGCATCATCGAAAACTACCTTGAGCTAAAAAACGAGCTGATCCAGGCCGGACATGAGTTCAGCTCCGAGACCGACACCGAGATCGTGGCCCATCTGGTGGCCAACCAGCTAAAGAACGGGGCCGCCGGCCTGGAGCAGGCGGTGCGCCGGGCCCTGGGGCGCATCCGGGGCTCCTATGCCCTGGTCATTTTGGACCGCCGCCAACCGGACCTGATCATCGGGGCGCGCAAGGACTCTCCCCTGGTGCTGGGCCTGGGCAAGCAGGGCGAATTTTTCCTGGCCTCGGACGTGCCCGCCTTTTTGGCTCACACCAACCGAGTGGTGTTTTTGCACGACGGCGACGTGGTGGTGATCAAGGGCGAGGCTTACCAGATCAGCGACCTGGAGGGCCGGGCCCAAGAGCGCCCGGAGACCACCATCTCCTGGTCCCCGGCCATGGCCGAAAAGGCCGGGTACAAGCACTTCATGCAAAAAGAGATCTTCGAGCAGCCCCGGGCCCTGGTGGACACCCTGGCCGGGCGGGCCAAGGCCGGGGACGCCGAGGTGTTTTTGCCCGACCTGGGCCTCACGCCCGAGGCGCTCAGAAAGGTGCGCCGCCTGGTGCTGTTGGCCTGCGGCACCAGCTGGCACGCCGCCCTGGTGGGCAAGTTCTGGCTGGAGGGCCTGGCCAAGGTGCCCACCGAGGTGGACTTGGGCAGCGAGTTCCGCTACCGTGACCCCCTGGTGGGGCCGGACGACCTGGTGGTGGCCATCAGCCAGTCCGGCGAGACGGCGGACACCCTGGCCGCGGTGCGCGAGGCCACGGCCAAGGGAGCCTCGGCGGTGGCCATATGCAACGTGGTGGGCTCCACCCTCACCCGGGAGGCGGCGGGCGTGATCTACACCCACGCCGGGCCGGAGATCGGGGTGGCCTCCACCAAGGCCTTCACCACCCAGTTGGAGGTGCTGTTCCTTTTGGCCCTGCACCTGGGCCGGGTGCGTGGGGCCCTTAATGACGAGCAAAGCCGGGAGCTTATAGACCAGTTGGTGCAATTGCCCGGCTTGGTGCAGCAGGCCCTGGAGCTGGAGAGCGAGGTGGTCTCGGTGGCCGAGCGCTTCGCCCAGGCCAAGGACTTCTTGTTCCTGGGGAGGGGGCTGTGCTACCCCATCGCCCTGGAAGGGGCCCTGAAGCTCAAGGAGATCAGCTATATCCACGCCGAGGGCTACCCGGCCGGGGAGATGAAGCACGGCCCCATCGCGCTCATCGACCAGGACATGCCCGTGGTGGTTTTGGCCAACCAGAACGACGTGTTGGAAAAGGTGCTCTCCAATATGGAGGAAGTCAGGGCAAGGCAGGGCCGCCTGATAGCGGTGACCGAGGCAAATAACGCCGCCGCCCGGTCTTTGGCCGATGCGGCGATCAGCGTGCCTGACTGCCCCAACCTGTTGGCCCCCATCCTGCTCACCGTACCTTTGCAGCTTTTGGCCTACCATGTGGCCGTTTTGCGCGGCACCGACGTGGACCAACCGCGAAATTTGGCCAAAAGCGTTACCGTGGAATGATTGCTAGTGAACTAGTGACGATTATGCTCTTGACCTTGAACCGCCCATCCCCTAGATTTGGATATGGCAGAAAAGGCAAAGTAAGCTATGGACCTTAGCGTTTTCAACCAGCTTGAGCAGCGGGTGGAGGAACTCCTTGCGCGTCTTCGGGACGTGGGCCAGGAGAACGTGGAGCTGCGCGGCCGGTTGGAGGAGAAGGACAGGGAGTTGTCAGAAATGATGGAGCTGGCCAGCGAGGCGGAAGCCGAGCGTAACCAAGTCCGCCAAAAGGTGGAACAGCTCCTGGGTAAGCTGGAGACTCTCTGATTGGGTCGGAGTAAGGTTGGCCAAGCCGGTCACCGTAGAAATTTTGGGCAATGAGTACGTACTTCGCTCCGAGGCGGGCGAGGAGAGGGTCCGTCAAGTGGCGGAGCTCCTCAACCAGCGCGTGGAAGAGGTGCGGGCCGCCAACCGAACTAGTTCGACCCTGGCTGCGGCCGTGCTGGCCGCCCTCAACATAACCAACGAGCTCCTGCAGCTGAGAGATCAGCAGGAGAAACTGTTCCAGGAGATCGAGGCGAAAACCGAAAAGCTCCTCAATATGATAGGGGAGCAAAAAGCTTAGGTTACCCTGCCCTGCTCGTGTACAGGCGGAACAAACATTTTGAGCCAACACTCACTTTAAGGGGCCGAATGCCACTGTGCAGCAAGGTGGATCTCTCACGGAGAACCCGAAAGCCGCGCACGCCCGGCCCACCTGTTTAGGCAGGTTCAAAAAGTGACCGCTCCACGGCAGTGGCGGGGGAACCGTTTAACTAAGCCGGCAGGAAGCTGCTGATAATGAGCCCGAAGTCGTCACATCGCCGATGCGCGCCGAGAATCCTCGGCAGTGGTGGGCGTTGCGGCGATCGCCGCATCCATCCCCCCGGCCTGGCCGGAGGAGGAAAAAGGCCCTGAGAGGCGGCGGCTAGAGGCTACGGTTTAAGTCCCCGGTCTCCTTGCGCAATAGATAAGGAGGCCCAATGTCTACCCCCATTGCCCTTGTCGGCATATTAATGGCCCTGCTCCTGGGGGTGGCTCTCGGCTATATCATCCGCCTCAGGCTGGCCGCCAGCCGTCTGGAGTCGGTGGAAGCCCTGAGCCAAAAGATCGTGGACGAGGCCCGCCGCGAAGCCGAGACCTTGAAAAAGGAGGCCTTGCTCCAGGCCAAGGACCAGCTTTATCAAATGAAGCTGGACATGGAGTCGGAGAGCAAGGAGCGGCGCAGCGAACTCACCCAGTGGGAAAAGCGCCTGGACAAGAAAGAGGAGACCTTGGACCGCAAGGCCTCCACCCTGGATTCCCGGGAAAACGAATACCTCAAGCGCGAAACCGACCTCACCAAGATGCGCGAGGACACCGCCCTGCGCCTCAAGCAATACGAAGACCTGGTAGCCGAGCAAAAGGCCACCTTGGAGCGCATGGCCGGCATGACCGAGGAGCAGGCCAAGGCCGAGCTGATCGCCAACATCGAGTCCCAGGCCCGCCACGAAAGCGCCAAGACCCTGATGCGCATCGAGGGCGAGACCAAGGAAGCGGCCCAGAAAAAGGCTCAGGAAATCCTGGGCTTGGCCTGTAAGCGCTACGCCGGCGACTACGCGGTGGAAAAGACGGTCAGCGTGGTGGCCCTGCCCAACGACGAGATGAAGGGCCGCATCATCGGCCGCGAAGGCCGCAACATCCGGGCCATCGAGGCGGCCACCGGCATCGACCTGATCATCGACGACACCCCCGAGGCGGTCATCATCAGCGGCTTCAACCCCTTGCGCCGCGAGGTGGCCCGCCGCTCCCTGGAGCGCCTCATCAGCGATGGCCGCATCCACCCCGCGCGCATCGAAGAGGTGGTCAAGAAGATCGAGATCGAGGTGGACGCCAGCGTGAAGGAGGCCGGAGAGCAGGCCACCTTCGACGTGGGCGTGCACGGCATCCACCCCGAGATCATCAAGCTAATCGGCCGCCTGAAGTACCGCTCCTCCTACGCCCAGAACGTCCTGATCCACTCCCTGGAGGTGGCCTTCCTCTGCGGCATCATGGCCAGCGAGTTGGGCCTGAACCCCCAGCAAGCCAAGCGGGCCGGGCTGTTGCACGACATCGGCAAGGCGGTGGACCACGAGATAGAAGGGCCCCACGCCCTGATCGGGGCGGACCTGGCCAAGCGCTACGGCGAGAAGCCCCACATCGTGCACGCCCTGGCCGCCCACCACGAGGACGTGGCCCCCGACAGCGTGCTGGACGTGCTGGTGCAGGCGGCGGACGCCCTTTCCGGGGCCCGCCCCGGCGCGCGCCGCGAGATGCTGGAATCCTACGTCAAGCGCCTGGAAGACCTGGAGCGCATCGCCACCGCCCACGAAGGCGTGTCCAACGCCTACGCCATCCAGGCGGGCCGCGAGCTGCGCATAGTGCTCGAAACCGAGCGCACCAGCGACGACATGGCCCTGATGATCTCCCACGACGTGGCCCGCAAGATCGAGGAAGAGCTGACCTATCCGGGCCAGATCAAGGTTACGGTCATCCGCGAAACCAGGGCGGTCGATTACGCCAAATAGCTGATACTAGGGGGGAGCCTTTGCCCTAAAGGCTCCCTCTCTTCAACCCGGCAAACACGCCCGCTTCCCCTAGGCGGTGTGCTTTGGCTTGGAAATGGGCGGCCTGTCATGAATATCCTGATGGTCGGCGACGTCTTCGGCGCGCCCGGACGCCGCTGCCTCAAGAGTCTGTTGCCCGGCCTGCGCCAGCGCCTGTCCCTGGACCTGGTGGTGGTAAACGGCGAGAACGCCTCCGGCGGCCTGGGCCTCAGCTCCCGGGTGGCCGAGGAGCTGTTCAGCTACGGGGCGGGCGTGCTCACCACCGGCAACCACGTGTGGCGCCAGCGCGACCTGGTGCCCATGCTGGAGTCCGAGCCTCGCCTGCTGCGCCCGGCCAACTATCCCCAGGACGCGCCGGGCCGCGGCTGGACCCTGGCCGAGACCAAATCGGGCCGCCGGGTGGGGGTGATCAACCTGGAGGGCCGGGTGTTCATGAACCCCCTGGACGACCCCTTCCGGGTGGCCGACGAGATCCTGGCCGGGCCGTTGCGCAAGGTGAAGATCATCCTGGTGGACATGCACTGCGAGGCCACCAGCGAAAAGCAGGCCATGGGGCGCTACCTGGACGGCCGGGTGAGCGCGGTGCTGGGCACCCATACCCACGTGCCCACCGCCGACGAGCGCATCCTGGCCGGGGGCACCGCCTTTCAGACCGACGTGGGCCTCACCGGGCCGGTGGACTCGGTGATCGGCATGGACCCCAAGACCGCCACCCACCGCTTGCGCACCTTCAGGCCCCTGCCCTTCAAGGTGGCCGCGGGCCCGGTGGCCATCAACGCCACCCTGGTGCGGGTGGACCCGGAGACCGGCAAGGCCACCGAGATCGAGCGCGTCTACGAGGCGTTGACCTAGCCCCCTGAGGGACGGCGCCGCCATCGATGCCCAAGGGAGATGCCGTGGAAGGCCCTGGCCAAAACAGCGGGATCATCGCCGGTGACGGCCACATCCTCATAGGCGGCACCGGGCGCAGCGGCACCACCCTTCTGGTGCAAATCCTCACCCATCTGAATTTCGACACCGGCTTCTCCAAGGACCAGGCGATGGAGAGGGTGGACGGCATCTCCAAGGCCGGTCTGGAAACCCGTCTGGACCGCGACGATCTCCCCTACGTCATCAAGTCGCCCTGGCTCTCCGACGAGATAGGGGCGGCCCTGGAGGGCGGCCTCAAGGTCGAGGCGGTGGTCATACCCTTCCGCGGCCTGTTCGAGGCGGCGGAGAGCCGGCGGCACGTCTACCGCCAGGCCGAGGCGCGGGGAAAAGACCCCCTGGCCCATCCCGGCTCCATCTGGAAGACCACCGAACCCAGCGAGCAGGAAGGGGCCCTGGCCCTGGAGCTGTACAAATTGCTCGATCCGCTGGTCGCTCGGGATATCCCCTTAGTCTTCCTGAGCTTTTCCCGCTTTGTGCAGGACGGGGAGTACTTTTACCGGCAGCTCAAGACCATTTTCGACCGGCACGGCGTCGGGCGGGAGGAGGTTCTACAGGTGCACGGCCGCATAGCCGACCCGAACCTGGTAAGCAGATTCCGCGCCCCCCAATCCGGGCCGAGCCCCGCGCCAAGCCCGCCGCCCCCGGTACCGGCGCGGCCCGCCCCGAAGCCTGAGCCCTCCCACCTGGGAGCCTTCCTCTCGGCGGCCTCCTTTTGGGAGCCCCGCTATTACATGGACTCGGCCTGGCTGGAGCACGCCCCCTTCGCCTTTTGGCTGGTCAGCAAGGCCCGCCCGGCGAACCTGGTGGAGCTGGGCGCTTACAAGGGCTATTCCTATTTCGCCTTTTGCCAGGCGGTGAAGGCCTCCAAGATTGCCTGCCGCTGCCACGCGGTGGACACCTGGCAGGGCGACGACCAGGCGGGCTTTTACGGCGAAGAGGTTTACGGGGAGGTGCGCGGGCACAACGAAGAGCACTACGCCGAGTTCTCCCGCCTGCTGCGCATGACCTTCGACCAGGCCCTGGCCCAGTTCCCCGACGGCTCGGTGGACCTGCTGCACATCGACGGCTTCCATTCCTACCAGCAGGTGAAGCACGACTTCGACACCTGGCTGCCCAAGCTTTCGGACCGCGCGGTGGTGTTGCTGCACGACACCCACGTACGCCGGGAGGGTTTCGGCGTGTTCCGGCTGTGGGAGGAGCTGTCCGAGCGCTACCCCCACTTCGAGTTCACCCACGGCTACGGCCTGGGGGTTTTGGGGGTGGGCGCGAGCGTGCCCGAGGAGGTCTCGGCCCTGTTCGCGGCGAACGCCGACCAGCGCCTGTGCTACGAGATACGCGCCGCCTACCAGCGCCTGGGCGCGGCCTTGGCCCAGCAAGGGACCGTGGCGAGCCTGCGCGGGAAAATCGCCAAGCTGCAAGTCCTGCTCAAGACCTTCTCCAGCAAGCTGGCCATGCGCGACGCCCAGTTCGACGAGGTCACCAACTCCACCGCCTGGCGCATCACCCGCCCCCTGCGCGCCCTGTCGGGCCGCCTCAAGAAGCTGGCGGGGAAGTAGCTCCGCCCCGCGCCCTCCCCTCTTGTCGTTGTGAGCGCAGCGAAGCAATCTCGGCCCGGAGCAGGCGGCACGGGAATAGTGCGCGGTGCGCCCGCCGGGCAGGCGGCCCAGACAGCTCGCTGTCTGGGTGCCGCAGGCACCAGAGGTTTGGCCGGGAGCATTCACCCTACCCCGAGCGCCATCCCTGCCCCGTCCAGCCATAGCCGTCATCGCGAGGCCCGGCGGGGTGGGCGGCGCGGGCGAAAGTCAGCTATGAGGGTATTGTGCAGTGGCTCAGAAAAATTGGGCGTATCAAACGTTATGCTTTGGTCAGGTCTTTTGCAAAAATTTTGGCTGTTGCTATGTGGCGCTTCAGAAGAGAAGGAGTAAATCTAGGACTGGTTAACATCGTTCCTGGAGTAATATGATTTAGTTCCGCACCATAGTGATGTGTGACGACGGTCTTATAATGCCTGCGACTATTGCTATTGTTATGCGCAATCCGGTTTCTCACTTTTTTGATTTCTGAAATCCACGATCCATATCTGTCAACGATAGAAATAAAATTGTCAGTTTGATCAATAACATGTACAACGTTCTCTTTGATTTCCGACGCTTTGGTCCAAACTAGATTATTCCTAGTGCTTGTTCTGTTGAATGTTTTGAATAGATGGGTGGCGCCTTGAATTGTTCGTGATGTAGTCAGTAACACCGGCGAGGTGCCATTGACAAATTTTGCATTGCAAGCCAGTTTGGCCGGTACGCGGGCAATGAAATTAACCAATAAATCGAACAATCGTAACGTGATAATCTCGGCAACCAGCTTTTGATGAGCTGGAATTAATACTGTTGTGCTGGTGGCGAGACTTAGTATTTTGTCAACTTCTTTAACATATGTGGTGTAATCTGTCTGCAAACTTAACATAAAAAAGTTTTTACAATAGGTAGTTTTTTATAAAATTGTCTCTTATTCTCCTTTGCTTGATGCGCTGTGTGCTTGCGCTACAAGCATTGTAAAATTCAACGTCATCCTTAGGCCTCTGCGCGACAGGGGTGTCTGAATTTAAAATCTCGTCTATTTTGTAGGCAGTATTTTCAATTGCATCCAAAGCTGTTTTTCTATTGGATGATCCTAAAACATAGCACAGTGAAAAAAATAACGGTTGGCGACGGAATACGGTATCTTTGATGACTTCTGGTTTCAGTGAGGCGATTTTAATAAACACTTCTTCCATGATGGATTCCATTTCCGAGGCTCTTTGGAACTGCTCGTCGAATTGTTCATAAACTTTGTCTAATTTTTGGCTACTGTAGTCCGAAAGTCCATTTAAAAAATTTAAAGTTAAATCCGATATAAACTGAACCTCTGACATCCTAGCAATATCATTTGCTGTAAATATTCTAAGATTGCGCCAGAGCGAAAGGCGTCGCACCGCCTGTCTTAAACAAAACTGCTTATATTCTCCGCTAAACTTGGCATTTCTTTTTTCTTGGGCATTTAGTGATTTTGCGACCGAATTCAGCCGGCCAAATATTTCTATAACATCTTCATCTGTGGCCCCAAGCAAGAACCCAACGGATAAACCTGTGAGTAAGAAATGTTGCCTTTGAGCTCGGTTAAGTTTTGAAAATAAAATTTTTTTATTGTATGAAGGGTGCTTGGCCGGGTAGCCATCTTCAATGTATTCTAGTATTGCTCGAATCCTTTGTTGCCCATCAACAACTTCTCTTACGCTTGTCTCGTTTTCAATGTCTAAGGAATGTCTAATATAGATCGAAGGTACGGGTTTGTTTTCAAAAAGAGTATTAATAAGGTAAGATTTTTGGGGAACAGTCCAAACTGATCTACGCTGATACCAAGGGTTAAGCTTTAATTCTTTATTTTTGGATAAATTGACTAGATCCTGAACAATAATTTGTTGGTGGTCAACTCTGTCCATGTGAACTCCTCAGATTAATTATATGATTGCTTAAAATACTTTAGTTCGTGGGGTTCAGTAGGAGCCAAAATATGGCGTGGACACCATTGTCCTATATATATAAATAATACATGGCTGCTCCACAATTCAATAACAAAATTGACGCATTAAACATGTTTTAGATGCATCGTTGCTCGTAATATTTCTTGTGTCCTACATGCCTTGCCCCCTCCCCTCTTCCCGGCTATAATGCCCCCACTATGACCGCCACCTCCCATAGCTCCCGCCGCGCCTTGTACTATTGGGGCTCCGCCCCTATCGCCTAAGCACATAAAACACGCAAATTCCGTGACAAACCCGCAGGTTCGGGTTATATCACCTTGAGCCAATCCTATACAGCAAACCTACAGAGGCTTTTACCGTGAGCGTATACGACACTTTTCTAGAGCGCGGCTATGTGGCCCAGTGCACCGACGAGGTGGAGCTGAGCAAGCTCTTTGCCGCTGAGACCGTGCTGGGCTACATCGGCTTTGACCCCACCGCCACCAGCCTGCACGTGGGCAGCCTCATCCCCATCCTCTCCCTGGTGCACTTGCAGCGCGCCGGGCACCGGCCCATCGTGCTGGTGGGCGGGGGCACGGGCATGGTGGGCGACCCCTCGGGCAAGACCGAGATGCGCAAGATCCTCTCCCTGGAGGAGCTGGCCGCCAACGCCGAGGCCATCAAGAACCAGCTCTCCCCCTTCCTGGAGTTCGGCCCGGACAAGGCCATGATGGTCAACAACGCCGATTGGCTGGCCCCGCTGAACTACATCGAGATGCTCAGAGATGTGGGCCGCCACTTCTCGGTGAACCGCATGCTGGCCGCCGAGAGCGTGAAGCTGCGCCTGGAGACGGGGCTGAGCTTCATCGAGTTCAACTACATGATCCTGCAGGCCTACGACTTCATGCACCTGTGCAAGCACCAGGGCTGCAAGCTGCAGATGGGCGGCAACGACCAGTGGGGCAACATCGTGGCCGGGGTGGACCTCACCCGGCGCATGGTGGGCCAGACCGTCTATGGCCTCACCTTCCCGCTGATCACCACCAGCACCGGCCAGAAGATGGGCAAGACCCACGCGGGCACGGTGTGGCTGGACGCCGAGCGCACCAGCCCCTACGACTTTTACCAATACTGGGTAAACACCACCGACGCCGACGTGGAGCGCTTCCTCAAGCTGTTCACCTTCCTGCCCTTGGAGCAGGTGGAGGAGCTTTCGCGCCTGGAGGGCTCGGCCATCAACCAGGCCAAGCAGGTCTTGGCCTACGAGGTGACCAAGTTCGTGCACGGCGAGGCCGAGGCCAAGCAGGCCCAAGAAGCCGCCCAGGCCGCTTTCGGCGGCGGGGCCCAGGCTGAGGGCGTGCCCAGCAGCAGCATGGACAAGGCCCGCCTCAGCGAGGGCGTGCCCGCCTTCATGCTGTTCAACGAGGTGGGGCTGACCAAAAGCTCCTCCGAGGCCCGGCGGCTGATCACCCAGGGCGGGGCCTACGTGGGCGAAACGCGCATCGACGCCTTCGACCAGCCCATCACCCTGGACATGGCCGGCGACGACGGGGCCATCTGGCTGCGCGCGGGCAAAAAGAAGCACCACCGGGTGGTGCCCGAGTAAGCCCTCTCCCCTCCCGTGACAACTTCGCGTCCGCCCATCGCTTTCTGCGGTGGGCGGCGCTTTTTAGGTACAATGGTCCAGGTACCTAATTTCCCAACGGGAGAAAAATTATGTCCAACCCCATCACCGACCTGTTCGATTTTTCGTTCAAGAGAATGGTGACCCCCAGCTACATCAAGGTGCTCTACGTGCTGCTGCTGGTCGGCATCGCCCTGTACTGCCTGGTGTCCATCGTCACCGGTTTCACGGCGGGCTTCGGCTACGGCCTGCTGGCCCTGGTCATCGCGGTGATCGTGGCCTTCATCGGGGTGATCTTCGCCCGCATCTACATGGAGGTCATCATGGTGTTCTTCCGCATCAAGGACCTGCTGGAGCAGATGGTCGAGGCCAAGGGCGTGACGCCCCCCGCCATGCACACCCAGGAGAGCGTGACGCCTCCCCTGCCCGGCACGAATCCGGTGGTCTAGAAAAGACCGCTAGTCGGCTGCGCTGCGATGACGATGAATAGGCATGATATTGCCTGTCATCGCCATCGCGGCGCATAAATAAAGCACAAGTATGCATCGCGATAAATCACCGATGTATAAAGGGCAAAACGCTGTCTGTCGAATAGGCCTGTATTTATGCGGCCTGGCGGCTGCTGTCGTTTTGGCCGCATGTTTATTGGCTACGGCGTGGGCCGCCTCGCAGAACGAGCCCCGGCCCTGGCGGGATGAGCCCACGCTCAGGGTCAACCGCTCGCCCGCCTATCGGGCCATCGTGCGCGAGAACGAGGCCCAGGGCGAGGCGCAGATGCGCGCCCTGTGCGCCGCGCCGGACTTCGAGGAGATCTGGGCCTATGTGCCGGGCGAGAAGCTGTGGATCGAGCTGGGCTGCTGCGAGCGCGCCACCAAGGACGGCAACTACATCGGCATCGAGGTCTACGTCTACGGCCTGCTCAAGAAGTACGACGACCTGGCCGTCTACCACATCCACCCCAAGACCGCCTTTATCCGCGACACCTACCACGCCGACAAGCGCCTGATTAAAACCGTGGAGGAGGCCCTGCCCTCGGCCCAGGACATCAACGCGGCCGAGCTGCTGTCCCGCCGCTTCTGGGCCGAGCACCCGGGCGGCCGCATAACCTGGTGCATCGTCAGCCGCCACGGGGTCACGACCTACGGCCTGACCCCGGCCGGGCGGGCGGTGACCGAGGTGAGGGCCCAGGCCTTTCTCTTCGACCCCCTGGAGGCCGAGGACCTGGCCGACAGCCCGGCCCTGGCCAGCCCCACCACCCCCGGCCCGGAGGTGAACCGCCTCATCGCCCAGGCGGTCAAGCGACTGAACAGCGGCGAGGTGTTCGTGCGCTTCAGGCCGTTTGAGTAAGCCGCCGCCGGTTGCCAAGGTGAAAGCCGCGAGGCGCGTCCGGCAAGGCGAAGGCTAGGCTGAACCTCTTGTGCTGGGGCACCCAGACAGCAAGCTGTCTGGGCCACCCGAGAACACAATTAATCGTCTCGGGTAGCCGCGACAGCTCTGCTGTCGTGGCCGCCGAGCAAAGCGAGGCGGCAAGAGGTTTGGCGGAGAGCTGCAGGAACACCGGGGGTAGGACAAGGAGCGAGGAGCCTTCGCATCTATATATATGGAGCTTGGCTTTTGTCCCAGCGCCTGGTTCGTGGTTCAGACCCTCTTCGGTTGGTTCCTGGCCTCGTTAATCGTGGCCGGGCTGGCCGGGGTGGGCCGTCCAGGCGGCAAGAGCTGACATGGACCCGGCCGGGAGCAGCATCTATATATATGGAGATTGGCAGCTGGCCGGGAGCCTGTTTAGTGCCCCGAGTTCCCTTGAATTGGGTCCCCGGCCCCGCTGATAGCGTCTCGGCTGGCCCAGGCGGACAAAATGCCAGGAAAAGGTTGATTTTGCGGCCAAGGGTCGGCTACCATATGTGGTGGTAGTTGCCTAGCCACCCCCGAGAGAGGGCATAGGGGGGTGGCCCTGGTGATACGGGAACTCTTTTTCTCAAAAAATGTGTTTTTTGTGTTGCAGACACGGGGGGTTCTGGTAATATCCCCCTCGTTGCCGACACGAACTTGGTTCGACCGGCAAGGCCGGAAGCACAGCAACCGGCAGGTCTCTGAAAAAAGACTTAAGGCGTCCGGGCACATAGAGCCCACCAACGCGAAAACGCGCGCTGGACTTGACAAGAGCCAGCGAGGTGGTAATCTTACGCCTCACGCCAATTTGATCTCTGAAAACTGAATAGCGGGTAAAAGACAGACGTCGAGACGGGTCAAGTCATTCCGATAAAATCCGTGTTTAGCACGGTTTTCCAATTTATAATTGGAGAGTTTGATCCTGGCTCAGAACGAACGCTGGCGGCGGGCCTAACACATGCAAGTCGCACGAGAACATCCTACTTCGGTGGGGTTAGTAAAGTGGCGCACGGGTGAGTAACACGTGAGTAATCCACCTATGGGTTGGGGATAACGCACCGAAAGGTGTGCTAATACCGAATAAGACCACGATGGTTTCGGCCATTGCGGTCAAAGGGGGCCTCTCCTTGGAAGCTTCCGCCTATAGACGAGCTCGCGTCCCATTAGCTAGTTGGTGAGGTAACGGCTCACCAAGGCCGCGATGGGTAGCTGGTCTGAGAGGATGATCAGCCACACTGGGACTGGAACACGGCCCAGACTCCTACGGGAGGCAGCAGTGAGGAATCTTGCGCAATGGGGGAAACCCTGACGCAGCCACGCCGCGTGGGTGAAGAAGGCCTTCGGGTCGTAAAGCCCTGTCAGGTGGGAAGAACCGCATTGAACTTAATAAGCTCTTTGCCTGACGGTACCACCAAAGGAAGCACCGGCTAACTCCGTGCCAGCAGCCGCGGTAATACGGAGGGTGCAAGCGTTGTTCGGAATTACTGGGCGTAAAGAGTGTGTAGGCGGCTAAGTAAGTCATATGTGAAAGCCCTCGGCTCAACCGAGGAAGTGCATGTGATACTGCTTAGCTTGAGTCCTGGAGAGGGGTGTGGAATTCCCGGTGTAGAGGTGAAATTCGTAGATATCGGGAGGAACACCAGTGGCGAAGGCGACACCCTGGACGGAGACTGACGCTGAGACACGAAAGCGTGGGTAGCAAACAGGATTA
>JAHIND010000014.1 GCA_018896025.1 Pseudomonadota bacterium
GATTACTACAACCAGACAAGGCCACACACCGCTCTTAAATACAAACCGCCAATCTCAAGACTGGCAAACTGTGAACAACGTCCTTGCTAACAACACCTAGCCCGCGAACACCTGAACGAAGCCGCTGGTGGGCGGCTGCGTCAGGAAGAGCCATGCTGCGTTGTCGGCGTCACTCGGTCCTCGGCGTAGGCAGACTACGCCTGCGTCCCTCGTTCGCCTGCCGCCTTGCCTGGCACTCCCTGGCTGTGCCGCTGGGAATGGGATCAGCCACAGAGGCTCCTCGTCACCGCGTAGGTTGGGTTGAGCAAAGCGAAGCCCAACAACTCCTTTGTCGTTGCTGTTCGTCAGCAGAGAGGGCGGGGATAAACCCCGCCCCTACACCAGGAAAAAAGGCTCTTATTGTAGGGATGGGGTTTATCTCCGCCCGAGACCGTATGTAGTCGCGAGGAGTCTAGTAACGAAGCGATCTTTGTTCGCGGAGGACTTTCCCACGCAGACGCCAACGCCTCGCTCATCACCTCCAACCAATAGCGGTCATGGCGAGAAGCGGCGGAGGCAAGGGTTGGGAGGGTAAAGGCGGTCTTCCCGCCGCGACGTGGCCATCTTCCTTTTCCCTCGTCATGCCTGGGTTCGCCATACACGGCACAACCACCCTCTACGCTCCGCACCCCTCCCGCTTGGGGGAAGAGGAAGATCACCACGTCGCATCTTTTCCAAGATGCTCCTCGTGATGACTGCTGTTACGGTATTAGAAAGGCAGGGCGTGGATAGTTCCATCATCCCCCGAGAAAAGGGCACTATTTTATAATAACCGCATAAATATTTACTGGTTGTTCAACGCTGCCCAACCTTGATGCGATATCCCGATTGGTACGTATATTTTACCAAGATTAAGCAATATTATCGCCGCTGTATTTGCCTCGCCCCGCCTATACATTTAAAAGAAGGGGGCTGGACGCGCTTCGTTGGGGGGCCGGACGCCCGCTTTTTTGATCACTCCTATCAAGGAGACAGGCGCATGCACGAAGGTAAACCCAGCCAAACCGCCCTGCGCGTGGCCACCTACCGGGCGGCCCACCAGCTTATGGACCACCCCAAGGTCTTGGACGACCCCGTGGCCCTGGACATGCTGGGCCCTGAGCGAGCCCAGGCCCTGCGGGCCGACCCGCGCTCCAGCGAGACCTCGGTCATCGCCCGCTACATGCGGGCCTTTGTGGCCGCCCGCAGCCGTCTGGCCGAGGACGAGCTGGGCCGGGCCATGGAGCAGGGCGCGGGGCAATACGTGGTCCTGGGCGCGGGCCTGGACACCTTCGCCCTGCGCAACCCCCACCCCCCAGAGGCCCTCAAAGTGTTCGAGGTGGACTTCCCGGCCACCCAGGCCTGGAAGTGGGAGTTGATGGCCCAGGCGGGCCTGGCCGCGCCGGAGAGCCTCACCTTCGTTCCCCTGGATTTTCACCAGCAGACCCTGGCCCAGGGCCTGGCCCAGGCGGGCCACGACGCAACCCGGCCCAGCTTTTTCTCTTGGCTGGGGGTGGTGCCCTACCTCGTCCCCGAGGCGGTGATGGCCACCCTGGGCTTCATCGCCTCCTGCCCGGCGGGCAGCGGGGTGGTGTTCGACTACATGATCGACCCGAAGAGCATGAGCCTCAGGGAGCGCCTGCTGCTCAAGGGCATAGGGGCGGTCACCCAGGCCTCGGGCGAACCGCTACGCTCCAACTTCGCCCCCGCCGCCCTGGCCGGGGAGCTGGCCGCCCAGGGCTTCTCCCAAACCCGCGACCTGGACCAGGCCGCCATCAACGGCCTGTACTTCAGTGGCCGCGAGGATGGGTTGGGGGTGGGCAAGATGTCCCACATCATGGTTGCGAGTGTGTAGGCGGGGGCGGCTTCGCCAGACCCCGCATGGCGGCGTTGTCGGCGTCACTCGGTCCTCGGCGTAAGTAGACTACGCCTGCGTCCCTCGTTCGCCTGCCGCCTTGCCCTGCGGTGCCTGGCTGTGCCGCTGGCCGGGGCGGCTGCGCCAGACGGCGGGATGCTGCGTTGCCGCCGTCTGGCTGGGCCGCTGGGAGGCAAGCAGGCGTCCGCACATTTCAGAAATAGCGTAGGTTGGGTAGAGGGCGAAGCCCGAAACCCAACAACTCCTTTTGTCGTTGCGAGGAGCGCAGCGACGAAGCAATCTCTAATCCAGCAATAGACGTCATCGCGAGGAGCATCTTGGAAAAGATGCGATGTGGCGAACTTCGCCTTCCCCCAGGCGGGAGGGCTTGAAAAAACCGCCGGTGGCTCGGGATGGAGTTCCTGCGCAGGCATGACGAGGGAAAAGAAAGATTGCCACGGCCCGCCGCACCAAACGCCTTTTTCAGGCTGGGCGCATTCGGCGGCGGCCTCGCAATGACTCGCTAATTTGTGAGGGAATTTCGTTGCCGCCCCGCCGCCCTCAGATACGGCTCAGGGGCTCGTCCTTCTTTTTGGCCTCGCCGTTGCCCGGTCGGTAGCGCTCGTCGTACTTGAGCTCCACCTGGGGCTCGGCCACCGGCTGGTCCAAATGCAGCTTCAGTTCGATGACCCCCTGGCTCACCAGGCCGGTCACCGCGTAGCCCATGGACTTGAGGATGTTCATGCTGGCCATGTTCTCGGGCATCACGTAGGCGTTGGCCACCAGGTAGCCCCGGTCGTGGGCCACGTCCAAAACCGCCTTCATCAGGGCCCGGCCCAGGCCCTTGCCCTGCATCTCCGTGGCCACCGCGAAATCCACCTCCGGCTCGCCGTCGCCGCCCAGCACGTAGCGGGCCACCCCCACCATGCGTTCGGCCCCGAATTCCCCGGCCAGGGCCACCAGGGAAAGCTCTCGGTGATAGTCGATGTTGACCATCTTCTGCATGTCCTTGCGCGGGAAGGACTTGGTGGCGTGCAAAAAGCGGTAGTACACCTCGCGGTCGGTCATGGAGTAGAAGAACTCCTGCACCATGCGCTCGTCGGTGGGCTTCACCGGCCGGATGTAAACCTCGCCGCCGTCCTTGAGCGCGGTGTGGCGCTCGTACTTATCGGGGTAGACCCCGGTGAACAGCGGGGCCAGGATCTGGCGCTGGCTGATCAGCCCTCCTTCGCGGGCGGCGGTGAGCAGCGCATCGCGGTGGTTGGGGTGGGCGATGTCGATCAAGGCCACCGCCCGCTCGCGCAGCGACAGGCCGTGCAGATACACCGCGCCGTATTCGGTGGCCACGCTGCGCACCCCGGCCCGAGTCACCGCCACCCCGGCCCCCGGCGCGATCTGGGGCACCACCCGGCTGGAGCCGTCGGGCCTCAGCGAGGGCAACACCACGATGCCCTGGCCGCCAGGGCTGGCCGTGGCCCCGCGCAAAAAGTCCATCACCCCGCCCATGCCCGAGTAGACCCGGCCCTCGCGGTCGGCGGTGCATACCTGCCCGGTCAGGTCCACCTCCAGGGCCTCGTGCACGCTGAACATGCGGTGGTTGGCCGCGATCACCGTTGGGTTGTTCACCTCCCGGGTGGGCAGCAAAACCACTTCGGGGTTGTTGTTGACGAAGCTGAACAGCTTGGCCCCGCCCAGGCAGAAGGAGGCCACGATCTTGTGGGGACGCATTCCCTTGGCCGCCCCGGTGACCGCTCCGCTCTCGATCAGCGGCAGATAGGCGTCGGTGAGGGCGTCGCAGTGGATGCCCAGGTTTTTACGCCCGCCCAGCTCGCCCAAGACCGCCTGGGCCATGCGCCCCAGCCCGGCGTGGATGGTGGCCCCGTCGGGGATCAGCCGGGCCACCTGGCGGGCCGCCTTTACCGCCACCTCGTCGGGGCTGGTCTGGCTGAAGGTGATGAGCGGCTGGGTGTGCTCCACGATGCAGTCCAGGCGGCTCACCGGGATGTAGGTGTCACCGTGAGTGCGGGGCATCTCGGCGTTCACCTGGGCGATGACCAGGCGGGCCTGGGCAATGGCCTCCCCGGCCACGTCCACCGACACCCCCAGGGAGCACCAGCCGTGCTCGTCGGGCGGCGACACCTGGATGAGCACCGCGTCCACCGCCAGGCGGCCCGAGCTGATCAGGTCGGGCAGGTCGCTCATGTGCAGGGGCACGTAGTCGGCCGCGCCCTCGCTCACCGCCCGGCGGGCGGCGGCGGCCACGAAAAAGCGCATGGCCGTGAAGTTGTCGGCAAAGGCCTCGGAGGTGTAGTCGCTGGCCGCCACGCTGATGGCCTGGATCACCTGCACATCCAACAGGCTGGGGGCCCGCTTGGACAGGGCGGCCACCAAGTGGCGCGGTTCGGCGCAGCCGGAGCCGATGTATACGCTGCTCCCCGAGCGCAACCGGCTCAGGGCCTGGTCGGCGTCCATGCGCCGCTTGCGGTATACCTCGCGCCAGTCCAAAGGCTTACTCCCGGCTGGGCTCGTCCTCGCCCTGCTCGCGGGGATTGGCCGGCAAGTGGCAGGCCTCATGCAGCAGGTTTTCCACCGTGGCCAGACAGGGGCCGCCGCGCAGGATGGCGTCGTCCACCAGGCGCTCCCAAAGCTCGCGGCCCGGATCGAAGCCCTCTTCCAGCCGGCGGGGCTGGTTCATGATCGGTTTGTGGTTGTTCTCCATGTTGCCTACCTCCACTACCCGGCCCCCATGAAATACGCGGGCCTGCAAAAACCTATATTAAGATAAAAAACCCTGCATATAAATTAAATAGGTGGATACGGCCTTTTTAGGCCCCGGCCTCTTGCGGGGCTCAGCTTTTCCAGCGCTCCAGCTCACGGCCCAGGAACGCCTCCAGCCTCTGGTTGTAGGGCCGGTAGAACTCCAGCAGACGCTCCCTGGCCTCGCGGCTCATGGGGGGGTACTTGCGCTTGACCAGGGGGCCCCGGCAGGCCTGCTTGATCCAGTGCTTGGGCACCCACTTCTGGTACTTGTTGCGCCGGAGGAAAAAGGAGTGCACCGGGTTGTCCCATACCATGGAGGAGTTGGAGGCCTTGGTCATCTCCGGGCAGCGGAAGGCCGGGTCCACCCCCAGGAATTCGAAGCAACGGCTGAACACCGCCTCCGGGTCCTTCTTCAGGTCCTCGAAGATCAGCACCAGCATCTGCTCGCGCTTAAAAAGCTCCAAATAGCTTTCGATCTGGTTGATGTAGGCCCCCCGGCTGAAGTATCCCCGCTCGCCGTGGCGGTATTCCGGGGTGAGGGCCACGTCTATGGCCTGCTCAAAGGAAAGGGGCTCGGCCAAAAAGCGGCGGTTGTCCCAGTACTGGGAATAGGCCCGGTCCACCGGGTTGCGCAGCACCGCCACCAGCTTGACCGAGGGCAGCAGCTCGTGGATGCGCCCCGCCACTCCCGGCTTGCAGATGTAGCCCGGCGAGGCCTCGCCCACCGCCAGGGCGCCGGGGGTCGCGTCCGCGAACACCGATTGGTAGTACTCCACTCCCCGGCGGTAGTGGTTGTCGTGGAAGAAGAAGTTCACTTCCTTGACGTCGGGGATGAACACCTGGGGATGGCGCCTGAGCACCTGGAAAAGGGAGGTGGTGCCGCTACGTTGGGCTCCGATGATTAAAAAATTGGGTAACATGCTGTGTCCTGCGGCCCAAAGGCGCTGGTAAGAGAAAAAACATGCCGCCGCGATGGTTGCGGTGGGCTTTTACGGGTGGTTCTCCCCAGCTGCGGGGCAGGACGGACAACGGGGTGATTCCCAACTTAAAACGCCGGGTTGGCAGCGCCTTTGTGTTGATAAAATATCCTGTCAACGGCGGATGGTCAATAAGGGCCCGCCAAGGCCTTCCGGCCGCGTCCGCCTGGCCATATTCTCCGGCCAAGGGCTCTAGCCTATTGCCAGGCGGCGGGCGGCGGGTTAAGTTCGAGCAGATTGCTGGGGGAGGATGACGGTGGCCCACATCCTGGACAACGTACTGCCGGTGTTCGTGCTCATAGCCCTGGGCCGTCTGATCATGGCCAAGGGCTGGGCCCCGCCCGCCTTTTTCGCGGCCTCGGACCGGATCGTCTATTTCATCTTTTTCCCGGCCCTGCTCTTTCTCAAGATAGGCTCGGCCGGGGTGGAGCTTAGCGCCCCTCCGGCGCTCATGGCCGCAGTCTTGGCCGCTATCCTTGTGGTGTGGGCGCTCAGCCTGGTCTACGCCCGCCTGGCCGGGGTGGCCCCCTACCAGGCCGGCACCTTCAGCCAGGTGAGCTACCGTTTCAACACCTACGTGGGCATGGCCGTGATCCTCAGCGCCTTTGGCGAGGAGGGGGTGGCCCGCTTCGGCATCCTCATCTCCATGGCCATTCCTTTCATCAACCTGTTGGCCGTCTCCACCCTGGTCTGGTATTCCCAGGCCTCCTACAGCGGGGCCCAAAAGGCTTTGCTGGCCTTCAAGGCGCTGTTGGCCAACCCCCTGATCCTCTCCTGCCTGGCGGGCATCGCCTGGGCCCACTCCGGCCTGGAGCTGCCCCTGTTCTTGAAGCGCTCCCTGGCCCTGGCCGGCGGCCTCAGCCTGCCCCTGGCCCTGCTGTCCATCGGCGGCGCCTTGGCTCTCACTAAGCTCAAGGGCCGGGTGGCGCTCAGCCTGCTGTCTTGCCTGCTCAAGCTGTTGGTGCTGCCCCTGGTGGGCTGGAGCCTGCTGTCCTTGGCCGGGGTGGGGGGCCTGTCGCTCACCGTGGCCATGATCTTTTTGGCCCTGCCCACGGCCACCAGCGCCTACATCCTGTCCACCCAGATGAACTCCGACGCCGACCTGGCCGGGGCCGCCATCGTGCTCGGCACTTTGCTTAGTTTTTTCAGCCTTTCCGCGGTGCTGTTGATCTTTGCCTAGAAGCTGGGTGTGTGTTAAATTTGTATGGGAGACCAGATGAGCAAACTCACCGTATTTCTAATTCGGGCCGCGGCCGGTCTAATTGGCGGTTTTGTCCTGTGGCGGTTTTTCTTCCACAAGACCACGCCCTGGTGGACCTTCCTGGTGTTGGCGGTGATCGTTATCGCCGCGGCCTACGCCTCCGAGATTTGGCGATTCAAGAAAAAGCTCGAGAACAAACAACCTTGATCTGACAACGAAAGAGCGCTCACCACTTGCCGGGAGGATCACGGGCATGAAGGTGTGGTTGCTGTTTCTGACCCTGGGTATGGCCCTGTGCTGGGCGGCGGCGCCGGTTTTGGCCGCGCCGCGCTCGCAGTTGGAGCCGTCCACGGCCGACGACGCCGCGCGCTACGCGGTGGAAAAGGGTTGGAAATACTTCGACCGGGGAGACCTGGCCGGTGCCCTGCGCCGCTTCCACCAGGCCACCATCATCGACCCTTCCTTCGCCCCCGGCTACTTCGGCAAGGCCTTCGTCTACTCCCGGCAAAAGCGCTGGGATCTGGCCGAGACCAACTACCTCAAGACCCTGGAACTGGCCCCAGACAACACCAACGCCTACGGCAACCTGGCCGTGGTGTATTGGTCCCAGGGCAAGGTGGCCATGGCCGCGCCCTACGTGCGACGCTCCCTGGAGTTGGCCCCCACCGACCCCATGGTGCAGGAAAACGCGGCCTACTACTTCTTCTATTCCGCCAACTACGCCGCCGCCTGGCTTCACCTCAACAAGGCCAAGGCCTTGGGGGCCCGGCCTGATCCCAATTTTGTGAAGGATCTCAGCGCCCGCCTCTCCAACAGTAATTAGGCGGCTTCGCCAGGAAGCGCCATGCTGCGTTGTCGGCGACGCTCGGTCCTCGGGGTAAGTTCTCCTACCCCTGCGTCCCTCGCTCGCTTCCGCCTTGCCCATCGCCCCTGGCTGTGCCGCGCGGCTGCGTCAGGCCACGCAATGCTTCGTTGCCGCCTCCGCTCCTGCCTCGACGTAGCTAAGGCTACGCCTGCGACAGTCGCTCGGCGGACGCCTTGCCCTCCGGGCTCTGGCTGTGCCGCTGAGGCTGGCCGTCGGTCATAAAGATTTCATATTAGCGTAGGTTGGGTAGAGCGCAGCGAAACCCAACACCCACCTTTGTCGTTGCGAGGAGCGGCAATGCCGCGACGAAGCAATCTCTGTGCGTGGAGGGCGGGGACGCGCAACACCAATCGTCCGAGCACATCGCCACCACCCGCCACCTGATTCATCCAGCAAACAGCAAGTCATTGCGAGGTCCGCCGCCCATGGCGCAGGCCTGAAAAAGGGGCTGCGTGCGGCGGGCCGTGGCAACCTTCCTTTTCCCTCGCCATACCTCCCTTCAGGGGAGGAGGCCATCCCGCCTGGGAGAAGGCGAAGTTCGCCACGTCGCATCTTTTCCAAGATGCTCCTCGCGATGACGGCGATTGCTGGAGGTAAAGGGACGGGGGGCCAGGGATCAGACGCCGGTGCGGGGGTCAGAGCGTCCGCTGCCGGGCAGAGATTGCTTCGTCGCGGCAATGCCGCTCCTCGCAACGACAATCGTTGTTTTATTAGCAGGGGCGAAATGTAGGGGCGGGGTTTATCCCCGCCCTCTTAGCTTACTTCTTACCCTGCTCCACCAGGTGCAACGCCTTGCTGCGGTCGCTGGCCAGGTCCATCTTGAGGAAGGGCCCCTTGGTGGGCAGCACGATGGTCAGCTCGTTGGTGAGGTCCACCTCCACCGTGACCTGGCCCAGGGTGGTGGCCAGCAAATGGCCGCCCTTGGTCTTGTCCGCGCTGAGGAAGTGCAGGTGCCAGCCCGGCGCGCCGGTGCCCTTGGCAAAGGCCGGGGAGATGAAGCCCACCAGCTCGCCGTCCACCGCCTGCCAGTCGAACACCGCCTGGCCGTTTTTGACCACCTGCAACAGCGGGGGGTAGGGCGGCTTCTGCTTGGGCACGCTGCGGGCCTTGATCTTCTCGAAGCGGCCCTTCACCCGCACCGCGTAGAACAGGTTGCGGCTGGGCAGGCGCGCTTCCAGCCACTTCTTGAGGGCGGGGAAGTCCAGGCCCGCCGGGGGGCGCAGGGTCAGGTCCGGGTCGAAGAAGGTCACCTGGGCGAAGGGGGTCATGGTCTGGGGGGGCATGGCATGCGGGACGCCCTGCATGTCGATCTGGTAGACCACCCCGCCGCTGACCACCATCTCCCCGTCCAGGTCCTGGAAGGTGCCCAGGCCGGTGTCGCCGTGCCCCAGCAGCTCGCCCACGCTCAGCGAGCCGTAGTAGTCACCGTCCAACAGGGCGTCCAACAGCGAGACCTGGTACAGGGTGTCACGGCCCGGACCGCCGGCCATGGCGGGCAGGGCCAGGGAGAGGGTCAGGAGCAGCGCGGCCAGCAAGCGGGCTGGGCGCATTTCAGGCTCCCATGCGGGCGATGACCGCCTGGGCCATTCCCATGGTGCCGAGGCTGCCGCCCAGGTCTTCGGTGGTCTCGCCCGCAGCCAGGCAAGCGGCTACGGCCTCCTCCACCGAGGCGGCCATGTCGGCGTAGCCCAGGTGCCTGAGCATCATGGCCGCGCAGAGGATGGCCGCCGTGGGGTTGGCCTTGCCTTGGCCCGCGATGTCCGGGGCGGTGCCGTGCACCGGCTCGAACAGGGCCGGGCCGTCGCCCAGGTTGGCGCTGGGGCACATGCCCAGGCCGCCGATGAGCCCGGCGGCCAGGTCGCTCAGGATGTCGCCAAAGAGGTTGGTGGTCACGATCACCTGGAAGTCCTGGGGACGCAGCACCATGCGCATGGCCACCGAGTCCACCAGGGCCTCTTCGTATTTGATCTGGGGGAATTCCTTGGCCGCCCGGCGGCAGGCCTCCAGGAAGATGGTGTCGGTCTTCTTGAGCACGTTGACCTTGTGCACCGCGGTGACCTTTTCATAGCCCGCCTGGATGGCGAACTCAAAGGCGCAGCGGGCGATGCGGTAGGAGGCCGCGTCGGTGATGACCCGGGTGGCGGTGGCCTTGCCCGGCTCGGGCTCGTCCTCGCCGCCGAAGTACATGCCCTCGCTGTTCTCGCGCACGATCATCATGTCGGTCTCGGGGCGCAGGCAGTCCACGCCCTTGTAGGCCTTGCTGGGGCGCAGGTTGGCCCAGGCCTTCAGCTCGGCCCGTAGGCGAAGGATCACCTGGGCCGCGCAGGCCCCGGCCGCGCCGAAGAGCACCGCGTCGGATTGCAGCGCCCCGTCCAGGGTCTCCTGGGGCAGAGCCACGCCGGTCTGCTCCAGGGTGCCGTCGCCCGCCTGGTAGTGGGTGAAGTTCAGCTCCGCGCCGGTGGCCTGCAAGACCGCTAGGGCGGCCTCGGTCACCTCGGGCCCTACGCCGTCGCCGCCGATTACCGCGATTTCATGCTGCTTGCTCACTGCTGCTCTCCCTTGGTCGCCGCCTGCCAGGGCTCGGCGTGGTTTTTCTCATAGGCCGTGATGGCCTCCTCGTGGGTCAGGGTGAGGCCCACCTCGTCCAGGCCCTCCAACAGGCAATGCTTGCGGAAGGGGTCCACCGGGAAGAAGCAGGCGAAGCCGTCGGGCCCGCTGATGGTCTGCTCCTTGAGGTCCACGGTGAGGCGGTAGCCCTGCTTGGCCTCCACCCGTTTGAACAGGTCGTCCACCAGGGCGGTCTCCAGCTCGATGGGCAGCAGGCCGATCTTGTAGGAGTTGGCCTTGAAGATGTCGGCGAAGCTGGGGGCGATCAGCGCCCTAAAGCCGTAGTCCTGCAGGGCCCAGGGGGCGTGCTCGCGGCTGGAGCCGGAGCCGAAGTTTTCCCGGGCCAGGAGGATGGTGGCCCCTTGGTAGTGGGGCTGGTTGAGCACGAACTCGTCCACCAGGTTACCGGCCTCGTCGTAGCGGTGGTGATAGAACAGCACCTCGCCGTAGCCTTCGCGCTCCACCCTCTTCAGGAACTGCTTGGGCACCAGCTGGTCGGTGTCCACGTGGGCCATGTCCAGGGGCACCACCACGCCGGTGAGCTTTACGAACTTTTCCATTAGATGAACTCCCTGGGGTCGCTCAGGCGGCCGTTAATGGCGCTGGCCGCGGCCATGGCCGGGCTGCACAGGTGGGTGCGCCCGCCCTTGCCCTGACGGCCCTTGAAGTTGCGGTTGCTGGTGGAGGCGCAGCGGTTGCCCTCGGGCAAAACGTCCGGGTTCATGGCCAGGCACATGGAGCAGCCGGGGAGCCGCCACTCGAAGCCCGCCTCCACGAATATCTTGTCCAGGCCCTCGGCCTCGGCCTGGGCCTTCACCTGCATGGAGCCGGGCACCACGATGGCGGTGACCCCCTCGGCCACCTTGTGGCCCTTGGCCACGGCGGCGGCGGCGCGCAGGTCTTCCAGGCGGCCGTTGGTGCAGGAGCCGATGAAGGCGTAGTCGATGGGCACCTCGCTGAACTTTTGGCCGGGCTTAAGGTCGATGTAGGCCAGGGCGTCGGCCGCGGCCTTTTGCCTCTCCTGGGGCAGGGAGGCGGGCTCGGGAACCAGGCCGCCGATGCCCGCCACCTGGCCGGGGTTGACCCCCCAGGTGAGCATGGGCTCCAGGGCGCTGATGTCCAGCACCACCCGCTTGTCGAATTTGGCGTCCGGGTCGCTGGGCAGCGTCTTCCAGTAGGCCACCGCCCGCTCCCAGTCCTGGCCCGCCGGGGCGTAGGCGCGGCCCTTCAGCCAGGCGAAGGTGGTCTCGTCCGGGGCCACCATGCCCGAGCGGGCCCCGGCCTCTATGCTCATGTTGCACAGGGTCATGCGCCCTTCCATGGACAGGGCGCTGATGGCCGGGCCCATGTACTCGATGGCATGTCCGGTGGCCCCGTCGTTGCCCAGCTGGCCGATGATGGCCAGGATGATGTCCTTGGCCGTGCAACCGGCGGGCAGATCGCCTTTGACCTCCACGGCCATGCAGGGAGGCTTGGACTGGGGCAGGGTCTGGGTGGCCAACACGTGCTCCACCTCGCTGGTGCCGATGCCGAAGGCCAGGGCCCCGAAGGCTCCGTGGGTGGCGGTGTGGCTGTCGCCGGCCACCACCGTGTTGCCCGGGAGTACGATGCCCTGCTCGGGCATGGTCACGTGGATCACGCCCTGGCGGTCCTGGCCCCAGCCGAAGTAGGGGACGCCGAAGTCCTTGGCGTTCTGCTCCAAGGCGGCCATCTGGGTCTCGGCGATCTCGTCGGCCAGGGGCCGGGCCATGTGGGTGGTGGGCACCACGTGGTCGCACACCGCCCAGGTCAGGTCCGGACGGCGCACCTTGCGGCCCTCGCGGCGCATGGCCGAAAAGGCCTGGGGCGAGGTCACTTCGTGCACCAGATGCCTGTCGATGTAGATTAGGTCCGGGCGGCCTTTTTCGCTCCGCACCAGATGGTTGTCCCAGATTTTATCCAGCAGCGTGGGCACGTTACTCCCCTTTTCGGTCCGCCAAAGGTCCGACGCGCTAATAAATTTACGTCCAGTTGAAACCGCTCGGCAAATATATCACGGTACGCTTGGTTATGGCCGGGGGCGGCTCGCGCCGCCCCCGGAGGTTCAATTACTCACCGAGCCACTTCATCATGCCGCGAAGCTGGGCGCCAACCTTCTCCATCTGGTGTTCCTCGTCCTTGCGCAGCAGGGCGTTGTACACGGGGCGGTTGACCTGGTTCTCCAGAATCCACTCGCGGGCGAAACGGCCGTCCTGGATCTCGTCCAAGACCCGGCGCATCTCCTGCTTGGCCTCGGCGGGCACCACGCGGGGGCCGCGGGTGATGTCGCCGTACTTGGCGGTCTCGGAGATGAAGCGGCGCATCTTCTTGAGGCCGCCCTGGTAGATCAGGTCGATGATCAGCTTGGTCTCGTGGATGCACTCGAAGTAGGCCATCTCCGGAGCGTAGCCCGCCTCCACCAAGGTCTCGAAACCGGCTTTCATCAGGGAGGACAGGCCGCCGCAGAGAACCGCCTGCTCGCCGAAGAGGTCGGTCTCGGTCTCTTCGGCGAAGGTGGTCTCGATGACGCCCGCGCGGGCGCCGCCGATGCCCCAGGCGTAGGCCAGGGCCAGGTTCTTGGCGTTGCCCGAGGCGTCCTGGGCCACGGCGCAAAGGCAGGGCACGCCCTGGCCCTGCTCATACAGGTCGCGCACCAGCTTGCCGGGGCCTTTGGGGGCCACCATGATCACGTCGTTGTCCGCCGGGGGAATGATCTGGCCGTAGTGCAGGTTGAAGCCGTGGGCGAAGAGCATGGCCGCGCCGGGCTTGATGTTGGGGACCACGTACTTCTGGTAAACCTCGGGCTGGGAGGTGTCGGGCAGCAGGAAGCAGATGATGTCCGCGCCCTTGATCGCCTCGTTGATCTCCATGGGCTCCAGGCCGTCGGCCTTGACCTTGTCGAAGGTTTTGCTGCCCTCGCGCAGGCCCACCACCACGTTCAGGCCGCTGTCGGCCAGGTTGCGGGAATGGGCGTTGCCCTGGCTGCCGTAACCCAACACGCAGATGCGTTTGTCGGCCAGCAGCTTGGGGTTGGTGTCGCTCTCGTAGTAGATGTTAACGCTCATCGTCAGGTTCTCCTTAAAAAATATCGGCAAAGCGCCTTAGTCTTGTTCCTCAATCTCTTGGGCCAGGCGCTCGGCCGCCCGGCTGATATTGTACGTGCCGTCTTGGTCGGGGTCGTAACCGGCGGCCACGTCGTTCCAATAGTCGGCCATGGGCCCCTGGCTGCGGGCCATGGCGATCTGGCCGGTGCGGGCCATCTCCTGGATGCCGTGGGGCCTAAGTATATCGATGAAGGCCTCCAGCTTCTCGCGGTTGCCGGTGACTTCCAGGATAAGGCTCTGGTTGTCCACGTGGTCCACCCTGGCCCGGAAAATCTGGGCCAGTTGCATCAGCTCGCCGCGCTTGTCGTGGGGGGCGTTCACCTTCATCAGAAGCAGGCCGCGCTCCACCCGGGGACGCCCGGTGAGGTCGCTGACCATTATCACGCTCACCAGGCGGCGCAACTGTTTGACCACCTGATCGATGATCGGCGCTTCACCGGCCACCACCACGCTGATGCGGCTCACCTTGGGGTCGTCGGTCTCGCCCACGGCCAGGGAGTAGATGTTGAAGCCGCGCCGGGCGAAGAGCCCGGAGACCCGGCTGAGCACGCCCGGCTCGTTGCGCACCAGGACCGATATGGGACTGAAGTTTTCCATGGCTCTACTCCTCGCGTTTCTGACCGGGGCAGGGGATGAAGTCGGCGTTGGCGCCGCCGGGCGGCACCATGGGCAGCACCAGGGCCTCGCGCTCCACGGCCACGTCCAGCACCACGGGCAGGTGCTTCTCGGCCGCCTGCTGGCGGGCCCAGGCGATGGCCGGCTCCAGCTCGTCCACGGTCATGACCTGGCGGCCCATGCCGCCGAAGGCCTGGGCCACCCGGGCGTAGGGGGGCGGCTGCAGGTCGGTCTCCGCCTGGCGCTTGTCCAGGAACATCTCCTGCCACTGGCGAACCATGCCCAGGAAGTTGTTGTTGAGGATCAGCACCACCAGGCCCACCTTGTAGCGCACCGCCGTGGCCAGCTCCTGAATGGTCATCAGGAAGGAGCCGTCGCCGTCGATGAGCACCACTTCCTTGTCCGGCGCGCCAATCTTGGCGCCCACCGCCGCGGGCAGGCCGTAGCCCATGGTGCCCAGTCCGCCGCTGGTGATGAAGGTGCGGGGCTCTTTAAAGGGATAGAACTGGGCCGTGTACATCTGGTGCTGGCCCACCCCGGTGACCACGATGGTTTCCTGGGGCAGGATGCGCCCCAGAAGCTCCACCACCGCCTGGGGCGCGATGGCCGGGGGCTTGTCGGCGTAGACCATGGGGTAGCAGTTCTTCCAGGCCTCGATCTGGGAGAGCCACTCGGAGATATCGGGTTTGGTCGCCCACTCGGCCGCGCCCCTGGCCAGGTCGGCCAGCACTGACCTGGCGTCGCCCACGATGGGCACCAGGCAGGGCAGGTTCTTGCCGATCTCGCTGGCGTCCACATCGATGTGGATGAACTGGGCCTTGGGGGCGAAGGAGTCCAGCTTGCCGGTGACCCGGTCCACCAGGCGGGTGCCCACGCACAGGATCACGTCGGCGTGGTGCAGGGCCAGGTTGGCGTAGCCGGTGCCGTGCATGCCGGGCATGCCCAGGAACAGGTCGTTGTCGGCCGGGAAGGAGCCCAGGCCCATGAGGGTGTTGGCCACCGGAATGCCGGTGACTTGGGCCAGTTCGCGAAGCTCCTCGTGGGCCCCGGCGGTTATCACCCCGCCGCCGGCCAGGATCACCGGCTGCTTGGCCTGGGCCAGCACCTTGAGCGCCCGGCCGATCTGCAGGGGGTTGCCCCGGTAATGGGGCTGGTAGCCGCTGGGGGCGCTGGGGGCGGCCAGCAGGTGATCGCAGGGGGCGGTCATCACGTCCTTGGGAAGGTCTATGAGCACCGGGCCGGGGCGGCCGGACAGGGCCACGAAAAAGGCCTCGGCCAGCACCTCGGGAAGCTCGTCCACGCTGCTGATCTGGTAGTTGTGCTTGGTGATGGGCATGGTGATGCCCCGCATGTCCGCCTCCTGGAAGGCGTCGTTGCCCAGCAGGTTGCTGGTCACCTGGCCGGTGATGGCCACCATGGGGGTCGAGTCCATGAAGGCGTCGGCCAGGCCGGTGACCAGGTTGGTGGCCCCGGGGCCGGAGGTGGTCATAACCACCCCCACCTTGCCGGTGGCCCGGGCGTAGCCCTCGGCCATGTGGGCTGCGCCTTGCTCGTGGCCCACGATAACGTGCTGGATGCTGCCGTCGCGGAATATCGCGTCGTATAGCGGCATGATGGCGCCGCCGGTCATGCCGAAGATGACCTCCACCCCTTGATGCTTGAGGCAGGCCACCACCGCGTCGGAACCGGTGAAGGCGGCCTTGGGGTCCTGGGGTTTGGCTGGGGTATTCATGGCGTCCTTCCTTGGGCCTTTGCTTTGGCCGCCAGAGCGAGTTAGTCCTATTTGTCGAGACAGCATGAGGCCCAGTTCGTCGCGGGCCGTATTGCTTTTATGGCTAAAGGGACACATTTGCTAATTTCCCTTGAGAACCGCTCCCCCGGCCGCGCTGCCCACCAGGGCTGCGTAGCGGACCAGGGCTCCGCGGGTGAATTTTGCTTCGGGTGGCCGCCAGTCCTGCCGGCGGCGCTCCAGTTCGGTTTCCGCGACCTTCAACTCAATGCTGCGGGCCTCGATGTCCAAGGCGATGATGTCGCCGTTTTGTACAAGACACATGGGGCCTCCCGCGGCGGCCTCGGGGGATACGTGGCCTATGGCCGCGCCCCGGCTGCCTCCGCTGAAGCGGCCGTCGGTGACCAGGGCCACCTTGCCGTCCAAGGGCCCGCCGCTGACCAAGGCGGTCAGGGCCAGCATCTCGCGCATGCCCGGTCCGCCGGCGGGGCCTTCGTAGCGCACCACGATCACCTCGCCGGGCTGGATGACCTCGTCGTTGTAGGCGGCCACCGCGTCTTCCTCGCAGTTAAAGACCCGAGCCGGGCCGCTAAACTTACGCATCTCCGGAGCCACCGCCGCGGCCTTGACCACGCAGCCGTCCGGGGCCAGGTTGCCTCTGAGCACCGCGATGCCTCCCTGGGCGCTTAGCGGGGCCTCCATGGTGTGGATCACCCGCTTGCCGTCCACGGCGTAGGCCGATACCTCCGGGGCCAGGTAGTCGGCCAGGCTCTCGCCGCCCACCGCCTTGCAGGTGGTGTCCAGCACCGGCTCCAGGGCCTTCATCACCGCGCCCACTCCGCCGGCCGCGTCCAGGTGCTCCATGCGGAACTCCCCGGCCGGGCTCAGCTTGGCCAAGTGGGGGGTCTTCTTGGACAATCGGTCGAAGTCCGCCAAGCCGAAGTCCACCCGGGCCTCGTGGGCGATGGCCGGCAGGTGCAGACAGGTGTTGGTGGAGCCGCCCAGGGCCAGGTCCACCCGGCAGGCGTTGAAAAAAG
The DNA here is from genome assembly GCA_018896025.1 of Pseudomonadota bacterium. Classification (GTDB taxonomy): domain Bacteria; phylum Desulfobacterota; class Desulfarculia; order Desulfarculales; family Desulfarculaceae; genus Desulfoferula. Next base: position 16,787 of record JAHIND010000014.1, read on the forward strand.
CCTCTTTAGTAAGGATGTCCAGGGGCCTGAGATTCTTCTTGAGCGCGGCCACCGCGGCCATGCCGCTGGCTTTGGCCAGCTCGGCCCGCTTGGGGCTCTGGGCCAGGGCAGAGGCCCCGCCGGGCAGGGCCAGGCCCATGGCCTCGGACATGCAGGCCATGGTGTTGGCGGTGAACATGCCCGAGCAGGAGCCGGGGCCGGGACAGGCGGCGCACTCCAGGGCGGTGAGCTGCTCCTGGCTCCACTGGCCGGACTGCACCTTGGCCACGCCCTCGAACACGGTGATGAGATCCACCGCCTTGCCCTCCAGGTTGCCCGCGGCCATGGGCCCGCCGGTGAGCATCACCGCGGGCAGGTTGAGGCGGCAGGCGGCCATGAGCATGCCGGGCACGATCTTGTCGCAGGAGGCGATGAGCACCAGGGCATCGAAGCCGTGAGCCAGGGCCATCAGCTCCACGCTGTCGGCCACCACCTCGCGGCTGGGCAGGGAGGCGTGCATGCCGGCGTGGCCCATGGCCAGGCCGTCGCAGATACCTATGGTGTTGAACTCCATGGGGGTGGCCCCGGCGGCCCGCACCCCGTCGGCGGCCAGCTTGGCCAGCCGGTCCAGGTGCATGTGGCCGGGCACCACGGTGTTGTAGGAGTTGGCGATGCCCACCAGGGGGCGGGACAGATCGTCATCTTTGAGGCCCAGGGCCCGGAGAAGGGAACGTTGGGGGGCCCGGGCGGAGCCCTTTTTCACCTGATCACTGGGTAAGCTCATAACGCGTTTTCTCCCCTTGGGGGCTTTCCGGCGGCCTGGGGGCCCTTACCGGAGAATTTGCGGCGCGAGGCCCCCGACGGCATAGCCTTACGGGGGGCCCGACGGCCTGTAATTAAAAAGTCAGGATGTCGGTAGAGTGTTTCCGGCCCCTAGAGGGGCAGGATAATTACGGAGGGTACCAACAACAATACTACGCCGAGGATGGCGCCAAGAAGGGAGGCAGAGCGGAAGGAAGCGGTTTGGTGAGCCTGCGTGGGCTTACGGGATGTTGTTTTTCGCCTCATGGGTCAGATCCTCCGTCAGATCACAAGTAAATATGGCTCTACCACCAGCCAGGCGGCTTGTCAACGGCAGAGTAGAAGCTTTTTTACACCTATAACGAGGTGGTTACCGATTCCGCCCGCCGCCGGAGGGTCAATAGGCCTTTGATCACCAGGAGATAGCAGGCTTAAAACTGAACAAGCCGGCGAATTTTCGCCGTGATGTTCAGGCGAGAGGGATGGCGGGCGATCCGCCCATTACCAAGCGGCGGCTTGTCGGCGGCAACTTGGGGTTTTGGGGGAAATAAGCTTGAAGTTGCCCAGGGTTGGGCTAGGACTTCCGGGCCCAGAAGCTGAACCAGGTGAACTCCGCCTCGCGGCGCTGGGCAATGGCGTAACCCCTGGAGCGCAGAAGGTCTTCCAGCTTGCCCACCTGGGAGCGCATCACTCCCGAGAGGATCATCTGGGGCATGCCGTCCAGGTCGCGGGGCTCGGCCCACAGCTCTTGTTGCACCGCCCAGGGCAGGTTGCCCAACACCAGGTCGGCCGGTTGGTCCAGAAAATCGCCCGCCGGGCCCTCCACGGCGGTGAGATCGACGCCGTTCAGCCTGGCGTTGTTTTTGGTGGTGCTCACGCACAGGGGGTTCAGGTCCACCGCCAGCACCTCCGAGGCTCCCCAGGCGGCGGACGCCAGGGCCAAGATGCCGGTTCCACAGCCTAAATCCAACACCCGCCCCAGGTGGCCCCGCTGGCGGCGCAGCCAGAGCAGCTCCAGGCAATGGCGGGTGGTGGGGTGCAGGCCCGAGCCGAAGACCAGGCCGGGATCGATGAGCAGGCGCTTGGTCCCCTTGGGGGGCGGGGACGGGTCCCAGGAAGGGCAGAAGAACAGGTCGCCCACCAGCCAGGGCTTCAGCTCCAGACCGCCCTGCCACTGCTCGTAGGTCAGCTCGTGGCGCTGGCGCAGGGTGACCCCGCCCGTGGCCGAGATCTGCTCCACCGCCTGGGGAGAGGGGGCCGAAAAGAACAGGAAGCTGGTGTCGCCCTCCAGCCACAGGCCCAGGTAATGGGGGCCCAGGCCGCGGGCCAGGGCACGGGCGTCGCCTAAAAATTCATAGATATAAAGATCTTGATATGGGGGGGTGGTCACGGCACAGCCAAATGAAGCTCAGAGGCCTCCCCGGTGGGCCGGGGAAGCCGCGAGTGATGACGGACGCTGATTTGGTTCGGCGCGGCCCTGAAATTAGGCTTCGAGGACGAAGATCACTTCCAGGCGGACCCGGTATTCGGAGATTTGATTCTCCATCACCGAAACGCGCTGCTCCACCACCTTCATGCCGGTGATGCCCCTCAGGGTGCGGGTGGCCCGCTCGAAGCCGACCTTAATGGCGTCGTCCAGGCTGACCGGACTGGCGGCCACGATCTCGGTGACTCGGGCAACACGTTTTTCTCCCATGCTCATCCTCCCTAATGCCCGCGGGAGTTCACCCCGCTGAACCTATAACCTACTGATTGGGCCACTTGCCGTGTGGTTTCTCCGGTTCCCCTCCCACCGAAGCTCCCTTGGCAGATTCAGGCTATCACAAGGTGAAAAGGGGGTACAAGATGAAATGTGTTGACCGGCGGTTGTACATCGGGGATAGTTTGTGCCGGTTTGCACTTTGTCCTTGACATGCCAAGGGGTCAGGTCTATTAATGCCTAGTCAGCCCGCTAAACCTTTAAATATCGGAAGCGGGTCACAATGCTGAGTAGACCGCCGCGAGCCGTTTGGGACCATCTGGCCCTGGTTATGCAGGTGGGTTTGACCTTCGCCGGGTCGGTGCTTTTCTGCCTTTTTATAGGCTATTGGCTGGGCGAGTGGTTTGGCGCCAGAGGAGTGTTCATAACGGTTTTCATCCTCCTGGGCATAGCCGGGGGGGGCTACACGGTCTACCGCCAGATTTCCGAAGTGGGCTTGGAGCCCGAGGACGACGAAGTTGAACGCAACGGTGAGCAAGACTGAGGGACCCTCCAACTTGTTTGTTCGGCAGGTGATCACCCGTGCTTTGCTTTTTGCCGTGGGCGGGGCGCTCATCCTCACCGTGGCCGGACAGGCCGGTTGGGCCCGGGGCTTGGCTCTGGGCGGACTGGCTTCGGCGGCCAACTTCCTGGTCATGTCCTGGCTGTTGCCGCGCGCCCTGGACCCGGCCCAGCGCCGGGGGCAGGCCTTCACCGTGGTTTCAGTGGTCGTGCGCTTCGGTCTGATGGCCGTGGCCCTGGCCGTGGCCCTTTCCATGCCCCAGCGAGTGACGCCCCTGGCAGCCGCCGCGGGCCTTTTTACGGTTCAGTTCACCCTGTTGAGCGACCGCTTCCTGGGCGGCCGTTTGTTGGGTACTACCTCGGAGAGCAGATAGCGCCGTGAACGAGCTGACCCACATACCACACTGGTATTTGAGCCTGGGCGGCATGCGCCTGGAGTTCAACTCCGAAACCCTCCTCATGTCCTGGCTGGTGATGGCCTTGATCGTGGCCTTCGGTTTCCTGGCCACCCGCAAGCTGTCTTTTTTGCCGGGATCCTGGCAGACCTTGGGCGAGATAATGGTAGGCACCTTCCAAGGCCTGGTGGCCGATGCCTTGGATGAGCGCAACCGCAAGTATTTCCCCCTGGTCATCACCGTGTTCCTCTTCATATGGTTGAGCAACATGCTGGGGGTGATCCCGGGGCTGAGCGAGCCCACCAGAGACCTGAACACCCCGCTGGCATATGGCGTGTTGGGATTTTTCATCGCCCACTACGCCGGCATAAAGACCAAGGGGCTCAAGGCCTACCTCAGCGAGTACGTGCAGCCGATGTTCTTCATGGCCCCGCTGAACATCATCGGCGAGCTCTCCAAGGTGGTCTCCATCTCCTTCCGTCTCTACGGCAACATCATGGGCGGCTCCATCATCATCATGGTGGTAACCGACCTGGTCTACAGCCTGGTGCTGCCGCCGGCGCTCAATGCCTTCTTCGGGCTGTTCGTGGGGACCATCCAGGCCTTCGTGTTCACCATGCTGACACTGGTCTATATCTCGGTGCAAACCAAGTAGGAATCGCTTAATGGCCTTTAGCACGGAAACTTGGGTACAGGCTGCGTCCTTCTTGGGGGCGGGCTTCTCGGTGGGATTCGGGGCCATTGGCGCGGCCCTGGGCGAGGGCTACGCGGCAGGCAACGCCTCCCGGGCCATCGGTAAAAACCCAGCCATGGGCGGCGCGATCCTCAAGAACATGCTCATCGGCCAGGCCGTGGCCGAAAGCGCGGGCATCTTCGCCTTGGTCATCGCCATGCTCCTGGTGTTCATGGACGTGCAGGGCGCGCCCATGATCGAGGCCTGGTCCCTGTTGGCCTCTGGTCTGGCCATGGGGCTCAGCGCCATCGGCTCCGGGGCCGGCGGCGGCTTCCCGGCGGCCGAGGCCTGTTTGGGCATCGCCGACAACCCGCCAACCCAGAACGCCTTGACCACCAACATGCTCATCGGCAGCGCGGTCTGCCAGACCCCGGCCATCTTCGGCATGGTGGTTGCGTTCATGCTCATGTTCATGGACTGGTCCGGCCAGCCCCTGTGGCCCGGCTGGGCCGCGGTGATGGGCGCGGGCCTCTCGGTGGGCCTGGCGGCCATCGGCTCGGGCGTGGGCTCGGGCATGCCCGCCGGCGCCGCCACGGGCGGCATGGCTCGCCAGCCCGGCGCGGCCACCACCATCCGCACCAACATGCTCATCGGCAGCGCGGTCAGCCAGACCCCGGCCATCTTCGGCATGGTGGTTGCGTTCATGCTCATGTTCGTTGACTGGAACGGCACTCCCGCTTGGCCCACCTGGGCCTCTCTCTTGGGCGCCGGGCTGGCCACCGGCCTCAGCGCCATCGGCCCGGGCATCGGCAACGGCTTCACCGCCCAGGAGGCATCGGCGGGCATCGCCCGCGTACCCGAGTCCTCCAGCACGGTGACCACCACCATGCTCATCGGCCAGACCGTGGCCCAGTCCACGGTAATCTACGGATTTTTGGTCAGCCTGATCCTTATGTTCATCCCCAGGGAAGCGTCCGAGACCATGGTGGCCTGGGCGGCGCCCCTGTCCGCCGGCATCTGCATGGGCTTCGGCGGCATCGGCCCTGGGGTGGGCGAGGGTCTGGCCGCGGCCTATACGGTCAACCGCATCGCCCGCGACTACGAGGGAGTGGGCGTGCTCTTGACCAGGGTGATGTTGGTCGGTCAGGCGGTGAGCGAGTCCACGGGCATCTACGCGCTCATCGTTTCGCTGTTGCTTTTGTTTGTGATTTAAAACCACCGGGTTCCCTTGGGAGCCCCGAGGACTTGTTCATCACGGGAGGAATTAGGAAATGGCCATTGAAGGCGCGGATCTGGTGAGGGCGGCGGCCCTGATGGGCGCGGGCATCTCCATGGGCCTGGGCGCCATCGGCCCCGGCGTGGGTGAGGGTTTCGCCGCGGGTAAAGCATGCGAGGCCATCGGCCGCAACCCCAAGGAAGCGGGCCTGTTGACCCGCACCATGCTGGTGGGACAGGCAGTCTCCGAGTCCACCGGCATCTACTCCCTGGTGGTGGCGCTGCTGCTAATCTTCGTGGTCTAGGCCGGAGGTCGGGCCCATGATCAGCATCAACGCCACGCTGTTCGTGCAGATCATCAATCTGCTGGTGCTTATCTTCATCCTCAACAAGATGATGTATAAGCCCATCGGCAAGATGATCGCCGAGCGGACGGCCACCTTGAAGGGCGGGATGGCCGAGGCCGCCTCCCTGCGCGAGCGGGCGGCGGACACCAAGGCCGACTACAGCCATCAGCTGGGTCAGGGCCGCCAAAAGGTGCGGGACCGGCTGGAAGAGGTGCGCCGCAAGACCGAGAGCGAGGCGCGCCAGGTCATCGACGAGGCCCAAGCCAAGGCCAGGGGCCAGGCCGAAGAGATGGTAGCTTCCATCCAAAAGGAAATGGACCAGGCCCGCACCGAAATTCGGGCCCAGGCCGAAAGGGTGGCCAAGGAAATGGCCGGCCGAATCCTGGGTAGGGAGGTCGCGTGAAAGCCTTGCATCTCATAGCAGTACTAGCCGTGGCGGCGGTGCTGCTGATCGGCGGGGCCGACACGGCCCTGGCCGCCAAGCACGCCATCCCCACCTGGAAAGTCTGGTGGAACTGGTCCTGGAAGATCATCAACTTCCTGGTGCTGGCCTTCTTGATCTACAAAGTGGCCAAGAAGCCCCTCAAGGAGTTCCTTTCCGGAGCCCGGGCCAAGGTGGCCGACGAACTGGAAGTGGTGAACAAAGCCAAGGCCGAGGCCGAGGCCCAACTCAGGCTCATCCAGGAGAAGACCGCCGGAATGGCCCAGGAGCTTGAAAGCTACGAAGAGGCCCTAAGCCAAATGGCGGAGCGTGATCACCAGCGTATGATAGATGACGCTCGCGACGAATCAGCAATGATCATGGACCGGGCCAAGCTGCAGGCCGAGATGGCCCTGCAACACGCCCGCCGGGAGCTTACCCACGAAATCGTGGAGCTGGCCGCCGAGTTGGCCGAGACCAAGCTCAAGGCCGCGGTGAGCCCCCAGGATCAGGATCGTTTCCTGGACAAGTTCACTGACGGAGCCTTGACCGCCCGGAGAGAGGCTCTCTAAGAGGTACATGGCCACCATTACCATCAGCAAGGAATTCGCCGCCGGCGGTCGCCAGTTGGCCGCCCAGTTGGCGCAAGAATTGGGCTATCGCCTGATCGGGCGTGAGATCTTGGCCGACCTGGCCAAGAAGCTGGACATGAGCGAGGGCGAGGCGGAACTCCTGCACCGGGGACAGGAAAACTCCCTGTTCAAGCTGGTGGACGAAATCTTCCTGCACACGGTGCGGCGCATCGCCCAAAAGCCCGAAGCCGCCCTGGACGACGACCGCTACTTCGCGGCGGTGACGGAGTTGGTCAAGGGCGTGGCCGCCCAGGGTGACGCGGTCATCGTGGGCTGGGGCGGCCAGTACATCCTGGCCGACGACGCAAACGCCCACCACTTCCGGGTGGTGGCTCCCCTGGACCAGCGCGCCGAGCGTTGCGGGCGGCGGGCCAACCTACCCAAGGAGCAGGGCGAGGCCGAGTGCCTGCGCCAGGACGGCATTTCCTCGGGGTACGTGAAGCACTTTTTCAAGAAGTCCTGGGACGACGCCACCGGCTACAAGCTGGTGATCAACAACGGCGCCCTGGGCTTCGACCTAGACAAGGCCGTGCAAATCATCAAGGCCGCTCTCTAGGCCCGCACCGGCGAAAAAAGTTGCGGGGCCTTCCCACGGGAAGGCCCCTTTTGCTTGCCCGCCTCCGCCTGGGGCTCCTGCTCCTTTTCCCTTGGCCCGTCAGATGTTATGCTTGCCGGGAACTCATATTGGAGGAGCCCTTGCCCTTTTATCCCGCGCTGTTGGATCTCAAGGACCGCCTGGTGCTCTTGGTGGGCGGCGGTCGGGTGGCCGCGCGCAAGCTGGCCTCGCTCCTGGAGGCCGGGGCGCGGGTGCGCCTGGTGTCGCTGGGGCTCTGCCCCGAGGCGCGGGAGCTGGCCCAGGGGGAGAGGGTGGAGCTACATCAGCGGGGCTTCCAGGCCGGGGACTTGGAGGGGGCCTGGCTGGTGATCTCGGCCACCGACAACGAGGAACTGAACCGCGCGGTGGCCCAGGCCGCCGAGGCGGCCAAGGTGTTCGTCAACGTGGTGGACGTGCCGCCCTTGTGCTCCTTCATCGTGCCGGCGGTGTTGCGCCGGGGCGAGCTTACCCTCGCGGTGAGCACCGGGGGGGCCAGCCCGGCGGCGGCCCGGCGTCTGCGCCAGTCCCTGGAGGGGCAGTTCGGCCCCGAGTGGGGCGACTATCTGGCCATCCTTCGGGCCGCCCGAGCCAAGCTCACCGCCCTGGGGCGGCCCGCCGATCAGAACCGGCCCCTGTTCTACGAGCTGGTGGATTCGGAGCTGATGCAGCGGGTGACGGGCGGTGAAGCCGCCGCAGTGGACGAGGTTTTGACCAGGGTGTTGGGCCCCGGCTTCACCCTGAAGGATTTGGGACTGGAGCTGGGCCAAAGCGCCCCAGAGGGGAGGCAGCCCGCGTGAGCACCACCCTGCATTGGATAACCCTGGCCGCCTACCTGCTGGGTTCGTTGATCTCCCTGGGTTTCCTGGTGCGCCAGCGCCAGGGGCTCTACCGCATGGGCCTGGCCCTGCTGTGGATCGGCTTCGGCCTGCACACCCTGGCCCTGGCCGCCGCCTGGGTGGAGGGCGGGGTGTTGCCCGCCACCAGCCTGCGCCAGTCCCTGGACGTTTTCTCCTGGGCGCTCATGGGCGCGGTGCTGGTGGTGAACCTGCGCCTGGAGGTGAAGATCCTGGGGGCCCTGGCCGGGCCCATCTGCGTGCTGCTGCTGTTGGCCGCCTCGGTGCTGCCGGTGGTGCCTTCGGTGAAGACCGCCGCCTTCAAGAGCGCTTGGATCATCGTGCACGTCATCAGCATCATGGCCGGTTACGGCCTGCTGGCCCTCACCTGCCTGGGCGGGGTGCTCTACCTCACCCAGGACAAGGCCCTGAGGGCCAAGACCATGGGCCCGGTGTTCCGCCGTTTGCCCAGCCTGGGCCGCCTGGATTCTCTGAACCAGGCCAGCCTGTTGGCCGGTTTCCTGCTGATGACCATCGGGCTCATCTCCGGGGCGGTGTACGCCCAGATGGCCCTGGGCTCCTACTGGCGCTGGGACCCCAAGGAGGTCTGGGCGCTGATCACCTGGCTGCTCTACGCCGCCATGTTGCACACCCGCCTGGTGCAGGGCTGGCGGGGACGCCGCGGGGCCTGGTTCTCGGTGGCCGCCTTCGCCGTCCTGGTCATCACCTTCCTGGGCGCGGGGCTGTTGATGCCCGGCTACCACAGCTTCAGCTCCCTGACCGGCCTGGGAGGGCCCCGCCCGTGAAGCTGCAACTCATCGGCCTGAGCCACAAGACCGCGCCCCTGGAGGTCCGCGAGTGCCTGGCTCCCCCGCCCGAGTCGGTGCCCGGGGAGCTGCACCGGATCACCGCCCTGCCCGGGGTGCGCGAGGCGGTGATGGTCTCCACTTGCAACCGGGTGGAGGTCTTGGCCGCCACCGAGGACAACGCCGGGGAGGCCGAGCTGACCGGTTGGCTCTGTAGCGGCCGGGGCCAGGCCCCGGAGCTGATCGCCGAGCACCTGTACCGCTACCAGGGGGCGGACGCGGTGCGCCACCTGTTCCGGGTGGCCTCCAGCCTGGACTCCATGGTGGTGGGCGAGCCCCAGATTCTGGGCCAGATAAAAGACGCCTACCGCACCGCCACCGACGCGGGCACTACCCGCACGGTGCTCAACCGCCTGCTTCACAAGACCTTCCAGGTGGCCAAGCGGGTGCGCTCGGAGACCAACATCGGCGGGGCGGCGGTGTCCATCTCCTTTGCCGCCGTGGAGCTGGCCAAGAAGATCTTCGACTCCCTGGAGGGTCTTAGCGCCCTGGTGGTGGGGGCCGGGGAAATGGCCGAGCTGGCCGTGGAGCACCTCATGGCCCAGGGGGTCAGCAAGGTGCAGGTGGCCAACCGCACCCTGGAGCGGGCGGTTGATCTGGCCCGTGGCTGGGGCGGGCACGCCATCAGCCTGGACGAGTTGGGCGCGGTGCTGGGCGAGGTGGACATCGTCATCGCCTCCACCGGCAGCCCCTCGGCGATGATAACCGCCAAGATGGCCAAGGCGGCGGTGAAGGCCCGGCGGGGCAGGCCCCTGTTCTTCATCGACATCGCCGTGCCCCGCGACGTGGAGTCCGCCGTGGGCGAGCTGGACGGCTGTTATCTCTACGACATCGACGACCTCACCTCGGTGGTGGAGGCCAACCGCGCCGGGCGGGCGGTGGAGGCGGGTCAGGCCGAGCGCATCGTGGCCGAGGAGGTGGTCAAGTTCATGTCCTGGCTGGCCGGGCTGGACGCGGTGCCCACCATCAGCGCCCTGGCCGCCAAGGCCGAGGAGATACGCACCGCCGAGCTGGCCCGCACCCTGAGGGACCTCAGTGAGCTTAGCCCCGACCAGGCCGCCGCCCTGGACCGCCTGACCCAGGCTCTGGTCAAGAAGCTGGTGCACGACCCCATCATGTTCATCAAGGGGGCCAGCCACAACAAGAGCCCCGACACCCTGCGCCAGCAGTTGGCATTGGTTCGCCGCATCTTCAATTTGGAGGAAAACGGCGGGGAGTAGGCACCGGCTTCGCCAGACAGCGGGATGCTGCGTTGCGGACGGCGCTCGTTTCCTCGGCGTATGGGCATATACGCCTGCGGAACTCGCTGGCCCGCGCCTTGCCTGCCGCTGCCTGGCTGTGCCGGGGCGGGGTGGCGGTCGATTAAGATTCAAGATCAGGGTAGGTTGGGCAGAGGGCGCGGCCCGAAACCCAACGATTGCCGATGGGCGCAAAAGACTCTTGGCGTAGGGGCGGGGTTTATCCCCGCCCTTTTTGCATTGTTTCTCTTCAATTGCCGTCATTGCGAACAGCGGCGGAGGCCAAGGTTGGGGGGTAAAGGCGGCCATCCCGCCGCTGTGTGGCAAACTTCCTTTTCCCTCGTCATGCCTGTGTGACCAGCGCAAGGCTATCCCTTTTCCCCGCATTCGCCCCTCTTGGGGGAAGGCGAAGCTCGCCACGTCGCATCTTTTTCAAGATGCTCCTCGCGATGACCTCTATTGCTGAATATAAACAGGCGTGGCGGCGAGACCGTCTTCTTGAGGCAGAGATTGCTTCGTCGCTGTGCTCCTCGCAACGACAAGGGCGCTGTTGGGCTTCGGGCGGCGCCCTCAACCCAACCTACACGATCCCATATTTCTTTAGAAATAGCGTAGGTTGGGTTGAGCGAAGCGAAGCCCAACAATTCTTACTTATTCGGCCCAAGGCCTAGCTGGTCGCCCAAAATCCCTGGTGGAACTTCATGGTGCCCTTGGGCACCGCTTCGCCGAAGGGCAAGGCCATGAACACCTCCGGGGGCACGCCCTCGTGCACCAGCTCGGGGTAGTTCTTGAAACCGAAGCGGGGGTAATAGGCGGGGTCGCCCACCAGGGCGCAGCCCCGCGCGCCCAGCTTTTGCAGGCGGGACAGTCCCTCCCGGATCAGGGCCGAGCCGATGCCCTGCCTGTGAAGCTCGGGCAACACCGAAACCGGGCCCAGGCCGTACCAGTCGGTGGCGCCGTCGGAGATGCTCACTGGCGAGAAGGCCACGTGGCCCACCACCCGGCCGTCGATCTCCGCCACCAGGGAGATGGTCAGGACCCCGGCGGCGCGCAGGGCCTTGATTATGAACTGCTCGGTGTTCTGGCTGATGGGCAGGGTCTTGAAGGCGGCGATGGTCACCTCTTTTATGGCCTCGATATCAGCGCTGGTCTCGCCTCTAATGATCATCATGAACTCCGTCCGCCGCCCCGCCCTTGGGGTGGTTCGGCCGGATGGGTTGTTGCGTGTCTTGGGTGTGGTTTGGGTCCTGAACCGCCTAGGGATTGCCCTCGGGACGCTCGCAATCCTCGACGGATTTATCGGCGCTGCCCTTGCCCCGCTGGAAGGCGTCGGCCAGGCAGAGCACGGCCAGGGAGAGCATGACCGCCTTTACGGCGAAGTTGGAGATGAAGATGGCCAACATCTTGGGTCCCACCAGGGACATGTCCAAACCCACGAAGGCCCCTTCCAGGCGAAAATAGCACAGGGACCAGGCCAGGCTGAGCACGAAGCCGGTGAGGTTCATGAACAGCAGGCGGTACACGTGGGGCAGGGCCCGGTGGCCTTCGTCCTTGGCGGTGCGCACCCGCGAGATGAAGTAAACCAGTACCAGGGCCAGGGTGAGGCCCAGGTACATGGCGTACAGATGCATGGGCAGGTTGGAGAGCAGCACCAGGTCGCTGGCCAGCATCAGGGCCAGGGCGAACAGGGCCAGCTTGCCCAGCCAGACGAATTTGAGGTGAAACTCCATGCCGCTCTCCTTGCCGGGACGGTCGGGAAACCGGCCCCATTATAGCCCAGATGAGGTCAGGGGTTGAAGGGGCAAGCTTCCGGTCTTAAGCTTATATAAATATGCCCATGAACCACCCAGCCCGAGGCCGCTGCCTCGCGGGAGAGAAAACATGCGCCGGATTTCGCCTATCCTGTTAATTCTGCTGACGATTCTGCTGGTTCCCCTGGCCGCCTGGGCCGCGCCCCAGCGCCACACCCTGCCCAACGGCTTGAAGGTCCTCACTGTTGAGAACCACGAGGCCCCGGTGGTCTCCTTCCAGGTGTGGGTGCGGGCGGGCTCCATCTACGAGAAAAAGGGCGAGTACGGCATCACCCACCTCATCGAGCACATGATCTTCAAGGGCACCCCCCGCCGTCCCGCCGGGCAGATGGCCTCGGAGATCGAGGCCCTGGGCGGCGAGGTGAACGCCTACACCACCTTCGACCACACCAACTACTACGTGACCGCCTCCAGCGCCTCGGCGGGCCCGGCCCTGGACATCCTGGCCGACGCGGTGGTGAACGCCTCCTTTGACCAGGCCGAGCTGACCAAGGAAAAAGAGGTGGTGATCGAAGAGATCCGCATGAACCAGAACAACCCCTCCCGGCGCATGGGCTGGGAGGTGTTCGCCCAGGCCTTTGGCGACTCCCCCTACGGGCGGCCCATCCTGGGCACCGTGGAGTCGGTGCGGGCCATCACCCGCCAGGACATCCTGGACTACCGGGCCCGTTGGTACCGCGCGCCGGGCATGCTGGTGGTGGCGGTGGGCGATTTCAAGACCGCCGAGATTCTGCCCCTGATCGCCAAGGCCTTCGCCCCGGTGTCCAACCAGCCCGCCCCGGCCTTCAAGCTGCCCCCGGACCCCAGGGCCCTGGGGCCGCGCCTCAAGATAATGCGCGACAAGGTGAGCCAGGCCAGCATCAGCATGGTGTGGCTCACCCCCGGCCTTCCCGACCCGGTGGTCTATCCCCTGGACATGGCGGCCACGGTGTTGGGCGACGGCGAGACCAGCCGCCTGTACAGCCGCCTGAAGGAGAAGCAGGGCCTGGTGGACAGCGCCAACGCCTCGGCCTACACCCCCGAGGGGGTGGGCCTGTTCGAGGTGGAGGCCTCCCTGGCCCCGGACAAAGTGGAGGGCGCTTGGCCCGCCATGCTCCAGCAGGCCATGACCCTGGCTACCCAGCCCCCCAGCGGCGAGGAGCTCAAACGCGCCCGGGTGAACCTGGCCGCCGGTTTCGTGCGGGCCCGCCAGACCATGCAGGGCCAGGCTCGGGAGCTGGGCTACTTCGAGATGTTCAGGGGCGGCTTTGAGCACATGGCCACCTACATGCAGCGCTTCAACGCGGTGGACGCCACCGCCGTGGCCGACACTGCCCGCCGCTGGCTGAGCCCCGCCGGGCTTTCGGTGGTGATCCAGGTGCCCGAGGGCGCCAAGGTGCCGGACCTGGCCGCCCTCGAGAAGGCGGCCATGGCCGCCTACACCCAGGCCCCGGCCAAGGCGTCCCCGGACCAGCCCCAGCGGGTGGTCTTGGACAACGGCCTGACCCTTCTTATCAAACCGGCCAGGGCGGTGCCCCTGGTGTCCTATCTATTGGCCGCGCCCGGCGGCCAGGCGGCCGAGGGCCAAGGCCAGGCCGGTCTCTACAGCCTGTGGTCCCGCGCGGTGGAGCGGGGCACCAAGGACATGAGCTACGAGGAGCTGACCAGGGAGTTGGAGGACATGGCCGGCTCCGTCAGCGGCTACAGCTCCAAGACCAGCGCCGGGCTCTCGGGCAGCTTTTTGGCCCAGGACTGGAAGCGGGGCCTGGAGCTCTTGACCAAGGTCTGGACCGGGGCCAGCTTCCCGGCCGACCAGGTGGAGCGGGCCAAGAAGGAGCAGCTCGCCGCCCTTAGGGCCCAGCAGAACTCGCCGGTGGCCAGGGCCTTCAAGCGCTTCCGCCGCCTGGTCTACGGCGAGCACCCCTTTGGCCACGATCCCCTGGGCACCCCCGAGACCCTGGCCAAGATGGGCCCGGACCAGCTCAAAGCGGCCATGCAGGCCATGCGCGGGCCGGGCGGCTGCGTCCTGGCCGTGGTGGGCGACGTGGCCCCCCAGGCCTTCATCGCCGAGGTAAAGACCCTGCTGGGCGGGCTCAAGGGCCAGGCCGCCGCGATGAGCGTGCCGCCGCTGACCACCCCGGCCCAGCCCAAGGTGGAGAAGATCGACGAGCCCCAGGCCAAGCAGAGCCAGATCATGCTGGGCTTCGTGGCCCCCGGCCTGGAATCGCCCGAGCGCTGGCCCCTGGAGCTGGCCGACGCGGTGCTGGGCGGCATGGGCGGGCGGCTCTTTGAGGACCTTAGGGACAAGCGCTCCCTGGCCTACGCGGTGCAGCCCTTCTACAGCCCGGCCAAGGGCGGGGGCATCTTCGGCATCTACATGGGCGTGGGTCCGGGCAAGGAGCAGGCGGCCCTGGCGGGCATCGGCGAGCATCTGGGACGCATGCACGCCCAGGCCCCCAGCCCCAAGGAGATGGCCAGGGCCAAGGCCTACTACCTGGGCGGCTACGCCATAGGCCTGCAAAGCTACGCCTCCCAAGCCACGGCCATGGCCGGGGGCGAGCTGAACGGCCTGGGCTGGCTGTACTACACCAAGGTGCCGGAATTCGTGAAGGCGGTCAGCGCCGACCAGGTGCTGGCGGCGGTGAAGAAATACCTGAACCCCGAGCACCGGGCCGAGCTGATCGCCGGGCCGCCGCCCAAGAAGGAGGCCCAGCCCAAGGCCAAGGCCAAGTAGGCCACACCCCACAAGTGAACGCGCCGAGGCGGGGGCACACCCCGCCCCTCTTTTTTATATTGAGTGTTTGTGCCTTAATAATAAGAAAGTCCTTCCTGGAGGAGCCTTGCCGTGCGTCGCTTCGCCCCCATCCGCCGCTTATGCCTGGCCGCCTTGCTGCTGGCCGGGCTGCTGCTGCTGAACGGCTGCGGGGGCGAGTTCTGGGGCGGGGTGGGCGATTGGGAGCCGGGCGAACTGGGGGCGCTGCCGGTTCAGACAGTTAAAAACCACCATGATTGATCCAGGGGGATGCCCGGCGGCTAGGCGGGGGGTATCATTTTCCGCATGAACAACTTGAGATACATCGCCCAGGCGGAGGGCCGCAGCCGCGCCTGGGCCATCTATTTGGTCTGCATCTGCTGCTACATGCTCAGCATGTTCTACCGGGTCTCGGTCACGGTGATCAGCCCTCAGCTGGCCGCGGACCTGCGCCTGAGCGTCAGCCAACTCAGCGATCTCTCCGCCGCTTTCTTCTACGCCTTTGCCGCCGCCCAGATACCCCTGGGCCTGCTGCTGGACCGCTGGGGCACCCGGCGGATCATGACCCTGCTCAACCTGGTGGCCGTGGCCGGGGCGCTCACCTTCGCCCTGGCCCAGAACGGCGCCATGGCCACGGTGGGGCGGGTGCTCTTGGGCCTGGGCATGAGCGGCAACATGATCGGGGCCATGATGCTCATCGTGGCCTGGTTCCCGCCCCGGCGCTTCGCCACCCTCACCGGGGCCATCGTGGGGGTGAGCACGGCGGGCCAGTTCATGGCCGCCACCCCCCTGGTCTACATCTCCCAGGCCGTGGGCTGGCGGGGGGCCTTCATCGCGGTGGCCGCCCTCAACGCCATGGTCATCGCCTTGTTTTATTGGGTGGTGCGCGACACCCCGCCGGGGGTGGAGCTGCCCCACTCCACCAATGAGAATCCCTTCAAGGGCCTGGGCCAGCTCTTCCGCCATCACTATTACTGGATCATCAGCCTGAGCACCTTTTTCCGCTATGGCTGCCTCATGGCCCTGCAAGGCCTGTGGGCCGGGCCCTACCTGATGAACGGCCTGGGCCTGAGCCAGATCGAGGCCGGCAACATTTTGCTGTTCATCACCATCGGCTACATGATCGGCCTGCCCCTCTGGGGCCGGGTTAGCGATGAAGTGCTGGGCACGCGCAAGTGGGTGGTGCTGCCCGCCCTGTTCATCTGGGCCTTGCTGATCCTCTCCCTGGGCCTGATGCAGGGGATGCCGGTGTGGGTGCTCTGCGCCTTGTTCCTGGGCCTGGGCCTGATGTCCGCCCCAGGGCAGGTCATGTACCCCCACATCAAGGAGCTCTTGCCCGACCACCTGGCGGCGCGGGCCCTGACCGGCATAAACCTCTACACCATGCTGGGCGCGGCGGCGCTCATGCAAACCGCCGGGTTCCTGGTGGAGGGGGACCCCTCCACCATGCACGGCATCGACGGCTACTGGCCGGTGTGGCTGTTCATGGCCGGGGGCCTGTGCCTGGCCGGGGTGCTTTACTGCTTTATTCCCGACAGCAAGGCCATGCGCGAGACCCAAGCGGTGACCGAGGGGTAAGGCGGGCGGCTTCGCCAGGCAGCACTGCGCGGCTGCGCCAGTCGCCCGTGGGCTGTGTTGCCGGCGTCGCTTAGGCCTCGACGTAGCTTTGGCTACGCCTACGGCCTGCGCTCGCCGGACGCCTTGCCCACGAACCCCTGGCTGTGCCGCGAAGAATTGTGTCGTTGCGAGGAGCGGCCCCGCCGCGACGAAGCAATCTCTGCCCGACGGCGGGTGCCCCGCCGATAATCATGGCGGTCGTTTTCAATAGAAATACAGATTGGCGTAGGTTGGGTAGAGCGGAGCGAAACCCAACAATTCCCTATACCGAAAAAGATGAGAGGGCGGGGATAAACCCCGCCCCTACACCCGGAAAAGGGCTCTTAGTGTAGGGGCGGGGTTTATCCCCGCCCTGCCTACTTTATTCTAGAAAGAGCAGGCGGCGGCCAGGGCGGCCACGCCGTCCACCTTCAGCCAGCGCAGACGCCAGAAGCCGCCTAGGCTGACATAGATCTTGGGTCCGGCCAGCATCAGGCCCCGCTGCAGAAACAGCTCCACCCCGTCCACGGTTTGGCGGTTGAAAAGATGGATCTGGTCCTGTTCCGGGGGCTGGGGCGCGAACCGCGCCCCGGTGGCGGGTGCTCAACCACCGCCGCCGGCGGGAGGCATTATGGTCAGTTGGTTGCCTCGGGCGGCCAACCACTCACGGGCCTCGGGGGTGATCTCTACGCGCATGCACACCTCGCGGGGTTTGTTCTCGGGGGTGTTATGGGGATGCCCAATGGCAACCCGCTTGTTCTATTGTACCAGGAGCTTTTCTCCTTGCCAGAGCAGGATATTTGCATTGTCGCGCCTTTTGCCTTCACAATATTACAAGAACCTGTTGGCGAGGAGTTACATGAGCAATCTACAGCGCGAAGAATTATTGGCTCAGCGCCGAAGGCTGATCGAAGATGTGGAACAGGCCCGGGCCGCCTTGCCGGCCCACTCGGTGCGCCCCTGGCAATGGCAACGGGTGGAGGAGGCCGAGGAGGCCTTGGCCGAGCTGGACCGAGGTTTGGAGGCCCTGGAACCGGCCTAAGCCTAAGAACGCATATCAGCGGGAAGGATTTTCCCGGCCATACCCCCGGCCGCATAAAATTTATGCGCCGGAGACAGCCCCCGCACCGTTTCCGCAAACGGTCGCCCTGTCCATCTATTTGATAATACATCGTGTTTTGTCATGGCCGGGCCGACGAGGCTCTTGGCACGAGTGCTGCTACTACGAATAGGGACAACAGCACCCCTTAACCTTGGACTGAACCCATGGACTACACCAGGCGGCGTTTCTTACAGACATCGCTGGGCGCTCTGGCCGCGGCCGCAGCCACCGGCCTCTGGCCGGTGCCGGGGCAGGCGGCCGCCGAGCACCGGGTGGAGCTGGTGGCCCAGGCGGCCAAAATCAGTCTGGGTGAGGGGCCCGAATTCGAGGCCATGGCCTACAACGGCCAGACGCCGGGACCGGTCATAAGGGTGCGGGAAGGCCAGAGCCTTAACATTTCCTTAAAAAACCGCTTACTTCGACCCACCACTATCCATTGGCACGGCCTTCCCGTGCCCAATCCCATGGACGGGGTCCCGGGCGTCACCCAGGCCGCCGTGCCTCCGGGCGAGAGCTTTACCTACCGCTTCCGCGCTCGCCCGGCAGGCACCTATTTTTATCATTCCCACCAGGGCTACCAGCTGGACCAGGGCCTGTACGGCGCGCTGATCGTGGAGCCCGCCCGGCCCGTAGGCGGCTGGGACCGCGAGGAAGTCTTGCTGCTGGCCGATTGGGTGGTGGCCGACGGCGCGGGACTGGCCCATGTGCCCCGGCGCCCGGCCATGGGCGGAATGATGGGCCGGGGCTCCGCCGGGCCCGGTGGGCCCCTGGCCGAGCCCTATTACCAGGGCTACGCGGTCAACGGGCGGCTGTACCCCCACGGTTCGCCGCTCAAGGTGAAGAAGGGCGACAAGGTTCGCCTGCGCCTGATCAACGCCAGCTCCTCCACCACCTACGACCTCTGCCTGGCCGGTCACCGGCTCACCGTATTGGCCCTGGACGGCCAGGACGTGACCCCCAGGGCCTTCGACGTGGTGCGCCTGGCCATGGGTGAGCGGGTGGACGTGGAGTTCGTCGCCGACAACCCCGGCGCTTGGCTGCTCCAGGCCAACGACAGCGGCCAGGGCGAAAGCGGCCTGGCCGTGGCCGTGCTCTACCAGGGAGCGGAAGACCGCGCCCCGGTGCGGCCCGATTTCCACCCCGGCCTGAGCCTGGCCACCTACTGGGACCTGGCCGCCGCCCGGCCGGTGGCCCACCCCGCCGGGCCTCCCCAGCGCTGGTATCGCCAGGTCCTGAGCGGGGGCATGCACTCCCCCTACTGGAGCATAAACGGGCGCTTATACCCCAACAGCGAGCGCCTGGCCGTGACTCCGGGGGACAAGGTGCGCCTGAGCTACCTCAACCGCAGCATGATGCCCCATCCCATGCACCTTCACGGGCATTTTTTCCGTATAGTAAACTTCGCCTTGCCCCCGGAGCGCTGGCTGGTCAAGGACACGGCCATCGTGGAGCCCATGCGCCGTCTGGACGTGGAGTTCATAGCTGACAACCCCGGCGACTGGTTCCATCATTGCCACCACCTCTATCACATGGGAGCGGGCATGGCCAATCTGGTGACCTACACCGGGGCCTGACCCACCAAGGAGCGATAAATCATGCCTTTTAACCTTCTGGGCCTGCACAGCCTGGTCACCCCTTCCACGCAATACGGCGGATACGGCGGCGGCCCCGGCTGGGGCGGCCACATGATGTACGGCTGGGGCGGCTGGCTGGGAGGCCCTTTCATGATAATCATCTGGATACTTTTGATCGTAGCCGGCATAGCCCTCATCAAGTGGCTCTTCGCCGCCTCAAAAAAGGACCAGGCCCCGCCTTTCCCCCATGCCGTCCAGGGCCACGACCGCTCCCTGGCCATCCTGCGGGAGCGCTACGCCAAGGGCGAGATAAGCTCCCAGGAGTATCAGGCGATGAAGGCGGAGCTGGAAACATAGGGGGCGGCTCCGCCAGGTGCCCGTGGGCTGTGTTGCCGGCAGCGGTCCAGCCTCGACGTAGCTTAGGCTACGCCTCCAGCTGTCCCTTGCCGGACGCCTAGCTGTAGCTGCTAAAGAGGTTGTTCACAGGATTCCAGAAGTAGAGACTGGTGATTGCGACATCAACCGTCTTTGCTTTGGAGGTTCCCGTGAACAACCCACATCAGAATGCCAGGACCACGTTTTATAGTCGAGCCC
>JAHIND010000015.1 GCA_018896025.1 Pseudomonadota bacterium
CTCGATGGCCTCGGGGCCGGTCTGCAGGCCCACCGAGAGCACCACCATGTCGAACAACTCTTCCTTGGCCTCGCCGTCCTCGGTGACGTACTCGATGCGCAGGCGCTCACCCTCTGCCGGGTCCACCGAGTGGACCCTGGAGCGCACGAAACGCACCCCCTTCTCATCCTCGGCCCGGTTGTAGTATTTCTCGAAGTCCTTGCCGTAGGTGCGCATGTCCATGAAGAAGATGGTGGTGTCCAGATCCCCGTGGGAGTGCTCCTTGGCGATCACCGCCTCCTTGATGGCGTACATGCAGCACACTGCCGAGCAATAGCCGTTGTCGCAGTGGTTGATGTCGCGGCTGCCCACGCACTGGAGCCAGGCGATCTTCTTGGGCTCGGCCCCGTCGCTGGGGCGCTGCAGGTGGCCCTGGTAGGGACCCGAGGCGCTGAGCACCCGCTCGAACTCCATGGCCGAAAGCACGTTGGGGTGCTTGGCGTAGGAGTAGGTGTCGAAGATGGCCGGGTCAAAGGGCTCGAAGCCGGGCGCCAGGATCACGCTGCCCACGTTGAGGGTGAGTTCCTGGGGCTTCTGGTCGTGGTCCGGGGCGTGGGCCTTGCATGTCTCCACGCACTGTAAGCACTCGCAGCAAACCGCGCAGTTGAGGCAGCGCTCGCCTTCCTGTTGGCCCTGTTCGGCGGTGATGCCCAGTTCGAACTGATCAAAGTCGCACTTGCGGCTGTCGGCCTCGCGCACCTCCATGTGGGCCCGGGGGGCGCTGGCGATGTCCAGGGGGATGGGGTTGAAGCACTGCTCGTCTTCGGGCTTCAACTCCGGCTTGGCGCGGCCCTCGGCCAGGTCCAGGCCGTCGAACTTGCGCACCATGCTTATGGCCGCGTCGCGTCCGGCGGCCACCGCGCCGATGGCGATCCAGGGGCCGGTCACCGCGTCGCCTCCGGCGAAAACCTTGTCCAGGTTGGTGGTCCTGGTCAAGGGGTCGGCGGCGATGGTCCCCCGGGGGGTCAGCTCCAGGCCCGAGTCCTTGCCCAGGAAGGACAGGTCGGTGCGCTGGCCGATGGCGGTGATGAAAAGGTCGGCTTCCAGTTCGATGGTGTCACTCTCGTCGAACTGGGGGGAGAAGCGGTGGTCGTCGTCAAAGACCCTGGTGCACTTCTTGAGCACCAGGCTGGTGGCCTTGCCGCCGTCGGTGTTGATGGCCAACACGCCCCGGCGGTGGAACATGGTGATGCCCTCTTCCAGGGCCTCTTCCACTTCCCAGGGGCTGGCCGGGCACTCTTGTTCCGACTCCAGCATGACCATGGTCACGTTGGATGCGCCGCCGCGCAGGGCAGTGCGGGCCGCATCGATGGCCACGTTGCCGCCGCCCACCACCAGCACGTTGTCGCCCGAGGGAACCGTGTTGCCCAGGCTGAGGTCTTGCAGGTAGCCCAGGGCGGGCACCACGTTGGCGCTGTCCTCGCCTTCCACGTTCAGCTTGAAGCTAGACGGCGCGCCCACGCCCAGAAATACCGCGTCAAAATCGTTTTGCAGGTCCGCGAAGGTCACGTCGGTGCCGATGGGGGTATTGAGCTTGATCTCCACGCCCATCTTGGTGATCTGCTCCACCTCCTTGGCCAGGGCCTCCCGGGGCAGGCGATAGGCGGGCACGCCGGTGGCCAGGGCTCCGCCCGCCACGGGCAGGGCCTCGTAGATCACCGACTTGATCCCATTGCGGGCCAGGTGGTAGGCGCAGGAGAGGCCCGCCGGGCCGGCGCCCACGATGGCCACCTTTTCGCCGCGGGGCTCCACCTCGGGCTGGGCCACGTTCTCCACGCCCACCTCGTCGGCCACCAAGCGCTTGATGTCGCGGATGGCGATGGCCTCGTCCACGGTCATGCGGCGGCAGGCGTCCTCGCAGGGATGGGGGCAGATGCGCCCGATGGTGCCGGGCAGGGGCAGGTCCTTCATGATGATGGCCAGGCTCTCGGCGAACTTGCCCACCTTGGCCATCTGCACGTAGCCCTGCACGTTAAGATTGGCCGGGCAGGTCACCGAACAGGGAGCCTGGTCCAGCTTGGTTATACCGTAGGCGTTGGGGAAGGCCTGGGCGTAGCGCTTGAAGGTCGCCTTGCGCTTGCTCAGCCCCTGGTCGAACTCGTTGGGCAGGACCACGGGACACGACTCGATGCAGTCGCCACAGGCGGTGCAGGCCCCCATGTCCATGTAGCGGGGCTCTTGATGCACCTGCACCTGAAAATCGCCCGGCTCGCCGGAAATGGCGGCCACCTCGGCCTGGGTGAGGATCTCGATGTTCAGGTGACGCCCGCATTCCACAAGTTTGGGCGAGATGATGCACATGGCGCAGTCGTTGGTGGGGAAGGTCTTGTCCAGTTGGGCCATGCGGCCGCCAATGGCCGTGGTTTTCTCCACCAGGTAGACGTAGTATCCCGCGTTGGCCAGGTCCAACGAGGCCTGAACGCCGGCTATGCCGGCGCCTACTACCATCACCGCTCCGACTTTCTTGCTTTGTGCCATTCGACTTCGTCCTTGCAAGCGGTTTTCCGCCGGACCAGCCGCCCGGCGGCTCAGCGGCAAATCACCCCAGGCAGGCGGTTTGCCACTTTGTGAAAATTATCATTATTTACCTCGGAATAGTAACATTAATCAACGATCGGCACTATAGACAAAAAGCCACACCTTGGCAAGTTTTGATTCCCCCGGCAGGGCAACCCTAGTTAATCCATCAGTTCTATTGATTAATACTGTACACCCCATTAGGGGTCATGTTAGCTCATCCGAGTAGTGAAAACCAAGCCCCCCCATCGGTCTGAGGTACTTGCTGTGAACAAAAAAAGCCCGGGCCTTGCGGCCCGGGCTTGTAGTCTCGCGGATTCAGTCGTGTTTTCTAGAACACGCCCTTCACCTTGCCGGTTTCCACGTCCACGTCCACCCGACGGTAGGCGGGGTTGGAGCCGGAGCCGGGCATCAGGCTGATGTTGCCGGCCACGGGCACCACGAATCCGGCGCCGCCGTAGGTGAGGATGTCGCGCACGAACAGGCGCCAGCCCTTGGGCACGCCCTTGATGGCCGGGTTGTCGCTGAGCGACAGGTGGGTCTTGACCATGCAGGTGCCCAGCTTGGACAGCTCGGGATCGGCCTCGATCTTCTTGGCCTTGCTCAGAGCGACGTCGGAGTAGTCCGCGCCGTCGGCCCCGTAGACCTCCTTGGCGATCATGTCGATGCGCTGGCGCAGGGGAGTGCTCAACTCGTAGAGCAGCTTGAACTCGTTGGGCTCGTTGCAAGCGTCGATGACCGCGTCGGCGAACTCCAGGGCACCCTCGCCGCCGTGCTCCCAGTGACGCGACAGGGCCACGCGGGCGCCGGCCGCCTCGCCCAGCTCGCGGACCTTGGCGATCTCGGCGTCGGTGTCGGTGTAGAAGGCGTTGATGCACACCACCGGGTTGATGCCGGCCTTACGCACGGTGTTGATGTGGTGCACCAGGTTCTCGCAGCCCTTCTCGACCCAGCCCACGTTCTCGCCCTTGTATTCATCGGGCATGGCCTTGCCGGGCACCGGGATGGGCGCGCCGCCGTGGCACTTCAGGGCCCGGATGGTGGCCACCACCACCGCGCAGTTGGGCTTCAGGCCGCTGTAGCGGCACTTCAGGTTCCAGAACTTCTCGAAGCCGATGTCCGCGCCGAAGCCCGACTCGGTGACGTGGTAGTCGCCCAGCTTCAGGGCCACGCGGTCGGCGATGATGGAGCTCTGGCCGATGGCGATGTTGGCGAAGGGACCGGCGTGCACGAACACCGGCTGGCCTTCCAGGGTCTGCAGCAGGTTGGGGTTCAGAGCCTCGACCATCCAGGCGGTCATGGCGCCGTCCACCTGCAGGTCCTTGGTGGTGATGGCTTTGCCCTGTTTGTTGTAGGCCACCACGATTTTGCCCATGCGCTCGCGCATG
This sequence comes from Pseudomonadota bacterium, assembly GCA_018896025.1. Lineage (GTDB taxonomy): Bacteria > Desulfobacterota > Desulfarculia > Desulfarculales > Desulfarculaceae > Desulfoferula. The sequence continues at coordinate 3,945 of JAHIND010000015.1, forward strand.
TCGGCCAGATCCTTGGCCACGGCCAGGATGGCCATAACCTCGGAGCTCACCGCGATGCCGAACTTGGACTGCATCATGAAGCCGTCGGTGCGTCCGCCCAGGCCCATGATGATGTTCCTGAGGCCCTGGCAGCAGAAGTCGATGATCCAGCCCATCTCGATGTTGGTAGGATCGATGTCCAGGCGCTCCATGTTGCTCAGGCGCATGAGCTGCTCGTCGGTGTAGTTGCGCTCGTGCTGCATGCGCGAGTTCAGCGCCACCATGGCCAGGTTGTGGGCGTTCATGATGGCGTTGATGTCGCCGGTCAGACCCAGGCTGAAGGGGGTCAAGGGGATGCACTGGGCCAAGCCGCCGCCGGCTGCCGATCCCTTGATATTCATGGTGGGGCCGCCGGAGGGCTGACGAATGGCCGCGGTCACGTTGACCTTGCGCTGGCCCAGGCCCTCTACCAGACCCATGGAGGAAGTGGACTTGCCCTCTCCCAGGGGGGTGGGGGTGATGGCGGTCACGTCGATGTACTTGCCGTCCGGCCGGTCCTTGAGCCGCTCGAGCAACTTCTTAAAGTCCACCTTGGCCACGTAGTGACCGTGCAGCAGGAGTTCCTCGTCAGTGATCCCCAACTCACTGGCGATATCCTTGATGGGCCTCATGTACTCTTCGGCTGCCTCCGCGATTACGTAATCCGGATTTTCTCTGGGATCTGGCAGCTTGGACATAGTTAAATCCTCCTTAACAAATCAAAAGCGCGGCAGTGCTTAAAAGGTCCGGCGAAGCCCCGGTGATTTCCGGCGGCGCCTCCGAGCCAGATGGCAAGACCTTTTGCCTAAAAGGTGCTTGTTAGTGATCTAAGCCAGCCCCCCCGCCCAACCTTTCGGCGGAATGAAATGGCTATGTCGGCGAATAGCATGTTCTACAACCCAGGTCAAGAGAATTAAGTCACAAACACCCGATGCCGACACCTTTAGATCCCCGCGAAGAGTACCACAACGTGCGATTTTGCTTTGACTAATTCCGACCCCAATGGTAATGACAACACCAGCCTGTCGGCGCTATAAGTATCCGGCTGCCCTTTTTTTAATTTAATCCCCCATGGTCTTAAGGTGTTACCCTGAAGGCCGGGCGAGTCCGTCCCAAGAAACGCTGAGGAGATTCCATGTACAAGATCCTAGCCAAGAGGGTTTTGGCCCAGGGCACGGTGGTGGAGAACGAAATCGAAGCCCCGCGCATCGCGGTCAAGGCCAAACCGGGCCAGTTTGTCATCCTGCGAGTGAACGAGACCGGGGAGCGCATTCCCCTGACCATGGCCGACTCCGACCCTAGGCGGGGCACCATCACCATCATCTACCAAGTGGTGGGCAAAACCACCGCCCTGCTCAAGAGCCTGGAAGTGATGGATTCCATCATGGACATCGCCGGGCCTCTGGGCACTCCCACCCCCATCGAGAAAAAGGGCACCATCATCTGCGTGGGCGGCGGCACCGGCGTGGCCGTGCTGCACCCCATCACCCGCGGCTTCCACGAGGCGGGCAACAAGGTTATCAGCATCATCGGGGCGCGCACCCAGGAGCTTCTCATCATGGAAGAAAAGATGAAGAAGGCCTCCGACGAGCTTTACGTGTGCACCGACGACGGCTCCTATGGCCACCACGGCTTCGTCACCGACGTGTTGCGCGAGCAGCTCACCAAGCTGGGCGGCGAGGTCAAGGAGGCGGTGTGCATCGGGCCGGTGCCCATGATGAAGTTCTGCTCCAAGGTCACCCAGGAGTACGGCGTGCCCACCATGGTCAGCCTCAACGCCATCATGGTGGACGGCACGGGCATGTGCGGCTGCTGCCGGGTGCAGGTGGGCGGCGAGACCAAGTTCGCCTGCGTGGACGGTCCGGAGTTCGACGCCCACAAGGTGGACTTCGAGGGCCTGTCCAAGCGCCTGACCGCCTACGTGCCCCAGGAAAGACAAGCCATGGACCGTTACGAGAAAAAGTGCGCCTGCGAGACCCAGGGCAAATAAGGAGAGCGTGAGCATGGCCGAAAACGCAAAAAAGGAAAAAGCCCCGCGCACCCCGATGCCCGAACAAAAGCCCGAGGTGCGCCGCCGCAATTTTGAAGAAGTGCCCCTGGGCTACACCGCCGAGATGGCCCAGGCCGAGGCCCAGCGCTGTCTCCAGTGCAAAAAGCCCTCCTGCAAGCAGGGCTGCCCGGTGAACGTGGACATCCCCGAATTCATCGCCGAGATCGCCCAGGGCAACTATGCCGGGGCCATCATGAAGCTGTGGGAGAAAAACTCCCTGCCCGCCGTGTGCGGCCGGGTGTGCCCCCAGGAGAACCAGTGCGAGGGCCTGTGCATCGTGGGCAAGAAGGACAAGCCCGTGGCCATCGGCAACCTGGAGCGCTTCGCCGCCGACTGGGCCCGGGCCGAAAAGGACCTGCCCATGCCCCCCAAGAAGGCCCCCACCGGCAAGAAGGTGGCGGTGGTGGGTTCGGGCCCCGGCAGCCTCACCGTAGCCGGCGACCTGATCCGCAACGGCCACGAGGTCACCGTGTTCGAGGCCTTCCACAAGCCCGGCGGCGTCTTGGTCTACGGCATCCCCGAGTTCCGCCTTCCCAAGGAGATCGTAGCCTCCGAGGTCAACTTCCTGGAGCGCCTGGGCGTGAAGGTGGAGTGCAACATGGTGGTGGGCTCCACGGTTACCGTGGACGAGCTGCTTGAAGAAGAAGGCTTCGACGCCATCTACCTGGGCGTGGGCGCGGGCCTGCCCCGCTTCGTGGGCGTGCCCGGCGAAAACCTCATCGGCGTCTACAGCGCCAACGAGTACCTCACCCGGGCCAACCTGATGAAAGGCTACCTGTTCCCCGAGTACGACACCCCCCTGGTGGGCGGCGAGCACGTGTGCGTGTTCGGCGGCGGCAACGTGGCCATGGACAGCCTGCGCACCGCCATGCGCATGGGCTGCGACGACGTGAAGTGCGTGTACCGCCGCTCCGAGGAGGAGCTTCCCGCCCGCGGCGAGGAGGTGCACCACGCCAAGGACGAGGGCATCCAGTTCTTCCTGCTGCACGCCCCCCTGCGCTTCATCGGCGACGATGACAACCGCCTCAAGGCGGTGGAGCTTCAGGAGATGAAGCTGGGCGAGCCCGACGCCAGCGGCCGCCGCCGTCCCGAGCCCATCCCCGGCTCGGTGAAGACCCTGGACTGCGACCTGGCCATCATTGCCATCGGCTCCGGGGCCAACCCGCTCATCACCCGGACCACTCCCGGCCTGGCCGTGAACAAGTGGGGCTACATCGAGGCCGACGAGGCGGGCAAGACCAAGAAGGCCGGCGTGTGGGCGGGCGGCGACATCGTCACCGGCGCGGCCACGGTCATCAAGGCCGCCGGGGCGGGCCGCCTGGCCGCCAACAGCATCCACCAGTACCTGACCTGGGGCTGGTAGAGCGAGGGACCGGGATCAACCCAATGAAAACGGGGCGCACCGCTTGTTGGGCGGTGCGCCCCACTTTATTATGTGAAAGTCTGTCGAAATTATTAGTGCCGTGGTAAATAATCCGGCATATAAAGAGTAGCAACTACAACCAAACTCACGCCGCGCCACGGCACGGGAGCAACCCGCCGGAGTCGTCCGGCCCGCCGTAAGCGCGGCCACGCTAAAAGCAGCCAAGTATCATGCTCGACGTACAAAACCAGCCCGACCACCGCAACATCGCCATCGACAAGGTGGGGGTGAAGAATATCCGCTACCCCATCACCGTGTTGGACCGGGCCAACGGCTCTCAGCAGACCGTGGCCTCCATCAACATGTACGTGAACCTGCCCCACCAGTACAAGGGCACCCACATGAGCCGCTTTATCGAGCTTCTGAGCGAGTACAGCGGCAGCATAAACATAAGCAACATCCCCGACATCCTGGAGGAGATGAAGCGCCGCCTGGACGCCGAGAGCGCCCACATCGAGGTGGAGTTCCCCTATTTCCTGGAAAAGTCCGCCCCGGTGAGCCAGGCCCAAGGGCTCATGGAATACGGCGTGGCCTTCCGGGGCAGCCTCAACGGCGCGGGCATGGATCTGGTGGTGGAAATCGCCGTGCCGGTGACCACCCTGTGCCCCTGCTCCAAGGAGATAAGCGCCTCGGGCGCCCACAACCAGCGGGGAGTGGTGCGCCTGGCGGTGAGGTTCAAGCGCTTCATTTGGATCGAGGACCTCATCCACATGGTGGAGAGCAGCGCCTCATCCGAGGTGTTCTCCCTGCTCAAGCGCGAGGACGAGAAATTCGTCACCGAGCACGCCTACGAGAACCCCATGTTCGTGGAGGACGTGGTGCGCGAGGTGGCCAGCAAGCTCAGCGACGACCGCAACATCATCTGGTTCACCGTGGACAGCGAGAACTTCGAGTCCATCCACAACCATTCGGCCTACGCTTACATCGAGTGCGATAAGCGCTCCCCCAAGGCCTGAGCCTCCCGTGGACCTTCCGCCCAACATCGAGGATAAAGACCTGGTCTGGGAGTTTTTCCGGGGCACCGGGCCCGGCGGGCAGCACCGCAACAAGACCGAGACCGGGGTGCGCCTCACCCACCTGCCCAGCGGCATCGTGGTAACCGCCACCGAGCGCCGCTCCCAGTACCAGAACCGCGAGGTGGCCCTGCTGCGCCTGGCCGACGCCCTGGCCGAAAAGAGCAAGCCTCCCCCCAAGCCCCGGCGGGCCACCAAGCCCACCAGGGCGGCCAAGCGCCGCCGTTTGGAAGCCAAAAAGCAGCGGGGACAGACAAAAGCCCTACGCCGCAAACCAGTGGGAGACTAGCCTGTATATTTCGTGAAGGTTGGGCGGCAATCCCAGCTAATTAGCAGTTAAGCCAAACCTGAGGAAACCCTTCCCCTTGCGGGGCCGGGTTTTCTTTGGGCCTGGCACAGCCAGCCGCCGGCAGACAAGGCGACTGGCGAGCACGGGCCGCAGGCGTAGCCAAGCCTACGCCGAGGGCCGAGCGCAGTCAGCAACGCCGTATGCCGGTAGCTGGCGCAGCCGGAGCGCATTAAATCTTTTGCTTTAACTTTTCCAGATTGTCGCGGGCAAAGTCCAGGCTGGGGTCCAGTTCCAGGGCGTGCTCGTACATCTGGCAGGCCTCCTTTAACTGGCCCAACTCGCGCAAATTGCTGCCGATGTTGGCATAGTTGATGGCCAGGCCCGGCTCCAGCTCGATGGCCCGGCTAAAGGCCTCGATGGCCTCCTCGTGCTCCTTGAGCATGTAATGGCAAAAGCCAAGCAGATTGAACACTTCCGAGTGGGGTTCCTCAAAGGAGGCCGCCTTGCCCAAGGCCTGTTTGGCCTCATCGTAGCGCCCCAAGTCCTTGAGAGCCGCGCCCCGGTGGGTGTGGATGGAGGCCTCGTCCGTGGCCGGGGGGTTCAGCCCCAGGGCCGCGTCCAGGGAGGCCAAAGCCTCCTCCGGCTGCTCCAGGGCCAGCATGGCCAGGGCCCGGAAAAACTCCAGGTAGTAGCTCTGCCCGGCGACTTCGAGCATTTGATCTAATACCGCCAGGGACTCCACCGGGTCGGGTATCTGGCTGGCCGCCTTGGCCGCGTGGAACACCACGTCGGTGCCGGTAGTGCGGTAGGCGAAATGGGCCCCAGGCACGATGGTGTACACCGCGGGCACCTGCAACTGGGGGTGGGTCACGTTGAGGCAGTACACCGAAAAGCCGCGATCTTCCAGGGCGGCCACGCAGTTCATCACCTCGTCGCGGAAGTCAGGGGCGCTCACGTCGGGCAGGGAGTCCAGGGGCACCACACCGGCGGCCTCGGTCACGTACTTGGCCTCGTCCAGGCTAGTGAACTTGGGTAGAGCGCTTACTTTATAAGAGGTGTGAGTGTTGAACCCGCCTGCCAGCTGGGCCACCTCGGTGAGCGCGCGCACCAGGGCCATGGCCGGGCTGGTGGCAGTGCCCGCCGCATAGACTATCTCGCTGGAGGCGGGGAAGGTGCTGAGGTCGTAGCACAGAGCGGCCACCGAGGGTATGCCCATGTCGCAGGTGAAGTCCTTGAGATGCACCTCGATGCCCGCCCGCTTGAACTTGGCGATGAGTTCGGTGGCCACCGGATCGCTCACGCTGTCCGGGTCGATGGCCGGGGTGGGCCGTTTTTCCAAGGTCACCACCGCCGAGACGTGGCGCTCCACCACCTCGCACAGGCTTTGCAGCACCGCCTCTTCCAGGCAGTTGCCCGCCGCCGGGCCGTTGTATTCGTTGATGGCGTAGAACCAGCTCAGCGGCAGAAACTCGTCGCGCTCCCGGCCCAGGTTGCGGGCCCAGGCCCAGGTCTGGGGCAGCAGTTCGTAGACCGCCTCGGCCCGCTCCAGGTCCCCGGCCGGGTGGTACACCGCCTTGGCCGCCTGGGCGAAGTCCATGGCCCCCTCGCCCGCCTGGGGCGCGCTGAGCCAGGGGAAGCCGCCGCCCTTGATGAAGCTGAAGAAGGAGAAGCGCTCGGCCAATTCCATGAGGGCGCTGGCCTCGGCCTGGGCCGGGGCGGCCCCCTTGCCCATCTGCTTCTGGGTGCCGGTGACCCCCTTGGCCTGGTCGCCGCAAATGCTTATGAACACGGGGATATCCAGGCGTCCCGTGTCTATGCGCATAACCTGGCGCAGGATGTTCTGGCCCATGGCCCCGAAACGCTCCCGCACCCAGGCCACGGTCTCCTCCGGGGCTCTGGCCTTGTCCTGTTCGCCCTCGTATACCTTGGGGGCGGCCCTAAGCTCCATGTGCGATGCCGTGTCGCCCATGCTTTCTACGCTCCGCTTGTCTGTACCTGGTGGTGTATATCCAAAATATTGTATAGGTACCGCCATAAAAGACGGTGCCCGCCGATTGCTCGACGGGGCACCGTGTTACGCGGGTCGCTGACTACTAGACGCAGCCAGTGGGCTTGGCCAGACCAGCCATCTTGCAGGCTCCCTTGCCGGGGCCACTGGGGAACAGTTCGTAGATCTGTTTCAGCTTGTAGCCGGTGACCTTGGTCATAATCCGGACCATGGGGGCGATGCCGTTTTTCCGGTAGTAGTCCTGAAGGTAGTGGATAACCTTCCAGTGTTCATCGGTAAGCTCGGAGATGCCCTCTTGTTCCTTCACGTAGAAAGCGAAGTCAGCGTCCCAGGTCTCGGGATCTTGCAGAAAGCCATCCTCGTCGACTTCGAAATCTTTGCCCTTAAAGCTAACGGTCGGCATCTTGGGTTTCCTCCTTTACGACTTTATGAATCGGCCTGACAGGCCATTTTTTCCTCGGGGGGGCCTCGAAAGCACAATGAACTGTCTATCAACTTGCCATAGTGCTGTCAAGCACAAACTGCCTTTTTCCCACGGCTTCCGCCGTGCGGCCTCGCCCAGTAACGGGGTCGGAACCGGGCTTCCCCCCATCCTATCTAAAGCTTTGCACCCGGGCCAAGCTCTCCTTGAGACGGGTTATTTTATCCTCAGCTTCGGCGACCTTCGCCTTTTCCTTGGCCACCACATCTTCCGGGGCCTTGGCCAGGAAGCCCTGGTTGGTCAGTTTCTTGCGGCTGGGGGTGATCTCCTTGTCCAGCTTGGCCAATTCCTTTTCCAGGCGGGCCTCTTCGGCGGAAAAGTCCACCAGGCCCTCCAGGGGCACGAACACCGTGACCTCGGCCAGGGCCGCCCCGGCCGACTTGGGCGGCTGCTCTCCCTCCTTGGCCCAGGCCAGGGGCCGGGTCTTGGCCAGGCTCTCAATACGTGCCGCCTGGGCCCGCAACACCTCAAAGGCCTGATCGGTGTGGGATAATAATATCACGGGCACCACCTGGCCGGGGGTTATGCCCATCTCGCCGCGGATATTGCGCACCGCGCCGATCACCTCCATGACCAGGCCCATGTCGTGCTCGGCCTGGGCGTCGATCTGGTCCTCGTGGTCGCCGGGCCAGGGGGCCTTCATGATGCTGCCCTGGGCGCCGGGCAGGCGCTGCCAAAGCTCCTCGGTGACAAAGGGCATGAAGGGATGCAGGATGCGGAGCAGGCGCGAGTAGACCTCGGCCAGCACCGCCCTGGTGGCTACCTGGCGCTTGGGGTCGCTCTCGTCGTAGAGCGGGCCCTTGGCCAGCTCCAGGTACCAGTCGCAGAACTCGTGCCACACGAACTGGTAGGTCGCGCTGGCCGCCTCGTTGAAGCGGTACTCCTCTATGGCCTTGCCCACTTCCTGGGCCACCCGGCTGACCCGGGAGAGGATCCAGCGGTCCTCCAGGGTCGGCTCCTCGGGCAGCTCGCCCGGCTCGTCCTCGCCCAGATTCATGAGAGCGAAGCGGGCCGCGTTCCATATCTTGTTGACGAAGTTGCGGTAACCGGCGATGCGCTCCTCGCTCATCTTGATGTCGCGGCCCTGGGCGGCGAAGGCGGCCAGGGTGAAACGGAAGGCGTCGGTGCCGAACTCGTCCATGACGATCAACGGGTCGATGACGTTGCCCTTGGACTTGGACATCTTCTGGCCCGAGGCATCGCGCACCAGGGCGTGGATGTACACGTCCGTGAAGGGCACCTCGCCCATGAACTTGATGCCCATCATCATCATGCGGGCCACCCAGAAGAACAGGATGTCGAAGCCGGTGACCAGGCAGGAGGTGGGGTAGAACTTGGCCAACTCCGGGGTCTGGTCGGGCCATCCCATGGTGGAGAAGGGCCACAGGGCGCTGCTGAACCAGGTGTCCAGAACGTCGGTTTCCTGCTTTAGCTCGCTGGAGCCGCAGGCCGGGCAGGCCTCGGGCTCGGTGCGGCTGACGATAAGCTCGCCACAGGAGCAGTACCAGGCCGGGATGCGGTGGCCCCACCAGATCTGGCGGCTCACGCACCAGTCGCGGATGTTGGTCATCCACTCGTAATAGGTCTTTTCCCACTGGGCGGGCACGATCTTGGTGCGCCCCTGTTGCACCGCCTTCAAGGCCTCCTCGGCCAGGGGGCCCACCTTGACGAACCACTGCTTGGAGAGGATGGGCTCCACCATGGTCTTGCAGCGGTAGCAGTGGCCCACCGAGTGCAGGTAGTCCTCCTGCTTTTCCATGAGGCCCTGCTTCTCCAGGTCGGCCAGCATCACCTTGCGGGCCTCGAAGCGGTCCAGCCCGGCGTAGGGGCCGCCCTCGGCGTTGATGGTCCCGTTGTCGTCCATGACCCTCAGCGAGGCCAGACCGTGCTTTTGGCCGATCATGAAGTCGTTGGGGTCGTGGGCCGGGGTTATCTTCAGGGCCCCGGTGCCGAAGTCGGTGGACACGTAGGGGTCGCGGATGATGGGCAGCTCCCGGCCGATCAGCGGCAACAGCACCGTGTCGTCGGCCAGGTCCTGATATCGGGGGTCCTCGGGGTTCACCGCCACCGCCATGTCGCCCAACAGGGTCTCGGGCCGGGTGGTGGCCACCACCAGGTAGCCCTTGCCGTTCTTAAAGGGGTAGCGGATGTGGTAGAGCCCGCCCTTGACCTCCTCGTGCTCGCTCTCCAGGTCGCTCAGGGCGGTGTGGCAGCGGGGGCACCAGTTGATGATGTAGTCGCCCCGGTAGATGAGCCCTTCCTCGTACAGGCGCACGAACACCTCGCGCACCGCCTTGGACAGGCCCTCGTCCATGGTGAAGCGCTCCCGGCTCCAGTCGCAGGAGGCCCCCAGGCGCTTGAGCTGGTTGATGATCTTGCCGCCGTACTCGGCCCGCCATTCCCACACCCGCTCGATGAAGGCGTCGCGCCCCAGGTCGTGGCGGGTCTTGCCCTCGCTGGCCAACTGGCGCTCCACCACGTTCTGGGTGGCGATGCCCGCGTGGTCGGTGCCCGGCATCCACAAAACCTCGTAGCCCAGCATGCGCTTATAGCGGCACATGATGTCCTGCATGGTGTTGTTGAGCGCGTGGCCCATGTGCAACTGGCCAGTCACGTTGGGGGGCGGGATCACTATGGAGTAGGCCGGGCCCTTGCCCGCCGGGTCGGCGGTGAACAGCCCCTCCCGCTCCCAGTAGGCGTACCAACGTTCTTCCACCTGGGCCGGTTCGTAAGATTTGGGTAGGGTCTCTTGGGCCATTGCGGGCTCCTCGCTAGGACAAAAAGAAAAGGCGGGGAGCTTCTCTCCCTGCCTCGCCACCGGCCCTGGGGGCCGGTGGTCTAGTCTACTACTACCCCGTCGTCGCGCTTGCCGGAGGGTCGCCCGGCCTTGCTCATGGCCTTGCGCAGCAGGTCCTTGACCTCCTGGGTGACTCTGGCCTTGAGTTGCTTTTCCAGCTCCCGGCCGACCATGTCCTCCAGCCGCTCTTCCAGCTCCTGAGCCACCAGGCGGCTCACCAGCTCCGGGGCCTCGTCTTCCAGAATCTGGCGCACGGCCATGCGCACCAGCTCCACCAACTCTTCGGGATCGGCCACGGGCGCGGCCTCGCCGCCGGACGCCGGAGCCTTGGGGGCCTTGGCCGCCTCTTTTTCCTGGGGTCGCCCCTGGCTGCCCAACTGGGAAAGCAGGTCGTCCAGCTCCGGGTCGCCGGTGCCCAGATCCAGGCCATCGCCCGCCCCGCCTTGCTCCTTGCCGCCGAGCTCCTGCAAGAGATCCTGCAGCTCGCTCTCGTCCGGGCTGGGAGCCTGGGCCTTCGTCTGGGGCTGCAGGCCCATCTCGGCCATGAGCTTGTCCATGTCGTCCTCCCGGGCGGGAGGGGGAGACTGGGCACTGAGTTCGGCCAAAATACGGTCCAACTCACCCAAATCCTTGTCCAGGACAGGCTTGCGCTCGGGCCAGGGGGCCTGCTCTTCCGGCTCGACCATGTCGGTCAAGTCGATAACCGGGGCGCCTGGAGGCGGTGTTTGCGGCTTATCCACCAAAAAGCTCCACATTACAGAGGCGACAACTTGTCAGAAAACTAACATATTCCCTGGTTCCAGGCAACTGGAGGTGCGCCGGCCCGGCCCCTAGGCCTTTGCCGCGCCCCGGCGGCGCAGGCGGCGCAAAAAGGCCAGGTTGCGCCGGTCGGCCCAACGGGTGTCCTTGGGGGTCTCCATGACCCCGCCCATGTGGGACAACCGCGGGTCGCTGACCAGGGCGGCGAAGCAGCCCTCGCCCAGCAGGCCCTGGCCCAGATGGGCGTGGCGGTCCCGGCGGCTGCCCGCCGGGAAGTCGGTGTCGTTGAGGTGCCACATCTTCACCCGGCCCAGGCCCAATTCGGCGTCCAACTGGTCCACAAAGGCCCTGGCTTGGTCGAAGCCGTCGATGGCGTAACCGGCGGCAAAGGCGTGGGCCGTGTCGATCACCGCCCCGCAGGGCAGTCCCTCCAGGCGATCCAGGAGCATGGCCAACTGGCCCAACTCGCCGCCCAGGTGCCCTCCCCCGCCGGCGGTGTTTTCCAGCCACAGGGCCGCGCCCTGCCCGGCCGCTTCCAGAGCCCGGCGGGCCCCCTCGGCCACCCGCTCCAGGCCCCACTCCAGCTCCCGCTTGCCCCGGCTGCCCGGATGCACCACCACCGCGTCGGCCCCCAAGGCCGTGGCCCGCTTCAGTTGGCCGGCCAGGGCCTGGTAGGAGCGCCGCCACAGGGCATGGTCCCCGGCCCCCAGGTTGATCAAATACGGGGCGTGCACCACCACCGGGTCCAGCCCGGCCTGGGCCGTGGCCTCACGAAAGGCCTCGGCGTCAGCCTTTTTGAGAGGCTTCTGCTTCCAGGTGCGGGGCGTGCCCGCGAAGATCTGCAGGCACTCCAGGCCCAGGAACCGGGCCTCACGGGCGGCCCGCATGGGTCCGCCCGCCACGGACAGATGGATGCCTAGGCGCAAGGCTTTAACTCAAATTGGCCGTGACGGGGGGTAGGCATGTTGGGGGCACCTTTTGGACTTAGGAATTTCGTCGGGCTTCGGGCTGCGCCCTTTACACCAACCTATGTGAGCCTTGTATGCGCGCGAGGGCATCTTCTGCGCACCAAGATCGCTTCGTCGCGGGGCTCCTCGCGACGACAACGTTTTTTTGTAAAACGGCGGGAGGTGTAGGGGCGGGGTTTATCCCCGCCCTCCCCGATTTCAATGAACCAGCCACCCTGCCACACTCGCAGCACAGCCAGGCGACTCTAGGTCTTTCTAGACTGTATTGCCTCCAGCATCCCTTGCACCGCCGCCTTATGCTCCGGCGAGGCCATGGCCGCGCGGAAGCACCGCATCTCATAGTCCAAAACCTGCTCCAAGCCGGTCTCGGCCCCGTGGCGCAGCAGGGACTTGGCCATGCCCACCGCGGGGCGGGGCATGGCCGCGATCTGCCCGGCCAACTCCATGGCCGCGGGCAAAAGCTCCTCGGGCGGGGTCATGCGGGTGAGCAGGCCCATGGCCAGGGCTTCGGGGGCGGGCACCTTGCGGGCGGTGAGCACCATGTCCATGGCCCGGCCCAGGCCCACGATGGCGGGCAGCAGGAAGGAGGAGCCGAACTCCGGGGTCACCCCCACCCGCACGAAGGCGGCGGAGAAATAGGCCTCCTGGCTGGCCAGGCGCAGGTCGCACATCAGGCTCACCGTAAGCCCCCAGCCCACCGCCGGGCCGTTGACCGCCGCGATCATGGGCTTGGGAAAGTTGGCCAGGGCCCGGGGGCCCTCCAGGCCGGTGAAGCGGGTCCGGCTGGCTTGGTCGCCGCCCTCGGCCATCTGGGCGAAACCGGCCAGGTCGGCCCCGGCGCTGAAGGCCCGGCCCGCTCCGGTGAGCACCACCGCGCCCACCTTGTCGTCTGCGGCGGCCTCTTCCAAGGCCCCACGCATAACGGCCATCATTTCCTGGGTCAGGGCGTTCAAGCGGTCGGGCCGGTTCAGGGTGAACAGGCGAACCGGGCCGTGGTCCTCCACTAGCAGCACTGGCTGGCTCATGAAATCCTCCCAAATCGTGCGAACGGACACCAGGCTAGCCCAGTGTCGTCCGGGTGTCAAAGCGCCGTTTTCCCAGGTGCCAGATCATTTTTTCTTGACACCCCGCCCCGATTTCGCCAATAGTTACAACGTAGCTATATTAAAGTTACATTACAACACAATCCGCCCGGGCCAATGGGGTGTTACGTGGCGCGGCAAGGATTCTGCGCCCAGCCCGGTACGCAACTGCATGGAGGGTGTATGCGTTTAGCCGGAAAGAAAGCCATCGTGACCGGGTCGTCCCGGGGCATCGGGGCCGCCGTGGCCCTGGCCTTTGCGCGCCAAGGCGCCGACATGGTGGTCAACTACAGTTCATCAGAGGGACCGGCCAAAGATTTAGTCAAACAAATGCAGGACATGGGGCGCCAAGCCGTGGCTGTCAAGGGCGACGTGGCCCGGGAGGAAGACTGCCAGGCCCTGGTAAATACGGCCATGAACGACCTGGGCGGGTTGGACATCATCGTCAACAACGCCGGGTTCACCCGGCCGGCCATGTTGCACAAGATGACCGGCGAGCAATGGGACCAGGTGCTGGGCATCCACCTCAAGGCGGTGTGGATGATGAGCAAGGCGGCCCAACCCATCTTCAAGGCCCAGAAAAACGGCCGGATCATCAACGTGACCAGCGTGGCCGGAGTGGTGGGCACCGTGGGCCAGGTCAACTACTCGGCGGCCAAGGGCGGGGTGATCAGCCTGACCAAGTCCATCGCCCGGGAAATGGCCCACTTCAACGTGTGCGCCAACGTCATCTCCCTGGGCATCGTGGCCACGGACATGACCGAGAAAATCCGCACCGACGAAAAACTCCGGGAAATATACATGAACCGGATCCTGCTCAAGCGCTTCGCCGAGGCCGACGACATAACCCCGGCGTTCGTCTTTTTGGCCAGCGACGAGGCCAAATACATCACCGGCCAGCTCATCTGCGTGGATGGCGGCTACGGCATGGTCTAGCGACCGACCGCGCCCCCTGGGGGCGGCAACCTTTATGCGAGCCCAATAGAGCAAGGAATCGAGGAGGCGAAAATGGCGGCCATACCCGACAAAATTCAAACCTGGCAAATGGTGGAGCCGGGCAAGGAAGGCAAGCCCGGCGTGCTGCAGAAGACCACCATCCCCATGCCCGAGCTGGCCGAGGGCGACGCCCTGGTAGAGATCGCCGGTTGCGGCGTGTGCCACACCGATCTGGGCTATTTCTATGACGGCGTGCCCACGGTAAGCAAGCCGCCCCTGACCCTGGGCCACGAGATCGCGGGCACGGTCATCGCCGGACCTGACGCCCTGGTGGGCAAGCAGGTCATCGTGCCTGCGGTGATGCCCTGCGGCAACTGCCCCATCTGCGACGAGGGCCGCGGCAACCGCTGCCTGGCCCAGAAGATGCCCGGCAACTCCCTGGGCGTCTACGGCGGCTTCTCCAGCCACATCCCGGTTCCCGCCGGGGACCTGTGCGTGGTGGACGACCCCAAGTTCCCGCTGAGCCACTACGCGGTGGTGGCCGACGCGGGCACCACCCCCTACCAGGCGGCCATGCGCGCCGGGCTCAAACAAGGCGACCTGGCCATCATCACCGGCATCACCGGCGGGGTGGGCGTGTACATGGGCCAGATAGCCAAGGCCCTGGGGGCCAAGGTGGTGGTGGGCATCGCCCGCAACCAGGCCAAGCTGGACCGCGCCCTGGACTACGGCGTGGACTACGTGATCAACTCCAAGGACAAGGACATCAAGCAGATCAAGGGCGAGTTCGCCGACATCTGCAAGCAGGCCGGAGCGCCCAAGAACGTGGGCTGGAAGATTTTCGAGTGCACCGGCACCGGCGGCGGCCAGGAGATCGCCCTGGCCATGCTGTCGTTCCTGGGCAAGCTGGTGGTGGTGGGCTTCGGCCTGCAAACCAACAAGTACATGCTCAGCAAGCTTATGGCCTTCGACGCCGAGATCATCGGCACCTGGGGCTGCCTGCCCGAGTACTACCCCAAAGTGCTGGAAATGGTCCAGGACGGCCGGGTTAAGATCGAGCCCTTCCTGGAGACCAAACCCATGAGCCAAATCGAGCAGGTCTTCGAGCAGCAGCACGCGGGCCTGTTTGACAAGCGCCAGGTCCTGGAGCCCGACTTCTAGGCCCACGGCGCCATATAAACGATTTGACCCGTTAACACCTTTTGAGGACTTTTAGGAGGGAAACATGCCACTGGAGTGGATGCCCAGAGAACACGAACTGAAAAACCATCTCCTGTTCGAAGAGGACATGGTTCGGGGCCGCTATTGGGGCAACGACGAAGACGCGCCCTGCGTGGTCTACACCAAAAAGCCCCTGGTCAACCCCAAGACCGGCGAGGAAATCCCCGAGCTTTACGTGGCCGAGATTCGCCTGAACAACCCGCGCCAGTACAACTCCTACACCACCCCCATGGTCAAGGGAGTAATCGCCGGCTTCCGCGCCGCCAGCGGCGACCGCTCGGTGGTGGCCACGGTGTTCACCGGCACCGGCTTCGACGCCTTCTGCACCGGCGGCAACACCAAGGAGTACAGCGAGTACTACTCCAAGCGGCCCAACGAGTACGGCGAGTACATGGACCTATTCAACGAGATGGTGGACAGCATCCTGATGTGCAAGAAGCCCACCATCTGCCGGGTCAACGGAATGCGCGTAGCCGGCGGCCAGGAGATCGGCATGGCCTGCGACCTGGCCGTGGCCAGCGACCTGGCCATCTTCGGCCAGGCGGGCGCCCGCCACGGCTCGGCCCCGGACGGCGGCTCCACCGACTTCCTGCCCTGGATGCTCAACATGGAAGACGCCATGTGGAACTGCGTGTCCTGCGAGATGTGGAGCGCCTACAAGATGAGGGCCAAAAACCTCATCTCCAAGGTGGTCCCCGTGCTCAAGGACGGCGACAAGTTCGTGCGCAACCCCATGATCATCACCGACCGCTATGTTGACGACGGCGAGATCGTCTACGGCGAGTACCTCAATGACCGGGCCGCCCTGGGCGAGGCCAAGGCCAAGCTCAAGGAACTGCCCCGGGACGCCGCCATGCTCGACGGCGAGGTAAACAAGATCGTCTGGACCCTGGCCAACCTGTTCCCCGGCTGCGTGATGAAGTCCATCGACGGCATCCGCGCCAAGAAGAAGTTCTTCTGGGACCAGTCCAAGCTGCCCAACCGCCACTGGCTGATGGCCAACATGAACTACGAGGCCTTCCTGGGCTTCGGCGCCTTCAACACCAAGAAGATCACCGGCACCGACGTGATCGACTTCATCAAGTTCCGCCAGCTCATCGCTCAGGGCGCCGAGGCGGGCGAGGAAACCTTCGCCGAGGTCATGGGCAAGCCCCAGAAGTAAGCGGCCCCAGCGAACACACGACGCCAGAGGGCCGGGCCGCTGTGCCCGGCCCTTTTATTTGGACCCCAAGACAGGAGAAACAACCATGGCCTACGAGCACATCAAGCTGGCGGTACAAGACGGGGTGGCCACCCTGACCCTTTGCCGCGAGCCCCTGAACGTGTTGAACATCGCCATGATGAAAGAGATGAACCAGGCCCTGGACAGCCTGGCCCCGTCCGGGCTCAAGGTGCTGCTCATCCAGGCCGAGGGCAAGGCCTTCAGCGCCGGGGTGGACGTGGGCGAGCACCTGGGCGACCAGGTCAACGAGATGATCGAGGTGTTCCACGGCATCTTCCGGCGCATGGAAAAGCTGGGGGTGGTTTCCGTGGCCTCGGTGCAGGGCGCGGCCCTGGGCGGCGGCTGCGAGCTGGCCGCCTATTGCGATTTGGTGGTGGCCAGCGAAAAGGCCAAGTTCGGCCAGCCTGAGATTTTGGTGGGGGTGTTCCCGCCCGTGGCCGCCCTGGTCTTCCCCCGCCAGCTGGGCTACAAGAAGGCCCTGGAGCTTATCGTCACCGGCGACGTGATCGGCGCGGCCGAGGCCAAGGCCATCGGCCTGGTCAACCAGGTGGTGCCCCCCGAGGAGCTGGCCACGGCCACCCACGCCCTGGTGGGAAAGCTGGTGGGCCTTTCGGGCCTGGTCCTTAGCCTTACCAAAAAGGCGGTGGTGCAGGGCCTGGACCAGAACAAGGAACAGGCCCTGGGGCTTATCGAGAAGATCTACCTGGATGAGCTGATGCCCACGGCCGACGCCGAGGAAGGTCTGCGGGCCTTTTTGGACAAGCGCAAGCCCCAGTGGAAAGAAAAGTAGTAAGTTTATTTTTTGAAAAAGCCGCGCCCCCGGTCATCTATGGCCGGGGGCGCGCTGTTTCATTAAACCTATTTGCCTGCCGCGACCGGTCGCGGGAAAAAGGCACCGCTGATGAGAGTGAAGGCGATCAAAATCAGGGAAGCAACCAGTGAATGATAAAGTTTGATCTCATCAAAAAAGCCTCCCAACGAGTAGGCCCATACCAGGAAGGCCACCGATGAAATCACCATTTGCAGTTTTTTGGGCTCACCCTTTTCCGCCAGCAAATTGAAATATACGGGGGTCATCACCAAACACAGGACAAAGAACACCAGATAGAGCCACCACCGCAAATTGGGCTCATCACTCGTTTTTATGAGGCCCAAGGCCGTTATGTAGGCCGCCAGGATCTCGGCGGGTATGTATTTGGCGACCCGGGACAAATAATTGTCGCCTTTTTGCTTGGCCTCTACTTGCGCATCCCTGGGGGCCTCCGCGGCTCCACTCTTTTCCGCAGTCGGTTCCGCGACCGCCAGCGGGCCCTTTAACCCCACTGTGGTTTGTCCCTCGAACAACTTGGCGGCGGACAAAAAGCTCTCCGGGGAAAGCGAGACCTCGGTCATCAACTCCGGTGGTTGCACTAACCGTGACATGGATTCCTCCTTATTCCCAAATTTTTCCTCGGCGGGGCATGAAGCTGCCGCCGTCATGAGCTTGTCCCCATGCCGATTCGATCTTTGATTTGTACACAGCAGGCTAATGAATCAAGCGGAGAGCCGTAGGGACAAATGGGCAGGATGATCGTCCGTCAATTGATTCTTTTTTTATATTACAGTAGTTAGCCTTTGTGCAAGGCCCTAGGAGACTGCCGAGGTGATGATTCTTGTCCTAATAGCAGCCTCTCGGACCGGGTATCTCCTGGCCACGACATAATCCAATTGGCAACAGGACGGTCATTGCCTGGCCGTGGGCTACCCTTGCACCCGAAAGAAAGCGATTTATTATATTAAATAACTAGGTGATATGAGCCCCAGGGCTTGGAGTTGGGGCCGTTTGTCGGCCGCGCTTATGAAGGCGCGGCTAAAAAAGTTAGTCGGTGGCAAAATAGCCCCAAAGGTATTATCATTTAACCGTAACTGGTAGCCTGAATGAAAGTCCGGGCCGCCACAATCTTCATCATGGAGAGAGATCATGGAAACTAAGACCGTAAATATCCCCGACATCTCCTGCGGACACTGCCTGGCCGCCGTCAAGCGCGAGGCCGGTGAGGTCAAAGGCGTAAAATCGGTGGAAGGCGACGTGGCCACCAAGCAGGTGACCATCAAATGGGACGCCCCGGCCACCTGGGACCAGATCGCTGTCGCCCTCAAGGACGCCGGCTACCCCGCCAAGTAAAACCCAAGGGAGATAGCCATTGGCCCAGCAGCACGTGGAGCTGCCGGTGGTGGGCATGACCTGCGCCCGCTGCGCGGCAAATGTGGAGCGCACCCTGGGCAAGAAGGTGACCGGGGTCGCCCAGGCCTCGGTAAACTTCGGCACCGAGACCGCCAGCGTGGACTACGACCCCGAGCAAACCAGCCTCGAGGACATGGCTCAGGCGGTCAAGGACGCCGGTTACCAGCTCATCCTGCCAGAAACCAAACGGCATGCGGAGTTGCCGGTGGTGGGCATGACCTGCGCCCGCTGCGCGGCCAACGTTGAGCGCACCCTTAGCAAGAAGGTGCCCGGCGTGGCCCAGGCCTCGGTCAACTTCGGCACCGAGACCCTGAGCGTGGACTACGACCCCGCCCAGACCAGCCTGGAGGACATGGCCCAGGCGGTGAAAAACGCGGGCTACGAGCTGATCCTGCCCGCCGAAGGCGAGGCGGTGATGGAAGACGCCGAGGCCCAGGCCCGCGCCGCCGAGCTGGCCGCCCAGCGCCGCTTCTTCTGGGTGGGGGTGGCCTTCACCCTGCCCCTGTTCGTCATCTCCATGTCCCGTGACTTCGGCCTGCTGGGCGCCTGGGCCGGGGCCGCCTGGGTCAACTGGCTTTTTTTCGCCCTGGCCACCCCGGTGCAGTTCTACACCGGCGGCGGCTTCTACGTGGGCGGCTACAAAAGCATCAAGGGTGGCGCGGCCAACATGGACGTGCTGGTGGCCCTGGGCTCCTCGACCGCCTTTTTCTATTCCCTGGCCGTGCTCTTGATCCCCGGCCTGGGGCATCACGTATATTTCGAGACTTCGGCGGTGATCATCACCCTGATCAAGCTGGGCAAGCTCTTGGAGGCCAAGGCCAAGGGCCAGGCCTCGGCGGCCATCCGCAAGCTCATGGACCTGGCCCCCAAGATGGCCCGGATCATCGACGCCGAGGGCAACGAAATAGAGATCCCGGCGGGCTCGGTGCAAAAGGGCCAGACCGTGCTGGTCAAGCCCGGCGAGGCCATACCCGTGGACGGCACGGTGATCGGCGGCGACTCGGCGGTGAACCAGTCGGCCATGACCGGCGAGTCCATTCCCGTGGACAAGCACCAGGGCGACCAGGTCTTCGGGGCCACGGTGAACCAGCAGGGGCTCCTCAAGATCAAGGCCACCGGGGTGGGCTCCGAGACCGCCCTGGCCCAGATCATCCGCCTGGTGCGCCAGGCGCAGGGCTCCAAGCCCGCCATCCAGCGCCTGGCCGACCAGGTGTCGGCGGTGTTCGTGCCCACCATCATCGTCCTGGCTCTCATCACTCTAACGGTGTGGTGGATAATGACCGGCCAGTTCGTGCCGGCCATGATCCGCATGGTGGCCGTTTTGGTCATCGCCTGCCCCTGCGCCCTGGGTCTGGCCACGCCCACGGCCATCATGGTGGGCACCGGCAAGGGAGCCAGCCTGGGCATCCTGTTCAAGAACTCCGAGGCTCTGGAGACGGCTCACAAGCTGACCATGGTGATGCTGGACAAGACCGGCACCATCACCAAGGGCGAGCCCCAGCTAACCGATTGGCTCCCCCTGGGTCCCGAGGGCGACGAGGCCCTGGCCCTGGCCGCCTCGGTGGAAAGCGGTAGCGAGCACCCCATCGCCCAGGCGGTGGTGGTTGGGGCCAAGCAAAAGGGCGCGGCCATCAGCGAGCTCACCGGCTTCCAGGCGGTGAGCGGCCACGGGGTCGAGGCCTCGGTGGACGGTCGCCGGGTCAAGGTAGGCAAGCCCTCCTGGTTCCCAGGGGCCGGGGCCCAAGTGGAGCAGGAGGTGGCCCGGCTGTCCAGCGAGGGCAAGACGGTGATGCTGGTGGAGGTGGACGGCCAGGTGGCCGGCATCCTGGCCGTGGCCGACCAGGAGAAGCCCCACGCCCTGGAGGCCATCAACGACCTCAAGCAGATGGGCATCACTCCGGTGATGATCACCGGCGACAACCGCCTGGCCGCGGCCGCGGTGGCCTCCCGGGTGGGCATCGACCGGGTGGTGGCCGAGGTTTTGCCCGAGAACAAGGAGGCCGAGGTGCGCGCCGCCCAAGAAGGCGGGGCGGTGGTGGCCATGGTGGGCGACGGCATCAACGACGCCCCGGCCCTGGCCAGGGCCGACGTGGGCATCGCCATCGGCACCGGCACCGACGTGGCCATGGAAGCCAGCGACGTGACCCTGGTGGGCGGCGAGCTTACCGGCGTGAGCCGGGCCATCAAGCTAAGCAAGGCCACCATGGCCACCATCAAGCAGAACCTGTTCTGGGCCTTTTTCTACAACGCGGCCCTGGTGCCCGTGGCCGCCGGGGTGCTGCACCAGGTAACCTGGCTGCCCATCTTCATCCGCGACCTGCACCCGGTGCTGGCCGCCGGGGCCATGGCCTTTTCCTCGGTGACCGTGGTCACCAACAGCCTAAGGCTGGGCCGCAAAAAAATCTAAGCCATTCCAAAACAAACACGGGCCGCCCGCTGATGCGGGCGGCCTTTTTGGGGGCCTTTTTTGTTTCGCAGGCCGAAACCATTTGCTTGACTACATTGTTTAGGTTGCATACTATACGCCATGCCCAATCTACGCTACACCCTACTCAGCAATCTCCTGGACCAACTCGTAAACAAGATCGTTTACGTGCGCTCCTTCCCCCACGACTACGGCACCGGGGAGATGCTCAGCGCGGCGGAGATCCAGCCCATCGAGACCATCGGCCGCAACCGGGGCATCAACATAACCGGCCTGGCCCGGCTGCTGGTGGTCACCAAGGGGGCGGTTTCCCAGACCGTGAAACGCCTGGAGGAGCGGGGCTACGTAACCAAGTTCAAGGCCCCGGACAACGACAAGGAAGTGCTGCTCAAACTCACCGCCAGGGGAAAAGCCGCCAAGGCGGGCTACGAAGCCTTCCGCGAAAGCTTCGACGCCAACATGGCGGTGATGCTGGAGCGCATGACCGACGAGGAGTTTGCCTTCCTGGCCCAGCACTTCCAAATCCTAGTGCAGCAAGTGGACCGCTACATCGAGAGCCTGGGCGAGGAGCCCACCTAGGCCGCAAACTTCGTCCCGTGGGGGCCTGATCCTGCGTCCCCCTCATCCCCAAATTAAATCCTTGCCCCCGAGCCTAAGCTGGGTTATGGTTTGGCCAAATATTGAACGTGTTCAACAAAAGAACATGTTCATTGTAACTCCCGATAGGCGGAAGCGGCCATGAGCGACGACCAACAAGCGACCCACGGTACCTGGCGGGAACGGCAAAAGCAGCAGACCCGCCAGATCATCCTGGAAGCGGCCAAGGAGTTGTTCGAGACCCTGGGCTACGGCAAGACCACCATCCGGGCGGTGGCCAAATACGCCGGGGTAGGGGTGGGCACGGTGATGAGCCACTTCAAGGACAAGGCCTCCCTGTTGTCCGCCGCCCTGATGGGTGATTGGGAGCAACTCTTGGCCCAGGTCGCGGCCACCACGCCTCCGGAGGCCGACTACCGCACCCAACTTTTGCACGCCGCCAAAATCTTTTTCGAGTACTACGCCCGCCGGCCTTCCCTCTCGCGCAACCTGCTCAAGGAAGCCCTGTTCAGCCTGGAGGTGCAGGGTCCGGAACTGAGGGCCATGGACCAGGCGGCCAGGGAAATCGGCGTGCGGGCCCTGCGCGCGGCCCAAGAACGGGGCGAGATCAGGGCCGATGTGGATTGCGAGGTGATGCATCTGGCTCTGTTCGGCGAATACTGTTTTGTCTGCATCATCGGGCTCGGCCAGCCCAAGCCGGACCCGGACCAGATGGTGGCCATGCTGGAGAGCGTGACGGATTTGATCGTCCGGGGGGCCAGTCCCGCCCCGCCGGATCAGAGGTGAAGAGCGTTTTTACCGACCTAGCCGTGGATGTCAGAGAGGGGGATTTCCGTGCTGGAGCTGGCCCTACGGGGTAACCGAATGTATTGGGGATGGCTGGGGCTGCTGAGCGCCCTGGTGCTGGCCGGGTTCGCCGCCTATTTGTATCAGTACAACCAGGGCCTGATGGTCACCGGCATGAGCCGGGATGTGTCCTGGGGCCTGTACATAGCCCAGCTTACCTTCCTGGTGGGGGTGGCCGCCTCGGCGGTTATGCTGGTGTTGCCCTACTATCTGCACCACTTCAAGGACTTCGGGCGCATCACCATCCTGGGCGAGTTCCTGGCCATCGCCGCGGTGATCATGTGCATGCTCTTCGTCACCGTGGACCTTGGCAAGCCCAGCCGCCTGCTCAACATTTTTCTCCACCCCACCCCGGGCTCGGTGATGTTCTGGGATGTGAACGTACTCCAGGGATATTTACTTCTCAACCTGGTCATCGGCTGGGTGAGTCTGGAGGCGGAGCGCAAGCAGGTGGCCCCGCCGGGCTGGGTGAAGCCGCTCATCTACCTCTCCATCCCCTGGGCGGTCTCCATCCACACCGTCACCGCCTTTCTCTACGCCGGACTGCCCGGCCGGGGCTACTGGCTAACCGCCATCCTGGCCCCGCGCTTTTTGGCCTCGGCTTTTGCCGCCGGACCGGCGGTGCTCATCATCCTGGCCCTGGTCATCCGCCGGGTCGCCGGCTTCGATCCGGGCCGCCGGGCCATCGAGACCCTGGCCAAGATCGTGACCTACGCCATCATCCTGCACCTGTTTTTCTTCCTGCTGGAGGTGTTCACCGTCTTTTACAGCGGCATCCCCAGCCACACCGCCCACTTCAACTACCTTTACTTCGGCCTGCACGGCCACGGCGCGCTGATGGGCTGGATGTGGGCGGCCCTGGTCATGGGCCTGTCGGCGGTGGTGATGCTGCTCAACCCCCGCTGGCGGGGGCGCTACCCGCTGTTGGCCGTGGCCTGCGTGCTGGTCTTCGGCTGCACCTGGATCGACAAGGGCCTGGGCATGATGGCCGGGGGCTTCATCCCCAACCCCTTGCACGAGGTGACCGAGTACGCCCCCACCGTGGTGGAGCTGCTGGTCACCATCGGCATATACGCCCTGGGCGGGTTGATCGTGACCGTACTCTACAAGGTGGCCCTGGGAGTGAAGCAGGAGGTCCGGGCCTGAACGGCTCGGGCCGCCGCCCGGCGGCAAACACCTTGCCGGACCCGTGCTTCCCTGGCAATATGGCGGGGTTGTTGATTTCGCCTGCTCCCATCCCTCAGCCAGAGGACGCACCGATGAGCTACATCCAGTCCCTGTACCCCCCCGAACACTCCCAGTGCTTCGGCTGCGGCCCGGCCAACCCGACGGGCCTGCACGTGCAGACCTATTGGGACGGCGAGGTGGGCACCTGCCGTTTCACTCCGGGCCCTGAGCACATGGCCTATCCCGGCGTGGTCTACGACGGGCTAATCGCCTGCCTCATGGACTGCCACGGCATCGGCACGGCCATCGCCGCCGCCTACCAGGAGGAAGGCCGCCCCATGGACAGCGAGCCGCGCATCAACATGGTCACCGGCAACCTGAACGTCAGCTACCTGGCCCCCACCCCCCTGGGTGGCGAGTTGGTGCTGCGGGCCAGGATAAAGGAGATGGGCCCCAAGAAGGTGCTGGTATCCTGCGAGCTGAGCGCCGGGGGCAAGGTGACGGCAGTGGGCCAAGTGTTGGGGGTGCGGTTGCAGCTCTAAACTCCGGGCAGCCTCGCCTAGATCAATGCCTGACTGGCGACGCAAATATTTTTACCCCGGTAATATTGACAAACGATTTTTACCCGGATATAAATGCCATCTCACCCTCAACGAGGAATTAACGAGATGGACAAGCAAGAGCCTCAAAGCTGCGCCGCCTTCCAAGGCGACCGCTGTATCGCCTCCGGCGACCTGCTGGATGTGGCCCGCCAGGTGAAACAGGCCATGGAGCGCCAGGAACCCGCCTCAGTGCTCATCTTCGACGACTTCACCGGCGAGCCGGTGGAGGTGGACTTTCGCGGCACCATCGACGAGGTGCTGCGGCGTTTGCCCCAAACACCGTCATCGCCGCCCGCCCCG
Organism: Pseudomonadota bacterium; assembly: GCA_018896025.1. Classification (GTDB taxonomy): domain Bacteria; phylum Desulfobacterota; class Desulfarculia; order Desulfarculales; family Desulfarculaceae; genus Desulfoferula. Next base: position 28,373 of record JAHIND010000015.1, read on the forward strand.
GCCGAGCCGGAACGAGAGGCCCCCCGCGGGCCGGGCCGCCCCAAGCTGGGGGTGGTCTCCCGGGAGGTGACCTTGTTGCCCCGTCACTGGGACTGGCTGGCCAGCCAGCCGGGAGGTGCCTCTGTTACCCTGCGCAAGCTGGTGGAAAAGGCGCGGCTGGCCAACCAGGACCGCGACAAGGCGCGCCAGGCCCAGGAGGCAGCCTACCGCTTCATGTCGGCCATGGCCGGGAACCTGCCCGGCTTCGAAGAGGCCACCAGGGCCCTGTTCGCGGGCGACGGCCCCAAGTTCGAACGCGAGACCGAGGAGTGGCCGGGCGATTTGCGCGACTTTGCCCGCAAGCTGGCCCGACCCGCCTTCCGCTAAGCTAGGGCTAAAGGTCCTGAGACGGCAGCACCATGCGCGCCGCCTCGGGGCCTGCTATCCTTGGGCCTGGGTTGGTGACTAGCTTTCCCCGCGAGGTAATTTGGTGAGCCACGCTTCGGACATATCCCCCCTGCCCCAGCCGCGCTTCCTGCCCATGAGCCGGGCGGAGATGGAGGCCCTGGGCTGGGACGAGCTGGACGTGCTCTTGGTGACCGGCGACGCCTACGTGGACCACCCCACCTTTGGCGCGGCCCTGCTGGGGCGCTGGCTGGTGGCCCATGGCTTCAGGGTGGGCATCGTGGCCCAGCCCGACTGGCACGATCCGGCCAGCCTCCAGGCCATGGGGCGGCCCCGCCTCTTGGCCGGGGTCACCGCCGGGGCATTGGACTCCATGCTGGCCCACTACACCGCCTTTCGCCGCCGCCGCTCGGACGACGCCTACACCCCCGGCGGCAAGGCTGGGGCTCGGCCGGACCGGGCCTCCATCGTGTACACCAACCTGGTCAAGCAGGCCTTCCCCGGCCTGCCCGTGGTGTTGGGGGGCATCGAGGCCTCCTTGCGGCGCGTCACCCACTACGATTTTTGGAGCAACAAGCTCCGGCGCTCCCTTCTCCTGGACGCCAAGGCCGACGCCATCCTCTACGGCATGGCCGAGAACTCGCTCTTGGAGGTGGTGCGCCGTGTGGCCAACGCCCCGGAGCTGCCCGCCGCCCAGGCAATGCTGGGCGTTCCCGGCACGGCGGTGATGGGCAAGCGCGAAGACCTGCCCCCCCAGGCCGAGGTGGTGGAGCTGCCCTCCCACGAGGCCATCAGCGGGGACCCGGCCCAACTCATGACCGCCACCTTGGCCCTGGAGCGCCAGGTGCACCAGGCCAAGGCCTGGGCAGCCCAGGAGGTGGGCGGGCGCATGCTCTTGCTGGCCCCGCCCTCGCCGCCGCTCGGTACCGATGAAATGGACCTCCTGTACAGCCTGCCCTACACCCGCCGGGCCCATCCCAGCTACCGCGAGCCGGTGCCTGGCCTGGCCACGGTGGCCACCTCCATCACCAGCCACCGGGGATGCGGCGGGGGGTGCAGCTTCTGCTCCCTGGCCCTGCACCAGAGCCGCACCATCGCCTCGCGCTCCAAGGACTCCATCCTGGCCGAGGTGGCCACCCTCACCGCCTCGCCGGACTGGCGCGGCTCCATCAGCGACATCGGCGGCCCCAGCGCCAACATGTGGGGCGGCTCCTGCACCGGGGAAAAGGACAAGTGTACCCGCGCCAGTTGCCTCACCCCCCAGCCCTGCCGCTATTTCGCGGTGGACCAGGAGGCCATCGCCCGCATGCTGGAGCAGGCCGCCAACACACCGGGGGTCAAGCATCTCAGGGTTTCCAGCGGGGTGCGCTTCGACTTGGCCCTGCAATCGCCCACCTACACCCGGACCCTGGTACGCCGCTTCGTGGGCGGCCAACTCAAGATCGCCCCGGAGCACATCAGCCCCAAGGTGCTGAAGCTCATGCGCAAGCCCGCCCCCGAGGTGTTCGAGCGCTTTTTGGCCAAGTTCCGGGAGATTTCCCAGGCCGAGGGCAAACAGCAATACGTGGTGCCCTATCTGCTCAGCGCCTTCCCCGGCTGCGAGCAAAAGGACATGGCCAAGTTGGCCGCCTGGCTGAAGGCCAAGGGTTGGCACCCCCAGCAGGTGCAATGCTTCGTGCCCACGCCAGGAACCGTGGCCACGGCCATGTACTACGCCGGGGTGGACTCCCAGGGCAAGCCTATCAAGGTGGACCGGGGCGACGGCGAGCGCCGCCGCCAGCACCAGATGCTCTTTTAGGGGCTGGCCGCTCCCGTCTTGCCTGGGCCCGGCGGGCCTGGGACAATAAAACAATTCGTAACGCCAGCCAAGGGGGCGCAGAGTGATGGAGTTGTTTTCCTGGGAGGCCTTGGCGGCCCTGGCCGCCCTGACTAGCCTGGAGATAGTTCTGGGCATCGACAACGTGGTTTTCGTGGCGGTGCTGGCCGGGCGGCTGCCCGCGCCCCGCCAGGCCTCGGCCCGCCGCCTGGGCCTTGGTTTGGCCATGCTGACGCGCATCGCCCTGCTCTTCGCCATAACCTGGACCCTGTCGCTGACCGCGCCGCTTTTCGAGATGTTGGGCCACGCGGTGTCCTGGCGCGGCCTCATCCTCCTGGGCGGGGGAATTTTCCTCATCATCAAGGCCACCCACGAGATATTCGCGCAGATGGAGACCAACGACCCCCGCCGGCCCAAGGCTAAGGCGGTGTCCTTTTGGGGGGTCATCACCCAGATCGCCCTGCTGGACATGATCTTTTCCCTGGATTCGGTGATAACCGCGGTGGGCATGTCCCGCCATTTGTGGGTCATGGTGGTGGCCATCGTGTTGGCCGTGGCCATAATGCTCATCTTCGCCGGGGTGGTCAGCCGCTTCATCGAGCGCCACCCCTCCTTCCGCGTCCTGGCCCTGGCCTTTCTGCTCCTGGTGGGGGTGATGCTTACCGCCGAAGGCATGGGCCAGCACATCGACCGGGGCTACATCTATTTTGCCATGGCCTTCTCGCTGGGGGTGGAGCTACTTAACCTGAAGATTCAGGCCAAGCGGGCCAGGACCGCCCAGGCGGTGTCCAGGGCCGCCTAGGAGCCGCCCCTCAGCGGGCCTAGCGCAGACCTGGCCGGATGCCGTTCATGAAGCTGCGCTTCAGCTCGGGGAGCGGCTTGCCGTCCTTGGCGAACTCCAGGGCCATCCAGATGGTGGTGCGGCTGAAGGTATGGCTGAAGCAATACTCTTGCAGACAGCCGCCCGAGCCCTTCACCGGCTTAAGCTCCAATAGAACCGGCTGGCTGCTGTTGCGCGAGGTGCGGTAGGTCACCGTCAGGCCCTGGCCCCCGGCCACGAACAGGGCGTACTTGCCGTAGTCCGTCTGCACCAGGAACAGCCTGGTCTTGCCGTCAAGGCTGGTCCAGTAGGCGGCCTCCTGAATCTGCTCGGGCTTCACCGGGCCGGAGGACTTGGTCACGGCGGTGGGCCGGTCCGCGGGGGCGGGCCTGAGCAAGGTGTCGGTTCGAGCCAGGGCGGCGGTGCCCAGCAGCGTTAGGGCCAGCACAGCGGCTGAGAGGACGACAAGCTTTTTCATTAAAATTCTCCCCTCGGGTGATTTTCCTTAGGCTGGTTTTTTGTACCCAAGACGGACGGAGATTTCCAGGGCATTGTGACCCGGCAGTGTATCTATCGCGATTTATGCGGACGATGGGGCCCGTTCAGGGCAGGTCCACCTGGTCGGCCGGGTGGCCACCTCGAAGGCCCCAATCGCTTTTGGGGCTCTCCACCAGTTGCACGAACACGTTATCCGGGCTCAGGCCGGTGTGGCGGCGTATGGCCGCGTCCAGGGCGGATATGAGGCGGGCCTTGGTGGCCGCGTCGCGCCCGCTGAGCAGGCGCACCTCGGCCAGGGCGAAGCGGGGGTCGCGGTTGGAGTGCACGCTGCGGTGGGCTATTGGTGTGGTGTAGAGGATCACCTTGCCGAACTCGGGCGGCAGGCCCAGGCTCTCCACCAGAGCATGGCGGGCCTCATCGGCCAGGGCCTCGCAGGCGGTTGGCTCCAGGTCGTCGCTCAGATGCAGTATCACCACGGGCATGAAGCGGTTCCCATAAACATGAAAAAGGCCTCGGAAAAGCCCCCCGAGGCCCTTGGAGCGAATATTTAAATTCTACAAGGAGACCGCCTCTAACGCCCCGTCTTTTCTAACGCCGGCGCATTATTTGGCCTTGCTGCCCTTTACCGAAGTGCTGGGAATCCCGCCATAAAACAACCGACCAAGCCCATTTACCGGCCTATCTCCCCGCAGGAAATCTAGGGACATCCAAATGGTCGTCCTGGAAAATTGGTGTTTAAATTTGTAAATCTGTACGAATTCGTTGGTTCCGGCCGCGGGTTTCAATTCCCGCACCACCTCTTGGCTGCTGTTTATCTCGGTGCGATATATCACCTTCAAGCCATTGCCGCCGACGGTCAACAAGGTAAAGCCGCCATCCTTGGCCGCCGGGTATATAAACGCTTTTACTTTTTTATCCGCGCTGGTCCAGAAGACGGCCTTTTCCACCGGCAACTGTGAGGGCGTATTCTTGGGTGCCATTGCAATCCTCCCCGTTTTTAGTCGTTTTTGACCTGAAGTGGCTAGGCAAGCCAACCCCTGGCCCTTTTTCCGCTTTGGCCGTATCTCGGCCGCCGCATTGGACCACACCAATCATGATGCCGCTAAAGGTGGGGCGAGGAAGGTCAAGCCTGGATGGTCACCTGGTGGAGGAGTTGCACGAAACTAGGCGGCCGCTGGCCTAAATACAAGGCTGCCGCAACTGTTGCTTTCACTTTTCAATGGATTCCCCCCAGCACCAACAATAGCCTCGCTATCAAAGGTGATGGCTATGACTTTAAACCGCTCAAAGTCATGCAGTCAAGCTGAACTCGGTTTGCCGAATCAGCCGCCGGCGACCACAACCACAAGGCCCCGGGGCGCTATTCGCCTCGGGGCCCTGGGCACGGCTTGAGAGCAGAATCAGTTCTCGATGAAGGAGCGCAGCTTGCGGGCCCGGCTGGGGTGGCGCAGCTTGCGCAGGGCCTTGGCCTCGATCTGGCGGATGCGTTCGCGGGTCACGTCAAAGTCGCGGCCCACCTCTTCCAGGGTGTGGTCGGCCTTTTGCCCGATGCCGAAGCGCATGCGCAGCACTTTCTCCTCGCGGGGAGTCAGGGTGGCCAGCACCTTGCGGGTCTGCTCGCACAAGTTCAAGCTGATCACCGCGTCGGCCGGGTTGACCACCTTCTTGTCCTCGATGAAGTCGCCGAGGTGGCTGTCTTCCTCTTCGCCGATGGGGGTCTCCAGGCTGATGGGCTCCTTGGCGATCTTGAGCACCTTGCGCACCTTCTCCAAGGGGAAGTCCATCTTTTCGGCGATTTCCTCGGGGGTGGGCTCGCGGCCCAGCTCCTGCACCAGATAGCGGCTGGTGCGGATTAGCTTGTTGATGGTCTCGATCATGTGCACGGGGATGCGGATGGTGCGGGCCTGGTCGGCGATGGCCCGGGTGATGGCCTGACGGATCCACCAGGTGGCGTAGGTGGAGAACTTGTAGCCCCGCTGGTATTCGAACTTGTCCACCGCCTTCATCAGGCCGATGTTGCCCTCCTGGATAAGGTCCAGGAACTGCAACCCCCGGTTGGTGTACTTCTTGGCGATGGACACCACCAGGCGCAGGTTGGCCTCCACCAATTCCTGCTTGGCCGCCTTGGCCCGGACCCGGCCGTCGCGCACCCTGGTCACCAGCTTTCTGAGGCTGGGCCCGCTCATCTTGCAGTCGTTTTCCACCTCGCGGATGGCGCTACGCGACTCGCGCATGGCCACTTCCAGCTCCAACAGGCGCTCGGGCTCACAGCGGCAGGCTCCCAGCTTGATCTTTTTGCCCTTGGCCTTGCGCACCTCCCGGCAGGTCTTGGTCACCTCCGCCTTGGGCAGGCCGCTTTCCATGATGACCATGGTGATGATGGCCTGGCAGCGGTCGATGACCTCCTGGCGGTCCTCCAATACGGCGCAGAGCCCGTCCACCTGCTTCTTGTCCAGCTTGAGGCCGCTGAGCAGCTCGGATACCTTGCGGCGGTTTTTCTTGAGGGCCTCGCGCATCTTCTTGCGCTGGTCGGCCTTGAGCCCGGAGTTGCGGCTGTTGAGCTTTTCGTAGTCGCGGGTGTTCTTCTTGTCCAGGCGGCGCACCTTGCCGATGAGCTCCAAAAACTCGTCGCGGCGCTTTTCCTCGGCGTCGGCCCCGTCTTCCTCGTCCAGGTCGCTCACCACCTCGCGGATGCGCACCCGGCCATCTTCCACCGCCTGGCCCAAGGCCAGGATCTCGCGAATGCTCAGGGTGCACTCCAGCAAGGCGTCGATGATGTTGCGCTCGCCGGCCTCGATGCGCTTGGCGATCTCCACCTCGCCCTCGCGGGTGAGCAGGGAGACCATGCCCATTTCCCGGAGGTACATCTTCACCGGGTCGTTGACCCGGCCCTCGTCCATTACCTGGGCGCTGGCCTTGTCGTCGTCCTCCTCCTCGTCGTCGTCCTCCAGGGCCGCCTGATCGGCCTTGAGCTTGAGCTTGGTCTCATTGTCTATGAGCTGGATGTCCATCTCATCGAGCACCATGATCATGTCGTCCATGTGCTCGGAAGTGATCTCGGGACTCAAGGTGTCGTTGATCTCATCGTAGGTAAGATAGCCCTGAGACTTGCCCTTGGAGATAAGCCTTTGAAGTTCGGCCAGGTTTTTTTCCTCGAGCATGCTTAGTCCTTTCGGCTGGATTCAAAGGAGGAAACAGAATCTATTTCCCGCCGGCGCTGGTCTTGCAGCCTGGTCACCTGCTCGGAGTCGCCCCGGCTCTGGGCCTCGACGATCTGGCTGGTGAGTTCGCGGTTGCGTTGGCGCATTTGCCAGCGACGGATTTTTGCGCATAAGGCCTGGGCCTCGCCCGCGGCCTGCTCCGGGGTCAGGATGGGCCCGTCCTGGGCCAGGCGGCTGACCAGGCGGTGCAGCTCCGGGTCGTCCAGGCGGCTGATCACCGCCGAGGCGTCGGGGACGCCCCCCTGCTCCACGATGTGCTCCACCGCCTGGGCCACGGCCACCAGGTCCGGGGCCACCAGGGCGGCCAAGGCCCCTTCCCGGGCCAGCACCTGGGCGGCGGATGCCTCGCTCATGGCCAGTTGCAACACCGCCTCCTGCCACTGACGGCCCACGCCGCCATTTTGGCGCGGTGCCGGGGCGGGGAGCGGGGCGCTGGGGCGGCGGCCGCCGGGCACGGGCAGGCCCAAACGGGCGGCGGCCACCTCGGCGGGCAGGCCCAGGCGGGCGGCCAAGCGGCTCAGGTAGAGCCAGGAGCTGACCGGGTCGCCGATGGCCTTGATGACCCCCCCGGCCTCGGCCACGATTTTGCTTTTTCCCTCGGGAGTGCCTTGGTCGCCCTCGGCGATGATCTGGTCAAGCACCGCCTCGATGAGCGATCCGCTGGCCTCAATGGCCTCTTCCAGGCCCTCGGCCCCTTGGGAGCGGGCGAAACTGTCGGGGTCTTCGCCGGTGGGCAGCAGCAGCACCTCGGGCTGCACCCCCTCGGCCAGGCACAGGGGCAACGAGCGGCGGGCGGCGCGGACCCCGGCTTGGTCGCCGTCAAACACCAAGACCAGGCGCGAGGCCTGGCCCTTTAGGCGGCGAACCTGCTGAGGAGTCAGCGCGGTGCCCATGGGGGCCACCGTTTCGCCAAAACCCATAGCCGCCAGGGTGATCACGTCGAAGTAGCCCTCCACCACCAGAGCCCGGTCCTTCTTGCGCATGAAGGGGCGGGCCCGTTCCAGGTTGTAAAGCGTTGCCGACTTTTTGAAAAGCAGAGTCTCGGGGCCATTCAGGTACTTGGGCTCTCCCCCGCCCAATACCCGGCCTCCAAAGCTGACCATGCGCCCGCTGACGTCGGCGATGGGAAACATCACCCGTCCCCGGAAGCGGTCATAGCAGCCGTCGCCCTTGTCCCGGGCCACCAACATACCGGACTCTATGGCCAAAGCCTCGGGGACCCCTTGGGAGCCCAAAAAGCGCCTTAGGCCTTCCCAGGCGTCCGGGGCCCAACCCAACCCGAAGTCTTTGATCACCTGGGGCCTGAGGCCCCGTTGCTCCAACAGGTAGCGCCGGGCAGGCTCTCCGCTGGGAGCGGCGAGCTGCTGAACAAAAAAGTTACCGGCTAACTCCATTACGCGCAATAGGCGCCCTCGGTGTTGGTCTTGGCGCTTCTGCTCCGGGGTGCGCTCCGGGGTGGGGAGGTGAACCCCATATTGCTCGGCCAAGCGCTTCACCGCCTCCGGGAAGGTGAGGCCTTCGTCTTTCATGAGGAAGGTGAATACGTTGCCCCCCTCGCCGCAGCCGAAGCAGTGCCAGGTGCCCCGTTCGCGGTTTACGATGAAGCTGGGGTCGGTGTCGCCGTGGAAGGGGCACAGGCCCTTGAGGGTGCGCCCGGCGGTGGAAAGCTTCACCCGGCGGCCGATGACCTCGGCGATGTTGGCCGCATTGCGCACCTCATCTATCTTGTGCTCGGGTATGCGTCCGCCGTCGTTCAATCTATTGCCTCACCTGAGCCACGGTCACCCCGGCCCCGCCCTCGCCGCGTTGCCCGGCCCGGAAGGAGGCCACCGCGGGGTGGTCGGACAGGTATTCGCGCACCGCCGCCCTGAGGCGCCCGGTGCCCATGCCGTGCACCACCCGGATCTCGCCCCGCCCGGCCAACAGGGCCTGGTCCAGGGCCTTGTCCACCAAGGGCAGGGCCTCGTCCACCCGCTTGCCTATGAGGTTCAGGTCCAGGCCATCGCCCGCCCCGGCCTGCACCGAGATGCCTTTGCCTTTGTTGGCGGCCTTGCCTTTGGGCTGGGTGTGAGCTCCACGGGGCAGCGGCTTCAGCTCGCTCAGGGGCACCATGACCCGCACCCCGGCCACGCCGACGGACACCGGCACCGTGTCCCGGCCCGGGTGGGGTGCTTCCAAAAGAACCCCGGTCTGGCCCAGGTTGGTCAGTTCCACCGCGTCGCCCTCCTTGAGCCCGGCCACCCCCGGCTCGCCGCTCTGGGGCGCGGCTGCCTCGGCCACCGAGGCGGTAGCCTCCACCTGGGCCAAAGCCTCTCGCCGGGCCTGGTACAGCTCCTGGCGCACCGCCCCTTCCTTGACCTTGCCCTGGTCCAGCTGGTCCTGGGCGGTCTTGCCCAGCAGCTCGGCCAACTCGCCCTCGAAGCGCTTGGCCACCTCGCGCACCCGGCGCTTGCCCTCGGCCAGGGCTCCGGCCCGCTCCTGGGCGGCTTGGCTTTTCAACAGGCGGGCCTGGTCGCGCTCGCCTCTGGCGGCCAGGCGGTCGGCCGAGGCGGCGGCCCGCTCCTGGCGGGCCTCCTGACGGGTCTGCTCCGCCTCGCGCAGCAGGGCCACGGTCTGGCGCTCGGCCTGGTCCAGCTCGGTCTCGGCGGCCCGGAGTATCTCCGGCGGGAAGCCCAGGCGGGCAGCCACGGCCAGGGCGTCGCTAAAACCGGGCGATCCGTAGTGCAGCTGATAGGTGGCCTGGCCGGTGGCCCGGTCAAAGGACACCGACACGTTCTGGGCCTTGTGGTGCAGGGTGGCGTAGGCCTTGAGCCGGTGAAAGTGGGTGGTGGCCAAGACCATGGACCCCTTGGAGCCCAGCCAGTCCAGCACCGCCGTGGCCAGGGCCGAGCCCTCGCTGGGGTCGGTGCCCCCCCCGATCTCGTCGATGAGGAACAATGACGAGCGCCCGGCCTGGCTGACCATGCCCGCCAAGCGCCCGGCGTGGGCGGTGAAGGTGCTCAGGTCGCGGTCCAGATCCTGGTCGTCGCCGATCTCGGCGGCCACGGTGTTGAACACCGCCACCCGGCTGCCCCGCTCCAGGGGGGCGTGCAGGCCGCACATGACCATGAGGGTGATGAGCCCCAGGGTCTTCAAAGTGGCGGTCTTGCCCCCGGCGTTGGCCCCGCTGAGCACCAGCAAGCGCTGCTCCGGGCTCACCCGGAGGTTGATGGGTACGCACAGGCCCGGCTTGCCCGAGGCCCGCCAGGCCAGCAGGGGATGCCGGGCCTTGATGAGCTCCACCTCGCCGGCGGCGGTGAGGACCGGCTCGGCGCACTCCAGGCGCTCTGCGAAGCGGGCCTGGGCCAAAAGGCAATCCAGCTTGGCCATGGCGCGCATGTTTTCGCCCAGGGCCTGGGACTCCTCGGACAGGCGCTGGGCCACGGCCACCAGCACCTTGATCTCTTCTTCCCGTTCCCGCCGGGTCATCAGGGCCAGCTGGTTGTTGCCCTCCACCGCGCTGAGGGGCTCCACGAAGCAGGTGGCCCCGGAGCCGGAGGTGTCGTGGATGATGCCAGACACCCGGCCCTTGGCGTCGGCGCGCACCGGCACCACGAAGCGCCCGCTACGCTGGGTTACCACCTGGTCGGAAAAGGCCGGGGCCAGGGACTCGTCGTGCACCAGGCCCATGAGTTCGCCGCGCAGGCGCTCCCGGGCCCGCGCCGCCTCCCGGCGCACCCGGGCCAGCTCGGGCGAAGCCTTGGAGCTGACCGAATGGCCCGGACCGATGACCCGGCGCAGCTCCTTGGCCAGATCGGGCAAGGGGGTGATCTGGTTGGCCAGGCGGAACAGCTCGTCCATGCGTCCTTCGGACGGGGCCAAAAAAGAGGTGGCCCGTCCGGCGGCGGAGAGGAAGTCGGCCATCACCTCCAACTCCTCGGGCACCAGGAAGGCCCCTACCGGGCCCAGGCGGCCCAGCAGGGGACGCACGTCCTCCAAGCCGTCCAGGGAGGGGCGGCCCTGCTCTTCCATTAATTGGCGCAACTGGCTTAGGCGACGCTGGCGGCGGCCCACCACGGCCAAATCCGGGCAGGGCCGGAGAGCCCGCACCCGTTCCGCCCCCATGGGGCTTATTGCCAAGCCGGCCACCCGTTCCAGGAGAGGGCCCAGCTCCAGCACCGCCAGGGTCTGGCTGTCGACGCAGGAATGGGGCCGCTCCGGGCGGGGATCCGCGAAACTTGTTTGAATATCAGGCATAGGCGATTGGAGATGACGTCCCGTAATCAGGACTTCCCCCTAGGAGTTTTGCAAGCGCTGGCGCACCAACTGGTTCACCAGCTTGCCGTCGGCCTGCCCGGCCATCCGGGCCATGGCCTCTTTCATAACCGCCCCCATTTCCTTCATGCCCTGGGGGTTCAGGTCGGCGAAAACCTCGTCCACCACCTTGGCCACGGCATCCTGGTCCAGTTGGGCGGGCAGATAGGCCTCTATGATGGCCAGCTCCGCCTGCTCCCTGTCGGCCAGGTCCTGTCGGTTGCCCTTGGTGAATTGCTCGATGGACTCGCGGCGCTGCTTGGCCAGGGTGGAGAGGATTTTGATCTCCTCTTCCCCGTTCAAGGGCCGTTTCAACTCTTTTTCCTGGTTTTTGAAAGCGGCGCGCACCAGCCTGAGGCAACTGGTGGCCAACTCGTCCCTGGACTTTAGGGCGGTCTTAAGGTCCGCCTCGACCTTCTGGGCCAAGCTCACGGCGAATTCCTCCCAGCCCAAGGGCTCCAAAAGACTAACAAAATAGTCGGATGTGAGTCTACCAGCCGTACCGGGGAGTGTCAACTGGAGGCACGGCGCAAAGCTTGCCCCTTGCCCCCCGTGGTGCTATGCTGTCCCGGCTATATTCTAACCCTCCCGTGATGGGAAGCAACATGGCTCCCAACAAAACGTTGCCCGAGCCGGCCTACGTATACAGCGACGATTTTCAGCACTTTGATTACGGCCCGCAACACCCCATGCGCATGCGACGTTTGGCCCTGACCAACGAGCTGATGGAGTTGTGCGGCCTGGCGGCCACGCCCAGCCCCTTTGCCCCGGCCAGCTTCGAAGAATTGATGATCTACCACGACCGGCGTTACCTGGAGACCCTGCGGGAGCTTTCGGCCAGCCCCCTGGCCAGCGGCTACGTGGCCTTCGGCCTGGGCCCGGCGGACAACCCCATATTCCAGGGCATGTACGAGCTTTCGGCCCTCATCGCCGGGGGCACCCTGGCCGCCGCCCGCCTGGTGAGCCGCGAGGGCCTTCCGGCCGCCTTCAACATCTCCGGGGGCATGCACCACGCCTTGGCCGCCCGGGCGGCCGGGTTCTGCTATATCAACGACCCGGTGCTGGCCATCCGCCGCCTGGTGCAACAGGGCAAGCGGGTGGCCTACGTGGACATCGACGCCCACCACGGCGACGGGGTGCAGTGGGCCTTTTTCGAGAGCGACCAGGTGCTCACCATCAGCCTGCACCAGCACCCGGCCACCCTGTTCCCAGGCACCGGCTATCTGGAAGAGATGGGCCGGGGGGCGGGCAAGGGCTTCGCGGTGAACCTGCCCCTGTGGATAGACACCGACGACGACATTTTCATCGAAAGTTTCGAGGAGGTGGTGCCTCCTTTGCTGGAGGCCTTCGCCCCGGACTTCGTGGTCACCCAACTGGGGGTGGACACCTTTTTGAACGACCCCCTGGCCAACCTGAACCTCACCACCAAGGGCTTCGGCTACGCGGTGCGCCGCTTCAAGGATCTGGCCTGGGGCCGCTGGATCGCCTTGGGCGGTGGCGGCTACAACATGATCAACGTGGCCCGAGCCTGGACCCTGGCCTGGGCCATCATCAGCGGCCAGGAGGGCCTGGTGCCCGACGAGCTGCCTGAGGAATTCATGCGCCGCCACCGGGTGCACCCCGACGACCGCCACCTGCTGGACGGCGACGTGCAGCTACGGGGCCGCCACTGGTATAGGGCCGGGCGCGACGCCGCCGACGCGGTGGATTTCATCAAAAAGAACCATTTCCCCCTGGTAGGCGCCTGAACTTGCCTTGCGGGGCCCGCCGTTGTAATCTCACGGAACCATGAGTCAAACGAAATCCCAAAAACGTCGGCTTCCCTTTGAGTGCCAGCGCTGCAACGTCTGTTGCCAGGGGCTGGGCGGCATCTTTTTCGAGCCCGAGGAGATCGCCCCCGCCGCCGCGCTCATAGACCTGAGCCCCGAGGAATTCATCGCCCGCCACTGCCGCGCCCGTGACGGGCGCTACGAGGTGTTGGCCGGGAAAGACGGGGCTTGCAGCCTCATGGGCCCCCAGGGCTGCCGCATCCACCAGGCCAAGCCGGCCATCTGCCGCCGCTGGCCCTTTTTTCCGGGCATCCTGGCCAACCCCAGCGCCTTTGAGGATGCCCGCCAAGCCTGCCCAGGCATCGACCCCGAGGTCTCCCACGAGGAGTTCGTGGCCTTTGCCCGTGAGCAGGGTTTCAGCGAGGAAACCGCCGAATGAGCCCATCCAACAAGATTAAAGACCTGCTCCCCTCCGGGGCCGAGCTTATTGAACAAAACGCCGACGGCTCCCTGACGACGCCCAGTCAACCGGCGGTGGGCTTCATCGAGGGCGACGGCACCGGGCCGGACATCTGGCGGGCTTCGCGCCTGGTGTTGGACGCGGCGGTGGAAAAGGCCTACGGCGGGGCGCGGCGCATCCACTGGGTGGAGCTTCTGGCCGGAGAAAAGGCCTACGCCGAGACCGGAGAGCACCTGCCCGCCGCCACGGTGGATCAGATCCGCGAGCTGAAGGTGGCCATCAAGGGCCCCCTGACCACCCCGGTAGGCGGCGGCTTCCGCTCCATCAACGTAACCCTGCGCCAGGTGCTGGACCTCTACGCCTGCATCCGCCCGGTGCGCTACATCCCCGGCGTGCCCAGCCCGGTCAAGCGGCCCGAGGCGGTGGACATGGTGATCTTCCGCGAGAACACCGAGGACGTGTACGCGGGCATCGAGTGGGCGGCTGGTTCGGAAGAGGCCCACAAGCTCATCAAGTTCATGAACCACGAGCTGGGCACCAAGCTGGACAAGCACACGGCCATCGGCATAAAGCCCATGAGCAAGATTAAGTCCCAGCGCCTGATCCGCCGGGCCATGGACTACGCCCTGGAGCGGGGACGCGAGTCGGTTACCTTGGTGCACAAGGGCAACATCATGAAGTTCACCGAGGGGGCCTTCAAGGACTGGGGCTACGAGTTGGCCCAAGACGAATACCAGGGCCGCTTCGTGAAAGAGGGCGAGGAGATCCGGCAGGGGCAGGTGGTGGTCAAGGACCGCATCGCGGACAACATGTTCCAGCAGGCCCTGCTGCGCCCCGAGGAGTTCGGGGTGTTGGCCACCCCCAACCTGAACGGCGACTACCTTAGCGACGCCCTGGCCGCCCAGGTGGGCGGGCTGGGCATGGCGCCGGGCGCCAACATCGGCGACGAGGCTGCGGTGTTCGAGGCCACCCACGGTTCGGCCCCCAAGTACGCGGGCCTGGACAAGGTGAACCCCGGCTCGGTGATCCTCTCCGGGGCCATGCTGCTGGAGCACCTGGGCTGGCTGGAAGCGGCGGAGATGATCGCCCCGGCCCTGTCCCGGGCCATCCGGGCCGGTGAGGTCACCTACGACCTGGCCCGCCAGATACCCGGCTCCCGCGAGGTGGCCTGCTCGGCCTTTGCCCAGCGGGTGGCCGAGCAACTTTAGGAGTCATATGGCCACCGGGGGGGCGCAGGCGCTGGCCAACCTGGCCCACGGCCTTCGTGATCTTTTCTTCGCCCCCGCCTGCGCCGCCTGCGGCGGAGCGGTGGAGCACGACGAGTTTCTCTGTCCCGCCTGCCGCGAGCAGGTTTCGCCCCCCACGGAGCCGTCTTGCCGCGTCTGCGGCCTGCCCGGCCACTCCTGGCATTGCCCGGCCTGCGCGGCCAGCCCGCCGGCCTTTGACGCGGCCCGCGCTCTGGCCCTGCACACGGGGCCCCTGGCCGAGGTGGTGCGCGGCTTCAAATATCAACGCCGCTATTGGCTGGGTGAGGGCCTGTCGCGCCTGCTGGGAACCGCGCCCCGCTCCTGGTGGGCCACCGCCGACATCGTCGCTCCTGTGCCTTTGCACCCGCGCCGCCTGGTGGCCCGGGGCTTTAACCAAGCCCTGGTGCTGGCCCGGGGCCTGCCCGGCGGCCAGGGGCCGGAGTTGGCCCCCCGCCTGCTGAACCGAAAGCGTTATACTAGACCCCAGGTGGGCCTGGACCCGGGCGCAAGACGGCGCAACGTGGAGGGGGCCTTCGCCCTGGCCCCGGCCTGGCAGGGCCGCCTGGAGGGAGCCTGGGTGCTCTTGGTAGACGACGTGTTCACCACCGGGGCCACGGTGAACGAATGCGCCAAGGTGCTCAAGCAAGCCGGGGCCGAGCGGGTGGAAGTGCTCACCCTGGTGCGGGCGGTGGGCGGCAAGTCTTAGAATAAAGCGACAACGGGGGATTTGGACATGAAGCAACAAAAAGAGCAAAGCCAAGGACCGTTGCGGCGTTTCATGCGCGGCTGGGGCGGGGCCCTGCTCTGGGCCCTGGTGATCAGCGCGGTGCTGCGGGCCGGGGTGGTGCAGGCCTCCTGGGTGCCGTCGGGCTCCATGGAGCCCACCCTGCTGCCCGGCGACCACATGCTGGTCAACAAGCTTTGCTACGACCTCAAGCTGCCCTTCACCGGGGTGGTGCTGCTGCCCCTGGGCGAGCCCCAGCGCGGCGACGTGGTGGTCTTCGCCAACCCCACGGGCCACGGCTCCGACTTTGTAAAACGCATCGTGGGCCTGCCCGGCGAGACGGTCGCCATGCGCGGCAAGGTGCTCTACATCGACGGCAAGCCCCTGGCGCAGGACTGGGGCCGCTACAGCGGGCGTTCCCATGCGGGCGACCACTTCGGGCCGGTCAAGGTGCCGCCCAAGAGCTACTTCATGATGGGCGACAACCGCGACAACTCCTTTGACTCGCGCTTTTGGAACCAGGGCCGGGGCGGCTTCGTGCCTCGGGAAGAAATCGTGGGCCGGGCCGAGGTGGTGCTTTGGTCCTGGAAAAACTTCCCGGTGAGCCTGCGCCTTGACCGCCTGGCCCACCTCATAGATTGATGCCGGAGACGCCCATGCTGGACACCAGCCGCAAAATCATGAGACAGGAGCAGGCGGTGGACTTGGTCCGCCGGGCCCAGGCCGCCGGCAAGAAGGTGGTGTTCACCAACGGCTGCTTCGACCTGTTGCACGCCGGGCACGTGGACCTTCTTAACCGCGCCCGCTCTCTGGGCGACCTGCTGGTGCTTGGGCTCAACAGCGACGAGGGGGTGCGGGCCCAGAACAAGGGCCCCGAGCGGCCCATCGTGCCCCAGGCCCAACGGGCGGCGGTGGTGGCCGGCCTGGAGGCGGTGGACGCAGTGGTGTTTTTTGGCGAGCCCACCCCGGCCCTGCTCATCGAGGCCATCGCCCCGGACGTCCTGGTGAAGGGCGGCGACTGGCCCGAGGAAAAGATCGTGGGCGCGGCTTTCGTGCGCTCCCAAGGCGGCCAGGTATTCTCCCTGCCCCTGGTGCCGGGGCTCTCCACCACCGCCCTGGTGACCAAGCTCAAAACCTCCCGCCCTTGACAACCCCCTGTTTGCCCGGACAATAGAAGGGTGCACCCCGCATCTTTCTTGGGGGAGGAGTCAAGATGAAGGCAGAGCAAGCAAGCGGACCGGAGCTGGGCCGAACCGCCTGGTTCAATCCCCTGGCTTCTGGCCTCAGCCCCCTGGGCCGGGTGGGACGGATCATCCTCTGGGCGTTCTTCTTGTACGTGATCAGCGCGCCCATCATCATGTGGTACGAGTACAACCGCGCCTTCCCGCCCTTCTTCAATCCGGTCCCCGCCCAAAGCCAAGCCCCTGAAAATCAAAAGGCCTCCCTCCCCGGCGAGGTGTTCACGGGCACCATGGTCACCCTGAGCCAAAACATGCTCAGGGCCTGGCTGCCCAACGACGTCATCTACCCCACTGTGTTCTTGGACAACCCCCAGAACTTCCAGATGGGCCAGCTGGAGATAATCCGCTACTCCACCAGGGTGCTCCGGGACAAGCTTTCGCGCCAGCGCACCACCGACAAGATCGACCCCCAGGCCGACCGGGCCTTCACCGACTTTTCCAACAACCCCCATCTGTGGATATTCCCGGCGGCCGAGGCCAAGTTCGGCGACGGCATACAGGCCCTACAGGCCTACCGCAAGGGCTTGGCCGCGGGCGCCAGCCAATTCTACCCTCGGGCCGACAACCTCATCGAGCTTTTGGAGCAGTACACCAGCCTTCTGGGCGGGGTGGACACCCGCCTGGCCAACGCGCCCCGGGACGTGGGACGCCGCCTGAGCGAGGAGACCGCCGGAGACAGCACCCAGCAAGGGGAGCAGATGCTCAAAGTGGCCGTGCCCTGGACCCAGATCGATGACAACTTCTACTTCGCCAGGGGCGTGGCCTACGCCATGTTCGAGATGATGCTGGCGGTGCGTTGGGAATTCCGCGACGTCTTGCAGATAAAGCGCTCCAGCGAGTTGATGGACAGCATAGTGCAGGACCTGCGACTGGCCGACTTCGAGCCCATGGTGGTGCTCAACGGCTCGCGGGACTCCATCTTCGCCAACCACAGCCTCAAGCTGATGGCCACCCTGGAAAACGTGCGCCAAAAGATGATCAACCTGCAACAGATGCTGGAGCGCTGAGCTGAAACCATGGATAATCTGCTCTGCCGGGACTGCCTCTTTTGCGAGGAAGTCGACCTAAACAAGGAACTGATCCGCTGCACCAACGCCGACGTGGCCGCCGAGTCAGGCTGGGAAGATCTTTACTTCAACCAGGGTTTTTTGGAGATTCCCCTGCCCGCGCCTGGTGAGAAACCCTGTTTCTGGTTCGTGCGCCGCTCCTGAGGCGCCCCGCCGGCCCTACCGGCATCCGTAATTTTTTGTCCCCCCGCCTGCCCTATTTAGGCCTGCCTGAGAACGCGGCCCCGGCCCTTGGGGAGCCCCGGAAAACCCTAGGAAGCACAGGGCCCTTTTCGCCGACGCTCATATATGTATAATCCATCAATGGCCCCCATGGATCACCCCAACGGGAAAAGATCATGCCCATCCTGCGTATAGCCCAGGCCCAGATCAACCCCACCGTGGGGGACATCAGCGCCAACCTGGCCATGATCTACGAGCAGGCCCAGAGCGCCCGCGCCGCAGGGGCCCATCTGGTCACCTTCCCCGAGCTGGCCGTAACCGGCTATCCCCCCGAGGACCTTTTGATCAAGCCCCGCTTTTTGGCCGATAGCCGGGCGGCGGTGCGCGAGCTGGCCAAAAGCTGCTCGGGCATCAACATGGTGGTGGGCTTTGCCGACGCCGACCCCGCGCGGGGGCTTTGCTACAACGCGGCGGCGGTAATCAGTCAGGGCGAGGTGCAGGCGGTTTACCGCAAGAAGGAGTTGCCCAACTACGGCGTGTTCGACGAGATGCGCTACTTCACCCCGGGCACCGACTGTCTGCTCCTGGAGCTGGACGGGGTGCGCCTGATGGTGACCATCTGCGAGGACGTCTGGGTGGAGGGCGACGACTGCGAAATCTGCGCCCTTCGGCAAAAGGCCCAGGTGGTGCTCAACATCTCAGCCAGCCCCTTCCACGCGGGCAAGCTGGACATCCGCAAGGACATTCTGGCCCGCTTCGCCAAGGGCACCGGGGCCTACGTCTGCTACAACAACCTGCTGGGCGGCCAGGACGAGTTGGTGTTCGACGGCGGCTGCCTGGTGGTGTCGCCCCAGGGCGAAACCTTGGCCTGCGCCCCGCGCTTCGAGCCCAACCTGCAGGTGGTGGACCTGGAGCTGCCCCCGGCGGTGGAGTTGCCCGACCTGGACGACGCGCCGGGGGTGACCTCGGTGCGCCTGCCCCTGCCCTGCCCCGAGCCCCTCAAGCCCAAGGCCCCCTACTGCGCCACGGAGATGAGCTACCCGGCCGAGACCTACGAGGCCCTGGTCCTGGGCGTCCGCGACTACATGGGCAAGAACGGCTTCAAGCGGGCGGTGCTGGGGCTATCGGGAGGCATAGACTCGGCCTTCACCGCCTGCATCGCGGTGGACGCCCTGGGGGCGAGCAACGTCACCGGGGTGACCATGCCCAGCCAGTTCACCTCCGGCGAGACCAGGGGCGACGCGGAGCTGTTGGCCGCCAATCTGGGCATAAAGCTCATCACCGTGCCCGTGGCCCACATCTACCATATATATCTGGACGAGCTTAAGGACGCCTTCGGCCCGGGCCCGGCCGGGGTGGAGCACGAAAACCTCCAGGCCCGCATCCGGGGCAATATCCTCATGGCCCTGTCCAACCGCTTCGGCTGGCTGGTACTCACCACCGGCAACAAGAGTGAGACCGCGGTGGGCTACTGCACCCTGTACGGCGACATGGCCGGGGGCTTCGCGGTGATCAAGGACGTGCCCAAGACCCTGGTGTACGAGCTGTCGGCCTTTGTGAACCAAAAGGCCCGGCGGGAGCGGATACCGCTCACCACCATCGAGCGCGCCCCCTCGGCGGAGCTAAGGCCCGACCAGAAGGACAGCGACTCCCTGCCCCCCTATGAGCTGCTGGACCCCATCCTGGAAGCCTACGTGGAAAACGATCTGGTGCTGGACGAAATAGTGGCTCTGGGCCACGACTCGGCCACGGTGCGCGAGATCATCCGCCTGGTTGACATCAACGAATACAAGCGCCGCCAGGCCCCTCCGGGCATCAAGATAACCCCCAAGGCCTTTGGCCGAGACCGGCGTCTGCCCATCACCAACCACTACCGACCCGGCTTCGGGCCCAAGACTTAAAACCTAATCTATCTACCAATCTGTTAGTCGTTGCAGTTAAACATACCGCATGGTATGTTTGTGCCCGACATGTTACTCGCCGGTGATACAAAAAAGTGAGAAATGGATTATGAGCCCCAATAGCGCACCCTATCAGCGCGAGGTCAAAGAACTATCGCTGCTCTTCGAGATCAGCCGAACCCTCGAGCGCAGCATGGACCTCAGGGACGTCGTGGCCCCGGTATTGGAGCTTATCTCCAATCATATGGGCATGATGCGCGGAACCATCACCCTGCTCAACCGCGAGACCGGCGAGATTTTGATCGAGGCGGCCCACGGCCTGAGCGCCAAACAGCGCGAACGGGGCCGCTACAAGCTGGGCGAGGGCGTCACCGGCCAGGTGGTGCAGTCGGGCCGTCCCATGGTGGTGGAGCACATCGGCGACGAGCCCCACTTCCTGGATCGCACCGGGGCGCGCAGCAAGCTGGACAAGAGCGACATTTCCTTTATTTGCGTGCCCATCAAGCTGGGCAACGAGGTGATCGGGGCGCTCAGCGCCGACCGCCTGTTCCAGGCCACGGTGTCCCTGGAAGAGGACGTGCGCCTGATGAGCGTCATCGGCTCCATGATCGCCCAGGCGGTGCGCCTGCGCCAAGAGGTGATGGAGGAGCAGCAGCGCCTGCGCGAGGAAAACGACCGATTGCAGGAAACCCTGCGCGACCGCTTCCATCCGGCGAACATCATTGGCAAATCCAAGGCCATGCAGATGGTGTACGACCTCATCGCCCAGGTCTGCCAGAGCAACACCACGGTCTTGATCCGGGGCGAAAGCGGCACCGGCAAGGAGCTGGTGGCCCACGCCATCCACTACAACAGTCTGAGGGCCAGCAAACCTTTCATTAAGGTGAACTGCGCGGCGTTACCCGAAAGCGTCATCGAAAGCGAACTGTTCGGCCACGAAAAAGGCTCCTTCACCGGGGCTCACAACCAGCGCAAGGGGCGTTTCGAGCTGGCCGACGGGGGCACCATCTTCCTGGACGAGGTGGGTGACCTCTCCCCGGCCACCCAGGTGAAGCTCTTAAGGGTGCTACAGGAGCGCGAGTTCGAGCGGGTCGGCGGCACCGAGACCATCAAGAGCGACGTGCGGGTCATCGCCGCCACCAACCGGGAGCTGGAAAAACTCCTGGAAATCGGCACCTTCCGCCAGGACCTCTACTACCGGCTCAACGTGTTCCCCATCCACGTGCCTCCTCTGCGGGAGCGGGGCACCGACGTTTTGCTCCTGGCCAACCACTTTGCCGAGAGGTTCAGCGAGGCCAACGGCAAGACCATCCGCCGCGTCTCCACCCCGGCCATCGACATGCTCATGTCCTATCACTGGCCGGGCAACGTGCGCGAGTTGGAAAACTACATAGAACGGGCGGTTATCCTGTCCTCCGACGAGGTGATCCACGGGCACAACCTGCCCCCCACCCTGCAAACCGCCGAGGCCTCGGGGACCATGCACCAGGGCACCCTGAAGTCCACCATGGAGAACGTGGAAAAGGAGCTGATCGCGGACGCGCTCAAAAATTCCCGTGGCAACAAGGCCTTGGCCGCGCGCAACCTGGGGATCAGCGAGCGGCTAATGGGGTTGAGGGTCAAAAGATACAGCATCGACCCCCAAAGGTTCCGTACGAAAAAGTAACTTAACCCCACATTTCATACCTAAAGGTATTTTTTTGGCCGACCTTAAATGGAGGCCCCATTCGGGGCCTCCATTTTTTATCCATACAATTTAGCAAGTTAAGTGATTTATCTCCTTCGAGTCACCTGATGGCACGCACCTTGCCAATGCACAGAGCCATAGGCAAGCAGCAAGGATCCCCTGGCGGCTAGGCTGGCCGCCGGAAAACGAATCGAGAAATACCAAACGCATCAGGAAGGAGAAATCATGAGGAAACTGGCAATCACCCTAATCCTGGCTATCTGTATGGCCCTGCCCCTGGGTCTGGCCTCCGCCACTCCCGCTCAGGCCAAGCTGACTCCCACCGTGGACTTTTCGGTGGCCTTCAACAGCAAATACGTATGGCGCGGCATCGTGGTGGTGGACGACTGGGTAGCTCAGCCTTCGGTCACCGCCTCGGTGGGCGGCTTTTCCTTTAACGTGTGGGCCGACTACATGCTCACCGACCAGAACGACCGCAAGAACGAGGTCGACGAGGTTGACCTGACCGCCTCCTACACCTTTGATCTGGGCAAGTTCAGCATCCCGGTGGGCGTCATCCGCTACACCTTCCCCGGCAGCACCGCGGCCGATACCACCGAGTTTTACGCGGGCGTGAGCTATGACTGGATCGTGACCCCCAGCATCACCATCTACAAGGACGTGCAGGAGTCCAACGGCTTCTACATCTTGGGCGCTCTGGGCTATTCCCTGGACCTGCCCAAGCTCAACGAGATGATCGGCTGGTCCCTGTCGGTGGGCGCCTCCATCGCCTACGGCAGCGACGACAACAACAACTTCTACTACAACGGCACCGACAAGAGCGGCTTCACCGACTACTCGTTCTACGTCTCCCTGCCCTTCAGCATCGGCGAGTATGTGACCTTGACTCCCCAGGTGGTCTTCACCGGCCTGGTGGACAGCGATATCAAAGACAACATGGAGCCTATCCAGGACGAGAACAACATCTACTTCGGCTTGGTGGTCGGGGCGTCCTTCTAGGTCCTAAACAAACTAAGGCCCGGCCAGAGGTAGTGGCTCCGGCCGGGCCAATTTCCAAAAGGAGCAGTTAGAGATGATTAAGCGCGTGACGGCCTCTCTAACCACCCTAGTGGGTCTGGGATTGCTTACCGCCCTGCCCGCCTGGGCGGAAGAAGCGGCCAAAGCACCCAAGATCAACAGCCTTGATACGGTGTGGGTGTTGTTGGCTGCCTACTTGGTGTTCTTTATGCAGCCCGGATTCGCCATGGTGGAGGCCGGCCTTACCCGGGCCAAGAACGCGGTCAACATTCTGGCCAAGAACTTCATGGACTTCGCCCTGGCAAGCGTTCTCTACTTCATCGTAGGATATGCTTTCATGTTCGGCGAGGGCAACTCCTTTATCGGCTGGACCGGCTTCGGCCTCTCGGGCCTGGCCAGCAACGGAATCCCGGTGTGGGCGGCCTGGATGTTCCAGGCGGTCTTCTGCGGCACCGCGGCCACCATCGTCTCCGGTGTCATGGCCGAGCGCACCAAGTTCCCCAGCTACCTGGTTGCCACGGTTTTCGTCACCGCCCTGATCTACCCCATCATCGGTCACTGGACCTGGGGCGGCGGCTGGCTGTCCAAGATGGGCTTTTTTGACTTCGCCGGCTCCACCATCGTGCACAGCACCGGTGGCTGGATCGGCCTGGTGGGCGCCATCATCCTGGGCCCCCGTATCGGACGCTACGGTCCCGACGGCAAGAGCCGGGTTTTGGCCGGTCACAACATCCCCTTGGCCGCCCTGGGCGTGTTCATCCTGTGGTTCGGTTGGTTCGGGTTCAACCCCGGTAGCCAGCTGGCTGCCTCGGGTACTGAAAACGCCATGGCCATCGCCCTTATCACGGTCAACACCAACCTGGCCGCCGCAGCCGGCGCCATCGGAGCCATGTCCCTGACCTGGGCCATGTACGGCAAGCCAGACTTCACCATGTGCATGAACGGCGCCCTGGCCGGTCTGGTGGCCATCACCGCGCCCTGCGCCGTGGTCAGCCCCTGGGCCTCCCTGGCCATTGGGCTCATCGGCGGAGGCATCGTAGTCCTGGGCGTCGGCTTGCTGGACAAGCTGCACATCGACGACCCGGTGGGCGCGGTTCCGGTGCACGCCTTCAACGGCATGTGGGGCACCATCGCAGTGGGCATCTGGGGCCAGAAGGCCCTGGGCCTGGGCAACGACGGCCTGCTGCACGGCGGCGGCTTCACCCAGCTCGGCATCCAGATCATGGGCACGGTGGTTTGCGCCGCCTTTGCCATGGCCTGCATGACCGTGGTATTCCTGGCAGTCAAGGCCATCATGGGTCTGCGGGTGTCCAAGGAAGAAGAAGTCCGCGGACTGGATATCGAAGAACACGGTATGGAAGCCTATTCTGACTTCCAGATCTTCACCACCAGATAGAAAGGGGGGGAGATCACATGAAAATGATAGTGGCATACATCAAGCCCGAAAGACTAAACGACGTGAAGCAGGCCCTGTACGAGGCGGAGATCTTCAACATGTCGGTCACCAATGTAGTGGGGTCCGGCCGCCAGCGGGGGTTCTCGGAAACCTACCGCGGGGTGGAGCAGGAAGTGAACCTGCTCAAGAAGGTCCGCGTGGAGATCGGCCTCAACGACGACTTCGTGGAAACCGCCAAGCAGGCCATCGTCAAGGGCGCCCGCACCGGCGAGATCGGCGACGGAGTCATCTTCGTGCTGCCCATGGAAGAAGCCATGCGCATCCGCACCGGCGAGGACGGACCGCCCGCCATGGGCTAACGCCTGGAAACCAAACCTGAGCCCGGCCCGGAAGGCTTGCCCTCAAGCCTTCCGGGCCTTTATGATGTATGAATACAAGCGCGGATCGACCAAAGGGGACGGGCAAGCCCACCAAACGGTAGGTTTGTCCAAGGCCGTTCATACCAATAGGTAGTGTTCTACGGTGCCCCTTACAAGGCCTTCCCTGTAAATGGCCGTCTAATCAGCCAGTTGTATTTTTTTAGCAAGTTTGGCGTAGAAATTGCTTCGCCAAGCATAAGCTACCAATTTGTAAAGTGCCGCGCCCGAGAACGTGGGACCGGACGGCTTCCACGACGTTGACTGCGGCCAAGGTCAAGCCAATTTAGTTCTCAAGGAGGAAAACGAGCATGGCAAAAATGACCAAGGAAGGCGTCCTGAAGGCGATCAAGGACAACAATGTAAAGTTCATTCGCCTGTGGTTCACCGACATCCTGGGCTTCCTGAAGAGCTTCGCGGTCACCCCCGGTGAGATGGAGCTGGCCATGGAAGAGGGTATGGGCTTTGACGGCTCGTCCATCCAGGGATTCGCCCGCATCGACGAATCGGACATGGTGGCCATGCCCGATCCCAGCACCTTCACCCTGCTGCCCTGGCGCAACAAAGAAGACGGCGCCGTGGCCCGCATGTTCACCGACGTGCTCAACCCCGACCTGACCCCCTACGTGGGCGACCCCCGCTACATCCTGAAGCGTCAGCTCAAAAAGGCCGCGGACATGGGCCTGACCATGAACGTGGGCCCGGAGCTCGAGTTCTTCTATTTCAAGGACAGTAACGGCACCGAGGTTCTGGACCATGGCGGCTACTTCGACCTGACTCCCCTGGACGTGGCCAGCGACCTTCGCCGCGACACCATCCTGGCCCTGGAAAAACTGGGCATCACCGTGGAGTACAGCCACCACGAAGTGGCCCCCAGCCAGCATGAGATCGACCTGCGCTACACCGACGCCCTGACCATGGCCGACAACGCCATGACCTACCGCCTGACCGTAAAAGAGATCGCCATGAAGCACGGCGTGTACGCCACCTTCATGCCCAAGCCCATCTTCGGCGAGAACGGCAGCGGCATGCACGTGCACCAGTCGCTGTTCAAGGGCAAAAAGAACCTGTTCTTCGACAAGAAGGACGAGTTCGGCCTGAGCCCCGAGGGCAAGAGCTACATCGCCGGCCTGCTCAAGCACGCCCCCGAGTTCTGCTCCATCATCGCCCAGTGGGTCAACAGCTACAAGCGCCTGGTGCCCGGCTACGAGGCCCCGGTGTACGTGGCCTGGGCGCGGCGCAACCGCTCCGCCCTGGTGCGCGTGCCCATGTACAAGCCCGGCAAGGAAGCCGCCACCCGTTGCGAGCTGCGCTGCCCCGACCCCTCCTGCAACCCCTACCTGGCCTTCGCGGTGATGCTGGCCGCCGGCCTCAAGGGCATCGAGGAGAAGTACGAGCTGGTCGCCCCGGTGGAAGAGGACATCTTCGAGATGACCCCCAAGGAGCTCAAGAAGCACAAGATCAACTCCCTGCCCGGCACCCTGGGCGAGGCCATCCAGCTCACCGCCAAGAGCCAGCTGGTCAAGGAAACCCTGGGCGATCACATGTTCGGAAAGTTCATCGAGAACAAAACCGCCGAGTGGGATGCCTTCCGTGTGCATGTGACCGACTTCGAGCTGAACCGCTACCTGTCCATTCTGTAGGACAAGCGACCGCAATCCCCGCCGGGGGGCCTTCGGGCCCCCCGGTTTTTTTGCCAGGGGCCTTTTAATGCTGGCGGGCATAGGCTATAAAGCTGGCTAGCCATCTGCCGAAGGAGGCCCTTTGCCCAAAGAAAACACACCCAGCCCCCACCCGACGGGGCGGCATCTGGTCCTGGTGGACGAAAAGGACCGGCAACACCTGATCCAGGTCCCCGAACCGGGGCGCGTGGTGCGCCTCAAAGGCGAAAACCTCAGCTACGAAACCGTGGCCGTCCTGCACGACGGCGAGTTGCTGGTCACCCCCCAACGGCGGCGCTACCTGGTGTTTTTCCCCACCATGGAGCAGATAGTGATGACCATGCCCCGGGAGGCCCAGGTCATCTACCCCAAGGACCAGGCCCTGCTGTTGTTCTACGGCGACGTGGCGCCGGGCATGAGCATCATCGAGGTGGGAGTGGGCCACGGAGCTTTCACCATGGCCCTGCTGCGGACCCTGGGCCCGGACGGCCACCTGACCAGCTACGATCTGCGCCTGGACCACCTGAACCGCACCCGCAAAAACATCAGCCTGTACCTGGGCCCGGAGTATCTGGAGCGCTGGGAGCCGGTGTTGGCCGACCCCATCGCCGACGGCTTCGGCGACCACCAATGCGACCGCATGTTCAGCGACATTCCCGAGCCCTGGGACCTCATCAGCGCGGCCTCCGAGGCCCTCTTGCCCGGCGGCATCTGGACGGCCTACCTGCCCACCGCCATGCAGCTCATGCGCCAGATGGATGCCCTGAGCGGGGAACGCATGTTTTGCATGCCCACCGCCTTCGAGGCCCTGCAGCGCTACTGGCACGCCCGGCCTCCCTCGGTGCGCCCCAAGCACACCATGCGCGGCCACACCGGCTTTATCGTCACCGGCCGCCGCCGCTGGCTGCCTCCGTCCGACTAGCCTCGGCACCCAGCCTGTGATACAAAGGACTTAGAGGCACGCGATGATTGTGTTCGACCTGCAATGCGACCAGGAGCACCCCTTTGAGGGCTGGTTCGAAGACCTCAAGGACCTCCAGCAGCAGATCAAGAAGGGCTTGGTGTCGTGTCCGGTGTGCGGCAGCCCCCAAGTCCGGCGGGTTCCCTCGTCCTTCGGCATCGCCAAAGCCCGGGGCGAGGCCGCCGACCAGGCCCAGGCCGCCCAACTCCTGGGGCAGTCCCTCAAGCGCTATTTCGTGGAAAACTTCGAGGACGTGGGGCCCCAGTTCGCCAAGGAGGCCCTGAAGATCCATTACGGGGCCAGCGAGGCGCGCAACATCCGGGGAGTGTCCACTTCCGACGAGGAAAAGATGCTCAAGGACGAAGGGGTGGAGTTCTTCAAGATGGGGCCGGCCCAGCCCGCCCCGGCCGACGGCGGCGAGGAAGAAGACTAGCCCTCTCCCCCCTTATGCCCCCCTTCCTTTTTGCCCTGCGCCATGGCTTCGGCCGCGCAGGGTGCGTTCTTGGCCACCAGACGCCCCAGCTTGGCGCAATACAACGCGGCGAAGGTGCGGCAGCTGCCGGCTCCGTCCACGGCATCTTCCTTGGGAAAACCGGCCTCCGGACAGCTAAGGTCGCACCAGCGCATACATCCTCCTGGGCTGGGTGGGCGGCCCCAGATTAACCCCGGCGGGAGCGGCGGTCAACCCCTGCCAACAGTTGACAAAAAACACCACCCTTGATAGCTTGAAAAACTGGATTTTCAACGATGTACGGGCGGGTTGCCAGACCCGGTCCGGGGGGCGCGAGGCATATGCGCGGGGTCATAATCTGCATCGGCGACGAGTTGATCAGCGGCCGGGTGGAAGAGCAAAATTCGCGTTTTGCCATGTCCCGCCTGAGCCCTCTGGGCTTTGCCATCACCTCGGCCATATGGGTGGGCGATGACATGCAGGCCATCGCCGGGGCCCTGGACCAGGCCCTGGCCCGGGCGGAGTTCGTGGTGGTCAGCGGCGGCCTGGGCTCCACCGAGGACGACATCACCGCCAAGGCCGCGGCCCGGCACTTCGGCCTGGAGATCGCCGAGAGCCGCCGCATGATAGAAAACCTGCGGGAGTGCTTCGAGGCGGTGGACCGCCAGGTGCCGCCCGGGGTGGAGCGCATGGCCCAACTTCCCGAAGGGGCCAAGGTCCTGGACAAGAGCTGCGCCGGTTTCATGCTCACCACCCCGGCTGGGCAGCCGGTCTATTTTTTGCCGGGGGTGCCCGCCGAAAACCACCACCTGCTGGAACGCCATGTGCTGCCCGACCTCATGCGCCAATTCGCGCCCCAGGAGGTTATGGTGAGCCAGAAGTTCACCGTCTTCGGCCTGGGGGAGAGCGAGATCGCCCAGCGCCTGGACGGGCTGACCGCCGGGTATCCTGAGGTATCGGTGGGCTACTACCCGGTGTTCCCGGCCGAGGAGGTCCTTCTGAGCACCCGCACCTCCCAGCCCCACCAGGCCGAGGTTTTGCTAAACGAGCTTTACTCCGAGGCGGCCCACCGCCTGGGGGGCAAGGTGGTGGCCCAGGGTGAACAGAGCCTGGCCGGCGCCGTGGCCCAGCGCATGATCGCCGAGGAGCTGACCCTGGCCCTGGCCGAGTCCTGCACCGGCGGGCTCATC
This sequence comes from Pseudomonadota bacterium, assembly GCA_018896025.1. Classification (GTDB taxonomy): domain Bacteria; phylum Desulfobacterota; class Desulfarculia; order Desulfarculales; family Desulfarculaceae; genus Desulfoferula. Next base: position 56,755 of record JAHIND010000015.1, read on the forward strand.
GGCCATCTCATCACCGGGGTGGCCGGGGCCAGCGACTTTTTGGACCGGGGCCTGGTGGTCTACTCCAACCGGGCCAAGATGGAGCTGTTGGGGGTGGAGGCCAGGGTCTTGGAGCGCTTTGGGGCGGTGAGCCCGGAAACCGCCGCCCAGATGGCCGCCGGGGCCCGCCTGGAATCCGGGGTGGACCTGGGGCTGGCGGTCACCGGCATCGCCGGGCCGACCGGCGGCACCCCGGACAAGCCGGTGGGCACGGTTTATTTCGGCCTGGCCGCCGAAGGCGGGGTCAAGACCGTGCACCGGCGCTTCATGGGCAGCCGGGGGCAGGTCAAGATGCAAAGCGCCTGGACCGCCCTGGACCTGCTGCGCCGCTATCTGGAGGACCATGCGTTCCTTCATCGCCCTTGAGATGCCCCCGGAGGTGAAAGAGTTCGCCGCGGGCCTCATCAAGGAGCTAAAACCCAGCGGGGCTGATGTAAAATGGGTGGAGCCTGGGAACCTCCACCTGACCCTCAAATTCCTGGGCGAGGTGGACCCCAGCGCCACGGCGGATATAATCACGGCCTTGGAGGGCGCCCTGGCCGGACGCTCCGCCCCCGGACTGAGCGCCGGGGGTTGCGGGGCCTTCCCCAACGCCCGATCGCCCAAAGTGGTGTGGCTGGGCCTGGGCGGCCAGACGGATTTGGCGGCCCAAATGGCCCGCGCGGTGGAAACGGCCCTGGAGCCCCTGGGCTTCGAAGCGGAAAAGCGGGCCTTCAAGCCCCACCTCACCCTGGGTCGGGTGCGCCGCCCCCGGCGGGGGGCGGGGGCCCCCTCCACCGCGGCCCTCAGCCGTGCCCTGGCGGCCCTGGCCGCCGCCGCCGGTCCCTCGTTTACGGCGGACCGGGTGGTCCTGATGAAAAGCACCCTGACCGGCTCAGGGCCGATTTATGAATCTTTGCACCGCGTAACCCTGGCCTAAGCCGGGGCAACGGGAGGATTTCATGGCCGACAACGACACCCGCAGCCAGCGGGACAAGGCGGTGGACAGCGCGCTCAAGCAGATCGAGCGCAATTTCGGCAAGGGCGCCATCATGCGCCTGGGCAGCGACGAGGCCGCCCAGAACGTGCCCGCCATCTCCACCGGTTCCCTGGGGCTGGACATCGCCACCGGCGTGGGCGGGGTGCCCCGGGGCCGCATCACCGAGATCTACGGCCCCGAGTCTTCGGGCAAGACCACCCTGACCCTGCACGTCATCGCCGAGGCCCAAAAGGCCGGCGGCGTGGCCGCCTTCATCGACGCGGAGCACGCCCTGGACGTGGGCTACGCCCGCAAGCTGGGGGTCAACGTGGACGAGCTGCTGGTCAGCCAGCCGGACACCGGCGAGCAGGCCCTGGACATCGCCGAAATCCTGGTGCGCAGCGGCGGGGTGGACGTGCTGGTGATCGACTCGGTGGCCGCCCTGGTGCCCAAGGCCGAGCTGGAAGGCGAGATGGGCGACAGCCATGTGGGCCTTCAGGCCCGCCTGATGAGCCAGGCCATGCGCAAGCTCACCAGCGTTTTGGCCAAAAGCCGCACCTCGCTGATTTTCATCAACCAGATCCGCATGAAGATCGGGGTGATGTTCGGCAGCCCGGAAACCACCACCGGCGGCAACGCGCTGAAGTTTTACGCCAGCCTGCGCCTGGACATCCGGCGCATCGGCAAGATCAAGTCCGGCGACACCGACGTGGGCAACCGCACCAGGGTCAAGGTGGTCAAGAACAAGGTTGCCCCTCCCTTCAAGCAGGCCGAGTTCGACATCCTCTTCGGCCAGGGCATCAACCGCATGGGCGAGATGCTGGACATGGGGGTGGAGGCGGACATCGTGACCAAGAGCGGGGCCTGGTACTCCTATGGCGACGAGCGCATGGGACAGGGGCGCGACAACGCCATGAATTTCCTGAACGACACCCCCGAGATCTACGAAGAAATATCCACCCGGCTCAAGACCAAGCTGGGGCTTTTGCCCCCGGCGGAGACCGAGCCGGAAAAACCGGCCCAGTAGCCCCCCGGCGATTAGGGAGCGCATAAGCCCATGGCCAAGACCGGCAACGAGATTCGTCAGCAATTTCTGGACTACTTCGTCAAACAGCAGCACCAGTTGGTGAAAAGCTCCAGCGTGGTGCCCGCCGACGACCCCAGCCTGTTGTTCACCAACGCGGGCATGGTCCAGTTCAAGAACGTCTTCACCGGCCAGGAGAAGCGGCCCTACAACCGGGCCACCACCTGCCAAAAATGCTTCCGGGTCAGCGGCAAGCACAACGACCTGGAAAACGTGGGCCGCACCCCGCGCCACCACACCTTTTTCGAGATGCTGGGCAACTTCAGCTTCGGCGACTACTTCAAGGAAAAGGCGGTGGTGTTCGCCTGGGAGCTTCTCACCCAGGGCTACGGCCTAGACCCCGAGGACCTCTGGGTCAGCGTGTACACCGAGGACGACGAGGCGGCCCGGCTGTGGGAGAGCGAAGTGGGGGTGCGCCCCGAGCGCATCGTGCGCCTGGGCGAGGAAGAGAACTTCTGGGCCATGGGCGACACCGGCCCCTGCGGCCCCTGCTCGGAGATTCACATCGACCAGGGCCCAGCGATGGGCTGCGGCCGCGACGACTGCGCGGTGGGCTGCGACTGCGACCGCTTCCTGGAGCTGTGGAACCTGGTGTTCATGCAGTACGAGCGCGACGCAAGCGGCAAGATGATTCCCCTGCCGCGGCCCTCCATCGACACGGGCATGGGCCTGGAGCGCATCGCGGCCACGGTGCAGGGCTTCACCTCCAACTACGACAGCGACCTGTTCACCCCCATCATGGACTACACCAGCGAGCTGGCCGGAGTAGCCCGTGGCTCTGACGAGGAAAGCGACGTGAGCCTTCGGGTCATCGCCGACCACGCCCGGGCCTGCGCAGTGCTGGTGGGCGACGGCGTGCTGCCCTCCAACGAGGGCCGGGGCTACGTCCTCAGGCGCATCCTTCGCCGCGCCGCCCGCCACGGGCGCAAGCTGGGCCTCACCGGGCCCTTCCTGCACAAGGTGGCCGGGGTGGTCATGAACGAGATGCGCGGGGCCTATCCGGGCCTGTACAGCTCCCGGGCCTTTGTGGACAAGGTGATCAGCGGCGAGGAGGAGCGCTTCGGCGAGACCCTGGACACCGGGCTCAAGCTGCTCTCGGAGGCCCTGGCCGCGACCAAGGCCAAGGGCCTGGACACCCTGGACGGCAAGACCGCCTTCAAGCTCTACGACACCTTCGGCTTCCCCCTGGATCTGACCATGACCATCGTGGCTGAGGAGGGCCTGGGGGTGGACGAAGAGGGCTTCCAAGAGGCCATGGGCCTGCAACGTAGCCGCTCCCGGGCGGCCTGGTCCGGCAGCGGCGAGCACGAGCTTTCCCCGGCCCTGGCCAAGCTGCGCTCACAAGGCTTCGGCACCACCTTCACCGGCTACGAGGGCCTCACCGGCAGCGACACGGCGGCCCTTATCCTGGTGGACGGCGAGGCGGTGAACGAGGTGGGCCAGGGCCAGAAGGCCGAACTGGTCACCGAGCGCACTCCCTTCTACGGCGCGGCGGGCGGCCAGGTGGGCGACATGGGGACCATCACCGGCCCCACGGGCAAGGCCAAGGTCCTGGACACCCTGAAGCCCGGCGGCGAGCTTATCGTGCACCAGATCGAGGTAACCCAGGGCAGCATCGCCCAGGGCCAGGAGTTGGAGCTCACCGTGGACCCCGCCACCAGGGCGGCCACGGCGGCCAACCACACCGCCACCCACCTGTTGCACGCCGCCCTGCGCGAGCATCTGGGCGAGCACGTCAAGCAGGCGGGCTCCATGGTCAGCCCGGAGCGCCTGCGCTTCGACTTCAGCCACTTCCAAGCCATGACCCCCGAGGAGATCAAGGCGGTGGAGGTGACGGTGAACCAGGGCATCCGAGCCAACATAGCCTTGAACACCAAGGTCATGGACCTGGAAGAGGCCATGTCCACCGGGGCCATGGCCCTGTTCGAGGAGCGCTACGGCGACAAGGTACGTCTGGTGCAGGTGCCCGGCGTGTCCAAGGAGCTGTGCGGCGGCACCCATGCCCAGGCTACCGGCGACATCGGCTACTTCAAGATCATCGGCGAGTCCTCGGTGGCCGCCGGGGTGCGCCGCCTGGAGGCGCTGACCGGCGGAACCGCGGTGGAGGCGGTGCAGGCCCTGGAAGACGAGGTGGGCCGGGCCGCGGCGGCGCTCAAGGTGGGCCGCCTGGAGCTGGCCGAGCGGGTCAAAAAGCTCATGACCAGCCTCAAGGAGAGCGAGCGCGAGGTGGAGACCCTCAAGGGCCGCCTGGCCGGAGCCTCAAGCCGCGACCTTCTCTCCGGGGCGGTGGAGGTGGACGGCGTAAAGGTGCTGGCGGTCAAGGTGGAGGTGGACAACCCCAAGGCCCTGCGCGACCTGGCCGACACGGTGCGCGACCGCCTGGGCAGCGGGGTGGCGGTGCTGGGCGCCGAAAGCGGCGGCAAGGCCCTCCTGCTGGCCCTGGTCACCAAGGATCTGGCTAAGCGCTTCCACGCGGGCAACCTGGTCAAGGTGCTGGCCCCCATGGTGGGCGGCGGCGGCGGTGGCCGCCCGGACATGGCCCAGGCGGGCGGGCAAAACCCGGCGGCCCTGGACGAGGCCCTGTCCCAGGTGCCCCGGCTGGTGGCCGAGCAGGCGGCGGGCTAAAGCCAACCTCTCAAAGACACCAAAAAAGGGACGCCCCAGCGGGGCGTCCCTTTCGTTGTTGGGTGGCTTGTCTCTAGAGCGGGTTGTCGTCGCCCAAGAGCACGTCCGGCTGTTCCACGCCCGGCAGAGGCGTGCTCAGGTCGCGGCGGTCGATGGACTCACCCTCGCGCTCGCGCTTGGGCAGCTGGGACCACTTCTCCTGGGCCATGCGCAGGTAGTTCATGGCCTCGTTGTACAGCCCCACGTCGGGGTAGTTGGTGAGCACCCGCTTGAAGCGGCTCATGGACGCCCGGTACTTCTTGGTGTTGAAGTAGTACTTGCCCACCACCATGTCGTGGGCGGCCAGGCGCCGGGTGGCTTCCTGCATGCGGGGCTGGGCCTTCACGGCCCACTCGCTGCTGGGGTACTGCTTCATCAGCCGCCGGAAGGTATCCATGGCCTTGCGGGCGTTGCTGGGGTCCCGGTCCGGGGTCAGCATCTGGTCGAAGGAAACCATGCCCATTTGGTAGATGGCATAGGGCACCGCGTCGTTCTTGGGATGCAGGCGGATGAAGTCCTCAAAGGCTAAGGTGGCCTCTTCGTAGCGCTTGGACTTTAAGTATGCGTCGCCAACCCTGAGGTCGGCCAGCAGGGCGTAGCGGCTGTAGGGGAAGCGGTCCTTGAGCGCCTGGAACAGTTCGGCGGACTCCTCGTAGTTGCCCTCGCGGTACATGGTTTCGGCCTCGTTGGCCAGAACCTGGGCCGGAGTGTCAAAGGCCTCGTCCTGGATGCCCGTGCCGCCGCCGAACCAGTCGCAACCGGCGGCGGCGGCCAGCATCAGCAGCAGGGCGGCAATCAATACCTGTTTGTAGACTCTACTCATGCACTTCTTCCAGGTAACGCTGGGCGGCGTAAGTGGCTACCGCGCCTTCGCCGGCAGCCACCACGATCTGGCGCAGCAGCTTGCTGCAGCAGTCGCCGGCGGCGAATACCCCGTTCATGCTGGTGTGTTGGTTGCGGTCGTGGATGATGAAACCCTGGCGGTCCATGTCCATCACTCCCCGCAGGAAATCGGTGTTGGGCGAAGTGCCCACAAAGACGAAAGCCCCGTCGCAAGGCAGGTCGTATTCCTCCCCGTCCTTGAGCTTCTTCAGCCGCACCGCCTCCACCTTGTCCACGCCCTTGATCTCCAGGGGAACCTGGGACCAGAGCACCTCAATCTTGGGATTGTTCATCACCCTCTCGGCCAAGACACCGGCTGCCCGGAGCTCGTCGCGCCGGTGCACCAGGTACACCTTCTTGGCGAAGCGGGTGAGAAACACGCATTCCTCGGCGGCGGTGTCGCCACCGCCGAAACAAACCACGGTCTGCTCGCGGTAGAAGGGGGCGTCGCAGGTGCCGCAGTAGGACACCCCCTTGCCGATGAGCAGATCTTCGCCGGGCACTCCCAGCTTCTTGGGCTGGGCCCCCACCGCCAGCACCACCGCCTTGGCGCGCAGCTCGCCGTCGGGGGTGGAGAGCACCTTCATGTTGCCGTCGGCGGCCAGCTTGGTGATCTCGGCGCTTTTTATCTCCAAGCCGAACTTCAGGGCATGGTCGCGCATGCGGTCGGCCAGGTCAAAGCCGCTGACCCCTTCCACGTCGCCGGGCCAGTTTTCCACCACATCGGTGGTCAGAACCTGCCCGCCGGGGCTCAGGCGCTCCAAAAGCACCACGTCCATGCGCGCCCGGGCGGCATAGAGCCCGGCGGTCAGTCCCGCCGGCCCCCCGCCTACTATCACCAGGTCGTGGGTAGACACCGGTTGTCCCGACCCTAGGCCAGTTGCTTGTCGATGGCCGCTTGCAGATGCGCCTTGCTCACCGCGCCGGTGATCTGGTCGGCCACCTTGCCGTCCTTGAACAGGATCAAGGTGGGGATGGCCCGGATGCCGTACTGGCCGGGAGTCTTGGGGCTCTCGTCCACGTTGAGCTTAGCCACCTTGAGCTTGCCGGCGTACTGCTCGGCCAACTCCTCGACCACGGGGGCGATGGCCCGGCAGGGGCCGCACCAGGACGCCCAGAAGTCCACCAGGGCGGGGCTCTCGCTGCTTAGGATTTCCGCTTCGAAATTGTCGTCGCTGACTTGTAAGACGTTGTCTGACATGCTCAATCCGCTCCTTTGCCCTACTCTAAAAAAGGGCGCAAAGTCCCCACGCCCCTTACTCCTCATAAACCCACTAGGTCCTTTAACTGTATATGCTGAGAAGGGGAATTTGTCAACGAAAGCCCGGCGTCGGCCAAGCAATGAGCCACGATTCATTGCGCCCCGGGGCTTACCCTCCAGGCCCATACAGGGTACACTGCCCCAGTACCCAGGAGAACCCATGGCCAAAAAGAGCACCCTGTTCGTATGTCAAACTTGCGGAGCGGCCCAGCCCAAATGGTTGGGGCGCTGCCCGGCCTGCCAAAGCTGGGACACCCTGGTGGAGGAACCGGCGGCCCCGGCGGCCAAAGGACGTCCCGCCGCCCTGGTGCGCAAGACGCCCCTGACCCAGGCCTTGGACCGCCCGGACAAGCGCCGCCCCACGGGTCTGCCCGAGCTGGATCGGGTCTTGGGCGGAGGGCTGGTGGCGGGCATGGTGGTGCTGGTGGGGGGCGAGCCGGGCATCGGCAAGTCCACCCTCATGCTCCAGACGGCCCAGGCCTTGGGAGCGGACGGCGGCCGGGTGCTCTACGTGGCCGCCGAGGAGTCGGCCCGCCAGGTGGGGCTTCGGGCCCACCGCCTGGGCCTGGCCGGCGAGGGGGTGGACCTGTTGGCCGACACCGCCCTGGAGCCTATCCTCCAGGCCATGGCCACCGACACCCACGACGCGGTGGTGGTGGACAGCATCCAGGCCCTCAAGAGCGAAGAGTTGAGCAGCGCGCCGGGTTCGGTGGGCCAGGTGCGCCAATGCGCCGCCGAGTTGGCCGCCGCGGCCAAGAAGGCGGGCTGCGCCCTGTTCCTGGTGGGCCACGTCACCAAGGAGGGGGCCCTGGCCGGGCCCAGGGTGCTGGAGCACATGGTGGACACGGTGCTCTACTTCGAGTCCGAGCCCAGCATGCGCCTGCGCCTTTTGAGGGCGGTTAAAAACCGCTTCGGGGCCACCGACGAGGTGGGGGTGTTCGAGATGGGCGAGGCCGGGCTCACCGGGGTGGTGAACCCCTCGGCCCTGTTTCTGGCCCACCGCCCGATCTCGGCCCCGGGCAGCGCGGTGTGCGCGGCCATGAGCGGCACCCGCCCCCTGCTGGTGGAGGTGCAGGCCCTGGTGAGCCCCTCGGGGCTGGCCATGCCCCGCCGCCAGGCCCTGGGGGTGGATCAAGGCCGATTGCAGATGCTGGCCGCGGTGCTGGCCATCCACGCCGGGCTGGACCTGGGCGGCCACGACGTGTTCGTCAACGTCACCGGCGGGGTGCGGCTCAGCGAACCGGCGGCCGACCTGGCGGTGACCGCGGCCATCGCCTCCTCACTGGCCAACCGGCCCCTGCCCGCCAAGACGGTGTGCTTCGGCGAGGTGGGCCTCACCGGCGAGCTGAGAGCAGTGGGCCGCTCGGCGGCGCGCATGGCCGAGGCCCTGCGCCAGGGTTTCGACCAGGTGCTCACCGCGCCGGGCAAGACCGCCGCCCCGGCGGGCCTGGAAGTGCTCAAGGCCGGACGCCTGGACCAGGCCCTGGGCCTGCTCTGGTAGTTCTGGCCACCCGGCTTATGTCTGGGGTATCATAAGAAATAGCGTCACGCCGCCACCACGGCGGGCACCGCAAAAAACCTTAACCAACTGTGGGGAGTTGGCTGCCCATGCCTGAAAATCACCTGCGCCGCGTGGTAATGATTCTGCTTATGGTGCTGTCCATAGCCCTGGCCTCTTGCGGCGGCGGGGGCGGAGGCGGCAGTGACAGCGGCTTTACCACGGCCGACTACCAGTTCCTCTACACCTACAATGCAAAAAATCTGAGCGGCCACACCATCCGCTGGGCCGGCGTGCCCATAGGGGTGTCGGCGGGCTCCTTTGCCGACGCCCGCACCGCCTTCAACCGCTGGACCACCGCCTCGGGCGGCGCGGTCAGCTTCAACTTCGGGGGCAGCAACATCCCGGTGTCTTGGAGCAGCTCCACCTCCTGGTGCGGCCTGACCACCATAAGCTGGAGCAGCGCGGGGCGCATCGTCTCGGCCAGGATATCCATCGCCCGCAGCCAGGCCGGTTGCTCAGGCGGGGTGGCCGACACCCTGGCCCACGAGGCGGGGCACGCCATCGGCTTTTTGGGCCACGACGCCAGCGGCCTGATGAATCCCTTCGGCGGCCAGGACATCAGCGACCAGGAAGCCCGCTTCATGAAGCTGCTTTACTCCCTGGCGCCGGGCACGGACATCACCGGAGATATGGGCAAGTCCCGCTCCTCCAGCGGCACCTATGACAAGAACGGCAGTAAAATCCATACCATGACCATCAGTCGGAGCAAATGATGCGAGTTGCCGTCTTGACCATGGCCCTGCTTTTGGCCCTGGGCCTTAGCGCCTGCCGCGATCAAGGCGCTGCCGCCCCCCAAAAGCAACCCGGCCCCAGCCTGTTCGTAGGGGTCTACGACATGCCCTGCCCCCAGGTGCAAACGCAGGTGGGCGAAAAGCTCAAGGCCGACCCCGGTCTGGGCCTGGGCGGGCAGAAGCGGGACAAGGACTCAGTGTCCTATGAGATCCCTCAGCGCCAGGACGGCGACCTGCGCTGGTCGGCCTGGGTCACCGTGCAGTGCACCGGCCCCTTGGCCGGCAAGCTCTCGTCCCTGGTCAAGGCCCAGCGCCTGGTTCAGGGCGTCTGGCAGCCGGAGAACGACACCACCGAGATCGAGCGCAAGATTCTGGACAAGATCACGCCCCAGCCCTAGACGAGCCGGGCCGCCTAATATACCTGCACGCCTTTTTCGTGAATCTCAAAGTGCACCTCGGCCAGGGTCTCGCCGGTGAGCGCCCTCGCCTGGTCAAAGCCCGCGAAGCGGCTGATGATCAGGGTGCGCGGCCCGAAGATGCGCGAAGCCTCCCACTGGGCCTTGCTCTGCACCGAGTTCAGCCCGCCCATGGACAAAATCTTGCTGGAGCCGTGGGGGGCCGACCATATCTGGCTGATGGCCAGGGGGCGCTCGAAGCCGTCCCGCTTGACCAGGACCTTGATCAAGGGACGGGCCAGCACCCGCTGGGGACGGCCGTAATACCAGGTGAACACCAACTGCTCCCCGGCCTTGCCGTCCGGAGGGCTGTAAAAGACGTAAAACTCGGTGCGGTCGTCTATCTCCACCTTGGTGGCCACAGGCTCGGCCAGGCAGGGGCGTTTCAGCAAATCCATGGGGGCCAGGTCATCGTCCAGGCGCTTCTTGGTCCAGGCGCTCAGCGGCACCAGCACCAGGCCGCCTTTCTTTAGCTGATCGGCGATGGTACAGCCACCCTTGCCGGTCTTACCCCCCGGCCCGGAGTCGCAACCCGCCAGGGCCAGGCCCAGGACCAGCACGGCCAGGGCCACGGCCAGGTTTTTGGGGTGTAAAAAGCTCACAAGGTTATTCTAAGCGTCACCGCCCTCGGCGGCAAGTCGCTAGGCCCAGCGACGGCCAGGGTAGGCCCTCCAGCTAAATCCACCCCAACGGCCTGAGCGATGGCCATGAACGGCGCATGGCTCCCCTGTTTAAGGCCGACGCCTTAAACACGAAAGACCGGTAGCGGCTCTGCAAATCTTTTTAGGTAGGTTAGCGGTCTTTGCCCGCCAGGGCCTCCAGCTCGCGACGCACCAGCCAGGGGGGCAGGCCGCTCTGGCGGCAGATGCGGGCCACGTCCTCGGCCTCGGGATGCAGGCGCCAGCCCTGGGCGATGCGAGCCCGTTTCACCTTGGCCGGGCCCCAGGGGCTCTCAACGGTGACCACCTCCCGAGCCAGCACCCGCCGCTCCACCGGCCGCAAGCGCACCCCCAGGCTGGAGGTCTGCTCCAGCACCAGGGCGGCAAGCTCCTCGCTTTTCTCCGGGGTGCTCATCACGGTCAGGCTCTGGCCCAGGCGGCCTTTTTTCATCACCAGGGGCGCGGCGGCCGCGTCCAGGGCCCCGGCGGCCATGAGCCGCTCGATGACCAATGGCATATCCTCGGGGTTCATGTCGTCCAGGTGGCACACGATCTCCACCACCCGGTCGGACCCCGCATGGCCCTCTTCTTGGCCCAGCCACAGGCGCAGCATATTGGGAATGGCCTGGCTGGCCCGGCTGCCCCCGCCGATGCCCGATTTTTCCAGGCGCATGGCCGGAGGCGGTCCGAAGCTCTCGGCCAAGGCGGTGAGGATGGCCGCCCCGGTGGGGGTCACCGTCTCGCCCTTGACCCCGCAGGCGTACACCGGCACGCCCTCCAGCAGGTTCAGCACCGCCGGGGCGGGCAGGGGCAGCTTGCCGTGGGCGCAGTTCACAAATCCCTCGCCCATGGGCAGGGGCGAGGCCACCAGGCGCGGCCCGCCCAGCCAGGCCAGACCCGCGCAAAAGGCCACCACGTCGGCGATGGCGTCGGCCGCGCCGACCTCGTGGAAGTGCACCTCCTCGGGGGTGGTGCCGTGCACCTTGGCTTCGGCCTGGGCCAAGCGCTTAAATACCTGGGCCGCGGGCCGGGCCACCTGTTCGGGCAGGCGCTCCAGCAACTCCAGGATGTGGCGCAGATGCCGGTGAACGTGCTCATGGGGCGCCAGCACCTCCAGGCGGCGGGTCATTATGCCCTGGTGCTCCTGGGTGGCGACGCTCACGCTCACGTGGTCCAGGCCCATGGCCTGCAAATATCCGGTCAGCTCCTCCACGGGCCAACCCAAATCCAACATTCCCCCAGCCAACATATCACCCGAAGCCCCCCCACAGGCCTCCACGTACAGAATCTTGCTCACTTACCCTTGCCGCCTTTCTTGGGGGCCGCCTTTTTGGGGGCCGCCGTTTTGCTTTTTTTGGGGGCAGGTTTCTTTTTTTTGCGGACCGGCTTGGCCAGCGGCCAGGTGGCCAGCACCAGGGGCAACACCTGGTCCATATGGCTAACCGGCACGATCTTGAGCTTGCGCCGAACCTTGACCGGTAGTTCCTTGATGTCCTTGTGGTTCTTTTGGGGCACCAGCATCAGGGCCATTTCGGCCCTGAGCGCGGCCAGGGATTTTTCCTTGAGCCCACCAATGGGCAACACCTTGCCGGTGAGGGTCACCTCGCCGGTCATGGCCACGTCTTCCCGCACCGGCACCCCAGTCAGGGCGCTGATGATGGCCGTGGCCAGGGTGATGCCCGCGCTGGGGCCGTCCTTGGGAATGGCCCCGGAGGGCACGTGCACGTGCAGGTCCAGGTCCTCGTAGAAGCCCTTTTTGAGGCCCAGCTCCGAGGCCCGGCTGCGGGCGTAGCTAAGGGCCGCCTGGGCCGACTCGCGCATCACCTCGCCCAGGGAGCCGGTAATGGTCAGGTTGCCCTTGCCTTCCAGTGCGCTCACCTCCACCCGAAGCACCTCGCCGCCCACGGCGGTCCAGGCCAGGCCGGTGGCCACTCCCACCTCGCCCTCGCCCCGCTCTTCCTCGGGCAGGTACTTGGGCACCCCCAGGTAGCGCTCCAGGTTGTTGGCGGTGATCTTGAAGGAACTCTCGTTGCCGTCGGCCACCTTGCGGGCCACCTTGCGGCACACTGAGCCGATCTCCCGCTCCAGGTTCCTGAGCCCCGCCTCCCTGGTGTGGGAGCGGATGATCTCCAAGAGGCCGCCCTCGCTGAAGCTCACCCTGCCCTCGCCCAGGCCGGACTCCTTGAGCTGGCGGGGGATGAGGAAGCCCTGGGCGATGGTCAGCTTGTCCTCCTCGGTGTAGCCGCTCAGCTCGATGACCTCCATGCGGTCCCACAGGGGCTCGGGGATGGTGTCCTCCACGTTGGCCGTGGTGATGAACATCACCTTGGACAGATCGTAGGGCAGGTTCAGGTAGTGATCGGAAAAGGCGTAGTTCTGCTCTGGGTCCAGGACCTCCAACAGGGCGCTGGTGGGGTCGCCCCGGTAGTCGGCCCCCACCTTGTCCACCTCGTCGAGCATGAACACCGGGTTGTTGGTGGCCGCCTGCTTAAGGCCCTGGAGGATGCGGCCGGGCATGGCCCCGATGTAGGTGCGCCGGTGGCCGCGAATCTCAGCCTCGTCGCGCACCCCGCCCAGGCTCAGGCGCACGAACTTGCGCCCCAGGGCCCGGGCGATGGAGCGGCCCAAAGAGGTCTTGCCCACTCCCGGAGGGCCGATGAAGCAAAGGATGGGGCCCTTCATCTTGGGGTTGAGCTTGCGCACCGCCAGGTGCTCCAGAATGCGCTCCTTGACCTTTTTCAGATCAAAGTGATCCTCGTCCAGGATGCGCTGGGCCTCGGTGAGATCCAGGCGGTCCCGGCTGCCCTTTTGCCAGGGCAGGTCGATTATCCAGTCCAGGTAGGAGCGGATGATGGAGGCCTCGGCGCTCTCGGGCTGCATCTGCTCCAGGCGGCTGAGCTGCTTGAGGGACTCCTCTTTGGACTCGGCGGGCAGGCGCTTCTTCTCCAGTGCCTCGCGGAGCTGGGCCATTTCCCGCTGACGCTCGTCGGCGTCGCCCAGCTCCCGGCGGATGGCCCGGAGTTGCTCGCGCAGGTAATACTCCCGCTGGCCCCGGCTCATCTCCTCCTGGGCCTCGGACTGTATCTTGGCCTGGAGGGTGCTCACCTCCAGCTCGGTGCCCAGATGCTCGTGCACCATTTCCAGGCGCTTGAGGGGGTCGTTCTCCTCCAGGATGGCCTGGGCGGTGGTTATGTCCAGGCGCATGTTGCTGGCCACCAGGTCGGCCAGGCGGCCCACCTCCTCCACCGAGCTGAGGATGGCCTGCACGTCGGAGGTGAGCAGCCCCCTGAGGGCCAGAATTTTCTCCGCCGCCTCGCGCACCGAGCGCATCAGGGCCTCGGAGGCCGGTCCGGCCTCGCCTTCGGCCAAGTCGTCGCCCAAAAGCTCCACCGACACCGCGAAGTAGGGCGACTCCTGGCTCCACTCGGAGATGCGGGCCCGGGCCAGGCCCTGCACCAGCACCTTGAGCCGGCCGTCGGACATCTTGAGCTGGCGCATGATGATCCCGACGGTGCCCACCTCGTGGAGGTCCTCCACGTCGGGGTGCTCCACGTTCTGGTCCTTCTGGGTGGCCAGGAATACGTGCTGGTCCTCGGCCATGGCCGCCTCCACCGCGGCCACCGAATTTTCCCGGGCCACGAACAGAGGCAGGATCATGTAGGGGAACACCACCACGTCGCGCACCGGCAACAGCGGCAGGTCGGTGGGAAGCTCCTCGTCGGGCTCCAGGACCAGCGGCTGGTCCTGCTCGTCGCTTATGTGACTCACCATAGACTTTCCCGGGCCAGGAGGCCCTCCATTAGATTGACTCGCCCCCCAAGCAAACCCCCACGGAATTTTATCATCCTAACATCAGCCCTTGGCCTGTCAACCGGCCCCGGCTCGGGTGGGGGCCCTTTTTTGCGTTTGTCTCAACATGTTTACATTATGATCGCTTTCTGCCAAGTTAGGGTGGTGCAACCCGCGCAATCATACTCCGGGGAAAGGCGTCCCATGCGCCTGAGAACCATACTCTTGATACTGTCCCTGCTGGCCCTGGTGTCCACCGCCGGGGGCGGAATGCACTACTATTATTCCTTGCAGGATTCGGCCATCTCCCAGGCCCACCGCCGGGCCGCCGGTCAGACCGAGGTCTTGGCCAACCAGATTTCTTCTTTCCTGGCCCAGAACCAGAAGCCGGTGGAGGCCCTGGCCAGCCTGGGCGAGATGCAGCGGGCCCTGACCCAGCCCGACGAAGGCAACCTGGACGCAGCCAACGAGGTGCTGGACAAGTTCAAGAAATCCCTGGAGGTGGACGTCTGCTATCTGCTCAACCGCCAGGGGCTCACCATCGCCTCGTCCAACCGCAGCTCCCCGGACAGCTTCGTGGGCCACAATTTCTCCTTCCGCCCCTATTTCCAGCAGGCCCTGGCCGGGCAGGCGGCCAAGTATCTGGCCCTGGGGGCCACCAGCAAAAAGCGCGGCGCCTATTACTCCCACGCGGTCTACCCTCCAGCGGGCGGCCCGGCCCTGGGGGTGGCGGTGATCAAGGCCCCCATCAGCCTGTTGGAAGGCAACCTGAACCTGGGCGGCGAGGAGGAGGCGGCCCTGCTGGTGGGGCCCCATGAGGTGATCTTCAGCACCAACCGGGTGCAGTGGCTCAACAAGACCCTGTGGCCCAGCAGCCTGGAGGACTGGGAGGCCATCGCCCGCACCCGCCAGTTCGGCGACGGCCCCTGGCCCTGGAGCGGGCTGACCAGGGTGGGCGAGCACCTGGTCAAGGACGAGGCGGGCCGTGAATACCTGCTCTACACCCGGCCGGTGGCCCACTTCCCCGGCTGGCGGCTGGTGTACCTCACCAGCATGGCCGGGGTGGCCCAATGGGCCTTCAAGCCCTACTTGCAAACCACCGGCGTGGTGGTGCTGGGCCTGTGCCTCTTCGCCGGGCTGGGGGTCTACTTCCTCTACCGCAAGGCCTCCCAGGAAATCACCCGCCGCAGAGTGGCCGAGAAAGACCTGCGGCGCAGCGAGGAGCGCTACCGCCGCCTGTACCACAAGACCCCCGCCCTGCTGCACTCGGTGGACACCACCGGGCGGCTGGTCAACGTCAGCGACTACTGGTCCGACGCCTTGGGCTACAGCGACGAAGAGGTCATGGGCCGCAAGCTCACCGACTTCCTCACCCCCCAGTCGCGCCGCCACGCCGAGGCCGAGGTGCTGCCCCTGTTTTTCCGCACCGGCCAGGCCAAGGACATCTCCTACCAGTTCGTCAAGAAGAACGGTGAGGTGGTGGACGTGCTGCTCTCGGCTATCGCCGAGCGCGACGACCATGGCCGCATCGTAAAATCCCTGGCCGTGCTGGTGGACGTCACCGCCCTAAAGCGCACCGAGGAGGAGCTGCGCCGGGCCCAGGAAAAGCTCAGCGAATACTCCCGGGACCTGGAGCGCCAGGTGCGCCAGCGCACCAGGGAGATCACCAGTTTCCTCAAATACACTCCGGCGGTGGTCTACATGAAGGACGCCGAGGGCCGCTACATCATGGTCAACTCGCGCTTTGAGGAGCTGTTTTCCCTCAGCACCGAGCAGGTCTGGGGCAACACGGTCCACGAGCTGTTTTCCAAGGAGATCGCCGAGCAGTTCGCCAAGAGCGACCGCATGGTGCTCCAGGCCAAGCGTTCGGTGCAGGTTCAGGAGCGCATCCCCCACGAGGACGGCTTCAACACCTACCTTTCGGTGCGCTTCCCCATCATCAACGAAAACGGCCAGGTGAGCCGAATCTGCGGCATCATGGTCAACATCACCGACCTCAAGAAGGCCCAGGAACAACTGCGGCGCCTCTCGGGCAGCATCATGGAGAGCCAAGAGGCGGAGCGCCGGGCCATCGCCCGGGAGCTGCACGACGAGCTGGGCCAGGTGCTCACCGCCCTGCGCATCGACGCGGTGTGGCTGCGCGAGCGCCTCAAGGAACAGGACCCCAAGGCCGGGGGCCGGGCCCAGAACATGTGCGCCATCATCGACCACACCATCAGCGAGGTCAGAAACATCGCCACTCGCCTGCGCCCTCCGGCCCTGGAGGACCTGGGCCTGGTGGACGCCCTGGAGTGGTACACCTCGGACTTTGAAAAACACACCGGCATCGCCTGCGTGTTCAACTGGGACCGGGTCCCCGAGGTGGACGACCAGACCGCCATAGCCACCTACCGGGTGGCCCAGGAGGCCCTGACCAACACGGCCCGCCACTCCGGGGCCACCAGCGTGGACGTGGCCCTGCAGGGCGAGGACGGCCGCCTGACCCTGAGCGTGAGCGACAACGGCCTGGGCTTTGCCGCGGACCAACTCTCCGAGCGCGAGGGCCTGGGCATCGCGGGCATGCGCGAGCGGGCCGGCCTGGCCGGAGGCGACTTGATAATCAACTCCCAGCCGGGACGAGGCACAGAGGTGCGCCTGGTGCTGCCGGTCAGGCTCATGAGCGGAGGCCATCATTGATTAAGGTGCTGTTAGCCGACGACCACGGCATGGTGCGGGCGGGGCTGAGGAGCCTCATCGAGGAAACCGGGGACATGGAGGTGACCGCCGAGGCCGCCGACGGCCGCCAGGCCATCAGCCTGGCCCTGAAGCACCCGGTGGACGTGGCGGTGATCGACATCTCCATGCCCGGCACCGACGGCCTGGAGGTGATCAACCAGCTCCAGGCCCAAAAGCCCGAGTTGCCCATCCTGGTACTCACCATGCACGAGGAGGAGCAGTACGTGGTGCGCTCCATCAGCTCCGGGGCCAAGGGCTACATCACCAAGCGCTCCGCCCCGGAGCAGCTGGTCAGCGCCATACGCCAGGTGCACCAGGGGGGCATGTACCTGAGCCAGGAGGCCTCGGAGCTGCTGGCCTTGCGCGTGGCCCGGGGCGAACGGGGCGACTCGCCCCTGGACAGCCTGTCCAACCGGGAGGTGCAGGTGCTCCGGGCCCTGGCCCTGGGCCAGACCAACCGGGAAATCGCCGAGTCTTTCCATATCAGCGTGAAGACCGTGGACACCTACCGCTTCCGCTTGCTAAAAAAGTTGAACCTGCGCAACAACGCCGACCTGTCGCGCTTCGCCATCCAGCACGGGCTGGTGGAACCCTAAACCATCGATTGGAAAAAACATGAGCCGCGAGATCAAAAAACTGGCCGTGGTGGGCACCGGCAACCTGGGAGCCCGCATCGCCCTGCAAGCCGCCTATTACGGATATCAGGTCAGCGCCTGGGACCCCAACCCCGCCTCCTTTGACCACAGCATGGCCATGAGCGAGGACCGCATAAAGCGCACCACCCGCACCCCGCTGCTGACCTGGGCCCAACTTGGCCAGGCGGCGGAAAAGGTGGCCCGTTGCGCCACCCTGGAGCAGGCGCTGGAAAACGCCGACATGGTCATCGAAGCCATACCAGAAAATCTGGAGCTAAAGCGGGAGATGTACGCCCGCCTGGACCGGCTGGCCCCGGCCGGGGCCATCCTGGCCACCAACAGCTCCTCCATCCCGGTGTCCTTGATCGCCGATGCCACCGCGCGCCCCGAACTGTGCGTGAACATCCACTTCTACACCCTGGACATAGGCCGCAACCTGGTGGACGTGATGGGCAGCGGCGAGGCACCTCTGGAATTGATCGAGCAGTGCGCCGAGTGGGTGCGCTCCATCGGTTGCGTGCCGCTCACGGTGCGCAAGTCGATCCACGGCTTCTGCTTCAACCGCATCTGGCGGGCCATCAAGAAGGAGAGCCTGCACATGTGGGCCGGGGATTACGTGGACTTTAAGGACATAGACCGGGGCTGGATGATCTGGAGCGGCATGGACGAAGGCCCCTTCGCCCTCATGGACAGCGTGGGCCTCGACGTAGTCTATGACATCGAAATGTCTTACTATATCGAGTCAGGCGATCCCAAGGACCACCCCCCCGAGGCCCTCAGGGAAAAGGTGGCCCGGGGCGAGTTGGGCGCCAAGACCGGCAAGGGTTTTTACGCCTACCCCGATCCGGAGTATAAAAAAGAAGGCTTCTTGAAAAAATAGCCCGTGTTCAGGGCCGTGGGCGGCGGCCACCTTGCCGCCCACGGCCTTGTAAGAAAAATTAGTACAACACAATCAGAGGACTTCGAATTTACCCCCCCTACCCGCTTTTACTATTCTTTTAATGCAGCAATGAGGCCCAGAGTGGCATTCTATATAGATACAACACCTCGCTTATCTGTTCTCCCAGCCTCGCCCAAAGTTCGAGCCCCTCTTGGGGTTTGGCGCACAGGAGCACGCCGGGCGGCCCGCCGGCCGCCGGCCCACCATAAGAGAGTCGTTTTGGTTCCATTCATATCGGGAGGGAAAGCATGAAGAAGTTCTTGGTTCTGACCCTGGCGGCCGCCTTTGTGGTAAGCCTGGGCATGATGCCGGCCACGGCCACCGCCGCGGGCTACAAACTTAAAATCGGTGGCGGCCCCACCGGCGGCACCTTCAACACCTGGGCCAACGGCGCTGCGGTTTATATCCCCAAGGTCAACGCGGACATCAAGGCCAGCGCGGTCGGCAGCGGCGGCTCGGTGGAGAACGTCAAGCGGGTCAACAGCGGCGAGAGCACCATCGGCCTGTGCTACGCGGTGGACAGCGGCCTGGGCTTTGCCGGCAAGCTGCCCAAGGACAACAACAAGTACGACAAGATCCGTTCCATGGGTTACCTCTACGGCGCCCCGGCCCAGCTGGTGGTGCGCGCCGACAACGGTTATAAGAGCGCCATGGACCTCGTGGGCAAGCGCGTGGCCGTGGGCAACGCCGGCTCCGGCGCGGCGGCCAGCGCCGAGCGCTTCTTCCGCCACATCGGCGTGTGGGACAAATTCAAGCCCACCTTCCTGGGCTACTCCGCCGCGGCCAGCGCCTTCAAGGACAACAAACTGGACGCCTTCTGGGTGCTGGTGGGTTATCCCAACCGCTCCATCATCGAGGCCTCGGTGCAGGTCAAGGTCAACCTGATCAACGTGGACGCCGATGCGGTCAAGACCGGCTTCTACAAGGCCTACGCCTACAGCCCCACCACCATCCCCGAGAACACCTATTACAAGGGCATGCCCCCTTGCCAGACCTTCCAGGACAGCACCATCCTCACCACCAACAAGGACGTGCCCGAGGATCTGGTCTACAAGATCATGAAGACCCTGTGGTCTTCCAAGGGCATGGAGGCCATGGTGACCGCCAAAAAGACCTTCAAGGCCATGACCCTGCAGAACAACTTCCGCGGCGCTTCGGTGCCGCTGCACAAGGGCGCTTACAAGTTCTGGACTGAGCAGGGAATCAAGATTCCCGACAACCTCAAGCCCATCGACTAACCGCGCCGCGGGAAGCTAAGCTGGGGGGAGGGTCTAGCTGGCCCTCCCCCTTTTACCAACGAGGTTGGCCATGAACGACGACCCTAAAAAGCAACCAACTGATCCATACGACGAAGACGCCGCCCTGCAAGATGCGGCGGTGAACAAGGCCAAGCTGGACGAGATAGTCCGCAAAGACGCCAAGACCGGCCGCGCCATGAGCGGCCTCTGGGCCTGGTTTAGCGCGGGCCTGGGCGTGTTCATGGT
Organism: Pseudomonadota bacterium; assembly: GCA_018896025.1. Taxonomy (GTDB): domain Bacteria; phylum Desulfobacterota; class Desulfarculia; order Desulfarculales; family Desulfarculaceae; genus Desulfoferula. The sequence continues at coordinate 76,612 of JAHIND010000015.1, forward strand.
CCTGTTCTATTTTTACAACGCAGGCATCCTGCCGGTTGACACCCAGTATTTCCTGGGCATCTACGTGCTCATGACCTACATCCTGGTGTTCATCAACTATCCGGCCACCATGAAGCATCCTCGAGCAACAGGATACTACGTGGACAATCTCGTCTCCTTCGTCTGTGTGGGCATGTTTGTCTACCTAATGTTGGACCTCCTGTTCATACAAACCGGCGACGGAGCAAAAATAACTTTCAGTTGGCTGCTGCTGATTCCCAGTCTCTTAATCCCGGTCGCTTTCTTCCTGCCCATTAAGCATTGGGGATGGTCGGCGAAAGAAAATCCCATCGCCATGGACCTTTGTTTAGCGGCCATAGCCGCCTTCGTGGTGGGCTATTACATAGTCGAGTACGCCGCCCTGAACTACCGCATGGGCAGCGAGACCTCTCTGGACACCGCGGTGAGCGTGGTGGGCATACTCGTCTCCCTGGAGGTGGCCCGCCGGGTGCTGGGCTGGTCCATGACCCTGGTGGGGGTGGCCTTTCTGTTCTACGCTTTTTGGGGCAACCTGCTGGAATACATCCCGGTGCTTGACTCTTTCGCCCACACCGGCTTCGCCATGGACCGGGCCCTGAACCACATCTACCTGAAACAAGAAGGCGTGTACGGCATCATGGCCTCGGTGCTGGTCACCTACGTCATCCTGTTCATTTTCTTCGGCAGCTTCCTCAAGGCCTCGGGCTGCTCCCGCTTCTTCCTGGACCTGCCCATGGCCCTGGCCGGGCGCACCGTGGGCGGCCCGGCCAAGGTGGCGGTGATGGCCTCGGGCTTCTTCGGCTCGGTGTCGGGCAGCGCCATCGCCAACACCGTCTCCACCGGCGCCTTCACCATCCCTCTGATGAAAAAGGCGGGCTTCAGGCCCCACGTGGCCGGAGCCATAGAGCCCGCCGCCTCCATCGGCGGCATGTTCATGCCGCCCATCATGGGGGCCGGCGGCTTTTTGATGGCCGAGTTCACCGAGATTCCCTACGTAACCATCATGAAGATGGCGGTGTTCCCGGCGATCATCTACTTCCTCAGCGTGTTCGTGATGGTGCACTTCGAGGCCAAGCGTTACGGCCTGGTTGGCAAGCGGGACCCCAACGCTCCCACCGCATGGGACATCCTTAAATCCCAGTGGCTGCTCTCGGCCCCCCTGGTGGTGATCGTGGTGCTAATGCTGGTGGGCTACTCCCCGGGCATGGCCGCCTTCTGGGCCACCATCACCTGCGTGGCGGTTTCATGGACCACGCAGGACAACAAGATGGGCTTCAAGGAGATCCTGGGGGCCATGATCGAGGGGGCGCGCAACACCCTGATCATAGGGGCCACGGTGGGCGTCATCGGCATCATCGTGGGCACCATCGCCCTCACCGGCATCGGCCTCAAGTTCAGCCAGATCATCATCGAACTCTCCAGCGGCTATTTGCCCATCGCCATCCTGCTCATCGGCCTGGCCTCCCTGGTCCTGGGCATGGGGGTTCCGGTCACCGCGGCCTATCTGATCACCGCGGTGCTGGCCGTGGGCGCGGTGAGCGAGATGATCGCCCAGACCCAGTTCGGCATGAGCTTCAAGGACCTGGAAATCAACACCGAATTGGTGCAGGCGGGCTATGCCGCCTGGGTCCTTTTGGCATCGCACATGATCGTGTATTGGTTCAGCCAGGACTCCAACATCACTCCGCCGGTGTGCGTGGCGGCCTACGCGGGAGCGGCCATCGCCGGCTCCGACCCCTGGAAGACCGGCTGGACCTCCTTCAAGTTTGCCAAGATGCTCTACGTGGGCCCCTTCCTGTTCGCTTTCGCGCCGGGCTTTTTGCTCACCGGCACTTGGTACGACATAGTGTTGGCCTACTTCACCATCACCTTGGGGACCATCGCCTTCGGCAGTTTGACCATGGGCTACATGCTTTGTCCCACCAACTGGTACGAGTGGGTCGTCTTTGCGGCAGCCACCGCTCTGCTGTTCTTCCCGGGCCTTCTGCACTCCTGGACTCCGGTGCCCAAGCTGGGGGCGGACTTCATCGGCATCGCCCTGGTGGCCCTGGTCTACCTGTCCCAGAGGATGCGTATAAAGAAAGACCCCTCCCTCACCTTGCCCATATATGAGCGGCACAAGCTCGAGGAGGCAGCGGCATGAGCCCTCAAGCCATAGACAAGGTGTTGTGTTCCATCGACTTCTCCGACTTCTCGCCCGAGGTTCTGGCCCAGGCGATTGTCCTGGCCCACAAATACGGGGCCGAGTTGTTGATCCTGAACGTGGTAAACGAGAGGGCCTACGAGGAGTTGGAGCGGGTGAGCGGCCGCCTGGCCATGCTGAACGGCGTGGCCGAAAAGGCCATCGAGGCCGAGGAGGAGCACCGGGCCGAGATGATGCGCGATCTGCTGGCCGGCCTCAAGGAAGGCGGCCTGCCCCTGGCCGAGGTGAAACACAGCTCGCGCATCGCGGTGGGCCTGCCTTACGAGCGCATCCTGGAGGTCGCCGAGGAGTTCGCCGCCGACCTGATCATCATGGGGGCCAAGGGGCGCACCTCCTTCACCAAGGCCCTGCGCTTCGGCTCCACGGCGGAAAAGGTGTTCCGCCGCGCCACCTGCAAGGTAATGTTCGTGCGTTAAAATAGACCCTCCAACCAGCATTGATCGGGGCTCCCACGGGGGCCCCGATCTTTTTGGGTAGTCGGTTCGGCCTAACTGAGTGGTGGGTTCGGGCTAGATACTGAAGACGTCGCTGGACTGTTCTTGAGAGGCCACCCACAACCCGGCGTCAGAGCCGCAGCCGCTCAGACGCTCCTGGGCGGCTTGGCGGGCCAGCTCGGGGCGGTTGTTCTGTTCGGAAAGATGGGCCAGCACTACCTGCTTCAGCCCCTGGTGGGCCAGCTCGGCCAGCAGCTCGGCCCCCTGGTCGTTGGACAGATGGCCCTGGGCTGAGCGCACCCGTTGCTTGAGCCAGGGCGGATAGGAGCCCTCGGCCAGCATGGTGGCGTCGTGGTTGTGCTCCAAGACCAGGGCCGCGCATCCCGAGAGGCGCTGGCGCACCAGGCGGGTGGGCGCGCCCAGGTCGGTGGCCACCCCCAGGCTTACCCCGCCCACGCTGAGCACCAGGCCCACCGGATCGGCCGCGTCGTGGGGCACCGAGAAGGGGTGCACCTTGATGCCCGCCATCTCCAGGGCCCGGCCCGCGCTCATGGGGACATGGCGCACCGCGTCGGTGTCCTTGGCCGCGGCCCAGGTGGCCTCGGTGGCCAGGGCGGGAATCCTCAGGCGCTTGGAGAGCACCCGCACCCCGCGCACGTGGTCGCTGTGCTCGTGGGTGATGATGATGGCCTTGACGCTGTGGGGGGAAAGGCCCCTGGCCTCCAGGCGGCGGATGGTCTCCCGGGCCGAGAGGCCGCAGTCGATGAGCACCGCCTGCTCGCCGGAGGACACGTAGATGCAATTGCCCTTGGAGCCGCTGGCCAGGGTGCAGAAAGTCAGAGACACCGGGTTATTTGCCGGTGGAGCCGAAGCCGCCTTGGCCCCTGCCGCTGGCGGGCAGTTCGTCGGTCTCGGCCAGCTCGGCCTGGGTGACCGGGGCGATGACGAGCTGGGCCACTCGGTCGCCGCGAGCGATCTGAACCGCCTCGGGCCCCAGGTTTATCAGCCCCACCATGACCTCGCCCCGGTAGTCGGCATCGATGGTGCCGGGGGCATTGACCACGGTCACGCCCTTTTTGATGGCCAGGCCGGAGCGGGGGCGCACCTGGCCCTCGAAGCCGGGCGGGATGGCCAGAGCCAGGCCGGTGGGCACCATGACGATGCCCCCCGGCTGGATGGTAAGCATTTCATCGACTGCGGCGGGCAGGTCCAGCCCGGCGGCCTGTTCGCTCTCGTAGGCCGGGAGCTTCAAGCCCTGGCCGTGGGCCAAGCGCTTGACCAAAACCCGGGGACGGCTCATGCCGCCATCTCCTTGGCCAGGCCGTCGGCGTCCGCCGGGCCCAACACGGTGATGCCCAGTTTGTCCGGGTCCAGGCACTTGGCGGCCACCCGGGTGAGATCGCCCACCTGCACCGCCTCTATCTGGGCCACCACTTCTTCCAGGGTGACGTCGCGGCCGAAGTTGAACTCGTTGCGGGCCAGGCGGTACATGCGGCTGTCGGGGTTTTCCGCCCCCAGCAGAATGGAGCCCTTGGTGTGCTCCTTGGCGTGCTCCAACTCCTGCTCGTCCACCGGCTCCACGGCCAGGCGGGCCAGCTCGGCCCGCACCACCTTGAGAGCCTCGGGGGAGCGGCCGGGGGCCACGCCCATATAGACCCCGAAGACGCCGGAATCGCTGTAGGAGCTGAGGTAGCTGAACACCGCGTAGGCCAGGCCGCGCTTTTCGCGCACCTCCTGGAAAAGACGCGAACTCATGTTGCCGCCCAGGATGACGTTGAGCAGGGCGGCGGCGAAGCGGTCGGGATCGGTGGACGAGGGGCCGGGGGCGCCCATGGCGATGTGCACCTGTTCGCACGGGCGCGGCACCACCACCAGGCCGGGGTTGGCGGCCGGGGCTTGGCGGGCCTCGCGGGGAGACAGGATGGGCAGTTCAGCCAGAGACGCGCCCAAGAGGTCCACTATTTGCTGGTGCTCGAGTTGACCCACCGCCGCCACCACCAGGTTGGCCGGAGCGTAGCGCTGTGCCAGGTAGTCCACCATGTCCTGGCGGCTGAGAGCGCCCACGCTCTCGCTGCTGCCCAGCACCGGACGGCCCATGGGATGCTCGGGCCAATAGTTTTGCCCGAACAACACATGCACCAGATCGTCGGGAGTGTCCTCCACCGCGCTGATCTCCTGCAAAATCACCTGGCGCTCACGCTCCACCTCGGTGGGGTCGTAGGCCGGATGCAGGAAGATGTCGGTGAGCAGGTCGGAAATGGTGTCCAGATGCTCGGCCAGGGTCCGGGCATGGAAGCAGGTGGTTTCCTTGGAGGTGAAGGCGTTGGCCATGCCGCCCAGGCGGTCCAGCTCACGGGCAATGGCCAGGGCATCGCGACGGGCGGTGCCCTTGAAGGCCATATGCTCGATGAAGTGGCTGATGCCTCCCTGGGCCGGCTCCTCGTCGCGGGAGCCGACCTCCATCCATAAGCCCGCGGTCACCGAGTAAGCATGGGGCAGCTTCTCGGTGACCAGACGGACTCCGTTATCCAGTGTAGTTTTGTTTACCACGTCGTATTGGTCGCGCAGGGTGCGGTCTTAGTCGCGCCGAGGCGGACGGTTGTCACCCTGGGGAGCGCCCTCGGGCGGCGGCAGCAGGGCTTTGCGGCTCAGGCGCACCTTGCCGCGGTCGTCCACGCCAAGCACCTTCACCTTGATCTTGTCGCCTTCCTTGAGCACGTCGGTGACCGAGCGCACCCTGGTGTGGTCCAGCTCGCTAATGTGCACCAGGCCGTCGCGGCCGGGCAGAATCTCCACGAACGCGCCGAAGTCCATGATCTTGACCACGGTTCCTTCGTAGACCGCGCCCTCTTCCACGTCCTGGGTCAGCTCCTTGATCATGGCCAGGGCCCGTTCGCCGGCTTCGCCGTCGACTGCCGCCACGTGCACCGTGCCGTCGTCCTCGACGTCGATCTTGGCGCCGGTCTCCATCTGCATGCCGCGGATGATCTTGCCGCCGGGGCCGATGATGTCCTTGATGCGCTCCACCGGAATCTTGATGGTGGTGATGCGCGGGGCCCAGTTGCTGATGGTGCCGCGGGGCTGGGTGATGGCCTCGGCCATCTTGGACAGGATGTGCAGGCGGCCGTCCTTGGCCTGGGCCAGAGCCTGAGCCATGATCTCCTTGTTGATGCCCGAGATCTTGATGTCCATCTGCACCGCGGCCACGCCCTTGGCGCTGCCGGTCACCTTAAAGTCCATGTCGCCCAGATGGTCCTCGTCACCGATGATGTCGGTGAGCACCGCGGTCTTGTCGCCCTCTTTGATCAGGCCCATGGCCACTCCGGCCACCGCCTGGCTGATGGGCACTCCGGCGTCCATCATGGACAAGGAGCCGCCGCAAACGCTGGCCATGGAAGAAGAGCCGTTGGACTCGGTGATGTCGCTGACCACCCGGATGGTGTAGGGGAACAGGTCCTTGCCCGGCAGGATCTTTTGCAGGCTGCGCCGGGCCAGGGCCCCGTGGCCGATCTCCCGGCGGCCGGGGCCGCGCAGCATCTTGGCCTCGCCCACGCAGAAGGGCGGGAAGTTGTAGTGCAACAGGAAGTCACGGAAGCTGTCTTCCTTGGTGACCGACTCGATGCGCTGCTCGTCGCCGCTGGTGCCCAGGGTGGTGGTCACGATGGCCTGGGTCTCGCCCCTGGTGAACAGGGCCGAGCCATGGGTGCGCGGCAGGATGCCCACTTCGCAGGAGATGGGACGCACGGTGACGAAGTCGCGTCCGTCCACCCGGTGGCCCTCATCCAGAATCATGGAGCGCATGCCTTCGGATACTAGGTTCTCGACGATGTCCTTGATCTTGCCCTCGCGACCGGCGGCCTCTTCGCCCATGGCGGCGAGCACCTCTTTTTTCACCGCCCGCTTCACGCCGTAGCGCTCCAGTTTGGGCACGGTGGACAGCACCTTCTTGACGCCCTCGGCGGCCAGCGCGGCCACCTTGGCCTTGAGATCGGTGTCTTCCACCGGCTTGGTGAACTCGCGCTTGGCCTTGCCCACCGCGGCGGTCAGCTCCTCCTGGATGTCCAGCAGAGGCTGCAAGGCCTTGTGGCCGAACCAGATGCCTTCCAGCACCACTTCCTCGGAGACCAGCTCGGCGCCGCCCTCGACCATGACCACCGCCTCACGGCTGCCGGCCACGATGAGGTCAAGGTCCGACTCCGCCCGCTGGGCGGCGGTGGGGTTGGCCACGAACTCGCCGTTCACCCTGCCCACGCGCACTCCGGCCATGGGGCCGTCGAAGGGCACGTCGCTGATGCACAGGGCCGCCGAAGCGCCGGTCACGGCCAGCACGTCGGGCTCGTTCACCCGGTCGGCCGAGTAGACGTTGGCGATTATCTGAGTTTCGTAGCTCCAGCCCTTGGGCACCCGGGGACGCACCGGCCTATCGATCAGCCGGCTGGTCAGGGTCTCTTTCTCGCTGGGGCGGCCCATTTCGCGCCGGAAAAAGTTGCCGGGGATGCGGCCCGCGGCGTAGGACAGCTCCTGGTAGTCCACGGTGAGGGGCAAAAAATCGATGCCCTCGCGCATGTTGCTGTCTCCGGTGGCGGTCACCAGAACCACGGTCTCGCCGTAGGTCACCATAACCGCGCCGCCGGCCTGCTTGGCGATCTTGCCGGTCTCAATGGACAGTTCCAGACCGTTGATCGTCGTCGATACCTTTTTTATCATCTCTCTCTTCCCACTTCCTACACGAGCAAGGCTTACTTACGGATGCCCAGCTCCTTGATAACCGCTCGATAACGCTCAATTTCCTTACGTTTAAGGTAGTTGAGCATACGGCGGCGTTGGCCTACCAACTTCAGCAGGCCACGTCTGCTATGATGGTCCTTCTTGTGGACCTTGAAATGCTCGGTCAGGTACTTGATGCGCTCGCTCAGAAGGGCGATCTGCACCTCCGGCGAGCCGGTGTCGCCCGGTTTACGCTGAAACTTCTCGACTATCGCGCCTTTGTCATCCGGGGTTAGAACCACTTTACCTATCCTCCTTGTTATATGGGCCTGTTTGCGGCCCCTCGTCTGCGGCCCAGGCGGGCGGGACCGTCCCGCCCCCCAAGCTATTCGGCTCCAATGGCCGACGCAGATGTTTGCTCCTCGATCTCTCCCTGGTCTTGTTCGGGAAAGACTCGCATACTTTCATAGTCGCGGCCGGGGCGGCGCTCGCCTGGCTCCAGCCAGCGCAACACCGCCACCAACTCGCCCTCCGGGGTCAGCACCCGAAAGGCCCCCTGGGCCGGGCCGGAGCCGGGCGTCAGAAAGGTCTCGCGGGGCAAAATCATTCCCTGGCGCACTTGCCAGGCGGTGTCGGCATCCACTTCCATCGCCGGGAGTCCGGCCCGCTCCAGGGCTTGGCTGAGCCCTATGAGCCGTCCGGCCAACTCCTGGGGGCTGAGGTCCAGGGCCTCGTCCAACTCCAGGGCCTCACCCAGGGAGAAGGGGGCCGAGGCCAACCGCCGCAGCTGTTTCAGGTGGCCCACCGTGCCTAGCTCCCGGGCCAAGTCCTCGGCCAGGGAGCGCACGTAGGTGCCTTTGGAGCAGGTCAGCTCAAAGGCAATCTCGCCTGACTCCACGGCCACCAGCTTGGTCTGGCCCACGTTAATGGCGCGAGCCGGTTTTTCCACAGCCACCCCCTGGCGCGCATAGGCGTACAGGGGTTTGCCCTGGTGCTTGGCCGCCGAGTAGGCCGGAGGGGCCTGTTGGCGCTCCCCTTCCAGAGCGGCCAGGGCCGCCTGCGCCTGCTCGGGGCTGATCTGGGGCACCGGCGCGGTTTCGATTACCTCGCCGGTGGGGTCGCCGGTGTCGGTGGCCGTTCCCAGGCTCACCGTCCCCGCGTAAATTTTGTTGCCCGAGCCCAGCATATTGGACATGCGGGTGGCCCGGTTGAAGGCCAATACCAGGACCCCGGTGGCAAAGGGGTCCAGGGTGCCGGTGTGCCCCAGCTTGGCCGGGCGGAAACGCCGGCGCAGGCGCTCCACCACGTCGTGGCTGGTGGGGCCGGCCGGTTTGTCCACCACCAGCACGCCGTCATCGAAAAAGTCCGGCTTGCGTCGTCGGCGGCTCATGCCAGGGCCTCCAGTCCTTGGCGCAGGCGAGCGGCTATGTCCCGGCGCACGCCCTCCAGGTTGCCCTCCATGGTCACCCCGGCAGCGCCCTTGTGGCCCCCGCCGCCCAGGTCGATGGCCACCCGGCTAACGTCCACCTTGCCCCGGGAGCGCATGGACACCTTGATGGCTCCCTTGGGGGTCTGGCGAAACAGGGCCGAAACCTCCACTCCCGGGATGAGCCGCAGGGTCTCCACCGCCTGCTCCAGGTCGACCGGTCCCGCGCCCACCTTTTCCAGGTCGGCCAGGGTGATCTGGCTAAGGGCCAAGCGGCCCTCCTGGCTCAACTCCAGATTGTCCATGATGCGTCCCATCAAGCGCAAGCGCTTGGGGCGCGTGGCATAGACCTCCTGGCTGATGGGCCACACCTCGGCCCCGGCCTCGGCCAAATCCGCCGCCACCCTTAACACCCGGGGGGTGGTGTTGGCGTAGCGGAAGGAGCCGGTGTCGGTCTGCACCCCCACGAACAGGCAGGTGGCCGCCTGGGGGGGGATGCTCCAGCCCTCGGCCTGGGCCAAAATGGTCACCATCTCGCTAGTGGCGGCAAAGGAGGGGTCCACCCAGGCCGCCTGGCCAAAATCCACTGTTCCCTGGTGGTGGTCGATGATCGCCACCTGGGGCAGCTGGGCCAAAAATTTTTCGCTCACCGGGCCGGTGCGCTCGGGCTGGTGGCAATCGAGCACCACCGCCAAATCCAACTCCCCGGCCCCCGGCAAGACGTCGCTCACATGGTCCATGCCCGGCAGGAAAAGGTATTCCTCGGGTACGGGCCCGGCACTGAACACCCGGACCTGTTTGCCCTGAGCGGTCAACAAATGCATGAGCCCCAGGGAGGCGCCAAGGGCGTCGCCGTCGGGCAGCACGTGGGAAACCACCCAAACCCGCGAGGCCTGGGAGATCATGGCGGCTACGTCTTTCACGACGTGGCCTCCTCGGGCTCGTCGTCGCCCCTGGCCCCGGCGTTGGCTTCGTCCTGGGCCCGCGCCTTACGTATCACCTGGTCCAGGTGGGCTCCCTTGATGAGCGAGTCGTCGTAAACCGGCACCAGGCGGGGCATGGTCTTCAGGCGCAGGTTGGTGGCCAGCTCCTTGCGTAGGAATCCCGCCGCCGCCTTGAGCCCGGCCAGGGCCTGGTCGCTGTGGCTGGGGTCCAACACGCTGAAATAGACCTTGGCCTGGCTCAAATCCGGGGCCACGTCCACCGCGGTCAGGCTCACCACCGCCACCCGGGGGTCTTTCACCCGGCGGGCCAGCAACCCTCCCAGCTCGGCCAGGATCAGGTTGCCCAATCGTTTTGTGCGGCGGGTGCCCACGTCATCTCCTTGAGGTTGATCAACTCCAGGCGCACGTCGGTGATCTCGGCCAGAGCCATGCGCTCCACGAAGCGCTTTATGGAATCAAGTTGGTTCTCCACGTGCGCCGTCTCGTTGCCGCACACGGTGAAGCCCAGCTCAATGCGCTGCCACAAGTCCTGAGCCCCGATCTCGGCGGCCGCCGCGTTGAACCGCGCCCGCACCCGGTCGGTGAGGCTGCGCACCACCTTGCGCTTGGCCTTCAGGCTCGCGCCTTGGCCCATGTGCAAGGTTATGGTCATGGCGCCCACCACCAAGGCCTACAGCTCCGCGGCCACCTCGTGTATCACGTAGAACTCGATCTCGTCACCCACCTTGATGTCGTTGTAGTTCTCCAGGCCCACGCCGCACTCGAAGCCCTGGGCCACTTCCTTGACGTCGTCCTTGAAGCGCCGCAGCGAAGAGACCTTGGTGTTGGCGATGACCACGCCTTCGCGCAGCAGGCGAACCTGGGCGCCGCGGGTCACACGGCCTTCGGTGACGTAGCTGCCGGCCACGGTGCCCACCTTGGGCACGCCGAAGGTCTCGCGCACCACCACCCGGCCGATGACCTCTTCCTTGTACAGAGGGGCCAACATGCCGGTGAGGGCGGCGGTCACCTCTTCGAGTACGTGGTAGATCACCTCATAGGTGCGGATATCCACCCGCTCGGCCTCGGCGGTCTCGCTCACCTTGCCCATGGGGCGCACGTTGAAGCCGATGACGATGGCGTCGCTGGTGCTGGCCAGCATCACGTCCGACTCGTTGATGGCGCCGGTGGCCGCATGGATCACGTTTACCTTGACCTCATCGTTGCCCAGTTTGTTCAGGGACTCCACCAGGGCCTCCACCGAGCCCTGCACGTCGGCCTTGACCACCAGCTTGAGCTCTTGGGTCTCGCCCTCGGCCATCTTCTCGAAGAAGCCTTCCAAGGAGGTCTTGGTCTGGGCGGAAAGCTCGGCCTCGCGCCTCTTGATGGCGCGGTGATCGGCGATCTGGCGGGCCACCTTTTCGGTCTCCACCACCGTGAACTCGTCGCCCGCCTCGGGCACCCCGCCGAAGCCCTGCACCTCCACCGGAATGGAGGGGCCGGCCTTGTCTATGGGGTTGCCGCGGTCGTCGAGCATGGAGCGCACCTTGCCCGCGAAGCTGCCGCAGACGAAGCTGTCGCCCGCCTTGAGGGTGCCTTCCTGCACCAAGATCGTGCCCACCGGGCCCCGCCCCTTGTCCAAGTGCGCCTCCAACACGTGGCCTCGCGCAGGCTTGCGGGGGTTGGCGGTAAGCTCCAGGACCTCGGACTGCAACTGGAGCATCTCCAGCAGTTCGTCGATGCCCTGGCCGGTCTTGGCCGAGACTTCCACGGTAATGGTGTCGCCGCCCCAGCTCTCGGAGACCAGGCCCCGCTCGCTAAGCTCGCGGCGCACCCGCTCGGGATCGGCCCCGGGCTTGTCGATCTTGTTGATGGCCACCAGGATGGGCACCCCGGCCGCCTTGCTGTGACTGATGGCTTCCTTGGTCTGCTCCATGATGCCGTCGTCGGCCGCCACCACCAGGACCACCACGTCGGTGACCTGGGAGCCGCGGGCGCGCATCTGGGTGAAGGCCTCGTGGCCCGGAGTGTCCAAAAACACCACGTGGCCGCCGTTTGGCAGATGCACGTCGTAAGCACCGATGTGCTGGGTGATGCCGCCGGCCTCGCCGCCCACCACGTTGGCGTTGCGGATGCTGTCCAGCAGGGAGGTCTTGCCGTGGTCGACGTGACCCATAATGGTCACCACCGGGGGACGGACCTCCATCTCTTCGGGACGGTCCTCATGGGCCGCCAACAGCCCTTCTTCCTCGAAGCCCACCCGTTCGATCTCGAAACCGAACTCGGCGGCCACGATACCGGCGTCGTCGGTGTCCAGGGCCTGGTTGAGGGTGACCATCATGCCCATCTTCATCATGCGGCCCACCACCTCGGCGGCCTTGACGCCCATGCGCTTGGCCAGATCGCCGACGGTTATGGCCTCGGTCACCTTGACCCGGCGCTTGATGGCCTTGGGCGTGGTCAGCTCGGTCTTGAGCGATTTCTTCACCGTGCCGCTGCCCCGGCGGCGTCCCCGTGAGGGGCGTCCGCCGTACAGGGCGTCCCGGTCCAGAATCTCCTTGCGCTTGCTGCCCGCTTTGCGCATCAGCACGTCGTCGTTGGGGATCGGGCTGCCCTTCTTACCCTTCTTGCGTCGCCGGCTGGGGCGTCCGTCCGCCTTGTCCGGCGGGGGCACGTCTCCGACGGCGGGCGGCGCGCCCGGAGCGGGGCGCGGCGGACGGCGGGCCGCCGGTGGGGCAGGCCGGGTGTCTTCGCGCCAACGGTCGCCCATGGGGGGCACCGGCGCGGCGGGCTTGCTGATAATGCGGGCCGGGGTGTCTTCCATGGACCGTTTGGGCCGGACCACCTTGGCCTTTTGAGGACGGGGCCGCTCTTGCGGCTCCTTTTTATCCGCCGCCGCCTTTTTGGGCTCAGGCGCGGGCTCGGGCGCGGGTTTGGCTTCGGCTTCGGCCACTGGCGTGGGCTCCTTCTTGGGCTCGGGGGCAGGTTCCGGCTCCGGCGTAGGTTGTTCTTCCGGTTCAGGCTTAGGTTCAGATTCCGGCTCGGGCGCGGGCGCGGGCGCGGCTTCAGGCTCTTGCACGGGTTCGGGCCGGGCCTCGGCCTTGGGCGCGGGCTCAGGCTGGGCTTCCGGCTCGGCAACCGCTTGGACTTCGGCGGGCGGCTCATCGGGAGCCTGAGCTTCAGCGGCGGGCGGGGCTTCGGCCACGGAGGCCTCGGGCGCGGCCTGCGCCTGGGGCTCCTCGAACTCCTCCTCGACAGGCTCGTCGTAGCCTTCGGGGGCGGCGTCCTCGGCGGTCTCCACCTTTTTGCGCCGGCGGCGGATGACCCGGGTGGTGACCCGTTTCTCCTCCACCACTTCGCTGCGTTCGGCCTTCAACTTGTCGCGCACTATTTGCGTGTCCTCCGGCGAGAGGGCGCTCATGTGGTTGCGCACGTCCAGGCCCATTTCGATAAGCTGCCGAATCAAATCGCGGTTATCGATCTTGAGCTCTTTGGCCAGCTCGTATACCCGCATTTTGGCCATCAAATCTCTCCTCGGTCTCTCCTGGGCGGAGCCGCTTGGTCCCGGCTCCCGGGGCCGCCCCTTGGCGGCCTATGCGGCCCCCCCGCTGAGGGGCAGTCAGCCTACCCTAGCGGGGTCGGCTATTGTTTCTTTTCCAACTCTTCGTCCGGGGCGGGCTCGGGCTCTTGCTCGGGGGCAGCCGCTGGTTCCGGTTCCGGTTCAGGCTCCGTCTCAGGCTCCGTCTCAGACTCCGGCTCCTCGGAAACCTCGTCGTCCTCGAAAGCCTCGGCTTCCTGATCCCCGCCGTTGGATTGGGAGGCCAGCTCGTTCCAAGCTTCGCGCACCGCGGCCAGGGCCCCGGAATCGTCCGAAGCGGACGGGGAGGTGGGCCCGCCCGCCCGCTGGGGAACCTCCGCCAGATAGCGCTGGGCGTCGGCGATGAGTTCCTCGGCCCGCTCCGGGGTGATGTCCGGCAGGGAGGCCAACTCTTCGGGGTCGGCCTCGGCCAAGGCCTCGGCTGAGCCGTAGCCCGCCTGGTACAGGGTATCGGCCCCCACGTCGGAGACCCCCACCACGTCCAGCAGGGAGCGGTAACCGTCGCGCAGGGACTCGCCGTAGCGGGTCTCGCTCTTCACGTCTATCTTCCAGCCGGTGAGCTTGGAAGCCAGGCGCACGTTCTGCCCGCGGCGGCCGATGGCCAGGCTGAGCATCTCGTCGGCCACGATGACTTCCATGGTCTGGTTGGCCTCGTCCACCACCACCCGGCTGATCTCGGCCGGGGCCAGGGCGTTGACCACGTAGCGGGCCGGGTCCTGGTCCCAGGCGATTATGTCGATCTTCTCGCCCCGGAGCTCCTGGACCACCGCCTGCACCCGGCTGCCCTTCATGCCCACGCAAGCGCCCACCGGGTCCACGTCGCGGTCGTTGCTGGCCACGCCCAATTTGGTGCGGCTGCCCGCCTCGCGGGCCACGCCCTCGATGGTCACGATGCCCTCGGCGATCTCGGGCACCTCCAGCTCGAACAGGGCCTCGATGAAGCCCGGATGGGTGCGGCTGAGCACGATCTGGGGGCCGCGGGAGATGCGCTTTACATCCAGCACGTAGGCCCGCACCCGGTCGCCGGGGCGGTAGCCTTCGCGGGGAACCTGCTCCCTGGGGGGAACCACCGCCTCGGTGCGGCCCAGGTTCACGATGATCGAGCCCTTGTCGAAGCGCTGCACGATGCCGTTGATGATCTCGCTCTTGCGGTCCTTGAAGTCCTCGAAGATGATGTCGCGCTCGGCGTCCTTCATGCGCTGGATGATGACCTGCTTGGCGCTCTGGGCGGCGATGCGCCCGAAGTCGGCGGTGTCCACCTTCACGCCCAGTTCATCGCCCACCTCGCAGTCCGGGTCCAGGCGATGGCCGTGTTCCAAGGAAATCTGGGTCTCCGGGTCGTCGACATCGTTGACCACTTCCTTGAACTCAAAGACCTCCACCTCGCCGGTCTCGTCGTTGTAGGCGACGTCCACCTCCACCTTGGAGCCCAGCTTGCGGCGCGCGGCCGAGCGCATGGCCTCTTCCAAGGTGTTGATGAGAATTTCGCGGTCCAGGCCTTTTTCCCGCGAAACCTGGTCTATCATCCGTTTCAGTTCACTCATTGGGTTCTCCCCAACCTAAGAGCATGGGTTGCGCTACTTCGCGCCCCCCTAAAAATCTAGGTCCAACTTGGCCTTGGCCACCTGGGCCACGGGCAAGGCCTTCACCTTGCCCTTCACCTCGATCAATACGTCCTGGCCCATGGTGCCCTTGAGCACCCCTTGGACAACTTGAGTGCCTCCGCCGGGAGGGCTCACCACCAGGCGGGCGGGCCTTCCCGCGAACAAATCAAACTCACGGGGGTCCTTGAGCTTGCGGTTGAGCCCCGGCGAGCTGACCTCCAGGCTGTAGGGAACCCCGATGGGCTCCTCCACGTCCAACAGGTCGCTCACCTGGCGGCTAAGCTCGGTGCACTCGGTGAGGCTCACCCCGCCCTCGGGCCGGTCCACGCAAAGACGCAGCACTTGACCGGCGCGCTCGCGCCGCCAAGACAACTCCACCAGCATCAGGCCCTCGGAACGCACCACCGGCTCCAACAGTTCGCCTAGGCGCTTTTCCATCTCGTTGGCCGGTGCCGTGGGCTCCAAGCGTTTTCCTCCCCAAGGGTGACGAGCTAATAGCCGCCACCCCGGACCCCGGACACGCCCAGGGCCGTGGACCACGTCAAATCTGTCCGCGCATCGCGGTGGCCCGGAAAAGCCGGCCAGATTGGATCAGGTCCACTAATCGAAGCAAGCTTCCCCGCGCCGGAGGACGGCGCCGGGAAACCCCCTCAAAAAGGGACAACCCAGCCCTGGGTCGCGCGGCCCAGCCGCGGCCCGCAAGCCGGGATTGGTTCGGCTAGGTCAAACGTGGAGCGGGCAACGGGATTCGAACCCGCGACTTCAAGCTTGGGAAGCTCGTACTCTACCAACTGAGTTATGCCCGCTCATCCCAGAAGAAGGCACCCTGACGACAAGTCCCCAACTGAGGACTCCGACGCCCTAGGCCGCCTTCCTCTGAAAGCACCCGGCTCCTAAGAGCCGGTTGTGACATATTATATGGTAAAAAATGACGGGCGCAATAGCTAATAACCAGCAAACGGTGGGCGTTGATTTTTAGCTTCGTCCCTGCTATTGGTGAGGTCGGATTTTACACCAGCCAGGGGAGGTTGACCATGGTCCCACCCGCCGCTTCACCCGCCCTCCAACCCGCCGGGCTCGAGCGCCTGCTGGCCGAGGTGATAAATCCCGGCCTTTGCGTGGCCTGCGGAGCCTGCCTGGGCTTGTGCCCCCACCTCATATTTTTGGACGGTCAGGTGGCCGCGCCGGATGCCTGCGGCCTAACCAGCGGCCGATGCTATGGTTTTTGCCCCCTGGCCCAGCGGGACATACCCCGGGAGAGCCAGGGGCCCATCGGGCCGGTGCTGGGGGCCTGGCAGGGGCGGGCCACGGCCAAGGACCTGGAGGGCCGGGTCCAGTACGGCGGGGTGGTCAGCGAGCTGCTGGCCCTGGCCCTGGATCAGTCCATGGTGCGCGAGGCGGTGGTCACCGCCGCTGGCCTCCGGGGCACCCCCCAGGGCATCCGGGTCACCGAGCGCACCGGAGTTCTGGGCGCGGCGGGCTCGGTTTACGCCGGGGGCGGAGCCCTCAGCAGCCTCAACCAGGCCCTGGCCGAGGACAGCAAACATCCCCTGGCCGTGGTGGGCCTGCCCTGCCAGGTGCAGGCCGTCCAGGCCATGAAGGCCCACCCCCAGCAACCCCAGGCCGCCCAGCGCATCCACCTGGTCATCGGCCTGTTCTGCACCATGAACCTGCCCTGGCGGGGCCTGCGGGGGCTGCTGGCCCGGCACGGGGTGCAGGCTCCGCTGAGCCGGGCGGACTTCCCGCCCCCCCCGGCGGGCATCTTCCAGGCCTGGAGCAACGGGGGCTACCACGAGCTGCCTCTGGACCAGGTGCGAGCCCTGAGCTACCCCGGCTGCGCCGGGTGCCCGGACCTCACCAGTGAGGGCGCGGATCTCAGCGTAGGGGCCTGCGAGGGCAAGCCGGGCTGGAACACCATCCTGGCCCGCACCCATGCCGGGGCCGGGCTCTTGGAGCTGGCCGCCGGCAAGGGCCTGTTGGAGCTGGAACCGACCCAGCCCGCCTCCATGGAGCATCTGACCCAGGCCGCCTCGGCCAAACGCAAACGGGCCGCCGCCTGGAGCGAGGAGCGCCGCCATGGCTGATGTGAGCAAGCTGACCCCCGGCCAAAAGGTGCTGATGCAGGGCAACGAGGCCATCGCCCGGGGGGCCCTGGAGGCGGGGGTGTCCCTGGCCGCCGCCTATCCCGGCAACCCCAGCAGCGAGATTTTGCAGACCCTGGCCGACTCGGCGCGCTCGGCGGGTATCTACGTGGAGTGGTCCACCAACGAGAAGGTGGCCCTGGAGAGCGCGGCCGCGGCCAGCTACGCCGGGCTGCGGGGCATGGCCTCCATGAAGCAGAACGGGGTCAACGTGGCCCAGGACTTCATCTGCAACCTGACCATCAGCGGCACCAAGGGCGGCCTGGTCCTGGTCACCTGCGACGACCCCTCGGGGGTCAGCTCCACCAACGAGCAGGACGCCCGCTTCATCGCCAGGGTGGCCTGCCTGCCCCTGCTGGAGCCCGCCACTCCGGCCGAGTGCCTCAAGATGACCAAGCTGGCCTTTGAGCTGAGCGAGGAGATCGG
Source organism: Pseudomonadota bacterium (assembly GCA_018896025.1). Taxonomy (GTDB): domain Bacteria; phylum Desulfobacterota; class Desulfarculia; order Desulfarculales; family Desulfarculaceae; genus Desulfoferula. The sequence goes on from JAHIND010000015.1 coordinate 94,092, forward strand.
CAACCTGGTGGTGCTGCGCGGCCTGGCCCGGCTGAGCCACACCAGGGCCGGGGTGACCCCCGGCCCCCTGCCCGAGAGCAAGCGCCAGCCCCACTGGGACCCCAAGGAGCGCTGGTTCACCATCCCGGTGGTTCCCCGCCATCAGGTGATGCTGGACAAGCTGGCCCAGGCCGGGGAGCTCATGACCGCCGCCGGGGTCAACTATTATGATGGGCCCGTGCGCCCCGAGCTGCTGGTCATCGCCAGCGGCTCCAGCCGCCTGTACGCCGACGAGGCCCGCCGCCTGGTGAAGGCCACCGAGCGGGTGGGCATCCTGCATATGGGGGCCACCTGGCCCCTGGACCAGGAGCTGATCCTGGAGCACCTGGCTCGGGCGGACAAGATACTCTTCGCCGAGGAGGTGGACCCCCACCTGGAGAGCGGGGTCAAGTCCATCTACGCCCAGCACGTGCGCGAGCTGGGGCTCAAGGATTTCTACGGCCAGGAGACCGGGCACAAGCCGCCCACCGGCGAGCTCAGCCCCAGCCGGGTGGCCGCCGCCCTGGCCGACATCCTGGGCCTGTCCTGGCAAGAGGCCGACCCGGCCTATCTGGCAAAGGCCAAGGCGGCCCAGGCCCTGGTGGCCCCGCGCCAGGTGGGCTTTTGCCCCGGCTGTCCCCACCGGGCCAGCTACTGGTCCATTAAGCAGGTGCTGTCCGCCGACGGACGCGAGGGCATCGTGTCCGGAGACATCGGCTGCTACACCATGGGAGTCTTGCCCACCGGCTATCAGCGGGTGAACGCGGTGCACTGCATGGGCTCGGGGCCGGGCATCGCCTCGGGCCTGGGCAAGCTGCGGAGCCAGGGCTTTGACCAGCCGGTGATCTCGGTGGTGGGCGACAGCACCTTTTTCCACGCCGCCCTGCCCGCCTTGGTCAACGCCCGCTGGAACAACAGCGACTACGTGCTGGTGGTGTTGGACAACTCGGCCACGGCCATGACCGGCTTCCAGCCCCACCCCGGCACCGGGGCCACGGCCATGGGCCAGGCGGGCACGGTGGTGGATGTGGAGCAGATCTGCGCCGGGCTGGGCCTGCCCTACACCGTGCTGGACCCCTACGACCTGGAGGCCACCCAGGAGGCGCTTTACGACGCCCTGCAGATCGGCGGCGGCCTGAGGGTGCTCATCTTCCGGCGCGCCTGCGCTCTGGTGCAAAACAAGCAAGGCGGCCATCCCTGGCGCATGAGCGTGGACCCCGAGCTGTGCCGAGGCGAGGAGTGCGGGTGCGACCGCTTCTGCACCAGGGTGTTCCGCTGTCCTGGCCTGGTGTTCGACCAGGCCACGGGCAAGACGGTGCTGGACGAGGTGGTGTGCGTGGGCTGCGGGGTGTGCGCCCAGATCTGCCCGGCCGGGGCCATCAAGGCCCGGCCCAAGGAGGCCACGGCATGAAGGCGCTGAAGTACGATCCCCTGGATATCGTGGTCACCGGCGTGGGCGGCCAGGGCAACGTATTGGCCAGCCAGGTGCTGGGGCTGGCCCTCTTGACGGCGGGCTACGAGGTGACCGTGGGCGAAACCTACGGCCTCAGCCAGCGGGGCGGCTCGGTGACGAGCCAGGTGCGGGTAAGCTCCGGGCCGGTGCTGGGCCCCATGATGCCCGGCCACCGGGCCACGGCCATCGTGAGCCTGGAGCCCCTGGAGGCCCTGCGCCTGATCGGCGACTACGGCCACCCCGGCGTGGTGGTGCTCACCAACGACCGGCCTTTACGCCCCCTGGGGGTGCTGGCCGGGGAGCAGCTCTATCCCGAGCCCGCTGAACTCAAGGCCACCCTGGAGGGCCTGTGCGCCAAGCTCTGCTGGCTGCCCGCCACGGCCGCCGCCTTGGAGCTGGGCAACCATATCCTGGCCAACGTGGTGCTCTTGGGCGCGCTGTGCGGCCTGGACCTCTTGCCCATCGGCGCGGACGAGGTGGAAGCGGCCCTGGGCGAGATGTTCCCCGAAACCAAGATGACCCCCAACCGCGAGGCTCTGGCCAAAGGCCTGGCCTTGGTGCGGGAGGTTTAGCATGGCTGGCCCCATGACCGCCGGAGTGCTGCTGTTCCACGAAGTAGAGGTGTTGGACTTTGCCGGTCCCTTTGAGGTGTTGTCACGCTCCACCGACGAGGCCGGGCGGCCCTGTTTCCAAGCTTTTATGTTGGGCCCCACCCCGGAGGTGGAGTGCATGGACCGCCTGGTGGTGCGGCCCCATTTCACCCTGGACGAGGCTCCTAACATGGACATCTTGGTGGTGCCCGGCGGCCCCGGAGCGCGGGTGCCCCAAAACCTGGAACCGGTGGTGACCTTCCTTAAAATGCAGGCCGAGCGGGTGAAGGTATTGGCCTCGGTGTGCACCGGGTCCTACTGGCTGGCCCGGGCCGGGCTGCTGGATGGTCTGGAGGCCACCACCCACCCCCTGCGTTTAGGTGACTTCGCCGCCTCGTTCCCGTCTATTAAAGTAGTAAGGCGCAAGATCGTGGACCTGGGGCGCATCATCACCGCCGGAGGCGTGGCCTCGGGGGTGGACCTGGGCCTGCACCTGCTGGAGCGCTTTTATGGCGAGGAGGTCAGAAGGCGGGAGGCGGTGCGGTTGGATGGGCCGTGGGTGTAGAAACTCTCTTTCATCAGTCTGGGGTGCGTAATGATGATAGACCCAATAATTTCTCTTTCGTTTTCCATATACTCTAGTAAAGGCGTATACGCCCTTCTGCTTGGCTCGGGCACCTCCAGAGCGGCCGGTGTCCCAACTGGCTGGGAAATCATCCTGGATTTAATAGAAAAAATCGCGCATCAACTGGGAGAGGACTGCGAAGGCAATCCTACAGACTGGTATACGACAAAATATGGTAAGGAGCCGATATATGGCGACCTTCTTAAAGAGCTAGCCAAAACTCCCGCTGAACGACGAGATTTGCTTAGAAGCTACTTCGAGCCCACAGACGAGGAGAGGGAACAGGGCGTAAAATTACCCACGAAGGCACACAATGCCATTGCTGACTTGATAATAAATGGATACGTAAAGGTCGTTATAACGACAAATTTTGACAGGCTCCTAGAGAATGCTCTTCAGCAGAGGGGTCTACAACCTACGGTAATCAGCACTCCAGATGGTGCCAGTGGTGCAATACCTCTGGCGCATAGCGACTGTACTATTTTAAAGGTTAATGGTGACTATTTAGACGAACGGATCAAAAATGCACCAAACGAATTATCGAATTATGCTCGCCCAATAGCTTCTCTACTAAAAAGAATTTTTGATGAATATGGTTTAATAGTATGTGGATGGTCTGCGGATTGGGATCATGCGTTACGAGCGGCAATTGAGCGCCATTCTGGCAGGCGCTTTTCTATCTACTGGACCGTCCGTAGCAACAAGTCAGATATTGCTAAAAAAACAATTAAGCTAATAAGTGCAGAGCAAATTAATATATCTGACGCTAATTCATTTTTTAATGACATAAATGAAAATGTTAAGAGTTTAAATGATTTTCAAAAGGCACATCCACTTTCAACTAAAGTAGCCATCAACAGCTTAAAAAGATACATGCAGAACAGCCAGATTATTAGGCTTCATGATCTTGTAACAAATGTTACCGATTCATTGGTTGATGAGTTATTAAAAGAAAAATACTCCTATAACGGAACAATCAACGGTGACTTAATTGTCAATAGAATACAGGCTTACGAAAACGATGCCGAAATTATGCTCAACCTAGTAGCCCATGGCCTGTATTGGGGGGGAGAGACCTCGACACCAATTTTCACCTCAGCAATACAGAGAGTTGCGAACGCGAAAGAGAGCAGCAACGGTTTAACCGTCTTTATTAGATTAAGACATTATCCCGCGATGCTACTGTTTTATACAGCGGGGATAGCAGCTATCGGTGCAAATAATTACAAAAATTTACATTCAATATTTGAAGAAATTATTATCCGTAAAGATTATAAAGAAAAGCCATCTTACCTGCTTCTACACCATCACAATATTTTATCTGCAGATCATCAAAAGGTACTAGCAGGTGGTGAAAGTCAACCAACACCCTTATCAAATTGTATAAACAGTTTTTTGGCCAATATTTTCCAGCCCATCATTCCCGACCAATATGAATTTGATAAATATTTCGACTTAATGGAGTATTTCATTGCCTTGTGTTACCTAGACTATAACTTACACTCTGAGCCAGAACAGCAAAGGACATGGGTCCCACTTGGCCGGTTTGGTTGGAGAAACGTTGGTTACAGCCGGTGGACTGCTCATAGTTTTATAACAAGTCAGCTTAACAAATATGGCAACAATTTTACCCCCCTCACTGCTGGTTTTTTTGGTGCTGATGCCGAAAGAATGAAAAAAGCTGTTGATATGGTAGAAGAATTCGCAAACCGCGTTCGCAGCCAATCCGGTTGGTTTTAGCTTATGCAAAAACGCCCGGACTCCTCGCGGAGCCCGGGCGCTGCTTTTCTAACTGAGGCCGCTTAACCGCGGGGCTTGGCGTTGGCCTTGATGAAGTCCACGATCTTGTGGGTGTTGGTGCCCGGTCCGAAGACCTCGGCGATGCCCGCCGCTTTGAGGGCCGGGATGTCCTCCTCGGGGATGACTCCGCCGCCCAACACCAGCACGTTGTCCATGCCCTTTTGTTTGATGAGCTTCATCACCTCGGGGAAGAGGTAGTCGTGGGCCCCGGAGAGGATGGACAGGGCGATGACGTCCACGTCCTCCTGCATGGCCGTGGCCACGATCTGCTCGGGGGTTTGCCTGAGGCCGGTGTAGATCACCTCCATGCCCGCGTCCCGAAGGGCCGCGGCGATGACCTTGACTCCCCGGTCGTGACCGTCCAGGCCGGGTTTGGCCGCCAGTACTCTTATCTTGCGCATGGCTCGCTCCTCCTAGATGGTCGTGGGGGCCTGGTATTCGCCGAACACCCCGCGCAGGGTGCCGCAGATCTCGCCCAGGGTGGTGTAGACCCGCACGCAGCTCAGGAAATGGGGCATCAGGTTTTGGTCGTTCTCGGCCGCGGTCTTCAGCTCAGCCAGGGCGGAGTCCACCGCCTTCTGGTCGCGCTCGGAGCGTAGCTGGGCCAAGGCCGCCGCCTGCTCCTCGCGCACCTTGGGGTCCACTCTGAGCAGGCCGGTGGGCGGGGGCTCCTTGACCACGAACTTGTTCACCCCCACCACCACGCGCTGGTTGTCCTCCACCGCCTTCTGGTAGTCGTAGGCGGCTTCCTGGATCTCGCGCTGCACATAGCCCTGCTCGATGGCCGACACCGCGCCGCCCATCTCGTCGATGCGGGCGAGGTACTCCTCGGCCTGGCGCTCGATCTCGTCGGTGAGGTGCTCGATGTAATAGGCCCCGGCCAGCGGGTCCACCGTCTCGGTGACCCCGGTCTCGTAGCCGATGATCTGCTGGGTGCGCAGGGCTACGGTCACCGCCTCCTGGGTGGGCAGGCTGAGCGCCTCGTCCATGGAGTTGGTGTGCAGGCTCTGGGTGCCGCCCAACACCGCGCTCATGGCCTGGAAGGCCACCCGCACGATGTTGTTCTTGGGCTGCTGGGCGGTGAGGCTGCAACCTGCCGTCTGGGTGTGGAAGCGCACCATCATGCTCTTGGGGTTGGTGGAGCCGAAGCGCTCCTTCATGATCTTGGCCCACAGGCGCCGCGCGGCGCGGTACTTGGCCACCTCCTCCAAGAACTCGCTGTGGGCGTTGAAGAAGAAGCTGAGCCGGGGGCCGAACTCATCCACGTCCAGGCCCGCGTCCATGGCCGCCTTCACGTAGGCCATGCCGTTGGCCAGGGTGAAGGCCACCTCTTGCACCGCCGTGCTGCCCGCCTCGCGGATGTGGTAGCCGCTGATGCTGATGGTGTTCCACAGCGGCACTTCCTGGGCGCAGTAGGCGAAGATGTTGGTGATGACGCGCATGGAGGGACGGGGCGGGAAGATGTAGGTGCCCCGGCTGGAGTACTCCTTGAGGATGTCGTTCTGGATGGTGCCCCGGAGCTTCTCCGGGCCGACGCCCTGCTTTTCGGCCACCGCGATGTACATGGCCAAGAGAATGCCCGCCGGGGCGTTGATGGTCATGGAGGTGGAGACCTTGTCCAGGGGGATCTGGTCGAAGAGAACCTCCATGTCCTTCAAGGAGCTGATGGACACGCCCACCTTGCCCACCTCGCCGCGGGCCAGGTTGTGGTCCGCGTCGTAGCCGATCTGGGTGGGCAGGTCGAAGGCCACGCTGAGGCCGGTGGTGCCCTGCTCCAGCAGATAGCGGTAGCGCTGGTTGCTCTCGGCGGCGGTGGCGAAGCCCGCGTACTGGCGCATGGTCCACAGGCGGCCCCGGTACATGGTGGGCTGCACCCCCCTGGTATAGGGATACTCGCCCGGCAGGCCCTGCTTGTCAGCGTACTCCTGGCCAGGGTCCTCGGGCAGGTAAACCCGGTCTATGGGCAAACCACTGATGGTGGCGAACTGCTTTTTGCGTTCGGGGTGCTTGGCCAGCATCTTATCGATGCCCGCCTGCCACGCCTGAAGTTGTTCAACAAAACTACTCATAATATTTTTCCCCCTACAAGGGTACGTTGCCGTGACGGCGCTCCGGGCGGAAGGTGCGCTTGGTCTTGAGCACCTCTAGGGCTCTGATCAGTTTGGTGCGGGTCTGGCTGGGCAGGATAATCTCGTCGATGTATCCCAGCTCGGCCGCACGGTAGGGGCTGGCGAACTTGGCCCGGTACTCGTCCACCAGTTCCTTGTAAGTTGCGTCCTTGTCCTCGGCCTTTTCGATCTCGTTGCGGAAGATGATGCTCACCGCGCCCTCTGGGCCCATCACCGCGATCTCGGCGGTGGGGTAGGCGAAGTTCACGTCCGCGCCGTGGTGCTTGGAGCCCATCACGTCGTAGGCTCCGCCGTAGGCCTTGCGGGTGATCACCGTGAGCAGCGGCACCGTGGCCTCGCAGTAGGCGTAGATCATCTTGGAGCCGTGGCAGATGATGCCGCCGTACTCCTGCTGCACCCCGGGCAGGAACCCGGGCACGTCCACGAAGGTGACCACCGGGATGTTGAAGGCGTCGCAGAAGCGCACGAAACGCGCCCCCTTGCGGCTGGCGTCGATGTCCAGGCATCCGGCCATTTGCATGGGGTTGTTGGCCACGATGCCCACGGCCATGCCCGCCAAACGGGCGAAGGCGGTGATCATGTTCTTGGCCCAGCCCTTAGAGACCTCGAAGAAGCTTTCCGCGTCCACCACGGTCTTGATGAGCTTCTTCATGTTGTAGGGCTGCTTGGGGTTGTCGGGGATGAAATCGTCCAGCTCGGGCGAAAGGCGGCTGGCCGGGTCGCCGGAGTGCTTTTCCGGGGGTTTCTGCTCGTAGTTGGAGGGCAGGTACGAGAGCAGCCTGCGCACCATCTTGAGGCACTCGGCGTCGTCGGCGGCCATGAAATGGGCCACGCCGCTCTTGGTGTTGTGCACCTTGGCTCCGCCCACCGTCTCGCTGGTCACCTCCTCGCCGGTCACCGACTTGATGACCGCCGGGCCGGTGATGTGCATGTAGGAGGTCTGGTCCACCATGAAGATGAAGTCGGTGATGGCCGGCGAATACACCGCGCCCCCGGCGCAGGGGCCCATGATGGCGCTGATCTGGGGGACCACTCCGCTGGAGAGCACGTTGCGCCGGAATATCTCGCCGTAGGAGCCCAGGGAGACCACGCCCTCTTGGATGCGCGCTCCGCCCGAGTCGTTGAGCCCGATCACCGGGGCCCCGGCCTTTACCGCCAGGTCCATGACTTTGCAGACCTTTTCGCCGAAGGGACCGGAGAGGGAGCCGCCGAAAACGGTAAAATCCTGGCTGAAGACGAACACTGGGCGGCCATTGACCCGGCCGTAGCCGGTGACCACCCCATCGCCGGGAATCTTGGATTTGTCCATGCCGAAGTCGGTGCAGCGATGCACCACGAATCGGTCGAACTCTTCAAAGGTGTTGGCATCTAATAGGGCCTCGATGCGCTCGCGGGCGGTCATCTTGCCCTTGGCGTGCTGCGACTCGATGCGCTTTACGCCACCACCCAGGCGAGCTGCCTCGTCGCGTTTTTTAAGATCTTCGATCTTTTCCTTGGTGGTGACCGGCACGTTGTCCATTTGGGGAATCTCCTCTGTTAAGTTCCGCGTCCTTTTTATGGGGCAGGAGGCGGGAGGCGAAAAAGCGTTACTCAAAAAGTTCGCGGGCTGCTCAGGCGGATGAAGTTCCGTCTGGGCAGCCCGCGGTGCCTGACATTGGGGTTCTTACCCAGCTAACTGAGAACCACCAGAACCTGTTCGGCCTCCACCGTCTGACCGGCTTCGACCTTCACCTCGGCGACGGTGCCGTCTTCCTCGGAGAGGATGGGCATTTCCATCTTCATGGCCTCGAGTACGGCTACCTCGTCGTCTTCGCCGATCTGGTCGCCGACTTTAACCGAAACCTTGATGACTTTCCCGCCCATGGGTGCTTTTATTTCTGCCAAGGTATTCCTCCCTATGAAAATCTCGAGGCTAATGGCCTCAATGTAGATATCACTCTTAGGTGACTAAAAAAGGACCATGGAAGAATAGACCGAGATACGCTAGTTTGTCAAGGCCCAAGCCCCTTTCGGACTACTCCTCGGCCTTCTCCTCGGCCTCCAATTTGGCCAAATCCTCGAAGCGGATATCCGCCCCCAACACGCCCACGATGGCGTCGCCCTCGTCGCGCACCGGGCCGCTCATGGTGATGCACAAGGCGCCGGTTATCTTGCTGCTGTAGAACTCACTCACGTGCAGCTTGCCGTCCTTCATGGGCTTGATGAACCAGTCGCGGTCGCTGAAATCGGTCTCCAACTGGGTGCTGGAGTACTTGGCCCGGTCCACGATGTTGGTGATGTTCTTGGTGATCTTGTACCCCTGCGGGTTGACCACGTACAGGAACTGGATGAAGGGGTTTTTGTCCAGGAACTCCTGCAACACCGGCTCCATAACCGCCGGGGCCAGGGTCTTGAGCTCCGGGCGGTCGATGAGTTGGGCGCCCAGTTCCAGGGCCAGCTTCTTGGCCCGGTCCTTCAAGCGATCGAACTCGCTGAGGAACAGCTCGGGCAGGTGCTTGCGGGCCACCACCTCCAGCTCGGAGTTGCCGATGGAGGTGAGCCGTCCATCTTCGTACTGCTCTTGCACCCACTGGTTGATCTTGACGATGCCCGGATGGCGCTTGTCCACCGCGCGCTCCGGGGCCAGCTTCAGGCGCTGGTTCACCCAGTGGGAGATGGCCGCCGCCCCGCTCTTGTCGGTGATGGCGATGGTGTAGGGGCGGCCCAGTATCTTCTCGGTGTCGAAGATGTTGTAGATTTCCGGGTTCTTCACCAGGCCGTCGGCGTGGATGCCCGCCTTGGTGGAGTTGAAGTCGCGGCCCACGAAGGGGGTGGTGGGCGCGATGCGGAAGCCGATCTCCTTCTCGAAGTACTCGGCCAACTCGGTGATCAACCGAGTGTCCATGCCGTCGGTCTTGCCCTTCAAGGAGATGTACTCGATGACCAGGGCCTCCAAGGGCGTGTTGCCGGTGCGCTCGCCAAAGCCCAGCACCGTGGCGTTGGCCCCGGAGCAGCCGTTGAGCCAGGCGGTGGAGGCGTTGATAAGCACCTTGTAAAAGTCGTTGTGGCCGTGCCACTCCATGAGCTTGCCGGGGCACTCCGCGTCGTCGATCATCGCCCGCACCAGCTTGTCCACGCTGCGGGGCAGGGCCGCGCCGGGATAGGTGACCCCGTAACCCATGGTGTCGCACAGGCGGATCTTGATGCCGATGCCCGATTCCTGGCGCAGCTTGGCCAGCGCCAGGGCGAAGGGGACCACGAAGCCGTAGATGTCGGCCCGGGTTACGTCCTCGAAGTGGCAGCGGGGGATCAGCCCCAGGGACAGGGCGTCCTTGACCACGCCCAGGTACTTGTCCAAGACCTTGGCGCGGGTGGTGTTCATCTTGTGATAGATGTGGTAGTCGCTCACCGAGGTGAGGATGCCGGTCTCCTTGAGGCCCATCTTCTTGACCTCGGCCAGCTCCTCTTTTTTGGCCCGCACCCAGCCGGTGACCTCCGGGAAACGGTGGCCCAGGGCCAAGCACTTCTCCACCGCATCCTTGTCCCTCTGGCTGTAGAGGAAGAACTCGCACTGGCGGATGATGCCCTTGGGTCCGGAAAGCTTGTGCAACATATCGTAGATGGCCACGATCTGTTTGGCCTTGTAGGGCGGGCGCGCCTGTTGGCCGTCACGGAAGGTGGTGTCGGTTATGAACCATTCGTCTGCCGGAGTCAGGGGCAGCAGCTTGTGGTCGAAGTCGATTCGGCATACTTCGTCATACGGAAAAATATTTCGGAACAATTGCGGTTGGGCAACGTCTTCTAATTTTAGGTAATCCGACTGATGTTTATGATCCAATAATCTGCGGTTAGAGTTCCAGTGAGCCATTTTGCACCTCATTCTGCGTGCTATTATCAACCACCGCAAAAAAATACCGGAAGGGAACGCCCTAGTCAAAGGGCGCTCCCTCCGGGGATAGGTTAGGTTGTCCAGCTATGGGCCACCCAAAAGTGGACCCAGTGGAGTTACTCAGGCCTTACTTGGGCGGGCAGTAGCGCTTGGCTCCCTTGGGAGGCATGTACTTGGGGAACTTCATGGAGCACTTGCGCGCATCGGCCTTGTCGGCGTCACTGACCCCACGGGGCACGGTCAGCACGGTTCCCACTTTAAGCTTGTTGGGGTTCTTGATCTTGTCCTTGTTGGCGTTGTACAGGAGGCACCACAGCCAAGGATCGTTGTAAATCTGGGGCTTTGCGGAGATGCTCCACAAGTCGTCGCACTTCTCCACCGTGTAGGTGGTAGGCAATGCGGGAGCGGGCGCCGGCTTCTCGGTCACCGGCATCGGCTTGGGAGGTGTCCACTTTTTGACGGCGGGCGGCGCAGGGGGAGCCTTGGGGGGAACTTTTTCCACCCCACAAATCGAAGCGCAACCACCCAGCAACCCCACAGCGGCCAAAACCGCGATCCAGGGCAACACTTTTTTTAACCTGGTCATTCCCATATCCTCCTTACTATTTCCTCCCAAGACGCGAGGTTCAATCTCAAGCTACTAGACCGCCCTTGGTAGCGGTGCGGTAGAATCTCTCACCCGTAAGTTATCACGTTTAAAGCCCTAAAAACAATTTTAGGCCCCTTTTTATTATTAAGTCAATAGATGCTGCCTATTTTGACATCAACTCGTCACTCGGCCTTGTCCAGGCGCAGCCCCAGTTCCAAAAGCTGGCCCGCGGCCACCCTGGAGGGGGCCTCGGTGAGGGGGCAGGAAGCCTTTTGGGTCTTGGGGAAGGCAATCACCTCGCGGATGGAGGGCTCCCCGGCCAAAATGGCCACCAAGCGGTCGAAGCCCAGGGCCAAGCCACCGTGCGGCGGAGCCCCATAGGTAAGGGCCTCCAGCAAAAACCCGAATTTTTCCTGGGCTTCCTCGTTGGAGATGCCAAGTGACTCGAATACCTTGGCTTGCACGTCCGGGCGGTGGATACGGATGGAGCCGCCGCCCACCTCGCTGCCGTTGAGGACCAGGTCGTAGGCCCGGGCCTTCACCTTGCCCGGGTCGCTGGTGAGCATTTCCAGGTGGTCCTGGCGCGGGCTGGTGAAGGGGTGGTGCATGGCCTCCCAGCGCTTTTCGTCCGGGTTGTATTCCACCATGGGGAACTCGGTGACCCAGCAGAAGGTCAGGCTCTTTTCCTTGTTCAGCTCGAAACGCCGGGCCAGTTCCAGGCGCAAACGGCCCAGGCACTCGTGCACCACCGCCGGGACATCGGCCCCGAAGAACAGAATATCGCCCTCAACCGCGTCCAAACGCCGGTTTATGGCCTGTTGCAGCTCGGGCGTGAAGAATTTGGCGATGGGCGACTGCCACTCGCCCTCGGGCTTGATCTTGACCCAGGCCAGGCCCTTGGCCCCGAAATCGGCCACGTAGCTGGTCAGGTCTTCCAGGTCCTTGCGGCTCAGGGTGGCCATCTGCTTGCCGTTGATGGCCTTGACCAACAGGCCCTTGGCCGCGGCGGTGGCGAACAGCTTGAACTCCGCGTCGGCCACCAGGTCGGTGACGTCGGTTAGCTCCAGGCCGAAGCGCACGTCCGGGGCGTCCAGGCCGTAGCGGTCGATGGCCTGGTCGTAGGTCATGCGGGGCACCGGCAGGCTCATCTCCTGGCCCGTGGCCTCCTTGATGATGGCCGCCACCAGGCCCTCGGTGAGGTCCATGACGTCGTCCTCGGCCACGAAGCTCATCTCCAGGTCCACCTGGGTGAACTCGGGCTGGCGGTCCGCCCTCAGGTCCTCGTCGCGGAAGCAGCGGGCGATCTGATAGTAGCGCTCCACCCCGCCCATCATCAGAAGCTGCTTAAAGAGCTGGGGCGACTGAGGCAGGGCGTAGAAGCTGCCGGGGTTCACCCGGCTGGGCACCAGATAGTCGCGGGCTCCCTCGGGGGTGGACTTGGTGAGGAAGGGGGTCTCCACCTCCAAAAAGCCGTTCTCGTTGAGAAAGCGCCTGGCCGCGGCCGCCGCCCGGTGCCTGAGCAGCAGGTTGGCGTACATCTCCGGGCGCCTGAGGTCCAGGTAGCGGTACTTCAGGCGGATGTTCTCGTTGACCTCGATCCACTCCTCCAGCATGAAGGGCGGGGTCTTGCTGGGGTTGAGTATCTCGAACTGGTCCACGTAGACCTCGATGCCCCCGGTGACCAGGTTGGGGTTGGTCATGCCCTCGGGCCGGGCGCGCACCGTGCCCCTGAGGGCCACGCAAAACTCGCTGCGGATGGTGTGGGCCTCGCCGTGGGCCCCTTCGTCCACCTCGGGGTTGAACACCACCTGGGTGATGCCCTCGCGGTCCCTGAGGTCCACGAAAATGAGCCCGCCGTGGTCCCGGCGGCGCATGGCCCAGCCCATGAGAACCACCTGGCTGCCCACGTCCTCAAGGCCCAACTCGCCGCAGGAGTGGGTGCGTTTCAGTTCGGATATGAATCGTTCAGACAACTAACTACGCTCCTGCCGCCTTCAGGCGGTCCACTATCTGGTCCAGGGGCAAATCCTCTTGCTCCCCGTTGGCCATGTCTTTTAAGGGGGCGATGCCCGCCCCCAGCTCCTCGCCGCCCAGGATGAGCACCTGGGAGGCTCCCAGCTTGTTGGCGCGGCGCATCTGGGCCTTGAGGCTGGTGGCCTGGGCGGTCATTTCCACCCATATCCCGGCCCGGCGCAGTTCCTGGGCCACGCCGAAGGCCCAGTCGCGGGGCTCCTCGCCCAGGGCGGCGATGAACAGGCGCGGGCCCTGTTGCCACTCGGGCCGGTCCTCCAGGAGCAGGGCCAGGCGCTCCACGCCCAGGGCGAAGCCGATGGCCGGAGTGGCCGGGCCGCCCAGGGCCTCTATAAGCCCATCATAGCGCCCGCCGCCGCCCACCGCATCCTGGGCTCCCAGTTGGGTGGTCTTGAACTCGAAGGCGGTGCGGGTGTAGTAGTCCAGGCCCCGCACCAGCTTGGGATCGGTCTCAAAGGTCACGCCGGACTGGTCGAGCAGGCGCTTCACCTGGTCGAAATGCTCGCCGCAGCTCTCGCACCAGGAGCCGCTGATCAGGGGCGCGCCCTGGGAAATCTCCTTGCAGCCCTCCTGCTTGCAGTCCAGCACCCTGAGGGGGTTGGTGGCCAGGCGGCGGCGGCAATCCTCGCACAGGCCCCCTTGGCGGCCCGCGAAATAGTCCTGAAGCTGCTGCTTGAACACCGGGCGGCACTCGGGGCAGCCCAGGGAGTTGAGCACCAGGGTGACCTGGCGCACGCCCAGGCGCTCCAGCAGGTGGGCGGCCATGACCAACAGCTCGGCGTCGCCCTGGGGTCCGGCGTCGTCCAGAATCTCGCAGTCTAGCTGATGAAACTGGCGCAGACGGCCCTTTTGGGGCCGCTCGTGGCGGAACATGGGGCCGATGGTGCACAGCTTGTGGGGGCCGGGCACGGCGTAGAGCTTGTTCTCCAAAAAGGCCCGCACCACTCCGGCGGTGGCCTCGGGACGCATGGTCAGCGAGTCGCCGCTACGGTCTTCAAAGGTGTACATCTCCTTGGAAACGATGTCGGTTTCTTCGCCGATGGACCGGGCGAACAACTCGGTGCGTTCCAAGATAGGTGTGCGTATCTCGCTGAAACCGAAGGAGCCAAACACCTCCCGGGCCGTGGCCTCTATAAAGCGCCACTTGGGGGCCTCGGAGGGCAACAGGTCCTTCATGCCCCTGACCGCCTGGATGGCCAAAATGCCTCCGCCTTTCTTAATCTCGATTTTTTGAGCCCCCTTGGGGGGACCAGTTAGCCCGGATATTTCATGAGGGTAGCGCGTCCGGCTGTGCCAGCCACTGCCATACTGCGTTGCCAGCTTCGCTCCGGCCTCAACGTAGCTTAGGCTACGCCTGCGGCCTTCGCTAGCCGGTCGCCTTGTCTGTCAGCGGCTGGCTATGCCGGTCATGGATACAACCCGCGCCTCGACAAGGTGAGTGCCTTTTCCAAGACAACCTAAATACTGCCTCGTTGACCCTTGCCACACAACCCTCATGAAATACCCGGGCCAGGAATTTTGCATATATACCCGGAATTTGAGTGGGGGTCAAGGAAAGGGGCCCGTCCCGGCTTTACCAAATTGCAACCTGGCCTCAGGGGCAGATGCTACAAATATGTGGTGCCATGGTCGGCGGTTTTAGCCTAAACTACCGTTAGGTATGTTTTGTACCTGTACACTACCTAAAGGTATGATAATATATTTTTTCCCATGTATCAGCTTAATTTAACTGAGTTATTTAGTCTCAAGCCTTTTGCGGCCTTTTCAGGATAAACGGCGGCAAAAGCCTTTTCCTCCCCTGCCCGGCCGCTAAATCAGAGGTTCCGCCCTCCGACAAACATACCGTTGGGTATTATTTCCAGTCCTCTCCTTCCGGGGCTTCGGCCCCGTAACCTACATTTTTTCCTGCTTTTTAAGGAAATATTCAATTTTGGCATCAAGGTTGCGTTCAGTAACACCGAAATCGCCTCGCCGCGTGGGTCAAGCCAACCCCGCGGCGGGTTTGAATAATGACCCCGGTTTCACGAATCTCAAACTCTTGCAACTTAGGAGGGAGCAAGTCATGGCCAACCCCATCAGCGCAGGCGACACCGCCTGGATTCTGACCAGCACGGCTTTGGTCCTGCTTATGACCCCCGGCCTGGCCTTTTTCTACGGAGGCATGGTCCGCAAAAAGAACATCCTTTCCACCCTGAACCTGTCCTTCATCATGATGGGCGTGATCTCGGTGCAATGGGTGCTCTACGGTTACACCCTGGCCTTCGGTAAAAACGTGGCCGGCCTGTTCGGCGACCTGAGCTATCTGGGCTTTTCCGGGGTCACCGGCGTACCGGGGCCATATTCGAGCAATATCCCCCACCTGGCCTTCGCCGCCTTCCAGATGATGTTCGCGGTGATCACCCCGGCGCTGATCACCGGCGCCTTCGTGGAGCGCATCCGCTTCAAGACCTTCCTGGTCTTCGCGGTGCTCTGGGCCACCATAGTCTATGATCCTCTGTGCCACTGGGTGTGGGGCGACGGCGGCTGGATGGGAGCCATGGGAGCCCTGGACTTCGCGGGCGGCACCGTGGTGCACATCGCCGCAGGCTTCAGCGCCCTGGCCTTCGCCATAGCCATCGGGCCGCGCAAGGGCTTCCCCAAGGCCCCCATGGAGCCCCACAACATCCCCTACACCGTCCTGGGCGCGGGCCTGCTGTGGTTCGGCTGGTTCGGCTTCAACGCGGGCAGCTCCCTGGCCGCCGACGGCCTGGCCTCCTACGCCTTCGTGAACACCAACACCGCCGCCGCCGCCGCTGCGGTGAGCTGGATGCTGGTCTCCTGGACCGACGCGGGCAAGCCCAGCGTGTTGGGCATCGCCACCGGCGCGGTGGTGGGCCTGGTGGCCATCACCCCGGCGGCGGGCTTCGTCACCCCCATGGGAGCCATCGTCATCGGGGCGGTGGGCGCGCCCATCAGCTACTACGCCATCCGCTTCCGTCAAAAGCGCAACTTCGACGAATCGTTGGACGTTTGGGCCTGCCACGGCATGGCCGGCACCTGGGGCGCGTTGGCCACCGGCCTGTTCGCCGCCCCGGCGGTAAACAAGGCGGCGGGCCTGTTCTACGGCAACCCCGGCCAGCTGGGCATCCAGGCCATCAGCGTGACGGTGACCATCTGCTTCGTGTTCCTGGTCACCTTTGTCCTGGCCAAGATTCTGGGCGGCATCATGGGCCTCAGGGTCGAAACCCTGGAAGAAGAAGTGGGCCTGGACCTTTCCGCGCACGGCGAGCGGGCCTACTCTTAGGCTAGGCCCGGGATTTAAGGAGACATAAAGCGATGCTTAAGAAAATAGAAGCCATAATCCGCGAAGACAAGCTCAACGACGTCAAGGACGCCTTGCACTCGGTGGGCATCAGGGGTATGAACGTCTTCGAAATCAGGGGACAGGGCCGCCAAGGCGGCATCACCCTGGCTGGGCGCTCGGGCACCTACCAGGTGGACATGCTGCCCAAGATGCAGATCAACATCATCCTGAGCGAAGACAACGTGGACGAAACCATCGAGGCCATTCTCAAGGGAGGCCGCACCGGCGACGCGGGCGACGGACTGATCTTCGTCTACCCGGTGGACGAGGCGGTGCGCATCCGCACCGGCGAGCGGGGCCACGAAGCGGTGATGTATCCAGGCGATATCGACGAAAAGAAGAAAAAGGGCGCCGCCTAGCAATCTCAACAGCGAATCATCATCGCGCGGCGCTAAACGGGCCGGGAGGGCGATTCCCTCCCGGCCCGCATTTTTATGGCTTGGGTTGGGCTAGTTGTTGTTAGCAAGGACGTTGTTCACAGTTTGCCAGTCTTGAGATTGGCGGTTTGTATTTAAGAGCGGTGTGTGGCCTTGTCTGGTTGTAGTAATCCAGCCATGGCCCCAGCCGCTCATTTCTTTCCTCCGAGGTTTCGTA
>JAHIND010000016.1 GCA_018896025.1 Pseudomonadota bacterium
CGGCTGGATCAACTCCAAGACCGACCTGGGCCACAGCGCCTGCATCATGACCGCCAGCGGGGCCAACGCCCGCTTGTTCGCCCGCGAGGTGAACGTGGGCAACGTGGGCATCAACGTGGGCGTTCCCCAGCCCTACGCCTTCTTCCCCTTGGGAAGCAAGCGCAAGAGCTTCCTGGGCGCGGCCAAGTCCCGTCTGGCCTCCATGCGCCTGTTCCTGGACGAAAGAACCGTTACCGCCCGCTGGGTGTAGGGTTATTTGCAATGTGAACATATAATATTTAGTCCTTCAACACCGCCGCTTCGCCGCAATTGGCAAGGCAGCGGTGTTTTTTGTTATACACTCCGAAAATTCAGAATATATGGTTGCCTGACAACCTGAAATGTGGGATTCTTGGCAAGAATTGAAGAGCGTCTGGAGGGCGGCCAGGGAGTGGCCCCAGCCGGGGAAAATGGTATTACTAAAAGAAAATACTGATTTTATTTGCCCTGGCGGCCTCTACAAAGTAATCTTCAAAACTCAACTTGGGCTGTGTTGTGCCAAAGGCAGAAAAGCTTAGCCAGAGTCAAGGATAAGCATAACCGCATGGCGTTTCCCTGGCGGCTGCCCCGGCGGCGATGCAAAACGCCGCTCAGAGACGCCGGTGCACGGGACGGCGATTTTACAAGAGGAAGTTGATGGATCAGCGGGACAAAGAGGCCATTAGGGAGATAGTCGGCGAGGATCACTTCAGCGATGAGTTGATCGACCTGGTGTCTTATTCCTACGACAGCTCGGACCATGACCACCGGCCCGATTGCGCGGCGTACCCGGCCGACAGCGAACAGATCAGCCGAATCATGCAATTGGCCAACGAGCGCGGCTTCGCGGTGGTTCCCCGGGGCGCGGGCACCAGCCTGGCCGGCAGCGCGGTGCCCATCAACGGCGGCTTGGTCCTGGACATGGTGCGCATGAACCGCATCCTGGATATCCGCATCCCTGACCGCCAGGTGGTGGTGCAGCCGGGGGTGGTCTATGCGGCCCTGCAAAAAGCTCTGGCCCCCTCGGGCTTCTGCTTTCCACCCGACCCGGCCAGCGGCAAGGTCTGCACCCTGGGCGGCAACGTGGCCACCAACGCGGGCGGCATCCGGGGAGCCAAATACGGCGTCACCCGTGACTACGTCCTGGCCCTGGAGGTGGTGCTGCCCGACGGGCGCATCATGCACACCGGCACCAAGTGCATGAAATCCGCTTCGGGCCTGGACCTTACCCGCATGTTCGTGGGCTCGGAAGGGGTGTTGGGGGTCATCACCGAGATCACCCTGAAGATCAACCCCATGCCCACGGCCTCCCGCACCGCCCTGGCCAGCTTCGAGACCCTCAGGCAGGCCGGGCAGGCGGTGACCGACATCATGCATTCGGGCATCCTGCCCAGCGTGCTGGAGATCATGGAAGAGAACACCATCAGGGTGTTGCGCGAAAACTACGGCGCGGATCTGCCCGATGTGGCGGCGCTGCTGTTGGTGGAGACCGACGGCTACACCGACGCCGAGGCCGAATACGGCATGCAAAAGGTGGTGGCCGCCTTCGCTGCCAACCAGGCCAAGACCGTGAGCCAGGCCAAGGACCGGGCCGAGGCCGAGAAGCTTTGGGCCATCCGCCGGGCGGCGGGCAGCGTGGCCGGTGGCCTGCGCCCCAACAACCTCTCCGAGGACGTGACCGTGCCCATCTCCAAGGTGCCCGACCTGCTGGAGGGCATCCAGAAGCTCATGGAGGGGCACAAGTACCCCTTCGTGATCTTCGGTCACGCCGGGGACGGCAACCTGCATCCCAAGATCATGTTCGACGGCTCCGACCCGGAACAGGTCAAGGAGGTGCACCAGATCGCCGAGCAGATGTTCAAACTCACCTGCGGGCTGGGCGGCACCCTGACCGGCGAGCACGGCATCGGCCTGGCCAAGGCCCCCTATATGCGCCTGGAGCACGAGGAGATGGCCATGGAGATGATGCGCCTACTCAAGCGCACCCTGGACCCCAACAACGTGCTCAATCCCGGCAAGATGGCCCTGGACGACTAAGCGCCACGACAAGCACGGCAGCTTGACTTTACATGGGAAACGACAGCCCTCAGTGGGTGTGATTACAGTGGAAAAAAGATGACCAGCGAAAAACATCCCCTGCTAGAGAAGTTCACCGAACAGATTCAGCACTGCACTCGCTGTGGTTTTTGCCAGGCTCACTGCCCGGTTTTCGGGGCCACCGGACGCCCGGCCCTGAACGCCAGGGGCAAAATGCTTCTATTGAAGGAAGTGCTGGCCGGCAAGCTCGAACTCAACCAGGAACTGGTGGATTCGCTGTTCCAGTGCACCACCTGCGCCTCCTGCGCCACCAACTGCCCCTCCGGGGTGGACGTGCCAGCCATCATCAAGGCGGCCCGCCAGGAAATGGTGGGCCTGGGCACCTGCCACCCGGCCTTCAGCGGCATGAATCAGGTGTTGGACGATTACGACAACATCTACGCCGAGGACGAGCCCGAGGATTTCGACCGTGAGCGCGGCAAGCAGGCCGAGGTGGTCTATTTCATCGGCTGCGTGGGCCAGTACCGGGAAGAGGACGCCACCGAGGCGGCCCTGGATTTGCTGGACCACCTGGAGGTGGACTACACCCTCATCGACGAGGTGTGCTGCTCCGGGGTGCTGGAGGACGTGGGCTTCAGCATCAAGCCCGCCCTGGCCGAGAAGAATATAGAGCGCATACTGGCCACCGGGGCCAAGACTCTGGTTACCGGTTGCCCCTATTGCTACCGCACCTTCAACGGCAAGGAAATCTACGCGCCGCTGAGGGAGGCGGGGCTGGAGATCCTGCACTTCAGCCAGTTCCTGGCCCGCCAGGACCTCGGGGTGAGCACCGACCTCAAGGTGACCTACCACGACCCCTGCGACCTGGGTCGCCACTGCGGCATCTACGAGGAGCCGCGCAAGACCATCAAGGCCCTGGCCCCAAATTTCGTGGAGATGCCCTCCAACCACGCCAACGCCCTGTGCTGCGGGGCCGGGGGCGGAGTGCGCGGGGCCTACGCCAAGAACTCCCTGGCCATGGCCCGCAAGCGCCTGGCCGAGGTGGAGGAGGTCGGGGCGGACATTTTATTGACTGAGTGCAACTCCTGCGTGCACAATTTGGCCAACGCCAAGCTCCGCGCCCAGAAGTTCCAGGTCATGACCACGGCGCAATTCATCATGGAATTGCTGGAAGACTAGCCCGGCGGCCAGGCGAAGGAAGTCCATCTATGAATCTTCACCCCCGCAAATCCCGCGTGGGCGCGGCTTACCGGGAAGCAAACCCTCTCCTATGGCTGGGGACCGTTCTGTTCCTGGGGGCTTTGCTCTGGTTGTGGGGCGGGGTTTCCTGGGCATCGGAAAGCGCCGGAGCGACGGACAACCAGACCTGCCTGATCTGCCATCAAAAAGAGGGCTTGGACGACGGGGCGGGCAAGGACCTGGGCCCCCACCAGGGCCTGAGTTGCCTGGACTGCCACCAGGGAGCCCAGCGCTATCCCCATGAAGAAATCAAGCTGGCTTCCTGCCTGAACTGCCACACGCCGCATACCGAGGCCACCACCGGCGACCTGCACGCCGGATTCAGTTGCGAGGCCTGTCACTGGGCCGGAAGCGGCCAAAAGCCTCACCTGCTGGCCTCCACCCAAAGGCCGCAGTCCTGCCGCCGCTGCCACTTCGCGGGCAACGCCGCCGGGGCTCCGGCCACGGTGCTGCCCGCCAAGGGCGCGCTTTGCCTGGTCTGCCACACCGCCACCCTGAGCCTGCCGGACTGGCCCTCGCGCCTGGCCCTTGCCGGGTTCCTGTTGGGCCTGCTGGCCTCCTTGGGCTTCTGGTTCAGCGGCGGCGGCCAGGGACCGGCCTCCAAGGCGTTGCACAAGGACCACCAGGGCGGCGGCTTCGGCCATGGGGCGGCGGCCCTGTTGCTGGACGGTTTGCTGCAAAGGCGTCTGTGGCGGCTCTCTCCGGGCCGCTGGCTGGTGCACGCCCTGATGGTGCTGCCTTTCGTGGCCCGCATGCTCTGGGCCCTGCTGGCCCTGGTGCTCAGCTATGCCCAGCCGGGGGCCGACCTGACCCAGGCCATGCTGGGCAAAAACTATCCCGCCACCGCCTTGTTCTTCGACCTCACCGGCCTGTTGGTGCTGGCCGGGGCGGCGCTGGCCATCATGCGGCGGGCGCTGCGGGGAGGGGCCAAGCTGCCCGGGCTGCCCGGACCAGACTGGACAGGCATGGGCCTGTTGGCGGCGGTGGTGATCAGCGGATTCATAACCGAGGCGGCGCGCCTGGCCCTTACCGGTGTACCGGAAGGCTCCTGGGCCTTCCTGGGCTGGGCCCTCAGCGGGCTGTTCAGCGCCGGGCCGGGCCTGCAAACCGCCTACGGTTACCTTTGGTACGCCCACGCCATTCTTTTTGCGGCTTTTGTGGTCTATCTGCCTTTCAGCCGCATGAAGCACATTCTGCTGGCCCCCTTGAACCTGGCCATCAAGGCGGCGCGCGGCGAGGGGCAAAAGGCTGCCGACAAGTAGGCGGGGCGATGCGCCGGAGGTAGGGCAGCCCGCATAAATTAACCTTAATTGAGGACAAGATCATGGAGATAGGCGGCTACAACTTTCCCGACGAGCTTTACTACGACCCCGAGCATTTTTGGGTGCGCGTGGAGGGCGATGAGTTGGTCATGGGCATGGACGACTTCGCCCAGAAGCTGGCCGGCGAGATCGTGTACGTGCAACTGCCCAATGAAGGCAAAAAGCTCAAGAAGGGCAAGAAGCTGGCCAAGGTGGAGTCCGGTAAGTGGCTGGGCAAGGTCCTGTCGCCGGTCAACGGTGAGCTGATCGCGGTCAACGAGGACCTGGAGCTGAAGCCCGAGCTTATCAACCAGGACTGCTACGGCGCGGGATGGATGTACCGCCTCAAGGCCGACGACCTCAGCGAGCTTGGCGACCTGCTGAAGGGGGCCGAAGCGGTGGAGCCCTGGGTCAACGAAGAGATCGCCAAGCACGCCCAAGAGGGATAAGCGGAGAGCGCACCTTGGACAACCGCCTCTACAGCAAGGGCCAGCTTTTATCCATGGAGGCCTGCACCGGTTGCGCGGCCTGCGCCGAGGCCTGTCCGGCGGTGAACGCCTCGGGCGACGGCGAGCTGTCGGGCCTGTACCGCCTGGACTGGCGTCGGCGAGCGGGCAAGGCCGGGGCGGGCTGGCTGCGCCGTCTGTTCGGCGGCAAGCCGCCCAGCGAAAGACAGTGGAAGGCCTTTTCCGACACGGTGTTCCGCTGCACCCTTTGCGGCAACTGCACCGAGGTGTGCCCGGCGGGCATCGGGCTCAAGGACCTGTGGCTGAGCCTGCGCCAGGAGCTGGTGGAGCGGGAGGCCTATCCGCCCAAGGTGGACCTGATCCGCGACAACCTGACCGAGAGCCACAACGTTTTCGGCGAGGAGCAGGACGAGCGGGCCGAGTGGGTGGAGGACATGGACGAGCCGCCCGACGACCTCTATCTCAAGGACCAGGCCGAGGTGGTCTACTTCACCGGTTGCGTGGCCTCCTTCTTCCCCCTGGCCCAGCAGATCCCGGTGGCCCTGGCCGAGGTGCTGGAGGCGGCCCAGGTGGACTTCACCCTCCTGGGCGAAGAAGAGTGGTGCTGCGGTTTCCCCCTGTTGGGAGCTGGCGACCTGGCCGGTGCCAAGGCCATGATCGAGCACAACCTGGAGGCCGTGGCCGACAAGGGTGCCAAGGAGGTGGTGTTCGCCTGCCCCTCCTGTTACATGATGTGGCGCGAGCACTACCCCACCGATCTCAAGCTGAGCCACGCCACCCAATATTTGGACCGGCTGGTGGCTCAGGGCCGCTTGCCCTTGCGTGAGCGGGCCATGACCGTGACCTACCACGACCCTTGCGACCTGGGCCGGGCGGCGCGGGTTTTCGAGGCCCCTCGCCGCTTGATCCGCGCCTTGCCGGGAATTAAGCTGGTGGAGCTGGCCGACAACCGCGAGAACTGCCTGTGCTGCGGCGGCGGCGGCAATCTGGAGATGATCGACCAGGAGCTCAATGCCGAGATCGCCCGGCGCAAGGTGGACCAGGTATTGGCCACCGGAGCCGAGGCGGTGGTCAGCGGCTGCCAGCAATGCCTGCGCACCATGGTCACCCACGCCCGGCGCAACAAGCTGCCGCTCAAGGTGATGGACGTGGCCCAATTGGTGCGGGCCTCCCTGGACATCTAGACCCCATGCATCTGTACCGGCTGGGCACGGTCTCTTGGCAAGACTCCCAGCTGGCCTATCA
Organism: Pseudomonadota bacterium; assembly: GCA_018896025.1. GTDB lineage: Bacteria > Desulfobacterota > Desulfarculia > Desulfarculales > Desulfarculaceae > Desulfoferula. Next base: position 6,308 of record JAHIND010000016.1, read on the forward strand.
CGCCCTGGCCCACTTGGGCCGCCAGGGCCTCATCCTCTGCTCGCCCGCCGAGCCCTATGTTTCCGTGGGCTATTTTCAGGACCCGGCCCAGGAGCTTGACCTGGAGCACTGCTGCCGCAGCGGCCTGCCGGTTTTCCGCCGGGAGGTGGGCGGCGGCGCGGTGTACCTGGACCGGCACCAGCTTTTCTGGCAGGTGGTGCTACGGCGGGACCATCCCCTGGTCAGCCTGAACCGCGAGGCCTTTTACCGCCGTTTTCTGGCTCCGGTGCTGGGGGTGTACCGCGCCCTGGGGGTGGAGGCAAGGGTGGCCCCGGTGAACGACGTGGCCGTGGAACGGCGGCGCATCGCTGGCACCGGAGCAGGAGAGGTCGGCGACTGCGTGGTGTTCGTGGGCAACCTGATGCGCCGCTTCGACTGCGCGGCCATGGCCCAGGTTCTGCGCGCCCCGGACCCGGAGTTTCGCCGCAGCTTTCAGCAGTACATGGAAAGGGAGCTTACCTCCCTGCGCCGGGAACTGGGCGAGAAGCGGGAGGCCGCCCTGAGCGACGACGAGCTCTACGGCCTGCTGGCTCGGGAGTTCGCCTCAGTCATGGGGCCGCTGGAGCCGCATGATCTGGATGACGAGCTGCGTGGGGCCATGGAGCGCATCGGGCGGCGCATGCTCTCTCCGGCCTGGACCTACCAGCCCCGCCGGGCCCGGCCCCACCGCAAGGTGAAGGTGAGGGCGGGGCTGTATCTGCACCACTGGCTGCAAGAGTCTCCCCAGGGGCCGGTCGAGGCCCGCTTCATCAGCCTGGACGGCAAAGTGCTGGAGATCAGCCTGCGGGGGCCTGGTGGCAATTTTCCTCGGGAGGCGAGCGAATATCTATGCAACAGCGTGGCCGACCTGACCAAAGCCCTGTCGGCCATGGCTCCAGACCAGGATTGAGCCTGCCTCTGGCGGCATGGTCCCGCCAGACGGGGTTGGCCTATCCCATCGCTCAGGCCGTATGGACCTGAACTTCTATAACGCGGCTGACTGGCCTAACCTGTGCGGTGAGGAATAATCGCCCCCTTGGCCGCGGAAGTGGCCAAGCGGGCGTACAGGGCCAGATAGCCGCCGGCGATCTTGGAGGGCGGAGGTTGCCAGGCGGCCATGCGCTCGGCCAATTCGCCCTCGCTGATCTCCAGGTTTACCTGGCGGCCGGGGATGTCCACGGTGATCCGGTCTCCGTCGCGCACCGCGGCTAACGGCCCTCCCTCGGCGGCCTCGGGCGAGATGTGCCCCACGAAGCAGCCGTTGTTGGTGCCGGAAAAACGGCCGTCGGTGATCAGCGCGGTTTTATCGGACAGGCCTTGACCGTAGAGCATCTTCATGGCCATGGCCATTTCGGGCATGCCCGGCCCGCCCTTTGGCCCCTCGTAGCGGATCACCACCACCTCTCCCGGCTGAATACGCCGGTCCAGGATGGCCTGGTTGGCCGCATCCTCGGAGTCGAAGCAATGGGCCCGGCCGGTGAAACGGTGCATGGCCGGGTTGATGGCCGCGGGTTTGGTCACCGCCGAGTCGGGCGCCAGGTTGCCCCTCAGCACCGCTAAGCCGCTCTGGGTGGACCAGGGGTTGTCCATGGTGCGGATGATGGCGTCGCCGGTCTTGGTTGCATGGGCCACGTTCTCGCCCACCGTCCGTCCGCTCACGGTCATGGCCTCGGCGTGCAGCAGCGGCAGAATCTCGCGCATCAGCGCGGGCACTCCGCCCGCCTGGTGGAAGTCGGGCACGTTGGCCGGCGCGGCGGGGTAAATTTTGGCCACGTGCGGGGTGGTGCGGGAGAAATCCTCGAACACCTCCACGCCCATGGGAACCTCGGCTTCGTAGGCTATGGCCAGCAGGTGCAACACCAGGTTGGTGGAGCCGCCCATGGCCATGGCCAGGCGCACCGCGTTTTCCAGGCCCTGGCGATTGATGATGCGCCGGGCGCTCAGACCCTCGTCCACCATGGCCACGATGCGCCGTCCCGAAGTCTGAGCCGCGCGCAAGCGGGCGGCGTGCACCGCCGGGATGGTGGCGCTGCCCGGCAGGCACATGCCCATGGCCTCGGCCATACAGCCCATGGAGTTGGCCGTGCCCAGGAAGGAGCAGGATCCGCAGGTGGGCATGACCTGGTTCTCGAGCTGGGCTAAGCCCGCTTCGTCCAGCTTGCCTGCGGCCAGCATGCCCAATGCCTCCGCCAGGGAGGTGGTGTCCGAGGTGCGCCCGTCGAACTCGCAGCCGCCCAGGGAGGGCCCGCCGTTGACCAGGATGGCCGGCAGGTCCAGCCGCGCCGCGCCCATGAGCAGCCCCGGCACGATCTTGTCGCAGGAGCCCAAGAGCACCAAAGCGTCCAGGCGGTGGGCCTGGGCCATTATCTCCACCGAGTTGGCGATCACCTCCCGCGAGGGCAGGATGTAGCGCATGCCCAGGTGGGCGTTGGCCACGCCGTCGCAGCAGCCGATAACCCCGAATTCGATGGGGGTGCCTCCCGCCTGGTAGATGCCTTGCTTGACCGACTCGGCCACCTGCCGAAGGTTGAAGTGACCGGGCACGATGTTGCTGTAGGTGTTGGCCACCCCTATCAGGGGGCGCTCCAGGTCGTAATCGCTATGGCCCATGGACTTGAGCAGCGCCCGCACTTTGGCCCAACGCGGCCCGGTGAGGATGTCCTTGCTTCGGTGGCTCATACCAACGTCTCCGGGTGGGTGTTTCAGTGGCTCACCGAGGATATATGCCGCCGGTGCGGTTTGTCCAGGGAGGAGGTAGGCGAAGTATGCGCATTATCATGCGGCGCAAAAAAAGAGAGTCAGCCTTGCGGCTGACTCTCTTTTTTTTGCGTGGCGGGGACGACCGGGCTCGAACCGGCGGCCTCCGGCGTGACAGGCCGGCGCTCTAACCAACTGAGCTACGCCCCCGCGTAGTATATTTTCTAAAACCGGTGGTCGGCTCGGTCCTACCGCCACCTTCCTAAACGGGGATAGTGGTGGTAGGCGGAACAGGGCTCGAACCTGTGACCCCCGGCTTGTAAGGCCGATGCTCTCCCAACTGAGCTACCCGCCCAAGTCCCGAGGCCGCGCGATCTTGCCGCCCGGCCCCGTACCCCGTCAAGGGGACTACTATTTATCAATACAGCCGCGATCTGTCAAGAGATTACGGTCAATTAGTGCGCCATAACTTCATTGGCGGCGTCTTTTTTTGTGTCCGAGGGCAACACGTAGGGCTCAGGTGATTCCCGGAAGATGGACTCTGGGTCATCCACGGCCAAGGCGTAGGTCAACACCTGGTCCATGTGCTCCACGGGGATTAGCTCCACCGCCTTGAGCACCCGCTGGGGTATCTCCTTGATGTCCTTCTCATTGTCCTTGGGGATCAGCACCTGGGTGATCTGGGCCCGGTGGGCGGCCAGAACCTTTTCCCTTAGCCCGCCGATGGGCAACACCCGCCCGCGCAGGGTGATCTCGCCGGTCATGGCCACCGTGGCCTTCACCGGGATGCGGGTGAGGGCGCTTACCAGGGCCGTGGCCAGGGTGATGCCCGCCGAGGGGCCGTCCTTGGGTATGGCTCCCTCGGGCACGTGGATGTGCAGATCCACCTTGGTGTAGAAGTCCTCGGGCAGCCCCAGGGACTTGCCCCGGGAGCGCACGTAGCTAAGAGCCGCCTGGGCCGACTCCTGCATGACCTCGCCCAGCTTGCCGGTGATGGTCAGCTTGCCTTTGCCGGGCATGATGATGGCCTCGGTGGTGAGCACCTCGCCACCGGCCTCGGTCCAGGCCAGGCCGTTGGCCAGACCCACGTGGTCGGTCTCTTCGGGCAGGCCGTAGCGGAACTTTGGAACGCCCAGATAGGACTCAATAGCGCTCACCGACACCCGCACCTTGCCCTTGATATCGCCCTCGCTCACCAGGCGCTTGGCCACCTTGCGGCACACGCTGGCCAACTCCCGCTCCAGGTTGCGCACTCCGGCTTCTCGGGTATAGCAGCGGGCGATCTCCAGGATGGCCTTGTCGCTAAGCTGCGCCTGCTCGGGGGCAAGGCCGTTGGCCTTGGCCTGCTTGGGAAGCAGGAACTGGGTGGCGATGCCCAGCTTCTCCAACTCGGTGTAGCCGGGCAGGCGGATGATCTCCATGCGGTCCTGTAAGGGGGCCGGGATAGAGTAGAGGGTGTTGGCCGTGGTGATGAACATGACCTCGGAGAGGTTGTAGTCCACGTCCATGTAGTGGTCGTTGAAGGCGTAGTTCTGCTCGGGGTCCAGGACCTCCAGCAGGGCGGCGCTGGGGTCGCCCCGGAAGTCGGTGGACATCTTGTCCACCTCGTCCAGGCAGAACACCGGGTTTATGGTGCCGGCCCGGCGCATGGACTGGATGATCTTGCCGGGCATGGCGCCGATGTAGGTGCGGCGGTGGCCGCGAATCTCGGCCTCGTCGCGTACGCCGCCCAGGCTAACCCGGATGAAGTTGCGCCCCATGGCCCTGGCAATGGAGCGGGCCAGGGAGGTCTTGCCCACGCCGGGAGGGCCCACGAAGCACAGGATGGGACCCTTTATCTTCTTGGTGAGCGCCTGCACGGCCAAGAACTCCAGGATGCGCTCCTTGGGCTTGTCCAGGCCGTAGTGGTCCTCGTCCAGGATGGTTTGGGCTGCCTTGAGGTCCAGCGAATCCCTGGTGCGCTCGCGCCAGGGAAGGGCCATGAGCCAGTCCACGTAGTTGCGCACCACCGTGGCCTCGGCGCTCATGGGAGACATCATCTTGAGCTTCTTTAGCTCGGATTCGACCTTCATGCGGGCTTCGCGGGGCATGGGCTTTTTCTTGAGCTTCTCCTCAAGATCTCGGACCTCGCTTTTAAGGTCGTCCTTTTCGCCCATCTCCTTTTGGATGGCCCGCATCTGCTCGTTCAGGTAGTACTCGCGCTGGGTCTTTTCCATCTGGCGCTTGACCCGGCTCTTGATGCGCTGCTCGATCTGGAGAATCTCGATCTCGCTGCGCAAAAGCTCAAACAAGCGGCTCAGGCGGCGGTTGGGCTCGATAAGCTCCAGAAGCTGCTGCTTGTCGTCCAGTTTGAGCGGCAAATGGCCGACCACCGTGTCGGCCAGGGCTCCGGGGTCGGTGACGGCCGACACCGACAGCAGCACTTCCTTGGGTATCTTTTTGTTTAGCTTGGCGTATTGGTCGAAAGAGGACACAACCGAGCGAATGAGCGCTTCGGACTCCAGGTCCGTGGCAAAGCCCTGATCCACCACTTCCAGGTCGACCATGAAAAAGTCGGGGTTGGGCTGGTAGCCGATCACCCGGGCCCGCTCGCGGCCCTCGATAAGGGCCTTCACCGTGCCGTCGGGCAGGCGCAGGAGCTGGAGCACCGTGCTCAGGGTGCCCACCTGGTAGATGTCGCCCTCGCGGGGGTCATCCACCTTGGCTTCGCGTTGGGTGGCCAAAAAGATGGTCTTCCCGTGCTCCATGGCGTATTCCAGGGCCGCCACGGAACGGTCGCGCCCCACGAACAGGGGAGCGACCATGGAGGGGAAGATCACCACGTCCCTGAGAGGCATCAATGGTGCGCGCATATCCGGCTTCCTCGCTTTACGAGCGTCATTATAACGAGAAGACGCAAAAACTTACGTTCTCTTATTTAAAGAGAATAAGTACTCTTTGAGGCGATTGCATGATTATTTTGCCGTCCCGGGGGCAGACGGACCCGGCCGATACCGCCCTAGGCGTACTCGGCCTGATCCGAATAGAGCAGCAGAGGCTGTTCACCCTTGCTGATAACCTCTTCGCCCACCACGCACTCGGTGACTTCCTTGAGCGATGGCAGCTCGTACATTATGTCGAGCATGGCCGACTCGAGGATGGAGCGCAGGCCGCGGGCGCCGCTTTTGCGGACCAAGGCCTCCTTGGACACCGCCTTCAGGGCCTCGTCGCTGAACTTGAGCTCAACGCCTTCCAGCTCGAAAAGCTTCTGGTACTGCTTGACCAAGGCGTTCTTGGGCTCGGTGAGGATGCGGATAAGGGCTTCCTCGCTCAGCTCTTCCAGGGTGGCCACCACGGGCAGGCGTCCCACGAACTCGGGGATGAGGCCGAATTTGATCAGGTCCTCGGGCTGGCACTTGGCCAACACCTCTCCCAAGGGCACGTCTTCGGGACGCTCCTTCACTTGGGCGGTGAAACCCATCATTTTGGCGCCCAGGCGGTTTTTGATCACCCGCTCCAGGCCCACGAAAGCGCCGCCACAGATGAACAGGATGTTGGTGGTGTCCACCTTGACGAACTCCTGCTGCGGATGCTTGCGGCCGCCCTTGGGCGGCACCGAGGCCTGGGTGCCTTCGATGATCTTTAAGAGCGCCTGCTGCACGCCCTCGCCGCTGACGTCGCGGGTGATGGAGGGGTTTTCGCTCTTGCGGGCGATCTTGTCGATCTCGTCGATGTAGACGATGCCCCGCTGGGCCCGCTCCACGTCGTAGTCCGCCGCCTGCAGCAGGTTGAGGATGATGTTCTCCACGTCCTCGCCCACGTAGCCGGCCTCGGTGAGGGTGGTGGCGTCGGCGATGGTGAAGGGGACGTTGAGTATCTTGGCCAGGGTCTGGGCCAAAAGGGTCTTGCCGCAGCCGGTGGGGCCCACCAACAGGATGTTGGATTTTTGCAGCTCCACCCCGCCCATTTCCATCTTGGCGTCGATGCGCTTGTAATGGTTGTGCACGGCCACGGAGAGTATCTTCTTGGCCCGGTCCTGCTCAACCACGTACTCGTCCATTATCGCCTTGATTTCCACGGGCTTGGGAATGGCGACGCGGCTGGCGGCCTCTTCCTTCTGGTACTCCTCTTCGATGATCTCGTTGCAAAGCTCGATGCACTCGTCGCAGATGTACACCGAGGGCCCGGCGATGAGTTTTTTCACCTCATCCTGGCTCTTGCCGCAGAAGGAGCAAACTAGATCGGAACCTTTGCCGTCGTTCTTTTTGGTCATTTAGACCAGCCTCCGTCCCCCTGGGGAACTTGCGGGGTGCTTATGATGCAGCCAGTTCGCGGCGGGCTATCACCTTGTCGATGATGCCGTAAGACTTGGCTTCTTCCCCGCTCATGAAAAAGTCGCGTTCGGTGTCGGTGGCGACCTTCTTGACGCTCTGCCCGGTGTGCCCGGCCAGAATCAGGTTGAGCTCCTCCCTAAGACGCAAGATTTCCCTGGCATGTATGTCGATGTCGCTGGCCTGTCCCTGGAAGCCTCCCATGGGCTGGTGAATCAGGATACGGGAATGGGGCAGCGAAAAGCGCATGCCGGGCTCGCCGGCGGCCAAGAGTATGGCGGCCATGCTGCTGGCCTGGCCAAGGCACAGGGTGCTCACCTTGGACTTGATGTAGCTCATGGTGTCGTAGATGGCCATGCCCGCGGTCACCTGCCCGCCAGGCGAGTTTATGTAGAGGCTGATGTCCTTGGTGGGGTCCTCAGCCTCCAGGAAAAGCAACTGAGCAATGAGCACGTTGGCCACATGGTCGTCGATGGGCTCACCCAGGATGATGATGCGGTCTTTAAGCAGACGCGAATAGATATCGTAAGATCTCTCGCCGCGGCTGGTTTGCTCAATGACATAAGGAATAAGGGGCATCAGCGCCTCGTTTCGTTAATCAGATTCAGCTAGCGTTTTCGCCCTCGGCCACGCTGTTTTCAGCAGCCAATTCGGCTGGGTCTACTTGTGTAATAGTAGCACCGGCCTTTATGGCCTGCAACGTCTTTTCTTCCAGGATATGGGCGGTTAGCGAGGGCATCGCATTGTTTTTATTGTAGATATCCCTTAGCGCCTTGGCCGGTTGGCCGGTGCGCTCAGACATTTTTTCGAACTCGGCGTCGATGTCTTCATCGGCGATCTGGATGTCTTCCATCTCGGTAATCTTGCCCAAGACGATACCGGCGCGAACCTTCTTTTCGGCCTGGGGCCTAAAGTCGTCGGCCAGCTTCATGGGGTCCAGGCCCGCCACCTTGGGATCCATGCCCGACTGGGTCAGCCGCTGCATGAAGTCCTTGACCATGTCCTCCAGCTCGCCCTCCACCAGGGAGGTGGGCAGCTCGAACTCGCCCAGCTCGCGCACCTGGTCCAAAATCTGGCGGCGGACCTCCTGGTCCTTCTGCTCCTGGTACATCTTGTCCAGGTCGGTCCGGATGCGGTCCTTGAGGGCGTCCAGGGTCTCGAACTCGCCGCCCAGGGAGCGGGCGAAGTCGTCGTCCATCTCGGGCTTGACCTTGCTCTTGAGGCCCTTCACCTGCATGACGAAGCGGATGTCCTTGCCGGCCATGGACTTGTTGGGGTGGTCCTCCTCGAAGTGCACGTTGGCTTCGGTGGTGTCGCCCACCTTGGCCTTGACCAAGGCCACCTCGATCTCTTGCTGGCTTTGGCCCGCGCCCAGGTCCACTTCCACGTTCTCGGCCTTGCCGCCGTCCAGGGGCTTGTCGCCGTCAAAGGCCTCGTAGTCCACCACCACCACGTCGCTGATGGCCGCCGGGCGCTCTTCCTCCACCGGCACCAGCACCGCCTGACGCTCGGCCAGCTGGTCCAGGCGCTTGGCGATCTCCTCGTCGGTGGCCTCCAGCTTGGGCTCCTTGAGCTCAAAGCCCTGGTAGGACTCTTTTTTGATTTCGAACTCGGGGGGCACGTCAAAGGTCAACTTGTAGACGAAGTCCTGACCCGCTTGGGGAGGATCGAAGTCGAAATCAGGCTGAGCCACCGGCTCGATGCCGCTTTCCTTGAGGGCCTCGGCATAGCTGCCGCCCAAAAGCTCCTGGGAAGCCTCGCTGGCCGCCTGGTCTCCGTAATAGCGCTCCAGGATGGGCCGGGGCGCCTTGCCGGGCCGGAAGCCCTTGATCTTCACGGAGTTTTTCAGCTTGTTGTAAATCTTGTTCAGGGTCTTGTCGACTTCTTTGGCCGGCAGCTCCACCGTAATGCGTCGCTGGACCTGGCTCAGCTCTTCCACGTTGACCTTCATGACCGGTATTCCTTGCCCTCAAGAGGGGTTAGGGGTGAACTAATCTGAAATTGTAGTGATATAACACCCCACTGGACCTGCCGCAACCCAAAAGCGGCGTCCAAGGGGCCGTAATCGGTTGGTTTTCAGTAAGTGGCCAGCTGCTCGCGCACCAAGATAATGTCCTGCGCCTCCGGCAGGAAGGGGTAGTTGCGCAAGTCCGGGCCGGGCCGCTCGTTGCCGTAAGGCCGGTTGCAGGCCACCTCTCCCGAGGCCCCCGGGCAGCCCGAGGTCATGAAGGGCCGCCCCGAGGCGATGGCGCTTTCGATCATTTCCGGGTCGTCGCCGAAGAAGACGATGCGGCCCTCGCCGTCAAAGGCCATGTCCGAGGCTTTGGCCTGGTCGTGGTCGATGAGCCAGCGGGCCAGTTGGATGCGGCGGTATCCCGCGGCCGGTGGCTGGGGGGTGTCGGACAGGGCCGAGAAGCGTTCGGGGTAAAAACAGAACAGATGGGTATAGCCGCCCATGCGCCGGGCCCGGTCCATGGCCCAGACCAGTTCCTCTTCGGTTTCGCCCAGGCCGTAGATGAGGTGCACCCCCACCATGTCTTGGCCGAAGACCTCGATGGACTGCTTATATATTTCCCAGTAGTGCTCCCAGCGGTGGGGGCCTCCGGCGGGCTTGCCCCGGAACTTGGCGAACAACTCCGGCGTGGCCGCGTCTATGGCCACTCCGATGCGGTCGGCTCCGGCGTCCTTCATCTCCAGCAGGTTGTCGCGCTTGAGAATGGTGGGGGCGATCAGGAGGCTCACCGGCAGGCCGCAGCCCGCGCGCACCCGGCGGCATATCTCCAGGGTGTCTTGCCGGGCCTTGGGGTGGGTGATCATGGAGATGCACACCCGCTCCACGTGGGGCGGGGCTGCGGCGCAGGCCTCGACCACCTGGTCCAATTCGTAGGCCCGCCAGATCACCCGGATGAACTTTTGGAAGCGGGGGTCCTCGGCCGGGACCTGGCTCTCACGGGCCAGGCCGCAAAAGGCGCAGTTGGCCTTGCACCCGCCGGGGTAGGTGAGTAGCAGGTTGATGCATCCCAGGCGGGCGTTGCGAAAGAAACGGCCCTCCGCGAAACCAAGGGTCATGGCCGCGGCCAGGGAAAGGCGCACGTATTCCGGGCTGGAGTGGCTCAGGTCTGCCTCGGCGGCGGCTAAGGGCATGGTTCCTCCTCGCTTTAGGCCAGGGAACAGCAGGTGTCTTGAAAGGTAACTTTTACACCCAAGGACCGGGCCTGCTCAAGGGCCCCGTCGCTGGGGATGGCCAGGGCGTTGATTCCCGCCCGCACCGCCAGGCCGTCCAACTGAGCCCGGTAGCGTCCCCGGGGCCGGGCGCATCCCAGGTGGTGACGGGCCTCGGGCAGGCGCATGCGGGCCTCGGCGATGAAACGGGCCACCTCCTCCACAGTGGGAGGCTCGGCCTGGACCATGGGAGTGTCTTTGAGGGGCATGAGCACCACGAACACCACCCGCTGGGGATTGAGTTCGGCCACCATCTCCAGAGCGTCGTACTCGCCGATGAGGTGGCCGTGGTCCAGGCCCATGATGATGTGGGGCACCACCTCCAGCCCGGCTTCCACACAGGCGGCCAGGGTCTCGCCCTGGGCGGCCAGGCCGTCGGGCAGGTGTAGCACCCGCTGGGCGGTGCCCTCGCTGCCCACCACGTCGATTAGAGCCTGGCGCACCCCGGCGGATTTGAGGGCGCGGGCGGTGGGCGGGTCGATGCGCCCCACGTGGGCGGTGATCACCAGGTCGGTTTCGGCGGCCAGGCGCTCTATGGCCGGGAGCACGCTGTCCCAGGGCAGGCGGCCCTGGGGATCGCTGCCCCCGGAGATGAGCATGCCCACCTGCCCCTGGGCGGCCAGGCGCTTGCCCAGGGCGTAGAGGGCCTCAGCTCCCACGGCTGGGTGCATGGTGCGCAAAAGGTGGCCCCGGCAGTGGTCGCAGCCCTGGCGGCATTCGGGTCCGGTGATGCTGACCGCCGGGTAGCGGCCCTTGCGGCCGTAGGCGGTGAACATGCCCGGCAGGAAGATACCCAGGTTGGGGCCATGGTGTTGCCAGGACAGCTCGCGGGCTTGGTCCAGGGCCTGGTTCAGATCAGACATTACGGCCTCCCCAGGCGGGCCAGGTGCGGGCCATGAGCCCGGCAAAGTCCTCGCCGTCCCAGCCTTGCTCCATTTCCTGTCGGGCGGCCAGGCCTCGGGCCAGGTGCTTGCCGTAGCGGGCCAGCACCTCGTTTTGGTACTCCTCGCCCGCCTCGCCTTGGCCCCCGGCCAGGCGCGCGGCAGCGCGGCCTGCTTCCGCGCCGGAGAAAACCGCTTGGGGTATGCCCGCTCCGGTGACCGCATGGGTGAGCCCGGCCGCGTCCCCGGCCAACAGCACCCGGCCCCTGGCCATCTCGGCGCGCGGTCCGCCCACGGGGATGGCCCCCCCGGCCAAAGCCAGCACGCCGGGCAGGATCAGGACTTGCTCGATCAAGCGGGCGCGCAACTCGTCCAAGAGGCGCTGGGGCTTGGCCTCCACTCGGCAGCCCAGGCCCAGGTTGGCCGCGTCGCCGCGCGGGAAGAGCCAGGCGTAGCCGTGGCGTATGGCGGGCTCCAGATAAACTCGGGTGCGCTCCAGTGGCTTGGCCAAGGGAACCTGCACCTGCACCCCGGCCATGAGGGCCTGGGAGGGCCACCCGGCCAGGCAGGCGGTGAGCGAGGCCGCACCGTCGGCGGCCACCACCGCGCCGGGGGTGAGGCTGATTTTGCGTGCGCCCCGCTGGATTTCCCAGGTGTCGCCGCTGCGGCCCATGAGCTTGGTCCCGGCCCACACCCGCGCTCCGGCCTGGGCGGCGGCCAGCACCAGGCCGTGGTCAAACACCTGGCGGTCCAGAATCCAGCCCGGCCCTGGGGTGAAGTGCTCTTCGCCTCCCAGCACGGTGAGCATGCCTTCCACCGGCTGCACCCGGCTGCGCGGCGGGAAAGCGACTTCCCTGGCCAGCAAACGGGGCACGAACTCGGCGCAGTGGGGCAGGGCCCCAAAGCGGCGCTTCTTATCTATGAGCAGCACCTGGGCTCCGGCCTGGGCCGCCTCCTGGGCGGCCAGGGCCCCGGCGGGTCCGCCGCCGATCACCAGGACATCCACCCGCTCAGGCATGGCCCATCCTCCGGGCCACCTTTTCGATGAGCGCGGTGTTCATCTCGGTCTGGTTGTCAAAGTGCCCGGCATAGGCGGCCATTCCCTTGCCCAGGTCATAGCAGGTGGTGGAGTCCAGATTGACCAGCACCCCTTGGGCCCCGGATTCCTCCATCTCCCGCTGGTGCTTGGCGTAGAAGGCCTCGCAGCAGGAGCCCAGGAACCAGCCGCCTTCTCGTTTGATGCGCTTCAGATTCTCCATGAGGTGCTCGAAGGATTGGATGCTCACCGGCTCCAGGCCCAGCTCCTCGCCCAGGGTGATCATCTGGGTGAATTGGCACTCGCCGCAAACCCCGCAGTCGGGCACGTAGCGATAGTCGCAGTCCGGTGGCTTGGAGCAATAGGGGAGCAGCAGCCAGGCCGGTTTTTGGGCCAGGGCCTGGTCCGGGGTGAGATTCACCAAAAACAGCTCGGCAGCGTCCTCCTGGCCCAGTTCACGGGCCAGAGCCAGGCGCGCCCCGGCCTCGGCCACGGCCCGGGCCGCCTCCGCCGGAGTGATGCCTACCAGCTCGCCCGAGGCGTTGGTGAGGAACTCCTCCACCACCCGGCGCAGCTCCTCGGGCTTGGCCTTGACCCCCATGAGGGCGGCTTCCAGGTCCGGCACCAGGCGCTGGGGACGGGCAAAGAAGTCGCCGCTGATGAGCGCCTTTTGCACCCGCGCCCCCCGCTTGTCCAGCCACAAATGCACTCGCATGCTGCCGCCATCGCCCTGCACGTAGTGGCGCAGCCAGGCCGGGCGATCCGATGGCAGGGATTTCAGTTTGAGCCACTGTTCGGAGCGGAAATAGGGCAGGCGCTGGGCCCACTCTTCTTTTTCGCCATCGGTGAGGCCGCCGGGCTCCAGGCTGAAGCCCAGCCCTTGGGCCAGGCCTTGGGCCAGGGCGTTCTTTAGCTCTGGCATGGGCAGGGGGCGGCCCAACAGGTCCTCCAAAAAGGCCATGCGCTCCATGAGCGACTCGATCTCCCGGCGTTTGAGCTTTTCCACCGGCACCCGCAGCGCCCTGAGGAAGCGGTCGATCTCGTTGACCACCAGCACGGTGCCCTGGAACATGGCCCCGCCTTCCAGGACCATGCCCCCGGTGCCGGATATCTTGCGGCCGTCCACCTCGATGTCGTTTCGGGGCCTGAAGCAGGCCTCCACTCCCAGGGAGGAGAGGCCCTGGGCGGCGGCCAGGCAGATGCGCTCCAGGGCGGCGTTGAAGCCCCCGGCAAAGGGACCCTCGCCCCAGGGGGCGATGATTTCCCAGCCCAGGCTGGATTCCTGGAACAGCAGGGCCCCGCCGCCGGTTACCCGGCGGTTCACCTCGATGCCGTGAGTGGCGCAGTAGTCCAGGCGCAGCTCCCGCTCGGCCTCCTGGTGATAGCCCACCAAGGCGGCGTCCGGGCTGAAGCGCAAGAAACGCAGGGTGGGAGGGGAGAGGCCCGCCCCGGCCCGGCGGGTAAGCACCTCGTCCAGGGCCATGTTCTCGGCGGCGGTCAACAGGCCGGTGTCTAGCAAGCGAAATCGGGTCAAAATTAATGAACCCCCGGCTGGGTCTAATGATGGGCTAAGGCTACCTCTGGGCGCGGGCCTCGGCAAGTGACGGGCCTCAGGAACGCGCCTCGGGGCGCAGTTCGAAATGCTCCCGGTGCAGGCTTTGGTTGGGCACCACATGAATGGTGAGTTGGAGCAGGCCCTCCAGTTCCTCCAAGGCGAAGCGCTCCTCCTGGAGCATCACCTCGGCCACGTGGGGGTGCACCATGACGCTGACCGTGCCGGCCACCGAGTTTTTCATCTCCCGCTCCAGGGCGCGGAAAATCTCGTAGCACACCGTGGTGGGGTCGCGCAGGCGGCCGGAGCCTTCGCAGTAGAAGCAGGGCTCGCCCAGGGACTCTCCCAAGGACTCGCGCACCCGCTTGCGAGTCATCTCCACCAGGCCCAGGGGGCTCATGGACAGCACGTTGGTCTTGGAGCGGTCCGCGCCCAGGGCTTCCTTGAGCGCCGCCACCACCCTCTCGCGGTTGTCCTCACGCTCCATGTCGATGAAGTCGATGACGATGAGCCCGCCGATGTCCCGAAGGCGTATCTGGCAGGCGATCTCCTTGACCGCCTCCAGGTTGGTCTTGACGATGGTCTCTTCCAGATTATAGCCGCCCACGTAGCGCCCGGTGTTCACGTCGATGGAGGTGAGCGCCTCGGTCTTTTCGATGACCACGTAGCCGCCGCTCTTGAGCCAGACCTTGCGCTCCAGGGCCCGGGCCAGCTCCGGTTCCACCTCGTAGGCGTCGAAGATGGGGTCGCCCCGGTCGTAAAGCTCCACGCTGGGCAACAGGCGGGGCATGAAGGTGCTCACGAACTCCACCACCTGGTCGTACTCTTCCTGGCAGTCGATGATCAGGTGGTCCACCTCCCGAGTGAACAGGTCGCGCACCGCCCGAAGGCTCACCGACAGATCCTGGTGCAACACAAAGGGCACCGAGGCCAGGCGGCGGCGCTGGCCGATGGAGTCCCACAACGAGCGCAAAAAGTCCATCTCCGCGGCCAGCTTTTGGCGGTCGGCCCCCTCGGAGACGGTGCGGGCAATGAAGCCCATCCCGGCGGGGCGCAGTTCTTCGATGAGCCCCCGCAGGCGCTGACGCTCCTCCGGTTCTTCGATGCGACGGCTCACCCCCACATGGTCGATGGTGGGCATGAGCACCAGGTTGCGCCCCGGCAGGGTCACGTGGCTGGTGATGCGGGCGCCTTTGTTGCCCAGGGGCTCCTTGGCCACCTGCACCATGATCTCCTGGCCCTCGCGCAGCATCTGCTCTATGCGGCTGCCGGGACTGCGCTGGGCCTCGGGGGGCACCTCGCCCGCGTCCCACTGCATCTCTTCCGGAGGCTCGTAAACGTCGCTTACATAGAGGAAGGCGGCTTTGGGCAGACCGATGTCCACGAAGGCGGCCTGCATGCCCGGCAAGACCCTGGCCACCCGGCCCAGGTACACGTTGCCCGCCAGGGACATCTGCTTGTGGCGCTCCACGTAGACCTCCACGCATTGGCCGTTTTCGAGCAAGGCCACGCGGGTCTCGTAGGAGCGCGAGTTTATGAGCAGAGTCGAGGCCATCAGCCTTGCTCTTCCTCCCTGGCTTCCACCTTCAGGGCGCGGGCGGCGGCGGCGGCCTCAGGGCTTAGCCCGAAAACGCTCACCATCACCTCCACCGGTTTGGGCCTCCCCCCGGCCGAGCCGGCGACCAACAGCAGGTCTTCGCCGTCCAGCTCCATTTGGCGGACGGCGGCCTTGAGGTCGATCTCCCGGCTGCCCTTGGGGGAGTGCCTAAGCATAGTCCACTGGTCGGCCTCCTGAAAAGCCTCAAGGCGCGCCGGGTCCAGGGGCCGGGCCGGAGTGATGCGGTACACCGCCACCGGCGGATCGATCAATTTTTCACCGGGCCGTCCCGGACGGCCGTCGGCCAGGCGCAGGCCCGGCGGCAGCAGGGCGTTGACCTGGGCGGCCAGTTGGTCCGGGTCGTAAGAGCGGATGGTGGATACCTCCATGGTCTCCACCAGGCTTTCCACCCCGGTGGTCAGGGCGGCGGCGGTCTTGACCAGGGCGTGGGGGTGAAAGCCCTGGGTGTAGGCCAGTTCTATGCCCGCCGCCCGGATGGTGCGCTCCAACAGGCGCATCATCTCCAAGTGGCCCAGGTAGCGGGCTGGGCCGGTCTTTTCCAGGCGGAAGCGCCAGTCCAGGCGTTCGCCTTCCGGCGGCGCGGTGGGCGGGGCGGGAAGGGCGGCCTCTTCGCACAGGCGCGGCTTGATCACCTTGTGGTCGCACACCCCGCAGTCAAAACAGCGGCCCCGGCGGCAATCGGCGGTGGACTCACCGGCCAGGGATTTATCCCGCTCAGACCAGAGAAATTTTTTGCTCACCCCCACGTCGATGTGCTCCCAGGGCAGAACCTCATCCTGCTCGCGGGGGCGCAGGTAGTCGTCCAGGGACAGGCCATTGTCGGCCAAGGCCTGTAGCCAGGCCCCGTAATCCAAATGTTCGGTCCAGCCGTCAAAGCGGCAGCCCAATTCCACGGCCCGCAAAAGCACCGCGCCCAAGCGGCGGTCCCCCCGGCTGAGCACACCCTCGATGATGCTGGTCTTGGCGTCGTTCCACTTGGCCTTGACCCGGCGGTCGCCCAGGTTGGATTTGGCCAGCCTGAGGCGCTCCAGCGATTCTTCCAGACCGATCTGTCCCTCCCACTGGAAGGGGGTGTGGGGCTTGGGCACGAACAGGCCCAGGCTGGCGTTGACCACCGGGCGCTTGCCCCGGCCCCGCCCGGCGTTCATGGCTTCAGACGCCACCAAGGAGGCCAAACGGCCGATGGCCAGAATGTCCTCTTCGGTCTCGGTGGGCAGACCCAGCATGAAGTAGAGCTTCACCAGGTTCCAGCCCATGCCGTACACCGTGCGGGCGGTGCCCACAATCTGTTCTTCGCTCAGGTTCTTGTTGATCACTCCCCGCAGGCGCTCGCTGCCCGCCTCCGGGGCCAGGGTGAAGCCGGTTTTGCGCACCCGTTTGATCTGGTTGATCAGCTCCTCGCCCAGTGAGTCCATGCGCAGGCTGGGCAGGCTCAGGCTGATGCGCCGGGGCTCCAGGGCGTCCATGAGCGCGGCGGCCAAAGGCTCGATGCAGGTGTAGTCGCTGGTGGACAGCGACAACAGGGCCAACTCCTCCAGCCCCCCCGAATCCAGGCCAGCCATGGCCGCCTGGTACACCTGCTCGGCCGGGCGCTCGCGCACCGGGCGGTAGATGAACCCGGCCTGGCAGAAGCGGCAGCCCCTGGTGCATCCCCGGGCCAGCTCCACTCCCAGGCGGTCGTGCACCGGGGTGACCGTGGGCAAAATGGTGCGGTGGGGCGGTTCATGCTGGCCCAGGTCGGCCACGATGCGCCGCTGCACCTTGGGGTGCTCCGGGTCCAGGGCCTTGATCTGGGCCAGGCTGCCGTCCTGATACTCCGGCTGGAACAGGGCAGGGGCGTAGACGCCCTGGATCTTCATGGCTTCGCGGTAGAGCTTCTCCCTGGGCCAGGCCTCCTCCTTGGCCTGGATGAACAGGTCCATGAGGGGGTGGATGATCTCCTCGGCCTCGCCCACCACGGCCAGGTCCAAAAAGTCGG
This sequence comes from Pseudomonadota bacterium, assembly GCA_018896025.1. Lineage (GTDB taxonomy): Bacteria > Desulfobacterota > Desulfarculia > Desulfarculales > Desulfarculaceae > Desulfoferula. Next base: position 23,620 of record JAHIND010000016.1, read on the forward strand.
CCAAGGGCTCGGGGTTGACCATGGTGGGGCCCCCGGCGATGACCAGGGGATGCTCCGGCCCGCGCTCGTCCCGGCGGGCGGGCACCTTGGCCAGCTTCAGCATCATCAGCAGGTTGGTGTAGGTCAGCTCGTATTGCAGGGAAAAGCCGATCACGTCGAAATTGCCCAAGGCCCGGCCGCTCTCCAGGGACCAGGGAGCCTCGCCCTCGGCATCCATGATCTCCATGAGGTCCAACCAGGGGCAGAACACTCGCTCGGCGGCCACGTCGGGCCGTCCGGCCAGGCACTCGTAGAGCACCTTGATGCCCAGGTGGCTCATGGCGATCTCGTAGATTTCGGGGAAGGCCAGGGCCAGGCTCAGGCGCACCTGGGCCTCGTCCTTGATCACCGTCCCCGGTTCCCCGCCCAGGTAGCGGGCCGGTTTTTCCACCCGGCCTAGTAGTTCCCAGCGAGGCACGTTTCAGCCCGGAAATTTCACGAAGGTTGTGCACCCGGCTGCGCCAGCCACCGGCATACGGTGTTGCCGGCCGCGCTCGGACCTCGACGTAGCTTTGGCTACGCCCGCGGCCCTCGCTTGCACCAGCGGGCCGCTGGGGGCAGAGTGCGTCGAACATCTCGTTGCCTTCACCAACCTTGATGGCTCCCGGTGGAATTTCTTTGGGAGCCCAAGCCTTGGGCCGCCTTGTCTGCCGGCAGCTAGCTGTGCCGGCGATGGGTTCGAGACATACATTGATGACGTGAGCCTCTTTTTCATAATGGTTCCATAAATCCTGGTCCGTTAGCGGATATCACAACAACCTTCGTGAAATATCCGGGCTAGGCCGCCTCCCCCAGCGAGGCCGCCTGGTTGGCCGCCTTGAGGGCCTTGAGCAAAGCGGTGGCGTCTTCCGGGGCCAGGCCGCTTTCCGGCACGGACAGGCGCTCGGCCAGTTGGGCCAGGCGGCTGCTGAGCTGGCGCACCTCCGCGGCCAGTTCGGCGGGCTCCACCTTGGCCAACTCCACCGGGCGGGTCCCAAGCTCCAGCACCTCGTTCCAGCGGGGGATGTGGAAGCGTACCTTGGGGAAGCGGGCCTGGGCCAGGGCCTTGAAGGTGACCGACTGCTCTTCTTCGCCGTGGATCAGGTTCACCTTCACCCCGGGGCGCATCAGGGGCGTCATCCAGGCCAGCAGCTCGTTCTGGTCGGCGTGGGCAGAGAAGCCGTTGATGGTGTGCACCTTGGCCCGCACCGCCACGTCTTCGCGGAATATCTTCACCTTGGGCGCGCCCTCCACCAGCAAACGGCCGGTGGTGTTCTTGGCCTGGAAGCCCACGATGACCACGTGGCAGTTGGGCCGCCACAGGTTGTGCTTCAGGTGGTGCTTTATGCGCCCGGCGTTGGCCATGCCGCTGCCTGCGATGATGATGGCCGGGCCCATGTGGCGGTTGATGTTCTGGCTTTCCTCGGTAGTGGTGGTGAACTTCAGGTTGGGGAAGTTGAGCGGAGTGTCACCGTTGGCCAGGATTTCCTTGGTGTCCTCGTCGAAGTATTCCGGATGTTCCCTGAAGATTCGCGTGGCGTTGATGGCCAGGGGCGAGTCCAGGAATACCGGCATGTCCTCGGGCAGCTCTCCCCGGCGGTAGGCGGCGGCCAGGATGTAGATGATTTCCTGGGTGCGCTCCACGGCAAAGGCCGGGATGAGCACCTTGCCGCCCTCCTGGTAAGCCTGCTTAACCACGTCCAGAAGCTCGTTTACGCTCTCGGGAAGCGATTTGTGGGTGCGGCCGCCGTAGGTGGTTTCCATGAACAGGGTGTCCACCGGCTCCATTTTTACCGGATCGGGCACGATGAGCTGGTTGGGGCGGCCCAGATCGCCCGAGAAGCCCACCCGGTGCACGCCGTCCTCGCCTTGCAGGGTCAGGTGCAGGCTGGCCGCCCCCAGGATGTGGCCCGCGTTGACAAAGCAGACCCGCACGCCGGGCAGCAGCTCCTCGTGGCACTCCAGCTCGATGGGCCTGAGCAGGGTGATGGCCGCTTCGGCGTCGGCGGTCTCGTACAGGGGCTCCAGGGCGTTTTTGCCCTGCCGGCGGTTTTTGCGGCTCTGCCACTCCGCCTCCATCTGTTGGATGTTGGCCGAGTCCAGCCAGAGTATTTTGAGCAGATCGCAGGTGGGCTTGGAGGCGTAGATGGGGCCGCTGTAGCCGCCCCGCACCAGGCGAGGCACCAGGCCGGAGTGGTCGATATGGGCGTGGGTGATGAAGATGGCGCTCAAGTCCGGTACCCGGTAGGGACCGGCGATCCAGTTGCGCCGCTCTAACTGCGCACTGCCCTGGAACATGCCGCAGTCCACCAGAAAGCAGCGCTCGTCGTCCATTTCGATTAGGTAGGATGATCCGGTTACGGTGCGGGCCGCGCCCATGCAGGTTAGTCGCATTACCTAACTCCTTGGCCTGGTAGAATTGCTCCGGCCGGGCCCGCGGCCCATGTCTTGACAGCGGGCAACCGATGCGTGGACTATACGAAAACGACTGCTAGTATATCAGGGTCTTTGTACTCGGTCCCATGGCCGAGGTCAAAGAATCATCCCCAGCGAGGTGAGGCCATGCCGGATCAAAGCGAGCAACAATACGTAATAGACGCCCTCAGCGCCCGGGAATCCTGGCGCATGTTCCGCATCATGAGCGAGTTCGTGGACGCCATCGACGAGATGAGCCACATCCCCAAGGGGGTGAGCATCTTCGGCTCGGCCCGGGTGGCGCCCGACGCCCCCGAGTACAAGCTGGCCGAAGAGATGGGCCGCAAGTTGGTGGAGGCGGGCTTTTCGGTGATCACCGGCGGCGGCGGCGGGGTCATGGAGGCGGGCAACAAAGGAGCCACCGAGGCAGGCGGACACTCCATAGGGCTCAACATCGAGCTGCCCTTTGAGCAGCGGCCCAACCCATACGCCAACGTGCGCATGAACTTCCGCTACTTCTTCGTGCGCAAGGTCATCTTCGTCAAATACTCGGTGGCCTACATCGTTATGCCCGGCGGTTTCGGCACTCTGGACGAATTGGCCGAGGCCCTTACCCTAATCCAGACCAAGCGCATCCGTCCCTTCCCGGTCATCTTGATGGGCAGCGACTACTGGTCGGGCCTGGTAGACTGGATCAAAAGCACCCAGTTAGCCGGGGGCAAAATTAGTCCCGAGGATCTGGACTATTTCCGGGTAATGGACGACCCGGCCGAAGTGGTGCGACTCATCAAACAAGTAGTGATACTTTAGGGTCCGAAATGTATGTTTTCGGCGCGGAGCGTTTCATGAGAGCAACCAAGTTAGTGGTTTTCGCAATCATGGCTGCGGCCATTACCTTAACTATTATGGCCGGGGGAGCCTCCCTGGCCGCAAGGAGCAATCCCGTGGTCAAACTTCAGACCAGCATGGGCGACATTGAGGTAGAACTGTATCCCGACAAGGCCCCTATAACCGTGGAGAACTTCCTGGCCTACGTAAACAAGGGCTTTTACAACGGAACCGTCTTCCACCGGGTCATCAACGGCTTCATGGTCCAGGGCGGCGGCCTCAACGACAAGATGCAGCTCAAGGCCACCGACAAGCCCATCCAGAACGAGGCTGACAACGGCCTGACCAACGACGAGTACACCCTGGCCATGGCCCGCACCATGGACCCCAACAGCGCTACGGCCCAGTTCTTCATCAACGTGACCGACAATGACTTCCTCAACTTCAAGAGCAAGGACGCCCAGGGTTGGGGCTATGCCGTGTTCGGCAAGGTCATCAAGGGCATGGACGTAGTGGACAAGATCAAGGCCGTGGAGACCACCACCAAGGGCATGAACCAGGACGTGCCGGTGACTCCCGTGGTGATCCAAAAGGCGGAAGTGGTCCAGGAGTAAACCTTGGCCAAGAGCGCGGGCGATAAAAACGGGCGGGGTTTTTCCCCGCCCGACCCCGCCAGGGTAAAGGCGGTCCTGGCCGCCCTGGAGGGTCTCTACCCCAAGGCCAAGTGCGCCCTTGACTACCGCACCCCCTGGGAGCTTTTGGTGGCCACCATCCTGAGCGCCCAGTGCACCGACCAGCGGGTGAACCAGGTCACCCCCGGCCTGTTCGCCAAATACCCCACCGTGGCCGACTTCGCAAAAGCCGACCCCGGCGAGTTGGAAGAGGCGGTGAGGCCCACCGGCTTTTTCCGCAACAAGGCCAAGTCCATCAGGGGCGCGGCCCAGGCCATCGTGGAAAACCACGGCGGCCAGGTGCCCGGCGATCTGGACGCCCTGGTGAAGCTACCCGGCGTGGGGCGCAAGACGGCCAACGTGGTCTTGGGCAACGCCTTCGACGTGCCGGGCATCACCGTGGACACCCACGTGGGCCGGGTGTGCCGCCGCCTGGAGTTCACCGACCAGACCGACGCGGTCAAGGCCGAGTTCGCGCTCATGGAGATCATCCCCCAAAAGCGGTGGACCTCCTTCAGCCACCAGGTCATCACTCACGGCCGTCAGGTGTGCCACTCGCGGGGGCCTGATTGTCCGAACTGCGGCCTGCTGAAACACTGCCCCTTCGGGCAGGAGCACATAGCTGATCAGGATTAGGGACCATGGAAAAAGAACGAGTCTTCGTGGTGGTCCTGGGCAAGGACCAAAAAGGCATTATCGCCCAGGTGAGCGGCTTGCTGTTTAAGCATGGGGCCAACATCGAGGACGTGCAGCAGAAGGTCATGGACGGCACCTTTGTGATGACCATGCTGGCCGACATCACCGAAAGCGCCTCCGGGTCGGCGGGCCTGCGCCGGGCCCTGGACGAACTGGCCGAATCATTGGGCCTCAAGGTGATGCTGCACAACGAGGCGGTCATCAAGGCCATGCACAGGATTTAGGGTTAGGGTGCCGCCATGGAATTCGGGGTAGAAGAAGTATTCGAAACCGCGGGGATGATCCTCTTTGAGCACTTCGACATCCGCGCGGTCACCCTGGGGGTAAACCTAAAGGATCTGATCGACCGCGACGCCGGACGCCTGGCCCAGGACGCCGGAGAGCGCCTGGCCGGGCTGGGCAAGCGCCTGGTCAGCGAGGCCGGGGCGCTCAGCGAGTCCATGGGCCTGCCCATCATCAACAAGCGCCTTTCCATCACCCCGGCCGCCTGGCTCATCGAGCCCTGCGCCCAGGCCGACGCGCCCCTGGTGCTGGCCCAGGCCCTGGACCGTGCCGCCTGCGAGGCGGGGGTGGACTTCATCGGCGGCTTCGGGGCTCTGGTGCAAAAAGGGACCACCGCCGCCGACCGGCGCGTCATGGAGTCCCTGCCCCAGGTGCTCAGCTCCACCCAGCGGCTTTGCGGCTTCCTGAACCTGGCCTCCACCTTGGCGGGCATGAACATGGACGCCATCGTGCGCCTGGGCCACATCCTCAAGGACATGGCCGCCGCCGGACCCAACGGCATCGCCTGCGCCAAGTTCGTGGCCTTTTGCAATGCGCCCGAGGACAATCCCTTCATGGCCGGGGCCTTCCACGGCGGAGGCGAGGCCGACGCGGCCCTGAACGTGGGCATCAGCGGACCGGGCGTGGTGCGGGCGGTGGTGGACAAGCACCCCGACGCCGACCTCACCGAGCTGAGCGAGATAATCCGCCGCACCGTGTTCAAGATCACCCGTGGTGGTGAACTGGTGGGCCGCGAGCTGGCGCGGCGCCTGGGCGTGCCTTTCGGCGTGGTGGACATCAGTTTGGCCCCCACCACGGCCATGGGCGACAGCGTGGGCCGCATTTTGGAAGGCATGGGCCTGGAGCGGGTGGGCGCGCCGGGCACCACCGCCGCCCTGGCCCTTTTGATCGACGCCGTGAAAAAGGGCGGGGCCATGGCCTCGGGCCGGGTGGGCGGCCTCTCGGGCACCTTCATCCCGGTGAGCGAAGACGAGGCCATGATCGAGGCTGTGGAGGTGGGGGCGCTGAGCCTGGAAAAACTGGAAGCCATGACCGCCGTTTGCTCGGTGGGCCTGGACATGTTCGCCGTGCCCGGCGACACCAGCGCGGCCACCCTGTCGGCCATCATCGCCGACGAGCTGTCCATCGGCATGGCCAACGACAAGACCACCGGGGTGCGGGTCATCCCCGCGCCGGGCACCGTGGCCGGGGACTCGGTGGACTTCGGCGGCCTGTTGGGCCGCGCGCCGGTGATGCCGGTGAACCGCTTCTCGGGCGCGGCCTTTGTGGCCAGGGGCGGCCGCATGCCCGCTCCGGTGCGCTCCCTGAGGAACTAGCCGAAATAAGCCGGGCCGCTCCTCCCGGGGCGGCCAGCCGGTTTGCCGCCGAGGGGGGGAAATGGATTTTCAGGTCCGGGTGTTGTCTTCCATAGCGGTTCTGGTGGGCCTGATCTGCCTGGCGGTCCTGCTGCGCAAGCTCAAAGTGCTCGACGAGTCCCACGGCGCCCTGTTCTCCAAGCTGGTGGCCCAGGTGACCCTTCCCGCCACCATCTTCGTCTATCTGGTGGAACAGCCCATCCCCTGGGGAGACATACAACTGGCGGGCCTGATGTTCCTGGCCGAGGTGCTTTGCCTGGCCCTGGCTTGGCTGGCCGGTCGCGCCCTAGGCCTGGACCACCCCCGCCTGGGCTCCCTGATGCTCACCGCCGGTTTCGGCTCCTCCGCCCTGTTGGGCTACGCATTGGTGTCGGAGGTGTATCCCGGCCAGGCCCAAGCAATCGTTGACGCGGTGGTCATCTCCGAGATAGGCGTAGGTCCGCCCCTTTTTACCATTGGGGTCTTGGTGGCCATCTACTTTGGCAGCGGCCAGGTGGGAGCCAAGGAAAGGCTCTCGGCCGCGCTGGCCTTTTTCCGCTCACCGATATTCTTCGCCGTGGTGGCGGGCCTGGTCTGCGCATCCATCGGCCTGCCCCTCAAAAACCCGGTGGTGGCTTCCATCCTGGACGGCCTGCGGGTCGTGGCCGGGGCCAACACCCTGGCCGTGGCCCTCACCGTGGGGCTTATCCTGCGTCTCAACGTGCTCTCGGCTGGGCTGGGTCTGGTGGCGGCGGCGTGCCTGATCAAGCTGGTGGCCGGGCCCCTGCTGGTGTGGCTGCCTTTGTCTTGGGTGGACCTGCCCGAGTTGGGCAAGAACATCCTGGTGCTGGAGGCGGCCATGCCCTCGGCCCTGCTGGGCGTGGTCCTGGCCAAGCGCTACGGCTGCGATGGCGGCCTGGCGGCCAAGCTGGCCTTTTCCACCACCATCGCTGGCGGGGCCACCATCCTGCTGGTGGCCGCCCTCCTGATCTGATCGAAGGTTCCGCTTCAGACCAGGGACTGGCTCTCCAGCCAAGCCTGGAACATGAGCACCGCCCATAGCTGGTGGTGCCGGTCGCGGCGTCCGTTCTGGTGCTCGCTCCAGGCCTGGGCGATGGGCTGGGGGTTGAACCAGCCCTCCCGCTCCAGGCGGCCGGGCTCCAAAAGGGCCGCGCCCCAGTCCTTTAGCGGGCCGCGCAGCCAGGCGGCCAGGGGCACGCCAAAGCCCATCTTGGGGCGATCCAACAGTTGGCGGGGCAAATGGCGATAGGCCAGCTGGCGCAGGGGCCACTTGCCCCGGCCGTCTCGGGCCAACAGGGACGAGGGCATTCGCCAGGCCAGCTCCACCACGCGGTAATCAAGCAAAGGGCTGCGCGCCTCCAGGCTCACCGCCATGCTGGCCCGGTCCACCTTGACCAGGATGTCGTCGGGCAGATAGCTCAGCCCATCCCAATACATCATGCGCCGCTCATAGGGCGCGGCGTCCTCTGGCCCACAGGCCTGGCTGAGAATGGAGCCCGCCTCGCCGGAGCTGCGCACCAGCCCGGCCGGGTCGAAGCCGGGAGACATCAGGCGGAGGTACAGTTCGCGCTCGTCGCGGCATGGCAGGAGGGACGCCACCCGGTCCAGGTTGTCGGCCGGGTTGCTCTTGCGCAAGCGCCGGGGAAGAACCGCCATGGCCCCGCGCAGCAGCCGGTCCCAGGTCTTGGTGGGCAGGGCGGTGAGCGCCCCGGCCAGGGCCCGCCGCAGAGGTAAAGGGGCCCGGCGGTTGAAGCGGGCCAGGCGCTGGGCCCAGAAGTAGCGGTCATAGCCCATGAAGGCCTCGTCCCCGCCATCGCCGCTCAAAGCCACGGTGACCTGCTCACGGGCCAGGCGCGAGACCAGATAGGTGGGTATCTGGGAGGAGTCGCCAAAGGGCTCGTCGTACATCGTGGGCAACAGGGGGACCACGTCCAGGGCCTCTTCGGGCGACACGTAAAGTTCGGTGTGCTCGGTGCCCAGGTGCTTGGCCACCTGGCGGGCAAAGGGCGCTTCGTCGTGGCCGGCATGGCTGAAGCCGATGGAAAAGGTGCGCACCGGCAGGGAAGATCGTTGCCCCATCAGGGCCACCACGGTGGAGGAGTCGATGCCGCCGGAGAGCAACGCGCCCAGGGGCACGTCGGAGATCATCCGCATCTCCACCGCATCGCCCAGCAATTCTTCCAGGCGATCCACCGCTTCCTGGGGCGGGCCGCTTAGCGGATTGGCCAGGCCCTGGGCCATGGCCTGGGCCAGCGACCAGTAGGCTTGGGGCTCGGGCAAAGCATGGCGCTGGGTGGGGTCCAGGCAGACCATGCAGCCCGGCGCCAGCTTGCGCAGGCCCTGGAAGATGCAGTGAGGCGTGGGCACATAGCCGTGGCGCACATAGGCGGCCAGGGCTTGGCGGTCCACCTGGCCCTGAAAATCGGGGTGGGGCGCCAGGGCCTTCAGCTCCGAGGCGAACACCAGGCTGCTCCCGGCCCAGCCGTAGTACAGGGGCTTTTGGCCCAGGCGGTCGCGGGCCAAAAACAGCCGCCTGGCCCGCTGGTCCCACAGGGCCAGGGCGAACATGCCGTTGGCTTTTTGCAGGGCCTTTTCCAGACCCCAGGCGGCGATGGCTTGCAAAAGCACTTCGCTGTCCGAGCGCCCTCGCCATCTCCCGGCCAGCTCCGGGTCCCCGGATTCCAGGCGGCGGCGCAGCTCCTCGAAGTTGTATACCTCGCCATTGTAGGCCAGCACCAGATTGCCGTCGTGGGAGAACATGGGCTGGGACCCGGCCGGGCTCAGGTCGATGATGGACAGGCGGCGATGCCCCAAGGCGGCCCCGCTGCCGGGGTCCACCCACTGGCCCGCATCGTCCGGCCCCCGGTGGGCCAGGGTCTGGTTCATGGCCCGGCAGATGCGCTCCAGTTCCTCCTGGCTGCGCTGGGGGCGGCTGTCTATGAAACCGGCGAATCCGCACATGGCCGTTCATTCCGATGAAATGTGGCGCGTCTGAGGGACGTATCAGCCCAAATTAGCACGCCCCCCCTTGCTTGGCTATCCCAGGCTACGCCTTGAAGCCCGGCCGCTCCCAGTGCCATGATTATATATAGGGCTCGTTTTGTCCGGAAGGCCGTGGCGGCTGTCCGGCGGAGGAGGGGAATGCCATGTCAATGCGGGTGCTCTTAGGCTGCCTATTGCTCCTGGCTCTGGCCTTGCCCGCCCAGGGGGCGGGGGACTACGACGCCGCGCGGCGGCAAATGGTGGCCCGGCAACTGGCCGCCCGGGACATCAACGACCAGCGGGTGCTGGCGGCCATGGGCCGGGTGCCGCGCCATGAGTTCGTGCCGACCCAAATGCGCGGCCAGGCCTACAACGACCACCCCCTGCCCATAGGCCAGGGACAGACCATTTCCCAGCCCTACATCGTGGCCTTCATGAGCCAGGCGGTGCGGGTGAAGCCCGGCGACAAGGTGCTGGAGATCGGTACCGGTTCGGGTTACCAGGCGGCGGTGTTGGCGGCCATGGGGGCAAAGGTCTACAGCGTGGAGATCATCCCCGATCTGGCCGCGCAAGCCGAAGCCCGACTCAAGAGACTGGGCTACACGGTGCGGGTCAAGGTGGGCGACGGCAATTTCGGCTGGCCCCAGGAGGCGCCCTTTGACGCCATATTGGTCACCGCCGCCGCCAAGCGCATCCCTCCCAAGCTGGTGGAGCAACTCAAGCCCGGCGGGCGCATGATCCTGCCGGTTGGTCAGGAACCCTGGGCCGAAGAACTGGTGCTGGTGGTGAAGGACGCCCAGGGCAAGGTGAGCCAGCACTCCCTGATGGCGGTGCGCTTCGTGCCCCTGGTGGGAGGCGATCAAAAGAATCAATGAAGTGAAATTGAAAAGAGGTGGGTCATGAAAATATATTTGATGCAACACGGCCCCAACCTGCCGCCGGAGCAGGACCCCCAGGAAGGGTTGAGCCAGGAAGGAACTCAGGTGGTCACCGCCACCGCCTTGGCCCTGGCTCGCTTGGCTTTGCGGGTCGGCCTGTTGATCTCCAGCCCCAAGGACCGGGCGCGCCAGAGTGCCGAGATCGTGGCGCGTGTCCTGAACTATGACTTGGAGAAAATCCTGATCAGCGATCAGGTGAAGGCCATGGCCGAGCCGGGCGAAACCTTGCAGTTCCTGGCCGCCCACCAGGACCAGGCCCCGCTCATGGTGGTGGGGCATCTGCCCAACCTGGCCAAGGTGGCTGCCGGACTGCTCTCGGCCGCCGGGCAGGCCAAGGTGGATTTCCAGCGGGGCGGCATCTGCGCCATCGAGGTGGAGGAGTTGCCTCGGGGCAAGGGCAAGCTGCTTTGGTATTTGCCTCCGGAGATCACCGCCCTTATGGCGCCGTAACGAGGCCTGCTCAGTCTTCCAACTCCTCGGGGTGTTCGGGAACCCAGTTGGGCTTTTTGATCTTGTCCAGGATGAAGGGCGGCAGACTCAGCGCCACGATGCCCAGCACCAGGAAGGCCTCGAATCCGATGAGGCCGCTTATCTTGACGTCCACCGGCGGCACGAAGCCCACGAAAAAGGCGAAAAAGCTGGCCACCAAGCCCGCCCCACCCACGATCCACATGCCGATCATGCCTCCGGGCACCTGGTAGGGCCGCTTGGCGTCCCGGTCGCTGTAGCGCAACTTGATGGCCGAGGCGAACATGAGGATATACATGATCACCGTGATCTGGGCGGTGAGGGCCGAGAGTATCCAATAGAAGCTGTTGGCATTGGGCACCAGCAAAAACAGGAGCACGAACACGGTGCTCACCAGGCCCTGGGCCACCAGGATGGACACCGGCATATGGGCCTTGTTCACCTTTTCCAACACCGGGGGCAGGGAGCCGTCCCGGGCGGTGGCCAAAAGGCCCTTGGAGGGGCCCACCAGCCAGGTGGATATCTGGGCTATGCCGCCGGCCGCCACCAGCACGGCCAGAAGGGGCACCACCCACCGGAGCCCGAAGGGATCGAAGAACTTCTCCATGGCCTGCATCAGCCCGGCCACCAGGCTGATGTCCTTGGCCGGCACCACCACCGCGATGGCCAAGGAACCCATTATGAAAATGGCCACGATGATCACCACCGACAGCAGGATGGCCTTGGGGTAGTCGTGCTTGGGGTCGCGGGCCTCGCGGGCGTGATAGGCGGCCATTTCTATGCCGAAGTAGCCCAGGATCACCCCCGCGAAAAAGGACATGTTGGACAGCTTCATGTCCGGGATGAAGGCGTCCCAAGAAACCTCGAATTGCACTCCCTTGCCCATGACCAACCAGATCACGGCCATGATGATGAGCAGGCAGCCGGGGATGATGGTGCCGGCGATGGTGCCTATGCTGGAGATGAGGCCCGAGGCCTTCATGCCGAAGAAGTTGACGAAGGTGGCTCCCCAATAGACCACTAGCATCACCGTGACCATGAAGAACTTGTTCTCGTCCAGGCTGGGGGCCACGGCATAGGCAATGGTGGCGGCCACGAAGGAGAGCACCGTGGGGAACCAGACCACGTTCTCCACCCAGTCCATCCATACCGCCAAAAAGCCGTACCTAGGGCCGAAGCCCCGCTTGACCCAGGCGTAGACCCCGCCCGCCTCGGGGTAGGTGGTGGCCAGCTCGGCGGCCACCAGGGCCACCGGCACGAAAAAGGCTAGGGCGGCCACGCCGTAGAAGAACACCGAGGCCAGGCCGTAAAAGGCCATCAGAGGAAGGTTGCGCAGGGTGAGGATGGCGGCCATGTTGATCATGGCCAGGGTGAAGATACCCAGGGTCCTGCTGGGTCCGCCGCGGGGATTGTCAGCCATGCTCACCTCGCCAACCGATTGAAGAAATCAAGCAATATGATGCCCCCTACGGTGGGGCCAAGGCTGGGCGTTGTCAAGCTCCTTGCCGGTTGACCGGCACCGGACAGGCCAGTATCCTTGCATCCTTTACCCCTCCCCGCAAAACCCAGGCGTTCGGGTTAAGGTGTGCGCAATGTTTAGGCGCTGGTACCAACCAAATGGCTATCGCCACGTTTTGGCCGTGGGTTTGCCCCTGGTGGTCAGTTTCGGCACCACCTCCCTGATCCACTTCACGGACCGGGTGTTTCTGGCCAACTACTCCATGGACGCCATCGCCGCCGCCCTGCCCGCGGGCATCGCCTCGTTTTTGAGCATCTGCTTTTTCATGGGCGTGGTCGGCTACGTCAACGTTTTCGTGGCCCAGTACGTGGGCGCGGGAGCCCCGGAGCGGGTGGGGGCTTCCCTGTGGCAGGGGATTTACTTCTCTCTGGCCGCCGCCTTGTTTTTGGCCGCCTTGTACCTCGTGGCCGAGCCTCTTTTCCGCTTCGCAGGGCACCATCCCGACGTGATGCGCCTGGAGGTGATCTACTTCCGCATCCTCACCCTGGGGGCGGGCGCGGTGGTCCTGGCCACCACCCTAAGCTGCTTTTACTCCGGCCGGGGTCTGACCCGTCCGGTGATGCTCATCAACATGGTCGGGGCCGGGCTCAACATTCCCCTGGACTACCTGCTCATCAACGGAGTGGGGCCCTTCCCGGAAATGGGCATCGCCGGGGCGGCGGTGGCCACGGTCATCTCCCAGGTGGTGCTGGTGGCGCTGTTTGGGCTGGCCGTTTTCCGCAAGCGCAACGACCACGCCTTCGCGGTGCGCCGGGCCTGGGCCTGGGACAGCGCCCTGATGCGGCGCATGCTGCGCTACGGTCTGCCCGGCGGGGTGCAACTCTTCCTGGACCTCCTGGTGTTCACCTTCTTCGTGTTCATGGTGGGTCGCCTGGGCCGGGCCGAGTTGGCGGCCACCAACATCGTGATAGCCATCAACACCCTGTCCTTCATGCCCATGGTGGGCATGTCCGTGGCGGTGAGCACCCTGGTGGGCCAGGCCATCGGCGCGGGCAAGCCCTCGGGAGGGGTGCGGGCCACCACCAGCACCCTGCACATCGCCCTGGCCTACATGGGCCTGGTGGCTCTGGCCTTCGTGTTCCTGCCCCGCGAACTGCTCAGCTTTTTCTATACCGACGGAGCTTCGGCCGCGGCCCAGAGCCACATGGTGGAGTTGGGGGTGAAGCTGTTGCGCTTCGTGGCGGTGTACTCCATGTTCGACGCCATGGTCCTGGTGTATGTGGGCTCCCTGAAAGGGGCCGGGGACATCTATTTTGTGATGTGGTCCATGGCCCTGATATGCCTGGGCCTGGTCATAGCGCCCCTGCTGGTGGGGGTGGAGGTCCTGGGCCTGGGGCTCTATTTCATATGGGGCTGTGTCACCCTGTACGTGGTGGTGCTGGGGCTGGTTCTCCGCTGGCGATATTCCCGGGGTTTGTGGAAGAAGATGCGGGTCATCGAAGCCGCGCCACGCCGAAGATGAGACTTGGCGGCCCGTCCGGCCGCCGTCCTTTGCACAAATATTAATCGCGGCGGCTCAGGGGTTCGCTTGGCTTCTTGACCCAGCGGAGCCATGGGCCTAAGGTGGTTTTTACGCCTTTTTACACCCTCAACCTGGAGCGGCAAAAAGTGAGCCCAGCGCAAGACGGCATCCCGGCTGGCGAGCTGTTGGATCAGGCCCCGGTGGCGGTTACCGCCCTGGACCGCCAAGGGACAATCGTGTTTTTCAACCAATACGCCGGCAATATCGTGGACCGCAAGCCCGAGTACCTGGGCCGGGATATCCGCGATTTCCACAAGCCCGAGAGCAACGCCAAGATGGACGCCATCCTGGCCGCCTATGCCCAAGGCGGGCGCGAGGAGTATTGCTGGCGCCTCAAGCGGGGGGACAAGGAGTTCATGGTGCGGGTGGCTCCCTGGCTCAAAGACGGGCAGTGGGCGGGCCTGGTGCACACGGTCATGCTGCTGGGGTAGGGCGGAGTGCAGGCCCAGACCAAATCATACCCACCGCTCTGGTTGAGCTGGCTGGTATGGGGTCTGGGCGCCCTTCTTTATTTGATGGGCTTTTACCAGCGGGTGGCCCCGGCGGTGATCACCCAAGAGCTGATGAGCCAGTTCAACCTTTCCGCCGCCGCCCTGGGCAATCTGTCCGCCTACTACTTTTATGCTTACGTGGCCATGCAGCTTCCCACCGGAGTGCTGGCCGACCATTGGGGGCCCCGCCGTTTGCTCTGCGCCGGGGCCCTGGTGGCCGGGGTGGGGTCGCTGCTCTTCGGTTTGGCCCCCACCCTGGCCTGGGCCGAGCTGGGGCGTCTGCTGGTGGGCGGGGCGGTGGCCGTCGCCTGGGTGGCCCTGCTGAAGCTGGCCGGTCACTGGTTCAGTCCCCGGCGTTTCGCGGCCATTTCCGGCATGGGCCTTTTGGTGGGAGTAATCGGCGCGGTCACCGCCGGGGTGCCTCTGCGCCTGATGGTGGACGCCTTTGGCTGGCGGCCGGTGATGGTGGCTTCGGGCGTCTTGACCCTGGCCCTGGCCTTGGCCATCTGGCTGGTCATCCGCGACGACCCCGGCAAGCGCGGCTGGCGCAGCTATGCTCCGCAGCAGGCGGTGGGCGGCCCGTCCCACGGCATACTGGCCGGGGTGGGCCACATCTGGCGCTACCCCAACACCTGGCTTTTGTTCTTCGCTTCCGGCGGCCTGGTGGGCCCGGTGCTCACCTTTGCCGGTCTTTGGGGAGTGCCTTATCTGAGCCTGCGCTACGGCCTTGGGCGGGCCGAGGCCGCCTTCTTCTGCTCGGTGCTCATGATCGCCTGGGCCGTGGGCGGCCCCATCATGGGCGGCCTGTCCGACCGCATAGGCAAGCGCAAGCCCCTGTACCTGGGCGGTGCGGTGGTGGTGTTGTTGGGTTGGCTGGTGATGCTCTACTTGCCGGGCCTGCCCCTGGGGGCCTTTATGGTGGTGAGCATCGTGACTGGGTTGGCCACCGGCGTCATCATCCTTACCTTCGCCTGGTGCAAGGAGTCGGTGCCCGCCCACCTGGGGGGCACGGTGAGCGGCGCGGCCAACATGGGGGTGATGCTGGGTCCCACCTTGTTGCAGCCTTTGGTGGGCTGGATTCTGGACCTGAATTGGGACGGGCGCATGGCCCACGGCGCGCGGGTGTACGACCTCAGCGCCTATCAGATCGGCTTCATACCCATGGTGGCGTGGATTTTGTTGGGCGTGGTGCTGGTGATCATGGCCCGGGAGAGCCATTGCCGCCAAAGAGTCTAGGTCGCCTGGCCTGGATTTTTCTCCTCATAAAAAAGCCGCTAGCGGAACTGCCAAGAAATTTGGTAATAAATAGGTATGAATGGCAAATGAGAGCCAACACTAGTTGGGTTAATATTGAGTTTTGGATCAACCGGGCTTCTGCGATTACACGTCTAATTTTGGGGCGCAGAATCAGTTAGCGCATACTTAGGTTAGAGGGACGCCGCCGAGAGCCTGAACCAGCCCAAGGCACAACTAGGCGTGGGGTGGCCCAAGTAATTTAACGGCTTCCAAGGCACCGCACACTAGGGACTGGGTAGATTTGATGCAAGGTGGTGTCTGTCTTTTAATAACCCTCCAATCCATAGAGCAAGACGTACCAGGCGGCATCCGCACTCGGAAGCACTTCTCCCTTTTGGCCAAGTTGGGCTGGAAGACCTACGCCATCTGCCGCGATCATACCCGGGGTAAAAAGTTCGGCCTGCGGGTGCTGACCCCCGAAGACTTCCTGCACTTCGCCGATCAGATGGACCGATCCCTAAAGCCACGGCCCGATGTACCCCCATCCCCGGTGATGCCCCCGGCGGACTGGTCCTGGGGAGCGGGACGCCTGCGCAACAGGCTCAAGGGCGCCCGGCCTAAACGGTACCTGCCCCTCACCGACGGCTGGTCTCCGGGAATTCCGCTGGAAGAGATCCATGCGCAGGCCGCGAAAATTGCCCCGGACATAATCGTCAGCTCCTCGCCCCCGGTGTACGGGCATGTGATGGCCGGCAAGGTGGCCGAGCGCTTGAACAAACCGTGGGTGGCCGAGTTGAGGGATCTTTGGGCGGACAACTGGTCCAGCCGAAAGGCCGGCTTTCTATACCAGCTGGAACTGCAAAAAGAGAAAAAGATCCTGGGGCAAGCCAAGGCCCTGGTCACGGTGAACGAATACATGGCCGACCTGCTGCGCGAAAAACACAACCTGCCTGCGGAGGTGGTGTTCCCCTCATTTTGGAGCGGTTCCACGGGGAGAGACCAAGCGCAGGGCGCCTGGCCCCGCCTGGAGCCTCTGCCTCTACGCCTGGTTTTTACGGGTCGCTTTTATCACCCCGGCAACATGCCCCATGCTCTGCTTCAGGCCATGGCGGACCTGCTTGCGAGTGGGGAGATTCGACCGGATGAAATACGGCTCGATATTTTTTCGCCCAATCCGGCCCAACTCAAAAGTTACGTTACGCAAAGTTTCGGTGGGCGGGGTGAGGATATCCTCAAGGTCTGCCGGGCGTACCAACCAGTTGCCCACGAGTTGGTAAAGCCGCTGCTGGAAAGCCATCATCTGCTCCTGGCCCTGGGCGTGGACGGGCCGGGCAATGAGGGGGTGATCACTTCCAAGCTGCCGGAATACCTGGGCAGTAGCGCCCCGATCCTGGCCACCGGCAATCCCGACAGCTATATGATCAAGGTGGTGGAGGAAACCAGGACCGGTTTCGTGGCCACCACGGCTGTGCAGTGCAAGGATGTTTTGCGAAGAGCGGTCGTTTTGGCCAGGAAGGGAGAGGCCATCGCGCGGCCGAATCTCAAGCCGGAGGCGATCGCCGAGTTCACTTCCCTACGGCAGGCTGAGCGCCTGAGCAGGCTGCTGGAGCGGGTGTTGAATGAACGGGGGTAACCAGTAAGCAGAGCTACGGTGGCCTAAGCGCGATGGGGGGCCTTAAGATACGTCCAGCAACTGGGCCCAGCGGCAAAAGTTGATCAAGCGCCAGGCCCGGAAATCAAAGCCTTTCTTTCCACCGACGATGGCTTTCACTTCTCCGCGGCAGGCCGTTGCCCTGAGAAACGCGAAGCCCTCGATGCCTTCCAACCAGGAGTCTACCCTTGGTCCCAGGGCCGCCAGCCATCGCCGTTCGGGGGTGGCGAAGCCCACCTTGTCCCGGCGCTCCAGGACGGCCTGGGGCGCGATGCCCCGCATGGCCGCGCGCAAGATGCGTTTGCTGCGCCCCCGCGGCGAGACAAGATAAGACTCGGGAAGCCGCAACAGAAACTCGGCCATGTCCGTGGTCAGAAAGGGCACCCGGCACTCCAGGGACCAGCGCATGGAGTTGCGGTCGGCGTGGCGCAAGAGCGCGGCCAGGCCGTGGCCTGCCTGGGCCCAGCGCAGGGTGGCGGCCAAGCGGCGGCCACGGCTGTCGGCCTCGTAAACTATGGGCAACCTTTCCAGCCTCACCCCCGCCTCCTGCAGCGGGCCCAGGTTCAGCCAAGCGGGCGCTACGTTGCGCCCCGCCAGGCGCATGGCGCTTTTGCGCAGCGCCGCGGGAGTCATCTGGCCGCCCAGGGCCAGGGCCCCTCGACCCAGCGACCTGCCGGGCCAGCGAGACCAGCCTCGCAGGAAACCGAGCGCCTCAGCCGCCCGCCCACCGTCCAGCAGACTGCGCATGCGCGGGCCGGGGTAGCCCTGGTAACCGGCCAAGAGCTCGTCAGCGCCCTGGCCATCCAAGGCGACCGTTACGCCCCGTTGTTTGGCTAGCTTGAAAACCCGGTACTGTCCATAGATGCTGGTGCTGCCGAAGGGCTCCCCTTGGGAGCGGATCATGTCGTCGATGTCGCTTGCCAACTCCTCCGGGGTCACCAGCACCTTGTGGGCGGTGGCGTTGACATGGCGGTTGACCATATTCGCCCAGGGCTCTTCGTCCACCCTGGAGCCCCGCGCCGCGAAGTTGAAGGTGTGTATGGGCATGTCCGGTTCGATTTGGCGCATGGCGCAGACCACGGACGCCGAGTCCAAGCCGCCGGAAAGGGTGGCCCCCAACGGCACATCGCTACGCAAGTGCAGCCGGATATTCTCCAAAAACATCTCGCGCAGTTTTTCGGCCGCTTGCTCAAAGGTCAGGTCTTGGCGCTTGGCTATGCTGGGCCACCACCAGCGCTGGGGCTGCTCGGGTTCCCGGGAGGTCAGGCCTATCCGCAGGACGTGCCCCGGCGGCAACTGTTGAACGCCGGACAAAAAGGTGTCGGCTTGATCGTCATAATCGCCATGGACCAGATAATCGTAAGCCCGCTGCCAATTGATCCTCGGCCTGCCGGGTAGCAAGGTGAGCAGCGCCGGTAGCTCGGATGAAAATACGAAGGCGTCGGGTTGCTGGTGATAGTAGAGCGGCTTGATGCCGAAGGCATCGCGCACGCAGATCAGTTCGTGCCGAGCGGTGTCGTACACCACAAAGGCGAACATGCCCCTGAGGCGAGGCAGGCACTCCCGCCCCCATTGGGCCCAGCA
This sequence comes from Pseudomonadota bacterium, assembly GCA_018896025.1. Lineage (GTDB taxonomy): Bacteria > Desulfobacterota > Desulfarculia > Desulfarculales > Desulfarculaceae > Desulfoferula. The sequence goes on from JAHIND010000016.1 coordinate 42,276, forward strand.
GGCCAGGAGCACCTCGGCGTCGGATTTGGTCTCAAAGGTGTGGCCCAGGGAGCGCAGTTGTTCCCGCAGCTCCCGGTAGTTGTAAATCTCGCCATTGAACACCAGGACAAAGCGGCCGTCCGGGCTGGACTTGGGTTGATGGCCGCCGGGGCTCAGGTCAATGATCGACAGCCGCCGGTGGCCCAGGGTCACCGCGCCCCAGTCGCCAAAAAAGGAGGCTTGGTCCTCATTGTCCGGCCCCCGGTGAGCCAAAGCCGCCAGCCCCGCCGCCATGCGGGCATGGTCCGACTGCCTGTCTTGTTCGAACCAGCCACCGAGGATGCCGCACATAACCGGTTACTCCAGCACGCGGCGGGAAGGCTTGGACGCGCAGGCCGTTTCGTAGTCTCTTTTGATGGAGGCGGCGATCTTCAGGGGATCGTGCCAGCGCTCCATATATGCCCGGGAAAGCAGCCCTTGGGCCCGCAGTTCCATCTTTCTGGTGGTCAGCCAGGTCTTGAGCACCTCATAGATGGTTGCCGGTTCGGCGTTGATTATGGGCAGGCTTTGGCGCATTTCCTGGGGCAGGAAGCGCAGGTCTTCCTGGCGGAGATAGCAGATCACCGGCTTGCCCAAAGCCATCAGTTCGACCGCCAAGCCGCCGTAAAACCCGGACAGGATTTGATCGACCGCAAGGTCGGCCGTTTCGTAAACCTCCCTGGCGCGGGCGCGAGGCACTCCCTCCACCAGGGTGTATTTGAAGGGTACGCCTTCGGCCTTTAGCCGTTCCAAAGCCGCGACAATATATTCCGAGCCCTTCACCTTGCGGTGGGTGGGGGCATGTACCACGTGGGGCATGCCCAAATCGCTCTCCGGCGGCGTAGGAGCCCATTGGCGCAGATCGACGTTGGCATAGGGCAAGAAGCGGGCCCGCTGGGGCAATACGTTTAGCAAGTCAGGGTTCAGGGCGTAGATCAGATCGGCGTGACGATCAAAAGCTGCTATTTTTTCCCGTTTGACCTGGTCAAAGAACCGGGAGTAGTAGCCGCTGGCCTCCAGTTCGTGGGCAAAGTGGATGGGGTAGTGAGCGCGGCAGAAGTCGCCTTGGCGGGCGTCGTCGCCTTGGTAGGTGACGGCGATTACCTTGCCCAACTTGTGGGCCTGGGCCACGTCGCGCAACTCAACATGTCGGCCATACAGCAAGTTGTAGAGCTTGCGAGCCGTGTGCTCCATGACCCCGCCGCGCTCGTCGACCCGGCCGGCCATGATGGAAGAGCCGAAGTTGTAGTGGATAACATCGTAGCGCCGCAGGGCCCTGGCGGCGAAGCGCCAGCGCCGCAGCTCGTTGAGCACTTTGCAACGGCCAAAGACCACCTCGTCGACTGGATATTGCAGGTAGTTTTGTTCCAGGGTGGCGGAGTGAGAATCCAGGCCCAACTCGCGCTCGGATATGGCTAATTGTTGCGGGTGGCCGCCCACGGTGGCGGGGCAGTGCAGAATCTTGAGGGGCTTGGTCATGGCCTGGACCGCCCGGCGAATTGGTGAAGGCCGTAGGTCATCGAGGCAAGGCGGCGACAGTCAAGTCGATGCCTTCTTTTAGCTTGACCAAGGGGTCGCTAAACCAGGTTTTCATAAGCGTCACGTCGGCAATCAGATCGCCCTCCCTGGGGTTTGGCGCTGGGATCAGGTGCGGCTCCAGGCCCAGCGCCAGCCCAGCGGTCTGCACGATGTCGGCGATGGAATAGTTGGTATCGCCCGCCAGGTTGACCACGTCGAAATTGACGGTTGCTTCCGCGAGCAGTTGCAGCGCCTTGACCGCGTCGTCTATGAACATCAGGGAGATTCGCAACCCGCCGTCCATGGCGGAAGCTCCAGGCGCGCTGGCGATGAAAATATCGCGTTGGCTGATTAGCGAGTTGATGAGATTGGGGACCAGCTTGCCGCTCTGCTCTGGGCCGTATATGCCGAAGAAGCGAACCAGGCTGACCGCAAAATGTGGGCGATATAAGGCCAGCGCGTCTTCCGCCATCACTTTGCTCAAGGCGTACCAATTGTCCCTGCGAACCGGATCGGTCTCTTTGAACGGGGCAAAAGATGGCGAGTAGACGTTGCCGGTGGATGCATAAATGAAGCGCCTGACCTTGGCCCGGCGGGCCGCTTCGGCGGCTTGGATCGCGGCGATGGTATTGACCGAGAACAGATGGGCGCTCTGCTCGGGCATGGCGTTGTAATAGGGGGACTGGGCCAGGAAATACACGGTGTCTATTTCGCTGGGGAAGGCGAAGTCCTGCGGGAAAAGGCCGCAGCCGGGATCTATGCCGCCGGTTACGGCTGAGGAATATTCCAGCACCTTATGCCCAAGGCGCTTTAGGTAGCGTGATAACCGGGCGCCGACATAGCCCTTTGAACCTATGATCGCTGTTGTCACATCAACCCCATGTCTTGGTAGGCCTTCCTGAGCCGGCCGGAAAAAGCACGATAGCTGTAATACTTTTCGATGTAAGCGCGAGACTGCATGCCGATTGATTGTAGCTCGGCACGGTCTATGGTGGCCCAGCGCCGCAGTCGGTCGGTCAGATGCGCAACATCAACATCGATTATCGGGCACTCATCCGGCGCCAAAAGGTAGCGTCGTCTGTCCCTGATGAAACACATCACCGGCTTGCCAAGGGCCATGCCTTCCAAGGCAAAGTATCCATGAAAGCCAATCAGGCATTGATCGAAAATAAGGTCAGCCGAGCGATAAAGCTCCAGAGCTGCATGGTTCGGCAGGTGTTCCGCTAGCACCAGATTGATGGACACGCCTTCCGAGCGCAGCTGGGCCACCGCTTTTTCAAGGTAACGGGTGCCCTTGAACACCCGGTGGTTGGGCGCATGGACCACCCGCAGCGGCTTGCCGAGATCCAAAGCAGGGTAGGCCGGCGCATAACGGCGGCCATGGTCAGCCTCAAGATCGATCGGCCAAAAGAATAGGTCGTTTCGGCTGCCAGGCGTATATTCCAGCATATCTCCCATGGAGAAAACGCCTTCCGCCGCCTTGTGCACGCGCCGGTAATTGGCGATGCCCAGCTTGTCGTCGCAAATGCAGGCGACGCCTACCTGGTCGCAGTCAGTGCAACAATTGGGCTGGCCCAGGGCGATGGTGCGTCGACGAGTGCGGACATCTGCGCCATAGGTCCACACCAATAATTTTATGCCGAGCAGACGGTAGGCGCATAACTCTAAAGGATTGAATCGCCGCCTTTGATGCGAGGGTAGAAGGCCTCCGTCCATATATGCATGCACCCGCACCGCCAGCAGGCAAACCAGGAGGAACGCGACGTAAGTATAAAGAAGAGAAAGAAGATGATTACCTTTGGCTAGACGATCCAGGTCATAGTCAAATTCATCAGTAATAAAATAGGTGCGTGCCACTACAGAAATTGCATTGAAACCCTGGAGGCGTTCAACCCGGCAATTTTTGGCGACGGTTATGATGGGCGCGCCGGTCCAAATGCTTATGGCCTTATGCCGTATTTGCGATGACAATGCTTTACGTATAATCCAAATAATTGGTAGAAAAAATAACAGCGGTATCTCGCAGAACAATTTACCAAAAAGTTTGACGTGCTGCCTGATATCTGTGGAAGAAAGAGACATGGCGGCTATATTATTTTTACCCCGCGTACGGTGATTCCGTAATGGTCAACCAAGCGGTGAATAATTTCAAGGTTGGCTTCTTTGAACCATTGCTCCACTTCGTCCAGGGTGTGCCGGGTGCAGAGCTGTGGATGATACCAGTCGTAGTTGATGGCGGCGTTGTCTTCAAAGCTGAGGGATGGGTTCCAGAAGCACTTTAAAAAGAAATGGTAGATAAGCCGCTGAAGGTCATACTCGCCGGCTTCGATGCCAAGTACGCGCACGTCGGGGATGGTGACCTTGGTGTTCAATTCCGAAAGCGACTTACCTAATTCGGTCACTTCCCGCATGTCGTTCATGGCTTGTTCATAGGGTAGAGAAGAAATAGCCGAACGGATAAAATCGTCGGCGTATTCGCGCATGGGTGCCTTTTGCTTATACACATATATGGCTATTTCGCCGCCATCAGCCAGCCTCTGGCAAAGGTTTATAAAGGCGGCGCGTGGGTCTGAGGTGTGGTGTAGTACTTCTTGGCAATAGATTAAATCGAAAACATCTAAATCGGATAAATCCTCTAAAATATTCTTTTGCTTGACCCGCACATTTTTGAATTCCGCTAGGTTTTCCTTGGCAACATGTGCCGCGGTGAGGTCGATTCCCAAAATGTCGGCTGAAGCCGGCGCGTACATGCTTATAAGGGCGGTCACGCGGCCATTGCCGCAACCCGCATCTAGGATGCGGGGCCGCTCGGCTAGCCATTGCCTAAACGCATCGGGATTATCAAAGCCGTTGCGGCGTAATATCCAATTGAATATGTCGGAGCCTTCTTTAAGCGTTTCAGAGAAAGCCAACTCTCGGTTGTTTTCCCATTTGTCTTTGAAGCTTGCAAAAGTTTGGTCTGATTTTGCCATGATAGCTGCTTTCTAAATAGGCCGGCTCTGATCAATCATGAACATCCAAGATTAGGCCCACCCAAAGACGATGCTCTAAATTGGTCGACTTGGGTATTCACCGCCAGGTTTTTCGAGTGATATTTTTTCATCCAGGTCCGCGCGTCTGATCCAGCCTGCTTCAGCTTTTCGGGGCATCGATACAATTCCGCGATAGCTTGAACGATGTCGCCTTCCGTGCGGCAATTTATTACCGGAGGGCACTGTGGGTATTGGCGCAACACGACCCTTTCATCGAGATAGGTCATTATCGGAGCGCCGACCGCCATTGCTTTGAACAGAACGCCTCCGAAAGCGCCAAGTAAAAATTGATCTACAACGCAGTGGGCGGCTCTGGCCATCCGTTCGAAAGCGACCATGGCCATGGGCTCAACCCACTTTACATTTTGCGAAAACCCCAGCTCGTTAATCAATGCTTTGGTCTGTTTGACATTTTTGCCCCATTGGCAACAGACGAGGCCCAGGGAAAGACTCTGTTTGCGCAAGGTGCCAACCGCCCGAATGAATACATCGTTCGCCTTGTCGGCATAACCGGTGCCGGGCACCCAGTCCTGGCGGGTTGGGAAGAAAAATAGCATTTCACAGCGCAGTTCCTGACACAACCGTAGACGGTCCTTTTCCCAACCCGAGACGGCAAGTCCGTGGTCCTCGTCATAGGGGTGGTTGATCAGGGTGTAGCGGCCTGGGGCAAGCTTCTCCGCGCTGGCCACACAGTCGGTGTTGGTGACAAAAACATGTTGGGCCATGCGATAAGCAAGGGAGGTGGCCCTGCCCACCGAAGTGTCTTGATATGGTATCTCTCTGATGGTGCCGTGCTCCAAGGCGAAATAGCTTTTATCGGCTATCATCGGAATGATGGGGTCGGTGGAATAAGCAATGATGAAATCATAGTTTTCGAATAATTGCTTCCAAAGGGGAATTATGTTTTGGTAGCTGATGAGGTCGCCATAAGAGAGGGCGTCCTCCCGGTCTGGAAATTCTTGGCGATATTTTTCTATCAAATAATTTACTCTGTTATTAAACTCCGAGTCGATTGTTATATTTTTTCTGGATAAAACCACCGATGGTAATCTGATTATCAGGTGTAGTGATTTTAAGAATACTTTAATTAATAAAAAGGCGGCGCTTGTCACGTATTTTAATATAGTTAGCAAGATTTCAATTAAGCGTGGGATTGCCAGCTTTTTGTTATAGCCTTTATCATGGGATATATGTTGTTTTATAGCCTTCCCTTTGGTTGATATATTTTGCATGAGTTTGTCGAAATAGTTAGTATTAATAAGTTCGCCGTCAATTATGGCGATCATGGATTTGTATTTATTTTTGGCCTTGTGCAAAATATGCCGAGTCATCTTCCGTGACTTTGTGAAGAAATCTATGCTTTTTTGGACCAATGGAGGCCCTTTGTCAAACGGGCTGTAGCCACTGCGAGATACGAGCTTTTTCCAAAGTATTTCCGCCGCGCCTTGATCTCTCTTCCTTTTGGCTACAAGGTAGTCGATGCATCTTTTGATGGGCCCTTGGGCAAACCACCTTGGGCGGTTGCAGGTTTTTATACCGGCGGCAATCCAGTTTGGCTTGAAAGGGTCTAATATAGGCCCTGAAAACTCAACATCTTCCCACTCGTAACAACCCATGATGTGATAATAATCATAACAAATTACATCGCAGTCTATGCCGGCCGAGATCAGCAACTTGGCGTTGTTGTAGGCGTTGTTGGCAATATTACCTATATGCAAAACTCTGGGGCTGCGCCCGTGTTTATGTTTGAAATCCGCCAGCCACTTGCTGTTTTCTGGTGACAAAGATGTTTCCGGCAATTTGCTTTACCTTTTCGATTCAGTTGTGTCGCTCTTTGGTGCATTTGCGGTGAGATAATCTTCGAGGTGCCTTGATGCTACCTCAAGCGAGGCGGCAAAGTTAAGTTTGTCATTATCGGTTATGGCGTTTTGTGCGATGAAGTTTTGGATGCACTGTGAAACATCGGCAGACTCAGAGTAATTTTTAGTGGCCGTGTAGAATAGTTCATGGCCGCCGCGATGAGCTACGGACAGGTCGAGGAATGCGGCGATGTGTGCCACCAAGGCATCTTTGCACCTTGCTATAAATGGGCTTACCGGGTTGTGGAAACTCACTCCTTTAATGGCAAAGGTGGTGGAAATAAATTGTAAGAACTCCTCTGGATCATAAGCATGATGGTTGGGGCCTGGGTCAGGCTCAGGGTATTCGCGCGTATGGTTGAGACGATAAACCATATGGCGAAAATGCATTAAAGCGCCGGACAACCAACCATCGGTATCAGACAAACGCTTGGATTGCAGCGGCTCTCTGCCAATCAAAACGCCATGCTCGTCAAGGACCCGGTTGATTTCCTCCAGCGCTTTAATGAGCAGATCGTCGTGAACATGGTGGAATGCGCTTGATACGATAACGATGTCAAAGCTGCCGGAATCAAACGGGAGGTCAAAAAAACTGCCTACTTCAAACTTGCCGTCAGGATAGAGAGATTGGGCCTGTTCGATCATTTTGGGCGACAGGTCCACTCCAACTATATTGTCGGTCCCCCCCAACTTGGTTGCGAAAATTCCCCACAACGACGCAGGGCCGCAGGCAAGATCAAGAACCCGGTCTTGGCTGTGATAGTGCTCGCAGACATAATCTACGAACTGTGAATCAAAATATCTCATTATGGGTGACTTGTGATAATCACGATTGTAGCGCTCCGCGATACTGTCTTCGAAATCCTTCTCCAAGGCATCGGTGGCAGTCGGTGAAATTTTTGTGGGGTCCGTCATGTGGCGAGCCTTGTCATGCGCTAAGACTTGTCAAACAAACCATGGACAGGGCAACCCGGAATTAAACCCGGTCATGAATAATGCTAATTGTATTTTTGCAGGCTCACCCTGGCCCGGTGATTTACGGCCCCAAATTGCACCGAATAAATCTCTCTTGATACGTGAAATTTCATGGCTGATATTTTTCTGTCAAAGGTCTCTACCTCGGATTGCACTATATCCTTGTGCCAGGGCGAGGTTACCGCGGTTACCGTGATATCGTAATCGCCCGAGGAGAAGTGATTATCATCAAAATGGAAGCTTAGTGTCACCTTTTTTGCACCCGAGGTGTCCAACGGCTGCTCAAAATCAGAGGGCTGCCAGAAGATATAAACGCCGTCGGATCTGTTTATCTGCAAGCAGATGCAAAATTTGGGTGCATCCTCCAGGCAGTCGGCGTCCACCTTGACCAGGAAGGGCTCGCCCTCTCGCACCACGTTGGTCTCGACGCTTTGCGTGCACACCTTTACCGAGGTGATTTCAATGGGCGAGAGGCGCCGGTGCTGGGCCAGGATGAGGGCGTTTTCTTTGGCCTGCTGGTTGGCCGGCATGATGGCGCCGTCGGCCGTAAAACGGGTCCAGCCGTCCGCGAGAGGCTCCTTGGACAAGACTTCAAGCGGTGTCCAGGCCGCCTCCATCAAATCAATGGACTCCAACACAAGGTCGGGCTGGTAGTCCTCGGACAGGGCCACCCAATCGACTCGCACTTCCCATGGCTGCTCGGCGTATGCCTCGGGACGGCGAGCCAGAAAGTGGCCGCCCCTGCGGGCTCCGGTGCGCGAGACCAGCATGCGCGAGGCGACGCCTTGTTTGGTGAACAGGCGGCCCCATTCGCAGCCCAGGGCGTCGATATATGAAGCCATGCCCTGGTCTTCGGCATCCACCGGCACGTCCAGGTAATCCTCGCGAGAGCCGTCTTGCCAACGCACCCTGAGGTCTCGCACATAGTAAACCCCGCCCGCGCCGGCGTCCTTGGGGGCGCGCAGGCGCAAGCGCACCATGTCCGGGTCCGGGATGTCATCCGGCGAGGCGAAATGAAGGCTTTTCTCCACACGCTGGATATTGGCCTCGCGCACCGATTCGTCGTCGCTGCGGGCCATGTCTTCGTCGTATTTAGCGGTGACGTAATCCACGGGCCCCATGAGCCGGATGCCACCGCTCTCCAGCCAGATGGCGGTGTCGCACAACTGGCGCACCGCGGCGATGGCGTGGCTGACGAACAAAAGCGCCTTGCCCTTGTCGCACATCTCTTTCATGCGGCGCATGGCCTTGCCCGCGAAATAGCCATCTCCAACCCCCAGCACTTCGTCCACGATGAGGATTTCCGGGCTGATCGCCGTGGCGATGGCAAAAGACAGGCGGGCGCTCATGCCGGTGCTGTAGGTCTTTACCGGCTGATGGATAAAGGCGCCCAGTTCGGCGAAATCCACGATGTCTCTGGTCAGCCCGGAGATTTGCGCAGCAGAGCAGCCTTGCAACAGCAGGTTGAACCTGATGTTCTCGATGCCGGTTTGCTCCACATTCCAGGCGGGCACCAGGCTCAGGAGAGCGGATATCTTGCCGTTCACCTCCACCGACCCGGAGGTGGGGAGCAGGTTGCCCGCGATGATTTGCAAGAGGGTGCTTTTGCCCGCGCCGTTGGGGCCGATGATGCCGACTCTCTGGCCGGAGCGCACGCTAAAGGACACATCGCGCAGAGCCCAGAACAAGTCGTGCCGCACGCCGCCCAGCACCATCTCCTTGAGCATGTCCATGGGCCGGGCATACAGGGGATAGGCTTTGGACAGGCCGCGTATTTCGATGATCTTGTCGCTGCTCACACCAGGCTCCCAAACATAGGTTTGGTCCGTTTGAACAGGCGATAACCACCGGCAAAAGCGAGGATCGACCAGGCGAAGAAGATTACCCAGGCCCAGGGATGGGCTATCCTGCCGAAGTAAATCACGTCCTGGTAGACCCAGGTCATGTAGGTGAAGGGGTTGGCCCAGATTATGGGCCGGAAGATCTCGGGCACCCAGCCGGGCAGAAAAACCACCGGCATAAGGAAGATGGCCACCAGGCTGAATAGCTGGACGAAATCTTTTATGTCCTTGAAAAAGACGGCCACCGCGCTGAGGATGAAGGCCACCCCGAGCATGGCCAATATCTGCACCAAGAGCACCAGCGGCAGCAGGGCCCAGGTGGCCATGACCACCTGTTGGGAAGCGGCCACGTAGATAAGCGTGGCCAGGATTCCCGTGAACCAAATCACCAGGGAGGAGACCACGTCGCGGATGGGCAGAATCTCTATGGGGAAGATGAATTGCTTGACCAACGACGAGTTGGCGATGACGGCGGTGACCGAGGTGCTCATGGCCGTCTGGAAGGTCAGCCAGGGGATGAGGCCGGAGAGTATGTAGGTGGTGTAATCCAGGGGCAGCTCCCTGGTACCTCCGATGCGCTGGGCGAACACTATGCCGAACAGGAAAAGATAGAGCAGGGTGATGGCCAGGGGGTGGAGGATGACCCAGAACCCGCCCAGGAATTGGCCCTTGTAGCGGCCGAAGATATTTTCCTTGGACATTTCATAGATCAGACGGGCATGAGGGCGCATGAAACCCCAGGCCTCTCTCAAGGCCCTGTAGTTAGCGACCGGGTTGAAAATGCGCAAAAACATTCAGCTACACAGTCTCGTTGGTGCCGTCTGTACTAATGATAAAGCGCCCTGTCCGTCTCCTAAACCATGAAGGCTTCGCACCACTTTTCCAGGCTAAGCATGGACCAGATCAAAAGGCGGCGGTTTTCCCTGCCTTCCAGGTGATCGCTGATCAAGGACCTAACCACCTTGGGATCAAGGTAATTGTAAATATTGGCCCGGTCGTTGAAAAGCTTCTGCTTTACATAGTCGATGCTCTCGCCCTTGAACCAGGTGGCGTCGGGAGCGGAGAAGCCCTGCTTTTCGCCGTTGGTGATGGCCTCGGGGATGTAGCGCTCCATGGCCTTGCGCAGGATCAACTTGCCGTCGCGGTTCTTCTGGAAATAGCGGGCCGTCTTGGGTCCGGGCTCGTTTTCGTTGAGGCTGATGACTTTGCCCAGGTTGCCCAGCTTTAGGCCGATGGGGATGCGCATGGCAAAGTCGACCAGGTCGTTATCCAAAAACGGCACCCGGGTTTCCAGGGAATTGGCCATGCCCAGCTTGTCTTCAATCACCAACAGTCCGTGCAAAAAAGTCTTGGCCTCGAAATACAGCGAGTGGTTGATGTAGTCCTCGGGGCGGGTGAGCCTGCTGACCTGCTTGCTGAACACGCCGCGGAAGATGTCCCTGGGCGCCACGTGCTTCACGTCGTCCCATATGGGGGCCAGCACCGAGTTCAGCTTACCGTTGGGGATCAGCCTCTGCCAAAAGGCGTAGTATTTATCAATGTAGTTTTCAAAATCGGTGTTGACCACGGCGCGGTAGTAGCGCCAGGGATAACCGGCGAACATCTCGTCCCCGCCGGTGCCGCACAGCACCACCTTGACGAACTTGGAGGCCAGTTGGGCCACGTAGTAGTTGGGGTAGCTCTGGCCGATGCGCGGCTCTTCCACGCAGCGGGCCAGCCGGGGCATCACCCGCTCCATGTCCCCGGCCTTGAGCACCATCTCGTAATGCTCGGTCTTGAACAGGTAGGACATGTACTCGGCGGCTTCGCGCTCATCGTAGCTGAGCTCCACGCCGGAAACCGAGTGCAAATCAAAACCGCAGGTAAAGGATTTGATGTAGGGCAAGGAATGGGCCGCCAGGGCGGTGACCGTGCCGCTGTCCATGCCGCCGCTCAGATAAGCGCCCAGCTCCACATCGCTCACCAGTTGGCGGGAGACGGCCTGGCGCAGCAGGTAGTCAAGCTCCTCCTGATAGTCGGCCTCGGCGCGCCGGGTTTCCGGCTCGCAGAAGCAAAAATCCCAATAGCGCTGCGGGCCGCTTGATTTACCCTCGCCGTCCAGCGTCATGTGGGTGCCGGGCGGCAGCAGGCGCACGCCCTTGAAGAGAGTCTTGTCGGTGAAAAAATTCTGGAACGAGAGGTATTCCACCAGGGCTTCGCGGTCCAAGTCCGTTTGGTAGTGTGGATGGGCCAGGATGGCTTTTATTTCCGAGCCGAAAAGAAAGGATTCGCCGCTCCAGGCATAGTAAAGCGGCTTTATGCCGTAGCGGTCCCGGGCCAAGAGCATGCGGCGTTCGGCCTTGTCCCACAGGGCGAAGGCGAACATGCCGTTGAAGCGATTGAGGGCCTCCAGCCCCCATTGGGCCATGGCCTTGAGCACCACCTCGGTGTCGGTCTTGGAGTGGAATTGGTGGCCCTTGGCCTCCAGCTCCACCCGCAGTTCCATGAAGTTGTAGACCTCGCCGTTGTAGCTGAGCACATAGCGGCCGTCTTCGGTGGCCATGGGCTGGTTGCCCGCCGCCGAGAGGTCGATGATCGCCAAGCGCCGGTGGCCCAGCCCGATGTTGCCTTTAACGTAGGCCCCTTCGCCGTCCGGACCACGGTGGGCGATGGCGTCGGTCATGCGTTTGATGGCTACGGGCGAGACCGGCCGCCCTTGTTGATTTATTACCCCGGCTATTCCGCACACGTCAGGCTGCTCGCTTCAAAGGCTTGATGGGGTCCGCTGGCTGCATGATTACGGGCGCTCAGTTGGCCAGGCCGACGGCCCTGCGGCGGGTCTCGACCTCGGCTATGTGGGCCGAGCGCCACTCGACCAGGCGCTTGAGCCCTTCGCGCAGGTCGAGTTGGGCGGTGAAGCCGATCTCCTGGCTGGCTCGCTTGGGGCAGCCGATGCGGTTGCGCACCAAAGTGGCCTGGCTGCGCGGCGCGTAATCGATGGAGCGGTCGCTGCCGGTCACTTCCAGGATCAGCTCGGCCAGCTCTTTGAGGGAGGTCCGCTTGCCGGTGCCCACGTTGTAGAAACGGTCCGTGGTGGCGGCCTTCATGGCGCAGACGTTGGCCGCGCCGCAGTCCTCCACGGCGACAAAGTCGAAGGCCTCGGAGCCGTCGCCCAGGATGGTGGGGTTTTTGCCCGCGTCGATGGCGTCGAGCATCTTCATGATCACCGCGATGTAGGCCCCGTGATAGTCCTGGCGCGGGCCGTACACGTTCATATAGCGCAGGCCCACATAGTCCAGGCCGTAGCGGTAGTGGAAGGCGCGCAACATGGCTTCGCAGGCGATTTTGGTGGCGCCGTAGAAGTTCTGGTTGTTGAAGGGATGGTCCTCGTCCATGGGCTCGCGCACCGCGTCGCCGTAGACGCTGGCCGAAGACGAATACACCAGGCGCTTGACCCCCAGCTTGACGCAGGCCTCCATGACGTTGAAGGTGCCGCGCACGTTTACGTCAAAGGCGCTGCGGGGGAACTCATGGCATTGCAGCAGCCAAAGGGCCGCGAAGTGGAAGACGCCGTCAGCGTCCTTGAGGGCCGCCTCCAGGATGTCGCTCTGCATGATATCGCCGCCGATATCAAAGATTTTTACGCGGGGGTCTTTCAGGCCGGAATAAAGGTTTTCCACGCTGCCGCGCACGAAATTGTCGTAGATGACTATTTCCTTGACGTCCTCGGCGATTAGTTTGTCGAGCGTGTGGGAGCCGATTAGGCCGGCCCCGCCCACGAGTACGAGTCGCTTACCTTGCAAATCCATGAGTCACCCTTTGCGTTGAATCCGGTGTCGAACTGCCTTGCTCATCCTACCCCAGGCTCGGGCCCTTGAGAAGCCGAGTGCAGCGGAAAAGCCAATCCCGGCCCAGGCCTTCAATAGGATATTCGTTCGACCGCCACATGTATTCATTAAAATGGAACTGGCTCTAAAAAAGGCGCCGCCTGCGATTGCCCCCTAGACCAAGGCCCAAAACTGCCTCTCACTTGAGGCTTAAAGCCCGTCCAGCGGGCGATAATTCCCCGCACCGGGAGCGAATTTTCTAGGGGAACGCCCCGGTGACCCGAAACAGCACCAGGCGGCCCTTGCCCGTGTCGCGGGACAGGCAGTCGCCGTTGCGATCGGTGACCATGCCCACCAACCCCTCGCCATCGGCCACCGCCTGCATGGCGTAGGGGCAGAGAATGCCCGTGGGCGTTTCTTTTATCTTGCGGGCCGAGCCGCTGTCGTCGATTCGGTAAATCTTAAGCAAGCCCTGGCTCATGCTCACCAGGTACAGGCTCCCGCCATGGACCAGCAGGCTGCCGGACATTATCCGGTCGTCGTCCAGGGTCTGGTGCCTGGTCGTCCCCGTAACCAGGTCGTGCACCGAAAAACCGGCGATGTTGGATTCGAGGTTGCGGAAGTAGCCCCAGGGGTCGAAGTGGTTGCGGTTGCGCGTGTAGGCCAATACCAGGGAGTCGCCCCGCAGGGCCATGCCGGTGAGCCAGGTGTTCAACTCCAGGCGCTCCCGGTCGAAAATCTCTTGAGTAGGGCGAAAGGTAAGTTCCTTCTTGCCCCGTTCGGCAACCGCCACTAAGACCCCGTAGTAGTGCCAGCCCTGCTTAATGGTGTTGTTGGCCAGCACCAGCCATTTGCCGTCAAGGGCGATGTGGGGATATTGCAGGCCTAATGGTTTTCCTGGCTCCGGGATCACCTTGCGCCTCGGGGTAAGGGCCAGGGTCTTGCAGTTGATTAGCCAAAGTCCGCCGTAAGCGTCGGCCACGTAGATGGTTCCCTCGGCCAGGGCGGCGTTGACCTTGCCCGCCGAGACAAAGCCGGGATAGACCTTACGCTGCACCAAATGCGCGCCGTCCGCGCGGAGGCGGTAGACGGTGAGGTGCAACTGCTGTTTTTGGTAACCGTTGAAAAGGTGATAGAGCATCCGGCCGCCACTCAGCAGGCACCCGGAGGTGATGTGCCCCTGGCGCTGGTCGAGATAGGCGAGGCCGTGGCCGTCATAAAACGCCAGGCGCACGGTGGAGGCCCCGTCCTTGGCCATGGTCTGCAGGTATTCAAAGTAGACGCGCCGTCCGTCCACCACCATCTTCGGCTGGAACGATTGAAAGGTGGCCTGCTTATCCGCTTCAATCGTATGCAGGAGGCGGAACTCAGCGCCTGCCCGCTCGCCCGCCAGGCAGCAACAAGCGCCGAATATGATCACGAACAGCAGAAGCATGGATGCGATGGCGCGTCCTTGATGGGTCATGTTATCCCGTTTCGCTCGAGCCTTTATAGGTCGCCTCTTACACTATCCCCACTACGGGCCTTCATACCATCAAGCCAATGGTTAGAAAAATCAATGCGGGCATGATCCAAGGGCTTGTTGGGCTGAGTAAAGCACGGCTACGCCCCGCTGTCTAACCCTCGTTGGAGCGGCCTTGGGCCGATGGTATGGCCAGGGACAATTTAAATGTCCATAGATTATAAAAATTAGGTACTTGATTGCGCTGTCCGGCCCGGGGGCCTGGACTGAATCCAGCTACTCAAATATAATTGCCCGAGGCTTAGGATGAACCGCGGCCATCGCGGGGCATTAAATTGCGTTTGAAGCCTCCCGGCTGTATGGCGGGCAGGGTCATCCCTAAGCCCTTGAGACGCAAGCACAAGCCGTTGTGGGGATGAATTGTAGAGTAGCGGGACGCTCCATTTCGCCTGGACGGCGGAACGCGGTAAGGGGCATAATTGGGCCTGCCTGAAACGGGGTGAACCGAGGGGCGGCATCGCAACACCAAAGCCTCCACCTTAAGGACGCCGCCAGGCTGGCAGAGCCTGGGGGCCTCTCCTTAACTACTCCAAATCCAAGACAGATTCAAAATGTTGCGAACAGCCGGCGGGATTGGCAGGTAATTAGATTTGAGCGACTTCAATTGGCAAAATCGTCCGGTGATCATCACCGGCGCGGCGGGTTTCCTGGGCCGTCACCTAATTGCGGCCTTGGCCAAGGCCGGTGCCAGGGTGTTGGCCCTGGATCAGGCCGCGGCGCCGGAGGATTTGCCCAGCGAGGTTGAGTGGCTGCAAGCGGATTTGATGAGTCCCCAGGGCATGGCCCAGAGCCTGGACCAGGGGCCGGGACCGGCGGCCGACACCGTGCTGTTCCACTTTGCCGCCTTGAGCATGCCGGTGGACTGCGCCCGCGATCCCGAGAGGGCGCGGGAGTTGAACGCGGGCATGGCCACGGCCCTGGGCCGAGCCTGGCTGGAGCGGGGAGGGCGGCAGATGATCTTCGCCTCCAGCGCCCTGGTCTATCAGCCGGTGGAGGACGGGGGCAACATCAGCGAGGACGGCCCGGTGCTGGGCCGCAACGCCTACACCGAGGCCAAGCTGGCCGCCGAACAGGGCCTGTCCTCCCTGGCGGCGGAGGGCGGCCTGGCCTTGCAGATAGTTCGCCTGAGCAACGTCTACGGGCCGGGAGCCCACACCGGCACCGTGGTCTTGGAAGCCATGCAAATGGCCAAGGCCGGTCAGACGCCCATCATGCGGCGTCCCGGCGAGGCGCTGGACCTGCTCTACGTGGACGACGTTACCCAGGGCATGCTGCGCCTGGCCGCCTTGGAGCCGGAACCTGGCCGCCGCTTGGTCAACCTGGCCACGGGCAAGGGATGGCGGGTGGCCCGGATGGCGGCCGAGGTAAGCCGCTTGGCCGGGGTGGCTCCGCCGCCGGACGATGAAAGCCAGCCCGGTTACGGCTATCGCCTGGTCCTGGACAACAGCCGCCTGCGCCGCTTCACCGGTTGGGTTCCCCAAACCGAAGTGACCGAGGGACTGGAACGCACCTGGCGCGCCTACATCGCCTGATCCTCTTGGCGGCCCCCGTGCAGCCGGGCCGCGGCTTTGGTCTAATTTTCCGCTACAGAGATGACAACCGCCAGGCCTGGCGGCAAAGGCGGGCCCTGGCGGCTTAGGCGCAGGTAGCGCGCCGCCGCGGAGTCCAACTCCAGGCGCACCGGACCGGGCGCGGCGGCCATGGGGGCCAGGCCGGACCAGTAGAGCCGGGGCGGCCACAGGGCCTTGAACGGAGCTGGAGTGTAGTGCTCGTCGTCCAGGGAAAGTTCCAGGCGCAGCCCGGCCAGGCTGAGGGCCTGGCCCTCGGGGGGCAACAACTCCAGCGCCCGCAGCTTTTGCACCGCGCCCAGGTCGGCGGACATGGCTGGGCCCTCGGGCCGGAGGGTAACCTGGCGGCCGGGCCCTGCGGCAGAGGCCGGGGGCGGGTCGGCGGTGATCAGGCTGTATCCATGGGCCGTCTTGGCGGTGGCGCGCCACCCGGCGCTGGCCAGGGCGGCCAGGGCGTAGCCCGCCCGCCCGCTCTCCACCGCGAAGTACAGCCGCTGATCAGAGGGCAGCAGCCAGGGAGCCTGTAAATAACGGGGCAACCAGTCCGGATGGCCGTGGCGGTAGGCCAGGGGCCGCATGCCTTTGGGCAGCCAGGCGGCCAGGCCCGGCGGGCACCACACCCGCGTCCCTTGGCCCAGCTTTTGGCGCAGCCAGGCGGCGGCGGCCGAGGGCTCGGGACGGGGCGCTCCGGCTTGGCCCACCAAAATTTCCAGCACCGACCAGTTCCACTTGGGGCGATGGCCGATCTGCTCCAAGCTGATGTAGCGCAGGCTGCGGGGCGAAAAGCGCAGCTCCTGCCAGTTGTCAAAACGCAGGGCCACCAGCTTGTCCCCGCCGGTCCAGGCATAGGGCACCGGGTCCCCCTCCACCTCCACCAGCTTGTCCCAGGTCCGGCCGTCGGCGCTGCCCATCACCAAGACGCGGTGAGGTGCGTCCTCGGCCATGCCGTTGAACAAGAGCACCTGGCACACCTCGGGCACCTCTCGGCCCAGGTCCACCAGCAGGCGCTGGCCCGGCTCCTGACCCTGGAGGGTGCGCCAGCCCAGGTTGGCGTTGTAGTCCGCCGCCCGGGGCGACCAGAACGGATTGGGCGCGGCCTCCACCCGCCAGGCGGCGGGCGACAGGGCCTGGGGATGTTCGGGAGGCGGGGTCAGGTTGTAGAACAGCCGCCAGCCGCGCAGTTCGTGCTCCTGGAACCTGGCCCCCACGGAAAGCAGGTTGTCGCGCAGCCGGGGCACGGCGGGGTTGCCGATCTCGCAAAAGGCGAAACGCTTGGCCCGCAGCAGGCCCCGCTCAAAGGCGGGGTTGCGGTCCTTGCGCGAAACCACGAACACCACCTGCTGGCGGCAATCAAAGGTGAGTACCGGGGCCACCCAATAGTGGGAGACATAGGCGTGGCTCACTCCCTGGGAAGCCAGGAACCCGGCCATGTCCCGGGCCAGTGCGGTCTGTCCCTGGTAGCGCGGTTTCAGGGTGGGGTCGCTCAGGGGGGATATCCGGTACACCCCCACCGCCAGCAGCACCACCACCGCGCCCAGTCCGGCCCAGGCGGCCAGCTTTATCGGCGTGCCGCGATGCTGCAGGCGGTCGAAGGCCCAGGCCATGAGCAGGGGCCACACCGCGTACAGGGATACCAGGTAGCGGTGGGTGCCCGAGGAGGAGAGCCCCATGGCCCCAAACACCAGCACCACGGTGAACACGGTGAGCAGCAGCAACTCCGAGCCGTCGCCCCGGTCGCCCCAGATGGCCCGCTTGAGCAGGTTCTTGCCCCAGAAGAAGAGCCCGGCCAGGGCGCTGAGCCCGGTGAGGCCCAGCACCGCCTGGCTCAGGCCCGGCACCACCACCGCCTCCTTGCCCACCAGGGCGAAGTAGTGCGCTCCCAACAGCACCGGCAGGCTTCGTTGCCAGATGAAGCGCAGGCTTTGCCAGAAGGGTTCCTTGGGCTTGGGGTGGAACATGAAGTAATAGGTGGACCAGTCGGTGGCCAGGTTGTGCCACCACAGGGGCAGGCTGCCCAGGAAGAAGGTGGCCATCATCAGGGCGAAGGCCGGGCGTATCACCAGGCGCGGGTCGCGCCGCCACCACACCAGGGCGCAGGGCAGGATGAAATACACGGCCAGCATGTGGCACCAGACCGCCACCCCGGCCACCAGGCCGAACACCGCGCAGAGCCGAGCATAACCCTTGGTGCCGGGCTCATGGCGCAGGGCGCGGAGCGTAATCCAGATCAGCCACACCCCCAGGGCCAGGGTGTCGATGTAGATGGCCCGGGGCAGCACCGAGTGCCATATCAGGTAGAACGGGCCCAGGGAGGCCAGAAACAGGGCGACCAGACCGGCCCGGCGGCCCCACAGGTCTCGGCCGATGAGATACACCGCGGCCAGGTAGAACAGGGACATGAAGGTGGGCGAGAGGTAAAGGGTCTGGCGGCTCACCCCGAACAAGGCGAAAAACCCGGCGGCCACGATGGACTCCAGGCTGCCGCCGTAGTCCTGGCCCCAGAACATCAGGGGCAGATGGCCGTTGAGGATGTCCATGCCCATGAGCCCCACCACCGCCTGGTCCGAATCCAGGGAGGGGGCCAGGAAAAAAATCCCCCGCACGGCCAAGGCCAACAAGGCGATGACCGCGATCCACCAGACAGGGGAAGCTTTTTTCTCCTCGGCTAGGCTCACGTCATCTAGCCCTAATATTTCATGAAGGCCGAGCGTCCGGCTGCGCCTGCCACCGGCATACGGCGTTGCTGGCGGCGCTCGGGCCTCGACGTAGCTTTGGCTACGCCTGCGGCCCTCTCTTGCCAGACGCCTTGTCTGCCGGCGGCTGGCTGTGCCGGGACCGGGTACGAACCGCACCACGATAGGATTGGCGTTTTTTTCATAATGACCTCATAAATACTACTTCGTTGTTCGTTGCCGCCCAGCCTTCATAAAATATTCGGGCTAATTCCGCAGTGTTTAGTAGGGCCGGGTTGGTCAAAAAATCAACGCAGGCGCAGCCAGTCCAGGCCCACCGCGTCTCGTCCGTTGTGGCTCAGCATGAAGACTCGCAAGCGGTAACGGCCTGGAGCAATATTTACCGGCAAGCGATAAATTCGCCAAGACGCGTCTTCCACCAATACCCGCCCCAAGAGCGTGTCGTCCAGATAAAAAGCGATCACCGGCGGGGGGTAGCTCTGGGGGATGTCCACCACCCGGTCGGCCTTGATCTCCAGGGTGCTGACGCCGGAGCCCACCACCACCATGGTTTGGCCGAAGTCGCTGGTGCCGCGCAGCACCAGTTGCACCCGGTTGTTATATAGGTCGCCGTAAAGCCGCGACTGAGGGGTGCGCAGGTTTTCAGCTTCCCAATAGCCGGTGGGGATCACCCGGCCCAGGAAGGCGGTGAGTATCACGACCGCCGCCAACAGCGCCCCGGCTGCCAAACCCAAACGGCTAAGGCTCCAGGGAGGCTTGCCCGGGTAGGCGGGCCGGGGATCGCGCCAGAGATAAACCGCCGCGCCAACCAGCAGTAACACCCAGGGCAGCACTGGCAGGATGGGCTGCCAGGAAATTTCGTTGAATGAAGGCCAGAAGCGGTGGGCCAGGCTGCCTGTGGCCTGGTCCAGCCAGGCCAGGAGGTTGTTGATGCCGGTGCGGCGGTGGAAGCGCCACTGAGGGATGAGGGTGAAGACCCAGGCCAGGGCCAGACCGGCCAGGCCCAGGCAGGCGCACAGGAGCGGCCAAAGGCGTCCGGCCCGGGACCAGGCGGGCAGAGACCACAGGGCCAGCATGGGCAGCAGGGGGGCCAAAAAACGCCCCGGCGGGGTGAAGCCGCCCTGCCACTGCACCCAGCGCCACAGCACCACCGCGCCCACCGCGACCACGGCGATGAGCAGCGAGTAGAGCATCTGGCGGCGGTGCTCCCGGCCGAAGCGGGCCGCCCCGGCCAGGCCCAAAAGCAGCCACGGCGCGTAGGCCAGCAGGCCGAACTGCTGGTCAAAGAACATGGCCGGCAGGGAAAGAAGCATGGGGCCCGGCTCGATGCGGTAGAAGCTGCCCAGCTTGTTGGTCAGATGGCCCAAGCCGGGCGCGTCAAACAGAGCCCCCAAAATAAGGGCCAGCACCAGGGCGGCCAAGCAGACCCCGGCAGCGGCGATGCCGCGCCGCCAGGCGGGGCGGTTCAGGTACAGGGCGGCCAAGGTGGCCAGGGCCAAGCCTAGGGATACCGGGGCCAGGCGCATTTTGACCAGGGCCAGAACCAGGGCCGTCCCAGCCAGGCCAAGGATAAGCCGGCCGGTGCGTTTGTCGATGCGATGCAGCCAGTACAGCCCGGCGCTGACCCCCAACACCCCCAGGGCTCCGGGATACACGTGCTGGGTTAGCTGCAATAGGGGCAGGGAAAAGCCCAAGAGCCAGGTGGCGGCTAGGACGGGCCGGGCCCGGTAGCCCAAGTCCAGGGCCAGGCGGCAGAACAGGCCCAAGGTGACCGCTCCGGCCAGGGCCAGGGTGGCCAGGGCCCCCAGGCGGCCCGCCAGCAGCCAGCCCGGTCCCAGCAGGGCGAACAGGGCCCAGGACTCGCCCAGGGGCCTGGCCAGTCGGTGGCTCCAGCCGCCCCAATAAAATTCCAGTCGGCACTGGGGTAAATGGGCCTGGCCGGAGGAGAGCCCCAGGGAGGCCATGAGGTGGTCGGTGTTGATGAGGTACAGGGTCTCGTCGCCGCAGGTGCTCACCGCCTGGGTGACCCAAAAGTTCAGGGCCAGGTACAGGGCCAGAGCCAGGCCAGCGCCGCCCCAGGCCAAAAGGCGCCCGTCGGGCAGCGGACGGCTTCCCACCTCCCACAGCAGCGAGGCGGCCAGAGCGGTCTGCCAGGTAAGGGCGGCCAGGTAGGCGGCCCCGCACAAAAGGGGCCAGGCCGGGGTTTGGCCGTGCAGGGCGGTGAAGCCCAAAATAAGAGGCAGGGCCAGGTAGGCCAGCCAATCGCGTTGGGCCAAATGGGCCGCCGCTTCGGGGGCGTCCACCGAGGCCCAGCGGGCCAGCAGGTGCCCGGCGCTGCTCATCAAGAGCAGGCCCAGGGGAGCCCAGTCGCCCAGGAACTTCCACCAGAAACCGGGGCGGTCCAAGCCGATTAGGGGAGCCAGCTCCCCGGCCGGGGAGTCGGGCAGGCCCAGGCGCTGGAGCATAAGGCGCATGGCCAGGGCCCAGAGCAGGGCCACGGCCGCTTTGCCCAGCCATGATCGCGGGACCCTCAAGGCCGTTTGCCCCACCTGGAAGTAAATAGCATATTCATTTTCTTTCACCGTAAGATGCGCGGCGCATCCACGCTGCACGCAACGATGAATGTAAGATACCAGCCGCCTGGGGGCGGCGGCAATAAAATGGCTCCCGGAGACAGGGCAAAAAAAGGCCGCCGCGCCCGGTAGAGCGCGGCGGCCTGGTAGTTACGTCGAGTAGGGGCTACTCGGGGATAGCCTCCTTGGGCGACATCTTCTTCTGCCCGGGGCCCACCTTGCGGTAGACCTCGTGGGGGGCGCGTTTTACACCGTCCACGGTGAGCAGGTCGTCGATGCTGATGCCGAAGTGGCGCTCATTGGCCTCCAGGTAGGGGAGGATCAATTCCCAGTCCTGGTCGGTAAGCTCGAAGTAGGCTCCGCCGTTGAGCTGCTGATCCACCAGCTTGTGGTGCGGGTCGCGCACGTAGATGGCTCCGCCGCTGGCCAGGGAGAAAAGGTTGGCGCCGGGATAGGGGTTTTCCAGGGACACAACCTTGCCCTGCTTGTCGAAGGTGATGCCGTTCAGCACCACGAAGCCGCCGCCGTTGTAGGGGTCGCCGGCCATGAAGGACTCGGCCAAGAAGTCAAGGCAGGTGCCGTTGATAACCACCCGGGGACGTCCCACCGCGTTGATCAGCGGACGTCCCGCGCCGTTGCCCATGATAAAGACCTCGCCGCCCTTGGCGCCGTACATGAAGGCCTGACCCACGTCTCCGTGGATTACCAGGGTGCCGGCCTTGGTGATCTGGCCCAACTGGTCCTGGCCGTTGTCGTGGATCTGGACCTCCAGGCCGTCCATGCCCGAGGCGATGTAGTCACCGGAAGCGCCGTAGATGTCGAAGCGCACGCCCTCGGTGGCCGGGCCCAGGCCGCAGCCCTGGAAGCGCTGGCCCTTTAGGCCGTAGACGATGAACCTCATCCAACCCAGGTGATAGGCTTCCACCTCCACCCGGGCATCGCACTCGTCGCCCTCGGGCGGGAAGTGATGGGCATAGACCACCAGCACCTTTTCGTCGCCGGCGGGGGCGCGCAGGTCGCCCTTGGTGCCCCAGTCGATGCGGGCGTAGCGGGTGCCCTTGTTGTCGGCAAGGGCCGGGGTGCGGTCCAGGATGCCGTTGATGGCGGTGCGCAGCAGTTGCAGCACCACCGAGCGCTTCTTGTCGCCGGTGTCGTAGCGGCGGTCGTTGAGCAGGGTCAAGACCTCCAGGGCCCACTGGGTTCCCTGGTCGCCGGCCTGGGCCACCTTTTCCACCTGGGCGATGAACCAGCGAAGCTGGCTGAAGCTCCAGGAGGCCATGGCCGCGGCCGCCTGTTCGTACACGGCAAAGGGCTCGGAGCCCTCGGGAGCGGCGCTGAGCGCCCCTTCCAGTTTCTGGGCCTGCTCCGGAGCGGCGGGAGTCTCCTCGGGGTCGAAGCGCCACTGGCCCTGGTCCACCTCGATGGGGGTGCCGAATTTGTCCGTGCAAGTGAGGTCATAGCCTTGGCCGTTGCCCTGCACGTTGAACAGGAAAGCGCCGCCGTCGGTGGAGCTGCCGCCCCGGGCGTTCCAGTAGCGGTCGGCCACCAAACGGAAGCGGGGGTCTTCCTGGTTCAGGGAGAGCAGGGTGGCGTCGATGGCCTGCTTTTCCGAACCCACCAGCCCGATGGACACGTCGCCCTCTTGCAGGGCGAAGACCTGGGGCCGGAGCATGGAGGTGTCGGTGATGCCCAGAAGCTGGTACAGGTCCTGGTCCGGGTTGGAGCGGGCGATGATGAAGAACCAGGGGCCGTCCGGGCTGCCGTGCATGTGCATGGCCTGGATGGCCCGGTACACCGGCTTCCTTTGGGCCGACAGGCGCTCAAAGTCCAGCTCGGTGGTGGGGGCCATGGCCTCGATGACGTACTCCAGGGGGTAGTGGTACACCCTGGTCCACAGGTCAAAGAGCAGGACCGCCACCTCGGTGTCGGTGAGGAACTGGGTGGCGATGCCGTGCTGGCGCAGGTATTCGCTGACGCTGTAGTAGTTGGCAAAGTCGCCGTTGTGCACCAGAGCCTCGTTGAGACCGATGAAGGGGTGGCTGCCGCCGGGGTGCCACACGCGGCCCTTGGTAGGGTAGCGCTGGTGGGCGATCCACACCTGGGCATTGAAGTCTTCCATGCCGTAGTACTGCACCACGGTCTCGGCGAAGCCCACGACCTTCATGATCACCAGGTTGCGGGCATGGCTGAGCACGAAGGCGCGCTTTTCGCCCAGGCTGGTGTAGAAGGTGGCGTTGAGGCGGTTGGTGTTGCGGTAGATGAACTCATCTTCCAGGGCGCGGCCGGTCAACTCGCTCAGGCCTTCCTCGGCGGCGAAGGCGTCCAGGGCCCCTTGCTTGGCGCGCACAAAGTAGCGCACCACGTCCGGGGGCTTGACCTCCAGGCCGAAGTCGCGGTAGTCGCCCTGGGTCTCCACCCTCGCCTTGTGGTGGATGTCCAGGTAGGGGCTGACACACTGCTCCTCGACTTCTTTCTCGGCCTCGGGGTCCAACAGGGCTACCTGGAGAATGTAGTCGTTCTTGAGCGTGTCGGAGTCTACGCCCAGTTGCTTGGGGTCCAGGCAGGCCGCGGCGATGCCGCCACCCTTGCCGTTGCCCCGGTTGTGCATCTGAACGGAAGGTTCGAATATATGCCGGCCGCGCACGGGCACGTTGGCCGCGAAACCCACCACGCCGCAGCCGCCTTCTTCGGCGGTCCGGTGGGGGCTAAGCGGGGGGGCGTCGGCCGACGCCCTCCGGCGAGAGGCCAAAATGGCCTCGGTTATGCGGGTCAGCTCCTCCCGTGAGGGGAGGCGGCTTTGTCGTCCTTGGGCTTGGAATAGACTGGCCACGACGGCTGTTCCTCTCTCTTTCAAGCCTTTTTTTGATAATCCAGGTGGGTGAGCAGGTCGCTACGTCCCACCAGGTCCCGAACACTCTTGAGCCCCAGGCGCCACAGGATGTCGCGCAGCTGGATGGCCCAGGAGTTGAACAGGTTGATCACGCGCTGGGAGCCCCAGTCGGAGTCATAGGCTACCTGAAGCTCGGGGTCGGTGGTGGCGATGCCCCGGGGGCAGCCCCGGCCGGACTCGCAGTTGGCGCAGCGGATGCACTCCAGGGCAACCATGTCGGCGGTGCCGCAGACGATGCCGTCGGCGCCAAGGGCGATGGCCTTGGCCACGTCCCAGGCGGTGCGCACGCCGCCGGAGGCGATCAGGGTGATCTTGTCGCGGATGCCCTCCTCGGTGAGGAAGCGGTGCACCATGGGGATGGCGTACTCGATGGGCATGGCGATGTTCTTCTTGGCGATGTCCGGTGCCGCCCCGGTGCCGCCGTAGCTGCCGTCCAGGTGCACTATGTGCGCCCCGGCGTAAAAGGAGCCCACGGCCACCATGTCCACGTCCATGGGGGTGGAGACTTTCACCGAAACCAAAGCGCGGGGATTGATGTGTTTGATCCAATCCACATGCTTCTTGTGGTCTTCCACCGAATACACCGAGTGGAACGGGAAGGGGCTGAACAGGGAGTTGCCCACCACGGCCTCGCGCATCTTAGCCACCGCCGGGGTCACCTTGTCGCCCAGCAAGTGTCCGCCCAGGCCGGGCTTGGCGCCCTGGGCGTACTTGAACTCCACGATGCGCACCCGCTGGATGGTTTCCTCGCGCACCCCGAACAGGCCGGTGGCCACCTGGGTGATCACGTTGTTGGAGTACTTCTCCAGCACGGGCGGGAAGCCGCCTTCACCGGTGCAGGTGAAGGAGTTGAGCGCGGTGTAGGCCCGGGCCCGGCTCTCCATGGTGGCTTGGCTTACCGAGCCGAAGCTCATGCCGCCGCCATATATCGGGAAGCCGATCTCCACCCGGGGCCGTCCGTCGTCGTCGCGCCGGTTCAGGGGTAAGGACAGGTCCACATCGTTGGGGCCGAAGCTATCGTCCGGCGGCTCGGCCGGGAACACGATGTCCATGCGGTCGAAGCCGCCGCCGCTGGCACCCTTGCGGTACTCCAGGTTCTCCTGGGGCGGCTGGCCGGTTTCGGCCTGAATCCAGGTGGCCACCAACAGGTCGGCGGGCCAACGGGCGTCGCCGAAGGTTTTCCACACCGGGTTTGGGCCCACCCGGATGGCTTGAACCGGGCAGGCGTCGCCGCAGTAGGAGCCGATGGAGCGGCAGTAGTCCGCGCCCCGGCACTTGCTGTTGCGCGGGGCCAGCATCTTTTCGCCGGCCTTGAAGTGCACCCCGAACTGGCAGACCTCGGCGCACTTGCCGCAGGCCACGCAGGTGTTCAGGCGCTCGACCTTGTATTTGGTCAGGGCGTTGCGGTAGCGCGAGGGGGCCTCGGTGATCTCCGCCGACAAGGCGCTGTATTCGCCGGGAGCCAGCTCCGGGACCGGGGAGGACTTGGCGGGCTCCAGGGGAGTGACCCGCTCGCCGAAGATGGGCGCGAAGCTCATCTTCTCCAGGTCCTCGAAGACCATGGCCCGGCCCATCTCGCCGCGCAGGCGGCGCACCTCGCGGATGCCCATGGCTCCCATCAGCTCGATGAGCTGGGAGTGGAAGGCGCCCATGAGGTTGAGCAGGCGCTTCTTGCCCTGCTCCTCGTCGATGGTGTCCAGGTTCACCGGGCAGTCAAAGCCCTCGGAGCAGGAGCGGCACAGGCGGCACTCCATGGCCACGTTGAGCACCAGGTCCAGGCCCACGCCGTCCGCGCCGCAGAGGATGGTCTTGGCCACGTGCTCGGCCAGGGCCACGCCGCCGCCCGCCAACAGGGTCACCTGGTCGCGGCAGGCTTCGTCCACCAGGCGCAGGTGCACCTCGCGGATCAGCTTGGTGATGAAGGTGTCCGAGGCCTTGCCCAGGCCCTGGCCCTTGTCGCCGGCCTGGAGGTAGAGCACCTCGGCTCCGGCCAGGACCACCCCGGCGGCCCGGTCGGCCGCGTTTTCGTCCAGGGGCAGGCGCACCGCCACCACCAGGTCCGGCCTTTGCTCCTTGAGCTTGGCCACTTGGTCCATAACCCCGGGGGTGTAGAGCATCTCGGCCATGGCCGCGCCCTCCAGGGGGCTGAGGTCGGCCGGCACGCCGTCAACGCGCACGATGAGGTTGCTCTTGAGGTCGGCCAGAAGCCCGGCGGCCTCTTCGTAGGTGGCCACGGCCAGGGTCTTGCCCTCTTTGGCGGCCAGGGCCACGGCCCGGCGGGTGCCGGGGCCGATCTTGCCCCAGGGGGGCAGGTCCAGGAGCATGGGGGTGGGCAGCTCCACCATGGGAGGCATGTCGATGGCCAGGTCGCCCGCTTCGTCGAAGATCAGGCGCTCGGGACGGCGTCCCAGCTCGATGACCGTGCTGATGTACTCGCGGCCGTGGATGCCGTCGCGGGTGGGCCGCACGATCTCGCTCATGTCGGTCCACATCTGGTCGAAGCCTGGCCCGGAGAAGGGGCCCCGGTAGCCCGCCCCGGAGACGGGGATGGCGCCGGTGGAGGACTGCTTCCACAGGGTGGCGATGATGTCCGGCCGCCAATATTCGTCGCCCATGGCCTCGAACTGGGGGTTCACGGCCCGGGTTAGGATGTTTTTCTTGCACTCCTGCACGCAGCGCATGCAGTTGAGGCACAGGGAGTCTGTGGTGTCCACCACCTGCCCGGCATCGAAGGTCTTCTTCTTATAGACCTCGTAGATGCAGCTATCGCGCTTGACGCACTTCAGGCAGCCCAGACAGCCCTCCACCTCCATGGCGGCCAGCTTGGCCACCGGGGTGAAGCGCGGTTGGGTGGGGCCCACCTCGACGTGATACTTTTCGCCCATGATAAAAATCCTGCTCGTCTGCTGGCGTTGAGCCCGGGCCGGAGTTTAGACCTCCGGACGCGGGGACAGGCCTGCCTGGTTGATGATCTCGGGCAGCAGTTCCTCCGCCTCGATGGCTTGGAGGTGTACGCCCTTGACCCCCGGCAGCTCTCTAACCTGCTCGATCAGCTCCAAGGTGACCTTGACGCCCTCGGCTTGGGGGTCGGAGGCCGCCTTCATGCGGTCGATGAGCTCCTGGGGAACCACTACGCCGGGCACGTTCTTGTTCATATAGTTGAGCATGCCCGCCGAGCGGGGAATGATGATCCCCGGCAGGATGGCGGTTTTCTCGGTCAGGCCCATGTCCACGGCCTTGGCCATCTGCTCGGCGAAGGCCTTGATGTCGTAGACCGCCTGGGTCTGGATGAAGTCCGCGCCAGCCGCCACTTTCTTGGCCAGGCGCAAAACGCGGAACTCGATGGGCGGTCCCAGGGGGGTCCAGGCCGCGCCGATGAAGAACTGCGGCTTGCTGGTCAGGGTGTCGCCCCCGGCCTGCACGCCTTCATCGCGCATGTTCTTTATAATGTTGATGAGCTGGATGGAGTCCACGTCGTAGACGCCCTTGGCTCCGGGGTGGCCCTTGAGCTTGCCGCTGGCCCCGGCGCCCTGGTGGTCGCCGCTGATGGCCAGGATGTTCTTGAGCCCCAGGGCGGCCGCGCCCAACAGGTCGCTCTGCATGGCGATGCGGTTGCGGTCCCGACAGGTCATCTGGGCCACCGGTTCCAGCCCGGCGTCCAAGAGGATCTTGGAGCCCGCGATGGAGGACATGCGCACCACCGCGGTCTGGTTGTCGGTGACGTTGTAAGCGTCGGCCACGCCCTTGAGGATTTCGGCCTTCTTGAGCACTTCCTCCACGTCGGGGCCGCGGGGCGGGCCTACTTCGGTGGTGAGGGCGAACTGGCCGGCGGCCAAAACTTTTTCCAACTTGGTTCCTGCGTGCAAACTCATGACCGCAGATCCTCCCGCAGCATCCTCTTGGGCCCTCCGGCCGGCGAGTTGGACCAGTCCTTGGGAGGACGCACCTTGGTGAGGTCCTCCAACCGGCCGCGGGCGGTGGCCCGCTCCACGATCAGCCGCCAGATACAGGGCGTGTCTTGGTTGATCTCACACATTCCGTTGGTGCGGGTGCCGCCGCAAGGGCCGTTTTGCAGGCTCTTGGCGCAGCGGGCCACCGGGCACAGACCGAAGGTAAAACCCAGCACGCAGTCGCCGCAGGCGGCGCAACGGCTGGTCCACAGGCCCGGCTCTTCGCGGATGCTCAGGCTGGTGGTGTTGACTCCGGGGTAGAGCGGGGTGTCGGCGTAGCGCTCGGCCACCAATTGCATGCCGATTCCACAGGCCACGCTGACGATGGCGTCGGCCTCGGCCGCCGCCTCGGCGATGGCCTCCAGGAACTCGGGCTCGCACTGGCGCTCCAGGGTGGCGCTTTTTACTTCAATGGGGTTGCCGTCGTTTTGCATGGCCATGGCCAGCAGGGGCGCCAGGGTCTCCACCTCGCGCTCTCCGCCGGCGGCGCATTCGGCCACGCAGGTGGCGCAACCGATTACCAGCACCTTCTTGTGGCCGCGCAGGTAACCCACCATTTCCTCAATGGGCTTCCACTCAGCGGTGATCATCGGCGCTCAAACTCCTTTCATGGGGTTGGGGCCCAGGGCCCGCAAAGCCTCGGCCCTTTGGCCGGCCATCTCCATTAAATCATCAAGGCTAAGGCCCGCGCCCCGGTCCAATCCCAGGCGCTCGGCACCCATGCCCACCTGCTCCAAAAGCTCCCGGCCGCGCGCGATGCGCTTTTCGGCCCGGTTGCTGCCCACCAGATGCTGGCAGGCCTTTTCGGGGCAAGCCGCTATCTGCAACCCGTCGCTGCCCTGCTCCAGCAGGCGCATGAGATGGGGAAGCTGCACCTTGCTGCTACAGGGCAAGAGCACCAGGCGGACGCTGAAACCGTTTCCGGCCCGGTTGCCCTGGACCGGCTTGACCTCGGCGGCCAGGCTCTGGCGACAGTAGAGCAGGGTGATCTGCGGCTGGAAATCTGCGGTCGAATTGTTGGCCATGGTCTAAAAAATCTCCCGGGTCCCCGCCCGGCGGCTAAGCCGGGGCCGGCCGCTCAAAATGACGTTGCGGCCGCCGGTTTGGTTGGCCGCGACAAGCCCCATGCCGCCTCCCTAGCCTGGGGAAGCGGCTTCTAGCCGGGGGTCGCGGATTGTGGACTGCACCCGCCCCGCTAAGGGGCGGCCGGAGGGCTAAAACGGCCCTTGGCAAACACGGCAACCTTTGCCTTTATGACAGAGGATTCCTTTATTGTCAACACCTGGGGCCGCGGCGGGGTTGCAAGGCCCGCTTCCTGTTGATTTAATGAGTTAAGACGTTGTTTTGCCCGTACAAAACGATAGTCGGCCATAGTTTAAGTTCAGGTTATGGGCCAGAGGCGGCAATCTTGCCGCATACGGTCTTGACTTCATGGACGGAAGCGGTTAGCGTTGGACCGATTGCCGGGGAGGGTAAATCCTACCAAACGGAAGGAGAGCACCTAGTGGACGAACGCAGCAGGCGCAAGATATTGGATGTACTCAGGGTGCTGTCCGAATCGGACAAGCCCCTGGGCGGCACCCGTATCGCCCACGCCCTGGCCCTGGCGGGCAAGGACATGAGCCAGCGCACCATCCGTTACTACTTGAGTATTACGGATGAAGAGGGCCTCACCCAACAGGTGGGCCGCCGGGGGCGGCAACTCACCTCCGTGGGCCGCCGCGAGTTGGAAACCGCCTATGTGGTGGACAAGGTTGGCTTTGTGGCCGCCAGGGCCGAGGCGCTGATCTTCGGCATGGACTTCAAGCTTCGCCAGGGGCGCGGCAAGGTGGTGGTGAACCTTTCGGTGCTTCGGGCCGAGGACCTGCCCCGGGCCAAGGCCGTGATGCGTCGGGTGTTCCGGGCGGGCTACTCCCTGGGCGACCGCCTGCTCATAGGCCGTCCGGGCCAAAAGGTGGGCAGTTACACCCCCGGCCCCGGCGAGGTGGTGGTGGCCACGGTGTGCTCCATCGCCATCAACGGGGTGATGCTCGACGAAGGGGTGCCCATGACCAACCGCTTCGGCGGGCTGTTGCAGGTCAGCGACCACAAGCCGTTGCGCTTCACCCAGATCATCAACTACGACGGCACCACCCTGGATCCCCTGGAGATTTTCATCAAGGGACGCATGACCTCGGTGAGCCAGGCCGTGGCCACCGGCGAGGGGGTCATCGGGGCCAGCTTCCGCGAGATCCCCGCCCCGGCGGCGGAAAAGGCCCGCCGCCTGGCCGGACGCCTGGAGCGGGCCGGGCTGGGGGGGATCATCCTGGTGGGCCGTCCCGGCCAGCCCCTGCTGGAGGTGCCCCTGGCCACCGGGCGGGTGGGCCTGGTGGTGCGCGGGGGGCTCAACCCCATGGCCGCGGTGGAAGAAGAGGGCATAGTGACCACCAACCGCGCTTTCAGTCAACTGTTGCCCTTTGAGCAACTCAGCCGCTGGGAGGAGGTCCTGGCATGATCATAGACCCGGCCGGTCCAGTGGCCAACCGCCGCTACCATCATAAGCTTCCCTGGTTCAAGTCCCGCCATTTGTGGCTGTTCGGCACCATGATGCTCTATTTCTTGATGGTGCCTCTTATAGAGCAGTTGTTGCCGCGCACCAGGACCATCCTGGATTTGTTCATCATCCTGGTGCTGGTGGCCGCCGCTTACACGGTGATCGACCGTAAACGCACCTTTTTTCTGGCTCTGGTCCTGCTGGTCTCCGGCATGATTTTCGTGTTGGGCGACTACCATTGGCATCGCAACATAACTATGGTGCTCGGCTGCGTTTCTTTCGTGGGTTTTTTGGGCATCGTCATCTTCTCCATCCTCAAAGATGTGATGACTCAGAAAGAGGTCTCCTTTGACACTATCAGCGGGTCGCTCAACGGCTACCTGCTCATAGGCATGATGTGGGGATTCGCCTACCAGGCGGTGGAGTCGGCCTGGCCCGGCTCCTTTGCCATCGCCGAAGGGGTCCACAAACTGGCCGGAGTGTCGGCCTACGTGGGGCCCCAGTTGTCCTCGCTTTTCTATTTCAGCTTTGTAACCATTACTACCACCGGCTATGGGGACATAACCCCTTTGAGCACGATTGCCGGGCAGTTGGCCATCACCGAATCGGTGGTGGGACAGTTCTATATGGTGGTGTTGGTGGCGCGCCTGGTGAGCCTTCACACCATGACTTCCAAAGGAAATGAACGATAACGCCCTCAATAAGTTGCTATATTGCCAAGCATGTTGACAATAGCAAGACTTTCCAACAAGATGAGCAAGACTCAAGGAGGGCGAAAAGAATGCATCGTTGCTTGCGGAGCCTGAGCAAATCATCTGGATTGGTCGCTGTCGGCATAGCTCTGTCCGCCCTGTTGGTTATGTCCGGCTGCATGAAGGTGGGGCCGGATTACAAACCGCCCAAGACTCAGGTTCCCGCTTCCTGGCAGGAATCCAACGATCCCGCTTTGGTCAAACAGCAGGCCGACCTGACCAAATGGTGGACCGTATTCCAGGACCCCCTGTTGACCGCGCTGATCAAGCGGGCCGACACCGGCAACCTTGATCTCAAGGTGGCCGTGGCCAGAGTGAAAGAGGCTCGGGCTCAACTGGGAGTCGTGCTGGGCTCGGAGCTTCCCGCGGTGGATGCCCCGGCATCGGCCATTCGCCAGCAATACAGCGAAAAAGACCTGACCCGCAGCGGGCTGCTTGGCAACAACATCTCCCTGGGCCTGGAGGCCAGCTGGGAGATCGACCTGTTCGGCCGGGTGCGGCGCTCGGTGGAGGCGGCCCAGGCCGACTTCCAGGCCAGCCAGGAAGATCGCGTCGGGGTGATGGTGGCCCTCTACTCCCAGGTGGCCCAGACCTACCTGGTGGTGCGCACCCTGCAAGCGCGCATATCCGCCACCACCGAAAACATCGAATCCCAAAAGGGCGTGCTCAAGCTCACCCAATCCCGTTTTAAATGGGGCCTGGCCACGGACCTCGACGTCTCCCAGGCCCAGACGGTCTTGGGCAGCTCCCAGGCCCAGTTGCCTCCCCTCAAGAGCGACCTCAGTCAGTCTTTGAATACCTTGGCGCTGCTGTTGGGCCTGCCTCCCAACTCGGTGACCCCGGAACTGATACGGCCCCGGCCCATTCCCGTGCCTCCGGCCAGGGTGGCGGTGGGGGTGCCGGCCGACCTGTTGCGCCAGCGCCCGGACGTCAGGAGCGCGGAGCGCCAGCTGGCCGCGGCCACTGCTCGCATCGGGGTGGCCACCGCCGATCTGTATCCTCGTTTCAGCCTCATCGGCTCCCTGGGGACCGCGGCCACCACCGGCGGCAACCTGTTCACCGGGGGCAGCACCTTCTTTTCCATAGGCCCCAGCATGTCCTGGAACCTGTTCGCCGGCGGCAGCATTCGGGCCCAGATAAAAGTGCAGGACGCCCAGGCCGAGCAGGCCCTGTTGACTTATGAAAGCACCGTGCTCTCCGCCCTCAAGGAGGGGGAGGACGCCATGGTGGCTTTCCAGCAGGAAAAGCTGCGCCAGCAATATTTGCGGACCACGGTGAAGGCCTCGCGCCGCGCCTTGAAGCTGGCCATTCGTTTGTACAAAGAGGGTTTGCAGGATTTCCAGCGGGTGCTGGACGCCCAACGTAACCTGTTCGACTATGACAACCAACTGGCTGCCTCGCGCGGACAGGTGGCCATAAATCTGGTCAACATCTACCAGGCCCTGGGGGGCGGCTGGGATCCCGCGGTCAAAGGCGAGACTCCGCCCAACAACGCACTTGAGGCGGCTAGCCGCTAGGGCAGACGCCGCGCACCTTCAAGGGAAATTGCCATGATCAAGGGGATAAGCAAACAGGCGCTAACCGCCTTGGCCATCTTGGCCGGGCTCACTTTTGCAGCTGCCGGTTGCGACCGCGGCGAAAACAAGTTCGCCGCTCCTCCGCCGCCCACGGTGACGGTGGCCAAACCGGTCACCCGCACGGTCACCAACTACGCGGTGTACACCGGCAATACCCAGGCGCAGTTTTCCGTGGATATCAACGCGCGGGTGGAGGGCCAGCTCAGAAGCGTCAACTTCGAGGTGGGCAGCCGGGTGAAAAAGGGCCAACTGCTCTTTGTCATCGAGCCTGAGCCCTACCAGGCCAAGGTGGATATCGCCCTGGCCAACCTGGCCGTGGCCAAGGCCCAGCTGAAACTGGCCCAGGCCACCCTGGTGCGCAAGGAAAACGCCTACAAGGACCGCGCGGTGAGCGAGGTCGACGTGATCCAGGCCAAGGCCCAGGAAGCCGAGGCCATCGCCCAGGTGCAATCGGCCGATGCCCAAGTTGAGCGGGCCCGCATCGACTACGGCTACACCCATATTCACGCCCCCATCAGCGGGCGCGTCTCGCGGAACCTGGTGGATGTGGGCAACCTGGTGGGGGCCGGCTCCACCACCAAGCTCACTTCCATCGTCATGGACGATCCCATTTACGCCTATTTCACCGTGGCCGAAGCCGATGTCATGGAATACCGCGACAATCAGCGGGACAAGGAGCTGCCCCTGAACGACAAGGGCTATCCCCTGGCCAACCTGGGCGCTTCCAACGAAGAAAACTACCCCCACAAGGGCTACCTGGACTGGATCGACAACAAGGTTGACACCGGCACCGGCACCATCCAGGTGCGCGGGGTGTTCCCCAACGCCGACGGCGTGCTCCTGCCCGGCCTGTTCGTGCGGGTGCAGGTGCCGGTGGGCATCATCAAGGACGCCATCCTCACCGAGGACCGCGCCTTGGGACGCGATCAGCGCGGCACCTACCTGCTGGTGGTGGACAAGGACAACGTGGTGCAGTACCGGCCGGTGGAAACCGGGCCGCTGCAGTCGGACGGCAAGGTAGTCATCCTCAAGGGCATCAAAGTGGATGACGTGGTGGTGATCAACGGCCTGCAAAGGGTGCGCCCCGGGGCCAAATGCACCCCCATGACCCAGGAGCAGGTGGAACAGGCCCAAGCCGCGGCCCGGCAAAAGGCCACGGCCCAGCAAAAGGGCCAGGCCAAGCCGGAAGCCCCGGCCAAGGAAAAGCCCGCCAAGGGCGAAAAGTAGGCGGGTTTAAATGTTCTCACGCTTTTTCATCAACAGGCCTATCTTCGCGGCGGTGATGTCCATCGTCATCGTGCTGGGCGGCTTGCTTACCTTGGTGGGCCTGCCGATATCCCAGTACCCCAATATCGAGCCTCCCACGGTCACAGTGACCGCCAACTACCCCGGAGCCAGCGCCACCGTCGTGGCCGACACCGTGGCCCAGCCCATCGAGGAGCAGGTCAACGGCGTGGAAGGCATGATCTACATGTCCTCCAACAGCGCCTCGGACGGTTCCTATACCCTGACCGTCACCTTCGAGACCGGCACCGATCAGGACATGGCCCAGGTGCTGGTGCAAAACCGGGTGGGCATCGCCACCCCCAAGCTGCCTGAAGAGGTAAGGCGCCTGGGCGTGACCACCAAGAAGAAGTCCACCAACTTCGCCATGTGCATCAACTTGCTGGACACCAAGGGCCTCTACGACGATATCTTCCTGGCCAACTACGCCACCATCAGCATCAAGGACGAACTGTCCCGTGTCTACGGGGTGGGCGACGTTCAGGTCTACGGAGCCGGCGACTACAGCATGCGCCTGTGGCTGGACCCCCAAAAGCTCAAGACCTACAGCCTGACCACCGATGACGTGTCCTCGGCCATCCAAGAGCAGAACGTGCAGGTGGCCGCGGGCGTCATAGGCCAACGGCCGGCCCCCAAGGGCCAGAACTTCCAGCTTACGGTCAACGTGCTGGGCCGCCTGGCCGACGTGAACCAATTCGAGCAGATCATCATAAAGACCGGCTCCGACGGACGCATCGTGCGGGTCAAGGACGTGGCCAGGGTGGAGTTGGGCGCCCAGACCTACACCATCAGCAGCCAGATGAACAAAAAGCCCACGGCCACCATCATGGTCTATCAGCTGCCGGGCGCCAACCTGCTGCAGATATCCGACAACTGCCGCGAGGTTCTCAAAAGGCTGGGCAGCAGCTTCCCGCAGGGCCTGGAGTCGATCGTCACCTACGACGCCTCCGACGTGGTGCGCGCTTCCATCAAGGAGATCGTGGAAACCCTGGTCATCGCGGCCATCCTGGTTATTTTGACGGTGTTCGTGTTTTTGCAGGACATCAGGGCCACCCTGATCCCGGCCATCACCATCCCCGTTTCGCTCATCGGCACCTTCGCGGTCATGGGCATCCTTGGCTTTTCCATCAACACCCTGACTCTGTTCGGATTGGTGTTAGCCATCGGCATTGTGGTGGACGACGCCATCGTCGTGGTGGAGAACTGCGCCCGAAATATAGATGAACACGGGCTCAGTTCCAAAGAAGCGGCCGTTAAGTCCATGGAGGAGATATCCGGCGCGGTCATCGCCACCACTTTGGTGCTGCTGGCGGTGTTCATCCCCACCGCCTTCATGGGTGGCATGACCGGCATCCTCTACAAGCAGTTCGCCCTGACCATCGCCACGGCCACCTTCTTCAGCGCCATCAATGCTCTGACCATGAGCCCGGCCCTGTGCGCCCTGCTGCTCCGGCCCACCCCGGAACACCGCAACTGGTTCTGGCGCGGCTTCAACACCTTCCTGAGCTGGTCCACCAACCGCTACGAGGGCATCGTGGGGTTGGTGGTGCGCAAGCTGGGCATTTCCATGATCGTCTACGTCATCCTGGCCGTGGTGGCCTTCTACACCATGACCCACACCGCCACCGGCTTCGTGCCCGTGGAGGACCAGGGTTACGCGGTGAGCACCGTCCAGCTGCCCGACGGCGCCAGCCTGCAACGCACCCAGGAGGTGGTGAACCACGTCAACCAGATCATCGCCGGCACCCCGGGCGTGGCCTACAACATATCTCTCACCGGCCTGTCCTTGTTGGACAACACCGCCAACTCCAACACCGGCGCGGCGATCGTCGTGTACAAGAGTTGGGACGACAGGGCCGGCAAGCCCGGCGAGAGCCAACGAGACATGTTGATGCGCATCAACTACGGCATGATGCAGATTCAAGAGGCCACGGCCATGGCCTTTCCCACGCCGGCTCTCCCCGGTTTGGGCCTGGCCGGAGGCTTTGAGTACCAGTTGCAGGACCGCGGAGCCAGCGGTTCGCAGAGCCTGCAAAACATGGCCTACGAGCTTATTCAGGACGGCAACGGTCAGGCCGGGCTAACCGGCATGTACACTTCGTTCCGGGCCGACGTGCCTCAGTTGTTCGTCAACGTGGACCGCACCAAGGTGAAGAGCCTGGGCGTCCCCCTGTCCTCGGTGTTCGACACCCTCCAAGCCTATCTGGGCTCCAGCTACGTTAACGACTTCAACAAGTTCGGGCGCACCTTCCAGGTGAACATGCAGGCCGAGGCCCGCTTCCGGGCCCATTCCCAGGACATCTCCAGCCTACAGGTGCGCAACGCCTCGGGCCAGATGGTGCCCATGGGCACCCTGGCCACCATCCAAAGCACCATTGGCCCCCAGGTTCTGCCCCGCTTCAACCTGTATCCGGCGGCCACCATCCGCGGCAACGCCGCGCCGGGCTACAGTTCCGGGGAGGCCATCGAGCTTTTGAAAAACATGTCCGCGCAGAAGTTGCCCTCATCCATGGGTTACGCCTGGAGCGGCATCACCTACCAGGAGGTGGTGGCCGGCGGCAGCGGCGCGGTGGTGTTCGTGGTGGCGGTGATCTTCGTGTTCTTGGTGCTGGCGGCTCAGTATGAAAGCTGGAAGCTGCCGGTGCCGGTCCTCCTGGCGGTGCCTCTGGCCCTTTTGGGGGCCTTTGCCGCAGTGCAGATCCGCTCCCTGGACAACAACGTCTACACCCAAATAGGCCTTGTGCTCCTTGTGGGTTTGGCCACAAAAAACGCGATTCTGATCGTGGAGTTTGCCCGAGATCTGCACAAAGAGGGCAAAAGCATCGTGGATGCGGCCATGGAGGCGTCCAAGCTGCGCTTCCGCCCCATTCTCATGACCGCCTTCTCCTTTATCCTGGGCGTGCTGCCCCTGGTGGTGGCCTCCGGAGCCGGGGCCGGGGCCCGTATCGCCCTGGGAACCGCGGTGTTCGGCGGCATGCTGGCGGCGACCTTGCTGGGAGTGGTCTTCGTGCCCGGCCTGTTCGTGCTCTTCGAGCGCATGGGCTTTAAAAAGCAAAAGGCCGACGACGGGCAAGCGGCCCCACCCAAAGAGCTGGCGACCACCAAGCCGGCCACGGACGGACAAGGCCAGTAGCCCAGGAACGAGTCGACGTCCCAAATGAATCACAGGGGGAGGGGAAGGCCGTGAGCCGTCTTTCCCAGCCTACCGCGGCTTTGGCCTGCCTTCTGGCCGGGGCCGCCCTCATCAGCTTTTCCGCCGTCATGGTGCGTCTGGTGTCGGTGGGTCCTTCCTCCAGCGCCTTTTACCGCATGCTCATCGGCGGGGTGGCCCTGGCCGTTTGGGCCCGCCTGCGGGGCAAGGCCCTGTGGGGCGGATGGGTCGGCCTGGGGGCGGCCTGTCTGGCGGGCTTTCTTTTCGCCCTGGACCTGACCCTGTGGCACAGAGCCATCCTCCTGCTGGGGCCGGGGCTCAGCACCATCTTGGCCAATTTCCAGGTGTTCGTGGTGGCCGGGGTGGGGGTGCTGGTCTTGGGAGAGAGGCCAGGCTGGCGCCTGGGCGCGGCCATACCTCTGGCCATGTTCGGCTTGTGGCTGCTGGTGGGGGTCCGCTGGCAGGGCCTGGGGCCGGGCTATCACTATGGCGTGGGCCTGGGGCTGCTGGCCGCCTGCGCCTATGGCTCCTATCTCCTGTGTCTGCGCTGGTCGGTGCGCAGGGTGGGCGGCCTGGACCCCATGTCCAGCGTGGCCCTCATGTCCCTGGTTTGCGCCGGGCTGCTCCTGGCCGCATTATGGCGCTCCGGCGAATCCTTGGCCGTGACCTCGGCCTGGGACTGGGGCTGGCTGGCCGTCTATGGCCTGGCCTGCCACGCCGGGGGCTGGGTGCTCATCTCCCTGGGGCTTAAGCAGGTGGCCGCCTCCCGGGCGGGCCTGGTGCTGCTTTTGCAACCAACCCTGGCCTTTTGCTGGGACGTATTGTTCTTCGGCCGCCACACCACTCTGCTGGAGGCGGGAGGGGCCTTGCTGGCCGTGGCGGCGATCTACCTGGGGGCCACGGGGCGTCCCGCCGCCAAGTAGGCCACCAGCATTGCAAGTTATTTTAAAAGGCTAGCCAAGTCGGTCCCTTGCCTAGGATCAACTCAAAAATAAAATAGTAGGTAAAAGCGACTCAGGCAATCCCGGCAGCGGAACGGAGTGATTCCAAAGACGGAAAGGATGCGTTCCCAGGCATTTCGCCTATGCGAACGCCTGACATCCATTCCGCCACAGAGGGGGCAGGTCTTGCTCCCAACGGCGATAGGCAACACAGCGGACCTCGGTGCTGTAATCTATTTGATTACAGAATTGGTAAATTAAAAGCCGTATTTGGTAAAAGGTTCTTAGGGAGAATTAACAGTGCTACAGGGCAAGGCTTTGGGCGCGGTTCGTGCTTGATACGCTGACAGTCATACGACGCATAAAAACAAGGACCGGCCTATAAGGCCGGTCCTTGGGCATTTTTTGGCTGGCCCGCCAGGATTCGAACCTGAATAATCAGCTCCAAAGGCTGATGTCCTGCCGTTAGACGACGGGCCAAAAAACGCTTTCGATTTTACCAGGTCAGGCGCGGAACGCCAGTGTTAGCCGGGACATTTCGCCAGGCTCAGGCGGCTTCTCCGGCAACTTCGTTGATCCAGCCGATGGCCGCGATGATCGGGGCGAAGCCTATGCTGGGCAAGGCCAGCACCGCCGCGTGCCGGAGCTCGTCGACCGTGAAGCCTTCGCCCAAGGCCCTGCGGGCCTGGCTCTTGATGCCTCCCCGGCTGCCGGTGGCCACGGCCATGCCCAGCTTCACTAGGCGGGCCGAGCGGGTGTCCAGGGGACCGGCGTCCTTGCAAAGTACGCCCAGCTTTTCAAAAGCTTGGGCCAACTCGGGAAAGTACTCTTTAAAATCGGTATAGGGCTTGGGAAGGCTCATGGTCTATCTCCTTGACGAGGGGTGGCCAAAGGCTCCGTCATCCTATGTTGTTGGGCCTGGCCTCTCTTGTCAAGAACGCGCTTGGGTCTGCCGCCCCAGGTACTGCTCCACCGTGCCTTGGAAGACCATGCGCCCCGCCTCCAGCAGGGCCACGTGGCTCATGTAGGCCATCATCTCCTCGGGGTAGTGAGTCACGCCCACCAGGGTGGTGCCCTCACCGGCCAGGCGGGCCAAGATTGCGTTCACCTCGGCCCGGGCCGGGGAGTCCAGACCGGCCAGGGGCTCGTCCAACAGCAGCAGCCGGGGACCCGTCACCATGGCCCTGGCGATCAAGAGCTTGCGCAGCTGCCCATAGGACAGGGTGGTTATGTCCCGCTGGGCCAGCTCCATG
Organism: Pseudomonadota bacterium; assembly: GCA_018896025.1. Taxonomy (GTDB): domain Bacteria; phylum Desulfobacterota; class Desulfarculia; order Desulfarculales; family Desulfarculaceae; genus Desulfoferula. Next base: position 82,012 of record JAHIND010000016.1, read on the forward strand.
AGCCCTAGGCGCTCCAGCCAGGCCACGGCCTGGTCGCGTTGCCCCTGGTCCAGATATCCCCGCAGGCCCACGCTGCCGGAGATGCCCGAGGCCACGGTCTCCAGGCCGCTCTGGCGGTGGAAGTGGCGGGCCTGCAATCCGGCCGAGACCAGGCCGATCTCTCGGCGCAGCTTCTGAAGGTTGCGGGGCTTGGTGCTGCCGAACCAGGCCAGGGTGCCGCCGTGCTGGGGGCGCAGCTCACCGCCCAGCAGGCGCAGCAGAGTGGTCTTGCCCGCGCCGTTGGGCCCCAACACCAGCCAGTTTTGGCCGGGCAGCACCTCCCAGTCCAAGTCGAAGAGCACCGGCTTGTGCTCCAGGTTGACCTGGTCGGTCCGCACCCTGGCCAGGAACGCGCCCTGAGTGGCTGGGGGCGGCGGAGCGGGCAGGGCGGCCTGGGGCGAGGGAGCCAGGGCCAGGCCGCCGTGGTCCATGACCTCCTGCAGCGGCCCTTGCAGGGTTATCTCGCCTTGGTCTAGGAGTAGGGCGTGGCTGGTGCCGGGCACCAGCTCGGCTCCCCGGTGGGTGGCGTAGACTAGTTGGGTGCCGCCTGTCGCCACCCGGCCCAGCATGGCCAAAAGCCTGCGGCGGGAGGCGGAGTCCAGGCCCTCGCAGGGCTCGTCCAACAGCAGCAGGCTGGGGCGGCTGGCCAGGGCCCGGGCGATGAGCACCTGCTTGCCCTGGCCCAGGGACAGGGACAGCAAGCGGCGCTTGGCCAGGTGGCTGATCTCCAGCTTGGCCAGCAGCTCGTCGGCCCGTTGCCACTGCTCGTCGCTGGGCTCGTGGTAGAGCAGATGACCGCCGGTGAGCCCGCTGACCACCACCTCCCGGCTGGTGAGGTCCCACTCCCGGCGGTGATACTCGTTGAACAACTCGCCGGAGACCAGGCCGGTGCGCTCCCGGAAGAGCAGGGGGCTGGTGGTCACCCGGCCGTCCACGGTGTAGCGGCGGCGGGTGCGGCTGGAGGGCAGGGGCCACAGCTCGCCGCGCACCAGGCGCAGAAAGGTGCTCTTGCCCGCGCCGTTGGAGCCCAGCATCGCCCAATGCTTGCCCGGCTCCAGGCGCCAGGATATCCCGCGCAGCAACAGCTTGCCGCCCGCCTCGTAATCGACCTTCTCCAGGTCCACCAAAAATTCAGGGGTCGCTCCGGGCGCGGCTTTGTCGGGTTCGTGTTTCATAGCAAGGGGTATTATCAGACCAGACCTTTTCGCGCCAGGGGTTGCCGCAAAGATCGCTCACGCCAGGTTCGCCCAGGGCCCGGCCGGTCATGAAAAACCGCCCCGGCCCAAGCAGGACCGGGGCGGATCAAGGTTTCAGGTTCGGGCTAGGCTCCCTTGGCGTCCAGGGCGCGCAGCACCTTTTCCGGTGTGGCCGGCAGGTTGGTTATCCAGATGCCCACCGCGTCGTGGATGGCGTTGACGATGGCCGGGCCGGGGGTGTTGGCGGTCATCTCGCCGATGCCCTTGGCCCCGTAGGGGCCGTTGGTGGAGGGGCATTCGTAGATCACCGACTCCATGTCCGGCACGTCCATGGTGGTGGGGATGGCGTAGTCGCCCAGGTTGTCCGGCTGGAACTCCAGGCTGGGGAAGAAGGGATGCAGGTCCTCGGACATGGCCGCGCCCACTCCCATGGTGGCCCCGCCATCGATTTGGCCTTCCAGGTGGGTGGGGTTCATGGCCTTGCCTACGTCGTAGGAGTTGACCAGGCGCAGGATATCCACCTCGCCGGTCTCGGTGTCCACCTCCACCTCGGCGTAGCTGGCCGCCCAGGCCAGGGTGCAGAAGGGGTCGCACTCGCAGGTCTCCGGGTCCATGGCCGCGAGGTCGCGCATGTAGTGCCCCAGGCCCAGGATGAATTTGCGCATGCCAAAGGTGCCCGCTCCGGCCACCTCGCCGATGCTAAGAGCCTTGTCCGGGTTGCCCTGCACTCTGATTTGGCTGTCCGCCGCTTCCAGCTCGTCCTCGGAGCATTCCAGCATAACCGCGGCCACCTCGAAGAGGATGCGCCTGGCGTCCTCGGCGGCCATCTTGGTGGCCAGGCCGTCCACGTAGGTGACCCGGCTGGCGAAGGTGCCGAAGCTGAGCGGGCAGTTGTCGGTGTCGTCGTTGACCACCTTGACCGCCTCGTAGTCGATGCCCAGCACCTCGGCGGTGATCTGGGCCATGATGGTCTTGCAGCCCTGGCCGATGTCGCAGGAGCCGACCGTGACCACGGCGGAGCCGTCGGGCTGCACCTTGACCATGGCCTGGCTGGAGTCGCCACCGCCGCTCATGCCCGAAGGATAGAATCCCGCGGCTATGCCTTTTCCTTGCTTTTTCATTGGCTACCCCCTTTCCTGGGTGGAGGCCATGGCCTTGAGATGGCCGGGAAGCTCCACGCCCGCCTTGGCGGCCAGGTTTTGCAGCACCTCGATCATGGCCACGCTGTTCAAGACCCGCTTGGTCGGGGTGTACTCGCCCTTGCGGAAGGCGTTGGTCAAGCGCACCTCCCAGGGGTCCATGCCCAGGCGGTCGGCGATCTTGTCCAACTGCACCTCGGTGGCGAAGGCCGCCGGGGTGATGCCGAAGCCGCGCATGGAACTGGCCGGGGGCTTGTTAGTGTACACGCAGTAGCCCCGCACCCTCACGTTGGGGATGAAATAGGGGCCCGCCCCCAGGTAGCAGTGCTTTTCCACCACATAGGGGTTAAGGGAGGCGTAGGAGCCCGCGTCGCGGATGGAGGTCATCTGGCGTCCGATGATGCGGCCGTCTTTGGTCACCGCGTCCTTGATGGTGATGTGCCAGGCGCCCCGGAAGGTGCTGTAGAGCAGGTCTTCGGCCCGGGTCCAGCGCCACTTGCAGGGCCTGCCGGTCTTCAGCGCCAGCAGGGCGGCCACGTGGTCGGCCATGATGTCGTTTTTGCCGCCGAACCCGCCGCCCACTGTGCCGCCTACGTAATTCAGGTCGGCGTAGCCGGTGTTGTGCCGCCAGGAGCTGCCGGTCTTGGCCTTCCACTGCTTGCAGTGCACGTCGCCGGGCTCCATCTGCAGGATGCCGCAGAGCATGCCCAGGTGGAAGTACAGGGCCTGGCTCACTGTGTAGACGGTCAGCTTGGGCCCGGCGTGGGGCACCGCCAGGGAGCAGATGGGCTCCATGGGGGCGTGCTCCACCGAGGGATGCAGATGGGTGCTTTCCACGATCTCGTCGGCTTGGTCAAAGGACTGGTCCACGTCGCCCAGATTCACCTGGCGGTAGCCGTGGCCGTCCCAGATCTGGAGGTTGCCCTCGGGCCGCACCTGGGGCGCGCCCTCCTTCATGGCCTCCAGGGGGTCCAAGACCGCCTGCTGCTCTTCGATGTCCAGACCGATCTTTTCCAGAGCCTCCATGGCGGTGTCTTCGTCCACCGCCGCCACCGCCGCGATGACCTCGCCCCGGTAGCGGATGTCCTCGTTCACCAGCACCGGCTGGTCGGGCACCAGGCCGAAGGCGTTGCAGGGCACGTCGGCCGCGGTGATGACCCCGGCCACGCCGGGCATCTTCTCCGCCGCGCTGATGTCCAGGTTTTTGACCTTGCCCTTGCTCACCGGGCTGCGCAGGGCCTTGACGGTCAGGGTGCCGGGCACCACCTGGTCGTCCACGAACTTGGTCTCGCCGGTTACGTGGGCCATGCCGTCGTAACGGGTGACTCTTTGTCCTATTACCTTGCTCATGTGTTCACCCCCCTCAGCTCTTCATCTCATCGGCCGCGGCCAACACCGAGTCGATGATCTTCACGTAGCCGGTGCAGCGGCACAGGTTGCCCGAGAGCGCCTCCTTCACCTCGTCCCGGGTGGGCGAGGGGTTCACGTCCAACAGGGCCTTGGACGCCAGGATCATGCCCGGGGTGCAGAAACCGCACTGGCTGCCGTAGTGCTCGTGAAAGGCCTTTTGCAGCGGATGGATGTCGCCGGGCTCGGTAATGCCTTCCAGGGTGGTGACCGACTTGCCCTGAACCGAAAGGGCGTTGGTGATGCACGAGCGCACCAGCACGCCGTCCAGGAGCACCGAGCAGGTGCCGCAGTCGCCGGTGTTGCAGCCCACCTTGGGGCTGGTGATGTGCAGCTTGTCGCGCAGGAGCTCCAGCAGGGTGGTCTTGAGACCTACCTCCACTCGACAGGTCTGGCCGTTTACGGTGAGTTCCAGAGTGTGCATGGAATCCTCCCTTCTAACCGGCCAGCTCGGTGAGCAGTTGCTTGACCACGGCCTCGGAGGCCCGTTTGCGATACCAGGCGGTGCCCCGGGCGTCGTCGATGGGGCTGGTGGCCCCGGCCGCCGCCTTGGCCGCCGCGGCGATGGTGGCCTCGTCCAGGGCCTTGCCGTTGAGCAGGCCCGCCGCCTCGGTGGCCAGCAGGGGAGTGGGGGCCACGGCGCCCAGGGCGATGGCCGCGCCGCTGACCTTGCCGCCGCTCAGAGGGCAGTACACCGCCACCGACACCACGGACAGGCTCTGGGCCTTGCGCTTGCCCACCTTGCGGTAGGCCCACTTGGCCTTGGCCGCCTGGGCCGGCACCTTCACCTGGGCGATGATCTCGTCGGCTCCCAGCACGCTCTGGCCGGGGCCGGTGAAGAACTCGGCCAGGGGCACCTCGCGCTCGCCCTTGGCGCCCACCAGCTTGAGGGACGCGCCCAGGACCAGCAGGGGCGTGGCGGTGTCCGCCGCCGGGGAGGCGTTGGCCAGGTTGCCGCCGATGGTCCCGGCGTTGCGGATGGCCGGGGAGGCCATCTGCTTGATGGCCGCAGCCAAAAGCGGGGCTTTGTCGGCTACCAACGGCGAGGCCAGGATCTCGTTCAGGGGCGTGGCCGCGCCGATGAGCAACGCATCCCCTTCCTGGCTAATGCCGCTCATCCCGGCGTCGCCCAGGTAGATGAGAACTTGGGGTTTGAACTTGCGCTTGTTTATCGCGACCATGAGGTCGGTGCCCCCGGCCAGGACACGGGCACCCCCGCCGTGTTGGGCCAGGAGACCGGCGGCCTCCTGTGGGTTGGCGGCCCGGTAGAATTCACCTTCAGCCATGACAGCTCTCCTCCTGATATGGGATTGCAAACAAGTAAAAACCTTGTGTCGACTTTTCAGTTCATCGTGGGCAGGCTTTGGTTGCTCGATTCACTCGAACCGGGAAAACGGCTCTATAACCAGACCGCTCCGTCCTCGGCTCCGGCCACTCCCGACCGGTAGGCCCCGAGCACTCCGTTGGCGGGATGCTCGGGCCGCTTGAGGCCCCCACCCCTGCGGCGATTCATTTCCTCCTCTGGCACCAGCAGCTCCAAACGGCCGCCGGGCACGTCAATTGCGATCTCGTCTCCGTCTTGCACGTAAGCCAGCGGGCCACCCTCCCAGGCCTCGGGCGAGACGTGGCCCACGCAAGGCCCCCGGGTGGCCCCGGAAAAGCGCCCGTCGGTGACCATGGCCACCGAGGTGTGCAGCCCCATGCCCACCAGCATGGCCGCCGGTATGGACAGCTCGCGCATGCCTGGGCCGCCCTTGGGGCCTTCGTGGCGCACCACCAGCACGCTGCCCGGCTTGACCTGCTTTTCCATGAGGAAGCGGCGCACGTCCTCTTCCGAGTCGAACACCACCGCCGGGCCGCGATGGACCATCATGGATGGCTCCACCCCGGTCTTTTTGACCACCGCCCCGTCAGGAGCCAGGCTGCCGTAAAGCATGCCGAAGCACCCCGCCTGGGCCAGGGGGGCGTCGGCGCGGTGAATCACCTGGCCGTCCGGCTCGGGCGCGGCCGCCAGGGCCTCTCCCAGCACACCGCCCATGGCCAAGGGCGCGCTGAGGTCCAGATGCTTAGCGATGGACTTGAGCAGGGTGGGCACCCCGCCGGCGGCGTGATAGTCCTCCAGGTTGTAGGCGCTGGAGGGCTTGAACTTGGCCACCACCGGCACCGATGCCTGCAAGCGGTCAAAGTCGGCCAGACTCATGTCCAGGTCCAAACGCCGAGCCAGGGCCATGAGGTGCAGTACCGCGTTGGTGCTGCCGCCCGAGGCGGAGACGTACTTCACGCCGTTGGCCAGGGAGCCGGGGCCCAGCAGGGAGCGGAAGCTCACCCCACGGCGCACCAGCTCCACCGCCGCCTCGCCCACGTCCCGGGCCTGGCGCACCTTGGCCGCCGCGAAGGTCAGCATGGTGGCTGAACCAAAGGGGGCCAAACCGGCGGCCTCCAAAAAACAGCCCATGGTGTTGGCCGTGCCCATCATGGAGCAGGTGCCCGCAGTGGGGCAGAAGCTCTCCTGCCAAGCCAGGAAGGTGTCCTGATCTATATCCTGGTTGCGCCGCTGGCCGATGGCCTCCTTGAGGTCGCTGGTTACCACCTGGCGCTCGCCCTGGCGGCAGGGCATCATGGCCCCGGCGGTGATGAACACGGTGGGGATGTCCAAACGGGCGGCGGCCAGGAGCATGCCGGGAATGATCTTGTCGCAGGAGGCCAGCATGACCATGCCCTCGAAGCCGTGGGCCGCCACCATGGCCTCGATGCTGCCGGCGATCAGGTCGCGCTGGGGCAGGATGTAGCGCTGCCCTGGTCCCTGGGCCATGCCGTCGCAGGGGGCGGGCACGTTGAACTCGCCCGGCGCGCCCCCGGCGGCCCAGATGCCTTCCTTGACCCGCGCGGCCAACTCGCGCAGAGGCGCATGGCCGGGGTTCACCTCGGTGAAGGAGTTGACCACCGCGATCATGGGCTTGGCCAAGTCGGCCGAGCGGTAGCCCACCGAGTGCATCAGCCCCCGGTAGTAGGCCTCGGTTATGTCTCCGGCGTCGCCGCGATGCTTGGCCATGCCTAGCGCCCCTTCCTGAACTCCACGCCAAGCAGCCGCTCGAACACCTTGAACATGGCACCCTTGCCCAGGTCGCCGTGGCCCTCGGCCAGGGCCATCTGATAGGTGGTGGTGGCGGCGGCGGTCATGGGCAGGGGTATCTGCTTGTTGGCCGAGATCTCGGCCGCGCTGATCATGTCCTTGTAGGCGTGCTTGAGGGGATAGCCCTGGTCGAACACGCCCTCCAGGGCCAGGGGCGCGAAGAACTCGGCGGCGAAGCTGCGCCCCGTGCCGGTGGTGACCACCTGGGTGACTTTCTCCGGGTCCAGCCCCAGCTTGGCGGCCATGGGCAAAATCTCGGCGATGGCCGCGCAGGAGATGTTGAACAGAAGCTGGTTGACCAGCTTGGTGAGCTGGCCGCTGCCCACCTCGCCCATGTTCAGCACTTTGTTGCCCATGGCATTGAAGGCCGGGGTGAGCGCCTCGAACACCTCGGGCGAGCCGCCGTACATGATGGTCAGCTCGCCGCTCTTGGCCCGTGCCTCCATGCCCGAAACCGGAGCGTCCACCAACACCACGCCCTGCTTGGCCAGGCGCTCGGCCAGGTCCAGGGTGGGCAAATAGCTGGTGGTGCCGCAGTCGCAGACGATCAGGCCGGGCTGGGCGGTGGAGGCCAGGCCGTCCTGGCCGAAGATGACCGCTTCCACGATGGCGGTGTTGGGCAGGCTAAGCAGCACCCACTCGTTGTCCTGGGCCAGGGCGGCCGGGTTGGCTGCTTGCTTGGCCCCGGCCTCCACCAGCTCTTCCACCGCCGCCTGATTCAGATCGAACACCGTGATGTCAAAGCCGGCCTTGACCAGATTGATGGCCATCCATTTGCCCATCTGGCCCAGGCCGATGAAACCGATTTTTGTGCTCATGATGTATGTCCTTATTCCAGGCCCAGCATGGCCGCAGGATTGTCTTGCACCATTTTCTTGACCTCGGCCTGGCTGAAACCGAAGTTCAAAACGTCGGTAATGTAGATGCCCATCTGTTGGGCGGGGATGGGGTTGAGCCATTGGCCGCTGTCGGTGCTCATGATGCAGTGGTCGGCCCCCACCGCTTGCATGCCCTGGAACAGGGCCTCGCGGGTGATGGGGTGGCCCACCTGGCGGGTGGTGTCGTTGAACACGTGCTCCAGCCAGGTGGCGCCCAGGTCCAGCAGCTCCTTCATCTCCTCCACGCTGTAGTTCACGAAGCTGGCCATGGGGTGAGTGACCACGATCTTCTTGACCCCGCGCTTGGCCGCCTCGGCCACCAACACCTTGGCCTCGGGCTTGCTGATGTGCCCGGTGGCCAGGGATGAGTCGTGGGCGATGATCTGGTCGAAGATGGCGTAGCATTCGTCCATGAGGCTGCCGTCGTCCCTCAGCAGGTACAGGCCCTTTAGGTCGGCGCTGATCTCCCCGGCCAGGTTCTTGACGTGGCTCTTGTTGGCCACGAACTCCCTGGCGTGCAGGGTGGGCATCCACACCGTCTTGGCCCCCATCTTGAGCGCCGGGCCCACCGCCTGGGGATTGACCCCGCCCACCGACAGGTTCATGGCGATGCCCCCGAACACCGGGAAGCCGGTGACCTCGGTGGCTACCTGGGCCCGCGCGGCGGTTTCGGTCCAGTGGTTCTTGATAAGGATGGCCCGCATGCCCACTTCCTGGGCGCACTGGGCCAATTCCACGTCGTTCATGATGCGCGGGTATACGTCGGGCGCGGAATGGATGTGAATATCGCAGGCCCCTTCCAGGAGCCCCCGCACCGTGGGGGTGAAGCGCAGATTCATATCTAATACCTCTCGGGTCGCTTGTTGGGGTCATTGAGGCCGGTGGGCAGGACCCACTTGCCGTAGGGGAAGTTGCCCACCCGCATATCCTTGCCGTGCTTTTCCTGGGCCAGCTCATAGGCCTGCTCCAGGGAGGTCACGGCGGTGATGCGGTTCAGGGCGAAATCGTCCAGGCGTTCGGGCTCGGTGACCACGATCACCTCTTTGCGGGCCATGGTCTGGATGATGGGCATCCACAGGCAGGCGTGCCAAAGGGCCTGCTTGCCGTAGAACATGTCCTCGAACAAACGGCGGATGGCCTCCGGGGTGGGGGGCATGTAGTCCTTGGCATAGGAGTAGTGGGCCATGCCGCCGGGCACCGGGGTGGCCAGGATGATGGTGCCGCCGTCTTTTACGAAATGGTCCAGGTTGGCCACGGGCCAGCAGGCGTGGGCGAAAAAGAAGTCGCCCGGAAAGCTGCCCGCGATTGCCAGGTCCACCTTGCCCCCGGCCCGCTCCACGTCAAAGGTGTAGTGCCGGTCGTACTTGGCCACCGAGGCCCGGTGGGCGGCGATGGTTTCCCCGGCGGTGAGCTCCATCACCTCCAGGTCCGGGTTCAAGACGGCCAACAGGGACATGTCCAGGCCGCTAAGGCGGCAGGCGTCCTCTATGTCCTCGCGCATGCGGTTGAGCGGCGGCTCGTAGCCCACGTTGGAATAAGGCGAGGTCATCAGGCGGTGGTTCCACTCCACCGTTTCGAATGAGCTGACGCCGGGCACCACCATGGAGCCGCCCCCGCCGTAGCCCCACAGGGTGGCCTGGGTCATGGTCACCGCCAGGGTGAGGTCGGCCTCCAGAAAGCGCTTGTGACAGCTAAGGGGCGTGCCGTAGGTGGTGACCCCCACGAAGGCGAAGTCCCAGGTCTCCCGGGCTTTGCTCTGATAAACCGGCACCCCAGAGGCCAAAATCTCCTTGCCCAGCTTGCGCTCCAACTCGGCCTGGCTCATTTCTCGAAGCAGGCCGCTGGCCACCAGTATCTCCGCCTTTTTACCGGCGTCGGCGATGGCCCTCAGAATGGGCGGCAGCAGCTTGTGGGCCGGGGTGAGGCGGGCGAAATTGTCCACCAGGATGCACACGGTCTCGGCTTGGGCCAAACGCTGACTAAAGGGCGGGCCCGCCACCGGGTTCTCCAGGGCGTCCATCACCGCCTGGCCCAGGTCGGGCAAGGGGCCGGGGAAGCTCTTGGCGGTGTCCAGGGCCAGGTTTTCGCCGGGCAGGTCGAAATCTAGGACGCCCTTTACGCCGTAAGGGATACTGATGTTTGCCATGAGGAGTTGTCCTTCCCTTTCCGGATAGGCGTTCTGGGGGAATTCATTTTGCGTTTGGTCATCGTTATCTGCCCCATTACCGTTTGTTGCGCACGGGCCTGTCTTGCTGCCTTTTTGCGGGCGCTACTTGCCCTCGGCGGCGGTCCCCTTTTTGGCCTTTTGCCGGTAATAATCCTCTACGCTGGTCTTGAAATCGTCCAAATGACGGCGCATGGCTTCCCCCGCCGCCACAGGGTCGTGCTTGATGATCGCACGATATATCTGGTGGTGCGCCTCCGTGGAGCGCCCGAACAGCCCGGGCAGCACCGACAGGGACTCCAAGGTCCAGCGCTCCATGAACCCCCGGATGGTTGCCAGTAAATAGCCCATGAAGCGGTTGCCGGAGCTTTCCGCGATGAGAAGATGGAAGGCCATGTTCACCTGGCTGTAGCCGTCGGTGTCGCCGGCCTCCAGCAACAGATGCATCTGTTGAATCAATTTTCCCATTTCCTGGAGCTGTTCGTCGGTGGCGTGGCGGGCGGCAAGCTCCACCGACCCCACCTCTATGACCTGGCGGGCATCGATCAGCTCCATGGTGGCGTTGGGGTCTGCCATCAAGGGGGCGTTGATGTGCTCGGTGTATATCAAGGGCGCGCTGGTCACGATGACGGTGCCTATCTTGGGGCGCTGCTCTACCACGCCCAAGATGGTCAGGGTGTGCAGGGCCTCGCGCAGCACCGTACGGCTGACTCCCAGCTGGGCCGCGAATTCGTTTTGATTGGGCAACTTGTCTCCCGCTGACAACTCACCACCGGTGATCATTCGCTTGATTTCCTCGATGACCCGATCCGCTAGTTTTTTTTTGTTGATGGACGCCATTTTTCCTCACATGCAGGTTATAGGTCACCAAATGGCCGTTGCTGGGAGACCTTTAAATTAATTGGGTGAAGCGTCCTATCATATACCAATAACATCAATAACCTCGAGCTTATTGCGGCGCCGCCTGCTTGCAGCGGACCGTTTCGTTGCCGTTGATGCCCAGGTAAAAATCCTGTAAGTGCTTGTTTTGTTTAAGCTCATCCGAAGTGCCCTCAATCCGGATGCAACCCTGTTCCAGCACGTAGCCGTAGCTGGCTATCTCCAGGGCCAGTTTCACATTTTGTTCAACCAACAGAAAAGCCAGGCCCTGGGATTGTTGTATCTGGCGAATGATGCGGAAAACCTCCCGCACCAGCAGGGGGGACAGGCCCATGGAGGGCTCATCCAGCAAAACCATGCGGGGGTGGCTCATGAGGGCCCGGGCGATGGCCAGCATTTGTTGCTCTCCGCCGGAGAGATAACCCGCCGGGGTGGATCTGCGTTCGGCCAGGCGGGGGAAGAACTCCAGCCACTGGGCCAAGTCCTTGGCGATGCGGCGCCGGTCCTTTTGTGAGTAGGCGCCCATCTCCAGGTTTTCTTTCACCGTCAGGTCCGGGAAGAGGAAGCGGCCCTCCATGACATGCATCACCCCCAGGCGCACCATGCGGACCGCGCTGTAGCCGGTTACCGTCCGGCCTTCCAGGAGCACCCGCCCGGAGGCCACCGCCCCGCCGTCGCTACGCAGCATGCCCGAGACCGCCTTTAGGGTGGTGGACTTGCCTGCCCCATTGGCTCCCAACAAGGCCACCATGCGTCCGGCCGGCACCTCGAAGGAGATGCCGTCCAGCACCCGGACAACCCGGTTGTAGATTACCCTGAGGTCCTGCACCTGTAGCATGTGCCGCGTTTCCCGCCTGAGTGTTTCCGGTCCGGCCGGGCGCTTGGCCCGGCCGGACGTTATTGCTTATATGGCTTCCTACCGGGGCAGGGTGTTATCCCAGACCTTCACCCACTTGCCGTTTTGCACCTGGAATACCGGCACCACCATTGAGGCGCGGTGATCCGTGGGGGTGAAGGTGATGGGCGGCACCAGACCGCCGGGCGAATAATTCTTCATCTGCTCGAAGGCCCATTTGAGGTTGGGACCGTTGATGGGCTTGCCGGCCTTTTTGAGCATGCGCATGGCCTCGGCGGCGAGCATGGCCTGGGCCCATCCGCGAATGAAGTGGGTGTTGGTTTTGTCCGCGTACCCCGAAGCCTCGATGGCTTTCATGGCCGGGGTGTCGATGGTGCCGTAGGGCACTGAGCCGTAAATGGTGTAGTGCCCCTCGGCATCGGGGCCGGCGTTTTTAATAAAAGCTTCGGTGCCCGCGTACATGTTTCCGATGATCTTGGCGTTGTCGCCTTGCTTTTTCAGGTCCTTGGCCAAGACGGCCATGGCGCTGTCGGTGTTGCCCATCCAGATGTACTTGGCGCCGGCTTTCTTGAACTTGAGCACCTGCTGCACCGCGTCGGTGGGCACGTAACCGATATTCTCCTCGGCCACGATGGCGACCCCGTCCTTTTTGGCCTCGTCCTTTATGTCGGCGATAGGTGCCTCGCCAAAGCCGCCGGGGTTGTAGATGAGAGCCAGGTTGCCGCCCTTGTGTTTGACGAACTGCGCCGCGCTGCGGCCGGCGGTGGAGTAGTCGGCGTTGGTCATGAAGTAGTAAGGCGCTTTTTTGGGATCAACCATTTCCTTGGCATAGGACACGGGCATGTAAATAGTCTTGGTCCTGGTGCTGAAGGGAATGACGGCGATGGAGTCCGGGGTGCCGAAGCCGTGCACCAGGGGCACTTTGTACTGGCCAGCCAGCCTCTTGAAGGCGGCCACGGTCTTGGGAACGTCGTAGCCGCATTCAATCTCCACTACTTTAACCTTCTCGCCGTCAATGCCTCCGTTGGCGTTGATCCACTTCCAGGCGGCCAACACCCCGTCCATGTGCGGGATGCCCGAGTCGGAAGTGGGGGCGGTGCGGTTGGATATGCCGCCCAGCACGATCTCGGCCTGGGCGGCCGTGCCCACCATGAGTAGGGCCATGGCGACCAAGGCCATGCTAAGGAACCATTTCCGCTTCATGTCTTCCTCCTTTGCGTTACTAAATCTCTAGCTTGGTCACTGGCGGCATCCGCCGGGGCAAACGCCGTAAAATTGCCAGTACTCCCGCTGCTGGAGTTATCTGGGAGGTGAAGATTCATGAGCGGGTTTGGCTCCCCTTGCCGGTGTGATTCAGGGCCCATTGCCGGGTACGGTTCCAGGCACGGGCCAGACCCTGCGGCTCGAAAAGCAAAAAAACGACTACAATCAAACCGAACACCCCCAGGCGTATGGGGGCCATTTCGCCGGTGTTATGGGAAAACATCAAAATGATGGTGTCCAAGATTTCCGGAACCAGGACGATGAAGGCCGCGCCAAGCACCGATCCGGCCAGGGAGCCCAGCCCCCCGATAATCACCAAGGCCAGGAATTGGATGGACACGGAGAGGCTGAAGGCCTGTATGGCCACGAATTCCAGGTATTGCCCGAACAGGGCTCCCGCTACTCCCGCATAAAAAGTGGCCAGGCCGAAGGATGCTATCTTGGTGCGAAAAACGTTGACGCCCATCATTTCCGCGGCCTGGGAGCGATCCCGTACCGCGTTAAAGGCGCGTCCCAGACGCGAACGTTCGATATTGAGGTTGGCCACCGCTCCCAGCACGGCAAAGGCCAGGGCCAGCAGGTAGAAACGGTGGCTGTCCATGAAACTGATGCCCAGCATCACCGGGCGTTGTGCGAAGCGGCCGTCCTGACCGCCGGTGAGCCAGCGGGACTGCTCGAAGGCCCAATAAAGAATGATCTGGGCGGCGAAGCTGGCCATGGCCAGATACACCCCCTTGAGGCGGAGGCTGGGAAGGCCGAAGACCATGCCCACCACCGAGGTAATGAGACCGGCCAATAAAATGGCCGGCAGGGCGGGCAGGCCCAGGTTCTGAATAAGGTAGGCGGAGGAAAACGCCCCAACTCCCATGAAGGCCGCGTGGGCGATGGAAATCATGCCGGTGTTGCCCAGGAGCATGTTCAGACCCATGGCCGACAGGGCGAAGACGGTGATCTGGGTGAGCAGGGCTAGGTGGTAGTCCCCCATGAACTGCGAGACCACGGCAAGGCACGCGATGAGGGCCACCGCGCCGATGCGGTCGAATCTGTCGGCCAACAAGGGTCTGCCTCGGAGGGCTGTTTCGATCACAACGCCATCCTCTAAAGCTTCTCGATGTTTTTACGGCCGAACAAGCCGGTGGGACGCACCCACAGAATAGCCACCAGGATGAAAAAAGGAGCCACCGGACCCAGTCCGTGCAGTCCGGTGAGGTCCTTCAAATATCCGCCGCCCAAATTTTCCAAAACCCCGATGATCACTCCGCTGATCGTTGCCCCCACGATGGAGTCCAGGCCACCAAGGATCACCGCCGGAAACACCTTCACGCCATAAAAGGAAAGCTCTGGGCTTAGGCCGGCGATGTTGCCGGTGAGCACCCCTCCCACCCCGGAAACCACCGCCGAGATGATCCAGGCAATGGCGAAAATTTTGGTCAGGGGCACTCCCATGCTTTCAGCCGCCTTGCGGCTGCTGGCCGTGGCCCTCATAACCAACCCCACGCGGGTGAACTTGAAAAAAGCTCCGAACATGGCCATGAAGGCCAAGGAGAGGATGAATGACCACAAATAGAGTTGGCTGACCGTGACCACACCCAAGTCGATTCCCTGGCGGGGAAACACCTCCGGAAAAGGTATGGAGGTGGCGCCCCACACCCCAAGGACCACTGCCCGCAAGACAATTCCGATACCGATGGTGACCATGATCACTGCCAAGGCGGGAGCGCCCATCATGCGCCGAAGCACCAGGCGCTCTATGGCCAGGGCCAGGATGACCATGAATCCCATGGTCATAAGAAACGAAACCAGAAAAGGCATGCCGGTGACCTGGATTATCTCAAGGCAAATATAGGCACCGATCATCAGCAGCTCGCCCTGAGCGAAATTCACCACCTCGGTGGCTTTGTAGATGAGCACCAGGCCCAGGGCGACCATGGAATAGATGCTCCCCACCACGATTCCGTTGATGATCAGGCCTAGGAAGTAATCCATTGCTTACCTAACCTCAGACCGCCTCGCCCAGGTAAGCTCGGCGTACTTGAGGGTCTTCAATTACTTCTAGGGGAGGGCCCAAGGCGATTCGCTGGCCAAAATCCAACACCAAAACGCGGTGGGATATCTCCATCACCACCCCCATGTCGTGCTCGATCATCACCACGGTGATGCCCCGCTCCTGATTGAGTTTCTGCACCAGGGCGGCTATCTCCATCTTTTCGCCGGAGGTCATGCCGGCCATTGGCTCATCTAAGAGCAACAGGGCGGGCTGGGCCACCAGCGCGCGGGCCAACTCCACTCTTTTCTGGGTGCCGTAGGCCAACTCCGAGGCGGGCACATTGGCGAATTGCTCCACTCCAAGCTCAGCCATGATCTCGCGGGCCTGGGCACGGTGGCTGCCTTCCTGGCGGCTGCAACCTAAGGGGCTCCAGTAAAGGCAGGAACGCAGCAGGCCGCTACGAAGCCGATAGTCGCTGCCCACCAGGACGTTGTCCTCGACGGTTTCGTTAGGGAACAAGGCGATGTTTTGAAAGGTGCGCATTATCCCCAGCTTCGGCCGCAGGTGTGACTTTTGGCCCACCAACTCGACCCCATTGAACTTGATGCTGCCTTTTGGCGTATAACGCCCTGAAATACAGTCGAAAAGGGTAGTTTTTCCTGCTCCGTTGGGGCCAATAATCGAAAAGAGCTCTCCCTGAGACACCGAGAAGCTGACATCCGTCAGGGCCTGAACCCCGCCGAAGTTGAGCCCCACTTGTTGTACTTCCAGAAGCATTGCCGCCATGGTTAGCCAAACACCTAAAAAGTGCAGGGAAAATCGCAGGTTCCCTGGGCGAATGCCGGTGAAATGCTCCGAGTGGAACCCCATAAAGTCTTATGATAGTACATTAGTATCAAAGTATGATTTTGTGTGTCAAGCCCGGATGTGCTGGTCTGAGGTAAAAAAATCGGGGAAAATTAAATTGTCCATGCAAAAATAAAAATCCCATAACAGTTATTAATAACATATTAAAATGCCAACGAGCATGCCCTGGTGGCCAGTGGAAAGAGCTTTGGCATTTTCGGTTGACAGCTTAACTAGAGGAATGCTAAATGATAGTATCATACGATATATAAAAGTGTCCGGTGGGCCTGGAAGCATGACGGCTCGGCGATGCGACACTTGCAATTGTCGCTCACAGCCGGTCAGGATAGGATAGTCAGGTGTATAATCAATAAATTTCGCAAGTTGGATGAATTGTAGCGTCGGCCCCCGGCGTTGCAATCCGTTTAGGGCATGACGCTTTTGCTTTCTTCAGGGTAGTATTCCAGCAGGGTGCGCCGGGCAGGTCGGATGGCTGCGGGAACTCAATGCACTGAAAAACCAGCACAGCGCTTGTCATGGCATTATTCGCGGAGGAGCATTCCATCCCCATGACTCATATACTTAGTTTCCAATTAAACGGGGCGCCGGTGCAGGCTTTGGTCAAGCCCAGCGATAGCCTGTTGGATGTCTTGCGGGAAAAGCTGGACGTGACCAGCCCAAAACGAGGGTGCGACAGCGGGGACTGCGGGGCCTGCACCGTATTGCTGGAGGGCAAGGCGGTACGCGCCTGCCTAACCTGCGCGCTCACCGTGGAAAACAAGCAGGTGGTCACCGTGGAGGGGCTTAGCCAAGACGGCAAGTTGCAGCCCCTGCAAGAGGCCTTTATGGCCCACGGGGGCAGCCAGTGCGGTTATTGCACCTCGGGCATGCTGATAAGCGCCACGGCCTTGCTTGCCAAAAGCCCTCATCCCCAGCGCCAAGACATCGCCCAGGAGATGTCGGGCAACCTTTGCCGTTGCGGATGCTACGAGGAGATAACCCAGGCCATTCTGGACACGGCCCGCAAGGGCGAGTAGGGGGCAAGGCCATGAACCAATACATCGGCAAGGCCATGCCGCGCTACGATGCCCAGGGCCAGGTGACCGGCAAGGTGCGCTACGTGGACGACATCAAGGTGCCGGGCATGAAATGCGTGAAGGTGCTGCGCAGCCCGGTGCACAAGGGGGAAATCCGTGGGCTGGATTTCTCCCGCGCCCTCAAAGTCCCCGGCGTGGTGGGCTTTGTCACCGCCCAGGACATACCCGGCAAGAACGCCTATGGCCGCTTTCAGGACATGCCGGTCCTGGCTCCGGAAAATCGGGTGCGCTACCGGGGCGAGCCCATTGCGGCGGTAGTGGCCGCGGACGAGGACACGGCCCTGGAGGCCCTTTCCCAGGTGCGCCTGGACATAGAAGAGCAGACCCCGGTTTTTGACATGTTCGAGGCCATGCAGCCCGACGCTCCCTTGGTTCGTCACGATTCCAAGAGCAACCTGTGGGTGCACTACCCGCCGGACATCACCGAGGTGACCATGGTCAAGGGCCAGATGGATGAAGGCATGAACCAGGCCGATCAGGTGATCGAGGGCCGCTACTCCACCGGAGTGCAGGACCACGCCCCCATGGAGACCAACGTGTCGGTGGCCTATCGCGACGAAATGGGCCGCCTGGTCATCCACACCGTGAGTCAGACCATCTACGCCCACCTGGGCATGCTCTGCGCCATCCTGGCCATGCCCATGAGCCGCATCCGCTTCATCGGCGGCCGGGTGGGCGGGGCCTTTGGCGGCAAGAACGACATCCACACCGACCACATCGCCGCCCTGGCGGTGCTCAAGTTCGGCCATCCGGTGAAGTACCGCCTGAGCCGGGAAGAGGACTTGCAGTTCACCACCAAACGCGGGGCCTTTGTGCTGGATTTCAAGACCGGCGTGAAAAACGACGGCCGCCTCACCGCCTGCCGCATCGACATTTGGCACGACACCGGGGCCTATGCGGGCATGTCGCCCTATGGCCTGGAAAAGTGCGCCATGTTCGCGCCGGGGCCCTATGACTTCCCGCACATCAAGGTGACTGCGCGCACTATATTCACCAACCGGCCC
Source organism: Pseudomonadota bacterium (assembly GCA_018896025.1). Lineage (GTDB taxonomy): Bacteria > Desulfobacterota > Desulfarculia > Desulfarculales > Desulfarculaceae > Desulfoferula. The sequence goes on from JAHIND010000016.1 coordinate 99,900, forward strand.
ATTTCCAGTTCCATGCGCGGCTTCTCGGTAATCAACGGCCAGATCGCCTCGGAGATTCACATGAACCGGGTGGCCGAGGCCCTGGGCATGGACCCTTGGGAATTGCGCTTCACTAACGCCTGGCGCGATGGGGACCAGGGAGTCACCGGCTACAAGGTGCGCGGGGCCGGTGCCTTGGAGGCCATGAAAAAGGCAGCGGAACTGGCAGGCATCAAGCTGCCGGACAAGCTAATGTCCATGAGTTCGCGGGGGAGGCAGGCATCATGAAAAAGACCGGCGTGGGCATGTGCCTGGTGTTGCATCCCACCGGAAGAAAAGGCGGCGGCGACCCCAGCCAGGCCATCATTCAGCTCAAGCCCGACGGCAGCCTGTTCTTAAAGGTGGGGGCGGTGGATCTCGGCCAGGGGGCCTTGACCATGCTGCGGCAGGTGGCCGCCGAGGCCATGGACGTGGATATCGCCACGGTCTACGCCAGCAACCGCTCCGACGACCTGGCCCCGCTCAGCGCGGGCAGCGCGGCCAGCCGGGTGACCCTGGTGGACCCCCATGCGGTGATGGAGGCGGCCAAGGATCTGCGGGCCAAGATCGCCGCCTTTGCTGCGCATCGCCTGGAGATAGACGTCGAGAATGTGGAATTGGCCGACGGCAAAGCCTTTGCCAAGGACAATCCCCACCACCATATGACCTTCGCCGATATCGGCATGATCGCCAACCTGGGCGAGGGCGTGATCCTGGTGGGGACGGGAGCCTGGCAGCCCGCCCCGGTGCAGGGCCACGACCCCGAGACCGGCTACCTGGACCAGGAAAGCGTCATTTCCTTTGGCTGCTGCGTGGCCGAGGTGGCCGTGGATACCGACACCGGCGAGGTGGAGGTGACCAAGCTGGTGCAGGTATGGGAGGTGGGCAAGGCCATCAACCCGCTTATGGTCAAGCAGCAGATCAACGGCGGCCTGCAGATAGGCATGGGCTTCGCTTTGCGGGAAAACCTGTTCCCCCACTACCCGGACCCGGCCCACGGCATCGAGTCCCTGGCCGACTACTCCATGCCCACCTTTATGGACTACCCCCCCGAGCTTATCCACGGCATCGAAGAGGTGCCCCATCCCATGGGGGTTAAGGGAGCCAAGGGCTTTTCCGAAGGCAGCGCCACCGCGCCGGGGCCTGCCATAATTTCGGCTATCCATGATGCTGTCGGGGTGTGGATTCACGAAGTCCCAGCCACCCCGGAAGTGGTGCTTCGCGCCCTGGATGCCAAGGAGCATGGCGGAGCCACGGATTACTGGTCGCATCAGGACCGGAGCGCCTGGCTCGCTTAGATGACTTAGTGACGAAAAGCCAGGTCTTGTGAATCGCCCCTGGATCACCGGAGACTTCATTACTTGAGAAGATGGAGTCACCCAAATCTGTCTGGGCCGGGTCGGTGATGACGAAGCATTCAAATGGATAGAGGGCATTAATCGCGGATATGAACGTCCGGGTCCATGAGCCTCGGCCCTCTTAGCCAATTGTTGTGGTATATGCTCCTGTCACTAGTGCAGCATCTCCCACTAGTGCAGCATCTCCAAGGCCCAGGCTACTTCCGGGGCAACGAGCCCTTGGCTGGGCGCCCGTGCCGACTCCAAGGCCCGCCGGGCCTCCGGTCCGCCGAGTCTGCCAAGGGACCAGGCGCACATGGCTCGGACCCGTTCGTCCTGTTCGCGATCAAAGGCTTTGATCAATTCCGGCACATAAACTTGATCCTGCGTGTTGCCCATGACTCTGACCACGTTCATCTTCCAGCGCCAAAGGTCCTCAACCTTCATGTAGAACATGTGCGGCCAGATGCGTTGCTGAAACTGCTGGGCATCCATGTGCAGAAGCCTGATTAAATCAAAGTCGGGGGCTTTGTCCGCGACCCGTTGGTTCAGGGGCAGGTCAGCGGCCAACCAGGCAGCATTGCGCGGGCATACGTTCTGGCATCGATCGCAGCCGTACACCCACAGCCCCATGGGCTCGCGCAGGCTGCGGGGTGTGAGCCCTTGCCCGTAATAGGTGAGAAAGGATATACAGCGGCGAGGATCAATCTTGCGGGGCCCTCGTAGGGCGCCGGTGGGACAGGCCGTCAAGCAGACGTTCTTACACCAGTTCGGGCACCCCACCTCCGGCGTAGGCTGGCCGGGCGCAAAACTTGCGTCCACCACTACGGCTATGGGCAGCACCCAGGAGCTTTTTCGCGCCACCTTGTTGGAATAAAAGAGGCAGTTCTTGCCGAAATTGCCCATGCCGGCCCGCGCGGCCGCAAGACGATGAGGAACGTTGAAGGGGATTTTGGCCTTAATGCCGTGCTGGCTCAAATAATCCCGGAAGGCCTTTATGCGCACGGCTAGGCCGTCTTTGGTGACCCGGTCGTCGTCAAGATAGCAGCGGCCAAAAAAAGGCTCCATGCTCTGGGGATTGGCCTTGCTAAAGTAGGCCTCCATCAGCACGATTATGGATCTGGCCCCAGGCAGCACGTTTTGAGGGTCGGTGCCGGCCACCAAATCCAGCCCGGACTCCATAGTCCAAGCATAACTCTCCTGACGATCGGCCAGGATTTGCTTCTGGGTCTCGAAGGGTTCGGCCGTGGTGAAGCCGATGTCCGCAAAGCCCAACTCTAGGGCCTTAGCCAGTACGTTTTCTTGCCTCAACATGCCCACTCCTAACCGCCAACCTTGAAAATCACTCTCGTAGGTCACCCTGTAATTGACCGGCCTGACCTGTCCCGATCAATGTACCACTTCTCGGTTTAGCCCCTGATTATTTTGAGGGTCACTCTCCTGTGCATAGAAGGAACACGTTTGAAATGGGCGCACGCTCATAAGTGGTAGCATAGTGACAGCATTGGCGGTCAAATTGGGCCAGATTTGGCCAGAAAAGGGGTATTTTACCCCAAAAAAAGAGGGGGCCTTTTGGCCCCCTCTTCGGGTATAACCAGTGGTTTATACTGGTTTATTTTTGGTGGGCTGCCGGAGAATCGAACTCCGAACCTACGGATTAAGAGTCCGTTGCTCTGCCAGTTGAGCTAGCAGCCCTTGCGTTCGTGAAGCTGTATTTATCAGCCGGGGCCGATTCCGTCAACAGTTTTCATCGCATATCTTGCGGCACAGGGCCAAGACGGCGTCCCGGCCCGCCGATTGGTTTTCCAGGGAGGCCAGCCAGGGGGCGGGAAGGGCATCCAGGCCCCAATAGGTCCCGGCCAGGGCTCCGGCCATGGCCCCTATGGTGTCGGTGTCCCCTCCCAAACTCACGGCCAAAACTATAGCCTGCTTAGGGCCTTCGGCGGCCAAGAAAGCGCCCAGGGCCGGGGGCACCGCCTCGGCGGCGGACACGTCGCAGGCATAGGCTGCGGTAAGGGCGGAGCGGGCTGCGGCCTCGTCGCCATGGGGCAGGGGAGGCATGGCTCGCAGGCGCTGGGCCACGTGTTGGTCTATGGGCTCAATTTTCGCGGCGATTCGCTCCACAAATTCAGTGGGCTCGGGCTTCCGGCCCGCCGCTCCCAAGTTGGCGGCTAGGCGTACGGCCAGGGCCTGGGACGCGGCCCCGGCCAGGCCCCGGGGATGGGTGTGGGTGATGCGGCACTGGGTCAGGGCGGCGTCCCGGCAGGCCTCCTCGTCCTCGGCAAAGAGCACTCCCAGCACGCCCACCCGCATGGCCCCGCCGTTGCCCCAGGAGTCGGTGGCCACCCGATCCCAGGGCTCTCCGGCGGCCAGGCGGTGCATGAGGGCGTTGATGCGCCCGCCATAGCCCCGAATGGGCTCATACAGGGCCAGAAAGCGCCTGGCCAGATAGGCCGGGTCCAGGCCGCTTCGATGGACCAGGGTTTGCAAAATGGCGATCATCATCTGGGAGTCGTCGGTGTAGGAACCAGCCGGAAGGCGGCCGGGGAGCATGGCGTCCAGGCGGCCATGGGTCTGCTCGATCCGCCCGGCGCTCCAGCCCTCCACGGGCATGCCCAGGGCGTCGCCACACATGGTGCCCAGGGCGGCCCCGGCCAAACGGGAGTAGCTGAAAGATGGTGGAGGTGACTGACTCATGACTGGATTATAGCAGGCTATTTTCTGGCCGGTGCGCCGGGGCCGTGGTACCATCTCATCCCATCAGGAGGATTCAGCATGGCTACCCAACCCTGCGTACCTTGCGCCGATTACCGGGCCGGTCAGCGGCTGCTCAGCATGAAGCGGCAGTTGGCTAGCGACGATCTGTCCGAAGAGCAGCGGGCCCAGCTCGAGGCCGAAGTGGCCGAGTTGGAGCACCTGCTGGACATGGACTAGTCCGCGGCCTCCAACTCTTCCAACTCCAGAGCCATCTTTTCCCACTTGGCGGTGAGTTTTTCCACGTGGTCCTTGGCCTTGGCATGGGCCTTGGTCAGTTTGGTCCAGCGCGCGCCGTCGGCAAAGGCCGCCGGATCCACCATCTCGGCCACCAGCTTGTCCAAATCGGTCGTGGCTTCCTCGATCTCGGATTCCAGCTTGGCCACCTTGTTTTTCAAAGGTTTCACCCGGCGGTAGCGCTCTTGGCGCGCCTGGGCCTCGGCCCGCTTTTGGTCGGCGGTTTTGGGGCCGCTGGCCGGGTCACCATCTGCGGCCTTGGCCTGGGGCGGGGCTTCCGGCTCCGGGGCGGGAGGGGCGTCGAGCTTGGCCTTGGCCTTGGCCTTGGCCTTGATGGCGTCGGCGTCCAAGCCCTGCTTCCACAGACGCTCGAAATCGTCGTAGTTGCCGGGCAGCATGGTGACTTTGCCCGCGTTCACATAGGCCACCTGGTTGGCTATGGCGTTGATCAGGTGGCGGTCGTGGCTGATCAGGACCAGGGTGCCGTCATACTGGCTCAGGGCATGTTCCAACACGGTGCGGCTGGCGATGTCCAGGTGGTTGGTGGGCTCGTCCAAAAGCAGGAAGTTGGGCTTTTGGATGAGCAGCTTGGCCAACACCAGACGGGCCCGCTCCCCGCCGGAGAGCACTTTGACCTTCTTGAAAACGTCATCGCCCCTGAATAGAAAGGCCCCCAGGATGCTGCGCTGCAGCCCCTGGGCCATGAGCCCGGCCACGCTGCCCAACTCGCCAAGGGCCGTGTTCTCCGGGTTCAGATCTTCCATGGTGTGCTGGGAGAACACGCCCATCTTCACCCGGCCCCCCACCAGGCGGCGGCCCTTGCTGGGCTCCACCTGGCCGGAGAGCAGGCGCAACAGGGTGGACTTGCCCTCGCCGTTGCGGCCCAGCAGGGCCAAACGGTCGCCCTTGCGCAGCACCAGGCTCAGGTCCTTGTAGAGCGGCTTGGGGCCGTAGCCGAACTCCAGGTTCAGCATCTCCACCACCACCTTGGCCGAGGGCTCGGCCGGGGGCAGTTCCAGCCTGATGGCCTGGTCCTCGGCGGGCAGGGTGACCCGCTCCATCTTCTCCAGCATCTTCAGGCGGCCCTGCACCTGCTTGGCCCGGTCCTTGCGCGTGCGGTTGCGGGCCACAAAGTCTTCGATCTGCCTGATGCGCTCCTGCTGGCTCTCAAAGGCCGCCCGCTGGGACTCGCGGCGGCGCTCTCGCTGCTCCACGTAGTGGCTGTAGTTGCCACCGTAGGTATAGATCTGGCCCGAGTCCAACTCCACGATGCGGGTGGCCACCTTGTCCAAGAACACCCGGTCGTGGCTCACCAGGAGCAAAGCGGCGGGGTTGGTGACCAGGTAGCCCTCCAGCCAAAGCAGGGACTCCAGGTCCAGGTGGTTGGTGGGCTCGTCCAAGAGAATCAGGTCCGGGGCCGAGAGCAACAGGCGGGCCAGGGCGGCGCGCATGAGCCAGCCGCCGCTCAGTTCGCCCACGTCGCGGTTCAGCCGCTCCTGGCCAAAGCCCAGGCCGGCCAGCACCCGCGAGGCCCTGGCCTCCAGATCGTAGCCGCCCAACTGCTCGAACTGGCTTTGCAACTGGCCCTGGCGGGCCAGAAGCTCCTCCAACTCGGCCTCGTCGCGCACTACGCTAAGCAGCCGATGCACTTCTTCCAGATCGGCCTCCACTTGGGGCAGGCTGTCGCCGGTTTCCATGGCCAGCTCCAGCACGGTGCGGCCCGACAGGGAGAGCAGCTCCTGGGGCAGGTAGCCCAGGCGCAAATTCTTGGCCTTGAACACCTCGCCGCTGTCCGGCTCCACGGTGTCCAGCATCAGGCCCAAGAGGGTGGACTTGCCCGCCCCGTTGGGGCCCACCAGGCCCAGGCGTTCGCCCGGACTGATATGCAGGCTCACCTCCTTGAGGACGTCTTGCTTGCCATAGTATTTGCTTACATTGTGCAGGGTGATCATGGGGCCAGAAGATAACATCCAGGCGGCTGGTCGGCAAGCGCGGCGGGCGCCCTAAGGGCGCAAGGTCGTGCTATATTCACTGACGGACCAAAATCGGAGCTGACATGCAAAGCGCCCCCTGGATATACAACCTGATCTCCCTGGGCGGGCTGGTCGCCCTGGTGCTCATCGCCCGGCTTTGCGGCCTGCACCGGGGACCCACCGCCTGGCGCACCCTGTTTTGGGGCCTGGCCCTGCAATTGGTCGTGGGCGCCCTGGTCTTTGCTCTTCCCGCCGGAAGATACGGCCTGCTGGCGGTCAACGACGCCATGGTGGCCCTGCTGGGCTATTCCCAGGCGGGCATTAAGTTTTTGTTCGGCCCCCTGGCCGCCCAGCCGGGCGAGCCCCATTACATGGGCTTCATGCTGGCCATCCACGCCCTGCCCACCATCATCTTTTTCATGGCCCTCACCGCCGCCTTGTACCAGTTGGGCATCTTGCAGCGGGTGGTGCGCCTGTTCTCCCGGCTGTTCGTGAAGACCCTGGGGGCCAGCGGGGCCGAGTCCCTGGGGGTGGCCAGCCTGATGTTCGTGGGGGTGGAGTCGGCGGGCATGGTGCGGCCCTTTTTGCCCAAGTTCACCCGCAGCGAGTTCTTCTGTCTGCTCACCGCGGCCATGGCCACGGTGGCTTCATCCACCCTGGGGGTCTACGTGATGACCCTCAAGGGCAGCTTCCCCAACATCGCCGGGCATCTGATCAGCGCTTCGCTCATCTCCGCCCCGGCGGCCCTGGTGGTGGCCAAGCTCATGGAGCCCGAGACCGGCGAACCGCTCACCGCCGGGCAGGTGGTGGACCCGGCCCTGGGCAAGTACGGCGGCCTCATGGAGGCCATCATCGCCGGGTCCAACGATGGGGTGAAGCTGGTGGTAGGGGTGGCGGCCCTGCTGCTGAGCTTCTTGAGCATTCTGGCCCTGATCAACGGCCTGCTGGGCTGGCTCACCGGCCTGGCGGGGATGGGTCACCTGTCCCTGGAGATGATCCTGGGCTGGGTGAGCTATCCCTTCGCCCTGGCCATGGGGGTGCCCCCGGCCGACGCGGCGGCGGTGGGCTCTTTGCTGGGCCAGCGCGTCCTGGTCACCGAGATACCCACCTATATGCAAATGGCCGAGCTGATGAAGCACGGCGGGCTGGTCTACAGCCGCAGCGCCGTTATCGCCTCCTACGCCCTTTGCGGTTTTGCCCACATTGCCTCGGTGGCCATCTTCCTGGGTGGCTTCGGGGCCCTGGCTCCGGGCCGGATAGGGGAGTGGTCGCGCCTGGGGCTCAAGGCCCTGTGGGCCGCCACCCTGACCACCATGATGACCGGCTGCGTGGCGGGCATCTTCGCCTACGGCGGGGCCACCTTGCTGGGCCTGGGGCAGTAAAGGGCATGCCGCGCCGGTTCCTGATGCGGCTGAAGCGTTCATTAAAACGTAAGGTAGTCCCAAGAATGGTAGTGAAAAAAGGGCTGGGCATATTCTTTATTGTGGCATGGGTGTTTTTGCCGGCTTGCGCTCCAACGGAAGCCACTGTTTTACAAAACCCCACTACTTTACAAACCGTAGAATGTAAAAGAAATCCCTGGAAAAATTGGACCTGGGAGGATGAAGAGGTCCGTAGGAAATGTGCTGAAAAGTATAAGGCCCTTGGTTTTGTCGAGGCTAATGAGAAAAATTCCGGAAGTAGTTCACCTGTGGAGGTAAAGAATGCTTCCCTTGCGGATAAATTAAGGCAGTTGGATGAAGCCTACGGTAAAGGTCTGCTGACTGAAATGGAATATAAAGCCAAGAGGAAGCAGATACTCGAAAGATTCTAACTAGAATATAAGCACAGAATGGGCGGCTAAGCATTTTGCTTAACCGCCCATTCTTATTTGCTTAATTGGTCGGGACGACTGGATTTGAACCAGCGACCCCTTGAACCCCATTCAAGTGCGCTTCCATGCTGCGCCACGTCCCGACGCGAATGGTTTTGTACCATCGGGGCGGGGTGTTGTCAATCGCGTGACGCGTTTCCCAGCAATCTTAGAAGCGCTTTTTCCATCATATCCCGAGCCAAGGCCCAATCTCCCCCCGTGCGGCGGGGCCGGGGGAACCAGGCGGCCAGTATCTCGGCGGCCTGTGCCTCTGGCTCCTGCCCGGCCATAAGGGCGGCCTGGGCTTGGAGCACCGCCGCGCCGTGGGCCAGGATAGGCTTCAAGGCCGCCTCAAGCTCGCCGTCCGCCGAATCATCTCCCGCCCATAGGGCCAAGGCTTTGCTCAACCGGGCCAACTCCCAAAACTCCAGCCCTCGCGCTCCCCGCTGCCACAGGGGCATGACCTGGTGGCGAGGCTGCCACAGGCCCAAGGCCTGGCCTTGCTCCCACAAAACGGCGCAGCGGGCCGCCAGACGGCTCACAACGGGCGATGGGGCCCCAGGCGGGGTCTTGCCCCGGCTTGGGGCATCAGGCCCCAACCAGGCCCCCCAGAGCCGCTCAAGGGCCTGCCCGGCCGGTTCCTCGCCGGGGGTGTCCAAATGCGGGTAGGAAAGCAGCAGGCGCCCCCGGCCCAAGTGGGCCTCGATCACCGCCGGTTGCTCCCAAAGAGGGGCCGGGTCCTGCGAGGGGCCAGACAGGCGCATCTCTTCGGTGGGTCCGTGGTAACGGGCCAGCACGGTTATGGACGGGTCGTCGGGTTCGTTGAACTGGCCGGGCCACCACACCGGCCAGGAGGCCAGGGGCTCGCCGTGTTGCCAGAGGGGATGACCCTGGGCTTCGGGGCAGGGGGAGATGAGCACCGGCCCGCTGAGGCCGGGTAGGCGCTGGGCGCCCGAGGCCCGGTCCAGGTTCACCAGGCCCAGGCCGTCGTCCACCGACAGGGCCAGGCCCGCCCCGCCGCAAAAGCCCAGGTATATGCCGCCTTGGTGGATGAACCGGCTGAGGGCTTTGGCACCCTGGGAACCCAGGGCCTTTTTTTTGCGGGACGACCAGCCGCCGGGCACCACCAGCAAACGTGTGCCTTCCAGACCGCCATCAGCGATCTGGGCCGCGCTGATGGGCTCCAGGGCCAGGCCGCGCTGCCAGGCCGCCTCCAGGGTCATGAGGGACCACAGGCCCCCGGTGTCCCAGAGCAGGCGGGCGGGGGAGGGTGGCAAGCCGCTTATCCCTGCTGCTGGCCGCCCACCACCAGGCGGGGGATGCGCAGGGTGGGTTGGGCGTCGCCCACCGGCGAGCCCTGGCCGTCCTTGCCGCAGGTGCCCAGGCTCCAGCCCAGGTCGCTGCCCACCTTGTCTATCTGGCTGAGCACCTCGGGGCCGTTGCCGGTGAGGGTGGCCCCGCGCACCGGGCGGTCCACCTTGCCGTCCTTGATGAGATAGCCCTCGCTCACCTCGAACACGAAGTCGCCGTTGATGGTGTTCACCTGGCCGCCGCCCATCTTGCGCACGAACAGTCCTTCGCCGGTGGAGCGTACGATGCTGTCCGGGTCGTCGCTGCCGGGCGCGATCATGGTGTTGGTCATGCGGGGGATGGGCCGGTGGCGGTAGCTTTCCCGGCGGCCGTTGCCCGTGGGCTGGCCGTCCAGCTTCCAGGCCGAGAGCCGGTCTTGCAGGTAGCCCTTGAGCACGCCCTTGTCGATGACCACGTTCTTGCGGCAGGGGGTGCCTTCGTCGTCGAATCCGCCCGAGCCCCGGCGGCCGGGCACGGTGCCGTCGTCCAGCACGGTGACCAACTCGCTGGCCACCTTTTCGCCGATGCGGCCCGCGTACACGCTCATGTTCTCGTAGATCAGGTCGCCTTCCAGGCCGTGGCCCACCGCCTCGTGGACCATGGTGCCGCCCGCCTCGGCCGAGAGCACCACCGGCATGGCCCCGCCCGGCGCGGGATCGGCCTCCAGCATGAGCACCGCCCGCCGGGCCGCTTCCTTGGCCACTGAGGTGGGGTCCTTGCGCTCGAATATCTCCATGCCCCCGATGCCGCCCATGGACTCGTAGCCGGTCTGCACCCGGCCGTCCTGGGTGGCCACGCAGTGCACCGCCATGATGATTTGGCTGCGCTCCTCCTCGGCCTCCACGCCCAGGGAGTTCAATATGCGCACCTGCTGGCCCCGGTCCATGTAGATGACCCGCACCTGGCTGATGCGGCTGTCCACCTGCCGGGCCGCGGCCTCGGCCGCCTTTACCATGTCCACCTTGATGGCCGTAGCGGTGTCCTTGAAGGGCTTCAGCGCCTGGGTGATCAGGCCCGGCGCGGCTGGGCGCAGCGCCTGGGGAGCCACCGCCTTGCCCTTGGAAAGCAGGGCAAGGTTGTGCGCCAGCGGCAACAGCGAGTCCTGATCGAACTGGTTGCCATAGGCATAGGCGGTCTTGAGGTCGTATATCAGGCGCAGGCCCGCCCCCTGGTCCACCCCGCCCAAAACCTTTTCCACCTTGCCGTCGTCCATGACGATCATAAGGCCGGTGGAGCGCTCCAAGAACAGCTCGGACATCTGGCCGCCGCCGGCCAGGGCGGCTTCCAAAATAGGCAGGGCGTCGCAGTCAAGGCTCATGATAAGCTATCCTATTGATTGATCTAATAAAGATTTAACTATACCGGGCCCGGCAAAAATAGCACACCCGGGAAGAGCGGTCAACGAGGCCTCTGGGGACGGGGCCGCCATTGACATGCCAGGGCGCTCCGCGTAATATCAGCAAGCCAAGGTGAACGGTGGAAAAGGATTGGTATGACTCGTACAATCGCAATTATTGCCATGAGCTGCCTGTTGGCGCTGGCTGCGCCCGCCATGGGCAAGCAGACCGCCGAGCCCATCACCGTCAGCGTTTTGGAGGCGGCTCAGATGCTGGCCTCCCAGCCCAAGGAAGTGTTTCTGGTGGATGTGCGCACCCGCCATGAATACGCCCTGTTGGGGCATCCTCCCCAGGGCTACAACGTGCCTTGGCGTTTGGCCACCAACGATTTCCAGATCAAAGGCGGTCCCTACCAGGGCGACAAAGCCGCCCACACCGGCTACCAACTCGGCCCTAAGCCCAACCCCGACTTCATCGGGGTGATCAAGTCCCTGTTCAAGCCCGGCGACAAGCTCTTGATTCTCTCCACCGCAGGAGAGCAAGGGGCCGAGGCCGCCGCCGCCTTGAGCAAGGCCGGTTTCACCCAGGTGTTCAACCTGGAGCACGGCTTCTTGGGACAGCCCCTTTTGGTGGACAAGCAGGCCGAATTGGCTGAGAAGTATTCGCCCCTGTACGGTAGCCGGGGACGTTTGAACGGCTGGCTGTTCTGGGGCCTGCCGGTGACTCACCACATGGACCCGCGCTACATCTACCCGCCCGACACCAAACGCATGCAGACCCAAAAATAGCCTCGCCCGCCTAGGACGAAACAGTTTCTTCGGATTCCTCGGGATAGCTCTGGCCTGAGCCGGACCAGCCTCCGGCCAGATCCACTATCCGCTCGATGCGCTCCAGGAGCGGCGGCAGGGTCTTGGGCCTGAGGGCGCTCACCACCACTCCGTCATAGCGGTTGGCCAGGCGTTCCAGCACCTCGGCGGGAGCCGCGTCGGCCTTGTTGAGCACCACCAGGCGGGGGGCGTCGGTGAACTCCATCTGATCCAGAATAGACTCCACCGCCTGTATCTGCTCCTCCACCTGGGGGTTGGAGGCGTCGGCCACGTGCAAGAGCAGGTTGGCTTCGCCCAACTCCTCCAGGGTGGCGGCAAAGGCTCGCTTGAGCTCGTCGGGCAGGTCGCGGATGAAACCCACCGTGTCGGTGATGATGACTTCGCGCTCATGGGGGAAGCGCAGTCGGCGGGTGGTGGGATCCAGGGTGGCGAAGAGCCGGTTCTCGGCCTTCACCGTGCTGCCGGTGAGGGCGTTGAGCAGGGTGGACTTGCCCGCGTTGGTGTAGCCCACGATGGACAGCACCGGCAAGCCGCCCCGGGCCCTGGCCGAGCGGCGTTGTCCCCGCTGGCGGGCGATCTGCTCCAGGTCCTTTTCCAGGCGGTTAAGCTTCTGGCGCACCCGGCGGCGGTCCATCTCCAGCTTGGTCTCGCCGGGGCCCCGGCCCCCGATGCCGCCGGTGAGGCGGCTGAGACCGTCGTCGCGCGTGCCCAGGCGGGGCATGAGGTACTTGAGCTGGGCCATCTCCACCTGGAGCTTGCCCTCGCGGGTGGCGGCCCGCTGGGCGAAGATGTCCAGGATGAGCTGGGTGCGGTCGATGAACTTCAGATCGGCCCCGGTGGCCGCGGCCAGGGAGCGGGCCTGGCTGGGGTTCAGGTTCTGGTCCAGGACCAGCACGTCCGCCCCCAGGCGCAGGGCGCTTACCAGCACCTGGCTGAGCTTGCCCGGCCCGATGAGGGTGCGCGGGTCGGGCTTGCGGCGGCGCTGCACCACCCGGCCCATCACGCTGAGCCCGGCGGAGCGGGCCAACTCGGCCAACTCGTCCAGGCGATCCTCGGCCTCCTCGGGCGGGCCGCTGGTCACGCTGATCAACAGGGCCGCCCCCGCCTCGCCCACCTCCTGGGCCGAGGCCGAGCGGGCCAGCTCGTCCTCCAGGCTGTGCACCAGGCGGGCCAGGTCCTCGGGGGCCTGGCCGGGGGCGAATGGCTCCAGGAGTCGGTGGTCGTTTTCGCCCTCGGCCTGGGGCAAAAGGTGGGCCGCGTGGATCAGGCCGGGCAGGCCGTTTCCCTGCACCTCCAGCCCGGCCACCAAGTCCCAGCGCTTGAGGGAAAGATCGCTGAGGTCGGAGGGGAACAGGCCGCCCTCGCCCAGGGTGGTGTGCAGCCAGGTGAAGCCCGCCAAGCGGCTGGGGCCCCGGCGCAGGCGGCTGGGCTCCGGCGAGGCGATGCCCTGGGGCGAGCCCACCACCACCTGCACCACCTCGCCCCGGCGGCTGAGCACCAGGCCCAGGGGGCGGGCCAGCTCGGCGCTGAGGCGTGACAGGTCCAGGGCCTGTTCGGGCAGAATAAGCTCGTCTGGGGGCAGGCGGCGGCGGTAGAGGTTGTTGAGCCGCTTGAGCTGGTTCGATTTTAGGCCAGCGGTATGGCCCAGAAGTTTGGCCAAAGATTACTCCGGCACCGGGTCGTAGGTGAGGTCTTCGAAGCGGGTGAGGTCGTCCAAAAAGGCCAGACGCACCGTGCCGGTGGGGCCGTTGCGCTGCTTGCCGATGATGATCTCGGCCACGTTGTCGTCGTCCTCTTCGGGATCGTCGCGCTTCTTGTAGACCTTCTTGCGGTAAATGAAGGCGATTACGTCGGCGTCCTGCTCGATGGCCCCGGACTCGCGCAGGTCGCTGAGCATGGGGCGCTTGTCCCCGCCGGGGCGCTCCTCCACCTTGCGGTTGAGCTGGCTTAGCGCCACCACGGGCACCGACAATTCCTTGGCCAGGGCTTTGAGCGAGCGGGAGATGTTGCTGATCTCCTGCTCGCGGCTCTCGGTGGAGCCTCGGCCGCGCATGAGCTGGAGGTAGTCCACCAGGATGAGCCCCAACCCGTGCTCCAGCTTGAGGCGCCGGGCCTTGGCCCGAAGGTCCAAGACCGACAGAGCCGGGGTGTCATCGATGAAGATAGGGGAGCCGTGCAGACGGTCGGCCGCCTGGGTCAGGGCGGGGAAGTCCTGGTTGTGGGACAAGAAGCCGGAGCGGATCTTGGAGCCGGACACCCTGGCCTCGGAGGCCAATAGGCGCATGCCCAGCTGCTCTTTGCTCATCTCCAGGCTGAAGATGGCCACCACCACCCCGGAATCCAGGGCCGCGTTGGAGGCCACGTTCAGGGCGAAGGCGGTCTTGCCCATGGAGGGGCGGCCCGCGATGATGATCAGGTCGCCGGCCTGCAAGCCGGTGGTGAGCTGGTCCAGGATCTTGAAGCCGGTGGGCACTCCCGAGACCTGGCCCTTGTTCTTGAAGCGTTCCTCGATGATCTTCAGGGAGCTGCGGATCACGTCGCCGATGGGGCTCACCTGCTGGCTGAGGCGCTCCTGGGTGGCCGCGAAAATGGCCCGCTCCGCCCCTTCCAGGGCGATGTCGGGCTCGGCCTGATGGGCGTGGGCTTCCTCGATGGCTTTGTGGGCGGCATTGATGAAGCCCCTGAGCAGGGCCTTGTCCTTGACCAGGGTGGCGTAATGGTCGACGTGGGCGGGGCTGAGCATGATGTCGGCCAGCTCGGCCAAATAGGCCGCGCCGCCCACCGATTCCAGACGGCTCTCGTCGTTGAGCCGTGAGGTCACGGTGATCTCGTCCACCGGCTGGTTCTTGTCGTAAAGAGCCAGCATGGCCTCGTAGATCAGGCCGTGGCGGCGGTCGTAGAAATCCGCCGGCTTTAGGTGAGAGGCGACTCCGGAGAGCACCTCGCTGCCGTGGACCAACACCCCTCCCAGCACCCCGCGCTCGGCGGCGAGGTCCTGGGGGGGGGCGTTGCGGCTGGAGGCGCCGTCTGGGTTCACGCCTTACTCCTTGGCCTGCTCCTCGGCAGGTTCCTCGGCCACGGCTTCGGCCTCTTCGGCGGCTTCCTCGGTCACGGCCTCTTGGGCCTTGGCCTTGGGAGCGGCTTCCTGGGCGTCGCTGGTGGCCTCGGGATACACTTCCAATTCTATCTCAACCACCACCTGGGGGTGAAGCTTCACCGGCAAGGTGTAGGTGCCCAGCTTCTTGATGGGCCCTTCCGCCATGATGATCCGGCGGCGGTCGATCTCAAAACCCTGGGTGGCCAGAGCTTCGGCGATCTGCATGTTGGTCACCGAGCCGTAGAGCTTTCCGCCTTCACCGGAGCGGGCTTCCACCCGAACCTTGACGCCGGCCAAAGTCGCGGCCTCGGCCTTGACCTTTTCGGCCTCGCGGGACTGGGTGGCCTCGATGCGCTGGCGCTCGGCCTCCAGGGTCTTGATGTTCTTCTTGGTAGCCATCAGGGCCAGCCCCTGGGGGACCAGGTAGTTGCGGCCGTAGCCGTTTTTAACCTGCACCACCTCGCCGGGATCGCCCAAACCCAGTACTTCCTGGGTAAGGATAACCTTCATTTCTATTCCTCCGACCCGGACGGCTTGGCTTGTTCCAGCCGTCTCAGATTTAACCACATATCAAAAAGCCCCGTGACGGCCAGTATAGCGGCCACGTAAATTTCCAGAGCCACCATCAGGTACACCGCTGCCCGCAAAAGAGACGGCGCGTTCTTGCGGCGCAGCCAAAAGTCCACCACCGCCAGCCCCTGGAAGAAGTAGAGCACTCCCATGACCAGGACCAGATTGGCTCCCAGCCAAAAGAGCCAGCCGCTTCCCAGGGCCATGAGCCCCCCTCCCGCGATGAGCAGCCAAACCAGGCGCTCGGGAGTGCGGTAGAGGTTCATGGGGGAGCCGGTTTCCCGGGCTCCCAAACGGCGGCTGATGCGCCGCGCGGCCAGGAAGTTGAGCCAGGCCACCACCAGCGACACCGCGGCCAATATGCCCGGAGCCATCCTCAGGATGATCCGGCCGGCCATGGCCAGGCCCTGCTCCAACTGGCGCAGGGTGTCCGGCTCCAGGTCCATGGAACGGTACATTTCCATGACCATGGCCATCTCGCTCTGCCACTGGGCCTTCCAGAGCTGCCAGGGACCCACCTCGTATACGATGGAACCCACCAACAGCACCAGCACCGAGGCGGCCATGGCCGTGCCCGCCGCCGTTCCCACGGCCCAGCGATTGGGCAAACCCAGACTCCACATCTCACCCAATGCCCCGGCCATCACCAGGAAGTAGATCAAGTAGTAGCCCCCACCGGGGGGGGCGGCCACCTGAGCCAGCAGCAGGGCGGCTGCGGCGGCCAGGATCAGCCCCTTGCGTCCCGCCCCCTTGCCTCTGACTCCATAAGCCAGCAGAAGCGGAAGGGGCGAGGCGAAGGTGATCACCGATCCGGCCAGGGGCAATATCCAAGGCACCGTGAACAGCACTATAGCACCGGCCGCGGCGGCCGCGGCGGGCAGCCATTCGCCGGGTAGAGCGCGGCTCATCAGCGCCGCCGGCATAAACCGGCTAGTTGGAACCCTGGGCCGAGAAGGGCAACAGGGCGATGTGCCGGGCCCTCTTGATGGCCAGGGTCAGTTCGCGCTGGTGCTTGGCGCAGCACCCGCTTATGCGCCGAGGGATGATTTTGCCCCGCTCGGTGGTGTAGTAACGCAGGGTGCGCGGCTCTTTGTAGTCGATGGTGATGCTGGAGTCGGCGCAGAACCGGCAGACCTTGCGGCGTCCGTATTTCCTTCTTTTGAGCGTAATCATGCCGACCTCCTAGTCTTCGTCGTCGTCGTCGTCACGACGGCGGCGGCCTCCGCGATCGTCGTCGCGGTCGTCATCATCGTCATCATCATCGTCGCGGTCGCCGACCTCGTCCGGCTCGCTCGGGGGAGGAGTGCCGGCGGCTTTGGCCGCTTCGGCTTCGGCCTTGCGCTGGGCCATGGCCTCCTCGTCGAAGCTGTCGGCGATCTTCACCGTGAGGTAACGGATGACCTGTTCGTCGATCTTGAAGTTACGCTCGAGCTCGTCCACGGCTTCGCCGGTTGCTCCGTACTCCACGAGGACGAAATAGCCCTTGGTATGTTTCTTCACCGTGTAGGCCAACCGCCGGCGTCCCCAGTGGTCTTCCTTCACGATGAACGCGCCGTCTTTTTCCAAAAGGCCGCGGAACTTTTCCACGCAGGCGGCGGTGTCCTCCTCGCTCAGCTCAGGATGGACGATAAAAATAGTCTCATAATGTCGCATAAGGCCTCCTCTCGGTCTAAACGTCCCCGGCCACGGCCTTA
Organism: Pseudomonadota bacterium; assembly: GCA_018896025.1. Lineage (GTDB taxonomy): Bacteria > Desulfobacterota > Desulfarculia > Desulfarculales > Desulfarculaceae > Desulfoferula. Next base: position 116,946 of record JAHIND010000016.1, read on the forward strand.
GGCGGTCGGAGAAAGGAGTGGGTTGGAAGGCTAATTGACTACCACCCGTGGGCGGAATTGTCAAGGTCACCGGTGGATTTAAGTCGCTCCAACAGGGCGCGGTCCGTGGGGCACAACTCCATGCCCAGGGCCAGGCCGATTTCTTGCCAGGCCAGGGCCCGGTGCTCCAGGGGCTGGGGGATCTGCCCGTTCAGGCGGCAGGCGAAGGCGTGCAGGCGCAAGGGCTCCCCGTTGGGGGTGAGGCCCTCCTGGGTGGCCAGCAGGGGGCCCACCTGGGCGCTCACCGCCAGCTCCTCGGCCAACTCCCGGGCCAGGCAGGCGTTCAGGGTTTCGCCGGGCTCGGCCTTGCCGCCGGGCAGCTCCCACAGGCCGTTCTTCGCCCGTTGGGCCAGGAGCAGCCTGCCGTCCCTCAGGATTACCGCGCAGGTCACCTCCAGGAAATTCAACTCAGCGGAAAGGTTGGTCATTGCTTGGCAGGGGCGGCGCCGGATTGACGCAATTGGCGGGTGCGCACGCTCAGGTAGCGCTCTTCGGCCTGGGGGAAGGCGGGGTCGGCGTCCAGGATGGCCTCGTAAAGCTTGAGCGCCTCGGGGTCGCGGTCTTCGGCCTCCAGCAGCCCGGCCAACTGGAACTTGAGCTTAAGGTCCTTGGGGGCCAATTCCACCGCCTTGGCCAGGGCCTCGATGGCCGCCTGGGGCTGCTTGGCCTCCAGGGCCATGGCCGCCTTTAGCTTGTACAGGCGCATGCTGCCCGGATTTTTGGCCAGCACCTGCTTCAGCAGTGCCGAGGCCTTGGCGGGCTGGGCCTGGGCCAGTTGGTCCAGCATCGACATCCACAGGTCCAGGTCCTGGGGCTTTTGCTTGAGCAGCTTGTCCGCGGTCTCCAGGGCCTGGTCCCAGCGCTTCAGGGACAACAGCAGGCGCAGCTTTATCTCCAGCACGTCGGGGTCCTGGGGACGGGCCTTTTCCACCACAGCCAGGCGTTTCAGGGCCAACTCGGGCTTGTTGTCCTCCATGGCCAGCACGGCCAGGTTGTAGGCCAGGTCCGGATCGCCGGGTTGCAGCTTGTCCAGGCGGCGGTACACCCCGGCCAGGGCCTGGCGGTCGCCGATGGCCTCATACATTTTGGCCAGGTTGAGCAGGGGGGCGGGGTTCTCCGGGTCCAGGACGGCCACCTGCTCCATTTCCGAAGCGGCCTTGGCCTGGTTGCCCTCGGCCTGGAAGGCCTGGCTCAACTCCAGGTGCAGGGCGCGGTCCTTGGGCGAGAGGGCGGCGGCCCGCTCCATGGCCTGCAAGGCCCCGGCCTTATCCCCGGAGCCCCCCCGCAGGCGGGCCAGCTCCTTCCACCGGGCCGGGCGGCCCGCGTCCAGGGCCACGGCCTTTTCCAGGCTGGCCAGGGCCCGCTCCTGTTGGCCCGAGCTTTCCTGGGCCTTGGCCAGGCGGGCCAGGGTGTCGGCCTTGTCCGGGCCGCTCTTCTGGTTGGAGAGCCTTTCCAGGAGGGAGGCGGCTTCCTCCCAGCGGCCCAATTCCTCGTAGAGCAGGGCCAAGCGCTCCATGAGGGCCGGGTCGCCGGAGCGCAGGGCCACCAGCTTGCTCAGGGCGGCGGCGGCCTGATCTTTTTGCCCGGCCGCCTGGTACAGCTCGGCCAGGCGCTCCAGCCAGCGGGGGTCCTTTTGGCTCTGGCCGTGGCTGGCCAGCAGCTCCGCCGCCTGGGAGAAACGCCCGGACTCGGCGTAAAGGTCGGCCAGGCGCTCCACCATCAAAGCGTCGTCGGGATTCAGGGCCAGGGCTTTTTCGGTGAAGACGATTTTCTGGCTTAGCTCCTTGGCCTGGGCCGCGCGGCGCAGCCAGTCGATGGGCAGCAGGCGCACCAGCAGGCTCACCGCACCGATCTGTTGGCCGCTCTTGAGCACCTCCAGGGTCATGCTCTCGGTGTCGTAGAGGCGCGGCCCCAGGATTTTGGCCAGGGTGTGATAGTGGTTCAGGTCCAGTTCGGGAAAACCGGCCAGGCGGAAGCTGAGGCCGTAATCAAGCCAGGAGTCGCTCTTGGCCCCCAAGACCCTGAAGGGCGCGTCCGGGTGCACCGTGGCCACCCCACCCGCCCGCACCGTGACCGGCAGGCCGCCGATGGACAGTTCCAGGGTCAACAGGCGGGGGCCGCCGACTTGCTGATTGCCGTCATCCTCAGCTTGGGATGCGCCCAGACACAAAAGCGCCGCGAAAAGCAGCAGGGCCACCAGGCATGGGCGGAGTCGAGAGTGCATGCTTAAGCTGCCTCCCAGGCGAGCGAAAATTACCGTTCCAACTCTACAAGAGCCCGCCAGGCAAGTCAAAAGCTACCCCGCAGCACCGGCTGGCCGTCTGGTTCGGCAAAGCCGGTGATGGCCACCCGCAGGCTGGTCCCGGTGGGCGGGGCACAGGGCAGTTGCACCAGGCAGTAGTTGGCGCCGCGCCCCAGGCCCGAGCCCTCCACGATCACCTCCAGGGTGCGGCCCACCTGGGCCTGGTAATAGGCCCGTTTTTTGGCCAGGCCAAGTTCGCGCAAAACCGCGGCGCGTCTCTTGCTGACCTCGGGCGAGGGGTGGCCCGGCATGTCCGCCGCCCTGGTGCCGGGGCGGGGGGAGTAGGGGAACACGTGCAGATAGCTTATGGGCAGGCTGGTGAGCAGGTCGCGGGTGTCGGCGAAGTCCTGGTCGGTCTCGCCGGGCAGGCCCACCAGCACGTCGGCCCCCAGGCACAGGCCGGGCATGGCGGCCGCGGCCGCTTGCACCGTTCGGGCGTAATCCTCCGGGCCGTAGGGGCGGCCCATCTCCTTGAGCAGGCGGGCGCTGCCCGACTGCAAGGGCAGATGAAAGTGGGGGCACAGGCGGGGCTCGGCGGCGGCCAGGTCGATTATCTCCTGGGTGAGCTCCTCGGACTCCAGGGAGGACAGGCGCAAGCGCGGGGCCGGGTGGGCGGCCAACAGGGCCCGGAGCAATTCGGCCAGCTCCTGGCGCGGCGAAAAGTCCCAGCCCCAGCGGCCCAGATGGATGCCGGTGAGCACCACCTCGGCCGCGCCGCTGTCCCCCAGCCCGGCAAAGGCCTGGGCCGCCTGTTCCAGGGGCAGGCTGCGCGAGCGTCCCCTGGTGCTGGGCACGATGCAATAGGCGCAGTGGGCGTTGCAGCCGTCCTGCACCTTTAGGAGGCCCCTGGTGCGCTCCGGGCCGGGGGCCTGCACTCCGGGGCAAAAGCCTCCCGCGTCCGGCGAGGGCGGCCGGGCCTGCTCCGGCAGCTCAGGCCCGGCCAGGATCTCGCTCCACCGGGACAGAGCGGAGCGACCCAGGACCCGGCAGCCCGCCTCGGCATAGGCCTGAGGCTCGGCTTGAAGGTCGCATCCGGTCACCACCACCTGAGCCAGGGGATGGGTCCGCCGCAGCCGTCGGGCCATCTGGCGCGACTGGCGGGCGGCCACCCCGGTGACCGAACAGGTGAACAGCAGGGCCAGATCAACTGAATCGCCATCCCCGGCCGCTTGCCATCCCTGGGCCTGCATTTGGGCGGCCAGGGAGGCGGCCTCGGCCTGGTTCACTTTGCACCCCAGGCTGGCCACCAGATAGCGTTTCACTTGTCCGGCCCCGCCCCCGCTCTATTTGGCCGCCGCCAGGGTCCGCTTGAAGGCGCCCACCGAGTTGACGATGGTGGCGTCGTCGCAGCAATAGGCGATGCGGAAGTAGCCGGGGCCCATGAAGCCCGAGCCCGGCACCAACAGCAGGTTTTGCTCGATGGCCAGCTTGCAGAAGGCCACGTCGTCGGGAATGGGGCATTTGGGGAAGACGTAGAAGGCTCCGCCCGGACGCACGTACTCGTAGCCCGCCTCGTCCAAGACCCCCAGGATCAGTTCGCGCTTGCGGGCGTATTCGGCCACCTCGGCGGCGTCGTCCAGAAGCTCGGCCACGGCCAACTGCATGATGCCCGGCGCGTTGACGTAGCCCAGGATGCGGTTGGCCAGGGTCATGCCGCCAAGGAGCACCCCCTTGTCCGCTATCTCCGGATGCACCGCAGCGTAGCCGATGCGCTGGCCGGGCAGGGACAGGTTCTTGCTGAAGGAGGTGACCACTATGCTGTTGGGGTAGGCCGCGAAGATAGAGGGCACGCTCAGGCCGTCGAACACGATCTGACTGTAGGGCTCGTCGCTGATCAGGTAGATGGCCTTGCCCAGTTGTTTGCTCTTTTCGGTGAGCATGGCCGCCAGGGCGTCCACCGATTCCTGGGTGTACACCGCGCCGGTGGGGTTGTTGGGGTTGTTGATCAGCACCGCGCAGGTCTTCTCGCTGATGGCGTCGGCCATGGCCGCAAGGTCCAGCTCGAAGGTGCCGGTGGTGGGAACCCGCTTGACCGTACCGCCGTGGTTGTCCAGGTAGAAGTCGTACTCCACGAAGTAGGGGGTGGGCACCACCACCTCGGCGCCGGGGTCCACGATGGCCTTGAGCACGATGTTCAAGGCGCCCGCCGCGCCCACGGTCATGATGATCTCGTTCTCGCTGAAGGCGGGGCCGTGCTCCCGGCTCAGGTAGTCGGCCACTTTGGCGCGCACATGGGGGTAGCCCGCGTTGGGCATATAGGCGTGACGGCCCGGGGTGCGGTCGGCCACCAGGCGGGAAACCACCTCGAAAAATTTCTCCGGTGGCTCGATGTTGGGGTTGCCCAAGGAAAAGTCGAAGACGTTTTCAGCCCCCTTTTGTGCCTTGAGCTTGGCTCCGGCCTCGAACATGGCCCTGATCCAACTGGAGCGTTCGATGAATTCGGCGATTTTGTGAGCTACCGGCATGGAAAACCTCCCTGGGCTGGGAAACTAAAAAAGCCGCGGACCCTGCTGGGGTCCGCGGCTGCTACTGGCTTGGTTGGCTAAGGAGTCAGCATGCCTCCACGGACCCGCTCATGGGCGGATAATAATACCCCATAAATCGAGTCCCGAGAAAAAGCACTCTAGCCTCCATCGCTTACCGGCACAAAGTACCATCCGGCCCAAGCGTGGTCAAGCCCCCAACGGAAAGGGCGGGCCACCCCGAGGTGGTCCGCCCCAAAACGCAACGGGCCGGGCGCTTACTCGTGGGTGATGGCCGGGCCCATCTCCTTGAAGCTGAAGTTGTAAAAAACGTTGTGGCCGTTGTAGTCCAACACCCTGAGGTCGTCTTCCTGCTTGACGTCGTTGACGATGGCCTGGTACTGGCCACCATACTTTTTGCGAACCAAGTCCAGGCTGAGTTCGTAGGCGATGAACTTCATGATGCCCTTGCGGGCCAGTTTCTCCACGAACTGCTCGTCTTCAAAGGAACTGTAGGTGGTCAGCACCAGTATGGGACCGGTTCCGGTGAAAATAATTCCCGCCTTCATAATTCACCTCCCGGCAAAGTTAGCCGTGTGGGGCGGATTGTCCGCCTGATTTCATCTTGATACGGCAGGCGCGGCCTTGTCAACGGGTCTACTGGGTGAGTTCCTTGAGCTTGTCCAGGTCCACCTTGTCGGCAAACTCCTGCACCACCTGGGCGGCGTTTTTTACCCGGTTGGCCTCTACCTGCAACAACACCTTGTTGTTGATCAGGGCCTGGAACTCGGCCCGCTCGCCCTGGTCCTTGAGCAGGGCCTTGTTGCCCTTGAAGCGCACCAGCTTGCCCTGCTTGCCGCCCTGCAGGAACATGGGGTTGCTGAGCATCATGCCCAGGGACTGGATCAGGGGCGAGTCGCTGATGACCTGGATCTTCACATGACCGCGGTCGCTGTTTTTGTAACGGCGCGTGGCGCTGATGCCTCCCCCGAACATGGCCCCGCCCGCGGCTTGGCCCTCGGATTTTTCAGCGGTCCACCCGGAGGGCGCGGCGGGGAATATCTGGCCCAGGGAATCGGCCTTTTTTTGTTTCATCTGGGCCAGGGCGAACTCGATCTCGCCGATAGCTTGGCTTACCTTGCCCTCTTGGTAGTACTTCATGCCCTGTTTGAGCTGGTCGCTGATTTCGTCGGCCAAGGCGGCCGAGGCCAGTGACATGAGCAAAAGCAAAACGGCGATACCTGCGACAGCGCGTTTCATGGGCTTCTCCCAAGCTAGAAGAGCAGGATGATTGGAATGACTATTGATTGAAAAATTATGGACAGCGTCGGCCTTGGGTGTCAAGGATGCTAAGATGCCCTTCGCGCATGGGAGAGTCTATAGATGAACGAATCGATTCAAGCGGATCGCTTCCCCCGGCAAGAATTGCTGCGGACTCTGTACCGTTTTCAGGCCGGCGAGGAGGCCTCGCGCCGGGTGGCCTGCGCGCCGGGCTGCGCGGCCTGTTGCACCGACCGGGTGTACCTGACCGGCCTGGAGGGCGGCCTGCTGCGCGGGGAGTTGGAGCGCCTGGGCCGCCTGGATCTGTTGGCCCGCCTTATGCCCGGGCCGGGGCCCAGCTACACCTGCAACCAGTTGGCCCGCCTGTGCTTGGAGCGCAGCGAACCACCGGACGAGCCGATGCCCGCCGAGCCGGCCGGGGTCTGCGCCCTGCTGGATGATGGCCGTTGCGCCGCCTACGATGCCCGGCCCCTGGCCTGCCGGGTGATGGCCTCCCGGCAAAAGTGCGGCTCCGGGGGCCAGGCCCAGGGCGACCCCTGGTGGCTCACCCTGGACACCGCCCTGATGCAGATCGCCGAACACATCGATATGGGTGGGAGCTACGGCTCGCTGGGCGCGCTGCTGGCCGACGAAGGTGAGGATGGTCAAGGGGACCTGCTCAGGTGCGAGCCCTTGCCCGGCCTGGTGACCCCGCCCGAGCACCAGGTCCGCCTGCAGCAGACCTTGGGGCCCTTGTTCGCCGCGCCGGTGGCGGGCCGCCCCCTGGGGCACTGGCTGGACCTAATACGCGGTGGGTGACCTGTGGCGGCCCCGCTCGGAGCAAAATAGAGAAAACACCGGTGATAACGGATGTTAACCAACGCTTGGTCCTTTGTTAAACCGGCCCCGCGTGATATAAATTAAGCATGCAAGCAATACCCTCGAATCATATGCAGGAAGAAGGACTGGTCGTCAAGACCATGGGCGGCATGGCCCAGGTGGAGACCACCCAGCAGGAGGCCTGCAAGTCCTGTGGAGCCCAGGGCATGTGCCATGCCATGGGCGGGGACAAGCGCCGAGTCATCACCGCGATAAACCAGGTTGGCGCCAAGGAAGGGGATCAGGTCGTCATGGCCATGCCCCGCAAGGGGGTTTTGGGGGCCAGCTTTCTGGTCTACATGGTGCCCGTGGCCGCGCTTCTGGTGGGGGCTGCCCTGGGCAGGAAGTGGGGCCAAGCTTGGGGCCTGGAGCCGCAGACCTCCGCGGTGGTTCTGGGCGGGGCGGCCCTGGTGGCTGCTTGGCTGATTCTGCGCAAGGTTTCCAAGCGCCTGGCAGGGCGCAAGGAATTGACCGTCACGGTGGTGCGAATTCTGCGAAAGGAACAAGGGGATGCTCTGGAATCAAATACTGCTAGCCTATGACAATTCTCAGCAGGCTCTGAGGGCGGTTGAGTACGTCGGACAGATGTTTGGCCAGGTGGACAACGTGAAGGTGATCATCTTCGGGGTCTACGACAAGGTGCCTGAGCACGACATGGAGGACACGGTTTTCACCGACCAAGTGCGCGCTCGCATCTCCGTCCTGGAGCGGGAGAAGGAGAAGGGCCGCAATAACCTGGACGAGGCCAAGAAGCTTCTGCTGCGCAAGGGCTTCGGCGAGGACCAGGTCAAGGTCAAGTACGTGGAAAAGAAAAAGGGCGTGGCCAAGGACATCATCGACGAGGTCAAGTCCGGAGGCTACGGCACCGTGGTGCTGGGCCGCAAGGGAGTGAGTAACCTCACGGGCATGCTGTTCGGCTCGGTTTCCAGCGGAGTCATCGGCAACCTGGTGGGCGCCACCATCTGTGTGGTGGAATAAGACCGGCCGCCCAACCCAAGAAATTATCGCCCCGGGAGCGCCAGCGCGCCCCGGGGTTTTTTATTCTCCGCCGTATTCCTTGGCCAACTCGGCGGCGATGGCCTCGGGCCCCTTTTTGATCAGCTCGAAGCTCTTGATGAGGGCGTCGCGGGCGGAGCTGATTTTGAGGGCCGCCGGAGCCTCGCGCAGAATGTCCAGGTTGGCCAGCACCGCCTGCTCGTAGTCGGGCCAGGGCTCGCCCTCGGGAGCGTTGCGTTTCAAGATCTCCTGGGCCGAGTGGATCACCACGGCCGAGGCCTCCAGGTTGCCCAGGTGGGCCAGGTAGTAGGCCGCGTCGGGCCACTCGTTGCCCGGCGAGGGGGCCACCTGGAACAGGTCGTCGTCCAGGGGCCACAGGGTGAGCCCGGCGGCCTGGAAAAAGTTGCGCGCCACCTTGTGCACCACCTTGCGGTAGGTCTCGATGTCCGGGTTGAGCCCTTCGAACTGGATCTCGCCCCGGGTGGGCAACTCCAACAGCTCCAGCAGGTTTTTGAGGCTTATGCGCCCCTGTTGGTCGGCGTAGGCGATGGCTTTTCCTCCCTTCCTGCTTTCAAGCTAAGCCCATACGGGAGGAAAGGCAAGCCGCGCCCGGCTGCGCCAACCACCGGCACACCGCGTTGCTGACTGCGCTCGAGTCTCGACGCAGTCTTGGCTACGCCTGAATAAACACTAAAGTGTTCTTCGTGACCACTCAGCCTTCATGAAGAATTCAGGCTAACCCTGGTTGGCCTTCATCCAGGTCAGGGGCAGGGTGAACTTGGGCGGCGGGTTCTGGGCCAGGTCGAAAAGGCGGCGGGCGGCCGGGTTCTGGGGGACCAACTCGATGAGCCGCTTGGCGTCGCCCTGAGCCAGTTTGGGTTTGCCCTGGAGCAAGTAGAGCACCGCCCGATTGTAATAGGCGGCTTCGCTTTGGGCGTTCTGGTCCAGGGCCTTGTCCAGGTCGGCCAGGGCCTTGTCCATCTCTCCCCACTGGATGTAGATACCGGCCCGGCCCGCGTAGGCCAGGGCCCTCTTGTTGCTCACCATGAAGGTTGAGCCGATGGCCGCGCTGTAGGCAGCAAAGGCGTCCTTGTCGTTGCCCGCCTTTTCGGCCCTGAGGCCCTGTTCCAGGGCGCTGTTGCCGCAGCCGCCCAGGGTCAAGGCCATGGCCAGCAGAATCACGAGGCAGCCCAGCGAGACAAAGGTTTTAGGCATGCGGCAAACTCCCCAGGGGTGAACAGGTGCGGGGATATTGAAACACATCCCCAGGCTCCAAGGCAAACTTTAGGCTTTGTGAAATTTTTGCGCCGGGCGGCAAGCGGGCGAGGAAGGTGATAGATTTTAAGAAAGACCAAAGGAGGCGACAACATGCGCGGATTGCGCTTCGGGATGTTGGGTTTGTGGATGCTGGCCGTACTGGCCATGAGCGGGGCCTCGGCTTGGGCCGCCGCGCCGACCTGGGTGCAGGGCAACTACGTGGGAAAGGTCTTGTTGGCCAAACAGGTGGAGGGCCAAAAGAACGAGGGCCAGGTGACCACCGTTAAGGCCGAGCTGAAGCAGGCCGGAGACAAGCTCACCGGCAGCCTCATCGTGGGCGACAAGCCCGAAGACCTGATCGTCCTGGAGATCACCAAGGGCGAGGTGCAGGACGACTTCCTCTGGTTCCAGGGCGAGGAGATGATCTGGCGCTGCCAGTTCAGCGGCAATTTCAAGAACAATGAGATCACCGGCAAGATACTGTTCCTGAACCATAACCCGGCGGAGAAGCTTTTGAGGCCGGGTCAGGTGAAGAGCTTCGAGCCGGTCAAACTGGGTGGACCCTTGGACATGACCCGCCGCTGATGCCGGGTAGGCCTAGAAGTCTATTTTCAGCCAGGCGCTCAGCCGGTTGCTGAGATAATCCTGACCGAACTCGCCATCGTAGCCCAGGACCACGGTTCTGCCAGGGGCCAGTTTCAACCTCAAGCCCAGCCCAAGCAAAAAGGTGTTAAGGGCGTCGCTGTAGCCATCCACGGTGAAGCTGTTTGGTTGCCCGCTAAAGCTGGCGGTGATCTGGCGGTCGTCCAGGGGGAGCAAAAGCCCCCAGCCCAGGCTGGCGTAGGGACTCCAGGAGCCGCCGTCGCCGCATTCATAGGTCTTGCTGGCCCCAAGGCTCAGTGAGGTGCGCAGGCTCCAGGCGTCGAAACCCTCCACGTTAAGGTCCAGGGCATAGGCGTTGTGCTCGCTGAAGGCCTGCTGGTTCAGGTAGACCAGGTGGGCCTGGGCCAGGGGCTGCACCTGCCAGCCGCCCCATTGCCAATCCAGGCCCCCGCTTAGGCCCAGGGCCGCGGTCATGGACTCTGGTTTGGAGCGAGCGGTGATATCCACCAAGGGGAAGGATATCTTGCGGTTGACGTCGGCCATACCGTAAGCGCCGGTCACGTAGGCGCCGGCAAAAGCCGACCCCCAACGCCGGTTGCCGTAAAGCCCCAAGTGATAGCTGGCGATTCCGCCGTCACCGGGGCTGTCCCGCCAGTCAAAGCTGTCGTAGATCACGCCGACCGCCCCGCCCAGGGAGGCCGACCCCATTTGGCGGGTGACTCCGCTGACGATCCCACCGGCCACGGTGTTGTAGCCGGAATGTTGGTCCACGGTGTTAAAGCTTTGATAAGCGGCCGCACCCCGGGCCCAGACCTTGTATTCCGAAGCGTTTTCAGCCTTGGCGCTGGCTGCGGAAGGCGCGCCGCCGGCTGTCGGGGCCACGGTCCAGGGCAGGCTGGCGGCAAAGAGCAGGCTGTCGTTTATGCCTATGCGGGTGAGGCTGTCATAGCGTTCGGCCGAGGTTTGACTCAGAGCCTGGGCGATCTGCTGGGGCGGGGTGTACTCCATTCCCAAACGCGCCACCTCCAGCAGGCTGAAAGGCGACCAGGACGGAAGGTTGTCTATATAATTCGCCATCACGCCCCCAAGGCCGCCGCTGACCCTGGAGGTCAGGCTTTGGGGATAGACCAGGGCCGGGAATGCGTTTTGGGGGTGGTAGTTGTCGACGGAGATGCGGTCCATCATAAGAAACTGTTCGCCGCCGCCGGTTCCCCAGCCGGTAATGGGCCCGGCCCAGCCCAGGCGCACCGTGGTACCGGCCGGCACCACCACCGAGGACACATAATTGGGCATGGCGGGAAGGGCGAAGAGGCTGCGCACCTGGGCCACGCTCAGGCCGCGCACCGCGGAGGCGAACATGACCCACCCTCCCACGGCGCCTCCCTTGAGGCGGGTGGGGTCATTGGCGTAGTAGCGCACGAACCAGGCCGGTTGGCTCAACTTCACCTCATACACGCTGCTCCCTTGTTTAAAGGGCAGGGTGCTGGGGGTGGCCCGGCCTTGGTCTATGAGTTCCTGGTTTACCTGGGAGGCCGTGAGAATGGCCAAAACATCGCCGGGAGGGATTTGCAACTCCGCCGCCGATGATTCTAGGGGGGTGAGCAGAAGCAAGGACAGTAAAAGCCAACGACCGGCATGGCCACATAGGCGGCGCTTATAGGTTTTCATGCGCCCTCACTCCACGAAAATGGTTGCGAAAAAGGTACTAACTTAATTTTGGCTAACGGATTGTAGTACAAATAATATTGTGAATTAAACTTAATAGTGACAGCGGCAATAGAAAAGCCCGATGGCCATTGGCCGCCGGGCTTTTGCTTTGCTGGTACAGGTTCGCTTAGGCGGCGAAACCCTTGGTCTGGTAGCGCTGCCCAAAGCGGGTGAGGATGAGGCCCTCCAGGCTGGGGCGGGCGGCCAGGAAGCGGGTCGCCTGGGCCGGGGGCATGACGAAGCAGGCCGTGGCCAGGGCGTCGGCCAAGGAGGCCTTGGGGGCGCGTACGCTCACGCTGTGGCCAGAGCCGGGGATGCGCCCGGTGGCCGGGTTGACGATGTGGTGATACAGGCGCTCCTGGTCGAAGTAGACCTCGTAGTCGCCACTGGTGGCCAGGGCCCCGCTGGTCAGTGACACGGTCAGCTTGGGCTTGGTGGGCTGGTCCGGGTCGGCCACGGCCACCCGCCAGGGCTTGCCGCCCCGGTCGCCCAACACGCCCACGTCGCCGCCGGCGTTGATGAGCACGTGAGAAGCGCCCGCCTTGGCGGCGGCGGCTAGGCCCTCGTCCACGATGAAGCCCTTGGCCACGCCGTCCAGGGTGAGGGACGCGCCCTCCTTGGTCCGGCGCAGGCTGCGGCCGTCGTAGTTGATCCCGCCCACCGCTGAAAGGGCCTTGGCCATCTGCTGGCGGCTGGGGGGCTGGTGGTTCTGCAGGAAGCTGGCCTTTACCGTGTCGATGACTGGGGCCACGGTGGGGTTGAAGGCCCCGCCGGTGCTCTGCTGCACCGCTTGACACAACTCCAGCACCGCCTTGAGGCGGGGCTCCAGGTCGTTCAGGCGGCCTTCGGCGTTGAAGGCGGCCACCGGACCGCCTGGGCGGTGCCGGTCGAAGACCGGGGTCAGCTTGGCCATGGCCGCGAAGGCGGCGTTCATGGCTTCCTGGGCCTTGACGGGCGAATGGTCCAGCACGGTCACCGAGACCAGGGTGCCCATCATCATCCGGGTTTCCTGCGCGGCGTTTTGGCCTTTGCCCATGCTGGCCAGGCCGATGGCCGGCGAAACCAGGGGCAAGGCGGCCGCACCCAGGGCCGTGCTGCCGGCAAACCGCAGGAAGGAACGGCGATCCAGACTCTTAGGCATTGTCCTTCCTCTCCCATTTCCAAGCCTCGTAAGGCTGATCCTTGTGTCGGTAACAGTAGAGTCCGCACTGCAGGCAGCGCTGGGTCTCGGCTTTGGCCATTTCTTCGGTGAGGCCAAGCTCAACTTCGACGAAGCTGCCTGAGCGCTCAGCCACGTTGAGTTCGGGCATCTTGGCCCGGGGCCGCCCGGCCGGAGCCGCGTCCGGGGTCTGGGTGACCATGGGCAGCTCTTTGGGGCCGTGCACCCAGTTGTCTGGGGCCTCGGCGTCTTCACCGCTGAGGTAGCGGTGCATGGCCCGCGCCGCCCGGCGGCCGGCTCCAATGGCCTCCACCGCGGTGGCCGCGCCGGTCACGGTGTCGCCGCCGCTGAACACGCCGGGGATGTTGGTGGTCCCGGCGTCCACGTTGGCGTCGATGGTGTTCCACTTGGTGACGGCCAGGTCGTTGGCCGCGGCGTCCTCTTCCAGGAAGGCCAGGTTGGGGAACTGGCCGATGGCCGCGATGACGTTGTCGCACTCGAGGATGGTCTCGCTGCCCTCGATGGGCACCGGACGGCGGCGGCCCGAGGCGTCGGGCTCGCCAAGCTCCATCTTGATGTACTGCAGGCCGGTGAGCTTGCCGTTTTCGCCTACGAGTTTGGTGGGGGCGGCCAGGAAGTGGAAGTTGATCCCTTCGTGCTTGGCCTCCTCGATCTCGATGGCGTTGGCGGGCATCTCTTTTTCGGTGCGGCGGTACAGGACGGTGACTTCCTTGGCCCCCAGACGCCAGCAAGTGCGGGCGCAGTCCATGGCCGTGTTGCCGCCGCCGATGATCACCACCCGCTCGCCCACCGGGGTGTCCTTGAGGTTGCCCCGGTCGATGAGCATGTCCGTGCCGGGCAGGACGCCATTTAGGTCCTCGCCCTCCACGCGCATGCCACGGCTGGACCAGCAGCCCACGCCCAGGAAGATGGCCTCGTAGCCCTCTTGCCTGAGGCTTTCCAGGGTGAAGTCCTTGCCCATGCCCATATTCATCTTGGCCTCTACGCCCAAATCCAGAATGCCTTGGATTTCCCAATCCAGGGTCTTCTTGGGCAGGCGGTACTCGGGGATGCCGTAACGCAGCATGCCGCCCAGGTGAGGCTGGGCCTCGTACACGGTGGGCGCGTAGCCCAGGCGGGCCAGGTAGTAGGCGCAGGAGAGACCGGCGGGGCCTCCGCCCACGATAGCCACCTTGCGCTCATTCTTGGGCAGGCAGAAGGGCTGGATGCGTTTGCCCGAGTTCATCTCGTAGTCGGCGGCGAAGCGCTTGAGGTGGTTGATGTTCACCGGCTCTTCGCTCTTGCCCCGGCGGCACTGGTCCTCGCAGGGATGGGGGCAGACCCGGCCGCAGACCAAGGGCAGCGGGTTGTGCTCCTTGATGATGGTAACCGCGTCATCGTAACGCCCCTCGCCGATGGCCCTAATGTAGCTGGGAATGTCGATCTGGGCCGGGCAGGTGGCCTGGCAGGGGGCCAGGCAGTTGTAGTTGGCGTTGAAGCCCAGGATGCGCCGGGTCACCGAGGTGAGGTGGATGATGCTCTTGGGGCAGGCCTTTTCGCAGTTGCCGCAACCGGTGCACAGGCTGGGGTCCACCACGGGCAGGCCCTCGGAGCCGATTCGGATGGCCCCGAAGGGGCACACCTTGACGCAGGAGCCCAGGCCCAGGCAGCCGATGTCGCACATCTTGGGGCCGCCGGCCAACAGGGCCGCCGCGCGGCAATCCTGCACGCCGTCGTATTTATATTTGAGGGGGGCAATCTGGGTGGAGTAGCTGCAGTCCACTTGCGAGACGTCGGGCTCGCGGTAGACCACTTCCACGCCCATGACCTGGGCCACCGCCACGGCGACCTCGGGGCCGCCGCCAACGCAGATGTTGGCCGGGGCCTTGCCGCTGGCTATGGCCAGAGCCGCCGAAGCGCATCCGGCGTAGCCGCAGCCGCCGCAGTTGGCGCCGGGCAGGGCGCCTTCCACCGCCTCCACCAGGGGGTCCACCTCCACGGCGAAGACCTTGGCGGCTACTCCCAAGCCCAGGGCGGAAGCCAAGCCCAATCCACCGATTGCCAGGGCTTCGAATAACATTATGATGTTCTCCTCGCGGGCACGCGGCCCCGCGTTTTCTGATGTCGCATTGCCGTTGGCATTACGTCTTTACACGCGCGGCTTAGTGGCCGCCCACCAGCCCCGCGAACCCGCTGAAGGCCAGGGCCAAAAAGCCCGCCACCACCAGGCCGATGGAGGTTCCCTGGAAGGCCTTGGGCATTTTAATGAGCATGAAGCGCTCGCGGATGCCGGCGAACAGGATCAGGGCCAGGCTGTAGCCCAGGGCCGAGGCCAGGGAAAACACCAAGGTGTCAACGAAGTCGAATTCTTCGTTGATGTTGATGATGGCCACACCAAGGACCGCGCAGTTGGTGGTGATCAGCGGCAGGAAGATGCCCAGGGCCCGGTAAAGGGCCGGCAGGCTCTTGGCCATCACGATCTCTACCAACTGCACCAGGGCGGCGATCACCAAGATGAAGGCGATGGTTTGCAGGTATTCGATGTTCAGGGGCACCAGAATGTAGTACTGCACCAGCCAGGTGATCATGCCCGCCATGACCATGACGAAGATGACCGCCATGGACATGCCGGTGGCGGTGTCCATGCGCTTGCTGACTCCCAGGAAGGGGCAGTTGCCCAGGAACTTGGCCAGCAGGATGTTGTTGACCAGGATGGCGCTGACGATAAACAGCATGTAGTCGCCGAAACTCATGACTGGGCCCTCCGCTTACGATCGTCCAGCTTGGCGCTCACGAGGTTGATCATGGCCAGGAAGCAGCCCAGGGCCACGAAGGCTCCCGGCGCCCGCACCATGAAGGTGAAGGGCTCGAAACCGTCCCAGAAAAGGCCGTGGCTCCAGATGGTGCCGTTGCCCAGGATCTCGCGGAAGGCGCCCAGCACGGTGAGGCTGATGGTGTAGCCGATGCCCACGCCCAGGCCGTCGGCGATGCTGGGCAGAGGGCTGTTCTTGCCGGCAAAGGCCTCGGCCCGGCCCAGGATGATGCAGTTAACCACGATCAAGGGAATGAAGATGCCCAGGGCCTGGTACAGGGGGAAGACGTAGGCCTGCATCATCAGTTCCACGATGACCACGAAGCTGGCGATGATCACGACATAGGCCGCGATGCGCACCTTGCTGGGGATGACCTTGCGCAGCAAGGAGACCAGCAGGTTGGAACAGACCAGCACGAAGGTGGTGGCCAGGCCCATGCCCATGCCGTTCTCGGCCGAGGTGGTCACCGCCAAGGTGGGGCAAAGACCCAGCACCAGGCGGAAGGGAGGTACAATTTCCCATAAGCCCTTGGTGAATTCTTTTGCTAAGCTCATGTCCGCGCTCCCTACTGAACCATCTTATCGCGGTACTTGTCCAAGGTGGCCCGGGCCTTGTTGACCGCGGTCACCACACCTTTTGTGGAAAAGGTGGCCCCGGACAGGGCGCTGATGTCACTGACCCCCAAATCCTTGTCAAGGGACTTGCCCTTGAAGGAGTCGGTGAAGTTGGGCTCGATTATGCGGGCGCCCAGGCCTGGGGTCTCGGTGTGGCTTACGATGCTGATGCCGCTCAACTTCTTGGAGTTGATGTCCACACCCACCATCACGCCGATATCGCCGTGATAGCCGCCCGCTGCGGATTCAAAGGCCACCGCGAAGGTTTTGCCGTCTTTTTTGGCCGGGAAGACGATCAACTTGACCGGCTTGCCCTTTTTATCGGTTCCCACCGGAATGACCAGGCGGTCCTTGATGGGGTCGTTCTGATAGCCGGAGAGCACCGCCTTGACTGCGGGCTCCTTGACGAATTTAAGCCGGCTGTACTCGATGGGCTCCCTGGTCACGTCGTGGACCAGGGCCAAACTGAATCCGCTGACTGCGCAAATGACGGTGAGCACCACCAGCATTTTGATAATATCACGCACCGCTCACCACCTTTCCGATGACCCGGGGGCGTATACGGTCCAGCAGGGGATTGGCGGCGTTCATGAGCAACACTCCGTAGAAAGCGCCGTCCACCAGGCCGCCCCAGGTGCGTACGATGATGGTCATCAGGCCAATGCCCACTCCGAACAAGAAGGTTCCCCAGGGGGTGACCGGCGAAGACACCGGCTCCGGCCCCAGGAAGAAGGCGGCGATCATGAGGCCGCCGGCGCCCAGGTGGAACCAGACCACGTTCATGTTGGCCGCGAACTCCTCATAACCCAGCTCGAGGATGCGGGGGTCGGTGTAGGTAGCGATCAGGGCCATGACTATGGCGCCCAGCAGAGCCCCAATGGGGATTTGCCAGGGTATGATGCGGCGGATGATGAGATATACTCCGCCGGCCAAAAGGGCCCAAGTGCTGGTGGAGCCGATATAACCGGGAACCTTGCCCAGCCACAGCACGCCCATCTCGACCATTTCCAGGGTGCTGACATCGCCCTTGAGCTGCATCAGCAGAGTCTCGGCCTCGTTCCATTCCTCGCCGCTGCCCAGGGCTTGGGGCTCCAGAAAGGAATTCATGGCCTCAGGCCAGGAGATGGCCAGGGCCACCCAGGCCACCAGCACCGGGTTCATGGGGTAGGCGCCGATGCCGCCGAAGATGCTGATGCCCAAAAACACGGTGAGCGCGCCGCCGATGACCGGCAGCCACCAGGGAGCGCCGGGAGGCAGGATCATGCCCAGCATCAGGCCCATGCACAGGATGTGCAGGCTCCCCAGGGTGGTAGGCTTCTTTTGGATCTTGCTGGCGACGAAGTCCGACACCGCGGCCGAGGCCACGGTGAGCAGCACGGTGATCAGGGCGGGGAAGCCGAAGTAATAAAAACCCACCAACAGGGCCGGGGCCAGGGCGATGATGTACTCCAGGTACATGGAGCGCACGCTCATGCGTCCCAGGATGTGGGGGGAGGTGGATACGGTCAGCAGATTTTCGTTCATCACTCCATCCTCCCGGCCAGAACTTCGGTCTTACCGTGACGCAGGAAGTGGACCATGGGCCGCCTGGCCGGACATACGTAAGCGCAGCAGCCACACTCGATGCAGTTCATCAAGTCCATATCGGCCGCTTCCTCGTACATCCTGAACTCGCACAGCTTGCCCAACTCCGAGGGTATAAGGTTTACCGGGCAGGCCGCCACGCAGCGCCCGCAGTGAATGCAGGGATGGTCGGCGTAGGCCACCACCTTGGCCGCGCTCTGCACGAACACGCCCTCGGTCTCCCGGGTCACCGGGGTGGTGGGGTCGAAAATGGCCAGGCCCATCATGGGCCCGCCCACGATTATCTTGCCCGGGCGCGAGGGGCCGCCGCCGGCGGCCGCCAAGACC
Organism: Pseudomonadota bacterium; assembly: GCA_018896025.1. Classification (GTDB taxonomy): domain Bacteria; phylum Desulfobacterota; class Desulfarculia; order Desulfarculales; family Desulfarculaceae; genus Desulfoferula. The sequence goes on from JAHIND010000016.1 coordinate 134,948, forward strand.
TCGCTGATGGGCGTGCCCAGGCGCACCCGGAAGGTCTGCGGGTTTTTCACCTCACCGGCCACGCTGAAGATCCGGTCTATCACCGGACGGCCGCTCATGAGCACCTTGCCCACGTCCATGGCGCTGATCATGGGCTGCAAAGCAACGCCCACGTCCTTGGGCTCGCCATAAGGAGTGGACACTTCGCGTCCGGTGAGCGACTGTACCAGGAAATTGTCGGTGGCAAAGGGGTAGGCGGTCTGGCTTACCGAGGCGACCTCCCACTCGTATTGCCCTGCCATGGCCGCGATGGACGCGGTGTCCGAGCCGGAGGGCAGGGCCAGGATCACCCGTTTGGCCCCGCTGATGCGGGCCAGGGCGGCCACGCCCACGGACAACTCTTCGATTGACTGGCCCAGGCAGGACCGGTTGGGACAGACCGGCGGATCGGCGTCCACCGCGCTGATGATCAGGGTGTCCACGGGCCGCACCACCGGGATGCCGGTCATATATAGATATGACTGGGGCGCCATGGGCGGGCTGAGGTCCACGTGAAGGGGACGGCCCTCCACCTGGGCCCGCACCAGGCCCGCCTCGCGCAGGCGCCTGAGCAGGTGGCTGGGGCGGGTGCCCTTGACCCCGGCGGGGTCGGTGAGGGATTCCCCCAGGGTTGAATCCTCGGCCCAGGCGTCGGCCCCATCGTTTTTGATGACCACGGCGGGGACTTTTTGCCCGGCCGGGTCCACCGTGTCAACGATGGCTTCCACTACGCCGCTGACCGTGGCCTGGACGGTGGCCGACTCGAATGCCTCCGAGGCTCCCACCACCTGGCCCAGAGCTACCTTCTCTCCCGGCTCGACCTTGGCCTCGGCCACGGCCCCCCGGTGTTGTCTAAGGGGCAGATAGACTTTTTCCGGGGCCGGTAAGTCTACCGGCGGAGCCGCCGCCGGTGGGCGTGGAAGGCGTATGCCTTTCAACAAATTTGCAAGTTTCATCCCAACGAACTCCAGTTCAGACGCTCAGATGCAAGGCAAGCCGCTTGCGCTGATGGCTGTTTTCGTGAAGAAAGCCACAAGGTAGGCCTAAAAATAATCCGGCCGGGGGAGTAGCCTCGCCAAACCGGGCCGGCATTTGTCCAAGGAGTACAACCATTTGATGTATATATCCCTGCGTAGGCCCAAGTAGCCATCGCTCGGGCCCAAATATTATTCATAGTTGGAGGCCATGTCAACCGATATCGGGGTCTTAGGTTTGGAGGCAAGGAAGGGTGACCGTGAAGGTAGCTCCCTCTCCCGATTCGGATGTGACCTTGATGTCTCCGCCGTGGGCCTGAACCACCTTCAGGGATATGGCCAGGCCCAGCCCGGTGCCGGGCTTCTCCTTTATATCCTTGCGGCGGGAGCGGTAAAACTCGTCGAAGATGTAGGCGGCTTCCTGGGCGGAAACGCCCGGCCCCTGATCGCCGATGGAAAGCTGCGCCTCTTCGTCCCGCTTATAACCGCGGATGGTGATGGTCCCGCCGGGGCGGTTGTACTTCACCGCGTTGCTCACGATGTTGTACAGGGCCTCCAGCAGGCTTTCGCGGTCCACCTCCATTTGGCACTGCCCGTCGCTGACCTCCACCTCCAGATGCTGGCCAGCGGCGGTGACGTCGGCCTCGACCCGCTGGACCAGATCACGCATGAGGGTGGCGAGCTCTTCCGTGGTTTTGCGGCTGTCGATGCCGTCCTGGTCCAGGCGGCTCATGGCCAGCCAGGTGTTCAGGGTGCGGGCCAACAGGTCCAGGCGGTCCACCGCCCGCTTGATGAAGCCCTGGTAGGCCTCGGGAAAGGGCCCCAGGGCCTGGCTTGCCGGCACCTCCAGGAGCTGGCGCACCGCGGCCAAGGGGGAGCGCATCTGGTGGGAAACCAGGGTGACGAAGTTGGCCAGCATGAGGGCCTTCTCGGCCCTGAGCCGCTCCGCCTCCAGCATGAGCTGGCGGCGCTCCAGGCCGCGCTCCACGACCAGCTTCATCTCGTCGGGCGCAAAGGGCTTGGCCAGGAAGTCGTAGGCCCCTTGCTTCATGGCCTCCACCGCCTTTTGCAGGGTGGCGTGGCCGGTGACCATTATACAAATGATGGAGGGGTGGTTGGTGCGCACCCATTCCAGGAGCTCGATGCCGTCCATGCCCGGCATTTGCAGGTCAACCAATATCAGGTCGGGCGGATCCTGGGCGATGGCTTCCAGTCCCGCCTCGCCGCAGTCGGCCAGGCTGACCCGATAGCCCCAGCGGTTGAACAGCAACTCCGCCGATTCGCGGGCAACCTGATCGTCGTCCACGCAAAGGATGTGCGGCCCCTGGCGGTGCGGGCTCATGATGTCCCAGTCTAAGCTTCGAGCAGTTTGTTAACTTTTTTGTGTAACATCTCGGAAGTAAATGGCTTATCCAAGAATTCATCACCATGGGCGATGCGGGCCTCGGCAGGAATGTCGAAGCGCTCGCCGGTGATCTGCTTCACCGCGGAACACATCAGCACCGGTATGTCGCGGTAGTCCATGTACTCGGGGGTGGCCCTCAAGGTGGTGATGACCGAAAAGCCCTCGTAGATGGAGTCCATCATGATGTCCAGGATGATCAGCTCCGGATCTTCGGCCTTCACCATTTCCAGACCGGCCTTGCCGTCGTTGGCGATGAGCACCCCATGCCCGGCAGCCTCCAGGATGGCGGAGGTGGCGGCGCGGAAATCGTCGTCGTCGTCGATGATTAGAATTTTGGCCATTGCTTCACCTGGCTGAGAGTGAGGTAAGTAGATGATCGGATGTAAGTTTGCACCTTAAACTAGGGATTATTATAAGTCAATGCTGGCCGTAGGCATTAGCGAATTCCTAGCCACCGCGCCACTAAAGTTCTTTCAGAGGGTGGTTTCCTGTGGTAAATAGCTTTTATCCTTGACATCCAAGGCGAGAGGCGTCTAAATTCACCACAGTTACTTTGTAGCTAATTTGTAACTATCAAGCGCCGTGCCGGCACGCCCCCGCGTCAAGGAGTGCCTATCAACCGTCGGGCTCCCGGCAGAGACGCTGACAACCAACAACATATTGGCCGGAGATGTGGAAGCATGGATGTACTGCTGACCCCTTCAGGCGGGAAAGAGCACCTGCTCTTGGGCAACGAGGCCATCGTGCGCGGAGCCCTGGAAGCGGGCATGGCCTTTGCCACCTGCTACCCGGGCACGCCTTCCTCGGAAGTGCCCGACACCCTTTACCGCCTCAGGAAGCAGTTTCCCAACAAGGTGAAGTATTATTTTGAATACTCCACCAACGAGAAAGTGGCCTTGGAGTGCGCCGCCGGCGCGGCGGCCAGCGGGGTGCGCACCCTGTGCACCATGAAACACGTCGGCGTCAACGTGGCCGCCGACCCCCTGATGACCCTGGCCTACGTGGGGGTCAACGCGGGCATGGTGATCCTCACCGCCGACGACCCCTCGCTGTTCTCCAGCCAGAACGAGCAGGACAACCGCTATTACGCACGTCTCAGCGGCCTGCCCATGCTGGAGCCCTGCGGCCCGGCCGAGGCCAAGGAGATGACCTCCTACTGCTTCGAGCTTAGCGAGGAGTTGGGCAGTCCGGTGATGATCCGGACCACCACCAGGGTGAACCACGCCCGGGAGGCGGTGCCCTTCGTCAAGCTGGGCAAGGTCAAGCAGACCTCCAAGTTCGTGAAAAACCCCATGCGGTACGTCACCGTGCCCGCAGTGAGCCGCAACCTGCACCTGCGCCTGCTGAACCTCTACAACCAGGCCCAGGCCATCAGCGAGAAAAGCCCCTACAACCAGATCGTGGGCAAGGGCAAGCTGGGAGTGATCACCAGCGGCGTGGCGGCCAACTACGTGTTGGACGCGGTGGGCGACCTGGGCGCCAAGAGCAAGATCAAGGTGCTCAAGCTGGGCTTCACCTATCCCTTGCCCGAGAAGAAGATCGCCCGCTTCCTGGGAAGCGTGGACAAGGTCCTGATCGTCGAGGAGCTGGAGCCCATCCTGGAAGAGGCCGTCAAGGCCATCGCCCAGGAAAAGGGCATCTCCGTGGAGATCGTGGGCAAGGTGCCGGGCAAGGTCCCGGCCAAGAGCGTGGACATCGAGGCCCCCAACTTCTTCAGCCGGGCCTTCGAGTACAACCCGCGCCTGGTGCGCGAGGTCATCGCCAAGACCTTCGGCCTGGAGTTCAATGAGCCCGCCGAGATTTCCCTGGCCGGCATGCCCACCCCTCCGGGTCGGCCGCCGAACCTCTGCCCCGGCTGCCCCCACCGCGCCACCTACTTCGTGGTGAAGGAAGTGGCCGGCGACGAGGCCATCTACCCCACGGACATCGGCTGTTACACCCTGGGGGTGCTGCCGCCCATCAAAGCGGCCGACTTCCTGATCTGCATGGGCAGTTCGGTGTCCAGCTCCGGGGGCATCTCCCGGGCCACGGGGCAAAAGGTGGTGAGCTTCATCGGCGACAGCACCTTCTTCCACAGCGGCATCACCGGCCTGGTCAACGCGGTGCACAACAACCACAACTTCACCCTGGTGGTTCTGGACAACGGCACCACGGCCATGACCGGCCACCAGCCGCACCCGGGCGTGAACACCGAAGCCATCGGTGATATCACCACCCACATCCCCCTGGAGCCCTTGATTAAGGGCCTGGGTGTGAAGCACGTAGTCACCATCAAGCCCTTCAAGGTGCGGGCCGCCAAAAAGGCCATCGAGGAGGCCATAGCCTTTGAGGGCGTGAGCGTGGTCATCAGCCAAGAGTTGTGCCCCCTGTTCGCCCGCCGCGTGGCTCCGACCACCAAGCGGGTATTCCAGGTGGTGGAAGACAAGTGCAAGGGCCATCTGGACTGCATCAAGAAGGTGGCCTGCCCGGCCATGTTCGTGGAAAACGGCCAGGCCAGGATCAACCCCTTGCAGTGCATCGGCTGCGCCCTGTGCGCCCAGATCTGTCCCGAAAACGCCATCTTGCCGGTGAAGGCCAAGGGTTAAGGAGGAAATCATGAGCACCCAACGCATAGTATTCGTGGGCGTGGGCGGCCAGGGTAACCTCTTGGCCAGCAACCTTCTTGGCCAGGCGGCTTTGGCCGCGGGCCAGCACGTGGTGGTCAGCGAGATCCACGGCATGGCCCAGCGCGGCGGCGTGGTGGAGTCGGCGGTTATACTGGGCGACGCCACCAGCCCCATCGTGTCCAATGGCGAGGCCGACGTGCTGGTCTCCTTCGAGCCGGTGGAGGCCCTGCGCCTGCTCAACAAGGTCAACAAGCACTCCCTGGTCATCACCAACACCCGGCCCCTGCCGCCCTTCACAGTGGCCATCGGCGCGGCTTCCTATCCGGCGCCCGAGGAGTCGGTGGCCTTTTTGAAGAAAAAGCTGGACAAGGTGATCGCCTTTGACGGCCAAGCCCTGGCCGAGGAGGCCAAGAACCCGCTGAGCCTGAACATGGTCATGCTGGGCGCGCTGTTCGGCGCGGTGGATCTGCCCATCGACGTGAAGACCATGAAGAAGATCATCCGCACCCAGACCAAGAAGCGCTTCGCCGCCGCCAACGTCCTGGCCTTTGACCTGGGCTACAAGGCCGCGGCCTAAGGGCCGACCGAAGTAAAAAAGAGAGGGAGCCCCCGCGCGGGGGCTCCCTTTTTTATTGGGGTAGGGCCTGGGGGCGCTCCTCAAGTTCCGGGGTGGTTGCTGATGGTGCGGTTGCGGCCCGCGCGCTTGGCCCGGTACATGGCCTCGTCGGCGCGTTTGAGCAGGTCGTCAATGCTCTCGTTGGGCTGGTATTGGGTCACTCCGATGGAGATGGTTACGCGCAAGCCTGAGGCCACGTCCTTGAAGTTTGCCTGCTCTATGCGCAGCCGCAGCCGCTCCGCCACCTGGAAGGAGCGCTCCACCGGGGAGTTGATCAGCACGATCAAAAACTCTTCGCCGCCGAAGCGGGCCACCCGGTCCACCTCTCGAACTGAGGAGGCCAGCAACTCCGAGGTCTTGACCAACACCAAATCGCCCGCGTTGTGGCCGTGGGTGTCGTTTACCGTCTTGAAATGATCCAGGTCGATGAAACATACCGAAAAGAAGTTGATGCCCCGGGCCGCCAGGGCCATCTGGTCGTTGATGATCTTGATGATCTGACGCCGATTGTAAAGCTTGGTCAGCTCATCGGTTATGGCCAGTTCCTCGATCCGGTCCATGGCCTCCTTGAGTTGCAGATTTTGACGGCGGTAGCGGCGCAGGAACCGGTTGAGTTGGCCGCCCACCACCGACAGGGCTATCAGGATGAGCAGGAACCCGAGCCACTGCAACAGCTCTATGTGCAGGTTGAGACCTTGAGGGTGATAGGTCCAAAGCGCGGCAATGACCGCCGCGTAGCCCAGGACCGCCAGGGCGGTGATGAATACGAACCCCGCCCGGCGCAGGCGAAAGGCCCCGAAGAGCATGACCTGCAAATAGAACATCAAAAGTACTAGGCGTCCCTGTTCCACGAAGTATATGGCCGCCAGCACGCAGATGGTGGCCCAGGTTATCTGGGCCAAGGTGAGGCCTGGTTCGCGGAAGCGCAGGTTGGCTCCGCTGTAGACCAGGGCCAGGAATAGGAAACGGCCGCTTAGGTCAGCGGCCGCCAGGATAAGGAAGACCGGCAGGTCTCCCCGGAAATAGCCGAAATAGAGGCAGAGCCAGACCAGGAAGAGGTGGACCATCCCCCCCAAGAAGGCAAGCAGGGTCAGCTTTAGGCGCAGAGCCTGGGCGTGGTCTCTGGTGGGTCGCTTGATTTTTGCGTCATTGTTCCGCATGGGAAGGTCCCGTACACCCGCCAGTAAAGGGCAGTTCACAAGCTAGGTTAGTACTACTTATCGATAATCATATCTCATATGGAGCGTGGTTTGGGAGGGTTTTGTGGTTTGGGTGGGGAGGGGACCCATGGGCGCCTATTTTTGTTAGGGGCGGGGGATTCGGGGGCATCGGCTAAAAAGGTGCGGGGTTGGCCGTGGGCTACGAGGTAAAATTAAAAATATTACGATCCATGACAGGGATGGTTGGGTTTAGGCGGCCAAGTTAACAAGAGATAGGCGGTTGAGTATGCCTGACGGCAAGAGCGTATCATCCCAAAAAGTCGGATTGGCGTTGGGCAGCGGCTCGGCCAGGGGGTGGGCTCACATCGGCGTAATACGGGCCTTGGCCGATGCGGGCATAGAAGTCAGCTACGTTGCAGGCACTAGCATCGGCGCCCTGGTGGGGGCCGGGTTTGCCCTGGATAAAACCGATGTGTTGGAGGATTTTGCCCGCCATCTGGACTGGAAGCAAATCGTCTCTTTCTTGGATGTCACCTTCCCCAGGTCCGGACTTATTGACGGTGAGAAGGTTACGGATTTCTTTCGCAGCCACATGCGGAAGATGAAAATCGAAGAACTGCCACTCCCATATTGCGCGGTTGCCACTGATTTGGCCACAGGGAACGAGGTCGTTTTATGCAAAGGCGATCTGGTCGAGGCGATCAGGGCAAGCATTTCGATTCCAGGCATATTTACGCCAGTGAAGCTGAATAACGCATTTCTGGTGGATGGCGGCTTGGTCAACCCCGTGCCGGTGAGCGCTGCCAGGAACTTGGGGGCGGATTACGTAATCGCGGTTGATTTGAGCCATGACCTGGTGGACAAGGGGAGGCCGAGTGCAAGCGCTACAAAGGATTCATCGCCGAAAGGTGAGGTTGATAAATCGCAGCTCGCAAAATGGGGGATCAACCAGGATCTGGCCGACAAGATAAACCAATTGAGCTCACCGGCTCTATCCCATGTACGCCGGTGGCTGCTTAGGGAACCCACGCCAAATATCTTTGAAGTGCTGACGGCTTCGATCAACATAATGGAATCACAGATTACCGCGATCAAGCTTAAAACCGATCCGCCGGACTTGTTGATTCAGCCGAAATTGGGTCATCTGCGTTTTATGGAGTTTCATAAGGCCGATGAGGCCATCGCCGAGGGATACCGGGCAACCATGAGGCAGCTCAAGCAAAGTCGGAAAGGCGCGGCCAAAGGCGAATTGCCGAGCTAGCCCACCACCACGATTCCGGTCAGCGACGACTGGTCCACCTTGTCGGCCTTTGCCTCGCGGCCCAGGGGCTGCATGTCCCATCCGGCCAGGGCGGCAAGCTGGAATACGTCGATGCCCACCGCCTCCATGGAGGGCCGGGCCAGGGCCGGGAACAGGCAGGCCTTGCCCTCCAGCACCGCGCATCCCTTTTGTTCGTGGCACAAGACATTGCGGCAGGAGCCGGCGGCCAGGCCGAAGGACAGGTAGTGCCCGGCGTAAAAGGCGGCCGACTCCAGCTTGGCGGCTAGCTGGAAGATGGAGCGGAAGGCCTCGGTACGGGCGGCCTCTTGGTCCGGGGACAGCATCACCTCGGGCGCGAAACGCTTGTTGAAGAGAATGGCCTTGCGGAAGCTGGCCAGCACCCGCCGGAACTCCTCGGGCGTGGGCGCGTGGGGCGGGCAGTTGGCGCAAGAGGCGTAGTTGGGGCAGCGGGGCACCCGGCACTTGAAGGCCACCGCCTCGGACACGGAGATGGCGCTGGTGTCGATGACGGTGGCCTTGTCCGCGCCCAGCTCCAGGGCCTTGAGGCGCAATGCTTCCATTTGCGCGGTGGAGGAGTTGTCTCGCGGGTGGGGGCTCAAGGCGATCCTCTCGGCAAGGGGTAGGGGGCTATTCCTCGAAATAGCGCTCCGTGAATTTCTCCCACTCGATGTAAAAACCTATTTATGTTTTAGGCGTTCTTGTAAGTAGGTGGGCATAAGTTTTTCTACTATTTTAAAATACTCATTTAGTAATGTAGATAGTCTTTTAAACAGTTCTTCAGACGTGTCCTCTGCATTTTTTTGAAGGTTTTGCATAAGTTTTTTATAGTGTTTTCGTTTTGTTTCTAACCCACGCAATTGACCAGCAGGGCCCTTTATAATGCCATCTAATGCGATCAATGCATCAAGGGATGCACAAATACAATTCGCATTTAACAATAAAATTGTTTGTTGAGCAGTAAGGGAAGTAATATTCATGAAATCGAAGCACATAATTTCGATTTCTTTGGTAAGCTTGCCTTGGCTGCTCAAGTAGCCAAGTATTCCTTTTGTAGATTCCAGTGGGTCACTAGCCGCCGAGGTTAAGCAGATGTTTAGGATTTTTTGTAAATCTTGAAAATGCATAACTTTACTTAAAACATTGGGGGGCAACCGGCTAACATTGAAGTTAATGGAAGGGCTGGACGGCAGGATCGTATAGGCTTGTTTTATTAGCTCTAGCCTTAACGTAGAGACAAGAAAACCAACACCAGTAAATTTATTAAGGGTTTTATTTTGTATCTTAAAAATTCTTTCCAGCCTTATAAGTCTCAAAGAAATATCATTCTTAATTTTTATCGCATCTTGCAGTAACTGCTGGCTATATTTTTCTTTTGCTTTTTGGCGCGCATTTTTTTCTTCTAGGGAAATTTTTTCTTTCAGTAATAAAAGGCTGTCCCTCGAAGCCTGCCTTGCAATTTGCAGGCTGGCTTCGTTAGATATCTGTACTGTTTTTATGCTATTCTGGTTGTTTAGGTTGGCAATTTTAAGGTTGTTTTGCGTTAGCTCTCGTGTTGATTGCAGTGCAAAATAACTGACAACCCCAGAGCTAATTAAAGCAGCCAAAATTGCAGCACCCGCCGCCACAAAAGCAATGAAAATGTTACTTTTTGTTTCTTTTTCCAAACACTCCCCCAGTGAATTATCCGAAATACCGCCCCGTAACCTCCTCCCACTTGCCGCTGGCCTTGAGCAGCAGCTCGCAGGCCTCGCGCACCGCACCCCTCCCGCCGGGCAACCCGGCCACCCAGTGGGCGGCCTCGCGCACCGCGGGCCAGGCGTCGGCCGTGGCCAGGGCCAGACCGGCGGCGCGCATGGGCGGCAGGTCGATGAGGTCGTCGCCCATGAAGGCGGCCTGCTCGGGGGTGAGCCCCCGGTCGGCCACCAGGCGCAGGAACTCGGGCAGCTTGACCTTGCAGTCCTGCACCAACTCGTCGATGCCCAGCTCCTCGGAGCGCACCCGGTTGACCAGTGAGGCCCGGCCGCTGAGCCAGGCGATCTGGAACCCGGCCTGCTGCAACAGCTTGAGGCCGTGACCGTCCTTGATGTCGAAGAACTTCAGCTCGCGGCCGTCCTGGTCGTAGATGACCCGGCCGTCGGTGAGCACGCCGTCGATGTCCAGCACTAGCAATTTGATGCGGGCCGCTCGTTGTTGCAGGCTGATTTCGCTCATGCCGCCTCCTCCCGCACCAGGGCGTGGATGGCCTTGAGTTGTTTTAGCAGAGCCGCCACCTGGTCCAGGGGAAGGCTATTGGGGCCGTCGCACAGAGCATGCTCCGGGTCGGGATGGGTCTCGATGAACACCGCATCGGCCCCGGCGGCCACGGCGGCCCGGGCCAGGGCCGGGGCATGGGCGCGGTCGCCGCCGCTGGAAAGGCCCAGACCGCCGGGAAGCTGCACGCTGTGGGTCGCGTCGAACACCACCGGCGGGCCCATGGCGCGCATCACCGCGATGGATCGCATGTCCACCACCAAGTTGTTGTAGCCGAAGCTGCTGCCCCGCTCGGTGAGCCACACCTTATCGTTGCCGGTGCTTTGCACCTTGGCGATGATGGGCCCCACGTCGTGGGGGGCCATGAACTGGCCCTTTTTAACGTTCACCGGCTTCATGGTCTCACCGGCGGCCACCAGCAGATCGGTCTGGCGGCAGAGGAAGGCCGGTATCTGTAATACGTCCAGCACCTGGGCGGCCGCCTGGGCCTGGCCGGGGCTGTGGATGTCGCTGATCACCGGCAGGCCGGTCATTTCCTTGATGCGCTCCAGCCACTCCAGACCCTGCTCCAGGCCCGGGCCCCGGAAGCTGGTGACGCTGGTGCGGTTGGCCTTGTCAAAGCTGGACTTGAAGATAAGGGGTATGTCCAGGGAGGCGGCCACCTCGGCCAGGCGCGAGGCCACCTCACTGGCCAGCTCCAGGCTCTCCAGCACGCATGGCCCGGCGATGACGAAAAACTCGTCGCGCCCAAAGGAGCGCCCGCCCAGGGTCACGCTGGGGACCGGCTGGGCCATGGTCTAGGCTCCCTTGGCGTTTTTGTAGCGCAAGGCGGCCCGGATAAAATCGCGGAACAGGGGATGGGGGGTCATGGGCCGCGACTGGAACTCGGGGTGGAATTGGCAGCCTAGGAACCAGGGATGGTCTACCATCTCCACGATCTCGCCCAATTCGCCGTCCGGGCTGGTGCCGCTGACGATTAGGCCTTTGTCGGCCAAGGCGTCCTTGAACTCGTTGTTGAACTCGTAGCGGTGGCGGTGGCGTTCGCTGATCTCTTCGGTCTTGTAGGCCTTGTGGGCCAGGGTGTCCTCGATGAGCTTGCAGGGGTAGGCGCCCAGGCGCATGGTGCCGCCCTTGTCGGTTAGCTCGTCGCGGCGCTCGATCCGCTGGGAGCGGAAGTCGAACCACTCGCGCATTAGGTAGATGACCGGGTAGGGGGTGTTGGGGTCGATCTCCGAGGAGTGAGCCTCTTTCCAGCCCAGCACGTTGCGGGCGTACTCGATCACCGCCATGTGCATGCCGAAGCAGATGCCGAAGTAGGGGATCTGCTGCTCCCGGGCCATCTGCACCGCCTTGATCTTGCCTTCCACCCCGCGCGAGCCGAAGCCGCCGGGCACCAGGATGCCGTCCACCTGGCCGATGATCTGCGCGCCCTCGCGCTCCACCTGCTCGCTGTCCACGTAGGTGATGTTCACATGGGTGTTGTTGGCCACTCCGCCGTGGCACAGAGCCTCGTTGAGGCTCTTGTAGGATTCCCTGAGGTCCACGTACTTGCCCACCATGGCGATGGTTACCTCGTGGGCCGGGTTTTTGAGCTTGTAGACCAGTTCTTCCCAGTTGTCCAACTTGGGGGTGCGGGTCCAGATGTTGAGCTTGCGGCAGACCTGCTCGTCCAGACCCTGCTCGTGGAACTTCAGCGGCACCTCGTAGATGTCTTCCACGTCCACCGCGGTGATCACCGCCTCGGGCTCCACGTTGCAGAACAGGGCGATCTTTTCCTTGAGGCTGCGGTCCAGGGGCATCTCGGTGCGGCAGAGCAGGATGTCCGGCTGGATGCCCACCCGCCGAAGCTCGGCGACCGAGTGCTGGGTGGGTTTGGTTTTGAGCTCACCGGCGCTTTTGATGTAGGGCACCAGGGTCAGATGGATGTACAGGCAGTTTTCCTTGCCCACGTCGTTGCGGAACTGGCGGATGGCCTCCAGAAAGGGCAGGGACTCGATGTCGCCCACCGTGCCGCCGATCTCCACGATGGCCAGGTCAGAGCCGTCCACCACGTTGGTGATGGCCTGTTTGATCTCGTCGGTCACGTGGGGGATGATCTGCACCGTGCCGCCCAGGTAGTCGCCCCGGCGCTCTTTGTTGATCACGCTGTTGTAAATGGAGCCGGTGGTGTAGTTGCACTTCTTGGTGATTTTGGCGTGGGTGAAGCGCTCGTAGTGGCCCATGTCCAGGTCGGTTTCGGCCCCGTCGTCGGTGACGTAGACTTCGCCGTGCTGGAAGGGGTTCATGGTGCCGGGGTCTACGTTGACGTAGGGGTCCAGCTTTTGCAGCACCACCGTAAGCCCCCGCGCCTCCAACAGGGCTCCGATAGAGGCCGAAGCAAGGCCCTTGCCCAAGGAAGAAAGCACGCCACCGGTGGTAAAGATGAATTTTGGGGTCATTTGACTGATCTCCTGCGCGGCTGGTGGTTGCCGTTGTGGTGCACGGCCATTGCCGACACCTGGCGCGGACCGCCATGGTTTATCTGATATAACTTAAGATTATACCTAAGTTAATGTCAAGATGTCTTGATGTGACATTTTTATAGAACCCTGACGTGAATTATTATAGTGTGCACTCGGGTCCACAACAAGGCTTGAAAGTCAATTAATGCGCTAAACGTGACCGATGGGTCAATATTTTGGGACTATCTTTTTGACCGCCAAAGCTGCTATTCCCAACTTATAGGCCCATCATGTCAGCAGGAGGATGCGAATGATCGTCGCCAATCGCATGAGTCCCAACCCGTGGACCATATCGCAGGAAGCCTCGGTGGCCGAAGCCCTGGAACTGATGCAGACCCATGGGGTGCGCCATTTGCCGGTGGTGGAGGATGGCCTGCTTGTGGGATTGGTCACCGACATAGACCTGCGCACCGCCTATTTCGCCAGCCTGCTGGAGGAGCTGAAGGTGCGCGACGTCATGTCCCACGAACCCATGGTCATCGACGGAGGCGACACGGTGTTCCAGGCCGCCCGCCTCATTCACAAGCACAAGCTCACAGGCTTGCCGGTGGTGGAGAACGGCCGTCTGGTGGGCATCATCACCCTGGCCGACATCCTGGGGGTGTTCGTGGCCCTGCTGGGGCTCTTGGAAGACAGCACCCGCCTGGACGTGGCCCTCAAGCCGGGCAGCGAGGCCCTGGAAGAGGTCTACGCCATTATCCGCAAGCAGGGCGGCGAGGTGATCAGCGTGGCCCAGCTATCCTCGGACGTGGGGCGGCGCATTTACACCTTCCGCCTGAAGAAAACTGAGCTTGAACCCCTGGTGAAGGTCTTGCAGGAAGCCGGGCACGGGGTTCTCTTGTAGCCATGCCTGAAGACGGCGTGAAATTGGACCTGCCGCCGGAGCTGGCCCAGGGTTGGCAACGGCTGGTGGATCGGCTGGCGGGGCTGGACTCGCTGATGGTGGCCTTTTCAGGCGGGGTAGACTCCAGCCTGCTTTTGGCCGCCGCCCGGCGGGTGTTGGGCGACCGGGTCCAGGCGGGCATTTGCCTGGGGGCCTTCACCCCCCCCTGGGAGGTGGCCCGCGCCCGCTCCCTGGCCGCCCACCTGGGGGTGAAGTTGCACGAGATGAACGCCTGCGAGTTGGACGACCCGGACATAGTGCGCAACGACCCCCAGCGCTGCTACCACTGCAAGCGCCTGCGCCTGGGCCGCCTAAAGGAGTTGGCCGGCCAGTTGGGCCTGGCTGCGGTGGCCGAAGGCGGCCAGGCCGACGACGCCATGGACTTTCGCCCCGGCGAGCGGGCGGTGCGGGAGCTGGGGCTCATTAGCCCCCTGGCCGAGGCGGGCCTGGGCAAGGCCGAGGTGCGCGCCCTGAGCCGGGCTTTGGACCTGCCCACCGCCGAACTGCCCGCCGCCGCCTGTCTGGCCTCCCGGGTGCCCTGGGGCACCGAGCTAAGCCAAGAAACCCTGGAGCGCATTGGCAAGGCCGAAGAGGGCCTGCGAGAGCTGTTGCCGGGCAACCTCAGGGTGCGCGATCATTTTCCCGTGGCCCGTTTGGAGCTTTCGCCCGAGGATCTAGTTCGCGCCCAGGAAAAACCCCTGCGCGAGAAGATCGTGCAGGCGGTCAAGGCGGCGGGCTATGACTACGCCGCCCTGGATCTGGAGGGATACCGCATGGGAGGAGGGCAGAAGACGCCGAAAGACGGCTAGAGGTGAGCGGAAGCGGTTGTAAACCGGGAGGGGAGCATGACCGACGAGCTGGCCCAAGTAAAAGAACGCCTGGCCCTGAGCCGGGACAAGTTTCATACCTTGACCATGGCCCTGGCCCGCACCCTGGGCGAAGGCATCGTGCTTTGCGCCTTGGACGGCAAGGTGGTGCAGGCGAACCAGGCTTATCAGGACATGGTCGGCTACAATCTCAAGCAGTTACGCAAGAAGACCTACCAGGAACTCACCCCGGCCAAATGGCGCGACCTGGAAGACAAGCTCCGCGAGGAGCAGGTCATGCAAAAGGGCTGGTGCGAAGTCTATGAAAAACAATACATCAAAAGCGACGGCACCGTGTTTCCGGTGCGCACCCAGGCCTGGCTGGTGCGCGACGAGAGTGGGCGGCCCCTTTACCTGTTGGGCATAGTCCGCGACATCAGCGGCGAGGCGAGGCTTTGATTTTCGCTGGGCGGGTTGTGCTAAAATCCCTTTATGCGCACGATTAAAACAAGCCTACTGCTGCTTTTGGCGGTGCTCCTGGCCGGAGTCTGTTTTACAGCCCAGGCCGACGAGACTGGTTGCCGGGCCGTCATCACCCTCCTGAGCGGCGAAAAAATCACGGTGCGCCAGTTTTCGGTGCGCCTGCTGGAAGACGCCGCCCCCAGCACCGAGCTGCTGGTCTTCTACGATGACGGCCAATCCATCATGGACGTGAGGAAGCTGCTCCGCCTAACCCGCCCGGCCCCGCCTAAGGAAGCCAAAGTGGGTGAAAAAGTGGAGTTCGCCTTTAAGGACGTTGACGGCCAGACCGGCAGGTTCCAAATCTGGGCGGACTACCTCTTCTCCGGTCGAATAGAGGAGGGGTCCTGGAGCGAACAGGCGGCCAATATCAAGCAGATCGTGATGAATTGCCCAGCGGTGGCATCCAGCCTCCCGCTTCCACCCACCCAGCCTTAGAGGTTAGCCTAATACCTTTGGGCGGTGGCCTGGTATAGCTCCAGGTAGCGCCGCGCGCTGGCGGTCCAGGAGAAATCCTGGGCCATGCCGTTGCGCATCAGCCTCTGCCAGGCCTGGGGCTGGGCAAAGACCCGGCCCGCCTCCCGCGCCTGTTTCAGGAAAGCCTCCCGGTCGAACCGGTCGAACACGAAGCCCGTGCCCATGCCTCCGGCTTGGTCAAAGGGCGTCACCGTGTCCTTGAGCCCGCCGGTGGCGTGCACCAGGGGCGGGGTGCCGTAGCGCAGGGCGTACATCTGGTTCAGGCCGCAGGGCTCGAAGCGGCTGGGCATGAGCATCAGGTCGCTGCCCCCTTGCAGCAGGTGGGCCAGCGGTTCGCTGAAGGTGAGCTTGAGCCCCACCCGTCCGGGATGGCGGGCGGCCAGGCGGCTCAGGGCCGCTTCCAACTCCGCGTCGCCGGTGCCCAACAGGGCCAGGCTCGCCCCCATGTCCAGCAGGGCCTCGCCCGCCTCGGTGATGAGGCTCAATCCCTTCTGGTGGGTGAGGCGGCCGATGAAGCCCATGACGGGGCCGCGCTGGGCCGAGGCGTCCAGGCCGAAGGCCTCCAGCAGGGCCCGGCGGCATAGGGCCTTGCCGCCAAGATCGGCGGCCGAATAGGTGGCGGGCAGCAGGGGGTCGTTCTCCGGGGACCATTGGGAATAGTCCACGCCGTTGATGATGCCGTAGAGATCCTGGGAGCGGCGGCGCAGCACACCTTCCATGCCCATGCCCAACTCCGGGGTCTGAATCTCGGCCGCATAGGTGGGGCTTACCGTAGTGATGGCTCCGGCGGTCATCAGTCCCGCCTTGAGCAGAGAGATGTTGCCCCAGTACTCGGCCCCTTCCACGTTGTCCATGTAATGGGGCAGGCCGGTGAGGTGGAAGTCGTGGCGGGGGTAGATGCCCTGGAAGGCCAGGTTGTGGATGGTGATGATGCCCGCCGCGCCGTCCAGGGGCCCCAGGTCAAAGGGCCGGGTGGCCAGGTAGGCGGGCAGCAGGGCGGCTTGCCAGTCGTGGGCGTGCACCACCTGGGCGGGCCAGTCCAGGGCCCGGGCCAGTTCCACCGCCCCCCGGCACAAGAATACGAAGCGCTCCAGGTTGTCGCCAAAGTTGCCGTACACGTCGCCGTACAGGCCGGGGCGGCTGAAATACTGCTCATTGCCCAGCAGGTACACTGGGCAGCCCCCCACCTGGGCTTGCCACACCCGGCAGGGTTTCATCTCCCCGGCCACGGGAACCACGAACTCCAGGCCGCTGTCGCTGACATCGTGGGCCTGGCGGTCGATGTGGCCGTACAGGGGCATGACCAAGCGCAGGTCCAGGCCCAGGGCGGCCAGGGCCGGGGGCAGCCCGGCGGCCACGTCGCCCAAGCCGCCGCTTTTGGCCAGAGGGGTTATCTCCGGGGTGATGAACAGAACCTTGTCTACCTTGGCGCTGCTTACTGGCAATGGAATATTTCCCGCTTGGTGGATGAGACCTGCCCTTGACGGGCAAAACCTGACTTGTGATCATCTTGGCAAGTCACAAGGGCTTGCTTTTCCCGCGCCGGGCTGCTACTTGTAATCATGCGTTGGCCACAGCTGGGTCCCCATTTGGCATTGCGAGGACTAATGAAGCTGTGGCCTTTTTGCGTCGAGCGCCGCGCCAACCAACGCCGGGAAATCAGTTTGGCCGCCGAGTTCGTGGTGCGCGAAAGCTTTTCCGGCAAACTGCTTTCTTCCTCATGCTCCGCTCAGGTGCTCAACCTGTCCCGCCGGGGCTGCTGCCTGGCCCTGGGCCGTCTGGACTGCGGCGGTTTCCACTTGCACCGCTGCCTGGAAGCCCCCCAGGACTATCTTCTGGAGCTAAGCATCAGCCCCCACAATGGCGAATCCCGCCAAGTCACGGCCGAACTGCTTTGGCTGAACCGGGAGCAGGACAATCACGGTCTGCCCTTTCGGGCGGGGCTGGCGTTTTCCGTGCAACCGCGTCACTAGCCGTCTTCGGGGCGGTGGGGCGTCCCGCCACCGGCCTGTCTAACGGCCCAGAGCCGCCTGGGTCACCGGCAGGGAGGCCAGGTGCTCGGGAAGCTCCTCCAGAGACCCCTTGGGCCGCCGCACCGCGGGCATGCGCAACACCCTGGTGGGGGTGATGACCAGATCGGCCATCAGGTCCCAGGGCTCCTCGGGAAGCTCCTCCAAAATCTGCTCGTCGTGCACCACCACCGCCACCGGGGTCTCGTCGGAGATCACCTTCAAATGCCTGAGCAGGGCCCAACTGAAATCCAGCATTCCCCGACCATCGCCCAAGATGCGGCCACGCCGGTCCACGGCCAGGGCCGCACCCACCAACAGCTCGGCCTTGCCCGGCCGCGAGGTGGGCAGGCGCACCAAGTGCCCGGACTCGGCCAGGGACCAGCCCCGGAGAGCTCGGCTGCGCAGGGGCAGGGGCACGTCCGGCGGGGTGATGCGCATCAGCCCCTGCTTGAGCCCCGGCGTGGTGGCCAAAAGGCTCTTGTTGTCGTTAAGGGCGTTTATGCGCACCTGCAACAGACAGGGCTCCGGGGTGACCACCAGCACCCTGGCCAGGTGGTACTCCTTGAGGCGGCGCAGGCGCTCGGCCGCCTTGCCCGCGCCGTCGAACATGGGCGCGCGCCCCGTTTCCAGCTCTTGGGGCCAAAGCTCTTGCCAGCGGGCGCTCAGTTGTTCACGCAGCTCGTTCTTGTCCGGCATCATGCGCCTCACCTCTCCAGCAGGCGGCCCGTGTCTCGGGCCTGCTGCAGCGCCTGACGGTACTGCTCCTCGGGAGTAGGCGAGCCGGTCATATTATCCAAAATACTTTGCTCCTGCTCCGGCGTGTGTTGGCCGGACTTGATAAGTTCGCTCACCGTGGGCCGCGCCTGCTTGAGCACCACCAGGCGGCCGTCGTCCAGGGGCGCGGCCAGGCGCCATGCGGTTAGCTTTATCCGGGGGCCCGCCTTGGCGTCGGCCGCGAAGACCAGCTTGTGGCGGTAGTAGCGGGCCTTGGGGCCGGGCTGGCCCACGGCCACGCCCTCGGCGGTCTTGCCGTCCGGGCTCAGGCGGTAGCGGCCGTAGAACTTGGGCCCCTGGAGGTTGGCGTAGTACCAGAACATGAAAAGCTCATCCCCCCGGCGCGCCAGGAAGAAGCGGCCCCAGCCGTCGCCCCGCCAGGACCCGGACCAGTCGTAGAGCAACGGCGGGGTGTAGCGGGCTCCTTTGGCGGGCAGGGCGTAGGCCAGGCGGCGGGGATTGGTGTAGCCGTCCTGGCGGGCCCGGTCCAGGGTCTTGGGATTGGTGGTGTACAGGCGGTCCAGGGTGGTGCCGCCGCGCAGAGGCTCGGGGAACTGGGCCTCCAGGCCCCACAGCTCCACCCGGCCCGGCCCGCTGTTCTCGGGGGCGTAGCCCATGAGGCCCAGTGGGCGGCAACCGGCCGGCGGGGTGCTGCTTTCGCTGATTAGGAAGTAGCCGCCCTGGTTGTGCACATAGCCCCACAAGGGGCGGCTGCCGGTGACCGGCTTGGCCCATAGGCGGGCGATGGGGCCTTCCAGGCGATAGCCTTGCGATTCCCAGGAACTCACCCCCTGGGCGTCCACGGCATAGGCGTGGCGCAGCAGGCCCGGATGCCACAGGCGCAGCAAGGCGTGGACGGCCGGGGCCTGGGGCCGGGCGTCCGGTTCGGCGGCCGGTTGGGCCGCGCCGGGGGTTATGGTAAGGCCCGGCGGGGTGGGGGCCATGGGGTCCTCGGCCTGGGGCCACAGGCGCACCTCGTTGATGGTCCCCTGGTAGGTCCTGCCCGGCCAGCGGCTTCCCCCCACCATGTAGGGGGCGCTGGAGGCGGTCCAGGGCTCGGGCATGGCCGCCGCGGCCACTTCGCCGCCGTCCAGGTACAAGCGGGCGTGGCCGCCCGCCTCCCAGAGCAGCCAGGCGGTGTGTTCGCTGCTCGCGGCCACCGTGGAGTTGGAGCACAGGGCCAAGGGGCCCTGGCTGGTGTCCATGAGGGCGCAGAGGTGGTTTTCCGCGTCCAGGTAAAGCTCCAGGCGGTGGCCATAGCCGCCCTGGGAGAACAGGGCCCTGGGCTGGCCGGTGGCCTGCCCGGGATTGAAGCCCACCTCCACCGCGCCGGTGGGGCCGCCGGGAAGCTCGCTGCGGGCCGGGATGATCTGGGGCAGGCCCGCCGGGGTGGCGGCTGCGGTGTCGGTCTGCTTGGCGGTGCGCTCCAGCAGGAAGGTTTCCGGCTTAAGGTGGGGCGGTCGCGCCTGGCCCTGGGGCCACCAGTAGGAGGTGACCTCAATGCGGCCCGGCTCCAGGCGGCGGAAGGCGAAGCTGCCCTGGTTGCCGCAGCACTGTCCGGGCTGGTCCTGGGCCTGGCCCTGGAGGCGCTCAGGCCCGGCGGGGGTGGCGCGGCCCTTGGACAAATAGCGGGGACGATCCAGGGAGCCGCCGTAGGCCACAAAGGAAAAACCCTTGTCAGATCCGGTTATCTTGAAAAAGTCGCTGCCCGTGCGGGTGTCCACCCACACCCCGCTGAGGTTGCCTTCCTGGCTGACTTGAGGGCCGGGAGGGGAGGCGGGCAGTCCCTGGCGGGTCAGGTTGATCTGGCCCTGGCCCAGGGTGGAGTTGAAGGTTCCCGCCAGGCTCAGGCCCGAGGCCTCCTCGACCAAGGTGGCGGTTAGTTCAAAGCTCCCCGTGGGGTCGCGGTAGGCCAGCATGGCCCCACCCGTGGTGGGAGTGAGGCTCACCTGTCCGGGCATGCCCTCCCATAGTCCGGCGAGGGAATCGCCCTGGGCGATCAGCTCAAGCTTGCCTTGCTCCAGGTCGCTGGGGACGCCGTTGGGCAATAAATTGGTATACCAGTAGGTTAAACGCCATCCTCCCGCCAGGCGGTCCACCAACTCCGAGGGCGGCAGGCCCGCCACCCGGCGAAAGACCATACGGGAGTCGCCGGGCCAGGCCGAGCGGTCCAGGGTGGGAGCGAACAGGGCGAAGCGGAAGGCCTCCGGCCCCAGCACTTCGATTTCCTGGCGTCCCCGGCCCGGGCAACACGAGCCGGGCAGGGACTGCCACACCCCGGCCAGGCGCTTGCCGCCGGGGCTGGCCACCAGGCGGCCCAGATAGGCGAAGCCGCCTTCATGGGTGGCCTGACTGCCTTGCCACAGGCGCAGCAACAGCGAGCCGTCCGGCTGGGGGGCCACCAGGGCCGAGGCCGAGACGTCGGTCGGCTGGTAGATGCCGGGCAGCAGGGGAGCGGTGGTTTGGGCGGCGGCGAGATGGGACCAACCCAGGCAACAGCCGAATATCAGCAAGTAAAACAGTAACCTAGTTCGCATTATTTAATCCGATAGAGGCGCGGAAAATGGCAATATTGATTTCATTGTCCCTGCGAGGCCAGGGATTGTCAATGCCTGGCAAGGCTCTGTAAAAAATAAACAAAAAGTGACTTGCACGCTTGGGGGGCCGTGATTATATTCATGACGGTGAGCACAGGAGGCGCTAGTGCACCCCCAAGCCGTATTTAGCCATGAGGAACTCAGGCTGTTGGCCGAGGGCCTCAGCGTAGCGGAGGACAGTGTAAGCGACTACTTTCGCTTGTCCGAGGGGTTTTGGTGCCGCCATCCCTTTGAGGTGCGCACCCTGGCCGAGCTTGAACCGGCCGAGGTGACCCCCGAGGCCTTGGCCCAGGTGCTCAGGCTGCGCAAAGCCGACGCCCGCCGCTTGCGGGGCCGGGACTTCTGGCGCATTTGCTTCCAGGACCACAATTTCTTGGAGGCCATGCACCGGGAAAAGGCGTCGGAGTTGTTTTTGCCCATGCTCACCTACGTTATGGTGCATGAGCTGGTGCACGTGGTCCGATTCGCCACCTTTGTGCAGCTTTTCGAATTGGACCAGGAGCGCCGCCAGGCCGAGGAGGCCAAGGTGCACCGCCTGAGCGCCGAGGTGCTCAAGAAAGTGCGCCTGCCCCATCTGGAGCAGGTGCTCGACAGTTACGAAAATTTTGCAGCCACCCTTAGCCCAGAGGGTCACTGCTAGAACGGCAAGATAAGTCAGAGGAGTTTGGCCATGCCGGTTTATGAGTACGAATGCTGTAAATGCAACCAGGTTTGCGAAGCCTTGCAAAAGGTCAGCGACGCGCCCCTAAAGAAATGCCCCCATTGCGGCGGCAAGCTCAAGAAGATCATGAGCTTGAATTCGTTCCAACTCAAGGGCGGCGGCTGGTACGTCACCGACTACAAGGGCAAGAACTCTTCCGTGGCGGCTCCCAGCGAAAGCCCGGCCAGCGAGACCCCGGCCGGCGAAACCCCGGCCGCGACCAGCGCGCCCAAGACCGAGACCGCCCCCAAGAAAGAGACCAAGGCCAAGGCCAAAAAGGCCGACCAGAGCTAGTCCGCCCCTTTAGTCCGATCGCCAATTGGGGCGCCCCCCGTCAGGGAGGGCGCCCTTGTCATGCCCGGAGATTGACACTCCCGGCCAAGCCGCCTATTTTGGGCCAGGGAGCAATCATGGAACTCACGCCTTTGCAAATCGCGGCTCAGCGCCTGGCCCAGGCCGATCACGTGGCAGTGCTCACCGGGGCTGGCATCTCCGCCGAGTCGGGGGTACCCACCTTTCGCGGAGCCGACGGCCTTTGGGAGAAGTACCGGCCCGAGGACCTGGCCACGCCCCAGGCCTTTGCCCGCGACCCGGAGCTGGTGTGGCGCTGGTACCATTGGCGCAGAGGGCTCATCGCCAAGTGCGCGCCCAATCCGGCCCACCGCGCCCTGGTAGATTTGGAAGCCAGGGCGGGGCGCTTAACCCTGATTACCCAGAACGTGGACGGCCTGCACCGCCTGGCCGGGAGCCGCAATCTTTTGGAGGTGCACGGCAACCTGTGGATGGTGCGCTGCACCACCTGCGGGGCCCTGTACGAGGAGCGGGAAATTGACCTGCCCCCGCGCCCGGTTTGCCGCGACTGCGGCGGCCTGCTGCGCCCCCATGTGGTGTGGTTCGGCGAGTCCCTGGACAGCGGCATCCTGGAGGCGGCCTGGCAGGCAGCGGCCCAGTGCCGGGTGATGCTGGTGGTGGGCACCAGCGCGGTGGTGCAACCCGCCGCCGGGCTGGCTTCGGTGGCCAAGCAGGCCGGGGCCTTTGTGGTCGAAGTTAACCTGGAGCCCACCCCCAACAGCCGGGAGGTGGACCTATCGCTCATGGGCAAGGCGGGCGAGATATTGCCCCAACTGGTGGAATAGTCATGGAGCAACAGAACATCATCATCACCCTGACCAGCGATTTCGGTCCCGGCCCCTACGTGGGGCTCATGAAGGGGGTAATCCTGGGCCTTTGCCCCAAGGCCTACCTGGTGGACCTGGAGCACAGTCTGGCCCCCCAGGACGTTCTGGCCGGGGCTCTGGTTTTGGAGCAGGCCATCGGGGTCTTCCCGCCTGGCACGGTGCATCTGGCCGTGGTGGACCCAGGCGTGGGCACCGGTCGGCGGCCCCTGGTGGTGGACGGGGCGGGCGGTCTGTGGGTGGGGCCGGACAACGGCATCTTCACCCCGGTGTTTCTGGCCGACCCCCAGGCCAGGGCCTATGAGATCAGCGACGAGTCCCTGTTCCGCGAGCCCCTGTCGGCCACCTTCCATGGCCGGGACATCTTCGCCCCGGCGGCGGCCGCCCTGGCTGCGGGCCGTGACCCGGCCAGCCTGGGCCCTCTGGCGGGCGACCCGGTGCGCCTGGACTGGCCTCGGCCCCGGCGCGATGGCGAGACCCTGGCTGGCCAGGTGCTCATGGCCGACCGCTTCGGCAACCTGATGACCAACCTATCGCGCCCCGAGGTGGAGGCCTTTCTGGACGGCCGCCCGGCCCTAATCAGCATGGCCGGAGGAGCGGTGAAGGGCATATCAAACACCTATGGCCAGAGCGAGCCAGGCAAGCTCCTGGCCCTGTTCAACTCCCAGGGCCGCTTGGAGATGGCCGTGAACCAGGGAAGCTTTTTGGGTCGCCTGGGCCTGAAGCTAGGCAACGAGCGGGGCCTGGAGGTGAAGGTGGAGGCGGCCTGAGGAGCCGGTTCCGTTGACACCCCGGTTTTAGCGCCCTATACTCGCTGCATGCTTAAGACTGACGATCTGGCTTGGTTCAAGGAGTACCTGGAGTCCGGGGCCTGGGCCGATGCCTTTAACAACGCAGGCGAGGAGTTGCGTCTGGAGATGATCGAGAAGGTCGAGATGCTCCTGGACGCGGCCGACGCGGCGGACAAGGTGGTGGGCGAGGTGCTGTTCGCCAAGGACGGCATGGCCGCCCCGCCTTCTGATTCTTCCTCCAGCTTGGACCGGGAATAGCTCATGCGCCGTTGGTGGTTGTGGGTCATATTGGCTTTCTTGGCCTCGGGGACGTTCTACGCCACCCATAACTTCCTCAACGGCCCCCGCTGGGCTCTCTATCAGATCGGCAAATCTATCCACGACCGTGAGCCCCGGATATTCCTGGCCTACGTGGACATCGAGCGCATTCTTGGCGGGCAGAAGGAAACCATCGTGGACATGGTGGCCCCCAAGGGCCAGCGGGACGATGACACCCGCAACCTGGTGCGCGGCTTGGTGGGCGCCTTCATGGCCCCGCTGAGCGACCAGTTGGCCGGTCAGGTGGTCAAGGCCATCAACGACCCGGAGCGGGAGAACCTGCCCTCGTCCTGGACTCTGGTGTTCGCGGCCAATGTGACCCGCAACGGCAACTACGCCCTGGTGGTGCTCGCCGACCCCTCCAAGGGACAGCGCCTGCGCATGGGCATGGAAAAGCGCAAAAACGGTCCCTGGCAGATCGTGGATATCGATTCCAACGACCTCAAGCGCCTGGCCAAAAATTATCTGGAAGAGAACTACGGGGTAAAGGTGGACCAGAAGCCCGCGCCCCAGTCGGAACAGACCCAGAGCGAGCCCACACCGCCGGAAAACCCTTCCACCCAACAAGCTCAGTAAATCTTCGAAAGCCTTCGCGCTTGAAAGGGACTCAGCGCCCCGGCAAAGGTATCTCGGCCAGCACCAAGTGTATGCTTTTGGACGGCAGCCCCAAAACCTGGCCCGTGCTGCTTATGAGAAAACGGCCGATCATGTCCCGCGCCTGCAATTCCTCCACAACCTTCAGACCGGACTTGGCCAGAAAGTCGCGGACGTGCCCGCGCTTTATGCCGAAGGTGAAGGGTTCGCCGTGCCGAGAGCGGGCCGCGGAGCCTCGCTGCCCGCTTTGGCCGGACTTGATCCGGTCCAGGGCTTCCTGGGTGAGATAGTCGAAAACCAGGCGGCTGCCGGGTTTGGCCTGCTTGGCCACGAAATCCAGGGTGGCGCGCACCCCGGCCTCTTGCAGGTAATAGCTGACCGCCTCCCAGATGAACAGGGTGCGGCGGTCTTTGTGGTAACCGGCTTTGGCCAGCATTTGGCCCAAGTCGTCCTTGTCGAAATCCACGGCCACATAGGCCACGCCGGGCGGCAGGCCGCCCAGGGCCGCCTTTACCCGCAGTTGCTTGTTGGCCTGGGTGGCGGGCAGGTCCACTTCAAAGAAATGCACCTGGGGGAATTGCAGGTGAAAGCGGTAGGCCCGGCTGTCCAGGCCCGCGCCCAAGATGACCACCTGCTCCGCTCCGGCCATGGCCTCTTGGGTGAGGACCTGGTCAATGTACTTGGTGCGGGCGGTCATGTAGTAGAAGGTGCTGCCGCCGCGCTGGCGATACTTGGCCAGGGCTGCCTGGTAGTTCTCGGGCAGGCGGAGCAGTTTATCCAGAAAGCCCTTGTCCAGCAGGCGTCCGGCCAGGTAGTCGGGGTTGCGGGTGCCGGGGTCCGGGTCCTTGGCGCCCAGGGCCCGGTAGGCGGCGGCCACCTGGGAGGTCCAGGATATCTCGCCCGGCGGCACGGCCATTGCCGGGGAGGCCATGGTCAGGAGCAGAGCCACGGTCAGGCAGGCCGCAGCGAGATTGAGACGGCGGCCTTTAAAAAACGCTGGGCAGGTCTGCATGCGCTGGACTCCGTGCTGAGGGGATAGGGCAGGGCACTCGCGCGGGGCGAAGTCATCTTAAGTTTGAGAGATGGTAGATTATTATCCTTGAGGCTGGCAAGCGGCTATTTGGGGTCTGTAAGTGTTCGTCTCTCCAGTGTGTTGGCATAGATTGCTTCGTCGCGGGACAAGCCGCTCCTCGCAACGACAATGATTCTTGTGGTTGCGAGTCCAAGAAAGTCTTGCGCTGGTCTATAAACCCTCTTGTCGTTGCGAGCGTAGCGAAGCAATCTCTGTCCGTAGGCAGAGGCTGCTATACAAAATAAAAAGGGCGGAGGGATTAACCCCGCCCTGTCGCTTGACTCTAGAAGCTTGCCTACAGCGCCCGCATCCACTCCGGCTTTAGCCCCACCCGGCCGCCCAGGGCCTGGTCGATCAGGGCCAGGGTCTTGTCCCGGTCGCGGGGCAGCACCGCCTTGACCGGCAAGTAATTGGAGGCGTGGTTGGAGTAGAACAGTCCGCCGTCCAGGTCGGTGTGGGCTATCATCTCCCGCAGCTCGCGCAGCATGCCCTCCACGCCGGGCAGCTCGAACTCGCCGCGCTGCTGAGCTTCGTACATGGGCGTGCCGGGGATGAGCATCAGGGTCAGGGCGCCCACGAAATTAGGCTTCATGGCGGTCAGTAGTTCGCCGGTGGCCTTGGCGTGTTCCAGGCTGTACTTGGTGCCGCCCACGCCCAAGAGCACGGTGGCGCTCAGCTTGATGCCCGCCTTTATCACCCGCCGCCCCTGCTCGATGAGCTTCTCCGGGGACGCTCCCTTGACCATCTCCTTGAGCACCACTGGGTGGCCGCTCTCCACTCCGTAGTAGAGGATGCCCAGGCCCAGTTCCTTGAGCCGCGCCAAGTCCTCGTCGCTCTTCATGGCGATGCTCTTGGAGTTGGCATAGGCCCCCACCCTGGTCACCCAGGGCAGCTTTTTTTTGATCTGGGTGAGTAACCACTCCCAGCGCTTCATGGGCATGATCAGGGCGTCGCCGTCCATGACGAAGACTCGCCGCTGACGCCCGCAGTATTTGGAGGCGAACTCGATGTCGCGCTCCAGGATCTTCTGGTCCTTTATGGCGAAACGCTTATCCTTGAAGGTGCCGCAAAAGCCGCATTTGTTGTGGGAGCAGCCCAGGGTGGCCTGGAGCAGTATGGAATAGGCCTCGCTGGGAGGCCGGATGCAGTTGCCCACGTAGTCAAAGCCCTGGGGTTCGCTGGAAGATTCCATGCTTCTCTCCGGAAAGGTGTGTCGCACCTATATTTATATGGCGGCAAGTGGGCGTGCGCAAGCCAAGGCCCCTCCCGGACGCGCCGGGAAGGGCCTCGCTAGTCGTTGCAGGCGGAAGATTTAGTGATAGTCGTGGGTGCCCAGGATCACCGGGACCCCGGTCTTGGCGCTAATGATGTCGGCCATTTCCTGGGCGCTGGTGTAGGGGCAGCCGGGCTTGGCGTTGGCCATGCAGCTGCTCATGTAGATGACGTCGGGCTTGACATCGCTCATCTTGATGCCCACCCCGATGTTGGGTGCGGTGTTGCGGCCGGGGCAATGACAGGTGTGGAAGCCCATCACCTGCACCGCTTCGTCGAAGTTGCCGTCGCCCAGGGCGGCGGCCTTGAGACAGCGCCACTCTCCGGGGCAGCCGTAGCCGCTTTCCATATAGGCCCCGCAGCCCACGATCAATGCTTTTTTCATGGAATCCTCCCAAACCGGGCCCGCCTGGCACGGGCGATTATTCCCTATTAACCGTAGGCCTTCAATAGCACCAGCCGCCCTGTTGGTCAAGGCGTCAGATGAATGCTTGTACCCCGCCTGGGGGGATGTTACCAAGGTATACTGGTTCAGAGAACAAAATTACATGACCAGGGAGACCGGAGGCTTATGCAGCCCACCTTCTGTTTTATCGACGACGCCGACTTTGAGCTGGAAAATTTCCAGAAAAACGTGGCTCCCGCCTTCAAAGGGGTGGAGTTCGTCTATGCCCGCGATTTTGAACGAGCCCTGCACAAGCTGAACGGCCGCCGCTGCCTGTGCTTTTTACTGGATATCTACGGCGCGGCTCCGGGGGGCGGCTCCGGCGATCTGCCATCCCCCGAAAGCCTGGCCCCGGCCCTGGGCCAGGGCTTTGAGGTGGACTCGCTTTACCAGGACCTGGCAGGGGAGGGTGCGGAACGGGCCAACCAGTTTTTGCGCCGCCTCTACGCCAGGGTCCAGGCGGCCCAGGAGACCTTCACCGCCGCGGCCGGGCAGCTTGGGCAAAGCGCCGCCTTTGGCCTGCACTCCCTGGCCCAGGTGCGCGAACACCAGCCCTGGGCCGCGGCCCTGGGCTACAGCCGCAAGGCCCTGTATGCCGACGCGGCGGCCATGTGCCTGGGCGGGGCGGACGGGGTCTTGCAAAAGCCCCAGGGAGCCGACGAGGCGGCCATAGCCAAGGCCAGCCACCAGGCGGCCCCGGAGTTGGCCAAGGCCGCCTTTGCCGCGGTGGACCGCCGCTTGGCGGGCATGACCGGGCTGGTGGGCCTGAGGCTGTGCCAGGACGGGGTGAGCCTGCCCTTGGTGGAGGCCTTGCAGGCCACCATCGGCCAGCTAAACGGCCGGGAAAAGCGTTCGGTCGAGGGCCGCCGCGAGGCCCTGGAAAAACTCAAGGCGGTGCGCCTGGAAGACCTGGAGCTGGAACAGAGGGACGTTGAGGTGATTTTGGCGCTGTGGGATTGGCTAAGTCTCGAAAGTTAAAGATTATTCAGGGGCTTGCCTTGACATGGCCCCCAGCGGTTGCTAAATTCTATTTGGTGGTTTTTATCCAAAAAAGACGGGGGTAAGTGGGCGTGACCCAAGAACTTTCACAACGTGCCCGGTTGGTGCTGGCCTCGGTGGTGGCCAACTATATAACCACGGCCGAGCCGGTGGGGTCGCGCACCGTATCCAAGCAGAAAGACGTGGATTTTTCCCCGGCCACCGTGCGCAACGTCATGTCCGACCTGGAGGAGATGGGCTACCTGGAGCAGCCCCACGTCTCGGCCGGACGGGTGCCCACCGCCGAAGGACTGCGCTTGTACGTGGATTCCATCCTGGAACTGGACGAACTGGACCAGCACACCAAGGATACCATCCGCTCCCGATTGGAAAACCAGCCGGTAAACGAGATCAACGACATATTCAAGGCCACCAGCCGTGCTCTGAGCCAGATCAGCCGCCAGGCGGCCCTGGTGGCGGTGCCCAGCCCGGAACAGGAAGTTTTTCGGCACATGGAGTTCGTGCGCCTGGCTCCGGGGCTTATCCTGGTGGTGCTGGTCTCCAAGACCGGCGGGGTGCAGAACCGCATCATCGAGGCCGAGGAGGACATCGCCCAGGAGGAATTGGACCGCTACACCCGCTACCTCAACGACCTTTTGGCCGACCTGACCCTCAGCCAGGTGAAGCAGCGGGTGGCCCAGGAAATGGCCGGCGAGCGCAACCGCTTCGACGCGGTGCTCTCGCGCGCCCTCACCCTGGGCAAGCAGGCCCTGGACAACCGCAGCGAAGGCGAGCTGTTGATCGACGGCCAGACCAACCTCATGGACCAGCCCGAGTTCAAGGACGTGGTGCGCCTAAGGGGTATTTTCCAGGCCTTTGAGGAGAAATCCACCCTGTTGCGCCTGCTGGACAAGGCCCTCACCGCCCAGGGGGTTAGGTTGATCATCGGCGCGGAGAGCGACCTGGCCGAGTTGGACGGCCTGAGCGTGGTCACCTCGCCCTACGGCGAACGGGGCAAGCCCTCGGGAGCTCTGGGGGTGATCGGGCCTACCCGCATGGACTACTCCAAGGTAATACCCATGGTGGACTTCACCGCCCGCCTGGTTAGCCGCATACTGGATCAGAGGGGCAAATAGCCCCGCGCCGTGGCCGGTATTTGCGAAAGGATAATCAGCTAGTGATCAAAAGCGATAAATCCGGGGCCGCCCCGGCTCCGGAGCAGGAAGAAAAAATTCCCACCGAAGCCCAGGAAGCCGCGCCGGAACAGGGTTGCGAGGAATTGGCCGCCCAGGTAGCCGAGCTGAGGGAGCGCGCCCTGCGCCAGGCGGCGGAGCTGGAAAACTACAAGAAGCGCACCGACCGGGAAAAGGCTGAGTTCTTCAAGCGCGCCAACGAAGGCCTGGTAAAGGAACTGCTGCCGGTTATGGACAACCTGGAGCGGGCCCTGGCCGCCGCCAAGGAAAACCCCCAGAGCGACCAGACCCTCCTGCAGGGCGTGGAAATGGTCCACGCCGAGCTGCTCAAGACCCTGAGCCGCCACGGCTTGGAGCCGGTGGAGGCCATGGGCCAGCTCTTCGACCCCGAGCTGCACGAGGCCATGATGCAACAGGAAGACCCTGAGCAGGAAGAAAACATCGTGTTGGCCGAGGCCCAAAAGGGCTACACCTTTGAAGGACGCTTGTTGCGCCCGGCCATGGTGGTGGTCAGCAGGAAGCCCTCCTAGCCCATGGCTGGAGTGAGCAGGGGAGGCCCCGTTGTGACTGCCGGTAAGCATCATATCCGCCGCCGCACCACCTTGACGGCGGCTTTGCTCCTCGTGGCGGCCTTGCTGGTCTGGGGCTGCGCCCCGACCCCCAAGATGCCGGTTCCCTCTCCGGGCCCAACGCCCGAGGCCAAGTTGGACAAGAGCCTGCCGCCCTCGGCCCTGGAGAAGGCGGGTGATGACCGCTTGGCCAGGGGGCGCTACATGCTGGCCGTGGACGCCTACCTGGCCGCCTTGTCGCAAAACCCAGGCCCCCTGGCGGGCAGCCGCATGCGCCTGAACCTGGCCCTGGCCTACGAGGGCGCGGGGCAGCGGGTCATGGCCCTGGAACAGTTGCGCAACATGCCCGCCAAGGGCGGCGACCCCGAGGTGCTCACCAAGGGCCTGCTCATGCAGGCCGAGCTGGAGCGTAAGCTGGGCCAGCTCAACCAGTCCTCGGCCACCCTGCGCCGTTTGGCCAAGATGCCCCCCCGGCCTCTTAGCGAGGCCGAGCAGCGTCAGGTGTTGGACTCCCTGGCCGCGACTCAGAGCGCCCTGGGGCAATACGGCCAGGCCACCGGCACCTTGCTGGAGCTGGCCGGCATGGAGGGCTTCGTAACTCCCTCGCTGCAGCTGCGCCTGGCCAAGACCGCCGGGCGGGCCTCCTCCGGCGAGTTGGAGGCTCAGTTGGGCAAGCCCCGCCCGCCCAAGCTCAACGCCATATTGCTCCTGGCCTTGGCCCGGGCCCAGTTCCGGGAAGGCCGTCTGGACGAGGCGCTGAGTACCCTGGGCCAGGTGGACGGCCTGGTCCCGGACGAGGCCATAGGCGACCAGGCCAAGGTGCTGCGCCAGGAGATCAAGCAGGCCAAGCTGGTGGACCCGGTGGCGGTGGGGGTGCTGTTGCCTCTCAGCGGCCCCTGGGCCCAGACCGGCAAGGAGGTGCTGGCCGCGGTGGAGCTGGGCCTGGGGCTGTATGAAAGCGCCGCGGGCAAGGCTCCGGTGCTCTACATCGCCGACAGCCGGGGGCGCGCCATGGAGAGCGCGGCCGAGGTGGACAAGCTGGTGGACGAGCACAAGGTCATGGCCATCATAGGGCCCTTGGGAGCCGGACCTTCCCTGGCCGCCGCCCGCCAGGCCCAGGTCCGCCAGGTGCCACTGATTTCCCTGGCCCGCATCGACGGCGTGGCCCAGAGCGGGCCTTACGTGTTCCAGGACTCCTTGACACCCCAGCGCCAGGTGGACGGTCTGCTCACCGAGGCCATGTCCCTCAGGGGCAAGAAGCGCTTCGCGGTGCTGGCCCCGGACAACTCCTATGGCCGGGGCTTTGCCGGGCTGATGGAAAAGAGTGTGGTGGCCAGGGGCGGCCAGGTGGTGCGTCGCCTCTTCTACGACCCCCAATCCAAGGACTTCACCCAGTACGTGCAAAAGCTGGTAAAGATGCCTCTGGGCAAGTACCGCCCCGGCGCGCCCGATTCACCCCAGCCGGTCATCGACTTCGAGGCCCTGTTCATGCCAGACGGCCCCCAGACCGTGGCCATGGCCGCCAGCCAGCTGCGCTACTTCGATGTCACCGGGGTGCTCTTGATGGGCACCAGCCTGTGGCACGAGACGCGCCTGCTGGAGTTGGCCTCCCGCGATGTGCAGGGAGCCATAATGCCGGGATGCTTCGACCCCGGCTCTCGGGACCCCATTGTGCAGAAGTTCGTGGTGGAGTATCAAAAGGCCCTACAGCGCACCCCCTCCTTGCTGGAGGCTCAGGGCTATGACGCCTCCCAGGTGCTGCGCCACCTGATTCGGAGCAACGATGCGCCCCGCACCCGACAGGCTATGCAACAGGCCTTGCTCAAGGTCAAGGACCTGCCTGGGGTGTGCGGCCCCATCACCATGAGCCCTCAGCGCCTGTTCGACCAGCCGGTGATCATCTTCACCGTGGACCGAGCCGGTTTCCGGCCGGTGCAGCCCCAGGACCGGGTGGAGGCCGAACCGGCTCCCACCGCCGACGCGGCCTCCCCGCTGGCGCAGCAGGCCCAGCCGGACGCGCCGCCCGCCGCACAGTAAACCGGGCGCCCTTAACAAAACCGCAGGCCGCGCAACCCAGGTTGCGCGGCCTGATCATTTGGCGGCGATGGTAGGGGAGGTTCCCTTCAAGCCCTCGGGGTCAGCCCATTATCTTTTTGCCCCTGAGGGCCTCGGCCACCCGGGCGATGTTCTTGCCGTGTTGGATGCACACCTCGGAGCGCTCCTCGGGCAGGCCACCCTTGATGACCGACAGGTCTTCGTTGTGAGCCCGGCCATAGGGCCCCCACTGCAAGCCGCCCTTGGCGTAACCGGGCGAGTCCTTGGGCAGGGGTACCAACACCATGCCCAGCTCGGCCAGGTTGTTGAGCATGGCCAGCATGGTCAACTCGCAGCCCGCCCCTGCGTTGCCGTAGCCCGAGCCGCAGGCGAACACCGCGCTCGCCTTGCCGGCCACCTTGTCGCCCATCCACAGGCCGGAGCACTGTTGGTCGATGAATTTTTTCATGCGCCAGTCCATGGAGCCCATGTGCACCGGGCTGCCCAGGACCAGGGCGTCGGCGGCTAATACATCATCGGCCTTGGCCTCTTCAGCGTTCTTGAGTATGGCTTTGCAGCCTTGAACTGAATCAACCCCTGCGGCCACCTTTTCGGCCATTTTCAAGGTGCCTTTGTGGTCGGTGGCGTAGACGATGAGAACCTCTGCCATGGATACTCTCCTCTGCTCGAAGTTCAGTTTGCTCTCTTTAATATATGGCCACGGAACACCGGCCGAAGCAAGGGCCGGGGCCGCAAAAAAAAAGCCCTTCCCATGATGGGAAGGGCCCGTGAAAAGGCTATGAGTCGGACTGGGAGCCGCTTACACCCAGCGGGCGGTGACGGTTCTTTCGTCCAGGAACAGGCGCATGGAGGCCAGGCGGGACTTGGCCGCGCCCAGGAAGCTCTTGCGCTTGCTTCCCAAGGGGAAAAAGGCGTAGGGCTGGGGAACGCCCACGTTGATGCCCACGTTGCCCACGTTCACCTCGCGGGCGAACAAGCGGGCGTTGGCCCCGCTGGCGGTCATGATGCAGGCGCTGTGGCCCAGGTCGGTCTTGGAGTTGATCCAGCCG
>JAHIND010000017.1 GCA_018896025.1 Pseudomonadota bacterium
AGACGCATCTGGCGGACCCCCAGGTCGGCCAGTATCTGAGCGCCGATGCCGTAGTCGCGCAGGTCCGCCGGGAAGCCCAAACGCTCGTTGGCCTCCACGGTGTCGGCCCCCTGGTCTTGCAGCTCGTAGGCCTTTAGCTTGTTGACCAGGCCGATGCCCCGGCCCTCTTGGCTCATATAGAGCAGCACGCCCGAACCCTCGGCGTCGATCTTTTTGAGCGCCTCGGTCAGCTGGTCCCCGCAGTCGCAGCGGCGGGAATGGAACACGTCGCCGGTTAGGCACTGGGAGTGCACCCGGACCAGCACCGGTTTTTCCGAGTCGATCTCGCCCTTGACCAGGGCCACGTGCTCCAGGGCGTCCACGTCGTTGGTGTAGCCCACCGCAGTGAACTCGCCGAAATCGGTGGGCAGGCGCACCTCGGCCTGACGATGCACGAAAGACTCGTTGCGCATGCGGTAGGAAACCAGGTCGGCCACGGTGACGATCTTCAGCCCGTGCTCGGCCGCGAACACCTCCAGGTCGGGCATGCGGGCCATGGTGCCGTCGTTCTTCATGATCTCGCAGATCACCCCGGCCGGGGTGAGCCCGGCCAGGCGGGACAGGTCCACCGAGCCCTCAGTCTGGCCGGTGCGCACCAACACGCCGCCCCGGCGGGCCCTGAGGGGAAAGACGTGACCGGGACTCACCAAATCGCCGGGGCCGGACTCGGGGTCCACCGCCGTGCGGATGGTGTGGGAGCGGTCATGGGCGCTGATGCCGGTGGTCACGCCCTTGGTGGCCTCGATGGACACGGTGAAGGCGGTCTCAAAGGGAGACTTGTTGTCGCGCACCATGGGGGTGAGGCCCAAGCGGTCCACCTGGTCCGGTATGAGGCTGAGGCAGATGAGACCACGGCCGTGGGTGGCCATGAAGTTGATGGCCTCGGGGGTCACCATCTCGGCGGCCATGGTCAGGTCGCCTTCGTTCTCACGGTCCTCGTCATCCACCAGGATGACCATCTTACCGTTGCGAATATCCTCAATGGCCTCGGCTATGCTGGCCACGGGCATGATGTTTTCTCTCCGGCCGCCGCCTGGTCTAAATCGGGCCAGGCTCCGGCGGCGGCGCAGGCTAGGCCCTATAGGTGTAGTTCGAACTTTTGCTCGATTATCTGGTTGCCCCATTGGTCCACCCGGTGCTCTTCAGCCAGGGTGAAACCTTCTGCCTCGTACAGGCGCCGCGCCGCGTCCAGCCCGGCGAAGGTCCACAAAAAGACCTTGCGGTGCCCTGCCTGGCGGGCAAACTCCAGGCATCGGCTAAGTAGCTTACGCCCCAAACCCCGGCCGTGCCAGGCCGGCTCCACGATGAACCAGCGAAGCCGGGCTCCCTCCTCGAAGCCGCTGTCCAGGGCCACGCAGCCGCCAAAGCCGTCCTCGCTCTGGGCGGCCAGGAACAAATCGCGGGCCGGATCGGCCCGCTCAAGAAACTCGGCCAACTCGCGGCCCACCTGGGCTTCGAAGGAAAGATCGAAGCCCCAGTGCCGGGCATAGTAGATGGCGTGCAGGCGGGTGACCTCTCCAATCGCCCCAGGGTAATAGCCGACTAATTCCGACCCCTGCATCGCACGCTTTCTCCGGTGCCCAAGCTCCCGGCTACCAGCCCATGCGCTTCATGTCCGCCGCGCTCAGCCCCTTGGAGGGTCCGGGACCGTCCTCATCGCGATTAAGCAGCCGTGCCACATACTTGCCGATGAGGTCGGTCTCAATATTAACAGAATCACCTTGCTTGGCAAGATTAAGGGTGGTGGCGTCCATGGTGTGGGGAATGATGTTGAGCCCGAAGCTCTCGGCCCCCACCCAGTTCACCGTAAGGCTGATGCCGTTCAGGGCCACCGAGCCCTTTTCCACCACGTAGCGAAGCTGCTCGGTGGGCAGACCCACTTCGATGCGGGTGGAGCCGCCCACCTGCTCCAGCTTGCGCAAAACGCCCACGCAGTCTATGTGCCCGGTGACCAGGTGCCCGCCCAAGCGGTCGCCCAGTTGCATGGCCCGCTCCAGGTTCACCATATCGCCGGGGCGCAGGCGTCCCAGGGTGGTGCGCTGCAAGCTCTCGGCCGAAACGTCCACCGTGAAGCCGTCGCCGCTGATGCGCGTCACCGTGAGGCAGGCCCCGTTCACCGCGATGGATTCGCCCAGCACCGTCTGACCCGAGGGCCAGGGCGCGGAAATGCTCAGCACGCTGTCCGGGCCCTGGGAGGTGATGCGCCCCACCTTGCCCAGGCCTTCCACCAATCCGGTGAACATGACCTTCTACTCCCTTGCCGCTAAGCGCCGCTTAGTCCCGGCGGGGCTGCCAGAGGCCGATCACCGCGCCCTGGGGATCGTGAATCACCGCGAACCATCCCATGCCGGGAACGGAGGTCTTGTGCTTTAGAATGCGGCCGCCCAGGCGCTCCACCTTGTCGCACACCGAGGAGAGGTCCTTGACTTCCACGTAAGGGGTCCAGGCCGTAGGAGTGCGGGTGCTGGGCTTGCCCATGATGCCACCCTCGGCGTCGCCGCCGGTTTTAACGAAATAATAAGGAACCGTGGAGTCCTCAAAGGCTTCCATTTTCCAGTTGAATATCTCGCCGTAGAACTCTTTGGCCTGGTCCAGGTCGTCGGTGGTCAACTCCACCCAGCGGAAGGGGTTACCCATTTCACGCTCCTTGATAATTAATTTTTGGTTTACTTATGCCGAACCTAAGGTCTTTGCCCACAGCATAACATCATCGCCAAAACGCCGCACCACCGGACGGCAGAGTTGCCAGGCTTGGTCCATGCGTTCCAGGCCGGAACCGCCCACCATGCCGGGGGCCGTGGCCCCGCCCACCAGCTTGGGCGCGAAGAAATACATCACCTCGTCCACCAAGCCGCCCTTCAGCAGGGACCAGGCCAGGCCCGCCCCGCCCTCGGCCAACAGGCTGGTGACACCCCGCGCGCCCAAATCGTCCATGAGCGCGGTCAGGTCCACCCGTCCCTGATCGTCGGCGGGCAGGCGCAGCACCTGGGCCCCGGCCTCGGTGAGGCGCCGGGCCTGGTCCTCGGGGGCGTCGTGCAGGCAGGCCACCAGGCAGCCCGGCCCCTGGGCCGGGTCCAGCACCTGGGCCGTTACCGGCAGGCGCAGCTTGCTGTCCACCACCACCCTGAGGGGATTGGGCCTGCCCACCAGGCGGCAGGTGAGCTGGGGATCGTCGGTGAGCGCGGTGCCCGCGCCCACCATTATGGCGTCCACCCAGCCCCGCACCCGGTGCACGAAGCGGCGGCTGGGATCGCCGGTGACCCAGCGGCTGTGGCCGGTGGCGCTGGCGGTTTTGCCGTCCATGGTGGCCGCGGTCTTGAGAATCACGTGAGGCCGCCCGGTGGTGATATGGGTGATGAAAAAGCGGTGCTCCCACTCACAGGCCGGGGCCAGCACGCCGG
Source organism: Pseudomonadota bacterium (assembly GCA_018896025.1). GTDB lineage: Bacteria > Desulfobacterota > Desulfarculia > Desulfarculales > Desulfarculaceae > Desulfoferula. The sequence goes on from JAHIND010000017.1 coordinate 3,441, forward strand.
GAGTCACGGCCAGGCCCTGCTCGGCCAAAAAGCGCCCCCCTCCCCCGGCCACCCGAGGGTTGGGGTCCGAGGCCCCGTAGACCACCCGTTTGATGCCCGCGGCCAGTACGGCTTTGGTGCAGGGCGGGGTGCGCCCGGCGTGGTGGCAGGGCTCCAGGGTCACGTAAATGGTGGCGCCTCTGGCCAACTCCCCGGCTTGGCGCAGGGCGTGCACCTCGGCGTGGGGCTCTCCGGCCTTGGCGTGCCAGCCTTGGCCCACCACCCGGCCGTCAGCCACCACCACCGCACCCACCGCCGGGTTGGGCGAGCTGTGGCCCAGACCCCGGCGGGTCAGGGACAGGGCGCGGCGCATGAAATGAAAGTCTTGGGGTTCTTCGGGACTGATAGGCATGAGAACGCCCGGCTAGTGCGAAAAGCCCACGAGGGCTAGTTTTCCTCGCGCTGGGCCACCAGTTTCTTGACCTCGCGCATCAGTTCGTCCACGTCGCGGAATTCGCGGTACACGCTGGCGAAACGCACGTAGGCCACGTCGTCCAGTTCCTTGAGCAGGTTCATCACCGTCTCGCCCAACTCGCGCACCGGAATCTCGCGCAAATTGCGCTCCTGAAAGCTGGTCTCCAGGTTGTCCAGGAACATGTCCACCTTTTCGATGGACACCGGCCGCTTGTGCAAGGCCTTGAGCACCCCGGCCTTGAGCTTGGCCCGGTCGAACACCTCGCGGCTGCCGTCCTTCTTGACCACGTAGGTTTCCATCTCCTCCACCCGCTCGTAGGTAGTGAAGCGTTGGTCGCAGTCCAGGCACTGGCGGCGGCGGCGGATAACCGAGGCGTCCTTGCTTACCCTGGAATCCACCACTTTGTTGTCCAGCTTGCCGCAGAACGGGCACCTCATGAGTTTCCTCCCTGTTTCCGGCCAGGCACACCGTATTCACCCTCCAGGGCGATGGGCGCCACCAAGCCCATGCGGGCGGCTTGATTTTCCTCTTCGATCCAGTCCTGGGGGTCCAGTGTGGTGATCTCGGCGTCCCTGGGATGCACCACCACCTTGTCGATTCCCGCGTTGATTATAACCCGGCGGCACAGCAGGCAGGGCTCGGGATGCTTGGTGGGCAGCCCGTCGGCCACCTCCACCCCGGCCAGATACAGCGTGGCCCCCAGGGTCTGGGAGCGCGAGGCGTGGATCACCGCGTTCATCTCGGCGTGTACCGAGCGGCACAGTTCGTAGCGCTGCCCCGAGGGGATGTTCATCTCCTGGCGCAGGCAACGGCCCAGGTCCACGCAGTTGGCCACGCCCCGGGGGGCGCCGGCGTAACCGGTGGAAACGATCTGGTCGTCCTTGACGATCACCGCGCCGTATTTGCGCCTGAGGCAGGTGCCCCGGCGGCTCACCTCGCGGGCGATCTCCAGGTAATAAGCGTCTTTGCTAGGTCGGGCTTTCAACTAAAGCGGCCTCCAAGGGGCGAAGCGCTTCGGCCCCGGCCGCCACCGCCGTCCCGCCCACCACAACCTAGGGCTGGTAGGTCTTGAACAGCACGCTGGCGTTGGTGCCGCCGAAGCCGAAGGAGTTGCTCAGTACGGTTTTTAATTTCCCTTCCCTGGCCTGGTTGGGCACGTAGTCCAAGTCGCAGTCCGGGTCGGGATTCTCGTAGTTGATGGTGGGCGGCATGATCTGGTCGCGCAGGGCCAGGACGCTGATGACCGCCTCCACTCCGCCGGTGGCTCCCAGCATGTGCCCCAGCATGCTCTTGGTGCTGCTGATGGCCACCTTGTAAGCGTAGTCGCCGAAGAGAATCTTGATGGCCTTGGTCTCGGTGGCGTCGTTCAGGTCGGTGGAGGTGCCGTGGGCGTTGATGTAGTCCACATCCTCGGGGTTCACGCCGGCGTCGTCCAGGGCCATCTTCATGCAGCGCACGAAACCCATGGCGCTGGGGTCGGGCGCGGTCATGTGGTAGGCGTCGGCGCTGAGGCCGTAGCCCACCAGTTCGGCCAGGATGTTGGCCCCGCGGGCCTTGGCGAACTCCAGATCTTCCAAGACCAGCACGCCCGAGCCCTCGGACATGATGAATCCGTCGCGCTGGGCATCGAAGGGACGGCTGGCCCTGGTGGGCTCGTCGTTGCGGGTGCTCAGCGCCCTGGCGGCCCCGAAGCCCGCCAGGGTGGTGGCGGTGCACACCACCTCGGCCCCGCCGCAGACCATGATGTCGGCCACGCCGCGCTGGATGTTCTTCATGGCCTCGCCAACCGCGTGGGTCCCGGCGGCGCAGGCGGTGCAGACGCAGGTGTTGGGGCCCTTGAGGTTGTGGATCATGGAGACTTCGCCGGGGGCCATGTTGCCGATGAGCTTGGGGATGAAGAAAGGGCTCACCCGGTTGAAGCCCTGGTGCTCGGTCATGCGGATAGTTTCTTCCAGGGTGATGAGGCCTCCCAGCCCGACACCCAGGATGCAACCGGCCCGGGGAGAGGTTTCCTCGTCCAGTGGCTCGGGCAGCCCGGACATGGTCCAGGCCATCTGCGCGGCGCCGATGGCGAAGTGGATGAAGGGATCAAGTCTGCGGATCTTCTTTTTGGGAACCCACTCTTCCGGGTCGAAGTCCGGGACCTCGCCGGCTATCTGGGTCTTAAAAGAGGACGCGTCAAACTTGGTGATGGGACCAATGCCGCTTTTGCCGGCCTTGAGCCCCTCCCAACTCTTTTCCACGCCGGTGCCCAAAGGGGTCACCAGCCCCATGCCAGTTACCACCACCCTACGCTGCACGGCCACTCCTTACGCCCCGAGGCAAACCATTCAACCGCGCCAGGACCGGCAAGGCCGGGCGCAGCCAAGACTCCGCCACCGGGCGCTATTGCTTAAGCTGCTCGATGTAGTTCCAGGCGTCCTGAACGGTCTTGATCTTCTCAGCGTCCTCGTCGGCGATGGACACGTCGAAAGCCTCTTCCATGGCCATGATCATTTCCACCAGGTCCAGGGAATCGGCGCCCAGGTCATCGACGAAGGAAGCCTCGGGCACTACGTCCTCGGGGGCCACGGAAAGCTGTTCGCAGATGATCTCTTTGACTTTTGCCTTGATGTCGTCCATGGAAATTAATCTCCCAAATTTACCCGGACCAAAAGGTCCGCCTTGACATATTCGCTCTGCTTAACGCAAGCGGCATTGTCTTTTATAAAATCCGCCCCAAAGGCGGCCCTTACATATATAGCCCGCCGTTGATGGCCAGCACCTGCCCGGTGAGGTAGCGGGCCTCGTCGGAGCACAGGAACACCACCACGTCGGCCACGTCCTCGGGCTGGCCAGCCCGGCCCAGGGGAATCATGCTTTTCATCGCCTCGGCGATTTTCTCGGGGATGGCCCTGGTCATCTCGGTGTCAATGAAGCCGGGAGCCACGGCGTTGACCCGCACCCCCCTGGGAGCCAGTTCCTTGGCCGCGGTCTTGGTCAGGGCGATAAGCCCTCCCTTGGAGGCGGAGTAGTTGGCCTGGCCGGGGTTGCCGGTCTGCCCGGCGATGCTGGCCAGGCTTACGATGGAGCCGAAGCGCTGCTTCATCATCAGCTTGGCCGCCGCCTGCAGGCAGTAGAAGGCGCCTATCAGGTTAACCTGGATCACCTTGATGAACTGCTCGGCGCTCATGCGCACCAAAAGGCCGTCCATGGTGATGCCGGCGTTGTTGATCAGGTTGTCCAGGCGGCCCTGGGCCTCGAAGGCCCCACCCACCCAGGCGTTGACCGCATCCTGGTCGCAGATGTCGAACTTCTGGCCGAAGGCTTCCACCCCCGCCTGCTTAAGCAGGGCGATGGTCTCCTCGGCCGCCGAGTCGTCGGGGTCGAAGTGGTTGAAATAGACCACGTCGCCTTTTGCCGCCAGGGCCAGGGCGATGGACCGCCCGATGCCGCGCGAACCGCCGGTAATCAGATGAACCTTGCTTTGCTCCGCCAACCTAACACCTTTCGAGGGCCTGGGCCCTTCCTAGCTGTTTTTGGACAAACCGGGGCCTAACCCTGGCCGCGCAACTGTTTCAGGTGGGACAGCATGGCTGGGGCCACCTTGAATAAGTCCCCTACTATACCATAATGAGCCACGTCGAAAATGGGTGCGTTGGGATCGTTGTTCACCGCCACGATGGTATCCGAACCCTGCATGCCCACCAGGTGCTGCACCGCTCCGCTCACCCCCAGGGCTATGTAGAGCTTGGGGGCCACGGTGCGGCCGGTCTGGCCTACTTGGTGGGCGTGGCCGATCCACTCAGAATCCACCGCCCCGCGGGTGGCTCCCACTACCCCGCCCAGGGCCTCGGCCAACTGGGCCACTACCTTGAACCCCTCGGGGCCGCCCACGCCGCGCCCGCCGGTGACCACCACTTCGGCCCCGGTGAGGTTGACGTTCTCCTCCAGGGACTGGACCACTTCCAGCACCTTGGTGACGGCCTGGTCCTCGGCGTCCAGACTCACGGTGACCAAACGACCTTCAAAGCCCTCGCGGCGCTCGCCGCGCTTCATCACCCGAGGCCGCACCGTGGCCATCTGGGGCCGGGCGGTGGGGCAGACGATGGTGGCCATGATGTTGCCGCCAAAGGCGGGCCGGGTCTGCAGCAGAAGCCGCTTGTCCGGGTCGATGGCCAGGCCGGTGCAGTCGGCGGTCAGGCCGGTGGCGACCGCCGTGGCCACCCGGGGGATCATGGAGCGCCCCACCGAGGTGGCTCCGGCCAGGAGCACTTCGGGCTTGTACTCGGCGATGAGCCGGGTAAGCACCTTGCAGTAGATGTCGTCGTTGAAATCGGCCAGGAGGGGGTCGTCGGCCGCGTAGACCACGTCCGCGCCTAGGGCGAACAGCTCGCCGGCCACGCCGCCCAGGCCGTGGCCCAAGACCACCGCGCCCAACTCCACGCCCAGTTGCCCGGCCAGGCGGCGGCCCTGGCCCAAAAGCTCGGCCACCACCTCGGGCATCTGCCCGCCGCGCACCTCGGCATAGACCCACACGCCCTTGGCCTGGGCGGCCCGGTCGTCCTGGGCCCGCTCCACCTCGGGGACCGTGATGGCCCCTTCGGGGCAGACGTCCGCGCAGGAGCCGCACAGGGTGCAGGCGTCGCCCACCTCGGGTACATCGCCCTTCATCTCCAGGGCGTCAAAAGGGCAGGCGTCCAGGCATTGTTCGCAGCCGATGCAAAGTTCCTTGTCGATGATCACGCCCATGGCCCTAGCTCCCCAACATGATTACCTGGTTGTCGACCAAGGCGTCTATGACCTGAGCGCCCATCTGTTCGTCGCTGCCCTCCAGCCTGCGGCGCTCACCGCTGTGGCTGGGGGCGAAAACCTTCACCACCTGAGTGAAGCTGCCGGCCAGGCCCACCTGGCTGGCGTCCAGGCCCAGGTCGGCCGCTCCCTGCATGGGCACGGTGTACTTCTTGGCCCTCATCTTGCCCTTGAGCGACGGCGGCCGGGGCTCGCCCACCTCGCGCACCACGGTGATGAGCGCGGGCAGGGGCAGTTCCACCACGTCGTAGCCGTCGTCCATCTGGCGCTCGACCACCAGGCGCTTGTTCTCGATCTCGCGGAAGCCTTTCACAAAGGCCACGTGGGGCAGGCCCAGGCGCTGGGCTATGCCCGGCCCCACCTGGGCCGTGTCGCCGTCAACCGCCTGCTTGCCGCAGATCACCAGGTCCACGTCGCCCAGGCCCTCGATGGCCTTGGCCAGGACGGCGGTGGTGGCCCAGGTGTCGGCCCCGGCAAAGGCCCGGTCGCTGAGCAGAAGGCCTTCGTCCACGCCGAAGCCGATGGCGTCCTTGATGACCGTCTCGGCCTGGGGGGGGCCCATGGTGACGGCCACGATCTCGCCCCCGGCGGCTTCCTTGATGCGAAGCGCCGCTTCCAGGGCGAACAGGTCGAAGGGGTTGACTATGCTCTCCACGCCCTCGCGCTTGAGGGTGTGGGTCTCAGGGTCCAGCTTCACGTTCGCCGTATCGGGAACCTGTTTAATACAGACTGCGATTTTCATTTAAGTGCGCTCCAGGATGCTCTACTTTTTACGCCCATACTCCTTATTCAACTCCTGCCCGATGACATTGCGTTGAATCTGGTTGGTGCCTTCGTAGATCTGGAGAATCTTGGCGTCGCGCATCATCTTCTCGACCGGGTACTCGCGCATGTAGCCGTGGCCGCCCAACACCTGCACCGCGTTGGTGGTGACCCTCATGGCCATGTCGGTGGGGAAGACCTTGGCTATGGCGCTGACCTTGGAGAAGTCCTTGGCCCCGCTGTCGATGTAGCGGGCGGCGGCGTACACCAGGGCGCGTCCCGCCTCGATGTCCACGGCCATGTCGGCCAGCATGTGGGCCACCGCCTGGAAGGTGATGATGGGCTTGCCGAACTGCTTGCGCACCCGGGCGAAGGCCGCGGCCTCGTCCAGGGCTCCCTGGGCCACGCCCACCGCCTGGGCGCCAACGCCGGGGCGGGACTTGTCAAAGGTGCGCATGGCCACCACGAAGCCCAGGCCCTCCTTGCCCAGGACCCGGTCGGCCGGGATGCGGCAATCCTTGAAGATAAGCTCGGAAGTGGCGCTGGCCCTGATGCCCATCTTCACTTCTTTTTTGCCGATGCTGAAACCCGGATCGTCGGCCTCCACGATGAAGGCCGTCGCGCCCCTGGCTCCCTTGGTGCGGTCGGTGATGGCGATCACCGTGTACACCCCGGCCTCGCCGCCGTTGGTGATCCACTGCTTGGAGCCGTTGAGCACGTAGGAGTCGCCGTCCTTTTTGGCCTCGGTCTGGATGCTGCCCGCATCCGAGCCGGAGGCGGACTCGGTCAGGGCGAAGGCGCAAAGCTTCTCGCCGCTGCCGATCAGGGGCAGGTATTTTTCCTTCTGGGCCTCGTTGCCGAAAAGCAGCATGGGGTAGGCGCCCAGAAAGGAGGCGGCGTAGCTGGTGGACACGCCGCAGCAAGCGCGGGAAAGCTCTTCCACCGCGATGCAGTTTTCCAGGCAACCGCCGCCCAATCCGCCGTACTCTTCGGGGATGATGATCTGGAACAGGTCGGCCTGGGCCAGGGCTTTCATGATCTCGCGGGGGAACTCTTCTTTTTCATCCAACTCGGCCCGGACCGGCTTGATGCGCTCTTCGGCGATCTGCCGGCAAAGGTCGCGGATCATTTCCTGTTCTTCGGTGAAGAAATAGTCCATCTATCTATCTTTCTCCCCTGGTTCTGCGGCTCGGCGGCGGAGGTGCCAGACTTTTTAGGAGTGGGCGATGTCGCCCAGAAGCCGTCCGCGGTACTGTTCCAGGCCTTCGGCCAAATGGCGGGTAACCTCGGCGCGCACCGTGTTGGCCGCCATCTTCACCGCCGTGGCGATTGCCTTGGGCGAGGAGGCGCCGTGGGCGATCAGGCCGACCCCGTTGATGCCCAGCAAGGGCGCGCCTCCGTAGTTGGAATAATCCAGCCGGCTGGCCACGTCGCGGAATTGCTCCCGGAGCAAAAGTCCTCCCAGACGCGCCTTAAGGCTATGGGCCATGTATTCCCGGAAAAAATACTCGAAGGTGTCGGCGAATCCTTCCACCAGCTTGATGCACACGTTGCCCACGAAGCCGTCGCAGACGATAACCTGGGTCTCGCCCTTGAACATGTCGCGGCCTTCCAAGTTGCCGATGAAGTTGAGTCCGCTGTTTCTCAGGTGCTCGGCCGCCTGCTTCACCGCGGTGTTGCCCTTGCCCGGCTCCTCGCCGATGGACAATAGCCCCACCTTGGGGTTGGCCAGGCCCATCACCCGCTCGGCGTAGACCGAGCCCATGTAGCCGAACTGCATGAGCATCAAGGGGCTGCAGTCGACGTTGGCTCCCACGTCGATGAGCAGGGTGGGCCCGCGCAGGGCCGGGAAGGCCGAGGCCAGGGCCGGACGGTCCACCTCGGCCAGACGGCCCATGACCACCGCGCCCAAGGCCATGGTGGCCCCGGAGTTGCCGGCGCTGACCACCGCGTCGGCCTCGCCGGATTTGTGCAAGTCGTAGCAGACCCGGATGCTGGAGCCGGGCATGCGCCTCAGGGCCACGCTGGGAGACTCATCCATGGCCACCACCTGGGCGGCCGGATGGAGCGTCAGGCGCGGAGAGGAGACGTTCTCCTTCTCCAACAGGGGCTCCAGGGCCTCGGGCTGACCCACCAGGATAATCTCCACGTCGGGCGGCGTTTCGGTCAGGGCCTGTAGGGCGCCTTTGACCACCGCCTCGGGGGCGTTGTCGCCTCCCATGCCGTCCAGGGCGATGCGCATGGACTAGCGCCTACTCCTCGGTCTTGGCGACCTGGCGGCCTTTGTAGGTGCCGCAAGACGGGCACACCCGGTGAGACATCTTGGCCTCGCCGCACTGAGGGCAGGCCACCGGGTTGGGCAGGGTGATGCTGTCGTGGGAGCGGCGTTTGTTGCGCCGGGTGGTGGAATGACGTCTTTTGGGAACGGCCATCTTTGTTAACTCTCCGCAAGAGCGGCCCGGTGGGCCGCGGGGTTTCCGGGGCTATTTCTTAAGCTGGGCCAGCCTGGCCCAGCGTGGATCGACTTCATTGCGCCGGCAGCAGGGTTCACCCGGCTTTACCGGCTTGCCGCACACCGGGCACAGGCCCGTGCAGTCTTCGCGGCACAAGGGGGCCATGGGCAGGGCCAGGCCCAGCTCATCGCGCAGGGCTTGGGCCAGGTCCACCTGGCCATCCTCGTAAAAGGACACCTCAAGCTCGTCCTCGGCCAGTTGGACCTCTTCGCGGTCTTCCTGGCCCAGGGGGCGAAAGGCCCAGTCCAACTCGCCTGCCAGGCTCAGAGGGACGGGCCCCAGGCAGCGGCTGCAGGCCAAGACCAGCTCCGCCGCGTAGGTGCCCTTGGCCGTGACCAACTCCCCCACGCGCTCCAGCCTGAGCTGCGCGCTGGGCGCGGTGACCACCGCCTCGACCTGGGGGCCCAAGTCCTGGGGTTCGGCCGCCGCATCGCTGAAGGAAAGGTCCTTTCCTTCCGCGGGGATGTCGGTTATCGCGACCTTCATGGCCTAACACCTTGGGCCTGATGTTGACTATAGCAAACCGCCCCGGCTGTCAAGCCTCAGCCGGGGCAAAATGCTCAAGGGCTTTCAGGGAGTTCCCCGGTCAGCCCGGTCCCTTGAACGGGTTTTGTAGTATAACACCGCCCCTGGGGGTTAACAAGGTGCACAAGCTCAATTAATGGGGGCGTTGAGCGCGGTGGCCCTTGGTGTTATACTCTACCGCACGGCGCGGGCCCCGCGGTCCGCGCCGAAGGTTTACCCTATTGCACCGCAGGCCGGTGCTGGACCAAGGAGACTAGGTGTCGCGTTTGCTCATTACCCGCCAAGGCCATCAGAGCCTGCTGGACCAGATAGTGCATTTGCGCAGGGTCGAACTCCCCGCCAACGTCCGGGCCATTGAAGAAGCGCGGGCTCACGGCGACTTGAGCGAAAACGCCGAGTACCATGCGGCCAAAGAGCGCAACGCCATCATTATGTCCAAGATCTCCGAATTGGACAACCTCCTGGCCACCGCCGAGGTGGTGGACCCCCTGCCCGAGCCCAACGGCCGGGTGGTCTTCGGCTGCCGGGCCACGGTCTACGACGTGGACGGCGACGAGGAACTCTCCTACCAGATCGTCGGCTCCGCCGAGAGCGACGCCAACTGCGGGCGCATATCCATGACCTCGCCCATCGGCCAGGCCCTGTTGGGCAAGGAAGAGGGCGACGAGGTTAAGGTGATCACTCCCGGCGGCGTGCGCATCTTAGAGGTAATCAGTGTGGAGATCGTCGGCGCAGAGTGATGACTCCCCCGCGCGCCACCGCACCTTACGCTCCCACATCCTTATTATATAGTTTGCGCCGGCCGCCCCGGGCCGGAGGCCAAGCCCTGTGACCAGCCTGGTCCGCCAGATATTCAACACCCGCATGCTGGTGTCGCTGCTCATGGGCTTTGCCTGCGGGCTTCCCCTGTTGCTCACCATCAGCCTGTTGCAGGCCTGGATGCGCGAACAAGGGGTGGACCTGGCCACCATCGGGCTCATGGCCCTGGTGGGCCTGCCCTACACCCTGAAATTCCTTTGGGCCCCCCTGCTGGACCGCTACACCCTTCCCTTCTTGGGACGGCGGCGCGGCTGGCTCCTGGTGGCCCAACTCTGCCTCATGGCGGCCATCGTGGGTCTGGGACTCACCCAGCCGGCCCAGCAGCCGACCATGGTGGCCATGGTGGCCTTGCTGGTCACCTTTTTCAGCGCCAGCCAAGACACCCTGGTGGACGCCTACCGCCGGGAGGACCTGAGCGACGAGGAACTGGGCCTGGGCTCCTCGCTCTATGTCAACGGTTACCGGGTGGGCATGCTCCTGGCCAGCGGCGGGGGTATGATCCTGGCCGATCACATCAGCTTCGCCATGGTCTACCTGATCATGGCCGGGACCATGCTGGTGGGGGTGTTCACCACCCTGTTCTGCCACGAACCGCCCCACCCCACCGGTGCGCCCCGCAGCCTGCGAGAGGCGGTGGTGGAGCCTTTTGTGGAGTACTTCCAACGCTCCGGGGCCCTGGGCCTCTTGGCCTTCGTACTGCTGTACAAAATCGGCGACTCCATGGCCTCCACCATGACCACGCCCTTTTACCTGGACCTGGGATTCACCAAGACCGAGATCGGGACGGTGGTCAAGCTCTTCGGCTTCTGGGCCACCATCGGCGGCGGCCTGCTGGGGGGCATCGTCATCCTGCGCCTGGGCATCCGCCGTTGTTTATGGGTTTTCGGCATATTGCAGGCCATGAGCACTGCGGGCTTCGCGGCGCTGGCCTACCTTGGCCACCACCTCATGGGCCTGGCCGCGGTTATCGCCTTCGAGAACCTCACCTCGGGCATGGGCACCGCCGCCTTCTTGGCCTTCATGGCCAGCCTCACCGACCGGCGCTTCACCGCCACCCAATACGCCCTGCTCTCCAGCCTCATCGGGGTGCCCCGGGTCCTGGCCAGCGCGCCCACCGGCTGGATGGCCCAGACCATGGGCTGGCCCTACTTTTTCATCTTCTGCACCCTGGCGGCCATCCCGGGCCTGATTTTATTGCTGCGCTACGCCCCGCCCGGCAAGGCCCCATCGCCTGAATAACATTCATCAACGGCAGGCCGATTACGCCAATGGCACCCCCCCGCGCCGCTTAACCTTGCCCCTCGCGCACCGGACTGCTATGCTTTCGGCAACAAGAATCGTTAACTTAGCTCACCCCTGCGAGGTGCAATTATGCCCATGGACTGGACCCCCCCACCCCGGGGGACCGGCCGGGAGCCTGACCTGAATAAGGTCATCAGCGACATCAGAGACAAGATGCCCAGTTTTAAAAAGGTCAAGGGCCTTTGGGTGGTGGTGCTCATAGTGGCCGCCATCGTCCTGGGCTCCACTTCCTATTACACGGTGGGGCCGGAGGAAAACGGCATCATCCTGCGCTTCGGCCGTTTCGTCCGCGAATCCGGGCCAGGCCTGCACTTCAAGCTTCCCCTGGGCATAGAAAAGGCCATCAAGGTGAAAACCGGCCGCGTGTTCAAGGAGGAGTTCGGCTTCCGGGGCATTAGCCCGGGCATCAGGAGCCGCTTCAGCGAAAAGGGCTTTTCCGACGAGTCGCTCATGCTCACCGGCGACCTCAACGTCATCGAGGTCAAATGGATCGTGCAGTACAAGATCCGCGATCCGCAGCTTTGGCTGTTCGCGGTGCGCGACCCCGTGGCCGCCATCCGCGACCTTTCCGAATCGGTGATGCGCCAGATCGTGGGCAACCGCCTCAGCGACCAGGTGCTCACCCTGCAACGCGTGGAGATCGCGGCCAAGGCCCAAAAGGAGCTGCAAACCCTGCTGGACAGCTACAAGACCGGCGTGCAGATCGTCACGGTCAAGCTGCAGGACGTCAACCCGCCCCCGCCGGTGCAGCCCGCCTTCAACGAGGTCAACGAGGCGCGCCAGCAGAAGGAGCGCATGATCAACGAGGCTCAGGAGGCCTACAACCGCGAGGTTCCCAAGGCCTTGGGCGAAGCCTCCCGGGTGGTCACAGAAGCCGAGGGCTACACCACCGAAAAGGTGAACCGAGCCCAAGGCGAGGCCAAGCGCTTCGAGGACGTGTTGGCCAGCTACCTCACCGCCAAGGACGTCACCCGCCGCCGGCTTTATTTGGAGGCCATGCAGCGCATGATCAAAAACGCCGAAAAAATCTATGTGGTGGATGAGAACGTGCGCGGCATGCTGCCCCTGTTGAACCTCAGCCCCAAAGCGGCGCAAGCCCAAAGCAAGGGGGTGAAGTGATGAGCACGGGCAAGAAGACCCTCCCCATTCTAGTGCTGGTCCTGCTGGCCGCCCTGGTGGCCTCGGGCGCCTTCTTCACGGTGAGCGAGGGGCAACAAGCCATCGTCACCCAGTTCGGCAAACCGGTGGGAGGCCCCTACAAGCAGGCGGGCCTGTACTTCAAGATCCCCATGATCCAGGAAGTGCACACCTTTGAGGAGCGTCTGCTCAAGTGGGACGGCTCCCCCAACCAGATACCCACCCGGGACAAAAAATACATCTGGGTGGACACCACCGCCCGCTGGCGCATCACCAACCCCCTGCGCTTCTTGCAGACCGTGGCCAGCGAACGCGGCGCCCTGAGCCGCCTGGACGACATCATCGACTCGGTGGTGCGCGACCAGGTCAGCTCCAACCTGCTGGTTGAGTTGGTGCGCTCCAGCGACTGGAAGCCGGTGACCATCCTCCAGCGCGACGAAAAGTACATGCCCACATCTACCTCCGCGGTGGCGGGCAGCGAAGACGACCAGGCGCGCATTGACACCGTGGTGAAGATGGGCCGTCAGACCATCACCCGGGCCATGCTGGCCGAGGCGGCCAAGCTGACCCCCCAGTACGGCATCCAGGTGGTGGACATCGAGATCAAGCGCATCAACTACGTGGAGAGCGTGCAGCGCCAGGTGTTCGAGCGCATGATTTCCGAGCGCAAGCGCATCGCCAGCCAGTACCGTTCCGAGGGTGAGGGCGATAAGCGCCGTATTCTCGGACAGATGCAGAAAGAAATGGCTAGAATCCGCTCGGGAGCCTATAAAAAGGCCGAGAAGATCAAGGGCCAGGGAGACGCCGAGGCCACGCGCATCTACGGAAAAGCCTATGGCCGCGACCCGGATTTCTATGCATTATTCATGACTTTGGAGGCTTACGGCAAGGCCGACTCCAGCAGAAGCGAGTTGATACTGTCCACGGACAGCGACTTCTACAAATACCTCAAGGCGCCCAAATAAGGACCGCCTTGGTATAGCTTGGGCCGCCGCCACCGGCGGCGGCCCGTTTTTAAGACCTGGAGCCCCAATTGGGGTTGCGCGCCGGGCGGCCGGGGTGTACCTAAGGGCTCGTTTTGCAGCGGATAAGCCGGTGCATCCCTTGACAGGGCTTAAACTTTTGCTATACTTCACCTTCTAAATTTTTGGAGGTGCAGCCACCATGTACGCAGTGATCGCCTCAGGCGGCAAACAATATAAAGTGGAAGCCGGTCAGATTCTCCGGTTGGAGAAATTGGCCGGTGAAGTCGGTGAGAAAGTGCAGCTCGAACCGGTCTTGATGATCGGCGGCGAGGGCGAGCCCAGGATCGGGCAGCCTTTTGTCGAGGGCAGCAGCGTCATCGCCACTATCATCGACCAAGGCAAGGCCAAAAAAGTGGTTGTCTTCAAAAAGAAGCGCCGCAAGGGCTACAAGGTCAAAAGAGGCCACCGCCAGCCTTACACCGCGGTGCGCATTGAAGAGATTCCGGCTTAGGCCGCACGGATAAGGAGTCGGCAGCATGGCTCATAAAAAAGCAGGCGGTAGCTCCCGCAACGGACGCGACACCGCTGGTAAACGACTGGGCGTCAAGTGCAGCGAGGGATCTCCCGTCCGCGCCGGCAGCATCATCGTGCGCCAGCGGGGCACCCAGATCCACGCCGGCAAGGGCGTAGGCTTGGGCCGGGACTACACCATCTTCGCCGTCATCGACGGCACGGTGAAGTTCGAGCGGCTGGGCCGCGACCGAAAACAGGTCAGCGTATATCCCTCCTAAAGAGGGCTTCTGCCGGGCGGCCACGGGCGGTGCCGATTTGGGGGCACCGAGGCCGCCTTTGGTTTTGGAAGGACCCCGACCCGGGGTGTGAATCATGCGCTTCGTAGACGAGGCCATCATAGAGGTGGCGGCGGGCGACGGCGGCAACGGCTGCGTCAGCTTCCTGCGTGAGCGTTTCCGCCCCCGGGGCGGCCCCGACGGCGGCAACGGCGGCCGGGGCGGCAACGTGGTCATCCAGGCCACCACCCGGGTCACCACCCTCGCCGACCACAGCTACCTGAGACATTTCAGAGCCAAGCGCGGCGGTCACGGCCAAGGCAGCGATAAGAACGGCCGGGCCGGCGAAGACAAGCTGGTCTTGGTGCCCGTGGGCACCGAGATCTACGACCACGAGACCGGCGAGCGCCTAGCCGACCTCACCAGCGACGGCCAGGAGCTAATCGTGGCCCAGGGTGGGAGGGGCGGCAAGGGCAATGCCCACTTCGCCACCGCCACCAACCAGGCCCCGCGCATGGCCCAGCCCGGCACCGAGGGAGAGCACTTCACCTTGCGCCTGGAGCTGAAGCTGTTGGCCGAGGTGGGCCTGGTGGGCCTGCCCAATGCCGGTAAATCCAGCCTCATCACCGCGGCCAGCGCGGCCCACCCCAAGGTGGCCGATTATCCTTTCACCACCCTCACTCCCAACCTGGGAGTGGTACAGTTGGAGAATCGGCGGCCGTTCACCGTCGCCGACGTGCCCGGCCTGGTGGCCGGAGCGCACAAAGGGGCCGGGCTGGGGCTCACCTTCCTCAAGCACGTGGAACGCACCCGCCTGTTCCTGTACGTGGTGGACCTCGGCGCCGAAGACCCGGCCATGGACCTGTGGACCGTGCGCGAGGAGTTGTTGGCCTACGACGCCCGTTTGGCCGGACGGGTGGCCATGGTGGCGGCCAACAAGATGGACCTGCCCCAGGCCCGGGAAAACCTGGCCGCCTTCACCCAGGCGGCGGGCGAGTTGGGCCTCACGGTATGGCCCATCAGCGCCAAGGATGGCCAGGGGGTGGCCGAACTCATGACCGCCCTGGCCGACAGGCTGGAGATGACCAGGGGAGAAGACGACGGTGAACAGGGCTGAGGTAATCAAGGACAGCGGACGGGTGGTGGTCAAGGTGGGCTCCGGGGTTCTCACCGGCCCCCAGGGCCTGGACACCCACCGCGTGGCCGACCTGGCCGGACAGATATCGCGCCTGCGCGCCCACGGCCGCCAGGTGGTGCTGGTCTCCTCCGGGGCCATCGCCAGCGGCGCGGCCCATCTGCGCCCCGGCTTCACCCCTTCTTCCATACCCGAAAAGCAGGCCGCCGCGGCCATGGGCCAGGCCCGCCTGGTGCAGGCCTACGAGGACGCCTTCGCGCCCCACGGCATCAAGGTGGCCCAGGTGCTTCTTACCGGCGGCGACCTCCGGCGGCGCAAGCGCTACCTCAACGCCCGCAACACCCTGATCACCCTGCTGGGCTGGGGCGTGCTGCCCATCATCAACGAGAACGACACCGTGGCCGTGGCCGAGATCAAGCTGGGCGACAACGACAACTTGGCCGCCACCCTGACCAACCTGTTGGGGGGAGGCCTGCTGATCAACCTGACCAATGTGGACGGCATCATGGATGCCGACCCCAGGGACAACCCCCAGGCCAAGCGCATCCCCCTGGTGGAAAAAATCACGCCCGATCTACTCAAGGCGGCCAGCTCCCTTCCCGGCGCGGTGGGGCGCGGCGGCATCCTGAGCAAGGTGAAGGCCGCCTACAAGGCAGGCCGCTGCGGCGCCTACACCATCGTGGCCAACGGCACCTGCGACGGCATCCTGGACCAGCTCACCGCCGGGGAAGACCGGGGCACCCTGTTTTTGCCCCACGCCGAGCGCCTCACCCGGCGCAAGGCCTGGATCGCCTTCGACTCCGACGCGGCGGGCGAGTTGGTGGTGGACGAAGGCGCGGTGCGCCCCCTGTGCGAAGGCGGCAAGAGCCTTCTGGCCGCGGGCATCCGCCAGGTGCGCGGCGACTTCCTGGGCGGCGCGGCCGTGCGGGTGGTGGGGCCAGGCGAGGTGGTGCTGGGAGTGGGGCTCACCAACTACTCCTCCGAGGAACTGGGGCTCATCAAGGGGCTGCGCTCCCAGGAAATCGAGAGCCGCTTGGGGTATAAGGATTATGACGAGGTTATCCACCGCGACAATCTGGTGGTGTTCGATCTGGAGGACGAGGAGAGCGTGGCATGTCTGTTGAGCAGCTAGTCAAGGATATCTGCGGCGAGGCCCGCCAGGCGGCCCGGCGTCTGTCCGTGGTGCCCACCGGAGAAAAAAACCGGATTTTGCTTTCCTTGGCCCAGGCCCTGGAGCAAAACGCGGCTGCCCTGCAACAGGCCAACGCCAAGGACTTGGAGGCCGGGCGCGAGGCCGGGCTGACGGGCGCCATGCTCGACCGCCTCACCCTCAGCGACAAGGTCATCGCCTCCATGGCCCAGGGCCTGCGCGACGTGGCCGCCCTGCCCGACCCGGTGGGCGAGGTCACCGGCATGGCCCGGCGCCCCAACGGGCTTCTGGTGGGCCGCCAGCGCATCCCCCTGGGAGTCATCGGTTTCATCTACGAGTCGCGGCCCAACGTAACCGTGGACGCGGCCGGGTTGTGCCTCAAGTCGGGCAACGCGGTGGTGCTCAAAGGCGGCAAGGAGGCCATCAACTCCAACCTGGCCCTGGCCGAGATCATCGACCAGGTGCTGCAAGGCAGCAGCGTGCCCCAAGGGGCGGTGCGGGTGATACCCACCACCGACCGGGCGGCCACCAGCGCCCTGCTCAAGCAGGACGAGTTGGTGGACGTGATCATCCCCCGGGGCGGCGAGGGCCTCATCCGTTTCGTGGCCAACAACAGCTCCATCCCGGTGCTCAAGCACTACAAGGGAGTGTGCCACCTCTACGTGGACCAGAGCGCGGACCACGACATGGCGGTCAACATCGCCATCAACGCCAAGTGCCAGCGGCCCGGGGTGTGCAACGCCCTGGAGACCATGCTGGTGCACGCGGCCGAGGCCGCCGAGTTCCTGCCCAAGGCGGCCCAAGCCCTCATAGAGCAAGGCGTGGAGATCAGAGGCTGCCCCCGCACCCTGGAGTTGGTGCCCGGCGCGGTCCCCGCGGTGGAGGAAGACTGGCCCGCCGAGTTCCTGGACCTGATCCTGGCGGTGAAGGTGGTTCAGAGCATGGACGAGGCCATGGAGCACATCGCCCGCTACGGCAGCCAGCACACCGAGGCCATCGTCACCAGCGACTATGCCCGCAGCCGCCAATTCATAAACGGCGTGGACTCATCCCTGGTGCTGGTCAACGCCTCCACCCGCTTCAACGACGGCGGGGAGCTGGGCCTGGGCGCGGAGATAGGCATCAACACCAGCAAGCTGCACGCTTTCGGCCCCATGGGGCTCACCGAGCTGACCACCACCAAGTTCATCGCCTATGGCGACGGTCAGGTGCGCTCCTAGTGTCTACACGCCTGGGAATCTGCGGGGGCACCTTCGACCCCATACACCTGGCCCACCTTCGCGCCTCCGAGGAGGTGGCCGAGGAGCTGGGCCTGGACACCGTAGTTTTCATGCCCTGCGCCGCGCCGCCCCACAAGAAGAAGGTGCAGGCCTCGGCCGAGCACCGTCTGGAGATGGTGCGCCGGGCGGTGGAGGGCCACCCCGAGTTCGCGGTGAGCGACCTGGAGATAACCAGGGGCGGGGCCAGCCGCACCGTGGACACCCTGGCCCAGATGCGTGGGGAGGACCCGGAGCGCAAGCTGTTCTTCTTCTTGGGCAATGATCAGTTTTTTTATTTGCACACCTGGTACCAGCCCATGCGCCTGTTGGAAATGGCCGATTTCGTGGTCATGGACCGGCCCTCCTCGCCGCGCTGGGACCTTCTGGACTATTTGCAGACCGAGTTGGACCCCGCTTTCGCCCCGGCCGAAAACGGCTGGTTCCGCCTGCCCGGCGGGCCGGGAGTGCGCCAGGTGTCCACCACCCTGCTGGACATCTCCAGCACCGACATCAAGCACCGGGTGGCGGCCGGACGATCCATAAGCTTTCTTGTACCCCAGGCGGTGGAAGACTATATTAAAAGCATGAAACTCTACACCAACGCGAGCCAAATCTAGGTGGACAGTCCCAAACAGCCCCGTATAAGGCCCCCCAAGCCGCGGAACGCCCGTGATCTGGCCCTGCTTTGCGCCGCCGCCGCCCTGGACAAAAAGGGCGAGGACCCGGTGCTCTTGCAGGTGGACCAACTCACCGGCTATACCGACTATTTCCTCCTGGTGAGCGGACGCTCCACCCGCCAGGCCTCCTCAATGGGCGAAAACATCGCCAGGGTCCTCAAGAAGGCCGGCCGCCCCGCCCTGGGAATGGAAGGGCTTCAGGAAGGCCGCTGGATACTGTTGGACTTCGGCGAGGTGGTGGTGCACGTTTTCCACGAGCCGGTGCGGGAATTCTACGACCTGGACTCCCTGTGGGGCGACGCGCCCCGGGTGGAGCTGGACCCATCGGAGCTGGACGCCATGCTGCTCCGGCCAGGCAAACCCGCGGCAGACTGAGCAGGAGGATATAATGCCGGCCCACGCCCCGGTGGCTTTGATTATTCTGGACGGTTGGGGCATCAACCCTGAGGTAGAGGGCAACGCCGTGGCCCAGGCCGACACCCCCTACATCGATTCGCTTTTCCAGGACTACCCCCACACTAAACTGGTTTGCAGCGGCGAGGCCGTGGGCCTGCCCGCCGGGCAGATGGGCAACTCCGAGGTGGGGCACCTCAACCTGGGTTCGGGCCGGGTGGTCTATCAGGACATCACCCGCATCAACCTCGCCGTGGCCAACGGCGAGTTGGGCGACAACCCCGAATTCCAGAAAGCCTTCGCCGTTGCCAAGAAAGACGGTCAAGCCCTGCACCTGCTGGGTCTGGTCAGCGACGGCGGGGTGCATTCGCTGCTCACCCATCTGGAAGCGCTGATCACCGCCGCCGCCAAGGCCGGAGTGGAGCGCATCTACATCCACGCCTTTTTGGACGGCCGCGACACCCCGCCCAACTCCGGGGCGGGCTACCTGAGGCAACTCGAAGACTTCTTGAACGACCACTCCCCGGCGCTCATCGCCAGCGTGGCGGGCCGCTATTGGGCCATGGACCGGGACAAGCGCTGGGACCGGGTGCAGGAGGCCTACAACGCCCTGGTGCGAGGCCAGGGCCGCCTGGCGGGCGACCTGGTAACCGCGGTGGAAGAGGACTACTCCAACCAGGAGTTCGACGAGTTCATCAAGCCCACGGTGCGCATGAACGAAGACAGCCAGCCGGTGGGGCTTATCAAGGACGGCGACGCGGTGATCTTCTTCAACTTCCGGGCCGACCGCGCCAGGGAGCTGACCTGGGCCTTCAACTCGCCGGACTTCGACGGCTTCGACGTGCACGACCGGCCCAAGCTGGGCTATTACGTGTGCATGACCCAGTACGACCAGCACCTCACGGTGCCGGTGGCCTTCCCTCCCCAGCATTTGGAGGACACCCTGGCCGACGTGGTGGCCGCGGCGGGCAAGACCCAGCTGCACATCGCCGAGACCGAAAAATACGCCCACGTCACCTTCTTTTTCAACGGCGGGGTGGAAGACCCGGTGCCCGGCGAGGACCGGGTGCTTATCCCCTCCCCCAAGGAGGTGGCTACCTATGACGAGAAACCGGCCATGAGCGCGGTGGAGGTCACCGACGAGGTGCTTGAGCGCATCGCGGCCGACCGCTACGACCTTATCGTGATGAACTACGCCAACGGCGACATGGTGGGCCACACCGGGGTGATGGCCGCGGCGATGGCGGCCATGGAGACCCTGGACCGCTGCCTGGCCCGGGTGGTTCCGGCCATGCTCGGGGCCGGAGGCCGGGTGGTACTCACCGCCGACCACGGCAACGCCGAACAGATGATAGACCCGATCACCGGAGGGCCCTACACCGCCCACACGGCCAGCAACCCGGTGCCCCTGGTGCTCATAGACCCTCAGAGGCGTGAAGCCTCCTTGCGCTCCGGTGGGGCGCTGCGCGACGTGGCCCCCACGGTGCTGGAGTTGATGGGTCTGGCCCAACCAGAGGCCATGACCGGCAAGAGTCTGCTCAAAAGCGGAGAATAGACTTATGGTCCAGCGTCTACTTTGCTTGCTGCTTTGCCTGGCCCTGCTGGGCGGCTTGCTGCCGCCTCCGGCGGCGGCCCTGATCAGCCTGGAAGAAGAACGCAAGCTGGGCGAGGAAGCCTACGACCAGGTGATGGCTTCCATACCCCTGGTGGACGATCCCGACATCGTGGACTACGTGCGGGGCCTGGGAAAGCGGCTGGAGGCCTATGTGCCGGACAAGCCCTTCCCCTTCCACATCTATGTGGCCGACGTGGGGGTGATGAACGCCTTCGCCATCCCCGGCGGCTACATCTTCATGTACCGGGGCATGATTACCACCCTGGAGAGCGAAGCCGAGCTGGCCGGGGTGCTGGCCCACGAAATGGGCCACGTGTGGCGCCGCCACTTGGCCCACCGTATGGAAAAATCCACGCCCACCAACATAGCCACCCTGGCCGGATTGCTGGCGGGCATCATCCTGGGTGGTGCGGTCTCCCCGGCCCTGGGACAGGCCGTGACCATGGGCTCGGTGGCCGGCGGGGTGCAGCAGCAGCTGGCCTTCAGCCGGGAAGACGAGCAGGAGGCCGATTGGGCCGCCTTCAAGACCATGACCGCCGCGGGCTACCCGCCCCAGGAGATGGAGCGCAGCTTCCAGCGCATCTGGAAGATGGAAAACTACATGGGCGGCAACACTCCGGTTTACCTGCGCACCCACCCCACTGGCCCCCAGCGCATGGAGGCCATGTCCAACATGACTCGCACCTGGAAGGGCAAGGCACTACATTATGACAACAGCGAGTTCCTGCGCATCCAGACCAGGCTCATAGCCCTGTACGACCCCGAGGCGCAGGCCGAAAAGGTGCTGGGCAACCGCCGCCTGAGCGACCCCAACAGCCCCTACCCCATCTACGGCCTGGGCCTGCTCAACATGCGGCGCCACCGCTACGAAAGCGCCTTACAGTTCCTGGAGCGCCTGGGCCAGCTTTGGCCAAACAACATCTACCAAATACGGGCCGAGGGAGTGTGCCGCCTGATGATGGGCCAGGACGCCAAGGCAGAGGCCCTGCTCAAGCGGGCCCTGGAAATGAAGCCCGGCGACACCGACACCATGTTGGCCCTGGGGCAGGCCTACCAGCGCCAGGGGCGACTCAATGATTCCGCCGAGATGCTGCGCAAGCTGGTGGCTCAGGACCCGGAGAACCACGCGGCCTTGTATGAGCTGGGGGTCAGCCTGGGCCGCCTGGGCCAGGTGGGGGAAGCCTCCCTGTACCTGGGCCTGGCCTTTATCCAAAGGCAAAATTACCGTTCGGCGCAGTATCACCTGAACCGGGCGGTCAAGAACTTGGCGGACAAACCGGAACTCCAGGCCAAGGCCCAAAAGGCCCTGGAGCAGATGGACGATCGCGCCCGCCACAAACAAAAGCGTCAGGCCAAGGAAGAAGAGCAACGCCATAACCAGTACCTCCGTTACGAGGCTGACCAAGGCCGCTCCGTCCTTCCCCTCATCCCGGCGCACCCATCGGGCCGCTAACGGCGGCAAAAGGGAGTTTTCATGCGAAAGTTAATACTGCTGTTGGGGCTATGCCTGTGCCTGCTCTTGCCCTCCATGGCCCTGGCCGCCGGTCAGCCCGATGCCAAGGAAGTGGCCCAGCGCCTTCAGGCGGCCCAGGAATATTGGAAGCTGGCCGAGGTGCGTCAGCAGATCATGGACACGGTGAAGCGCATCTCCACCCAGCTGCCAGCCGAGCAACAGAAAAAGTTCCTAGAGCAGTTCAAGGCGTTTTTCGATGACAAGCGCATGGGCAGCATCCAGAAGCGCTGGGTGGCCATGTGCGCCGATGTGTTCACCGCCAAGGAGCTTCAGGCCATGGTGAAGTTCTACGGCTCGCCCGAGGGCATCTCCATCCGCGACAAGATGCCCATGCTCATGCAGGGCAACTCCAAGATCATCGGCGGCGAGCTGAGCGAGTTCATCAAGCAAGAGCAGGCCCGCCTGGCCGCCGAAAGCGCCAAGGAAGCGGCCGCAAAGGCCAAGGCCGACAAGGACGCCAAGGCCGCGGCTCCCAAGAGCGACAAGGCCCCGGCCAGCAAGGCAACCGACCAAAAGAAATAGCTGCGCCGCCCCAGGGCAAGCAAAACGGGCGTCCGGCTCAGCCGGGCGCCCGTAGTTTTTTTGGAATTATGGGGGCTACTTCTTGCGCTCGTCGGTGCGGTCGTAGTGGCCGAACTGCATGGTGAAGATGGCCCGGCCCTGGGTGGCCGAACGCAGGTCGGTGCTGTAGCCGAACATGTCCCTGAGCGGCACCAGGGCCTTGACCACGTTGGCCCCGCCCTTGGGCTCCACCGCCTCCACCGAGCCGCCCCTGGCGTTGAGGTCGCCTATGACCTCGCCCATGAACTCCTCGGGGACTATGACCTCCACCTTCATGATGGGCTCCAGGAGCACCGAGTTGGCCTTTTCCATGCCCTGCTTCAGGGCCATGGTGCAGGCCAGGCGGAAGCCCAGTTCAGTGGACAGGCCGGGGGTGAACTTGCCGCCGGTAACGGTGACCGCGGTATCCACCACCGGGTAGCCCATGACCACGCCGGAGGTGAGGCCCTCTTCCACCGCCTTGCCCAGGACGGCGTGGAAGTTGGGCGGCACCTGCTCGGGGTCGGCCTCCACCCTGAAGGTGTTGCCGCCGCCCCGTGGATTGGGCCTAAGCGCCAGGGTGACCTCGCCCAACTGGCGGTTGCCGCCCAGTTCGCGGTCGAATACCACCGTGGCCTGGGATTGGGTGGTTACCGTCTCGCGATAGACCACCTGGGGACGGCCCACGTTCACGTCCAGGTTGAACTCGCGCTTCATGCGGTGCACCAGGACTTCAAGGTGCAGCTCGCCCATGCCGCTGATGATGGTCTGGCCGGTGTCCTCGTCGGTGCGCACCCGGAAGGTGGGGTCTTCGTCGGCCAGCTTGTCCAGGCTCAGCGCCACCTTGTCCTGGTCGCCCACGGTCTTGGGCTCCACGGCCACGCTGATCACCGGCTCGTAGGTGTCGATGGGCTCCAGCATGATGGGCCGGTCGCGGGTGGCCAGGGTGTCGCCGGTGCTGGTGTTCTTGAGCCCCATCACCCCCACGATCTCCCCGGCCTTGGCCGCCTCCAGGCGCTCGCGCTTGTTGGCGTGCATGCGCAGGATACGGGCCACCTTCTCGTTCACGTCCTTGACCACGTTGTAGACCTCGGCCCCCGCCTTGAGGGTGCCCGAGTAGACCCGCACGTAGACCAGCTTGCGGCCTTGATCCATCTGGACCTTGAAGGCCAGAGCGGACAAGGGCGCGCCGTCGTCGGCCTGGCGGCGCTCAGTCTCGCCGGTGGCCGGGTCGGTGCCCTCTATGGGCGGCACGTCCAGGGGCGAAGGCAGATAGTCCACCACCGCGTCCAGCACCGGCTGCACGCCCTTGTTGCGCAGGGCGCTGCCCGCGAACACCGGCACCAGCTTGAGGCCGCAGCAGGCCTTGCGGATGGCGGCCTTGATGTCCTTGGCCGGGATATCCTCCTCGGCCAGGTAAAGCTCCATGATGGCGTCGTCGGTTTCGGCCAACGCCTCCAAGATGGCCTCACGGGCCTGGGCGGCCTCATCGGCCATTTCCTCGGGGATGGGCTGGCGCACGTAGCTGGCGCCCAGTTCCTCGTCTTCCCAGACCAGGGCCTCCATGGAGATGAGGTCGATGACCCCCCGGAAATTGTCTTCCGCCCCCCAGGGTATGGTGAGAGGCAAGGGATTGGCCCCCAGGCGGCCCTTCATCTGCTCCAGCACCGCCTTGAAATCGGCGCCGATGCGGTCCATCTTGTTGATGAAGGCGATCTTGGGCACCCGGTAGCGGTCGGCCTGGTGCCACACCGTCTCGGACTGGGGCTCCACCCCACCCACCGCGCAGAACACCGCGATCACCCCGTCCAGCACCCGGAGGCTGCGCTCCACCTCGATGGTGAAGTCCACGTGGCCGGGGGTGTCGATGATGTTGAGCGTCTGGCCCTGCCACTGGCAGGTGGTGGCGGCGCTGGTGATGGTGATGCCCCGCTCCTGCTCCTCGGCCATCCAGTCCATCACCGCGGTGCCTTCATGCACCTCGCCGATCTTGTGGGTGCGGCCGGTGTAGTAGAGCACCCGCTCGGTGAAGGTGGTCTTGCCCGCGTCGATGTGGGCCACCACGCCAAAGTTGCGGGTTTTTCTGAGGCGGCCTTCGCCTGCCATGGGTTGGTGCTCCTAACTCTTGTTCTTTGGACAAAAAATGGCCGCCGAGAACCTGGCGGCTGCTTGAAAACGTTATACTTGCAGCGCCCGCTTGTCAAGGAGGGGGGCCTGGACCATCCCCGCGCAGAGTGTTAGATTTTAGGCTTTCAGTATACCGCCTCGGGGAGAGATACGTGTCCACCAGCCAACGCCTGAACGAGCTTTATGAGCGCCTTTTCGAGGCCTATGGACCCCTGAACTGGTGGCCCGGCGAGAGCCCTTTCGAGGTCATGGTGGGGGCGGTGCTCACCCAGAACACCAACTGGGGCAACGTGGAGAAGGCCATTGCCAACCTCAAGCAGGCGGGCGCCCTCTCCCTGCCCGCCATGAGCGCCCTGGAGCCCGCCCGTCTGGCCGGGCTCATCCGCCCGGCAGGCTATTACAACCTAAAGGCCAAACGACTGGCCAACCTCCTGGCCATGATCAATGAACGCTACGACGGGGACCTGGAGTGGTTCTTCGCCCAGTCCACCGAAGAAATGCGCCGGGCCCTGCTGGGGGTGAAGGGGGTGGGCCCGGAGACCGCGGACAGCATCTGCCTGTACGCGGCGGGCAAACCGGTGTTCGTGATCGACGCCTACACCTTCCGCATCCTGGGCCGCCACGGCCTGGCCGAAGAGGACATGGGCTACTTCGAGTTGCAGGAGCTGTTCATGGACGCCCTGCCCCAGGACGTGGCCATGTTCAATCAGTTCCACGCCATGCTGGTGCATTTGGGCAAGGACCGCTGCAAGAAGACCAACCCCCGCTGTGAGGGCTGCCCGGCCGAGGGCTGGTAGTTGACAGTGCCAAGATAAGTCCCGCCCCTACGGCAAGAATCTTATCCGGTGTAGCGACGGGGTTTATCCCAGCCCTCCCCCATCCAGCAATAGACGTCATCACGAGGAGCATCTCCAAAGAGATGCGACGTGGTGATCTTCCTCATCCCTCAGGCGGGAGGGGCCGGGCATGGAGGGTCGTGGGGTCTTGTATGGTAACCCAGGCATGACGAGGGAAACAGAGATTGCTTCGTCGCTACGCTCCTCGCAACGACACAAGCATTAGCGGCACAGCCAGACGTCGACAACGCCGCCCTGCGGCGTCTGGCACAGCCGCGAAGCCGCGGCTAACCCCTCGCCGCCTTCACTGCCGCTTTGGCCTCCTCCAACTTGCGGTAGGCCTCGGGGAACAGAGTCTTGGCCTCGGTGTGGGGCAGGAACTGGCTGCCGGTGTAGTTGTCCATGTAGCCCGGAGCCACCGAAAGCTCGAAGTTGGTCATCTGGTCCACGATGCCGCCCACCTCGGCCCTAAGCGGGTTGCTCATGGCCACCAGGCGCGCGCCCAAGAGCGAGCCGTTGCCCACGAACATGAAGCGACTGGGCTCCATCTCGGGCAGTAGGCCGATGATGGTGGCCCGCTCCAGGTTGATGGACTGGCCGAAACCGCCGGCCAGGATGACCCGCTCCAGGTCCTGGATGGAAAGCCCCACGCCCTCCAACAGGGTCATGTAGGCGGCGTACATGGCCGCCTTGGCCCGCAGGAGGTTGTCCACGTCCGGCTCGGTGAGGGTTATGTCGCGGCCGATGGCCGTGTCCTTGGCCCAGGCCAAGACGTACTCCGACCCGTCCTCGCCCATGCGCAGGCGATCGCTGGGGTGCTCCACCTGAAAATGGCCCCGCTCGTCGATGAGCCCGGTCATGAGCAGGGCGGCCACGATGGCGATGAGGCCCGAACCGCAGATGCCCTTGGGCTTGGCATGGCCCACGGTGATCAGGGCGGGCTCGCCGCTGAAGGGGTCCACCGAGAAGTTTTCGATGGCCCCCTTGGAGGCGCGCATGCCGAACTTGATGCCCCCGCCCTCGAAGGCGGGACCGGCGCTGGCCGCGGCGCAGGCCATCCAGTCCTTGTTTCCCACCACCACCTCGCCGTTGGTGCCCAGGTCGATGAACAGGGTCAGGGCCTCCTCGCGATGCATGCCCACCCCCATGACCCCGGCAACCACGTCGCCGCCCACGTAAGAGGCCACCGCCGGAAAGATCAGGGTGGATACGTGGTCGGGCAGCTCGAGGCCGAACTCGTGGGCCTTGATCGGCGGGTAGTAGGCCGCGCTGGGCACGTAGGGCTCCAGGCGGATGTACTTGGGCTGCACCCCCAGTAAGAGCTGGGTCATGGTGGTGTTGCCCGCCAAGGTGGCCAGGCTCACCTCGCTGAGGTTGTTGTTGGTCTTTTTGGCCAGCTGGCCCAGGACCTTGTTGATGGAGCGCACCGCCGCCTGGCGGACCTTGTCCATACCGCCGGGCTTGCCCGCGTACACGATACGGCTTATCACGTCCTCGCCGAAGGATATCTGTTCGTTGAAGTCGCCCTCGGTGCCGATGATCTCGCCGGAGTTGAGGTCGATGAGCTGGGCCCACACGGTGGTGGTGCCCAGGTCGATGGCCACGGCCAGGTTGCTGCCGGTGGTGTCGCCGGGCTCCACCCGGATAACGTGGTTGCGGCCCTTTTCCGGGTCCACGGGGCGCATGATGGTGGTGGTCACGGTCCACTCGCCGTCGCGCCAGGCGTCGGGCAGGTCGCGGATGGCCTCGAAGTCGAAGACGAAGCTGTGCTCGCCCGCCGCCTTGAGAGCGGTGAGCAGACGGGCCACGTCGTTGCGGTTGTCTTCCAGGGAAGGCGGATCGGCGCTGACCACCACCTTGACCAAGGAGGGCTGGAAGCGGCCCTGGGCCTTCAGATCCTCGGCCCCGATCAACTTGGCGATCTGGGCCGGTCCGCTGACCAAGGCGGTTAGACCGGCCTTGTCCATGGCCGAATCCACCGGTATGCGCACCACCAGATCGCCTTTGATAATGCTCTGGCAGGCCAGGCGCACCCCTTGCGCGGCATCGGCGGAACTGATCTTTTCACTCAGGCCGCCCTCGATCTCGCCCTCTTCGATGTTGACCCGGCATTTGCCGCAGACCCCTTCGCCGCCGCAGGAGGCGTTGATATGGACCCCCGCCTCCAGGGCCAGGTCCAAGAGACGGTCGCCTGCCTGGGCTTCAACATCCACTCCATAGGGCTCGAAGCGAACTTTCATCTTTGCCTACCACGCTAAGGGGTTTAATAGACTAATTAAATCAACGTCAACCCTCTCGGGGTTACTATGTTAAACCGGTAGCACAGGGGCCGGGAGGTGTCAACAAAGCCAACACATAAGGTTGTAACACAAAATCCTCATGACGCCCCCAAGGGCATGTGATTTAATAAACGCTTAAGCAAACGGAATCAACCAAGGAGCTGATGGAAATGGCTTTGATGCAAAAACTGCTGGGCGGGCTGGCCCTGGCCACCTTGGCCCTGGCCCTTTTGGCCGCCCCCCCCGCCCATGCGGCTGAAGCCAAAAAGGTCTTGATAAAGGCGGTCAAAGAGGTTGGCACCAAGGTGGTGCTCATGGACGGCTCGGAGTGGAGCATCCCCAACCCCGACGATCAGGAACTGGTTTACGACTGGCTGCCCTTCCAGACCGTGGTGGTCAAAAACGGCAAAGTCCTGGTCAACCTCTACCGGGGCGACATCGTGGACGCCCGCATGACCAAGCCGCCGGTGGAAAAGGCCAAGGTCGCGGCCAGCACTCCAACCTACTCGGCCAGTGCCGTGCAGCGGGTGGCCGGCGCGCCGGCCAACGCCCCGGCTGGGACCCAAGTGGTGGTGCCCGAGGACCTGGTGAACCGCATGGACAAGATCCTTAACCGCATGGAAGACCTAGAGTTCAGTCTGAAGTCCATCGAGATGCGCCTGCTGCGCCTGGAGCGCATGGCCGGCGTAGGGCCCTAGGCAGCCCGCTCTTAATCCGGCGAAAGACATGGGCCGTGGCGGTAATGCCGCCACGGCCCGTTTGAATTATGCGCGACAGGGTTATTTGACTGGCGGCATATGCAGGCACTCGCCCAAGGCGGCCTCGGCGGCTTCAGCCACCGCCTCGCTCATGGTGGGATGGGCGTGGATGGTGTGGGCCAGATCGCTCACCGAGGCGCCAAGCCTCAGGGCCAGGGCGCATTCGTGCACCATCTCCCCGGCGTGGGCTCCCATGAGGTGGGCTCCCAGCAGGCGGCCGCTGCCCTTTTCGTGCACCAGCTTGATGATGCCCGCCAGCTCGCCCAGGGCCTGGGCCATGCCCAAACCGCGCGGCATAAAGGACGAGGCCTCGGCCTCCAGGCCCAGATCCTGGGCCTGCACCAGACTGAGCCCCACCCAGGCTATCTCGGGCGCGGTGAAGGCCACGGCAGGCACCACCGCGTAGTCCACCAGCTCTTGTCCGCCCAGGGCGTTGCTTGCCGCCGCCTTGGCCTCGGCCGAGGCCATGTGGGCCAACAGCGGCCGTCTGGGGCCCAGCACGTCGCCCACCGCGTAGATGTTCGGCCCGGCGGCCAAGTGATGGTCCACCATCACCGCCCCCCGGTCCATTTCCAGGCCCGCCTCGGCCAGGCCCAGGCCCTCGGCGGCCGGACGCCGCCCCACCGAAACCAGCACCTTTTCCGCCCGCAGCGCCAGCGGCTGGGCCGCCTTGCCCTTGGCCCCGCTGCCCGGAGTGGGCTCCAGGACGGCGTCCGCGCCATGGGCGTCGCGCTCCAGTGAGGCGCAGACGCGCCCGGTGTGCACGGTGATGCCCCGCTTTTTCATCTCGCGCAGCAGCAGCTTGGAGCACTCGGTGTCCAAAGAAGGGATGGGCAGCAGGCGGTCCAGGGCCTCGACCAGGGTCACCTGGCTGCCAAAGGCGTTGAAGATGAAGGCCAGTTCGCAGCCCACCACCCCGCCGCCCACGATGAGCAGGGACGCGGGAATCTCGCTCAGGCCCAGGGCGTCGTCGGAGTTGATGACCACCTTGCCGTCGCGCTCCAGGCCGGGCAGGTCCACCGCCTCGGAGCCGGGGGCCAGGATGAGGCGCTCGTAGTTTAGGGTGAAGGGAGAGCCCTCAGGCGGGGTCACCGCCAGGCGGCCCGCTCCGTCCAGGCGGGCCGAGCCGCTTACCAGTTCCACGCCCCAGGCCTGGAAAAGGCGCCCGATGCCCAGGGTCTGGGTGTCCACCACCTTTTGCTTGCGGGCCATGATGGCCATGAGGTCCGGGGCGGGCTCGCCGCCGGGGTTGATGCCGTATTCCAGCAGGCGCTTGGCCGTATCCAGGGCCATGGCCGAGGCCCTGAGCGCCTTGGTGGGGATGCACCCCCAATGCAAACAGGTGCCGCCCACCTGGGCCCGTTCCACCACGGTCACCTTGGCCCCCAGGGAAGCGGCCTTGAGCGCGGCCACGTAGCCGCCCGGCCCGGCCCCCACCACTACCAGTCTGGTCGTCACTGCTTCACCTAATCCAAGCGGATGATCTTGACGCGCTTGCCCACCCAGGTGGGCGGCAGGTAGATGCGGCCGGAGTTGCCGCTCTGCTTCACCTGTTTCTCCAGCACTTCGGACCCGTGCACCTCGAACTTAACCGAGCCGCGTTCTCTTTGCTGTTGTTCTTCTGTTTGGCTCTTGTCCTGTGGCAATGGCCTTTTCCCGATCAGGCTATGGTTCCTTGTTGGCCCGGCCACAAGGCGTGGCAGGGAACGATAAGATCAATCTCGCCGGACTGGGCCATGTCCTTGACCCGGTTCACCGTGTCCCAAGCCGTAAAGGCGTCGCTGTGTACCCCGGGACACACCGCGGGCCCGGCATTGGGGAAGTTTTTCTCGTTGCAACAAAAGCCGGTGATCAGCACCTTGCCGTTCTGGGCGGTGTCCACGATCACCGACTGACCGCCCGGCGTGTGGCCGGGGGTGGGGATCACCTTTACGCCGGGAGCTATCTCGGCCTCACCCTCCAGGGCCACCACCTCCATGCCCTCCAGATAGTCGGGGTCGTAGCGGTGGTCCAGGGGGTGGGGGTTCTGCATGAACTCGGTCTCGCCGCGCTGGGCGTAGACCTTGGCCTTGCTGCACAGGACGTCGTTCTCGCAGTGGTCGTTGTGCAGATGGGTGTGGATGATGATATCGATGTCCTCGGGCTTCACCCCCAGGCGAGCCAGGCCATCCTCGAAGTACTCGGCCTTGAGTCCCAGCTTCTCTTCCAGGCCCTCGGGGATGATGAAGTCCTCCAGGCCGGTGTCGATGAGGATCTTTTGGTCGCCGCCCTCCAGGTAGAAGACGTAGATGGGGATATGGATGGCCTGGCCATAGCCCCGCATGTAGGTCATGATCCCCTGGTCCGTGGCGTTGAGCCCCACCACGATGGGATGGATTTTGTAGGTGGTCATCCCGCCCCCTACTCTTCTTCGCCCTTGACCGGCAAGATGGGCTCGCCCCATTTCTTGACCGCGGCCACCCCGCCGGAAAGGTTGTAGGTGTTGTGGATGCCCGCAGCGTCCAGCATCACCTGGCCCTCGTAGGAGCGCACCCCGGAGTTGCACACCAGCACCACGTCCTTGTCCCGAGGCACCTCGTCCAAACGCTGGGTCAGGGTCTCCTGGGGCAGGTGGCACCACTGGGGCGCCAGGCACTCCAGGAAGGGCTTGGCGTTGTCGATGGCCCGCATGTCCAGGAATACGGTGTTGCCGCCCACGCCCTCGGCCAGGCGGCGGCTGAACTCCTGGGGCGACATGGGCCTGAGCTTGCCGGCCAGCATGTTCTCGCAGGTGTTGGCCGCCGCGTTCAAGACATCCACCGCCGCGCCCAGGGGCGGGCTGTAGGCCAGCTCCAGGTTGCTGATGTCTTCCAGCACCGCGCCCTTGGGCAAAAGCCCGGCCACGGCGTTTACCCGTCCCACCACCGCGTCGCCGTTTTCGCCCATGGCAGTGAGGCCCAGCACCCGCTTGGTGCCTTCCTCCACAACCAACTTCATGTACATCAGCTTGTTGTCCGGATGGAAGTGGGCCCGGTCGGCCTGCACCACCAGAGGGGCCACGCACTTTAGGCCCTCCTGCTCAGCCTGGGCCTGATTGAGCCCGGTGCGGGCCAAGGACAGGCCGAAGAGCTTGATGCAGAAGCTGCCCACCGCGCCGGGGAAGGTGGCTTGGCCGCCGCACACGTTGGTGGCGATGACCCGGCCCATGCGGTTGGCCAGGGACCCGGCCGGGATATACATGGGCTTGCCGGTGATGATGTTGGTCAGGCTCACGCAGTCGCCCCCGGCGTAGATGTCCGGGTCGTTGGTCTGCATGAACCGGTTGACCTTGATGCCGTGGTTGGCCTCCAGTTCCAGGCCCGCTTCCTGGGCCAGGGAGCTGTTGGGGCGGTAGCCGGTGGCCAGGATCACCTGCTCCACCTCGTACTCCACCCCGTCGGCCTTGATGCCCCGCACCTTGCCGTCCTCGTCGCCCAGGATGGCTTCCACCTTTGCCGACAGGTGCAGGTTCATGCCCTCCTGCTCGGCCAGGTGGCACTCCATCATGCGCACCATCTCCGCGTCGCCCAGGCCGGGCAATATCTGAGGAGCCATCTCAAAGATGTGCACCTCCACGCCCCACAGGTCAGCCAGGGCCTCGGCCATCTCCAGGCCGGTGGCTCCGGCCCCGATAACCGCGGCAGCGCCCACCTGCCCCTGGGCCACCGCGTTTTTGATGGCCTCGGCGTGGTGCAGGTTGGCCACCGGGACCACGCCACTGAGGTCCACGCCGGGGATGGGCGGAACGAAGGGTTGGCTGCCGGTGGCGATGACCAGTTTATCGTAGGGCAACTCCCGCTCGGTGCCGGTGGCCAGGTCCTTTACCTTGACCGTCTTGGCGGCGCGGTCGATGGACAGCGCCTCGGTGCCGGTGAGCACCTCGATGCCCTTGGCGCCCTTGAAGAAGGCGGGGTTGCGCTCCATGTGGAAGCTGGTGGAGGTGAGTCCCTTGAGATCGGCCACGTCGCCGGATACGTAGAAGGGTATTCCGCAGCCGCCATAGGAAATATAGGTGTCCCGGTCAAGCATGGTGACCGAGGAATCGGGCATGAGTCGTTTGATGCGGCAACCGGCCTTGGGACCGGCGGCCACGGCACCGATGATAACGACGTTAAGGCTCACGATGGCTCCTTATGCGTATAACTGGATGGGAAGGGCCAGAGGCCACGTATGACCATACCCTTGCTCACCTCGGCGGTGCAAGCCTTGTGTAGCTGTTTTGTAACCGCCGGGCAGGCGGTGACGGCTAGCCGCCGGAGTTGTGGCGGTAGGCGATCACGGTGGCCTTTTCCAGGGTGACCAGCCCCTCTTTGATCACCCCGTCCAGCCAGGGCAAAAAGGCCTGAATCTTCTCGGTTGCGTCCACGATTTCCACCACCACCGGCAGGTCCTCGCTGAGCCTGAGCACCTTGGTGGTGTGCACCCGGCTGTTGGCCCCGAAGCCCAGGATGCCCCGATACACCGTGGCCCCAGCCAGGCCTTCTTTCCGGGCCTTTTCCACGATCAGCTCGTAGAGCAGGCGGCCCTGGTACTTGTCGCTCTCGCCTATGAAAACTCTGAGCAGTTCGGCCTCGTGCGGCAGGTTCATGCCCGACCTCCCCGTCTATAAAGCCCTGGCCAGGGCCCAACCGGCGAACACCGCCACCAGGCCCAGCAGGTTTTGCAGCAGCAGGTTGCCCGCGGCCAGGGCCCACTGGGAGTTGCGCAGCAACTCGCCGGTCTCGAACATAAAGGTTGAAAAGGTGGTGAAGGCCCCCATGAAACCGGCTAGCACGATGATGCGCGCCTCGGCGCTGATCATGGAGCGCTCCTGGGCCAGGGCCCACACCAGGCCGAAGAGAAAGCTGCCCAGGAGGTTGACGGCGATGGTGCCCCAGGGAAAGGGCCAGGGGACCAGGCGGTGCACCAGACCGCCCAGGCCGTAGCGGGCCAGGGTCCCCAAGGAACCGGCCAAGGCTATCAAAAGAAGTTTACTCAAGGCTTAAGCTCGCCCTCCCATAGCGGGCGCCAAACCGGCGCCCCGGCTCTGGGCTCTAGTTTAGCAGAGGCAGATCGTTTTGGACTATCTCCACCCGGTTGCGCCCCGCGTCCTTGGCCATGTACAAGGCCCGGTCGGCCATGCTCAAAAGGCGGTTGTGGTCCGGGTTCTGCTCGCGGGAGGGGTCGAACACCGCCCCGCCTATGCTTACCGTGACCATCACCGGCCCCGCCGAGGTGGCGCAGGGCTCCTCCATGGCCTGGCGGATGCGCTGGGCCAGGATGTAGAGCCCGTTCCAATCGGCCTCCGGGGCCAGCACCGTGAATTCCTCGCCGCCGTAGCGGGCCACCAGGTCGCTGCGCCGGGCCACCTGCTGCACCCGCCGCGAAAACTCCTTTAATACCTCGTCGCCCACCAGGTGGCCGTAGCGGTCGTTGACCAGCTTGAAGCGGTCCAGGTCGGCGAACAACAGGCCCAGGGACACGCCGCTACGCTGGCTGCGGGAAAGCTCCCGTTGCAGCATCTCCACGAACACGCGGTGGTTGAAAAGGCCGGTCAGGGGGTCGCGGTGGGCCAGGGAGCTCAGGTTGTTCAGGGTGCGGGTCAGGGCCAGGGTGTTGCGCACCCTTAGCGCCATCTCCTCGGGGAAGAAGGGCTTGCGCACGAAATCCATGGCTCCGGCGGTGAGACAGGAGACCACCCCCTGCAACTCATCCAGGGAGCTCAGGATCATCACCGGATGGCGGCGCAGGTCCCCCCGCCCGGCCAGCATCTTGAGCACCCCCAGGCCGTCCAGCACCGGCATGGCCAGGTCGCACAAGAGCAGCTCTATCTCCGGATGACGGTCCAGGACCCGAAGGCCTTCCAACCCGTTGGCCGCCGCCAGCACCGAGTGCCCCTTGCTTTGCAGCAGGCTGATAAGGTTTTCCCGGGCCGCCTTGCTGTCGTCGATGACCAACAGCCGCCCCGGCGGCTGGCGCACCTGACTGGTTTGCCGCGCCCCCTGGTCGCCGGACAGCAGATCTTCCACGGCCGCCGAATCGTCCCAACCGGATTTCTGGTTGTCGACCTGTTCGGAGATGGCGGATTTTGGAAAGCAAATAATATTTTGTTTACGTGGGGTTACCACAGGCGCAACCCCCCTGGCGCCAGACAAAAGACTATCCTTTCCGGCCGGACATGGGCCTCGGGATCGGATGGATAAATTTAAGGGGCATAAATTCATTTATATTATCCACCCCGGACAAAACCGTCAACGTCCTATTGTCCTGCGTCCGTGCAGGGGGCCCAAAAGGGATTTTTACCGTAACCAAGCCAGCTTGACACACCGGCACCCCTGGGATAAATTCCATAATTCAGCCGCAGTTAGCCCTTTTGGGCGCTCTGACGGCGAGAGTGGCCTTCACTTTTTCACATGGACACCAGGTATG
Source organism: Pseudomonadota bacterium (assembly GCA_018896025.1). Lineage (GTDB taxonomy): Bacteria > Desulfobacterota > Desulfarculia > Desulfarculales > Desulfarculaceae > Desulfoferula. Next base: position 38,205 of record JAHIND010000017.1, read on the forward strand.
CAAGAGTTTCGCCGGATGAAGCGACTGCCGCCTTACGTTTTCGCGGTTGTCAATGAGCTCAAGATGGAAGCCCGCCGACGCGGCGAGGATATCATTGACTTGGGGATGGGCAACCCCGACCTGCCCACCCCAGATCACGTAGTGGAGAAGTTGGTGGAAGCTGCCCGCAAGGGCGTCAACCACCGCTACTCGGCTTCCAAGGGCATCACTAAGCTGCGCAACGCTATCTGCGGATGGTACGAGCGCCGCTACGGCGTGACTCTGAATCCGGACACCGAGGCCGTGGCTACCATCGGGGCCAAGGAGGGCCTGAGCCACCTGGTTCTGGCCACCATCAGCCCCGGCGACGTAGTGCTGGTCCCCAGCCCCACCTACCCCATTCACCCCTACAGCGTGGTGATTGCCGGTGGCGACTTGCGCTCGGTGCCCCTGCTGCCCGGACGCGACTTTTTCGAGGACCTTCTAACGGCCTTCCGTCAGACCTGGCCCCAGCCCAAGATGCTGATCATCAGCTTCCCCCACAACCCCACCTGCACCGTGGTGGACCTGGAGTTCATGCAGAAGATCGTGGATTTCTGCCGCAAGCATGAAATCTGGATCGTGCACGACTTCGCCTATGCCGACCTGACCTTTGACGGCTACGAGGCGCCCTCCATCTTGCAGGTGCCCGGAGCCAAGGACATCGCCGTGGAGTTGTTCTCCATGTCCAAGTCCTACTCCATGGCCGGCTGGCGTTTGGGCTACTGCGTGGGCAACCCGGAGCTGATCACCGCCCTGACCCGCATCAAGAGCTACCTGGACTACGGCGTGTTCCAACCCATCCAGATCGCGGGCATCATCGCCCTCAACGAAGACCAGTCCTGCGTGAAGGAGATCGTGGACGTCTACCAGGCGCGGCGCGACACCCTGGTCAACGGCTTGCAGCGGGTAGGCTGGGACGTGGAAAGCCCCAAGGGCACCATGTTCATGTGGGCCAAGATCCCCGAGCGCTGGGCCCATCTGGGCTCGGTGGAGTTCAGCAAGCTGTTGATCAACGAGGCCAAGGTGGCGGTGAGCCCAGGCCTGGGCTTCGGCGAATACGGCGACGACTACGTGCGTTTCGCCCTGGTGGAGAACGAACAGCGCATCAACCAGGCCATCCGCGGCTTGCGGCGCTTCTTCCATAACGGGGAGTAAGGCGGCCATGGGGGACAAGGTTGTCAAAGTAGGCCTGCTGGGTCTGGGCACCGTGGGCGGCGGGGTGGCCCGCTTGCTCATGGAAAAACGCGAGCAGCTTTCGGCCTACCTGGGCGTGGAGCTGCAGCTGGCCCGGGCGGTGGACCTGGAGCCCTCCCGGGCGGCCGAACTGGGCCTGGAGCCCGGCGTGTACTCCGACGACGCCTGGTCGGTCCTTGAGGACCGGGACATCGACATCGTGGTGGAGACCGTGGGCGGCCTGGAACCGGCCAGGGCTATGGTGCTCACTGCCATCAACAAGGGCAAAGGGGTGGTCACCGCCAACAAGGCCCTGTTGGCCAGCCACGGGGTGGAGATATTCCACGCCGCCCGCCAGAACCAGGTGGGCATAGCCTTCGAGGCCTCGGTGGGCGGCGGCATCCCCCTGGTGCGTTCGCTGCGCGACAGCCTGGCGGCCAACCGCATCACCTCCTGCCTGGGCATATTAAACGGCACCTGCAACTTCATCCTTAGCCGCATGACCGCCGAGGGCGCGCCCTTTGCCGAGGTGCTGGCCCAGGCCCAGGCCAAGGGCTATGCCGAGGCCGACCCCACCTTTGACGTGGAAGGCACCGACACGGCCCACAAGCTGGCCATCGTGGCCAGCCTGGTCACCGGGGCCCAGCCCCGGCTGGACGACATCCCCACCGAGGGCATCACCAAGATCACCCCCCTGGACATCCAGTTCGCCGGGGAGTTCGGCTTCAAGATCAAACTCCTGGCGGTGCTCAATAACCAGGGTGCAAAGGTGGAGGCCAGGGTGCATCCGGCCCTGGTGCCCCACGACCACCTGCTGGCCTCGGTGGAAGGCCCCTTCAACGCCCTGCACGTGAACGGCGATTGGGTGGGCCAGGTTCTCCTCTACGGCCAGGGAGCCGGCCGCCGCCCCACCGCCTCGGCGGTGGTGGGCGACGTGCTGGAGCTGGCCAGGGACATCGCCGCCGGGGTTCCCGGCCGGTTCCCGCCCCTGGGCACCGAAGCCAACGGCGGCCGCCGCCTGGAGCTGGCTTCCCTGGACGACGCGGTGTGCCAGTACTACTGCCGCTTCGCCGCCCTGGACCAGCCCGGCGTTTTGGCCGCGGTGGCCCGGGAGCTGGGCGAGTTCAACATCAGCATCGAAAAGGTGACTCAAAAGGGCCGCCAGGAAGCCGGGCCGGTGCCCATCGTCATGCTGACCCACGAGGCCCGCGAGGCCAACCTGCGCAGCGCCCTGAAGAAGATCGACGCCCTGCCGGAGATAGTGGAGCCCACCGTGGTCATCCGCATGGCCTAGGGGGGCGAAAGGAATCAGCACCATGAAGTACCTGATCCTGGTGGGCGACGGCATGGGCGATCTGCCCCTGGCCGAGTTGGACGAGCGCACCCCGTTGCAGGCGGCGTCCACGCCCAACATGGACCGCCTGGCCCGCGAGGGCGTGCTGGGCCTCACCCAGACCGTGCCTCCGGGCAAGGAGCCGGGCAGCGACACGGCCAACATGTCTTTGCTGGGCTACGACCCGGCCATCTTTCACACCGGCCGCTCGCCCATCGAGGCCGCGGCCATGGGCGTGGACCTGGCCCTCGGCGAGATAGCCTTCCGCTGCAACCTGGTCACCCTGGACCACACTGGCGGACAGACGGTGATGGCCGAATACGCCGCCGGTCACATTGACAGTGAAACCGCCGCCCGGCTCATCGAGTCTTTGGACCGGGAGCTTGGTGGCTCGGGCCTGCGCTTTTATCCCGGCGTGAGCTACCGCCACTTGCTGGTGTGGAAGGACGGGCCCCTTGGCGCGGCCACGGTGCCCCCCCACGACCGCTCCGCCCAGAGCGTGGACGACGTGTTGAACGGCGGCGGCGGCCTGGAACTAGTGGCCGAGCTGACCAGGGCCTCCTGGCCCCTGCTAAAGGACCACCCGGCCAACGCCGAGCGGGTGGCCCAGGGCAAGCCCCCTGCCAACTCCATCTGGCTGTGGGGCCAGGGCACCAAGCCCAGCTTCACCACCTATCAGGACCGCTTCGGCCTGGGCGGAGTGGCCATCAGCGCGGTGGACCTCATCAAGGGCCTGGGCGTGCTGGCCGGGCTGGACCCGGTGGAGGTGGAGGGGGCCACCGGCTGGCTGGACACCAACTATGCGGGCAAGGTGGCCGCGGCCCTCAAGGGCCTGGAGCAGGGCGACGTGGCCTACGTGCACGTGGAGGCCCCGGACGAGGCCAGCCACGGCGGCGACCTGAAGCTCAAGATGCAGGCCATCGAGGACTTCGACCGCTTGGCCGTGGGGCCGCTGATGCAGGGCCTGGCGGAGGTGGGCCCCCACCGGGTGCTTTTGGCCACCGACCACTTCACCCCCATCAGCACCCGCACCCACGGCATTCAGCCGGTGCCCTACGTTCTGTGGGACTCGGAGAACCCGCGCCAGGGCGAGGCGGGCTTCAACGAGGCCGACGCGGCCAAGGGCGTCCCCGAGCCCCAGGCCCACGTGCTGGTGGAGCGTCTGGTGGAGGGCTTCTGATGCACCGCAGCCAGGTGCGCCCCCTTTTCGGCGACACCGACCCCATGAATGTGGTCTACTACGGCAATTATCTCCGGTTTTTCGAGCTGGGCCGGGCGGAGCTGATGCGCTCCACCGGCCGCCCTTACAGCGAGCTGGCCGATGAGGGCTTGCACCTGCCGGTCACCGAGGCTGGCCTGCGCTATCACCGCCCCGCCCTCTACGATCAATTGCTCACCGTGGAAGCCTCGGTGGCCTGGATAAAACGGGCCTCTTTGCGCTTCAACTACAGGATTTTAGGCCCTGGCGAACTGGCGCTTCCCCTGTTGGTCACGGGCTTCACCGTGCACGGTTGCGTGGACGGATCAGGAAGGATTAAGCCATTACCGGCCTGGGTCGCCCCGCTGCTGAAACAACACCTAGAAAATTGACTCCTACCGTCTGGTAGGGCGGCCAAGGCTTGTGTTATACTCTTGTGATTCTATGAACCTATACACCCGTTTTGGGCTTATTTACTAAAGAGTTCGCCCATTTATACGGGATTTTTCGTGACCAAATGGCCTAGGGAGGACGATCGTGGCCAAACAGAAATACGTATACTTCTTCGGAGATGGTAAGGCCGACGGCAAAGCCGAAATGAAAAACTTGCTGGGAGGCAAGGGCGCCAATATTGCTGAGATGACCAACTTGGGCATCCCGGTTCCGGCCGGCTTCACCATTACCACCGAGGTTTGCACCTACTTCTACGAGAAGGGGCTGAAGTATCCCCAGGGTCTCAAGAAGGACGTTGAGGCAGCCCTCAAGAAGGTGGAAAAATCCATGGGCGCCAAGTTCGGCGACCCCAAAAACCCCTTGTTGGTATCGGTGCGCTCCGGCGCCCGCGTCTCCATGCCCGGCATGATGGACACCGTGCTCAACATCGGCCTCAATGACAAGACCATCGTGGGTCTTATCGAAAAGACCGGCAACGAGCGCTTCGCCTACGACGCCTACCGCCGCTTCGTCAATATGTACGGCGACGTGGTCATGGGCGTGCGTCCCGCCAACGAAAAAGACCATGATCCTTTTGAGGTGATCCTGGATGCCAAGAAAAAGAAGCGGGGCATCAAGATGGACCTGGAGCTCACCGCCCAGGACCTCAAGGAACTGGTGGCCGAGTTCAAGGCGCTGATCAAAAAGCGCCTGGGCGTGCCCTTTCCCGAGGAGCCCATGGACCAGCTCTGGGGCGGCATCAGCGCCGTGTTCGAGTCTTGGAACATCCCCCGGGCCATCAGCTACCGCCAGATCCACGGCATCCCCGAGGACTGGGGCACCGCGGTCAACGTGCAGGCCATGGTCTTCGGCAACATGGGTGACGACTCGGCCACCGGCGTGGCCTTCACCCGCGACCCCGCCACCGGCGAGAACTACTTCTACGGTGAGTACCTCACCAACGCCCAGGGCGAAGACGTGGTGGCAGGCATCCGCACCCCCCAGCCCATCAACCGGGCCAAGAAGGTGCCCAAGGGCATGCAGACCCTGGAAGACGAGATGCCTTCCCTGTACAAGCAGCTGGCCGGCATCCGCACCACCCTGGAAAAACACTACCGCGAAATGCAGGACATCGAGTTCACCATCCAGCAGGGCAAACTGTGGATGCTGCAGACTCGCACCGGCAAGCGCACCGCCGCCGCGGCCGTGAAGATCGCGGTGGACATGATCAAAGAGCGCCGCATCACCAAGACCGAGGCCATCATGCGGGTCAGCCCCGATCAGCTCGACCAGCTCCTGCACCCCACCCTGGACCCCAAGGCGGTCAAGGAAAAGATCGCCAAGGGTCTGCCCGCCAGCCCCGGCGCAGCCGTGGGCCAGGTGGTCTTCTCCGCCGAAGAGGCCGAGCAGTGGGCGGGTGAAGGCAAAAAGGTCATCCTGGTTCGCATCGAGACCAGCCCTGACGATATTCGCGGCATGAACGTGGCCGAGGGCATCCTCACCACCCGTGGCGGCATGACCAGCCACGCGGCGGTGGTCGCCCGCGGCATGGGCAAGTGCTGCGTGGCCGGCGTAGGCGAAATCTCGGTGGACTACAAGAAGGGCAACTTCAGCGTCGGCAAGACCGTGGTCAAGGAAGGCGCCTGGATCTCCATGGACGGCACCAAGGGCGAGGTCTACCTGGGCCAGGTGCCCAAGGTGGAGACCAAGCTCACCGGCGACTTCGGCACCTTCATGAAGTGGGCCGACGAGATCCGCGTGCTCAAGGTTCGCACCAACGCCGACACCCCCCACGACGCGGGTGTGGCCCGGGCCTTTGGGGCCGAGGGCATCGGCCTGTGCCGCACCGAGCACATGTTCTTCGAAGGCGAGCGCATCAGCGCGGTGCGCCAGATGATCCTGTCCGAAGACCTGGAAGGCCGCAAGAAGGCCCTGGCTAAGATCCTGCCCATGCAGCGGGAAGACTTCGTGGGCATCTTCCGGGCCATGGCCGGGCTGCCGGTGACCATCCGCACCCTGGATCCGCCCTTGCACGAATTCCTGCCCGCGCACAACGACAACAAGGAGATCAACGAGCTGGCCAAGGAAATGGGCGTGAAACCCGCCCAGATCAAGAAGAAGATCGCCTCTCTGGCCGAGTTCAACCCCATGCTGGGCACCCGCGGCTGCCGCCTGGGCATCAGCTATCCCGAGATCACCGAGATGCAGGCACGGGCCATCTTCGAGGCCGCCTGCCAGGTGGCGCGCGAAGGCAAGCGGGTCATGCCCGAGATCATGATCCCCTTGGTGGGTCATGTGAACGAGCTTAAGGTCCAGCGGGCCATCGTGGAAGAGGTCGCCCAGGAGGTCATGGGCAAGCAGGGCGTGAAGATCAACTACATGGTGGGCACCATGATCGAGCTGCCCCGCGCCGCCCTCACCGCCGACCAGATCGCCGAGGAAGCCCAGTTCTTCTCCTTCGGCACCAACGACCTCACCCAGACCACCTTCGGCATGTCCCGCGACGACACCGGCCAGCTTCTGGCCGACTACGTCACTGAGGGCATCCTGCCCAAGGACCCCTTCGTCAGCATCGACGAGCAGGGTGTGGGCCAGTTGGTGGCCATGGGCGTCACCAAGGGCCGCAGCGCCACTCCGGGCCTGAAGTGCGGCATCTGCGGCGAGCACGGAGGCGATCCCGACAGCATCGACTTCTGCCACCGCATCGGTCTGGACTACGTGAGCTGCTCCCCCTACCGGGTGCCGATCGCCCGGCTGAGCGCCGCTCAGGCTGCCATCATCAACGAAGCCCCCAAAACGGCGGCTCCCAAGAAAAAGGCCGCCCCCAAGAAGGCCGCCCCCAAGAAGGCCAAGACCAGCAAGAAAAAGTAGATAACAAGGTCACGCGGGCCGCGTTCCCCCGGGAGCGCGGCCCGCTCAACCAGTCGCGGAGAGTTTGATGGTTCCTATCCGCCTGGCGGGCACGGGTTTGTACGTCCCCCAGAAAGTCCTAACCAACTACGATTTGCAAAAGACCCTGGACACCTCTCATGAGTGGGTGGTCAAGCGCACCGGCGTGAGCGAGCGCCGCATCGCCGCCCCCAACGAGGCGGCCAGCGACCTGGCCCTGCCCGCCGCCCGCCAAGCCATGGAGGCCGCCGGGGTCACCGACCAGGACCTGGATTACATCATCCTGGCCACCATCACCCCGGACACCCACTGCCCTTCGGCGGCCAACTGGCTGCAAGCCAAGATGGACGCCCCACAGGCCATCTCCTTCGACGTAACCGCCGCTTGCTCCGGCTTTGTCTTCGCCCTGGACGTGGCCACCCGCTACATCCAGTGCGGCATGGCCAAGACGGTCTTGGTGGCGGCCAGCGAGGTAATGAGCCGGGTGCAGGACTGGACCGACCGCTCCAACTGCATCCTGTGGGGCGACGGAGCCGGGGCGGCGGTGCTCACCGCCGCCGAAGGCGCCCCCCAGGTGATCGACACCTATCTGGGCACCGACGGGGCCAACGGCCAGAACCTGCTCATGCCCGGCGGCGGCTCCAAGACCACACCCATCACCCACGAATCGGTAGACGCCAAAGCCCACACCCTCAAGATGATCGAGGCCTCGGCCTCGGTGCGGGTTGCGGTGAAGTACTTCGCCGACTCCGCCCTACTCATTCTGGAGCGCCACGGCTACAAGCTGGAAGACGTGGACCATTTCATCCCTCACCAGGCCAACCTGCGCATGCTGCAAGCGGTGGCCAAGCGCCTGGGAGTGGATTTCGACAAGTTCGTCATCACCGTGGACCGCTACGGCAACATCTCCTCGGCTTCGAGCATCATCGCCCTGGCCGAGGCGGTGCACTCCGGGCGCATCAAGCCCGGCGACCTGGTGTGCATCACCGTGTTCGGCGGCGGGCTCACCTGGGGCAGCGCCCTCATCCAATTCTAACGGCAACGGCCTCCTCGGCTCCGGGCCGGGGAGAGCCATCCCCTCTCCTCGCCCGGCCGCGGCTCCGTCCAAGACCGTGGCGTCACGGGCTCATCCACCCGGTCTCTATTGGGTTACCCCTAGATGTCTATCGTTATTTAAAACCTTTTATCGAGATATTGTCCTATTTATTTAACAACAAAACTTAACTATTTTCAGGGCGTAAAACATCCCCCTCTCTTGGGGGCAACAAAAAAACGAAGCTGGCGTCGCCGGGTTATTTTTGGGATTTTGTCGTGAACTTGGGGCCCGCCGCCCGGGTTAGGCGGCGCATGACAAAGCGGGACAGGGCTTCCTCGGTGGCGTCTTTGCATATCCTTTTGATGGCCGCCAGGGGGATCTCGGCCCGGGCCATGGACTTGTGCCCCCCGGCCGGTCCGAACTCGCCAAAGGCGCCCTCGGCCAGGCGCCCGGCGTTGATGCGGTAGCCCGCGTTGCGCAGGATCACCACCAAATTGTCCTGATGCACCCCGCTCACCGCGCAGGTGTCCACTGAGTCCACCCTGAGGAAAAAGTCGGCGATTTGCACCAGGTTGTCCGGGCTGGACACCTCGCCCAGATGTACGAACATGGAGTGCTTGCGCACCACGAAGCGGTCCAGGGCTAGATGCAGCAGGGCCAGGTCCTTCAGGCGCATCTCGCTGAACTCGATCTTACGCAAAACCGAGTGGTTGGCCTTGGGGAACAGGTATTGGAAGGCCTGCACGTCCTCCAGTTGGGAGGAGCGGCCGAAGCTGTAGGTGTCGGTCTTGATGCCGTAGACCAGGGCGGTTGCCAGGCGGCTGGAGGGTTTGATGCCCGCGCCCCGGATGTACTCGGTCATCATACTGCTGGTGGCCCCGTAGCGCGGCCGAATGTCGCAAAAGCCGCAGGAGTTGGCCACCTCCCCCACCGGATGGTGGTCGATGACCACGTCCACCTTGATGCCCTCGAAGGCGACGTTGTGGTGGGGCTGGGAGTCCAGCATCACCTTTTTGCTGAAAGCGTTTACGTCCACCTTGTCCAAGGGGGTCAAGGGGATGTTAAGCAGGCGGGTCATGGCCAGGTTGTCCGGGCGGCTGATCTGGTTGACGTGGGCTATGGTCACATTGGCCACCCGCCGCCAAAGCAGGCGCTTCAGGGCCAGCGAGGACGCCAGGGCGTCTGGATCGGCGGCTATGAGCACCAGCACCCGGTCTTCCGGCCCGAAGCGGGCCAATAGGCGCTTGGCCAAATCAGCCGGGCGGGGGATCTTGGACGCGGGCTTCTTTTTTTCCTTGGCCATGTATGCGGTCCTCTTGAAACAGATAACCCCTCATCGGGCTGATGTGGGGCTCAGTAACCATAGCATCACCGGGCCACGGTAACAAGAGGGTGACGCTGACTGGTTTCACACTGTGATACTTGACGAAAGGAAATTACCAGCATAGATTATTAAGATTGTATACGAGTCGGTCCATGGCAGGAGCCGGCCTCCAGTAACCCGAATCTACAACCATGGCGGCTCTACCCAATCCTGGGCGAGCACGCAAAAGGAGGGGAACATGAACCAGAAACTGGATTGGGGCGGCAACCCCACTCCCCTGAAAATCGAGGACCTTACCCTGCGCGACGGAACGCAGTCCCTTTTCGCAACCCGCATGCGCACCGAAGACATGATTCCGGCCATAGAGATGATGGACGAGGCCGGTTTTTGGGCCTTGGAGGTATGGGGCGGCGCCACCTTTGACGCCATGAGCCGCTTCCTGGGCGAAGACCCCTGGGAGCGCCCCCGCACCCTGCGCAAGTACGCCCCCAAGACCCCCTTCGGCATGCTGCTCCGGGGCCAAAACCTGGTGGGCTACCGCAACTACGCCGACGACGTGGCCAAGGAGTTCGTGGACCTGTCCTGCGAGGCGGGCATCAACGTGTTCCGGGTCTTTGACGCGCTCAACGACTACCGCAACTTCGAGACGGTGGTGGAGCGCATCAAGGCCAACGGCGAGCACTTCCAGGGCACTATCTGCTATTCCCTGACCGAGCGCACCATGGGCGGCCCGGTGTTCAACCTGGAGTACTACCTGGACAAGGCCCGCCAACTCGACGAAATGGGCGCGGACAGCATCTGCATCAAGGACATGGCCGGGCTCATCGCCCCCTACGACGCCTACAACCTGGTCAGCGCCCTCAAGAAGGCCACCAATACCCCCATCCACCTGCACAGCCACTACACCAGCGGCATGGCCTGCATGAGCATGCTAAAGGCGGCCGAGGCGGGCGTGGACATCATCGACTGCTGCCTGGCCCCCTTCGCCTTGCGCACCAGCCACCCGGCGGTGGAGCCCATCATGGTGGCCCTGGAAGGCACCCCCCGCGACCCGGGCCTGGACCTGAACCTGATGCTCAAGATCGGCCATGAGCTGGAGCGGGTGGCCCCCAAGTACTACGACTTCTGGAAGCCCAACAAGATGGCCACCATCGACACCGGCGTGTTGGTGCACCAGGTTCCAGGCGGCATGATCTCCAACCTGGTCAGCCAGCTCCGGGAGGCCAACGCCCTGGACCGTATCGAAGAGGTGTACGAGGAAGTGGCCCACGCCCGCGACGAGCTGGGCACCCCGCCCCTGGTCACCCCCACCAGCCAGATCGTGGGCGTGCAGGCGGTGCTGAACGTCTTGTTCGGCAAATACAAGATGGTCACCAACGAGACCAAGGGCCTGGCTTACGGCCTCTACGGCAAAACTCCCACGCCCATCGACCCCGAGCTCAGGGCCAAGATCCTCAAGGGCTACAAGTACGGCAAGGACCCCTTTGACGCCCGCCCGGCCGACATCCTAGAGCCGGAGATGGATGCCGCCAAGGAGCGGGTCAAGGACATCCCCGGGGTGGACAAGTTCGACGTGATGACCGCGGCCATCTACGACCAGACCGGCACCGAGTTCGTCAAGATCAAGCACGGCGTGGTGCCCATGCCCGAGAGCATGAAGCCCAAGGCCGCCCAAGGCAAATAAGCCTCGCACCGCGCACCCAGCGACCACTCATGGCCCCGCCGCTCCCTGGAGCGGCGGGGCTTTTTTGCGCCCTCGCCCCTGAGAACAAATATCAACTTCGCCTGGCCGCACCGGCTATACTGAATATGCCTGTCTCAAATCATATAACGCCGTAAGACCCCGGCGCATCGATCGGGGCCACACAATGGAGGTCTAAATGTCATTACGCTTTACCAGCAGGCTGGTGGGCGCTGGGCTCTTGTGCCTGCTCTTCCTGTCCCCCTCCCTGGCCCAGGCCGCAAAAGCCGTGGCCGATCCCACCCCGCAGCAGGCCTGGGAGATGCTGAAGGCAGGCAATGAGCGCTTTGTGGCCGGCGAGCCCCTGAGAGGCCATCAGGACGCGGCCCGCCTCCAACTGGCCCACGTCTCCAACCAGGCGGACCACGCCTATGCCACGGTGCTGAGCTGCTCCGACTCCCGGGTGCCGGTGGAGACCATTTTTGAAGCCGGAATCATGGACCTGTTCGTGGTGCGGGTGGCGGGCAACGTGGTTAATACCGACGAGGCCGGTTCCATCGAATACGGCCTGGCCCACGTGCGCACCCCCATCCTGGTGGTGCTGGGACACACCAACTGCGGCGCGGTCTCCGCCGTGGCCAGTCAGGTCCAGGGGCAAGACCTTGTCCTGGAGCGCAACATCCCGCCCCTGCTGGCCCCCATCTTTCCTGCGGTTCGCACGGCCATGCATAACCACCCCGAGGCCAAGGGCGCCGCGCTGGTTCCCTTTGCCATCGAGCAAAACGTCTGGCAGGCCGTCAGCGACCTGTTCCTGATGAGCCCGGTCACCCGCGAATTGACGGCCGGCAACAAGGTCTTGGTAAAGGCCGCCATATACGACCTGGCCACCGGCCAAGTGAATTGGCTGCCCCAGGACAAGGTGACCGCCCTGCTCCAGGCCGCTGAGAAAAACCCCAAAAGGGTGATCAAGGCCATGGCCCCGCTCAAGTAGACGGCCCTAGGGTTCGGCTGGGTCTGGGCTGGTGCCGCACAAAACGCCCCGGCGGGCGCATAGCGGATTGACCCTGTGGGAGCGAACATAATATTATTTCGTAGGGTACAAAGCCCGTCCACGCCCAGCAGAACCCTTTGACGGCAAATGGATTGATGCGCACAAGCAGTTCCACGGCCGACACCAAAGGCGAACCTCTAGAGAGCACCCTGGAGGCCCGGGCCGAACTGTTCCAGGACGCCATGGGCTTCAGCGGCATCGCCGACCGGGAAATCAAAAAGCTGGCCGCCATGGCCACCCTGCGCCGCTTTGCCAAGGGTCAGATGGTCTTTGAGCAGGATCAGCCTTGCGACTATTTCCATTTGGTGGCCTCGGGCCTGGTGAAGGTCTACATCTGCTCGGCCAGCGGCTTCCGCATGACCTACCTCCTGGCCCGCCGGGGCGAGCCACTCAACCTGGTGGGGCCCTTCACCGGCGACCCCCGTTTTTTGTGCGCCGAGGCCATGCAGGCCACTGACGTGGCCCACATCTCCCGCCACGACTTCGTGCGCTTCGTGGCCGACAACCCCATCCTGTTCAGCAACATCATGGCCATCTTGAGCAAGGCGGTGGACAGCGCCAACAGCCGGATCATCGACATGGTGGAAAAGCGGGTGGAGGAGCGCCTGCTCCGGGTGCTACTCACCCTGCTGGACAAGTTCGGCGCGGAGATACGGCTGACCAGCGCCGAGTTGGCCGAGTTGGCCGGGACCACGGTGGAGACCACCCTGCGCACCATGGCCCGCCTGCGCAACCTGGGCATCATCGAATCTGAGCGGGGCCAGATAACCATCATCCGCCCCGCCTCCCTAAAGAATCCTGAGCGCCTGCCCCTGTGGGTTTAATCAGATCTGATCGCAATTACTAATAATTAACAGGAACATAACCGCCATGGCCGGGGCCGCTCAAATCAAGCGGTCCACCCATAGGGCAGCTTTAATTTAATTATTTTGTAGCCTCTATGACCACGGTCATACAAAAGCCACCCAGCGGCCTCATAGAATATGGCCCTACACCGACGGCTGGACATAATCTCATCACATCTTTGCTGGGCCAGAAGAAAGCGTGGGCATTTTGCCCGGCGGCATCCCGTTTGGAAGCCGCAACCCACTAACTCTTCAAAATTTTGCCATTCATATGGCTCGCCAGACCATGGCCTGACCCAAAGCAAACGTGGCGGGGGCACTGCCCGCCACAACCCAAGGGAGGGAATTATGTCCAAAAAGCTTTTGGTGCTTACCTTGCTCACGGCCCTGCTCGCGGCCTTTTCCCTGGCTCCGGCGCCCTCGCTGGCCCAGGAGCCCATCAAACTGACCTATTCCTGCTTTTTCCCGCCCACCCACATCCAGTCCAAGCTGGCCGCGGCTTGGGGCAAAGAGGTGGAAAAGCGCACCAAGGGCAAGGTCAAGATCGAATACTACCCCGGCCAGACCCTGACCAAGGCCAAGCAGGTCTATGACGGCACGGTGCAGGGCATGAGCGACATCGGCTTCTGCCTGTTCGCCTACAACCGGGGCCGCTTCCCCCTGATGGAGGTGGTGGACCTGCCCCTGGGCTACCCCAACGGCAAGGTGGCCACCCAGGTGGCCAACGAGGTCTACAAGAAGTTCAAGCCCAAGGAGCTTGACGATGTGCAGGTGATGTATCTGCATGCCCATGGGCCGGGCCTGCTGCACACCAAGGACAAACCGGTCAAGAAAATGGAAGACTTGAAGGGCCTCAAGATCCGCTCCCACGGCACCACCGCCAAGGTGGTCGAGGCCCTGGGCGGCACCCCGGTGGCTATGCCCATGCCCGAGCTGTACCAGGCCCTGCAACGCGGCGTGGTGGACGGCGGCATGTACCCGGTGGAGACTAACAAGGGCTGGCGCATGGCCGAGGTGGTCAAGTACTGCACCGAGAACTACTCCAACGCCTACACCACCACCTTCTACGTGGTCATGAACAAGGCCAAGTGGAACTCGCTGCCCAAGGACGCCCAGGCGGCCATCATACAGATCAACGAAGAATGGATTCCCAAGCACGGCGCGGCCTGGGACGAGTCGGACAAGGTGGGGCGGGAGTTCATGCTCAAGAAGGGCCGCACCTTCATCAAACTCTCCCCCGAAGAAGCCGCCCGCTGGAAAAAGGCCACCGACCCGGTTTTGGACGCCTATGTGAAGGAGACCAGCGCCAAGGGCGTACCCGCCAAGGAAGCGGTGGAGTTCACCAAAAAGAAGCTGGCCGAGTTGAGCAAGTAATCACCCACCTCCCGGAGGCGGCCCTCGCGCCGCCTCCGGGATCGCAGGAGGCGGGCCTTGAATTCCTGGGTATCACTGGTTATCAAGCTCATAAACTTGCTCAAGCGCCTGGGCGGCGGGGCCCTGGTGGGGATGATGGTGGTCACCTGCGTGGACGTCATCTTCCGCGGGTTCAACCGGCCCATCTTCGGGGCGGTGGAGGTGGTCAGCTTCATGGCCACCATCGTCCTGGCCTGCGCCATGCCCCTTACCGAGTTTGAAAATGGCCATGTGGGCGTGGACCTTTTCGTTCGGCGCCTGAGCGCGCGGGGCCAGGCCTGGTGCGACGCGCTCACCAAGCTGTGCAGCGGGGCCCTGTTCGGCCTGGTCTCCTGGCAGATGTGGCTCTACGGCAACACGGTCAAGACCACCGGCGAAGTGTCCATGAGCCTTCAGTTTCCCGACTACATCCTCATTTACGTGGTGGCAATCGCCTTCGGGGTCCTCTGCCTGGTCATTTTGACCGAGTGCCTGGTGAACCTGAGAAAGGCTGGTGCGCGATGAGCCCCACCCTGATTGGCATAATCGGCATCCTGGTGCTGGTGGTGACCATCTTCAGCCGCATGCCCGTGGCCTACGTGATGACCCTGGTGGGCTTCGTGGGCTTCGCCCTCCAGGTGAGCCCCGAGGCGGCCTTCAAGCTCTTGTCCCGCGACTTCTACAGCGTGTACTCATCCTACGGCCTGACCATCATCCCCCTGTTCATCTTCATGGGCCAGATCGCCTTCAACGCGGGCATAAGCCACCGGCTCTACGACTCGGCCCACATGATGGTGGGCTGCTACCGGGGTGGCCTGGCCACGGCCACGGTGTGCGCCTGCACCGCCTTCGGCGCGGTGTGCGGCTCCTCCCCGGCCACGGCGGCCACCATGGCCACGGTGGGCCTGCCGGAGATGAAGCGCTTCGGCTATGCCGACGAACTGGCCACCGGCTCGGTGGCCGCGGGCGGCTCCCTGGGAATGCTCATGCCCCCCAGCGTGGTGCTCATCGTCTACGGCATCCTCACCGAGCAGTCCATCGGCACCCTGTTCGTGGCGGGCATCGTGCCAGCGGTCTTCATGACCATAATGTTCGCCCTGGCCATCTATGTTTACTGCCTGGTGTCGCCCAAGCAGGGCCCGGCCTGCGAGTTCCACCCCTGGCGCGAGCGCCTCGGGTCCCTGGTGTACACCTTGGACATCATGCTGGTGTTCCTGGTGGTAATGCTGGGCCTGTTCCTGGGCTGGTTCACCCCCACCGAGGCCGGCGGCGTGGGCGCGGCGGCGGTGCTGCTGGTGGCCC
Source organism: Pseudomonadota bacterium (assembly GCA_018896025.1). Classification (GTDB taxonomy): domain Bacteria; phylum Desulfobacterota; class Desulfarculia; order Desulfarculales; family Desulfarculaceae; genus Desulfoferula. The sequence continues at coordinate 53,882 of JAHIND010000017.1, forward strand.
TGTTTCGGCGGCAACTAACCTGGGCTGGGTTCGTAAAGAGCATCTACGAAACCCTCCGGACCTCCTGCATGGTTCTGCTGCTGGTGGCCGGAGCCACGGTTTTCGGCCACTTCCTGGCGGTCACCCGCATCACCTTTGACGTGGCAAATTGGGTTGCGGCCATGGACATGCCGGGGTACATGGTGGTGGCCATGATCGTTTTGGTCTACTTGATCGGCGGCTGCTTCATCGACGCCCTGGCCCTGATCATGCTGACTATCCCTATTTTTTACCCCATAATACTCGACCTTGGTTACGACCCCATCTGGTTCGGCATCATCATCGTGCTGGTCACTCAGATGGGAGTCATCACCCCGCCGGTGGGCATCAACGTGTACGTGGTCAACGGCATCGCCGGCGACGTGCAGTTGGAAACAATATTCAAGGGCGCCATGCCCTTCCTGCTAGCACTGATCATCGGCACCGGCCTGATCGTGCTGTTCCCCCAGATAGCCCTATGGCTGCCCAACCTGATGTATTAAGAGGCCTGTGATGACTAGCCTGCTCAACAACTACTGGAATCCCTATCTGGAGACCATGGCCCCGGAACAGCTGCGCGCCTTGCAGTTGGAAAAGTTCCGCCGCATCATCTCCTGGGCCTACGAGCGCTCGCCCTTTTACCGGGAACTTTACGCCGGAGCCGGGATGGAGCCGGGGGACATAAAGACCTGGGCCGACGTGCGCCGGGTGCCCAAGGTGGACAAGGGCATGCTCAAGGACGCCCAAGAGGCCGAGCCCTTCCCCTACGGCAACCGCCTGTGCGTGCCCCTGGAGCAGGTGGCCGAGTTCCGCCAGACCTCGGGCACCACCGGCACCCCGGTTTACCAGGCCGACACCTGGCAGGACTGGGAGTGGTGGGCCGAGTCCTGGTGCTACATCCTCTGGGCCCAGGGCTACCGTCCCAGGGACCGGGTGTTCATCCCCTTCGGCTACAACATCTTCGTGGCCTTTTGGGCCGGCCACTACGCGGCGGAAAAGCTGGGCTGCGAGGTGGTGCCCGGCGGGGTCTTGGACACCGCCTCCAGGGTGCTCAAGATTCAGGAGCTCAAGGCCACCGCCCTCATGGGCACCCCCACCTACATGCTCAACATGGCCGACGTAGCCAAGAGCCGCCTGGGCATCGACCCGGCGGAACTGACCATACGGCGCATAACCTGCGCCGGGGAGCCGGGGGCTTCCCTGCCCAGCACCAAGAAGCGCATGCAGGAGGCCTGGGGAGCCAAGGTGTTCGACCACGCCGGAGCCACCGAGATCGGGGCCTGGAGCTACGAGTGCTCCGCCCAATGCGGGGGCATCCACGCCAACGAGGGGCTATTCTTGGTGGAGATAGAAGACCCCCTGACCGGCGAGATCATCGAGGAGCCGGGACGCAAGGGCAAGATGATCATCACCGCCCTGGATCGCCTGGCCCAGCCCTGTCTACGCTTCGACAGCAAGGACATCATCGAGTGGGCCGCCGATCCCTGCCCTTGCGGGCGCACCTACCGGGTGCTCAAGGGAGGGGTGCAGGGCCGGGCCGACGACATCACCAAGGTCAAGGGGGTGCTGCTCTCCCCCTCGGCCATCGAGGAGGTGGTGCGCGGCTTCGCTGAGCTGGCCGACGAGTACGAGGTGGTGGTGGAGCGCATCGGCGACAACGACAAAATCACCCTAAAGGTGGAGTTCAACCCCGGCGCGGAGACCGCGCAGAAGGAGGTCTTGGGCCGCCTCAAGGACCAGCTGCGCCTCAAGACCAACTTGGGTTACCAGATCGAGGTCCACCCCCTGGGCAGCCTGACCCGCTGGGAGGTCAAGGCCCGGCGCTTCAAGGACACGCGGCATTTGCACTAATTGGGAGATATCACCATGGAGCCGAGCAAGGTGGAGGAGCTGCGCGAGCGATTGCGGGCCCTGCGCGAACAAACCCGAGAGTTACAACAAGCGGCCGGCGATTTTCCGGCCCTGGCGCGCAACACGTCGCGCATCCAGGCCAGCCTCACCATGATCGCCATCGACCTGGGCATGGCGCAGGAAGGGCGGGGAGAATACTGATGCTTTTGCCGAGCTTTGACTACTACCACCCCCAGAGCCTGCCCGAGGCCCTGTCCCTGCTGGGCGAGATGGGCGATCAGGCCCGCCCCCTGGCCGGGGGCACCGACTTGCTGGTGAACCTCAAGCTGAAGAAGCTTGCCCCCAAGGTCTTGTTGGACCTGAGCGGCCTGGAAGAGCTCCAGGGCAACGGCACTGACGAGGGCCTGGTCAGCCTGGGTGCTCTTAACACCGCTTCGCGCCTGGCCTCCGGCGGCCCCGAGGTGCCCGGCCTGCTGGCCATGGGGGCCGGGTCCCTGGGCTCGCCCCAGGTGCGCAACCGGGCCACCCTGGGCGGCAACCTGGTTACCGCCCGCCCGGCGGCGGACATATGCCTGCCCCTGTTGGCCCTGGGGGCCAGGGTGGTGCTGGCCGGTCCAAGCGGCCAACGCCAGGTGAGCCTGGACGGCTATTTCAAAGGGCCCGGCTACACCGTGAAGGAGCCGGGCGAGATCCTCACCCACGTGCTGTTGGACGCGCCCCGCCCCGGCGTGGGCGGCGGCTACCAGAAGCTGGGCCTTCGCCAAGCCATGGAGATCGCCCTGGTCAACGTGGCCGCGCACCTTGAGCTGGAAGACGACGGCAAGACCGTGGCCTTGGCCCGAGTGGCCCTGGGTGCGGTGGCCCCTTTCCCCATGCTCTCGCCGGGCGCAGCCCAGGTGCTGCAAGGAGCACCCGCCGGAGAAAAGATTTTCACCGAGGCGGCGGAGGCGGCGGCAGCCGAGGCCAGGCCCATTGACGATCACCGGGGATCGGCGGCCTACCGCCAGGACATGGTGCGGACCCTGACCCTCAGGGCCCTGCGCCAGGCCCTGTCCCAGGCCCAAGGCAGCAAGGAGGAGCAAGCGTGAGCAAGCAGGCCATCACCCTTACGGTAAACGGCGTGGCGCGCCAAGCGCTGGTGGAGCCCAACCAGACCCTCACCTCCCTGCTGCGCGACGAGCTGGGCCTCACCGGCACCAAGCACGGCTGCGGGGTGGGCGACTGCGGCTGCTGCACGGTGATCCTGGACAACGAGACGGTTAACTCCTGCCTGGTGCTGGCCATGCAGGCCCAGGGCCGCGAGGTGCTCACCATCGAGGGCCTGGCCAAGGGCGCCGAGCTGCACCCCTTGCAGCAGGCCTTTGTGGACGCCGGGGCCATCCAGTGCGGCTTTTGCACTCCGGGCATGATCCTCTCAGCCAAGGCGCTGCTGGAGCGGACGCCCCGTCCCAGCCGCGAGGAGATCACCAAGGGCCTGTCGGGGAACCTGTGCCGCTGCACCGGGTATGAAAAGATCGTGGAGGCGGTGCAGGACGCCGCCGACAAGATGAGCGAGGCTTAGGTCATGAGCGGCAACTTTGAAGTGATCGGAAGCCGGGCTCCCCGCAAGGACGCCCCCAACAAGTCCACGGGCAAGGCCCGCTACATCGAGGACATCAAGTTCCCCGGCGAGCTGGCCGGGGCTCTGCTGCAAAGTCCCCAGGCCCACGCCAAGATCAAGCGCATCGACATTTCCAAGGCCCAGGCCCTGCCGGGCGTGGTGGCGGTTATCACCGCCCAGGACATACCGGATGTGAAGTACGGCGTGTCCCCGGCCCGCTACGACGAGACCCTTTTCGCCGTGGACCGGGTGCGCTATGTGGGAGACGAGATCGCCGCCGTGGCCGCCGAGGATTTGGCCACCGCGCTCAAGGCGGTGGAGCTCATCGAGGTGGAGTACGAGCCCCTACCGGTGCTGCTCACCGTGGAAGAGGCCACGGCCGAGGGCGCGCCCTGGCTGCACGATCAGTTCCCGGACAACGTCTGCGCCCAGGTGGAGCAGGAGTTCGGCGACGTGGAGGCGGCCTTTGCCCAGTGCGACCTGATCCAGGAAGGCAGCTTCTTTTCCAAGCGCCAGGACGGGGCATTCATCGAGCCAAACCAGTGCGTGGCCCTGATGGACTCCGACGGGGTGCTCAACCTGCACTCCTCCACCCAGGTGCCCCACTACGTGCAGCGCACCCTGGCCATGGTCACCGGCCTGAGTATGAGCCGGGTGCGCGTGGTCAAGCCCTACGTGGGCGGCGGCTTCGGTCCCAAGGCCTCGGCCACACCCATCGACCTGGCCGCTGGGTTCCTGGCCATGAAGACCGGACGCCCGGTGCGCATGGCCTACACCCGCGAGCAAGTGTTTCTCTTCAGCCGGGCCCGCCACGGCTTCACCCACCACATGAAGATCGGCGTCAAGAAGGACGGCACCCTCATGGCCCTGGACCACCAGGCCACCCTGGACGGCGGGGCCTACTCCTCCTTCGGCATCGCCACGGTGTATTACGCCGGGTCGCTCTTGGGCGGGCCTTACAAGCTGCCCAACATGCGCTATCACGGCCTGCGCGTGTTCACCAACAAGCCCGCCTGCGGGGCCCAGCGGGGCCACGGCGGGGTGATCGCCCGGGCCCTGTTCGAGCAGCAGATGGACGTCATCGCCGAAAAGCTGGGCATGGACCCCATCGAGCTGCGCCTCAAGAACATGATGGAAACCGGCGACGTGACCTGCAACGACCTGGCCATGAGCAGCCTGGGCATGCGCGAGTGCATCGAGGCGGTGAAAAACGGCTCGGGCTGGGACCAGAAGAAGGGCAAGCTGCCGCCGGGCAAGGGCATCGGCATGGCCTGCGGCTTTTTCGTCTCCGGTGCGGGCTATCCCATCTACCGCAGCGAAACCTATCACTGCACCATCATGATCAAGGCCGACGAAGACGGCGGGGGCATCGTAGTCTACACCGCCTCGGCCGAGATCGGCCAAGGCTCGGAAACCACCATGGCCATGATCGCCGCCGAGGCGGTGGGCATTCCCTATGAGCAGGTGCGGGTCAAAAGCGGGGACACCGACTTCGGCATCGACCTGGGGGCCTACTCCTCGCGCACCACCTTGATGACCGGCCACGCCACCAAGGAGGCGGGGGAAAACCTCAAGGCCATGATCCTGGAGACCCTGGCCCAAGAGTTGGGTATCGACCAGAGCCGCCTGGACATCAAGAACGGCCTGGTCAAGATAAGCGGCGAGCCGGTGGACTTCTCGGCCATCCGCACCGGCTACATCAAGGAGCACCGCGGCTGGCAAGACCAGCCCAGCGGCGAGGAGCTTACCTTCCGCGAGGCGGCCCGCCTGGCCTATCTGCGCCTGGGCACCCTGGTGGCCACTGGCAAGTACAAGCCTCCCGTGCTGGGCGGCAAGTACAAGGGCGCGGCGGTGGGCACCAGCCCGGCCTACGGCTGCTCGGCCCAGGTGGCCGAGGTCAGCGTGGACTTCGAGACCGGCCAGATCAAGGTGGAGCGCATCACCGACGCCCACGACTGTGGTCAGGCGGTGAACCTGACCAGCGTGGAGGCCCAGATGCAGGGCTCGGTGTCCATGGGCCTGGGCGAGGCCCTGTTCGAGGAAGTGAAGTTCGACGGCCAGGGACGCATCTTGAACCCCAGCCTGGGCGAGTATCACATCCCCACGGTGATGGACATGCCCGAGACCAAGTGCATCGTGGTGGAGTCGGGCGAGCCCAACGGCCCATTCGGGGCCAAGGAGGTGGGCGAGGGGGCCATCATGCCCACCATACCGGCCATCTTGAACGCGGTGCGCAACGCCACCGGCCTGGTGCTGGATGAAACCCCGCTCACCCCGGAGCGGGTCTACCTGGCCCTCAAAAAGCAAAAAGGGGCATGAGCGCCCCTCCCTCCCCAGGCAAGCGCCCGGCGGACAACGCGCTGCCGGGCGCGAGCCTTTCTCCCGGCCGCGCCAAGTTCGAAGTCTACGGCGAAGAAATGATGGAAAAGACGGTGCACCAGACCGGCAACACCGGCCGGGTTTATTTACCCCAATCCTGGATCGGCAAGCGGGTAAAGATTATCCTGGTTAATAAGTGATCAACCGCTCAAGGGACGAGCCCATGGCCCAAACGATCACCATAACCGTGGATGGCCTGGCCGAAGACGTGCCCCAGGGCCTGGGCCTGCCCCAGCTCATTCTCTTGCACCAGGCCCAGCACAAGGACCTGATCGTAGAGATCAACGGCCGCTTCGTGCACCCCAAGACATACGACCAAGTGGAGCTTAAGGACGGCGACCGGGTGGAGCTGATCCACCCCGCTTTTGGGGGCTAGCCTTGATTTCGCGCTACACCATGCAGGAGCGCCTGGCCGGATGGGGGCCCGAAGGCCAGGCCCACCTGGCAGGCTCCACGGTGGTGGTGCTGGGCCTGGGCGGCCTGGGCGGCGCGGCGGCCATGCTTTTGGCCCGGGCCGGGGTGGGCCGCCTGCGCCTGGTGGACCCGGACCGGGTGGCCCTGGAGAACTTGCACCGCCAGCTTCTTTACGATGAACCCGACGCGTCCCAGGCCGCGCCCAAGGCCCAAGCCGCCGCCCGGCACCTGGATGGGATCAACAGCGAGATAACTCTGGAGGCAATGGCCGAGGAGTTTCAGGCCGGCAACGGCCGGGAGCTGCTCCAGGGAGCCGACCTGGTGCTGGACTGCCTGGACCGTCCCCAGCCGCGCTTCGTGCTCAACGAGTTTTGCGTTGAGCTGGGCCTGCCCTGGGTGCACGCCGGAGTGGTGGCCGCCCAGGGTCAGGTTCTGGTGCTGCGCCCCGGCCTCACCCCCTGCCTGCGCTGCTGGTTCTCCAATCCAGGCGAACCCGCCCTCACCTCTGAGCGCGACGGCATCCTGGGCCCGGCCGCCGCGATCATGGCCTCGCTGCAAGCCAATGAGGCTCTCAAGCTGCTGCTGGGCCGGGACGATGCCCTGCTCACCGGCATGCTGGTGGTGCGCCTGTGGCCGCCCAGTTTCCGGGAGATCCGCTTCAGCCGGGGCGGCCAGGAGCCCTGCCCGGTGTGCGGCTACTGATCTTCAGCCCTGACCAGGTCCATCACGGACCTTGCCCCCCTCCCCCTGAATAGCGTTATGATAGAGACTATCAAGAACTCAAGCACCACGCCCAAACGGCCTGCCCCGCCGGAGTGGCCGCGTGATGCCCTTAACCGCAACCCCAGACCCAAGCGCGGAGTGACCGTAATGATCAACGAAAAAATGGAAGCCGCCATCAACGGCCAAATAAACGCCGAGATATATTCCTCCTACCTGTACATGTCCATGGCCACCTGGTTCGACGCCCAGTCCCTGCCGGGCATGGCCCACTGGATGCGGGTGCAGGCCCAGGAGGAATGGACCCATGCCATCAAGTTCTACACCTACGTCAACGAGCGCGGCGGCCGGGTGATCCTCAGCGCCATAGACGGCCCGGCCACCGAGTGGGACAGCCCCCTGGCCGTATTCCGGGCCGTGGCCGAGCATGAGGCCAAGGTGACCGGGCTCATCAATGGACTCATGGACCTGGCCCTGGATATCCGCGACCACGCCTCCAGCAGCTTCTTGCAGTGGTTCGTCAACGAGCAAGTGGAGGAAGAGGCCAGCGCCGCCGAGGCGGTGGGCCAGATGAAGCTGGCCCAGGACAACCCCAGCGCCTTGTTGATGCTGGACAAGGACCTGGCCACCCGCGTATTCACCCCGCCGGTGTGGCTGGTGATCTAGTCCCCGAGCCATGGCCCGCCTGGAGCGAATAATGCCCTTTTTGCGTCCCCTGACCTATGCCCTGGCCCTGGCGCTGCTTGGCGCCTGGCCCGCCCTGGCCGCGCCCCAAGCTCCGCTGAGCGAAGCCACCCAGGCCTGCCTGGACTGCCACAACGACGCCACGCCAGGCATCGTGGCCGACTGGCAACGGGGCCGCATGTCCCAAAAGACCCCGGCCCAGGCCTTGAAGGAGCCCGAGGCCCAGCGACGGATGTCGGCCAAGCAGATACCCGCCGAGCTGATGAACGTGGCCGTGGGCTGCGCCGAGTGCCACACCGGCGATGCCAAGAAGCACGCCGACAGCTTCGAGCACGGCGGCTCCCAGGTGCACCCGGTGGTCACCCCGGCCGACTGCGCCCGCTGCCATCCCCAGGAGCGGGAGCAGTACGGCCACAACCTCATGGCCCACGCTCGGGCCAACCTGCTCCAGAACCCCATCTACATGGACCTGGCCCAACAGACCAACGGGGTGCCCAAGGTGGCCGGCGGCAAGATCACCACGGAGGCGCCCAGCACTTTGGCCGAAGCCGAATCGTGCCTTTACTGTCACGGCACTGAGATCAAGGTGACCGGCAGCGTGAAGCGCGACACCGGGGACTTTGGGGAGATGAGCTTCCCCAAGCTCAGCGGCTGGCCCAACCGGGGCGTGGGGCGCAAGAACCCCGACGGCACGGTGGGCTCCTGCACCGCCTGCCACACCCGCCACCAGTTCGCCATAGAGATGGCCCGCTCGCCCTATACCTGCTCCGAGTGCCACAAAGGCCCCGACGTGCCGGTGTACAAGGTCTATCAAGTGAGCAAGCACGGCAACATCTACTACGCCATGCACAAGCAGTGGGACATGGGCAAGGTGCCCTGGACCCCGGGCAAGGACTTCACCGCCCCCACCTGCGCGGCCTGCCACGTTAGTCTGCTGACCAACGCGGGCGGGGGCGTCATCGCCCAGCGCACCCACCAGATGACCGACCGCCTGTGGGTGCGCCTGTTGGGGCTCATCTACGCCCACCCCCAGCCCAAGAGCCCCGAGACCTGGAAGATCACCAATGCCGACGGCCAGAGCCTGGCCACCACCCTGGGCGGCAAGCCTGCATCAGAGTTCTTGATCGACGACAAGGAGCAGGCGGTGCGTCAGGCGCGCATGGCCAAGGTGTGCGGGGCCTGCCACGCCCAGGGCTGGGTGGAGGGACAGATGGCCCGCCTGGACCAGACCATCAAGGACTCCGACGCCATGGTTCTGGCCGCCACCCAGTTGATGATCGAGGCCTGGCAAAAGGGCCTGGCCCAGGGCCCGCCCAAGGGCAGCCCCTTTGACGAGTACGTGGAAAAGCTGTGGACCCAGCAATGGCTGTTCTACGCCAACTCCACCCGCTTCGCCTCGGCCATGATGGGCGCGGACCTGGGGGTGTTCGACAACGGCCGCTGGTACTTGAACAAGACGGTGCGCCACATGCAGGACTGGATAAAGCTGCATCAGAAGCCGTAAGCATCAGGCCACGAAAACAACCGCGCCCCGCCAAACCGGCGGGGCTCTTTTTTTTGCCGGAACGGCCAGCCCGATTATTTGTGTAAGGGTGGACGGCAGCAAAAAACGATTCAAATTTTATACGGTCCTTATGGAAAAAGCGCCAGCCCTATCTGGTTGCGTTTGTACCCGGCACCGGCACCGCCAGCCGCCGGCAGGCAAGGCGACCGGCAAGCGAGGGCCGTAGGCGTAGCCAGGACTACGTTGAGGCCCGAACGCAGCCGGCAACGCGGCATGCCGGCGGCTGGCTGTGCCGGGCTAAACTCCGCGCCGGACCTCGGGCCAAAGCTCCTTGTGCAGGGGAAGCTGAAAGCGCACCGGCAGGCGGTCTTCCAGTATCCACCCGGCCACCTCGCGGGGGGCGATGGCCCCGTGTACGCAGGAGAACAGCACCCTCGCCCGCTCGGCCAGGCGGTGGTTCTCCATCAGGCGGTGGGCGTAATCGTAATCGGCCCGGTCGGCCACCACGAACTTCACCTCATGGTGGGGCCTTAGCATATCCAGGTTGGGCCAGTGCATGCGCTCATGCATGCCCGAGGAGGGGCACTTGAGGTCCATGATCACGTACACTTCCTCGGGAACCGGGGCCAGGCTCACCGCCCCGCTGGTCTCCAAGAGCACGGAGTAGCCTGCCTGGAGAAACATCTCCATCATGCGGGGCGTGGCGTCCTGGGCCAGGGGTTCGCCGCCGGTAAGCTCCACCAGCTCCACCCCCAGGCCCGCCACCTGCCCCAATATCTCCTCCAGGATCATCTCCCGCCCTTCGGTTTTGGCATAGGCGGTGTCGCACCAGGTGCATTCCAGGGGACATCCGCTGGTGCGCACGAAAACGCAAGGCATCCCCACAAAGCTGCTCTCACCTTGCAGGCTGAGGAATATCTCGCAGACCTTGAGCTTGTACATCCTTCCGCCCTCCCCAAGCGGCCTTGGCCTTTCCACCAAATTTAAGATATCATTTTTTAACGATGCGGTGAATCATCGGCCATGCCGCTTTTTGGATAATCCCAAACCTTGGCCGCGGGAGCAACGTAGTTGCCTTATCTTGCACTGGACAAAAAGTACTTCAACAAGGTCACCATAGCAGTGGGGCTTTTGGCCCTCTCCGGAATCTTTTTGCTGGGCTTCTGGCTCTACACCGGCGACCTGACCTACATCTCCAAGTACTTCTACATCCACCTGGCCTTTCTGCCCATCCACGCCCTGGTGCTGGGCCTGATCCTGGACGAGTTGATCCAACTGCGCGAAAAGATCGAGCGCCGCAAGCGGCTCAACATGTTCCTGGGCATATTCTTCAGGCAGATGGGCATCGACATAATGCTCAACCTGCTCAACCTGGTCAACAACCGGGACCAGATGGAAGAGCACATGCTGGTGGACAAGGGCTGGAACGCCCGGCGTTTCGCCAAGGCCCGGCGGGAGCTGGCCGGATTCAAGCTGCAGATGGATCCCAACGCCAGGATGTTGGCCTCGCTCATGGAGGCGCTGACCTCGCGGGAAGAGGAAATCATAGCCATGACCCGCAACCCGCTGATGCTGGAGTTCGAGAGCCTGCACCATTGCCTGCTCAGCCTGTTCCACCTCATCGAGGAGTCCCACTTCCGGGGGCCGGTGGAAAAGCTCAGGCCCGAGGTGTTAAAGCACCTGGCCCAGGACGCGGGCAAGTCCCTCATCAACCTGGCCGGGCTGTGGGTGGCCTATTTGGAGCACCTCAAGGACGAGCACCCGGTGCTGTTCGGCTTCCAGGTGGGCCTGCACAACTCCATACAGCCCATGGAGTTGGATGAAAACGGCAACGAGTTGGAAGACTGAGCGCTCCAGCGGTAAAAACCTTGAGCAAAGCTCCCCCAACCAGCCCCCGCTCACTGGCCGCCGTGCCGGAGGCGGGCCGGGGGCGGATCAGCGTCATCATCCCCACCCTGAACGAGGAGGCGGGCATCGCCGCCTGCCTGGACCGGGTGCGCCGCGCCCCAGGGGTGGAGGCGATCGTGGCCGACGGCGGCAGCCGCGACGCCACCGTGGAGGCGGCCCGCCGGGCCGGGGCCAAGGTGATCGCCGCCCCCAGGGGCCGGGCCTGCCAGATGAATGCCGGGGCCGCCGCCTCCCGGGGGGAGATACTGCTGTTCCTGCACGCCGACACCCTGCTCCCCCTCGGCTGGGAGGCCGAGGCGCGCCGGGCCCTGTCCCGTCCCGGTGTAGCGGCCGGAGCCTTCACCTTTCGCCTGGACCGGCGCACCGCCGGGCTGCGCTTCATCGAGCTGTGCGTGGCCTGGCGCTGCCGCCTGGCGTCCATGCCCTACGGCGATCAAGGCCTGTTCCTGCGCCGGGGCGCTTTCCTGGCCGCGGGCGGCTTTCCCGACCTGCCCATCATGGAAGATTGCGAGCTTGTGCGTCGCCTGAAAAAACGGGGGCGTATCATTGTTTCGCCCGCCCCGGCCATCACCTCGTCCCGCCGCTGGCAGCAGAGGGGCATCCTGACCACCACCGCCTTTAACTCCCTGGTGGTGGTGGCATTTTACCTGGGCTGCCCCCCTTCCCTGCTGCGCCGCCTCTACGACCGCGCCTGATCCCGGCCACCACCCCGGCCCGCCTTTTGTGAAATCCATTCAGCTACCATATAGCGGGTTGACAGTAACATTGCTCGCGGATACTAATGGTTATTCACGATGAGGATTCGAGGGCTCTGCCCGAACAGCAGCGGGAGAAAAATCTTGTCTAGTGTACGCACCGTTGAGGTGTCGGCCATCGCCGACACCGTGGCTCGCCTATGCGGCGAAGCCGACCTTTATCTACCAGAGGATGTGCGCCAGGCCCTGACCCAAGCCCAAGCCGACGAGCCTTCGCCGGTGGGCCGGGAGGTCCTGGAGCGCTTATTGGAAAACGCGGACATCGCGGCCGATGAGAAGATGCCCATTTGCCAGGACTGTGGCCTGGCCATCATCTTCATTGACGTGGGCCAGGATGTCCATCTAACCGGCGGCGACCTCAGCGAGGCCATCAATGAGGGCGTGCGCCGCGGCTACGCAGAAAACTATCTACGCAAGAGTTCCTGTCACCCCTTCAGCCGGGTGAACACCGGGGACAACACCCCTGCCATCATCCACACCCGCATAGTTCCCGGCGACAAGGTCAAGCTATGGGTGGTGCCCAAGGGCGGCGGGGCCGAGAACATGTCCAAGGTGTACCTGCTCACCCCGGCGGTGGGCTTGGCCGGGGTCAAGAAGGCCATCATGGACACCGTGGAGGCCGCCGGTCCCAACCCCTGCCCTCCCGTCATCCTGGGGGTGGCCGTGGGCGGCACCTTCGAGCAGGCGGCGGTCGCCGCCAAGCGCACCCTGCTGCGCAAGCTGGATTCGGTAAACCCAGATCCCGAGGCGGCGGTCTTGGAAAAGGAGCTGTTGGAGGAAGTGAACAAGCTGGGCATCGGCCCGGCCGGTCTGGGCGGAGGCACCACCTGCCTCAAGGTCTTCGTGGAGCTCATACCCTGTCACATCGCCAGCCTGCCGGTGGCCGTCAACATGCAGTGCCACGCCGCGCGCCACAAGGAGGCCGTGCTATGAGCGAGCTAATCCGCCTGAGCCCTCCGCTGAGCGAAGCCGACGTCATTTCCCTGAAAGCCGGGGACAAAGTGTTGGTCAGCGGCACCATATACACTGGACGCGACGCGGCCCACAAGCGTATCGTTGAAACCCTGGCCGAGGGCGGCACGCCCCCCTTCCCCTTGGAAGGCGCGGTTATCTTCTACGTGGGGCCCTCGCCGCCGCCTCCCGGCCGGGTGATCGGAGCGGCGGGTCCCACCACCAGCTACCGCATGGATGCCTACGCGCCCACCCTTATGGAAAAGGGCCTCAGGGCCATGATCGGCAAGGGCAAGCGCAACGACGAGGTTAAACAGGCCATGGCCAAGTACAAGTCCGTGTACCTGGCGGCCATCGGCGGGGCTGGGGCCCTAATGGCCCGCTGCATCAAGGAGGCCGAGGTCATCGCCTACCCCGAGTTGGGGCCCGAGGCGGTGCGCCGTCTGGTGGTCGAGGACATGCCCCTTTTCGTGGTCAATGACGTGCACGGCGGCGACCTTTATCAGCAGGGCCGCCAAGCCTACGCGCGCCGCTAAACATAAAACCTCCACCGCTACGTAGCGGTGGAGCTGGAGAACAAGGCAGGACAACTATGAGTAGTAGCGTAGACACCGCTATTTTTGTCAAGCCCCCCACCAGGGTGTCGGCATATCTGGACTGGATCCAGATGCTCACCGGTGCCGGGCTCATCCTGTTCATGTGGAGCCACATGGTCTTGGTGGCCAGCGTGAACATCGGCCCCAGCGTGATGAACACCATCGCCTGGTTCTTCGAGGCCACCTACATGGCCCAGGTGGGCGGGCCCATCATCGGGGCCACCTTGCTTTTGCACTTCATCCTGGCCGCCCGCAAGATCCCCTACACCTCCGACGCCCAGGGGGTGATCTGGCGGCACGCCCGCATGCTGCACCACACCGACACCTGGCTGTGGCTCATCCAGGCCTTCACCGCCATGGTCATCCTGATCATGGGCTCGGTGCACATCTGGACCGTGCTGACCAACCTGCCCATCACCGCGGCCAAGAGCGCCATGCGGGTGCAGGGCGGCTTCTGGGGCGTGTTTTATCTGATCCTCCTGCCCATGGTGGAGTTGCACGTGGGCATCGGCTTTTACCGCATCGGGGTAAAGTGGGGCTTTATCAAGCGCAGCGGGCGCAAAAAGTTCCACCGGTTCGAAAACATCTGGACCGGCGCCTTCATCCTGATTGGCCTGATCACCATCATTCGGCTGTGGACCCTGCCGATTGCGGGCAACTAAGGAGGACGCCACCATGGAACATGAAACTTTCTACACAGATCTCTTGTGTGTGGGCGCCGGGCTGGCCGGTGAGCGCGTGGCCATCGCCGCCGCCTCGGCCGGGTTCGACGCCATCCTCCTGAGCCTGGTCCCCGCCCGCCGCTCCCACTCCTGCGCCGCCGAGGGCGGCATGCAGGCCGCCTTGGGCAACTGCGCCATGGGCGAGGGCGACAGCCCGGACGTGCACTTCGCCGACACGGTGAAGGGCTCGGACTGGGGCTGCGACCAGGAATGCGCCCGCATCTTCGCGGACACCGCGCCCGTCGCGGTGCGCGAGGCGGCCAACTGGGGCATGCCCTGGAACCGCGTGGTGGCCGGCAAGGCCAAGTACTGGAAGGGCGGCGAGGAGTTCGAGGCCGAAGAGAAAAAGGACAAGCACGGCCTTATCACCGCGCGCGCCTTTGGCGGCACCGCCAAGTGGCGCACCTGCTACACCGCCGACGGCACCGGCCACACCCTGCTCTACACCCTGGACAACAAGGTGACCCAGCTGGGAGTGCGCGTGCACGACCGGGTAGAGGCGGTGAGCCTGATCCACGACGGAGAAAACTGCACCGGCTGCGTGGCCCGCGACCTCAAGACCGGCAAGCTCCGGGTCTACCTGGCCAAGGCCACCCTCATCGCCACCGGCGGCTACGGACGCCTCTACTCCGAGACCACCAACACGGTGATCAACGACGGCGGCGGCCACATCATCGCCCTGGACACCGGCCTGGTGCCCTTCGGCAACCCCGAGGCGGTGCAGTTCCACCCCACCGGCGTGGTGCCCACCAACATTCTGGTGACCGAAGGCTGCCGGGGCGACGGCGGCACCCTGCTGGACGTGGATGAAAAACGCTTCATGAACATCTACGAGCCCGCCAAGGCCGAGTTGGCCTCCCGGGACGTGGTCAGCCGCTGGATGATGTACCACATAGCCCAGGGCAAGGGCGTGCCCTCCCCCTACGGCGACCACCTCTGGCTGGACATTCGCCACCTGGGGGCCAAGCACATCACCACCAAGCTGCGCGAGGTCTACGACCTGTGCCGCCACTTCCTGGGGGTCAACCCCATCAACCAGCTCATCCCGGTGCGCCCGGCCCAGCACTATTCCATGGGCGGGGTGCGCACCAACAGCAACGGCGCGGCCTATGGTCTCAAGGGCCTGTTCTCCTGCGGCGAGTCGGCCTGTTGGGACATGCACGGCTTCAACCGCCTGGGCGGCAACTCCCTGGCCGAAACCATCGTGGCCGGCCGCCACGTGGGCCTGAAGGTGGTGGAGTTCCTGGAAGGCGCCGAGGTCATCCTCAAGTCGAGCCTGGCCGACCAGGGCGTGGCCGCCATGGCCAAGCGCATCGATCGCCTGGTGAACCGGACCGACGGCACGGAAAACGTCTACGCCATCAAGGACGCCATGCAATTGGTGATGATGGAAAAGGTGGGCATCTTCCGCAACGGAACGGACCTGCAGGCCGCGGTGGACACCTTGCGCGAGATCTACGTAAAGGCCAAAAAGATCGGCCTGCGCAGCAGCGGCATCGGGGCCAACCCGGAGCTGGCGCTGGCGCTCAAGATGCCCGGCATGGTGCGTCTGGCCATTTGCGTGGCCTACGGCGCCCTGATGCGCACCGAGAGCCGGGGCTGCCACGCCCGCGACGACTACCAGGCGCGCAACGACCGCGACTGGCTCAACCGCACCCTGGCCTATTGGCGCGACCTTGACGCCGATCTGCCGGATCTGCAGTACGAGCCGTCCACCAAGGTCATGTATATGCCGCCTGGCGACCGCGGCTACGGCAAGACCGAGATTATTCCCATGGACGCCCCCAAAGAGGACTAGCCATGAGCAGGCAACTGAAATTCAATATATTCCGGTTCAACCCCGAGGACCCGAGCTCGGAGCCCCATACCGACACCTTCATGCTGGAGGAGACCCCCAGCCTCACCCTGTTCATCGCGCTCAACAAGATCCGCGAAGAGCAAGACCCCTCGTTGATGTTCGACTTCGCCTGCCGCATGGCCATCTGCGGCTCCTGCGGCATGGTCATCAACGGCCGCCCCGGCCTGGCGTGCAAGACCCTGACCGTCGAGCTGCCCGAGGAGATCACCCTGATGCCCCTGCCGGTGTTCAAACTGGTGGGCGACCTCTCGGTGGACACCGGCACCTGGTTCCGCGCCACCAACACCAAGATCGAATCCTGGATCCACACCGACCAGGAATTCGATCCCGAGGCCATTGAAGAGCGCATGGAAAACGACCTGGCCAACTCCATCTTCGAGCTGGAGCGCTGCATCGAGTGCGGCTGCTGCGTGGCCTCCTGTGGCACGGCCAACATGCGCGAGGACTTCGTGGGCGCCTTCGCCTTGAACCGCA
Source organism: Pseudomonadota bacterium (assembly GCA_018896025.1). Classification (GTDB taxonomy): domain Bacteria; phylum Desulfobacterota; class Desulfarculia; order Desulfarculales; family Desulfarculaceae; genus Desulfoferula. Next base: position 70,316 of record JAHIND010000017.1, read on the forward strand.
TCAGCCGCTTCATCATGGACCCCAGGGATAAGCGCACTGATCCCGAATACTTCGATGTGGTGGGCACCGATCAGGGCATCTTCGGCTGCATGGGCCTGCTGGCCTGCGAAGACGTCTGCCCCCGCGAGATTCCCTTGCAAGACCAGTTGGGCATCCTGCGCCGCAAGATGGCCTTCCAGGGACTCAAGAACATCTTCAAACCCAAGGAAAAGGGCCGCCACCGGCGCTTCTAGTTTCACAAGCTGCACTTATGGCGGGCCGCCCTCGAGGGCGGCCCGCCTCGTTGTGCCCACCCCATCCGGACCGGGAGTTTGTGTTTGACACCTCCCTTGAGTCTGTTCTAGCATGAGCAGGGAATAACTATTGAAACCGGATGGTTGTGACATCAAACCCCGCCCGGAAGCTCATAGGAGCGTCTTTTGACAGACAAGCCGCCCATCAAGGTCGTTTTTTCACCCGAGACTATCCAACGCCGCGTGCGGGAACTGGCCGAGCAAATAAGCGCTGATTTCGCCGGCCAGGAGCCCATAATGCTGGGAGTGCTCAAGGGCTGCTTCATCTTTTTGAGCGACCTGGTGCGCCAAGTGGACTTCCCCCTGGAAGTGGACTTCGTGCGCCTGGCCTCCTACGGCAGTTCGGATACCTCCAGCGGCAGGGTGCAGATGGTCAAGGCCCCGGAGCTGCCCATCAAGGGCCGCCCGGTGGTGGTGGTGGAAGACATCATCGACACGGGGGTCACCCTAAAGTGGCTGGTCGAGTATTTGCAGTCCATGGGCCCCAGCTCGGTCCACCTGTGCGTGTTGGTGGACAAGGCCGAGCGCCGCGAGGTGGAGGTGGAGGTGGACTACGTGGGCTTCAAGGTCCCCGGCGGATTCCTGGTGGGCTACGGCCTGGACTTTGACGAACAATATCGTTTCCTGCCCGGTATTTACGAGCTAACACACCAAGGAGCCGGGAAATAACCATGAAGGTGCATTGCCAAACCTGCGGCACGGACTTCCGCCTGGACGACGGCCTGATTCCGCCGGAAGGAGCCTGGGTGCGCTGCAGTCAATGCGGAGACGTCTTCCAGGTGGTTCCCGAGGCCCAGGAAAAAGCGCCCGCCCCCGCCGAAACCACACCCCAGGAGCCGGAGCAGACCTTCTACGAGGCCGTTTCGGTTGCTCTGTCCCAGGCGCCGGAGCCCCCGGCGGCCCCGCGGGAGCCCGCCCCCAACCAGGAGGCCGGTTTCTGGGCCGAGGAGGCCACGGCCAGCACCTTGGACCTTTCCATGATGGCGCGGGCCGAACAGGAGCGGGCCCGCAAGCGGGCCGACTTCGGCCTGGAGCAGCGGCCCGAGATAGCCCAGCGCCCCCCCCGGGGCCCCCTGTTCAAGGCCGTCTTCTGGCTGATCGCTATCCTGTTGTTGGCCGCCATAACCGCCCTGGGCTCGGTGTTGATTATGGCCCGCCTGGGTGTGGGTCACGAAGTAGTGGACCGGGCCGCCCGCCTGCCGGGCATGGCCCCCCTGCTGGGGCGCTCCGCCAAGGGCGGCTCACAAGCGACCAACCCCGCCGTGGTGCGCATGAGCCTGGTGGAGGTGAAAAGCTTCAACCGGATCAACGAGACCTCGGGCCGCATCTTCGTGATTCAGGGCAAGGTGGTCAACCATCACCAACGCCCCCGCACCTCGGTGCTGGTGCAGGGCACCTTGCACGATGCCACCGGCAAAACGGTGCGTCAGGCATCCTCCTACGCGGGCAGCGTCTTCACCCCCGAGGAGTTGCGTTTCCTTAGCCTGGGGGCCATTGAGCGCCGTCTGTCCAGCCCCCTGGCCCTGGACGCCAAGCCCTACGTGGTGGCCCCGGGGGAATCGCTGCCCTTCATGATCGTCTTGACCAACGTGCCTGACCAACCCTTAGAATACACCGCAGCGGTGATCGGGTCCGACCCGGCGGAGGAAAGGCCGGTGCTGCGCTGAGCTTCACCAGACAGCGAAAGGCCCGCAAAGCCCGATCAGTGCAACCGGCCTACATGAGCATGGTTCAACGCGTAATTTGGGGCGTGGTATGCAGCCTGGGAGTGGTGGCCATGGGCACCCTGGGCTATCGCTGGATCGAGGACTACTCCTGGCTGGAATCCATTTACATGACCATCATCACCGTGACCACGGTGGGTTTCGGCGAGGTGCGCCCCCTCAGCTCCGCCGGCCGCATCTTCACCATGGTGTTGATGCTCTCTGGCGTGGGCACCATCTTGTACTTGCTCACCACCCTCACCCAGTTGGTGGTGGAGGGCAAACTCCGGGAGATAATGGGGAGAAGAAGCTTGGAAAGAGCCATACGCTCCTTGAAGGATCATTACATCGTCTGCGGCTACGGCCGCATCGGCGCCCTGGTCACCGAGATGATTAGAGACGCGGGGCGCGAGGTGGTGGTCATCGACAACAGCGATGAGGTTACCCGCCGCTTGGAGGGCGAGGGCATCCACTACGTGTTGGGCTCGGCCACCGAAGACGAGAGCCTGTTGGCCGCCGGAGTGGAGCGGGCCCAGGGGCTCATCGCCACGGTGAGCTCCGACGCGGACAACGTGTACATCGTGCTCACCGCAAAGGACATGCGCCCGGACATCTTCATCATCGCCCGGGCCACCGAGCCGGGCAGCGAGCGCAAGCTGAAGCACGCCGGGGCGGACAAGGTGGTTAGCCCCTACTTCATCGGAGCCCGGCGCATCGCCCAGACCGTGATCCGCCCCTCGGTGGCTGATTTCATCGACCTCACCTTCCACAGCACCACCGAGCAGCCCTTGCGCATGGAGGAGTTGGCCGTGGGGCCCCATGCCGAGTTGGCCGGGGTTAGCCTCAAGGACTCGGGCATCCGCCAAAAGCTGGACCTCATCGTGCTGGCGGTAAAGAAAGCCGACGGCAGCATGCACTTCAATCCCCCGGCGTCCACAGTGGTGGAGGTGGGTGACACCCTCATCGCCATGGGTCCGGGCAGTTCCATGAGCAAGCTGGCCAAAATTTTGGGTAGCCAACCCGCCTAACCGGCCAGCAGGATGACCACGGCCCCGGCCACCATGAGGCCGCTGGCCATAAGGTGTTGAGCCAGGCGCGCCTCCTTCAGGAACACCCCGCCATAAAGCACGGCCATGATTATGCTCAGGCGCTTGACCGCCACCATGTAGGCGGCCGGTGCCTGGGTCAATGACCAATAGTGGCACACCAGCATGGCCGCCATGCACAGTCCCACCGCCAGGGCGGGCCAAGGACGGCGCAACCAGTCCCAGCCCAGTTGCCGCCGGGCGGCCAGCACCGCCACCAGGGCCACGGACAGCACCAAGGGATAGGCCGAGGCCATGAACCAGGGGCCAGAGGCGAGCAAGGCCACCTTGCCCAGGGTGAGGGTGTAGCCGTAAAGGGCGCTCGTCGCCAGAATCAGCATGGAGCCCTTCTCCCTGGTCACCGCCAGCAACGGCGCGGCCCAGCCCCGGCGGACCTGGTGCAGGTTGAGGGCATAGGCTCCAGCCACCACCAGGACCACTCCAGTCACTCCGGCGGTGCTGGGCAGCTCGTCCAGAAACAGCCAGCCGGTGCCGATCACAAACAAGGGCGTAAAAGCCATGAAGGGCATGGTCAGGGACAGGGGCGACACCTGAATGGCCCGCAAATAAAGGAACAGGGCAGCTACCTCGGCGGGCAGGGCCATAGCGGCGGCCCAGTAAAAAGACGGCTGGATATCCGGCATGGGGGCGAGGAACAGCACGATCAGGCACACCGGGGCCAGGCCGGTGAGGCGCACCAGAATCATCTGCCCCACCGGAAGGTCGCTGAAATGGCGCTTGGTCAGATAGTCGGCCGTGGCCAGAAAAAAGGCCGCGGCCAAAGCCAGCCAAAACCAAGTCATAGCGGGTGATCGTTCAGGAAAGCGGCAAGCGCACTCCGTTCGGGCAAGGCGGTGCGCCCGCCCAGGGCGGTCACGCTGATGGCCGCCAGGGCGCAGGCCGTGGCTAAGGCCTGCCGGGGAGCCTGTCCTTCCAGGATGGCGTGGGCCATTCCCGCGTGAAACACGTCCCCCGCTCCGGTGGTGTCCACCGCCTCCACCGGGAAGCCGGGGTGCTCGAAAAGCTCGCCGTCGGCCAACATCTGAGCCCCGTGCTCCCCCATGGTGCGCCCGGCCCAAACCGGCCCCATGGCGGCCAGTTCCCGCAAGGCCTCCACCGGGTCGTCCCGTCCGGTGAGGCGCTGGGCAAAGCCGCTGTCTCCCATCACCACGTGGCACAAGCTCACCAGTTCGGCGGTGCCGCCCTGCACCCTTTCGGCGTCCAGGGTGACCACCGCCCCGGTGGCGCGGGCGATGCGCGCCGCTTCCAGGCTGGCCTCCACAAAGTGGCCGTCCAGATGCAGCAGGCGGCAGGAAGCGATTTGTGCGCGGTTCAGGTCGCTGGGTTCCAGACGGCAGGCCTCGTCCCTGGTCCAGACGATGGTGCGCTCGCCGCCCCCCTCCTCCACCAGGATGAAGGCCTCCTGGCTGTGCGCGCCGGGTTTGACCACCAGGCCGCCGGTATCCACCCCGAACTCGGCCAGGCGGGGACCGGCCAGACGCCCGGTCTCGTCGTCGCCCACCGCGCCGGCATAGCTCACCCGGTGGCCCAGGCGGGCCAGGGCGCAGGCGGCGGTGGCCGCCTGGCCACCGCCGGAGTTGATCATACGGCGCATACGAATCTTGCTCCCCCGGCTGGGATAGCGGGGGATAAGGCAGAGGTGGTCCGAGGCGTTTAGCCCCAGACAAAGGGCGTCCCAAGGACGCTGCCCGGCCGCGGGCAAGGGCAAGGGCCCGCCGCCGGGCAAGCGGCTAGCCTTCCTTGGGTAGGATGCGCACCTGCACTATGCCTTCCAGGGCCTTGGCAAAGCGCTGGGCATCGCTCTCGTCGCCCACGATGGCCCCATAGTGCATGGGGATGGCCAGCTTGGGTCCGATGACCTGGGCCGCGGCCACCGCCTCTTCGGCGGTCATCACGTAGGTGCCGCTCACCGGCAACAGGGCCACGTCCACGTGCAGGTGCTCCATCTCCGGGATGTAGTCGGTGTCACCGGCGTGGTAGATGCTCACCCCGTCCACGGTAAGGATGAACCCCAGCCAGCCGTTGGCCCGGGGATGGAACTCCTTGTTCAGGTTGTAGGCGGGCACCGTCTGCACGGTGATGTCGCCCAAGGTGACCTTCTGACCGGGCACCAGGGCCTTCACCTTGCCCGAGAGCTTGTCCGCGCTGTCGGCCTCGGTGAGGATCACCGTGTTCTCGCCCTGGATCTTGGCCACGTCATCGGGCACGCAGTGGTCGAAGTGATCGTGGCTGATCAGGATCAAGGAGGCCTGGGGCCCCCCGGTCAACTCGTAAGGGTCGAAGTAGATGGCGCCCTGGGGCCGGTCCAGCCGAAAGCTGTCGTGGCCCAGCCAATGCAGGTCACCCACCACCTTGTCGATGGCGGCTTGGTCGGCCATGGTTCCTCCCTTGAATATTTGGTCGTCTTATCCTTCGGCCAGCACCACCCGGTGGTTGACCAGGGACATGGATTTGATGCGCCCGGCCAGGGTCTTTTGCTCGCCGTAGATGGATACCAGCCGAAGGGTACCGTCATCTTGGGGTTCAATGAGGTCGACGTCGGCCAGGTACAGCTCTTCCTGACCGCTTTTGTTGAGCAGGTAGGCTGTTGCTTCACACATTGGAAAACATCTCCTTAAGGCGGACCTGCACGATGTGGTCCACTTGGTGGGGTAATGGCTCTCGGGCCACGCTGGCCACTTCCACGTTTTCCTGGGTTAGGGGCAGGAGGAATTTGCGGGCCCGGCAGGAGGCCACAGCAGCGGCCACGGCCGGGGTTATCTCACCCATCATGGAGTTGGCCAAGACGATGCCGATGGGTCCGATGATCACGTCAGCGTCTCTAATGGTCACCAGGATGGCGTTTTCGCCGGTGGCGCCCCGGTTGGCGCCGGCCTTCATCATTTGGGCGGTGGCAATGGCGTTGCTGCCCAAGGCCAGAACCTCCACCGTTTCGGCGTACTCTTCCTTGAGCCGTCGAATGATGACGCTGCCTATACCGCCGCCCTGGCCGTCGATAACACAGATGCGCAAGCTTGCCTCCTTGTTTAAAAGAGAATACACTGATGCCCAATAGCTGACAAGCCCGCGCGTAAGTGCAGGCAAAAGGAGAGATTTAAGCGCATGATCCTCGCGGGGCTGGCCTTGATAATAGTGGGATATCTTTTGGGCGCGGTACCCTTCGGGCTCTTGGTGAGCCGCGCCATGGGTGGGCCCGATCCCCGCCAAGGAGGCTCCGGCAACATAGGGGCCACCAACGTGGCCCGTCAGGCGGGCAAGTCCGCCGGCGTACTCACTCTCCTGTTGGACATCGGCAAGGGCCTGGGCCCCGCCATGCTGGCCGACTACTGGCTCACTCCCTGGTGGGCCGGAGCGGTGGGCCTGGCCGCCTTCGTGGGCCACTGCTGGCCGGTGTACCTGAGCTTCCGGGGCGGCAAGGGCGTGGCCACCTTCTTGGGCGTGCTCCTGGGCCTGGCCCCCATGGCCGGGCTGGCCACCGGCCTGGTGGTGATCCTGTTGGCCATCTTCAGCAAGCACATGTCATTGGGTTCCATGGTGGGCTGCGGCAGTTCGGTGGGATGGCTCTGGGTGGCCGAAGCGCCGCTAGCCTTTATGGTCATGGCCACCGTGATGACCCTTCTGGTTATGTACAAACACCGGGAAAATATCGACCGCCTCAGAGCGGGCCAGGAGCACGTCTGGCGCTAATCCGGCTGCGCCAGCCACCGGCATACGGCGTTGCCGACTTCGCTCGGGCCTCGACGTAGCTCTGACTACGCCTGCGACCCTCGCTCGTCGGTCGCCTTGTCTGCCAATGGCTGACTGTGCCGGTGACGGATATAAACTGCAATTTGAAGATGTGGGCGCATTTTTCTCAGCACAAGGATAGATACAAGCCTACTGTTGAATGCCGCCCGACTCTCACGAAATATCCGGGCGTGCGCTTATAACCGATCTTTGCGCCTGGCTATTTTGCGCTCAGCCTTGCGCAGGCGCTTGGCCGGGCCCCTCTTTTTGGTGGTGAAGTCCCATCCGTCGTCGCCTCCCTCCCCGGCGGGAGGCATACCCAAGGCCACTTCCAGCAAACGGTTGCCGAATTCCTCGGAGCTAAGCACCACCGCGCCGTGCACCCGGCAGCGCCCGGCCAACTCCCGGTCGCTGGTCACCACGGTGATGCCGCCCCCCTCCTTGGCGGCCAGAGCGGCGATCACGTCGTCGGCCGAGCGCTCGGCCCCGGAAAAGCTCACCGGCATCCCGGCCAGGCGCTCCTTGCCGCCGCCCGGCTCCAGGCCGCCGTCGAACACCACCTTGATTTTATGGGAGCGGCGCTTGCGGTACAGGCGCAGGGCTTCCATGAGGGCTTCGCGGCCCTGTCCCTTGTCCGAGGCAAAGGCCAGCTCGGGCACGGTGTGGATGAGATTGTATCCGTCGATAACCAGGCGCATGAGACGAGACTAACTGTTGAAGAGCTCCAGCAGCCGCTCCAGCTCCTTGTTGGAGGAAAAGCGGATGGTGATGACTCCCTTTTTGCCCTTGCGCTTTATCTCCACCGGAGCGCCCAGGCGGTAGCGCAGGTCTTCGGCCAGGCTGGTGAGTTGCACCTCTTCCTGGGTGGGGGCCTTTGGAGGCGCGGGCTCGGTGGACATCTTCTTGACCAGGGCCTCGGCGGCGCGCACCGAAAGCCCCTTGGTCACGATCTCGTCGCGGGCGGCGCGCATGGCCGCTTCGTTGCCCAACGACAGCAGGGCCCGGGCGTGTCCGGCGGTCAAGAGGCCGGCGGCCAAATCCTTTTGCATCTCCACCGGGAGCTTCAAGAGGCGCAGGCTGTTGGCCACGGTGGAGCGGTCCCGCCCCACCCCCCTGGCGATCTCCTCCTGGCTGAGCTGAAAATCACCGGCCAGGCGGCGGTAGGCGTGGGCCTCTTCCAGGGGGTTCAGGTCCTCGCGCTGCAGGTTTTCCAGGAGGGCCAAGAGCAGGGCCTGCTGGTCCGTGGCCCGGCGCACCACCACCGGCACCGACACACGGCCCGCCAACTGGCTGGCCCTGAGGCGGCGCTCTCCGGCGATGAGCTGGTAGCCGCCGTCAACCGGCCGCACCACCAGGGGCTGCAACACCCCGTGCTCGGCGATGGACTCGGCCAGGGCCTTGAGGGCGTCGCCGTCGAACATGCGGCGCGGCTGATAGGGGTTGGGCTCCAGGCGTTCGATGGGCAGCTCCACCACCCGTTCGCCGGGCCCCGGCTCGGTGACCAGGCCTCCACCGGGATAATCGTCGTCACCCAACAAAGCGGCCAGTCCTCGTCCCAAAGCCGGAACCTTGCGGCGCAGCGGCTTCTTCTTGTCAAAGGTCTGGTCGCTCATGCAGCCTGGCCCTCCTGTGGCGCTCCCGAATTGCTGCGGGGGCCATCCATGACTTCCTGGGTCAGGGCCAGGTAGCTCTGGGCCCCGGCGCAACGGGCATCGTAGAGTATCACCGGCAGGCCGTGGCTGGGCGCCTCGGAAAGCCGCACGTTGCGCGGCACCACCGTGTCGTAAACCATTCCCTTGAAGTGTCCCCGCACGTCGTCGGCCACTTGGTGGGAAAGGTTGTTGCGTTGGTCGTACATGGTCAGCAGGATGCCCTCCACCTGAAGCCCCACGTTCAGGGTGCGGCGCACCCTGGCGATGGTGTGCAGCAGTTGGGTGAGCCCCTCCAAGGCGTAGTACTCGGTCTGCAAAGGGATCAAGACCCCATGGCAGGCGGTGAGGGCATTGAGGGTCAACAGGCCCAGGGAGGGGGGGCAATCGAGCAGAATATAGCGATAACTGGAGGTTAAGGGGGACAAGGCCGTGGCCAGCAGGCGCTCGCGCCCCGTCGACCCGGCCAGTTCCACCTCCGCCCCGAACAGGTTCACGTCCGAACCCATGAGGTGCAGGTTTTCCAGGGTGGTGGGCTGCACCGCCTCCTGGGCCGTAACCTGGCCGATCATGACGTGATACAGGGTGGGGCTGCCGGCACCAAGAGCGACCCCCAGGCCGCTGGTAGCGTTGCCCTGGGGGTCGCAGTCAACCAAGAGGGTGGATTGCCCGGCCGAGGCCAGGCACGCGGCGAGATTCACCGCGGTAGTGGTTTTACCCACCCCACCCTTTTGGTTGGCTATGGTTATGATTCGGCCCATGCCTTCAACTTAGCCGGGCAAGGCCGGCACAAGCAAGTCCCAAAGGGGTCCTTAGCGTCGTTTACCCTTACGCGGCGATTTTTTGCTCCGCTTTTGCCTGGCCGCTCCGGCAGCCTTGCCGGCGCTGACCTGGGTGGAGGCGGCTTGCGCGGCCACCGGCTCCGGGCGGACCGCGGCGGCCCTGGCCGGTTCGGAGCGCCGGATGACCATGGGCCGTCCTTCGGGCAGCAGCAAAAGCACCGGGCTGGCCACGAAGATGGAGGAATAGGTGCCCACCACCACGCCGACCAGCAGGGCCAAAGCGAAGTCCTCGATAACCCCGCCACCCAGGATGAACAGGCACACCAGCACCAGCAGGGTGGTTCCCGAGGTCAGGATGGTGCGGCTGAGGGTCTGGTTGATGGAGGCATTGATGGTCTCGCCCAGGGGCTGCTTGCCCGACTTCTTGAGGTTCTCGCGGATGCGGTCGTAGACGATGATGGTGTCGTTGAGCGAGTAACCGATGATGGTCAGCAGGGCGGCCACGGTGGCCAGGGTGAATTCCTTGTCCAGCAGGCTGAACACACCCACGGTGATGACCACGTCGTGGATCAGGGCCACGATGGCCCCCAAGGCGTAGCGCAGCTTCAGGAGCCAGCAGGCGCCCACCGTCACCACCAGGGCGGTGAGGATGAGCAACACCATGGCGATGCCCTCGTCGCCCCCCATGGCGGTGAGCAGGGCCTGCACCAGCAGGGTGGCCCCCACCAGCACGCCGGCCATCACCGCGGCCAAGCCCCACTTCTGCTCAAAGCGCCCGGAGATGTACACCGCGATCATGACGATGGCGTAGAAGATGGCCAGCAGGGCCTTCTCGCGAAGGTCCTTGCCCACCTTGGGGCCCACCATCTCCACCCGGCGCACTTCCACCTTGCCTTGCCCGTAGGTCTTGGCCAGGGTTGTACGGACCCGGTCGCTCAGGCCTTGCAGCTTGAGCCCGGAACGCTCGTTGCGGATGAGGAACTCATTGTTCTTCTTGTCGCCAAAGCCCTGCACCAGGGACTGGTCCATACCCAGGGGCGCCAGGGCCTTCTTTATGTCCGCGGCGTCGGTGGGCTGGGTGAAGCGCACCTGCACCAGGATGCCGCCGGCGAAGTCGATGCCGTAGTTGGGGCCGCCGTGGATAAAAAGGCTGACTACGGTCATCAAGATCAGCAGGCCGCTGATGATGAAGGCCTTACCACGGTTGCCAACAAAGTTTATGTTTACGTTCGGCTTTATAAATTCCATGGGTGCTCCACCCTAGATCAGAAGCCGCCGGGGCCTGAACTGGTGCAGGTAAAGGTCAAACAGCAACCTGGTGAAGGTGATGGCCGTGAACAACGACGAGGCGATACCTATGGACAGGGTCACCGCGAATCCCCGGATGGGCCCGGTTCCGAACTGGAACAACACCAGGGCCGCGATCAAGGTGGTGATATTGGCGTCCAAGATGGTCAGGGTCGCCTTGCCGTAACCAGCCTCCACCGCGGCGAAGGGCGTCTTGCCCATCCTAAGCTCTTCACGCACCCTCTCGAAGATCAGCACGTTGGCGTCAACCGCCATGCCGATGGTCAAGATAATGCCCGCTATGCCCGGCAGGGTCAGGGTCGCCTGGAAGGCGGCCAAGGCCCCGGTGATAATCACCAAGTTGAGCAGCAGCGCCAGGTTGGCGAAGAGCCCGGCCAAGCGATAGTAGAGCAGGATGAACCCCACCACCAGGCAGAAGCCCACCAGCATGGAGAGCAGCCCCCTGTCGATGGAGTCCTGGCCCAGGCTGGGGCCCACGGTGCGCTCTTCCAGGATCTTCACCGGAGCGGGCAACGCGCCCGAGCGCAGCACCACGGCCAGGTCCCTGGCCTCTTCCATGGTGAAGTCGCCGGAGATGCGGGCCTCGCCGCCGGTGATGGGCTCCTGGATTACCGGAGCCGACTGCACCTTGCCGTCCAGGATGATGGCCAGACGCTTCTTCACGTTGCGGGTGGTGATGTCGGCGAACTGGCGGGCCCCGGCGCTGTCAAAGGCCACCGAGACGTAGGGCTGGTTGTACTGGGAGTCCATCTGCACCCGGGCGTCGGTGATGGTGGCCCCGGTCATGGCCACCCGGCGGTGCACCACAATGGGCTCCTTGTCCACCCGGCCGCTGGCGTGGTCGCGCCGGTACATATCCAGAATCTCGTCGCCCGGCGGCAAGGTAGCCTTGGTCACCGTGGCGGGATTCACCGAGTCGTCGACCAGCTTGAACTCCAACTGAGCGGTCTTGCCGATGAGGGCCACCGCCCGCTGGGGGTCCTTGACGCCCGGCAGCTGGATGAGGATGCGCCCCTCGGATTGGGGCAGAATCTCCGGCTCGCTCACCCCGAACTGGTCCACGCGGTTGCGAATGGTTTCCAGGGCCTGGGTTGAGGCCTGCTCGGCGATGTGCTTGGCCGCCTTGGCGGTGAGCTGCAAGACCATCTGGATCTTGCCGTCCTCCAAGGTTTGGCTGGAGGTCACGGCATAGTCGGGGTAATCCCGCTTTACCAGGTCCTCCAGCTTGGCCCGGTCGTTGTTGTGCAGCAAGACCAAGCTGATGGTGTTGTCTTTACCGGCCTGGGGGTGGATGGCGCGAATATTGTCATCGCGCATTTTGCGCTGCAGCTCCTGGCTGGAGCGCTCCACGGAGGCGGCAACCGCTTTTTGGGTCTCCACCTCCAGGATCAAGTGCATGCCCCCCTGCAGGTCCAAGCCCAGGCGAATGCGGTCGCTGGGCAAGGTGTTTACCCACCAGGCAGGCAGCTTGCCGTCTCCAATGGTGGGCACCAGGTAAAGCAGGGCCAGGATGATGACCACAGCCACCAGGGTGGACTTCAAAAAGAAGTTCTTAGGCAAGGTGAACTCCTAACGCAGCAGATTCCCTCCCCGGCCCGTCGGGCCGGAGATGGGCGAAACCAATGTCAGCTTGCGGTTACTTCTTGGGCGCGGGAGCGGGCGGAGCGCCGCCTGCGCCGACCACACCGGCAATGTGCCCACGGCTGACCTTGATGCGGACCTGGGGAGCGATCTCCAAGGTCAGGTTCTGGTCGTCCAGGCCGGTCACGCGGCCGTAGATCCCGCCGTTGGTCAGAATCTTGTCGCCCTTATGAATGTTGGCCAGCATGGCCTTGTGGGCCTTGGCCTTCTTCTGCTGGGGCCGGATGAGCAGGAAGTAGAAAATCACGAACATCAGTACGAGCATGGGGATGGGGCCGGAGAGAAGTCCGCCCAAACCGCCGGAGCTTTCACCACCGCCGGCACTCTGCTGCCCAGCGCCCATAGCCCAGGCGGTGCTCGTGGTCAACCAATCTAACATCTTATCCTCCCTAGGTTAACGCCACCCGCTCTTGGCCCGAGGGCTCCAGCCCCGCAAGCACCTGGCGAGCGTAAGTCTCGTATTTATTTTCAGCGATGGCCCGGCGCAGCCCGGCCATCAATTGAAGAATGTAGTGCAAGTTGTGCACCGTATTCAAGCGATAAGCCAACAACTCCTTGGCCATGACCAAATGACGCAGGTACGCCCGGCTGTAATGGCGGCAGGTGGGGCATTCGCAGCCCTCCTCCACCGGCCGGGGGTCGTCCTTGAACCGGCTGTTGCGCAGGTTCAGCCGACCCTTGGAGGTCAGCAAGGTTCCGGTGCGGGCCATGCGGGTGGGAAGCACGCAATCGAACATGTCCACCCCCAAGCCCACGCAACGCACCAGATCGGCCGGCTCGCCCACGCCCATGAGATATACCGGTTTGCCGTCCGGTAACTGGGGCACGGTGCCGTCGATAACCTCCATCATCCGGGGCTTGGGTTCGCCCACGCTGAGGCCGCCCAAGGCGTATCCGTCCAGTTCCAGGGCAGCCAACAGCTCCACGCTGCGGGTTCGCAGGTCACTATACACCCCACCCTGCACTATTCCCAGCAATGCGCCCCCTTTATCGGTGCGCGCGGCCAGGGCGCGGGCCGCCCAGCGGGCATCGCGCTCCAGGGAATCGGCCAAATACTCCCGGGGCGAGCCGGGCGGGGGGCATTCGTCCAAAACCATCATGATGTCCGAGCCCAGCATCTCCTGGGCCTCGACCACCGATTCGGGGGTCATGCGCAACAGTTGGCCGTCCAAATGGGAGCGGAAGCTGGCTCCCTGCTCGTCCAGACTGCGCAGGCCGCTCAGGGAAAACACCTGAAAACCGCCACTGTCGGTGAGGATGGACCCCGGCCAGTTCATGAAGCGGTGCAGCCCGCCCAAATCGGCCACCGTCTTCACCCCCGGCCTGAGCAGCAGGTGGTAGGTGTTGCCCAGGATCATCTGGGCTCCCAGGTCCGACACCTCCTCGGGCAAAAGCCCCTTCACCGTGCCCTGGGTGCCTACCGGCATGAAAGCCGGGGTGTCCACCATCCCGCGGCGGGTGTGCAGGCGCCCGGTGCGGGCCCGCCCGCTGGTGGCCGATATTTCAAAGCTCAAACGCGCCATCAGATTATCAGCATGGCGTCGCCGTAGCTATAGAAACGATAGCCACGGGCCATGGCCTCTTGGTAGGCGGCCAACACCCGCTCGCGCCCGGCCAAGGCGGCGACCAGCATGAGCAAGGTGGTGCGGGGCAAATGAAAATTGGTTATCAGGCCATCGGCCACCCGGAAATCGTGCCCCGGCGCGATGAGTAGGTCGCACCATCCGGCTCCGGGCTGGGGCACTCCGCCGGGGCCGGGACGCCACTCCAGGGAGCGCAGGCTGGTGGTGCCCACGGCGATGACCCGCCCTCCCCGCTTCTTGGCCCTGGCCACGGCCACCGCCGCCTCGGGGGATATCTCCACCCACTCCGAGTGCAGGCGCCCGGCGGCCAACTGGGCCGGATCGGGCTCGGCAAAGGTGCCGTAGCCCACGTGCAGGGTCAGGTGGGTGTGTCCCACTCCCCGGCGGGCCAGGGCGGAAAGCAGCTCCCGGCTCAGGTGCAGGCCCGCGGTGGGGGCGGCCACGGCTCCGGGATGGGCCGCGTAGACCGTCTGGTAGCGGGAGGCGTCGTCCGCGTCCGGTCCCTGGGGCCGCTTTATGTAGGGCGGCAGCGGCGTGGCCCCCCGCTGGGCGGCCAGCTTGAGGGCCGAGGCGGGAAACTCCACCAGGGCCTTGCCCCGCTCGCCGCGCTCCACCACCCGCACCCAAACCTCAGGCTCGCCGCTCAGGCGCAGGCTGACGCCCTGGGCCAGGGTCTTGTGGGAGCGCAACAGGCACTGGTGCACCTCGTGGCCATCCCCCAGGCGCTTGTGGGGCTGGGCCGGAGACAGCAGCAAAATCTCCACCCGCCCACCGGTGGGCTTGGCGGCCATGAGGCGGGCCGGAACCACCCTGGTGTCGTTGAGCACCAACAGGTCGCCGGGCCTGAGCAAGCGGGTAAGCCCGGCCACCCGGTGATGGCCCGCCCGCCCCTGATGCCGGGGCAGATGCAGCAGCCGGGCCTGCACCCGCCGCCGGGCGGGGGCCTGGGCTATGAGCTCCGGGGGCAGCTCATAGTCGTAGGCGGCCAGAAGGTCCTGGGGGCCGCTGTTGTGGGGGAGGGTCTCCGCCATGAATCCCGCTTTTGGTTCCGCCAAGGGTCTACCGAGAATAACTACGGCATATTAAATGGTTACCGGCATAGATCCCACACGGGGATTACCGCAATTGAACTATGCATATTACGGCGACCACCCCGGCTTGTCAAGGAAGGCCGGACGCTACAACTGCTTTAATCCAAAGCACTTGAGGGTTTTTGCTTGACAGAAACGGGCCGGACAAACAACCATAGGCAGGTGCTATCACCAAAGGCATATATTATTACTTAACGCCCAGCCGGGCGCGCACACAACCCTAAACCGGAGTGGGCACATGGCCATTTACGTCAAATGTAAAACCGAAGACTGTGGCAACGAAATCCTGGCGCCGGAATACGCCCAGACCCCCTTTGAGAAGCTGGAAGACGCCCTGCACAAAAAGAACTACTACCTGTGCCCCAAGTGCGGACGGGTCAATCCTTATCTCAAAGAGGATCACTTCGAGAAGTAGGCTGCTGCTTGCGGCGTTGGGGCGGGCCGGGCGGGCTCGCCCCATTTTTTTGCCCGGTCTTAGTTCTGCTTGCGGTCGGCGTTGCCGATGGAGCGTATGCCCAACAGCACCAGGAAACGCAGGAACTCGATGAACAGCAGGCCCACCACGATCAAGGCGGTGACCGAGAGAATGCGGGGCAGGAAGTTCTCCCATTTCCAATCGTTGCCCGAGAACACCCCCTCGTCTTCGAACAACCAGCCCAGAATGCCGGCGGCCCGCCCCGAGGGCGTCCGGAATCCCTGGCCCTGCAACAGGCCCACCGCGGAATCCTGCTCCACATAGCCGGGGAAGAGCAACTTGAGCATCAAGGGGATGCCCGGCCCGGGAAGCTGGTGGTAGATGCGGCTCTTTTGCTCGGCCTCGGCGTATTGCAGGTGACGGTGCAGGGCCCGGCTGTAGAGCAGGTACATCTGGGCCGAAAGCAGGGGCAGGACGGTGGTGGTGGTGTGGCCAAAGTCTTCCACCTCCACCAGGTGCTCGTCGCGAATCATTTCATCGGTCAAAAGCGGGACGATCTCGGTCTGGCGGTAGATATACCAGCCCATGCCCGTTTCCGGTGGATGGTCGGAGAAGTCGTCCAGGCGGGTGGCTTCGCCTTGGACGTATTCGGTGTAGAGATGTTGCGCAGTGTCAACGAACGCCTGGGCAGGAGAGGCGGTCGTGCCGAGCACCAAGACCATAGCCAAGATTGCCAAGCCCAAGCGGGATATCAATTGCCTACTCCCTGGGAAGTCACGCGGACCAAGCGATCATTCCAACTGATAATATAGCATCTGCGTAAGCTAAATACCAAGATTAGCAATGGTGTTAGGGACGGTTCCCCCGCTTGACAGGGGAAGCCCCATGGCTTAGCGTGCCTCCAGAAGCCAAGTTAGCCGGGAGGCCGAATATGTCACAGATGGTCAAAGATTTCGATTGGCGGCGTCCGGGCACCTTTTTGCCGGTGGCCATGGCTGCGTCCTTCAAGCCGAGGACGTTTTTCGCCCAAATGGACAACCGAGGCGACATAGCCAGTCCCCTGGTGTTTCTATTGGTGATTCACATCACCACCTGGGTGGGGGGCTTACTGGGCGAAGCGCTGCTGCAAGGCGTGCCCGGCGATCTCAACATTGGCTTCCTTTCACAAAACCTGTTGAGGATTTTGATTTTCGCAGCCTTCTTCTACACCATCGGCCACCATGTAATGCGCTCTTCCTACCCCTTTAGCGGTTTCTTACGAATTTTCGCCTATGCCAGCGGCATCTGGACCCTGGCCGCCCTCATGCCTTTCCTCCCTCTGAGCATAAGTATGCCCCTGGGAGCGATATTGGCCCTTTACGTGCTTTTTTTGCTTTTCATGGGGCTCAGGGAAGCTGCCGGCCTGTCCGTGCCTTTGGCGGCCGGAGTCTTGATGTTGTCCGTGGTGGGAGTGCTTATTTTGATGAGCCTCATCGGCGGCCTCACGGTGACCGCACCCTCCCAGGGATCCACTGGGCTTTCCGCGCCGGGAGTTGGCGCGGGCAAGTAGCGGCGCCAACCGGCGTGCTATAAAATCACACAAAATCGGCGGCCTCTTACAGGGAGCGGGTCTTGGGAAAAGCCAAGTGGCTGAAATGGGCGGTTGCCTTGGTAGTGGTCCTGGCCTTGGCCGGGGGACTGTGGGCGTGGTGGCCCCGAGGCGACCAGGGCCTGCAAATCCAAGGTAAGGAGTTTCAGGTACGGCGCGGCTCCATCCGGCGCATGGTCGTCTCCACCGGCACGGTGAAGCCCCAGGTGGGGGCCGAAGTCAAGGTGGGGGCCAGGGTAAGCGGCCGGGTGGAAAAGCTTTTGGTCAACATTGGCCAGCCGGTCAAGGCGGGCCAGGTGGTGGCCTTGATCGAACACGAGGACCTGGTGGCCAAACTGCACCAGGCCCAGGCCGAACTGAACGCCGACAAGGCCCGTCTAGAAAGAGTCAAGACCACCGGCCCCAAGGAGATAGCCAGAGCCCAGGCCGAGCTTACCGAAGCCAAGGCCACCGTGGACCTGACCACCCTGGACTTTGGCCGCCAGCAGAAGATGCGCACCAGCGACCTGGTGGCCCAGGACGCCCTGGACCGGGCCCGGGAAAAACACCTGGTGGCCCAGGCCCGCCTCACCGCATCCACGGCCAAACTCAACCAGGTGCAGCACAGCTATCAGCAGGACGTAAAGGTGGCCCAGGCCGATCTGGCCGCTTCCCAGGCCAAGCTGGTCACCGCCCAGGTAAACCTGAACTACGCCACCATCCGGGCCCCCATAGACGGGGTGGTCTCCAGCGTATCCACCCAGGAGGGCGAGACCGTGGCGGCCAGCCTGAGCGCCCCCACCTTCATCACCATCGTGGACCTGGCCCGCCTGCAAGTGGACGACTTCGTGGACGAGACCGACATCGGCATGGTCAAGGTGGGCCAAAAGGCCTTTTTCACGGTGGACGCCTACCCGGACAAGAAGTTCATGGGCGAGGTGGAAGCCATCCAGCCTTCGGCCAAGATCGTGGACGACGTGGTCTACTACCCGGTTACCATCAAAATCCAGGGCGACTACCAGAACCAGCTCAAGCCTGAAATGACCGCCACGGTGAGCATCATCGCCGGGGTGCGCCGTGGCGTGTTGCTTATTCCCGCCCCGGCCATTCGCCGCAAGGGCGGCAAGAGCATGGTCTACGTGCGCAGCGAGGGCAAGACGGAGTTGAAACCGGTAACCGTGGGCTGGACCGAGGAACTGCGCGCCCAGGTCACCGACGGCCTGAAGGAAGGCGAAACCGTGGTCATCCCCATAAGCGCGCCCCTGACCGCGGCCAAGCCCGGCGGGGGCCGCTGAGGCCGGCCGTGATTCAGCTAAAGGGCATCACCAAGACCTATTACCGGGGCAAGGTGGAGACACCGGTGCTCTTGGGCATCGACCTGCACGTGCGCGAGGGCGAGTTCCTGGCCATCATGGGCCCCTCTGGCTCGGGCAAGTCCACCCTGCTGCACATCCTGGGCCTGCTGGACCGCCCCACCGGCGGCTCCTACCGCTTGGACGGCATCGAGGTGTCCTCCCTGAGCGACGACGAGCTGGCCCGCTTGCGCAACGACAAGTTGGGCTTCGTGTTCCAGGCCTTCCATCTGCTGCCCAAGTCCACCGCCCTGGACAACGTGCTCTTGCCCTTCACCTATGCCGGGCACTTTCCCGCCGACGCCCAGGAGCAGGCCCGCCGGGCCCTGGGCCGGGTGGGCCTGGAGCACCGCCTGCACCACCGCCCCGGCGAGATGAGCGGCGGCGAGTGCCAGCGGGTGGCCATCGCCCGGGCTCTGGTCAACGACCCCGAGGTGATCTTCGCCGACGAGCCCACCGGCAACCTGGACCAGCGATCTTCCCTTGAGATCATCTCCATCTTGCAGGGGCTGCACGCCGAAGGGCGCACCATCGTGCTGGTCACCCACGACACGGCGGTGGGCTGCATGTGCCGCCGCCTGCTCCGGGTGGTCTACGGCAAGGTGGTCAGCGACGAGCCCGTGGCCGATCCCACCGTGGCCCTCCAGCAACTGCAAACCCTCAAGGAAGCCGCCAAGTGAGCCTGGCCTGGCGCCTGCTGAAGACGGCCGTCATCTCCTTGTGGGCCTTCCGCTCCTATGCCGCCCTCATGATGATCGGCCTGATCATCGGCATCGCCTCGCTCACCGTGATCCACCAGATCGGCCAGGGGGCCCAGCAGGCGGTTAGCGCCCGCATGACCTCCATGGGCTTTGGGGCCGATGCCTTTTACATCTCCTCGGGCGGAGGCCGCCTGGGAGTGCGCCGGGGGATGAAGCGGGCGGTGACCCTGACCCCCGCCGACGCCGACGCCATCTCGCGCCTGGACGGGGTGACCCACGTGGTGCCCCACAAGAACGTGGCCCGCACCCAGGTATCCGCAGGGGGCAACAACACCAACACCAGGGTGCGGGGGGCCACGCCCGGCTGGGCCGCGGCCCGCAACTGGGCCGTGCTCATGGGCCGCTTCGTCACCCGCACCGATATAGGCCAAAGCGCCCGGGTGGCGGTTTTGGGCACCACGGTGGTGCGCGAGCTTTTCGGCGAGGCCGACCCCATGGGCAAGCGCATCCGCATCGGGCGGACTCCCTTCATCGTCATCGGGGTGCTGGAGTCCAAGGGCTCCAGCGGTTGGCGCGACCGCGACGACCTGATCCTGGTGCCCCTGTCCACGGCCACCAAGCGCCTTAGCCGCGACGACAAGATCAGCGGCATGCGGGTCACCATGACCGACGCCTCCCGGGTGGGGGAGATCAAGGCCGAGGTAACCAACGTCTTGCGCGAGAACCACTCCCTGGGTCCGGGGGTGCCGGACGACTTCCTCATCATCACCCCCGACGAGTTGATGAAGCTGCTCACCCGCCAGAGCCGCTCCCTGGTGGCCATGCTCACCTTTGTCAGCGCGGTGAGCTTGTTCGTCTCCGGGGTGGTGATCATGAACATCATGCTGGTGGCGGTGAGCGAGCGGGCCTACGAGATCGGGGTGCGTCGGGCGGTGGGGGCCAGGCGGCGCGACATCCTCTATCAGATACTCATGGAATCGCTCATGGTGGCGGCGGCCGGAGGGGTCTGCGGGCTGTTCCTGGGTCTGCTGCTCTCCTACCTGGCCACCTGGCTGTTGGCCATCCCCACCGCCTTCAGCCCCACGGGCTTCTTGTGGGCCCTGGGCTTCAGCGCGGGGGTGGGCCTGTTGTTCGGGGTGGCCCCGGCCAAAAAAGCGGCGGGGCTCAACCCGGTGGAGGCCCTCCGATGAACACCCAACGCACCCGCCGCCTCATAGCCTCGGCTTGGGAGGGCCTGTGGGGGCACAGATTGCGCGCCTTGTTGGCCGCCGGGGGCCTGTTGGTGGGCGTGGCCGCGGTGGTGGTCATGGTGGCGGTGGGCCAGGGCACCCGCAATCAGGTGCTGGAGCGCATCACCGCCATGGGCACCAACATCATTTCGGTGCACTCGGCCAAGCGCGCCTTCACCGGGCTGCGCAGCCGCACCACCAGCGAGGTCTCTTCCCTGGAACCGGCCGACGCCGAAGCCATCTCCCGCCTGGAGGGAGCCGAGGCCGCTTCGGCCCTGGACATACGCCTGCTACGCATCGCCGGACCGGAAGGCACCACCGACGCCATCGTGCTCTCCGCCCAGCCCAACATCTTCGCCCTGGAAAGCCACGGCCTGGCCGAGGGACGCTTTTTCAACAACAGGGAGGAGCGGGCGGGCCGCCGGGTGGCGGTGATCGGCCCGGCCCTGCGCGAGCACCTGGCCGGCGAGGGTTCGCTGGTGGGCCGCACCATAGAAGTGAAGAAGCAGCCCTTTCTGGTGGTGGGGGAGCTTTTGCCCAAGGGCGTGGACGCCAGCGGCAACGACTTGGACGAACGGCTCTACGTTCCCCTGAAGACCGCCCAGTCGCGCCTGTTGGGCGGCAGGCGCTACGTGGGGCTGCTGTTGGCCCGGGCCGAAAGCGAGGCGGCCATGGAGCCCCTGGTGCAGGAGATCACCCGCCTGCTGCGCCAGCGGCACAACCTGCGCCCCGGCCAGCCCGACGATTTCAAGCTGCACACCCAGTTGGAAACCATCCAGGCCCGGGAGGAGTCCAACCGCATCTTCTCGGCCACCATAACCGGAGTGGCAGCGGTGAGCCTGTTGGTGGCCGGGGTGGGCATCATGGCGGTGCTTTTGATTTCGGTAAAGGAGCGCACCACCGAGATCGGCCTGCGCCGGGCGGTGGGGGCCAGGCGGCGCGACATACTTTGGCAGTTTTTGGCCGAGGCTGTGATACTGGGTCTGGCCGGAAGCGGAGGCGGGGCCTTGCTGGGCCTGGCCGCAGCCCTGCTGGTGAGGGTATTCGGCTCCCTGGAGTTCGCCCTGCCCGTGGGCCCCGCCCTGGGCGCCGGTTTCCTGGGACTGGCCATATCCATGGTCTTCGGCCTGGCTCCGGCCCGCCGGGCGGCGGCCCTCACCCCGGTGGACGCCCTCAGGGACTAGCCCTTACTCAGCCTCCTAAAAGCGACGAAGCCATCCGCTTGCGCGAATAGCCTCATCTGCCTTAAGCGGCCTGAACCGCCGCTCCTAAGAGCAGCTATTTAACGCTGACGTCACGGAGCTGGACGGCCAGGGAGTGCCAGGCAAGGCGTTCGGCAAGCGGCCGCCGACAACGCAGCATGGCGCTTTCTGGCAAGCCGCGCTATCCCCCGAACTCACCGCCGCAATAGGGGCAATACTTGAATCCGGTGTCGTGGAGCACCTCGCCGCAGGCGCTGCAGCGGGTGATCATCTCATTGGCGCAAAAGGGGCAGTAGAGGAAGCAGCCGCACTGTTCGCGCACCTCCAGAGGCAGATCCTGCCACTGGTCCTGGCAATCCTGTTCCTGGCAGACCTTTTCCTTGCGGGCCAAATCGGACATGTCTATTCTCCCGTCCCCTCCTGGGGGACTCGGTTGGTAAGGTCCCTGAGCAACTCGATGGAGGCCAGGGCGTCGGCCTCCTCCACCTTGTGGAGCGCGAAGCCTGCGTGGGTGATCACGTAATCGCCCAATTGCAGATCAGGCACCATAAGCGTGGACACGCGGCGCTCCACCCCGCCCACCTCCACGGTGGCCATGTCGTCGCCCAGCTCAATGATCTTGGCTGGTATGGCCAAACACATCGGTCACCTCGCGGGGTTGCAAAGCGGGTTGGGCCGGGGAGCCCAGCCGCTCCAGTTCCAGAATCACCTGCTCGATAAGAGGCTCCACCGCCAGCTCCACCTGGGGGGTTAGCTCCAGGCCGTAGTTGTCGATGTCACCGAACTCCACCCCTATCACCACCACCTCGGGCGGATCGCCCAAAAGGGGCAACAGGGCCATGGTCTCCATGAGGTCGATCTGGTGCAGGCTGTCCTTGTATTGGATGTGCTCGGGCCGGGCGTCCCAGTCAAAGCGGTAGACGGTGCCGGGGGCTTCGCCGCCGCGCACCGCGTCCACCACGATCACCCGCCGGGCTTCCATCATGATCCCGGCCAGGGACAGGCCCAGCACCCCTCCGTCCACCACCTTGACGTTGGGCGCAAAGTCGTAGCGGGCCATGAGCTCATGGGCCACGCGCACCCCCACGCCCTCGTCGGTGAGCAGGACGTTGCCCACGCCCAATATCAGGATTTCTTGCGCCTCAGCCTGGTTCATGCTGGCCTCGAGTATAGCAGAAAGGCAACGGGGCGGCGAGAATCCCGCCGCCCCGCTGATTGGGGTTAGGTGCTTAACAAACCTTGAACTTGCGCACTTCGTTGGTGTCCGGATCGATCACATGCACGCCGCAGGCGATGCAGGGGTCGAAGGAGTGAACGGTGCGGATGATCTCCAGGGGAGCCTTGGGATCGGCGATGGGAGTGCCGATCAGCGCCTCCTCCACCGGGCCCACCTGGCCCTTGGCGTCGCGGGGACCCAGGTTCCAGGTGGAAGGCACCACCAACTGGTAGTTGCCGATCTTGTTGTCCTTGTCCTGGTGGATCCAGTGGCCCAATGCGCCGCGGGGCACGTCGATGAGGCCATAGCCCATGGTCTCTCCGGGCCACTTCCACTCGGCGGCGGTTTCCAGCTTGCCCTCCTTGATAAGGCCTATGGCCTCGGTGACCCAGGAGGCCATCTCGTCGGCGATGACCTTGGTCTCGATGGCCCGGGCCGCGGTGCGGCCCAGGGTGCTGAACAGGGCGTTGGCCGGCACGTTCAGGTGCTTGAGCACCGCCACCACCAGGTCCTTGGTGGGCTTGTGGCCGCGGGCGAAGGCGGCCAGCACCTGGGCCAGGGGGCCCACTTCCATGGGCTTGCCGTTGTAGCGCGGGGCCTTGAACCAGGAGTACTTGCCGTCGTAGTCGAAGCGTGCATCCTCCAGGGGCTGGGTCACGCCCTTGGCCGGAGGCAGGGCCGGGCCGTTCTTGTACCAGGCCCGGGTCACCTCCTCGGTGATCATGTCCGGGTTCACGTCGGCGATCTTGCCCAGGGCGCGGTCCATAATCACGCCGCCAGGCAAGAACATCTTCTCTTCCAGGTAGCGGCCCGAGTTCTGCGGGAAGTTACCGTAGGCCAGGAAGTTGGTGCAGCCGCCGATGTTGCGCGCGCCCCAGTCCTTGTAGAAGCTGGCCACGGCCAGCACGTCGGGGATGTAGACGTTGTCGATGAACGCCTGCATTTCCTTGAGGTAGTAGAGGAACTCGGCCAGGCGATCCACGTCCAGCATGTCCTTCACACAGGTCACGCCGCCGGTGCAGTAGCTCTGGATGTGCGGGTTCTTGCCGCCGAACAGGGCCATCATGCGCGCGGCCTTGACCTGGAGCCTAAGCAGCATCAGGTAGTGGGACACGGCCAAAAGGTTGGCCTCCGGGGGCAGGCGGTAGTCCTTGTGGCCCCAGTAGCCGTTGGCAAAGGGACCCAGCTGGCCGCTGGCCACGAAGGTCTTCAGCTTGTCCTGCACCGCCTTGAAGTCGCTGGCGCCGCTGTTGGGATAGTCGCTCAGCTGACCGGCCAGGGCTGCGGTGGCCTTGGGGTCGGCCTTGAGCGCGCTGACCACGTCCACCCAGTCCAGGGCGCTGAGCACGTAGAAGTGCACCGTGTGGTCGTGCAGGAACTGGGCTCCGTGCACCAGGTTGCGGCAGATGCGGGCCAAGGGAGGGATTTTCACCCGCACCGCGTCGTCCAGGGCGCGGATGGAAGCCAGGGCGTGCACTTCGGTGCACACGCCGCAGGCGCGTTGGGTGATCCACGGCGCGTCGCGGGGATCGCGGCCTTGCAGGATTATCTCCAGACCGCGGAAAAGCTGGGCCGAGGACCAAGCGTTGGTTACCTTACCGCCTTCAATCTCCACATCGATGCGCAGGTGCCCTTCGATGCGAGTAATCGGATCGATGGTGTATTTTGCCATCTCAATCGTCCTCCTTCATGGAGCGAGGTTTTCTTTACCTAAACCTTCCATCGGCCCGGCTTAGATAGGCTCATAGAAGGGGGACTGGGTGTCCCAGAAATTGGGCTCGGAACAGCCGATGCATGGGTGCCCCGCCCCGATGGGCCAGTTGGTGCCGTCGTTGAACTTCACGATGGGGCAGTTGTTGTAGGTGTTGGGTCCCTTGCATCCCATCTCCGCCAGGCAGTAGCCCTTCATGGCGCCCTTGTCGCCGAACTTCTTGACGAACTCGCCGTTCTCGTAATGGGACCGGCGGGGGCACTTTTCATGAATGGTGTAACCGTAGGCGAACAGGGGACGCCCGTTATCGTCCAAGGCGGGCAGCTTGCCCAGGAGCAGGAAGTGCACCACCGTGGCGACCATGTTCACCGCGTTGGGCGGGCAGCCGGCGATGTTCACCGTCTTGGTGCCGGTGGCCTTGCCCACGCTCATGGCCTTGGTGGGGTTGGGCGCGGCCGCCTGCACGCCGCCGAAGCAGGCGCAGTTGCCCACGCAGATGGTGGCCATGGCATGCTTGGTGGCCTTCTTGGCGATGTCCAGCATGGTGTGGCCGGCTACCTTGCCGTAGATGCCGTTGTTTTTGGTTGGGATGCCCCCCTCGCATACCAGGATGTACTTGCCGTCGTACTTCTTCATGGCATCGGTGAGGGATTTTTCGGCGTTATGCCCCGAGGGCGCCATGATGGTCTCATGGTAGGCCACGTTGAGCACATCCAGCACGATCTGGTCGATCCAAGGATAGGTGCTGCGGATGAAGGCCTCGCTGCACCCGGTGCACTCGGCGAAGTGCAGCCAGATCACCGTGGGGCGCTGCTTGATGGCCATGGCCTCGGCCACCTTGGGCACCATGCTGGGCGCCAGACCCAGCACTGAGGTAACCACTGTGGCGTATTTTATGAAATCACGCCTGCTTACCCCCTTGGCATCAATTTTTTCCAGAACCTCTGCCTTTATCTCCATCTCCCTTTCCCTCCTTGCCCCCCCGTCCCCAACGGTCCAGGGAAACAAAATAAACGCGAACGTGTTGCGTCGGTTCGCACTTCACCGCCTTGGCACCACGGACCACCGTAAATACGGAAAATCCGCAGGCAGCAGACGGTGTTTTTTCGAGGATGGTTTGCGGCGCGATGCAGAATAGAGTGACAGCGGACCTTGGGGAGAGCAGAAGATACCAGGAGAGATTGTGCTTAAGTGCTCGTCACACCGCATTTCTTGCACAATCATGCAATTTTTAAGAGCTTACGGTCAAATCGGTTTTACCTATATTTACTTATAGATTTAATATATTTTATTACCCTGGGCCCAATATGCCCTTTACAGCTGTCCAGGGCCCGCTTTACACCTCCCTTTGGCCCCCATATACTCCAAGGGCGTCCTTTAGCGGAGCCGAATCCAGGTGAAACCTCCCCGAAACATCCCCCCCGCCACCCAGACGGCCTATCCCTTCGCGGCCATCGTGGGGCAACAGCGGCTGAAAACCGCCCTTTTGCTCTTGGGGGTGGACCTGGGGCTGGGCGGGGTTTTGCTGCGAGGGGAAAAAGGCACCGCCAAATCCACCGCCGCCCGGGCCCTGGCCCGGCTCCTGCCCCCTCTGACCGTGGTGGACGGCTGCCCGGTGGGCTGCGACCCGGCCGGGGCCCTGTGTTCGTCCTGCGCCGCCCGCCCCGCGCCGTTGCCGGTGCGCCAGGTACCCACCCCCTTTGTGGAATTGCCCCTGGGCGCGGGCGAGGATTGCCTGGCGGGCAGCCTGGACATCGGCGCGGCGGTGCGCCGGGGGGTGCTGAGCGCCCGCTTGGGGCTGTTGGCCCGGGCCCACCGGGGGGTGCTCTACATCGACGAGGTCAATCTCTTGCCGCCCCACCTGTCCCACCTGGTGCTGGACGCGGCGGCCAGTGGCGTGGCCGTTCTGGAGCGCGAGGGGCTCAGCCTGTCCCACCCGGCCCGCTTCGCCCTGGTGGCCTCCTACAACCCCGAGGAAGGCCCCCTGGGCCCCCAGCTTGCCGACCGCTTCGGCCTGTGCGTGCGGGTCAAAGGCGAGCAGGACCCGGCCCTCAGGGTGGAGGTGCTCCAGCGCCGCCTGGCTTATGAGAACGACCCCGCCGCCTTTGCCATCCAATGGGAGCCGGAGGAAGAGGCCCTGCGCGCCCGCATCGTCAAGGCCCGCGAGCTGTTGCCACACATAGAGGTCGGTCATGAGGCCCGCCGCCAAGCCGCCTTGCTGGCCGCTCGGGCCAACAGCCAGGGCCAGCGGGGCGAGTTGGCTTGCATCCGGGCCGCCCGGGCCCTGGCCGCCTGGCGCGGCCGGGAGAGCGTCACCACCGAGCTGGTGGACGAGGTGGCTCCCCTGGCCCTCGTGCACCGCGCCAGGGAGGGCCAGAGCCAGGAGCCCCCTCCCCTGCCCAGGATACTTCGCGAAGAGCTGCCGCCCGAGGAGGTCAAGCCCAGCCGGGACGAGCCGTCGGAGCGGGACATGCAAAAGAGCGGCGGCCAGCCCGGCCAGGAGCGGAGCCTGCGCATCCTCAGCCCCGGCGAAGTGCGCCCGGTAGCCACCCGTTTGCCCGCCAGGGAGGCCACCAGCCGGGCGCAGGCGGGCCGCCGGGACAGCCGGGAGGTCACCGGCGCCCGGGGCCGCTACATCCGGGCCTCGTCCCAGCGCCTGGGCCGGGGCCTGGCCCTGGACGCCACCTTCCGGGCCGCCGCGCCCCACCAGAAAAGCCGCCGCACCCCGGACGGCCCGGCCCTGGTGGTGAGGGAGCCGGACATCCGCGAAAAGGTTCGCGCCGCCCGGCGTGGCCGTCTGCTTTTGTTCTGTGTGGACGCCTCGGGCTCCATGAACGCCGCCGCCCGCATGAAGACCACCAAGTCCGCGGTGCTGGGGGTGCTCACCGAGGCCTACCAAAAGCGCGACCGGGTGGGCCTGGTGGCCTTTGGCGGCAACGGGGCGCGGGAGCTCTTGCCCCCCACCTCCAGCGTGGAGGTGGCCCGGCGCATGCTGGCCGAGCTGCCCACCGGCGGCAAGACCCCCCTGGCCGCCGGGTTGGTGAACCTGGCCGCCGTTTTGGAGCGGGAGTTAGCCGCCGATCCCAAGCTCACCCCGCTGGTCATCATAATGACCGACGGGCGGCCCAACGTACCCTTGGCCGCCAGCCAGGGCCTGAGCTATGATCCGGAAAAGGCGGGCAACAAGGGCGGTGGCTGGGGCGACGGCTGGGGCGACGGCGGTTATGCCGACCGGGAGGTGCTCAACCTGGCGCGGCGCCTACGCGCCGGCTTCCGGGCCCGCTTCGTGGTGGTGGACACCGACACCGGGCACCATCACGAGATAAACCTGTGCCGGGCCATGGCCGAATACATGGGGGCCTACTGTGTGTCCCTGCGCCGCCTGACCACCGAGGGGGTGCTGGATCTGGTGCGGCGGCATTGGGAGTGAGGATGGACATGGAAAAATACCAAGCCATGGCCAAGGAGATGGGCCTGACCGACGCGGTGCTGCTGAAGCCCGAGCAGATATTCTTCGACCCGCGCGCCGTGCTCAAGTGCCGCTGGGGGTGCGAGGACTTTGCCAAGCGCACCATCAAGTGCGGCTCCCGGGGCCTTAGCCACGCCGAGTGCGTGGCGATGGTGGGCCGCTACCAAAACATCCTGCTGCTGCACGGCCATGACGCCCACCTGCTCAGCAAGGCGGTGCTGGCCCTGGAGGCTGCGGCCTTTCTGGACGGCCACTACTTCGCCTTCGGCCTGCGCTACTGCAAGCTGTGCAAGGCCTGCGCGGTTGACCAGGGCAAACCCTGCGTCCAGCCCGACAAGGTGCGCCCCTGCGACCAGGCCATGGGCATCGACGTGTACCGCACCGCCCGTGAGGCGGGTTTGCCTTGCTACGTGTTACAGAGTAAAGACGAGCAGCAAAACCGCTACGGCTTCGTGCTGATAAATTGAGCGACTCAAAGGAAACAGCCTTGGACAAGCAGACATCGGCCAAATCCATGAACCCCGCCGCCTACCCCTTCGCAGCCATCGTGGACCAGAACGACATGAAGCTGGCCCTGATAATCAACGTGGTCAATCCCAAGGTGGGCGGCGTTCTTATTCGCGGGGAGAAGGGCACCGCCAAATCCACGGCGGTGCGGTCCCTGGCCCGTTTGCTGCCCGCCCAGCCCACGGTGGCCGACTGCCCCTACAACTGCGATCCCGCCCTGCCCTGCCCCGCCTGCCGAGAGCGCCTGGCCGCGGGCGAGACCCTGCCCGTGGAAGAGCGCCGGGTGCGGGTGGTGGAGCTGCCGGTGGGGGCCACCGAGGACCGCCTATTGGGCACCCTGGACCTGGAGGCGGCCCTCAGCGAGGGCGAGGCCCGCTTCTCGCCGGGCATCCTGGCTGCGGCCAACCGCCAGATTCTTTACGTGGACGAGGTCAACCTCTTGGATGACCACCTGGTGGACGTGCTCCTGGACGCGGCGGCCATGGGGGTCAACACCGTGGAGCGAGAGTCGGTGAGCCTCAGCCACCCGGCCTCCTTCACCCTGGTGGGCACCATGAACCCCGAGGAGGGCGAGCTGCGGCCCCAGCTCACCGACCGCTTCGGCCTGTGCGTGCAGGTCAAGGGGCTGGCCGACCCGGCCCTGCGTCAGGAGGTGATCGTGCGTCAGCTGGCCTGGGAAGCCGACCCGGCGGCCTTTGCCGCGGCCTGGGGCGAAGAAGGCGACGCCATCGGCGAGGCCATAGCCACGGCCAGGGAGCTGATGCCCTCGGTGCAGGCCGGGCCGGGGGTGCTGGAGCGGGTGGTGGCGATTAGCCTGGGCCTGGGCACCGACGGCCACCGGGGGGACCTCACCCTGCTCAAGGGCGCACTCACCCTGGCCGCCTGGGAGGGGCGCACCGAGGCCACCACCGGCGACGTGGACCGGGCGGCCCTGTTGGCCCTGCCTCACCGTTTGCGCAGGCGTCCCCTGGCCGAAATGGAGTTCGACATCGCCGACAAGATCAAACGGATTTAGGCCGGAGCGAACCGGCATTTCCATTGAGCAAGCCGTCCCCACGGCATAGCCAGACGCCTCAGGGCAAGGCGGCAGGAGAACGAGGGACGCAGGCGTAGTCTACCTACGCCGAGGACCGAGTGATGCCGACAACGCAGCCATGAGGGGTCTGGCTATGCCGAGGCTCAATCCTGGTCTTTGAAGTGCTTAAAGGCCCTACCGCCGTCAGGCATCATGGCTCCCCGGATCAACTCCATGTGCCTGAGGGCGGCTATTTCGCGCATCAGGGCCGTCTCGTCCAGGCCGGTGGCCTGGGTCAGATCGGCCAGAGTGGCGTGGCCCTGTTTGGTTATGAGTTTTAAAATCGTGTCCTGGGCCGGGTTCAACTCCTGGGTGTCCAGGCGGCTGGCGGTGTAGGTGGCCCAGGGATCGCAGGTCTTGGCCGGGCTGATTGCGTCGATGTAGCAATCTTCGCATAGCTGGAGCCCCCCGAACTCGCGCATCTCGTCAGGCTCCATGGTGGCGTTGCATTTTTCGCAGAGCATTGTCTCCTCCAAGCTAGGCCCTTTATTTTGAAATACCTGACTAAGGGCCGCGATGCAAGAGCGGTAAAGCCCTGGCCAAAGCACGCCCATGGCGGCATAATTGATTAGCCCTGCCCAAGGCTATTATCAAGGACGCTCATAAATGACTGCCCGTTTTCGTACGGCCAAGCCGGCCGCCCCCGCCAAAAAGCCGGCGGTGCTGGTCCTGGCCCAAGATCAACCCACCCTGGACAGCATCCACCACGGCATCGGCAAGGTGTACGACCTAGCGGTGATCTCGCGCTATGTGGAAGTGCGCGAGTCCCTGCGCGACCGAGCCGTGGACCTGCTCTTGGTGGAGGTTCGCCTGGTGGGCACCGACCTGCCGGAGCTTATCAGCGAGACCAGGACCCGCTGGCCCAACCTGCCCATCATCCTGCTGGCCGGTCTCAGCGAGGTGGAGTACGCCCTGGACGCCATCAGCCTGGGGGCCACCGACTATCTGCGCAAGCCCTTCACCATCGGCGAGCTGCGCCACATCACCGGCCGCAGCCTGGAGCGGCAGCGCCTTCTGAGGGAGATGGAATCACTGCGCTCGGGACCACCCCGCACCCTGGCCGGGATCATCGCCCAGGACGAGGTGATGAAGGAGGTCTGCCGTCTGGCCGAGACGGTGGCGGGCACCGACGTCACCGTGCTGCTCAGCGGCGAGACCGGCACCGGCAAGGGACTGTTCGCCAGGGCCATCCACAACAGCTCGCCGCGCCGCGAAGGGCCCTATGTGGAGATCAACTGCGCGGCCATCCCCGCCACCCTCATCGAGAGCGAGCTGTTCGGCCACGAGCGGGGAGCCTTCACCGGGGCGGTGGCCCGCAAGATCGGCCGGGTGGAGGCGGCGGCCAAGGGCACCCTGCTCCTGGACGAGGTGGGTGAGATGCCCCTGGACATGCAGGCCAAGATGCTGCGCTTTCTGCAGGAGTTCACCTTCGAGCGGGTGGGGGGCAACGAGAAGCTCAGCGCCGACGTGCGCATCATCGCGGCCAGCAACCGCGACCTGGGCCAGGCTGTGCGCCAGGGCCTGTTCCGCGAAGACCTCTTCTACCGCCTGCACGTCATCGAACTGAGGGTTCCCTCCCTGCGCGAGCGCCGCGAAGACATCCTGCCCCTGGCCGAGTATTTCCGGGAGATGTTCAGCGCCAAGTACGACAAGCCGGTGCTGGGCTTTTCCCCGGCGGCCACCGGCCAAATGCTCAACCACGCCTGGCCGGGCAACGTGCGCGAGATGGAGCACGCGGTGGAGCGGGCGGTGATCCTGTGCCCCGGCGACGTCATCGAACGCCTGGACCTGGCCACCGAGTCCTCGCCCAACCAGTCCCTCCCGGCCCCGGTGCAGGCGCCCATGCGCGCCCCGGAGCTGAACCTGGACCGCTCCCTGGCCGACCACATGGCCATGTGCGAGCGGGACTACCTGGACGCCCAGCTTAAAAGGAGCAACGGCAGGGTGAGCCGCACCGCCCAGGCGGCGGGTCTCAACCCCAAGACCCTGTATTTAAAGATGATGCGCCACGGACTGCGCAAAGAGGACTTCCGGGGCGGGGATGAAGGCCCCGGCGAGGACCAGGGCGAATAATTAGCAATCGAGCCTGTGGCGTGTAATAATATCGACATAAATCTACAATGGTATGTGGTGGCAAGACGGTTAAAAGGAGAAGCCCTAATGTTCAGGAAAGTTGCATCACTCAGTCTTTGCCTGCTTCTGGGAATCAGCCTCTTGGCGGTAGGCTGCGCCTCGGTGACCAAGTCCGACTATGAAGGCGCGGGGGTGGGTGCGGCCACTGGCGCGGTGGCGGGCGCCTTGCTCGACTCCAACGGCTGGCGCGGCGGCGTGATCGGCGGCGCTTTGGGCGCCCTGGCCGGCGGAGCCATCACCCACATCGCCACCCACGCCTCCACCCAGGCGGCTCAGACCAACCAGCCGGTGGTATACCAAAAGAACGACGGGACCGAAAAGATCACCTCCACCCCCATGGGGGCCACCAAGAACAACTGCCATATGGTCAAAGAGCGCTATTACAAGAACGGCGAGATGTACAAAGAGGTGGAGCGCGAGGTCTGCAACTAGGTCTCGCGTTGAAAAGAGCCTAGAACAAACCGCCGGCCGGAGCCCCCAAGGTTCCGGCCGCGCCTTTTGCCAACAGGGGACGGCATCGTGATCGATAACGACTTGGAGAAAAATCAGGAGCGCGCTCTGGCCGTATTCGGCGGAGACGCGGTGCATGGCGGCGACATCTGGGGCTGGTCGCGGCGTCTGCAAATGCCGACGGAGGACATCCTAGACCTGTCGGCCTCCCTGAACCCCCTGGGACCGCCGCCGGGCCTGGACCAGGCCGTGGCCCAGGCCATGAGCGGCGTGTGCCACTACCCCGACCGCCTGGCCTATGCCTTCCGCCAGACCCTGGCCGACAGCATGGAGGTGAGCGCCTCCTGCCTGCTGCCGGGCAACGGCTCCACCGCCCTCATCCGCATGATCGCCCGCGCCCTGGACCTCAAGAACATCGTGCTCCTGGCCCCCGCCTTCGGGGAGATGGCCCGCTCCCTGGCCATCGCCGGGCGTCACTTCCACTACCTGCTCACCCGCGAGCAGGACGGTTTTGTGCCCACGCCCCACGACCTGGAAAAGCTCTGGGACATGGACCCCTCGGCGGTGGTCTTCAGCAACCCCACCACCCCGGCGGGCACCCTAATCCCCCGCGAGATCCTGGACCACATCATTCAGCAGGCCATCCGCCGCCGGACCTGGGTGGTGGTGGACGAGGCCTTCATCGATTTCGCGGACGAGGACGCCCGCTCCTGGGCCTGCCAGGCCATCAAGAAGCACAAGCGCCTGCTGGTGCTGCGCTCGCTGACCAAGTTCTACTGCATCGCCGGGCTGCGCCTGGGCTATGCCCTGGCCGACGCCGACACCCTGAGTGACTTCGCGCCCCTGGGCCAGCCCTGGTCGGTGAACACTTTGGCCCAGGCCGCCGGGGTCTTCTGCCTGGGACAAGACGACTACGCCCGCAAGACCCGCGAGTCCATAACCCGCTGGCGCGAGGAACAGGCCGCCTCCCTGCGGGAGATGGGGCTGAACCCCATGGCCAGCGCAGCCAACTACCTGCTCTGCCGCCTGCCGGGCGATGGCCCCACCGCCGCCCAGGTCGCCGCCTCCACCGCCCAGCAGGGGGTGTTGGTGCGCCCGGCCGCCTCTTTCGTGGGCTGCGGCGAGCACCACCTCAGGGTGGCGGTGACCACCAGCCAGGAACAGGAGCGTCTCATGAGCGCCCTGGGCCAGGCCCTGGAGCAGAAGCCCGCTTAGATTTTGCGGTACTTGGCCAGCTTGTTCTTGACCTTGCCGGCGAACAGGGCGGGATCGCGCCGCGCTTCGTAGAAATACTTGTTGTACATGGCCAGGCGGCTGGGATTGCGGTTGTCCGGGCATTTGGGGTCGCACCAGGAGTAGTCGTCGCGGACGATCTTCTGCTGGAAGCCGCGGCGTTTGGCCGAGGCCAAAATCTCCTCGATGCCCTGGCGGTAGGTGTTGCCTATGATCTGCCAGGTGGCGCAGCACACCCGCACGTCGCCCTTTTCATCCACCACCAGATTGCGCACCGGCATGGGGCACGGCGGCAGGGCCGCCGTCTGCTCCGCCGCGCCCAGGGGATAGCCCACCCGGCGGGCAAAGGCGTCCAGTCCCTCGGAGCGCAGCCCCTTGTCTTCGATGAACCCGTAGGCCTCGGCCAAGAGCTCGTGCAACTCGGCCTTGGGAGGCAGGTTCTGGAAGGTGAGGATGGGGTCCACCCCGAAGTTTATCTCCCCCACCCCCAGGGAATGGCCCAGCTTTAGGAACTGGGCGATCTCCCGGGCGTTGGCCCGGATGATGACCATGGACATGGCCACCTTGAGGGCTCCGTCCCGGTTCTGCTCCACCAGCTTGGCGAGGTTGCTCACCGCTTTGTCGAAGTTACCGTGGATCACGATCTGGTCGTAGGAGGCCTTGCTGCCCGCGTTCAGGGACACGTTCACGTACAGCCCCTGGTTGACGAACACGTCCAGCCAGAACTGGTTCATGAAGATACCGTTGGTGGTGACCGCTATCTTCATCTGGGGATAGTCGCGGGCCAGGATGCAAAAATCCTTGCAGTTGCGCATCACCGTGGGCTCGCCGCCTTGCAGCTTCACGGTCTTTATCTGGGAATATACTGGCTTCAGATGCTCCTGGTAGATCAGCGCGGGCATGCAGTCGTCCCGTGAGAAGCTGGTCTGATAGCACATCACGCAACGAACATTGCAATGCACCCCCATGATCAGGTGCAGGCGTTCCAGGCCGCTAGAATCCAAGTTCACCCTCTTTTTAGTGCGAAGGAAATATTAATCCACGCGATAAACCCGGTACAGGCGATTGGACCAGGCCGGGCTGAGCTCGGGATCGGCCTGAGCCTTGGCCGTGGCGTCTTCCCCCGCTTTCTCCGAGGGGAACAGCCAGGCGTATTGCTTGCGCGCCGAGGTAATGCCCTCCCGGGCCGCGGGGCGGCGCAGGATCAGCCAGCCCACCCCCCGGTCGCGCATGCGCGCCTTCATGGCCGCCCAGTCCTCGCCGGGGTAATACTTGTCGCCCACCCGGCCGCTGAACAGGGCCATCACCCTGGGCGTGTCGATAAGGTAGGTGCGGCCCTGGGCCGCGTGCTCGCCCACCCAGGCGTATAGTTCCCGGTCGCCCGGCCGGTTCACGATGTCGCCATCATATTCCCAAAGCAGGCCGGTGTTAAGCAGATTGACCAGCAGCCCGGCCAAAAGCACCGCCTGGGCCACGCCCATGACCCCCAGCCAGGAGGGCAGGCGGCGTCCGGCGAAAAACTCCTCCAGGCCCTCCGCGAAATACAACAGCAGCAACCCGGCCACCGGGGCGAAGAGTCGGGGCCCCTCCACAAAGGGCCAGGCCAGGATCATCAGCAGGTAGAGCGCCACAAAGGCGTCCAGGCCGCTCCAACCGCCCAGGCGACGTCTGCGCCGCCACCAGCCCCAGGCGGCCAGGGCCAGCAGGGGCAAGGCCGCCAGGGCCTCCAGGGCGGCGGCCAGGGGATGCCCCCCCCGGTACACCGGGAAATAAAATCCCACCACCTTGGCCACCTTGCTGGGCAGGCCGAAAGCCACCTTGCTCAGCCAGCCCATGGGGTCATGCAGCAGGTGGAAATAGCCGCTGGTGGAAGCGCCCAGGGAGCTTTGCAGGAAGCCCGCCGCCACGAA
This sequence comes from Pseudomonadota bacterium, assembly GCA_018896025.1. Lineage (GTDB taxonomy): Bacteria > Desulfobacterota > Desulfarculia > Desulfarculales > Desulfarculaceae > Desulfoferula. The sequence continues at coordinate 105,368 of JAHIND010000017.1, forward strand.
CACGGCCACGGTTAGCGCCGCCGCGCCCCAGGCCCGGCGCTGAAAAACCATGACCAGCAGGGCCGCGCCCACCAGGGCCAGCCCGGCCGAGCGCACCAATAGCGAGGCGAAGGCGCAGGCCAAAAACAGGGCCAGCCAGGCGTATTGCCGTGGGCCGCCGTCGCGCCAGTTGATGAGGGCCCACAAGGCGGCGGTGACCAGGAAGGTGAAGGGCACGTCCGAGAGCACGCTCTGCTTGAACAGGAAAAACCAGGGGCAGAACAGCATGAACAAGAAGGCATAGAAGGCCACACCCTGCCCCAGGCGGCGGCGGAAAATGACGAACAGCACCCAGCAGTAGAGAGGCCAGAACAACAGGTTCAGGCTCTTGAGCAGCATGAGGTTCACCCCGCCCAAGGCCAGCAAGGGGATCAACAGGGCCGGGAAGCCGGGCGGGTAGTTGTGGAAAGGCACCTGGGGCACGAACACCCCGTGGCGGTAAGGCAGGCCGTGCCACAGGTTCTGGGCGTGGAGGATGTACTGGGCGAAGTCGCCGCCCGCCGGGTGGCCGTGGTCCAGGGTGAACAGGTTGATCACCCCCCACAGCAGCACGGCCAGGGCCATCAGCCAGGCGTTGGTGCTGGGCCGCCTCTCCGGCCCTTGAATCATGCCGCCCCCCGCTGGGCCAGCAAGGCCTCCAGCAGCATCTGGCCCAAGCGGCGGCCGTTGGCGCTCACCTGCTTGATGCCTTCGGGCTCCAGGTCGTCCCAGTGGCAACCGGCGGTTACCACCACCCTGGTCTCCAGCTTGGCCGAGAGCAGCTCGGCGGTGGCCTGGGCCAGGCGGTCCTCCTTGTGGCTGGGATAGGTGAACACCGAGGCGGTGGCGCTGGTGACGTCGGGGTCGGCCAGGGAGGGACGCGGCGCGGCCATGGCCACCGCCCCCACGTGGGGCAGCTCTCCGCCGGTGACCAGCACCACCAGATCCGGCCCCACCCACACCGCCTGGGCGCTCAGGTCCAGGCGGCCGGAGCCGGTACTGACCGACAAGCTATGGGGAACGGCGGGCATGGCCCCTCCTTGGGTTGGCTATATCAGCCCCGGTTTTGTTCATCGGCCCGCCCGCCGGGACCAAGCGGCCCGCGCCGGGCGCTGTGCCGCTTCGGCTATTGCAGAGGCGCCAGCTTTTGGCCCTGACTGAGGGCCCAGACGTCCTCAAAGGCCATCACCGGAGCCGGGCCGCGCATAACCACCCCGGCGGCCACAAAGGCGGGAGTGCCTTGCAGCTTGAAGGCCTTGCCTTCGGCCAGGTCCTCATCCAGGCGCTTGGCTAGGGCCTTGTCGCCCAGGTCCTTGGTAAGGCGCGCCTGGTCGATGTCCAGCTTCTTGAGCAACGGCTGCACCGCCGAAAGTCCCTTCTCGGCGATGAGGTCCTGGTCCTTGAAAACCTCCTGGTAGAAACGCCAGGCCTTAGCCGGGTCCTGGCGGCCTATGGCCTCGTAGTACAGGGCCAGTTGGCGCGACAGGTCCGAACCGGGCAGGTGCTTTACCAGCAGGTTGAAGCGGTGGGGGTCCTTGGCCAGCAGGCTCTCCAGGTTGTGGGCCGCCTGGCGGCAGGAGGGGCACAGAAAGTCTGTGTACTCCACCACCAGGACCTTGGCCTGGGGGTCGCCCAACAACACTCGCTTGGGGTCGATCTGGGGCACCAGGGGGTTGGCAAGGCCGCGCTTGATGTTGGCCCGCCAGATCATCCGCTGGCGGATCTCGCGCCCGTCCATGACCAGATTGTAAAGCTCCACCTTGTGCCGGGAGAGCACCTCCATGATCACCTCGGGGTGATCCTTCAGGTAGGCCGCTATCTGGTCCTGGGTGGGCGGCTGGGCCCCGGCCAGGGCGGGCAAAAAACACAGGCAAAGCAAAACCGCGAAGCCGAACCTTTTAGGATGCAAGGCGCTATTCCTCCTTGATGCGCCGGCCCCTGACCGGCGCTGGTGATTTCCGCTGAGGTAAGCTTGCCACAGGCAGGCGGCATGTACAACAGCCCAGCCGGGCTGGTGCCTATCATTGTGGGCCGGCCACCACCATCTGGTTGCGCCCCTGGTTCTTGGCCTGGTACATGGCCTGATCGGCCCGGTGTAGGAGATGGTCCACGGTCTCGCCGGGGATGAACTCCGCGATGCCCATGCTCAAGGTCACCCGCAAGCCGGACAAGGTGTCTTCGAACTCCATTAAGCGCACCTTTTCCAGCAGGCGCTGCCCCACGGACAGCGCCGCGGCCTGATTGGCAAGGGGCAACACCGCCAAAAACTCCTCCCCCCCGAAACGGGCCAGGCAATCGATTTCGCGCAAGAGGTCGCCCATGGTCCGGGAGGTCGTTTGCAGCACCACATCCCCCCAATGGTGGCCGTAGCGGTCGTTGACCTCCTTGAAATGGTCCAGGTCCAGATAGCAGATCGAAAAGCCGTAGCCGCCGCGCTCGGCCAGGGCCTTTTGCCCTTTCAAAAAACGCATGACGTGGCGGCGGTTCCACAGGCCGGTCAGCTCGTCGGTCTCCACCAGGTGGCTGATCTGCTCCATGGCCTGGGAGAGCAGCACGCTTTGCTTGCGGTATTTGCGCCGCAGGGCGCTAAGGTTGGACCCCAGCAGGGCGAAGGAGCTCATCACCACCGAGAAGCACAACCATTGGACATACTCCACCCGCAGATTGACTATCTCCGCCTGGTTGTAGACCATGGCCAAGATCACCAGGCCGTAGCCAGCTATGGCTATGGCGCTGATGATCAGGAAATCCTTGAGGCGCAGGCGGTAGGCCCCGAAGATCATCACCAGCAGGTAGTACATGAGCACCACCATGCGCAGGTCGTAGATGAAATAGAGGGTGACCATGATGCAGATGGTGGCCCAGGCCATCTGGTACAGGGTGAGGCTGGGGTCCTTGAAGCGCTGGTTGATTCCCAGGAGCATCAGCACCGGAAAGCTCAGGTGCACCAGCCAGAAGAAGCCGAACATCTGAAAAAATTCCCAGGGGGTGGCCCGAAAAAAATTCCACTCCAGGAACACCCAGCACAAAAAGGTGTGCACCGCCCCTCCGGCGATGGCCAAAAGGGTGCGCTTGATACGCAGTATCTGTTTAGGGTCTTGCATGGCGGGAAAAAGCATATAAGCCCTTGCGCGGACCCACCCGGCTCCCGGCACCCAGCCCTGACCATGGAAGCTGCCGGGCAGGCGATTAAAAGGCTTCACCGTCAGGGTCTAATCTATATCTTACTCAGTTTGTAGGCTGAATTGGGGCTCCTTTTTTAAGAGTCACTTTTCGCGCAGGCCCTTTGCTGCCTTTAATAAAGCTCCTGGCGATGCTTGGTAAGCCTGACCGCACCCTGGGCGCTCACCCAAAAAGTGTCCTCCACCCTGAGGCCGCCGATGCCGCGGTCATAGGCCGTGGTCTGCATCAGGGCCACCACCATGTTCTCCTTTAGCTCTGTGGAGCTACCCTTTTCGATCACCGGGTGAAACTCCGACTGCCTGAGCCCCACCCCGTAGCCCATATCGCTGGGCAGCAGGCGCTCCAGGCCCTTGGTGGCGAACACCCGCCTCGCGGCTTCGTACACGTCCTTGGCCAGGGCGCCGGGACTCATGGCCTGGGCCGCCGCTTCCTGGGCCTGGAAGACCAGGCGCAGACGGTCGCGCTGCTCCGGGGTGGGCTCGCCCACAAAGGTGGTGCGGCACAGGTCCGAGGAATAACCGGCCACAACCGCTCCCAGGTCGATGACCACCGCCTCGCCGGGCTGCATGATCTTGGGCGAGGCGATGGGGTGGGCCAACAGGGTGCGATCGCCCGAGGCCACGAAGGTGCTGAAGGCGGTGCGCAGGGACCCGGCCTTGCGCATCACGTACTCCGCCTCGGCGGCCACCTCCAGTTCGCTGACCCCGGGAGCCACGGCGGCCAGGGCGGCCTCCATGGCCTGGTCGGCCATGGCCGCGGCGGCCTTGATGTGCTCCAGTTCCTGGGGGGTCTTGATGGCCCGAAGCTTGTCGACCACCGGAGTGATGTGCACCAACTCGGCCTGAGGAAACTCACTCACCAGCAACTCGTACTGCCGGGCCACCATGAAGTCCTTCTCGATGCCGATGCGCTTGGGCTCGGGCCCGCCCTGCTTGCGCAGCATCTTTATCATGCGCCCCAACAGACTCTGCTCGGGGAAGACATAGGTGCCCACCCGATCCAGGGAACACTGCTCGCGGGCCTCGGGGGCGTCCAGCCACAGGGTGCAGAAAATCGGCTCTTCTTTGGCGGTAATGAGCACCCCGGAGCAGACCGAGGCGTAACCGGCGATGTAGAAAACGTCGTGAGGCTTAAGCACGAAGGAGGCGTCTAGCTCCAGGGCGTTCAACTCTTGCTGTAGGCGGTCGATGGCTGCTTGCATGGCGTCGTCTCCGGTTGCCCCTGGTGCGGCGGGGGCCTGCTGAGGGTATGGGAAAGGCCCGGACGCACCGGGGGAGTTTCCGGTGGCCGGGCCTTTATTGTAACGCTGTCCCCCGCAGCGGTGCCAGGGGACGGGTGCGTGGGGCAGTTTAAAGGCCTAGGCCACGGTGTCGATACCCCGCTGCAGGGCCTGGTAGTTGAGCTCCAGTTTGCCGGCCGGGAAGGTGGAGCGCATATCCTCCTTGACCTCTTCCTCGCTGATGGGCAGCAGCTTGGCGCCCAACAGGGCGCCCAGGAGCACGATGTTGGAAACGATGGGCGCGCCCAACTCCACCGCTATGTCGGTGGCCGGCACGAACAGGGCCCTTTGGCTCAGCTCCTCGATGGCGCCGCGCAGCTTTTCCTCGGTGGGGTACTCGTTGCGCCCGGCCAACACGCCCACGGGCATGGTGGTCTGGGTGTTGCTGATGGTCACCACCTTCTCGTTGCCGAAGTTGGAGAGCATGCGCAGCGTCTCCAGGGGCTCCAGGCTGACGATAAGGTTGGCCGCGCCATTGGGGATCAGGGGGCCGTAGGTGCGGGTCTTGGAGATGCGCAGGCTGCTGAACACCGAGCCGCCGCGCTGGGCCGCGCCGAAGGTCTCGCCGATGGCCAGGTAATAGCCGTTGTTGGCCAGGATGCGTCCGATGAGCCGGGCGATGAGGATGTTGCCCTGGCCGCCCACGCCGCAAACGATCAGATTATAGGGGTCCGTGGCAAGGCTCATTTGGCCACCTCCTGTATCTCAATAGCCTTAAAGGGGCAGACCGAGGCGCACACGCCGCAACCGGGGCAGGCGTCCTCGCGGATGCTGGCCTTGCCGGTCTCCGGGTCCTTGAGCAAGGCGGGGCAGCGGAACTTGCTGTAGCAGGTGCCGCACTCCTCGCCTTTGCATTTGTCTTGGTTGACCACGACCTTGTGGGGCTTGGTCTTTTCAGCCTTCATGCGAACCAGCTCGCAGGTGCGACGCAGTACCAGGATGCGCACGCCCTCTTTCTGGGCTATCAGCTCGCGCAGGGCCTTGGTCGTGCCCCTCAGGTCAAAGGGATCGGCCACCGTCACCGGCACTCCCAGAGCCTCGCACAGTTTGACCACATCAATGCGCGGCGCGTCGTCGCCCACCGCGTTGTAGCCCACACCCGCGTGGGCCTGGAAGCCGGTCATGGCCGTGGCGTCGTTGTCCAGCACCACGTGGATAAGGTTGGACTGGTTGTAGATGGCGCTGACCAGGCCGGGCAATACAGCGTGGTAGAAGGTTGAGTCGCCGCAGATGCTGATCACCGGCTTGTCCCAGCCGAACTTGTGCATCTGGCCCAGACCGGCGGACAGGCCGATGCTCGATCCCATGGCGTGCAGCATGTTCATCTGGCACTTGCCCTCGGGGAACACGTCCAGGGTGTAACAGCCGATGTCGCCGGTCACGAACACCTCGCCGCCCTCGGCCTTGATGGCCTTGTCCAGGGCCCAGAAGCTGCCGCGGTGGGGGCAGCCGGGGCACCAGGTGAGGCCACGGCTGATGAGGATGTCCTCGGTGACCTCCTTGAGCTTGGCCTGGTAGGCCTCGCTGGGGCCTTGGTAGATTTTGCCGGTGATCTTGCACAAGGCGTCCAGGGCGCGGTCGGGAGTGATCTCGCCGCCCATGGGCACGTGGCCGGACTCCTTGCCCAACACCTGGACCTGGGCGGCCTCGGTGCCGTTGAGGGCGTCCTTGACCAGCACCTCCACCACCGGGTCCACCTCTTCCAGAATCAGGATCTTCTTGGCGGTCTTGGCGTGCTTGCGCACCAGCTCCACCGGGAAGGGCCACAGGGTGGCCAGCTTGAGCACGCCCACCTCGTTTTGCAGGCCCAGCATGTCCAGGGCCTCCTGGCCGCAGGACAGGCCATTGCCGCTGGCGATGACCAACAGCTCGGCGTCTTCAGGGCCGAAGTGCTGGTTGAACTTGGAGGCCTCGAACACCTCCTTGATCTTGTCCAGCCGGTCCAGGGCCAATTGGTGGTGGACCTTGCCCAGGTAGGGGTTGACCGCCGCGTTGCAGTCGGGATGGGCCTGGCCCACCGTGGCCTCGGGCAAGGGGCCCAGCTCCACGATGCTCGACCCGTGGGACAGCCTGGTGTAGCTGCGCAGGAACACGTAGCAACCGTACTCGCGGGAAAGATCGAAGCAGTAGCGGATCATCTCCCGTGCCTCATTCACGCTGGTGGGCTCCAGCATGGGGGCGTAGGCGAAACGGGCCTGCCAACGGCTGTCGGTCTCGTCGCCGCTGGAGTGGGCGTCGGGGTCGTCGCAGACCACCACCACCAAGGAGCCGCCTTGATCGCCCAGGCCGGTGAGGCTGGCGTGGGTCAAGAAGTCCAGGGCCACGGCCAGACCGGCGTTCTTCATGGCCGACAGGCTGTTGAGCCCGGCCACCGCCGCCGCCGCCGCGCCTTCGCAGGCCACCTTTTCGTTGGACGACCATTCCACGTGCAAGTGGCGCTCCTTGGCCACACGCGAAAGGCGCTCGATGATCTCCGAAGAAGGCGTGCCCGGGTAGGCCGAGGCGTAGTTCACGCCCGCTTCCAGGGCGCCCCGCACCAGGGCCTCGTTACCCAGCAGAAAGACCTTCTCGGTTTCTGCCGTCTTTGATTTTTGGTCGCTCATTTATTCCTCATTTTTCTGCTGGTCCGCTCCACCTAGGCAATGCCGAGAGCTTGTTATTTGTAACCGCCGCTATTGGCCCCAGGTCATCTTGGAGTCCTTCTTGTCGAACTGGGCATGACAAAAGGGGCAGTGCAGCGGAAGGTTGTCGAACTGTGGTTCATAAAAGGAGCGGTCGATGTAAAACAACTGGCTGCATTCCGGGCAAGTGACCCAAACGTCCTTGGGGGTGCCCACCTTCTCCACTACTTCCATGGCTGACGCTCCCTCATTCTAGTATGAACCCGGATAGCCGTTGGCTTTGTCCAGGTCCACGTAGTCCTCCACGTTTATGGCGGAGGCCACATCGTCGGGGGTTTTGTTGACCATCTGATAGAAACGGGGCAACCCGTTGCCGATGGGCGGGGGCATGGTGGCGTCGATGCCGCCACGGGTGCCGATGTTGCCCGGCGAGGGCAGGCTGGGGTCCAGGGGGAACACCGCCGCGCCTTTCACCATGACCAGGTCCTTGTCCCACTGACTGCGGTAGGCGATGGACCAGAGGATGTCGCTCTCGTTGAACAGGTCGATGTCCTCGTCCACCACGATCACGTGCTTCAGGCGGCTGTCGCAAGGCAAGGTGGCCATGATGGCTTCCTTGCCGATGCCCGGCCGGGTCTTCTTAACCTGCACGTACACATGGTTGCGCCGCCCGGAGATGGGCACGTACACGTTCATCAGCTCGGGCAACACGCTCTTGACCACGCTGTAGATGCGGGCCTCCATGGGGAAGTTGCCCAAGAGCACCAAGTGATCGGCCAGGCCCACCCCGATGCCGTGATAGATGGCGTCCTTGCGGTAGGTGACGCAGGAGACCTCGATCACGTTGCTGGGGCGCTGGGGGCCGATGTAGCCGGGATATTCGCCGAAGGGGCCCTCGGCCTCGAAGACCTCGCGGGGCACGTAGCCCTCGATGACCATCTCCGCGTCGGCCGGGACCATCAGATCGCTGCCGAAGGTCTCGCTGGGCACCAGGCGCAGGGGCTCGCCCAAGACGCCGCCCACCGAGGGGTAGTGGCTCTCGGGGTAGCCCAGGCGCGACTGAGCGCCGGCCACCGCCGCCGGATGGTGGCCGATCCACACGGCCACGGGCATGGCCTCTCCCCTGCCCCACCAGGCGCGCAGGTTGCCCATGGTGTGGCTGGTCACCGCCGGCCACAGGCCGGTGCGCCGGGGGCTCTTCACCCAGATGCGCTGCAGACAGGTGTTGTCGATGCCGGTCTCAGGGTCGGTGGTGGTTACGAAGCCGGTGCCGATGTAGGGGCCGGGGTCCATGTAGTTGTGGGTCAGGATGGGGAACTTAAGCAGGTTTACCTGATCGCCGGTTTCCACCACCTGTTTCACCGGGGCGTCCTCGCGGGGCACCACCACCGGATCGACCTTGTGGGACACCTTGGCCGCGTACTGCATGGCCACCCGGTGGGGGTCGATGTCCAAAATCTCGGCGCAAAGGTCGCGGCTGGCGGTGAGGTTGGTCACCACCGGGAAGGCGCTCTCGGTGCCGTCGTCCAGGATGGGACGCTCCACGATGATCACCGGGTACTTCTTCATGGCGTCCAGCTTGCGCTGCAAGGCGGTGATCTCATAGGCGGCCTTGAGGGGTTTTTTAATACGCAAAACCGCCTCGGGCTTGTCCCGCTCCAGTTGCTCCAGATATGTCCTCAGATCCTTGGGCATCTTACTCACGTCCTTTCTGGGCGTGGGAGGAGCGGGCTCCAAAACGGAGCCCGGCTCCTGGTCGCCGTATCTAGACCGCGGCTGTGGATTCTCTTCCCTTGCGGGTCATGGCTATGGCCACCGCCAACACGGCGAAGCCCATGATGTTGGTGAGCACCGGGTAGATGGTGAGCCACAGGATGATCCCGCCACCCGCGAACAAAAGCCGCTCCAGCCCGTTGAGCCTGCGGGAGAAGATGCCCATGATGGCCGCGGTGAAGGCGATGACGATGATTCCCGCCTTGAAGATGGCGAAAGCCACCTCCCACCATTCGCCGAAAAGCATCAGCGGCGGATAGGTGGCCAGCAGGAACGGGATGATATACAAGGTCAGGCCCATGGTGCAGGCCTTCACGCCCACGCTGCTGGAGTTGGCGTCGGCTATACCTGCCCCGGCATAGGCGGCAAGGGCCACCGGCGGCGTCACCATGGAAAGGTTGGCGAAGTAAAAGCCGAAGAAGTGGGCCGTGAGCACCGGGATGCCGCCCTTGATCAGGGCGGGGATGGCCAAGATGGCCACGGTGATGTAGGCCGCGCTGGTGGGCATGCCCATGCCCAGCACCATGCAGATCAGCGAGGTGATGAGTAGCAGCCAAAGAATGTTGGTGCCCGCCACGCTCAGGATGATCTCGGTGAACTTGAGCCCCAGGCCAGTCAGGGTGAGCACCCCCACGATGATGCCTGCGATGGCGCAGGGCACCGCCACGGCGATGGAGCTCTTGGCGCCGTCTTCCAGGGCCTGCACGAAAATGTGCATCTCCTTCCACTCACGCTTGGCCACGATGGGGATCACCGAAACGAAGAATGAGGCCAGGATGGCCATGGTGGCCGACAGGGTGATGGAGTAGCCCGAGCCCAGGTAGTAGATAATCACCACGATTGGCAGGAACATATAGCCCTTGGAGACCAGCAGCTTGAGCATGGGCTTGCGCTCGTCCTGCATGGTGCCCAGGCCGCTGCGGATGGACTCGAAGTGCACTGCCGCATACACCACCACGTAGTAGAGCACCGAGGGGATGATGGCCGCCACGGCGATGGTCCAGTAGGGGATGCGGGTCAGTTCGGCCATGATGAAGGCCGCCGCGCCCATTATGGGGGGCACCAACTGGCTGCCCGTGGAGGCCAGGGCCTCGATGGCTCCGGCGGCCACCGGGGTGTAGCCTGCCCGCTTCATCATGGGGATGGTGAAGGTGCCCGAGGTGGAGACGTTGGCCACCGCGCTGCCGCTGATGGTGCCCAACAGGCTGCTGCTGATAACCGCCACCTTGCCCGGACCGCCGCGCATGCCGCCGGCCACCGATACGGCCAGATCGTTGTAGAACTCGCCCAGGCGGCCATATTTCAAGAACGCCCCAAAGAGCACGAACAAGAAGACGTAGGTGGTGGACACCCTGAGGGGTATGCCGAAGATGCCTTCCTGGGTGAGCACCATGAACTCGGTGAAGCTGTCCAGGGAAACCGAGCTGTGCCCCAAGGTGCCGGGAATCACGAAGCCGAGGAAGGCGTAGCCGATGGCCACCAAGCCCAGTATGGAAAGGCCCCAGCCCATAAGGCGGCGCCCGGCCTCTAGGACCAGGAAGATCATGGCCATGCAGGCCACGATATCGCTGACCAACACCTCATCCACAAAACGGATGCGCTCGATGATGCGCGGGTAGCTGTAAAGGAAGTACGCTCCCACCGACACCGCCAGCAGCACCAGGAAGTAGTTCGCCGCGCCTTTTTTGTTGAGGAAACTGGGGCCCGGCTTGAGCAGGAAGGTCAAAACCAGGGCGAAAGTGATATGCAGCATTTCCACCTGGAGGATGTCCAGGGCGAAAGTGAACGCACAATATAGCTGCACCAGGGACCAGGTTATGGCGGTCCCGGCGATCAATCTTTTCTTAACCTGGGGGTCCAAGTTTTATCCCCTTTAATGCCCGCCGGCGCCGGCCCTCGCGGGTCGCGGCGTCCAGGGACGAAATCACAGTCTGGCCAGGGGCGAGAGGGGCAGCTCTTGAGCCTCTTCCGGCCGTAAATTTAAAAAGCGGGGGCGCCGAGTGTGCTGTGCCTAGGTGATAAATTGGCGCCCCCGCCTGGGGGGCTTATTTAAGCACGCCCGCCTCGCGGTAGTACTTGGCCGCGCCGGGGTGCAGGGGCAAGGGAACCTCGGCCGCCTTCTTGGGGTCAAAGGCCTTGGCGCCCTTGTAGGCCATTTCCAGCTCTTGCTTGCCGGTGCAAATGGTCTTGGTGATGTTGTAAGCCGTCTCGTCGGACATCTTGCTGGTGGCCAACAGCAGGGTGGCGAAGCCCAACACCGGGATGTCCTTGTCCACCCCGGGGAAGGTCCCCTTGGGCAGCACGCTGGGACGGAAGCCGTAGTCCTGGGAGAACTTCTCGGCCACCGCCTTGTCGATGGGCATGAAGCGCAGCTTGGTCATGGTGGCCAACTGCATCCAGGAGGGGTGGCCGGGGGTGCAGACCTGACCGAAGGCGTCGGCCTGGCCGTCTTTCATCATCTCCACCGCGGTGGGGAAGGAAACGTAGTTGACCTTGCCGCCCCAGGAGATGATGTCCTCGAAGGTGATGCCGTAGGCGCCCAGCACCTTGCGGGTGTCCCACTCGCCGCTGCTGCCCTTGGGCATCACCGCCAGGCGCAGGGGGTATTTCTTGGCCTTGAGCTCGGCCAAGCTCTTGATGGGGGTGTCGGCCCTAAGGGCGAACACGTACCAATAGGTGTCCAGGTTGGCCACCAGCACCTTCAGCTCGGGGCTGGCCTTCTTGTAGGGGGCTTCGCCCTTGATGGCCAGGCCGGTCTCCACCGGGAAGCCCAGGGCCACATCGGCCTTGCCCTTGGCCAGGAGCATGGGGTTGCCCACGCCGCCGCTGTAGGGCAGCACGTCCACCTGGGAGCCCGCGGGCAGGGTGCCCTTGATCATCTTGGCCATGGTCTGGGCCATCACGTACCAGCCGCTGCCCGCCTTGAAGCTGGCCAGGGAAATTTTTTGCGCATCCGCCGCGCCCGCGCCCATGGGTAGGCACAGGCTCAGTCCCAACAAAGCCACGCCGGCCATGGCCAACGTCTTAAATCCTTTTACCCTCATATCCCGTACTCCTCGGTTCCACATTCTGACAAAACAAGCTGTTGTTTCCGCTCGCCGGGTTCCGCTGGGTTCGGCCCTCTTGGTTATTGGCCCACTAACTGCTCGGGCCCAGGGCAACAAGAGGAGTACCAACCAGCCGGGAGAGCCCGATGACGCACCCACATAGCGCGCGGTTTAGTTTCTTATTGTGAAATGCGCTATGCATGTTATAAATTACTAGGCACCAAGGAGTTCTGTCAAGTTTTTTTAGCGGCAAAAAACCGGACCCTCGACGCCGGCTGGGCAGGACCTTAGTCGGACGCTAGAATATAAAGGATGCCAAAGCTCCCCGAGGGCGGCATGCCGGCCCGCAACCAGGGCCGGAAGCGGGCATGGAGAAGGCAAGAGAGAAAAGGCATGGGAAATTCTTTTTCCTATACATGGCGTTGACAGGCTAAGCTGGTACTTAAGTCAATTTACCGCCTGCCAAGTCGGACAGGGACGCGGCCCGTGGCCGCCTCGATTCAACCTTTTAACTCATGGGGGATGGGCATGTTTTTTCAGCATAAGCCAATAAGCGGCAGGTATTTGCCGCCGTTTTTTCCCTTGACAGGGCGGGCTGGTCAAGAATATGTTATATTTGAATTGAGGAATTCATAATATGAAAAGTAATGGCAACATCGACAACGGAAAATACCGCATCAAGGTGCTGCAAAAGGCCTTCCGGCTTTTGGAGTTGTTCCACGACAAGGTGGAGGAGCTTTCGGCCACCGAGATCACCGAGAAGCTACAATACAACAAAACCACGGTTTTCCGGATCATTTCCAACCTGGAAGAGGAAGGCTACCTGGAGAAGAATCCCGAGACGGGCAAGTACCGTTTGGGGATGAAGCTCTTCTTCCTGGGCAGCTTGGTAAAGCCCTACCGCCACCTCAAGAGCACGGCCAAGCCCCTGTTGCGCAGCCTCAACCAGCAGACCGGCGAGACGGTCCACCTGGCGGTGCTGCACAAGAACCAGGCCCTGTACCTGGACAAGATCGAGAGCAACCACACCGTGCGCGTGGTGGTCTCCCAGATCGGCCAAAAGCTCCCCGCCCACTGCTCGGGGGTCGGCAAGGTTCTTTTGGCCTTCTTGCCCGAGGACGAGGTAAGGGGCGCGGTGGAAGAAACCGGCCTGCCCGCCTTCACTCAGAACACCATCACCACCTGGAACCAACTCAGACTGGAGTTGGAAAAGGTGCGTGAGCAGGGCTTTGCCCAAGACAACGAAGAAATTGAAATGGGGCTCAAATGCGTTGCCGCGCCGGTTTTCCTGGATAACCAGGTGGTGGCGGCGCTGAGCGTCTCGGTTCCCAAGGACCGTTATGAAAAAACTCCCCACGATATTACCCGCATGGTGGTGCAGACCGCCCACGAACTCAGCGGTGTGTTGCAGGATTCCATAGTAAACCTCAGGCCCACGGCGGGCTGATCCCTGGGAATCACCCGGTTCGGCCACGCCTGGCGCATAGGTTAGGAGAAGGAAATGAAGACGGTTAGGGTACAGGCCCAGGTGGACATGGAGCTCTGCCAGGGTTGCAAGACTTGCCAGATGGTCTGCCCCGTATACGCCATCGAGGTGTCCCGGGTGGACGGCAAGCCCCAAGTGAATATTGATTACGATCTTTGCGTCGGCTGCTGGAACTGTGAACAGCGCTGTCCCGACCACGCCATTTCCATGGCCCCCTGCGAGCCCTTCGACCTGGCCACCGACGTGTCCAAGTTTGACTACGACGAAATCCACGCGCTGTGCCGCAAGGCCCATTTCCATCCCAAACAGATCGTATGCTATTGCACCGCCACCCGGGCCGAGGAAGTGGCCGCCGCGATTTTGGACGGCGCCTCCGACCCCGCCCAAGTGGTGCGTGCCTGCGGCGTGGGCTCCGGTTGCGGCATCGAGTGCAACCAGCCCATCCTGCGGTTCCTGGAAGCCGCGGGCAAGACCTTCGAGCGGCCCAAGCAGAGCTATCAGTGGTATGGCCGCACCGCCACCGTCTGGGACGTGAGCGACAAGGTCAAGAGAGAGCACCCCGGCTTCCGCTTCGACAGCGACCGCGATCTGCTCGACAGCGTGGTGAATGCTCCAATCGACAACGCGAAATCCTAAAGGGAAAGGCAGACGCCATGTATAACAAGGCTCTTCCCCCTGCCCCCACCCGGGTCTCCCAATACGGCGTGGACCCCAAATATGTCGTGAAGCGGGGCGCTGAACTGAAAAATATCGTGGGCGTGCCGCTCACCGATTTGGTCACCGGCCTGCCGCCGGTCATCTTCCCCGGCGGCTCCAACGACGTGACCGTCATCCGCAAGGAAACCGAGGCCGCCCTGGCCAAGGTGGACATGTCCAAGATCACCGCGGGCAGCACCGTGAACATCCTGGCCTCCCACCACGGCTTCACCTTCTACGGCGGCCAGCCCTACGCCGAGATGTTGCGCACCATCAAGGACGTGGTGGAGCAGCGCACCGGCTGCAAGGAGGTGCGTCTGCGCGCCGGGCTGGGCATGCGCTTCCGCGAGACCGAGGAATACATCAAGGCCCACAGCCTGGACGAGTACTTCCACGGCAAGGCCCTGGGCATCGCCCCCATCGACGCGGGCATCCCCATCGAGACCGAGTTGGGCACCCTGTTCGGCCTCAAAAAGGCCTACGACGCCGACTTTATCATCCACGCCCACAACAGCGACGTGCGCGAGGTGCACTTCCACCGTCAGGTGGACCGGGCGGTCAAGCCCTTTGGCATGAGCTACGCCCGCTGCGAAACCCGCTCCACCTACCACATGAACCTGGGCCCCCGAGCGGCCAACTTCGTGGCCCGCTCCATCTTCGAGTCCGCGTTCGTCCAAAGCAAGTTCGCCTTCGCCTGCTTCCTGACCATGTCCCCGGCCGGGGCCACCGGCGTGGACGCGGACACCGACCTGTACGCCCTCAACGACCGGGTGACCGTGGGCGGCATGCGTGACTACGGCAAGATCATGACCCTGTTCGGGGCCATCGACGAATGCATCGCGGTGTTGGACTTCCCCTGCCCGGTGCCCTACGTCTTCGCCTGCGGGGTCATCTACGCCAACATGGCCTGCGCCAACATGGACGTGTTCGACCTGGATTACCCCTTGCCGCCCTACACCTGGTACACCGAGACCATGTACGACGACCACGGCAAGCCCCTGATCCCGGAGGTGCCGCCGGTGAACCCGGCCATCAAGACCGTGGTGCACAACTACGCCTGGGTCGGCTACCCCTCGGTGTTCTTCGCCGAGAAGAGCCCCACCATCGTGGTGGGCAAACAGCAGGCCGAGCTGTTCGACCGCGACCCCATGAACCTCAACTACATGAAGCACGCCCTACTGGCCGACAACCTGGACGGGGCCATGGACTTCGCCTATCACACCACGAGCACCAGAAAGGTGATCCTGTTCGACGGCGCCGCCGGCGGCCTCAACGTCAGCGAGCCTCTGGCCGAGCACCTTTACAAGGTGGCCCCCGGTGTGATGGAGCGGGTCGAGCAGAAACTGCTTCCCAAGTGGCTGGCCCAGCGCAACGTGGACCCGGCCCTGTTGGATCAAGTGGCATAATGACCCTTCCCGCGCCCGCAACCTCCGTGAACTGGTGGCCACCGGATATTCGGCAACGGATATTCGACGGTCACCAGGACCGTTTGCTGCGCGCGCAGATAACCGCCGAAAAGGCCGGGGTGCTCAGCGGCATGGCCCGCGCCAAGGAGCTGGCCGCCAAGACCAGGGTGAGCTTCGACTCCAACCTGACCGACGGGGACCAAGTGTTCGCCGGGCAGGTGGTGGCCACCCTGACCGGCACCCCTTTTTACATCGTCAGAGCCGAGGAGCTTCTCCTAGGCGAGCTTTCCAAGACCTCGGGCATAGCCACCCAGGCCCGCCAAGCCCTGGAAGGGGCGGACGGCCGCTTCCTGGTGGTGTGCGGGGCCTTCAAGAAAATGCCCCACGCCATCAAGGACCAGATCCGCCAGGCCGTGGCCCACGGGGGCTTGCGCATGCGCATGGCCCCCCACCCCTTCGTGTACGTGGACAAGAACTACGTGCGCATCCTGGGCGGCGTGGCGGGGGCCATGGAGGCGGTGGCTCCCCTGGAGCGCCCGGTGGTCATCCAACTGCGCGGCGAGCTGGAGCCCATCGCCCAGGAGGCGGTCACCGCCGCCCGCATGGGCGCGGCCACCCTCATGGTGGACACCGGCGACTTGGATGACCTGGAGGCTGCCTCCCAGGCCCTGCGCCGAGAAGGCCTGCGCGAAAAGGTGAAGCTGGCCTTTGCGGGCAACCTGCGCCTCACCGACCTGCCCGGCCTGACCGGACACGACGTGGATTCGGTGGACATCGGCTACAGCGTGGTGGACGCTCCATGCCTGCCCATGCGCTTTGACGTGATCAAGGATTGAGTGAACGGTCATGCAGTACCGTCTTTTGGAAAAAACCGAAATCTGGATAACTCCCCTGCGTCTGCATGAGGCCGACTTGGCCGCCTGCGCTCGCGCGGCGGGCGAGGTCTTGGGCCTCACCCCCGAGCAGATCATGGTCACCGACGCCCAGAAAGAGCACCTGGTGTTCGACGTGCTCACCCCCACCGTGGAAGCCAAGCAGATCGTGGCCCGCAAGGACGCCCTGCTGGCCGCGCTGAGCCTGGTGCCGGGGGTGGAGATAAACGGGGACACCGAGATCCACTCCGACGGCATCCTGGGCATGATCAGCCTGGGCCCGGACGAGGGCCGCGAGGTTCTGGAGCGCACCGAAAAACTCAAGGCCCAGTTGATGGAGCGCCTGGCCCGGCGGGCCAAGGTGTTCCCCACCGGCACCGAGGTGATCAACGGCCAGATCAAGGATACCAACACCCCGTTCCTGGTGCGGGAGCTTGAGGCCATGGGCTTCACCGTGGCCACCTCCCCTCCCCTACCCGATCAGCAGGGCCGTATCGCCAACTCCCTGCGCGACGCGGTGGAGGAGGGCTACGGCCTGATCATCACCACCGGCGGGGTGGGGGCCGAAGGCAAGGACCAGACCGTGGAAGCGCTGTTGGCTCTGGACCCTGAGGCGGCCACGCCTTACGTCCTGAAGTTCACCAAGGGCCAGGGCCGCCACGCCAAGGACGGGGTGCGCCTGGGAGTGGGCCGCCTGGGTCAATGCACCATGGTCACCCTGCCAGGGCCCAACGACGAGGTTCGCCTCATCTGGCCGGTGCTCAGCCGGGGTCTCAACGAGAACTGGCCCAAGGAACGCCTGGCTTCTCACCTAGCCGACGCCCTGCGCCAAAAGTTTCTGGATCATCAACCGACTCACGCCCACTGAACCCGGGCCTGAGCGGGAAGGAATAATATGAGCCTGAGTCAAGAACAGATTTCCCAAGCCGCCCAGAGCCTTTCCCAGGCGGCCAAGGACCTGAAGCCCATCGCCGCCCTGACCGAGACCTTCCCCGGCATCACCGTGGAGGAGGCCTACCAGGTGCAGACCATCAACATCGACGCCCGCCTCAAGGCCGGAGCCCGCGTGGTGGGCAAGAAGATCGGCCTGACCAGCCCGGCCATGCAGCAGATGCTGGGCGTGGGCGAGCCCGACTATGGCATGCTCCTGGACGACATGCTGCTCTACCAGGGCGTGGCCTTCGACACCAGCACCCTGCTCCAGCCGCGCATCGAGGGCGAGATCGCCTTTGTCATGGGCCAGGATCTCATGGGTCCGGTGACTCCCGTAGAGGTGGCCATGGCCACCGCCGGGGTGACCCCCGCCCTGGAAATCATCGACAGCCGGGTGAAGGACTGGAAGATCAAGATTCAGGACACCGTGGCCGATAACGCCTCGGCCGCCGCCTTTGTCATCGGTTCCACCCTGATCCCCCTGGGGTCCATGGACCTGCGCCACGTGGGCTTCGTGCTCACCAAGAACGGCCGCCTGGCCGGCACCGGCGCCGGGGCCGCGGTCCTGGGCAGCCCCCTGCAATCGGTGGCCTGGCTCATCAACAAGATGGGCGCGATGGGCGTCGGCGTCAAAGCCGGCGAGATCATCCTCTCCGGCGCGGCCTCCGCGGCGGTGGACGTGGCCCCCGGCGACTCCATCCACCTGGTGGTGGACCGCTTGGGCGAAGTTGCTTGCCGCTTCGCCTAGGCCTCGGGCCTGGGCGTCGCCCAGATGAATAAGCCTTGTTTACCAGAGCAAGGATTTTGCGATTAACGTAGTTTCATAACCGAATATTTCAGCCTGCCCACCGTTTAGACGGAATATGGCTGCGTCTAAAAGGAAATGAACATTGAGTTTCACATTAGGAAATATCCTCCATATAGACCTCGGCACGGGAAAGATCAAGGCCGAGCCTGCCGACGAAAAGGTGCTGCGGCAGTACATGGGCGGCTGCGGTTATGGGGCCTACATCCTGGCCCAGACCCTGCCCTGCCCCCCCGAGCCCCTGGACCCGGCCAGTCCCCTGATCTTCAGTTGCGGGCCCATCACCGGAACGGCGGTGCCCACCTCGGGCCGCCACACCGTGGTGGCCCGCTCTCCCCTCACCGGCATCTGGGGAGAGGCCTCCATCGGCGGCTCCTGGGGCCGCGAGCTACGGCGGGCGGGATATTTGAGCATAGTGGTGGTGGGCAAGGCCCCTCGACCCAGCTACCTGTGGATAACCAACGACGGCGTGGAGCTGCGCAGCGCGGAGAAGGTCTGGGGCCAGGAGTGCGAGGAAAGCGACTCCATGCTCAGGGCCGAGACCGACCCCAAGGCGGTGGTCTCCACCATAGGCCCGGCGGGAGAGCGCATGATCGCGGTGTCGGGCATCTTCACCGACGGCGAGCACGCCAGGGCGGCGGCCCGCTGCGGCCTGGGCGCGGTGGCCGGATCCAAGAACCTCAAGGCCATCGTGGTGCGGGGCAATCAAACCGTCCCGGTGCAGGACTCCGCCGCGCTCAAGGCCGTAACCAAGCCTCTTTTGGGCACCTACCGCGTTTTGGCCAAGGGCCTGGGCGGCTACGGCACTCCCAACCTGGTGCATCCCTGCGCGGACGTGGGCACCATGCCCTTCCAGAACTGGCGCAAGGGCAAGTGGGAAGGCGCGGAAAAAATCAACGGCGAACAGCTGAAACAGCGCTTTTCCAAAGGCAACTTCCGCTGCGCCGGCTGCCCCATAGGCTGCGGTCGCAAGGTGGAGCTGGACGGCAAGATCGTCGGCGGGCCGGAGTACGAGACCTTGGCCCTAATCGGCGGCGGCTGTCTCATCGACGACCTGGAGGCGCTGTGCCGCCTCAACCGCCGCTGCAACCAGCTGGGCATTGACACCATGGAGACGGGCTCGCTCATCGGCCTTTCCATGGAGCTGTACGAAAGGGGCCTGATCAGCAAGGAAGACACCGGCGGCCTGGAACTGACCTGGGGCAGCGTGCCCGCGGCCACCGAGTTGGTGGAGCAGATCGGCAAGGGCGAAGGCCTGGGCGCCCTGCTGGGCCAGGGCATCAACGCGGTGGTCAAGGAGGTCGGCGGCCTGGCCAGTGAATACGCGGTGCAGGTCAAGGGCATGGCTTCGGCGGCCCACGACCCCAGGGCCTATCACAGCATAGCCGTGGGCTACGCCACTTCCAACCGGGGCGCCTGCCATTTGCAGGCCTTCAGCCACGCCTTTGAGCGCAACGTGCCCATGCCCGAGTGGGGCCTGAACGAACCGGCCGACCGTTTGGAGGTGGAGGGCAAAGCCCTATTGGTCAAGCGGGCCCAGGACCTGATGGGCCTGTTCGACTCGGTGGCCATGTGCAAGTTCTCTCTGTTCGCCGGAGTCAACCCCGGCATCATGACCGGCTGGATCAACGCCATCACCGGCTGGGACATGACGCCCCAGGAGCTCATGCTCTGCGGCGAGCGCATCTTCAATCTCAAGCGCCTGTACAACAATCACCTGGGCATAAGCCGCAAGGACGACACCCTGCCCGGGCGATTTCTTACCCACAAGCGCGGCGAGGGCGGCACCGTGAAGAGCCTGCCGCCGCTGAACATCATGCTGAGCGATTACTACGAACTACGCGGCTGGAGCGAGGAAGGCATACCCCAGCCCGAAAAGGTGGCCGAACTGGGCCTGGAACAGTGGGACGTGCACCGTCCGGCCAAAGTTGCCTTCGGTTAAAAAAATACATAGTCAACGGGATAACGGGGGAAACATAGGGGAAGGAGCGCATGCTGGGCGGTAAAAGTCGCCCCGGATGCTCCGCTAAAGGCATGGAGACATGCCGCATCACCATCTATATCGAGGGAGAGGAATTCATGTTCAAAGTTGGAGCTAAAACCACATCCGCCCTGTTAAGCATTTGCCTTTTGATGGCGGGCCTGCTGTTGCTGAGCCCGACATCGGCCCAGGCCGGCGCGCCGGACAAGATTCTCATCGGCACCACGGTGAGCGAATCGGGCTACATGGCCGAAGACAGCATCCCGTCCTTCAAGGGCCGCCAGTTGGCGGTGGACCTGGTGAACAAGGACGGCGGCCTGTTCCT
Organism: Pseudomonadota bacterium; assembly: GCA_018896025.1. Taxonomy (GTDB): domain Bacteria; phylum Desulfobacterota; class Desulfarculia; order Desulfarculales; family Desulfarculaceae; genus Desulfoferula. Next base: position 125,793 of record JAHIND010000017.1, read on the forward strand.
GTCCAAGTTCAACAAAAAGGTACCCGTAAAGCTGGTCTACTACGATGACAAGAGCGAGCCGTCCTCCGCGGTGCGCAGCTTCCAGCGCCTGGCCAACATGGACAAGGTCGACTTCTTCCTGTCCGCCCACGGCTCCACCTTGTCCTTCGCCGTGGCCAAGATCGCCGAAACCAACAAGATCCCCATGACCATCTACGCCGGTTACGCCAACAAGATATGGACCCAGGGCTACAAGTACATATTCAACGTTGGCCCCACCGCTTCCCAGTACTGCAAGGCCTTCGTCAACCTGGTCAAGAGCCTGCCTGACAAGCCCAAGGTCGGCCTGATCCATGAGGACGGCCTGTGGGCCAAAGCGGTTTCCGGCGCTATGGCCAAGTTGGGCAAGGCCGAGGGCGTGCAGATCGACGTCGTGGACGTCTACCCCTCCGACAGCAAGGACGTCAGCTCCTCGGTGAACAAGGTCATCGCGGGCGGCTACCCCATCATCGGCACGGTCAGCCACGTGCGCAACGACCTGTTGGTGACCCGCACCATCCTGGAGATGGGCGTCGGCAGCAAGTTCAAGATGATCTACGTGCAGACCGCCACCGGTTACCCCTCCTTCGCCCAGAAGTTCAAGCCTGAGCAGATTCAGGGCATCGTGGGCACCAGCGTGTGGGCATCGAGCATCAAGACCTACTTCAACACCGAGTTCCAGGCCGCTTACAAGAAGGCTTACGGCGAGGAGCCCAGCTGGGTGTCCGCCATCGGCTTTGCCGGTGCCCAGGCCATGCTGGAAGCCATCAAGGACGCCGGCACCAACGACCGCGAGGCGGTGCGCCAGGCCTTCATGACCAAGGACATCAAGACCATCCTCGGCAACCTGAAGTTCCAGAAGGACGGCACCTCCGACGGCAGCGCCCTGGTTTGCCCCCAGATGCAGGGCGGTATCCCCGAGGTGGTGTTCCCCACCGCCTTCGCCACCAAGAAGCTTATCTACCCCCAACCGACCTACAAGAAATAAGGCTCCCTGGGGGGAGGAGGTCCCGTCTCCTCCCCCTTGAACTTTCTCCCAAGGGATTATCGCCATGCTTGAAGTTAAACAAGTCAGCAAGTACTTCGGCGGGGTCCAGGCGGTGGAAAATGTGAGCCTTGCGGTTGAGGAGGGAGAAATCGTGGGTCTCATCGGCCCCAACGGTTCGGGCAAGACCACTCTGTTCAACCTGATTACTCGCATCTACCCCCTGACGGCGGGCGACATCTATTTCAAGGGCAAGCTCATCAACAAGATGAGCCCCTCGGACGTCTGTCACCTGGGAATCTCCCGCACCCACCAGATACCCCGGCCCTTCCACAGCCTGAGCGTGCGCCAGAACGTAAGCCTGGCCTACCTCTACGGCCGCAAGAACCCCGGCGACCGCGCCGAGGCCAACAGCGAGGCCGAGCGTCTTTTGGAACTGGTGGGTCTGAAGGACTTCGCTCAAATCCCGGCCTCGCAGCTCAACGACGTGCAGTGCAAGGTCCTGGAACTGGCCCGTTCACTGGCCACCGACCCCAAACTTCTGCTCCTGGACGAAATACTGGCCGGGCTCAACCCCGGTGAGCTCACCTTTTTCCAGGAGTTGATCCTCAAGATACGCTCGGAGCTTAAGATCACCGTTTTCTGGTGCGAGCACATCATGCGCGTGTTGATGAAGACCGTGGACCGGGTGGTCTGCCTGGACTATGGCCGCAAGGTGTGCGAGGGATCGCCCTCCGTGGTGGCCAACAACCCCGAGGTCATCGAATGTTACCTGGGCAAGGCAGCGGGTGAATAAAAGTGTTGGAAGTTAAAAACCTCAGCGTTGGATACGGCAACCTGCAGGTGATCCACGAGGTTTCCTTTGCCCTGGGCGAGGGAGAGCTGGTGGCCCTGTTGGGCGGCAACGGCGCGGGCAAAACCACCACCCTCAAGGCGGTGATGGGCCTGCTTCCCCCCTGGGGCGGCGAGGTCCTGCTCGACGGCAGACCCATTCACGAACAAAAAACCCCCAGCATCGTCTCCCTGGGGCTGGCCTACGTGCCTGAGCACAAATCGGTTTTCCCCAAGATGACCGTCTTGGAAAACCTGGAGTTGGCCCTGAACTCCCAAAAGGCCAAGGAAATGAAAGACGAGACCATGCGAGAGGTCTTTGACCTCTTCCCCCGCATCTCCAGCAAGACCAAGCTTCGCCAAATGGCCGGCACCCTTTCCGGCGGGGAGCAGCGCATGCTGGTCATCGCCCGGGCCCTGATGTCTCTACCGGCATATTTGCTGCTGGATGAGCCGTCCCTGGGGCTGGCGCCCGTATTGGTGCAGGACCTTTTCGAGGCCATCAAGAGGATTCACGCCAAGGGGGTGCCCATCTTCCTGGTGGAGCAGAACGTAAACCTCACCCTGCAGATCGTCGATAGGGCCTACGTGCTGGAGCAAGGCAAGATCGTCCTGGAGGGCTCGGGCCAGGAGCTCAGCGAGATGCCGCACATCCGCGAGTCCTACCTGGGCATCTGAGGAAAGGGAGAACCAACGCATGGACTACTCAACCCTAGCGATGCAGCTGTTTTTGACGGGAATATTCCTGTCCTCGCTCTACATATTGGTAACCTTCGGCCTCACCATGATCTTCGGGGTCATGGAGATCGTCAACTTCGCCCACGCCTCTTTCGCCATTCTGGGCGGCTACGCCTGCCTGTTGGCGGTCACTTCCCTGGGCATGGACCCCTTCGTGGCCCTGGTGCCGGTGGTGGCCTTCATGGCCCTGGTGGGCTGGCTCACCTTCGAGTTTTTCGCCCGCTACACCCTGGACGTAGGCGACGCCCACGTGGTGCACTACTACGCCCTTCTTCTGATTATCTCCAACGTCCTGGCTCTCATCTTCGGCCTGGACTACAAGTTCGTGCCTTCGGGCCTGGGCTACTCCCAGATCGAACTTGGGCCCTTCAAGTACCCCCTGCTCAAGTTCCTCGTGGCCATCATCAGCCTGGCCACCGTGGCGGGGCTCAGCCTGTATTTGAAAAAATCGGTGATCGGCAAGAAGATCAGGGCCGTTTCCCAGAGCAAGGAATCGGCCGAAATCATGGGCATCGACTCCCTGAAGATCCGGCGCATCACCTGGATCATCGGGGTGAGTTCCGCCGGTCTCATGGGCGCCCTGGTCGGGTTGGTGAACCCCTTCTCGCCCTACGCGGGAACCACCTACCTGATCGTGGCCTTCAGCGTGGCCATCCTGGGCGGCATGGGCAGCTTGTTCGGTACCATCGTGGCCGGATTCATCATCGGCATGACCGAGAGCCTGTTCTCCCTATTCCTGCCCTCCCAGATCTCTCCGGTGGTGGCCTTCGTATTCATCATCGGCGTGCTGATGGTCAAGCCAGAGGGCCTCTTCAGCCGGGCCTAGGCCCAGGCTAGAGAGAAACAGGCGAGGAAACCAATATGCAAGCCATCAACCAAGGCAATAAAAAAACCGTTATCGTGCTGGGCATCCTGACCCTGGCCGCCCTGGCTCTGCCCATAGTGGGCATCCCCTACCAGGAATACGCCATGTCGGTGCTCACCTTCGCGTTTATCTACACCCTGCTGGGCCAGTCCTGGAACCTGCTGGGCGGTCTGGCCAAGCAGTTCTCCCTGGGCCACGCGGCCTTCTTCGGGCTGGGCGCTTTCGCCACCGCGGCCTGCAGCAGCCTGGGCATGCCCGCCCTCATCTCCCTGGCGGTGGGCGGCGTGGCCGTGGCCGTGTTCAGCCTACCCATCGGCCTTATTTGCTTCTCGGCCCGGGGGCCCTACTTCACCATCATCACCCTGGCCATCGCCGAGATCCTCAGGATCGTGTTCTTGTGGCGCCCCGAGCTCTCCGGCTCGGAGGGGATTTTGCTGCCCCCCAGCATTTTCTCCACCCGCATCGGCATCTACTACCTCACCCTGGGGCTCACCGCCGCCTCCATCTTCACCTTCCGCTGGATGGCGCGCAGCAAGCAGGGCCTGGCCCTGGTGGCCATCGGCGACGACGAGGACGCCTGCTCGGAAATCGGCATCAAGGTGAAGTACATCAAGTCCTCCACCCTGTTAGTCAGCGCGGGCATGGCCGCCGTGGCCGGAGGCTGCTACGGCCTGTTCACCCAGTACCTGTCGCCCAACGACGTGTTCTCCATAAACTACTCCCTGGAGGCCATCTTCATCTCCACCATCGGCGGCATAGGCAGCGCCTTCGGCCCCCTGGTGGGAGCCCTGCTGGTCAGTCTGTTGGAAGAGACCCTGAACCCCTTGGTTCCCGGTGCACACTTACTGGTGCTGGGCGCCATCCTCATAACCATCATGTTCCTGCTTCCCAAGGGCTTGGTCACCCTGTTCAAGAAGTCCGACGACAAGCAGGGGCCGCGTATGCAGATTAAGATCAAGCGCCGTCAGCCTGCCGCTTAGCGGCCGGACGGCTTTTAAGGACAAGAACGCATGGACACATTTGATCTGCAAATGAACTTCCGGGTGGTTCTGAAGAACCAGGCCCAGGAGTCCACCGCCGAGTTGCTTGGCCAAATGGGGGCCCAGCGGGTCTTGCTGGTCACCGACGCGGGCATTCAAGGGGCCGGTCTGGACCGGGCCTATCACCAAGCCTTGACCGCCAAGGGCATCCAAACCGCCGTATTCAACGAGGTGGAGCCCAACCCCACCACCGCCAACGTGGAGGCGGGGTTGGCCGTGGCCCGTGAGTTCGGCCCCCAGGCCTTCCTGGGCATCGGCGGGGGCAGCGTGTTGGACTGCGCCAAAGCCATCAACATCCTGCTCAACCGTGGCGGCAAGATGGCCGACTACGCCGGTCCCCAGCAGGGCGGAGCCGCCCTGTTGCCCCTGGTGGCCGCACCCACCACCGCGGGCACCGGCAGCGAGGTCTCGCCCTTTTTGCTCATCTCCGACAGCGAGACCCACGCCAAAATCGTGTGCAAGGACTGGCAGGCCATCCCCAAGGTGGCGGTTCTGGACCCCAGCCTGAGCCTGACCCTGCCGCCCATGTCCACCCTCTTCGCCGGTCTGGACGCCCTGGTGCACGGCTTCGAGTCCTACGTGGCCAAGGGTAGCCAGCCCTACACCCAGGCCCTGGCCCTGAAGTCCATCGGCCTGGTGCACCAGAACCTGCCCAAGGTCATGGCCGCGCCCTCGGACGTGGAGGCGCGGGGCAACATGCTCATTGCCAGCAACCTGGCGGGCATGGCCTTTGCCCTCAGCTACCTGGGCCTGTCCCACTCGCTGGCCAACGCCCTGACCAAGATGAAGGGCACGCCCCACGGCCTGGCCGTGGGCATGATGCTGGCGTCGGTGATCCGCTTCAACGCCCCGGTGTGCGGCGCTGACTATGAGCACATCGCCCGCTATGTGCTGGGCGAGGCCTGCCCCGCCGACCGGCAGGAGGCTTGCCTGGCCCTGGCCGACGCGGTGGAGCGGATGGCCCATTCCCTGGGCATGCCCACCAGCCTGAGCAAACTGGATTTTGAGAAGAGCCAAATCCCGGCTCTGGTGGAGGAGGCCCTGCGCCAAGCCACCATCCAGTTCAACCCGCGCATGCCCACCGCCCAGGAGCTCACCACCCTGCTGGAGTCCTGCTTCTAGCAGGCTCCCCACTCTGCAAACCCACCCCAAGCCGGACTCCGGCTTGGGGTTTTTTCATGGCTTACGGCACGGCCCGTTCCCCATTGAACGCGGGTGGATACGCGCGGCCGAGACGCAATGCGCACCATTTGGAGTTTCGGCTCATGAAAATTTTCGATTGACAAACTGCAAACGTTTGCGGTATCCACAAACATTCCCTAGCGGAGGACCGACCGGGATCCATGGCCACGATAAAGGAAATAGCCAAAAAAGCCGGCGTTTCCTATTCGTCCGTTTCCCGTGCCCTGAACAACCAGACCGGGGTGCGTCCCGAAATCCGCAAAAAGGTTTTGGAGATCGCCCAGGAGTTGAACTACCACCCCCACTCCTCGGCCAAGGCCCTGGTGCAAAACCGCATAGGCGTCCTGGGGGTGGTCATACCCCGCACCAGCGAGTTCGCTTTTCAAAACCCGTATTATTCTCACATGTTGCTTGGCCTCAGCTCGGTGGCCAACGACATGGGCTACCACCTCATGCTGGTGATCAACCAGCAGCAAAGCTACGCCTCGCTGTGTCACAGCCACCTGGTAGATGGCATTATCGTGCTGGCCAACCGCATCGACGACCCCTATATCCCCGAGTTGGTCAGGGACAACGTGCCCGCCGTGGTGGTGCCGGGTTATCCCGATGGCTGGGAGTTCGACATCCCCAGCGTCAACTCGGAAAACTACCAGGACGTCTACCGGGCAATCACCTACCTCATCAACCTGGGCCACCGGGATATCGCCTTTATCCTGGGTGGCATGAATTCCAACTACTCCCTGGTGCGCCTGGAGGCCTACAAGGCGGCCTTTCGCGACAAGGGTTTGGAATACAAAGATAAATACATCAAGGAAAGCGACTTCTCCAAGACGGACGCCTTCCGTCTCATGGGAGAATTGCTCAACCTGCCCGACCCGCCCAGCGCAGTAATCAGCATCAACGACGCCACCACCCCCGGCGTCTTGCATCAAATCAACAGTCGTGGGCTGAGAATTCCCAAAGATATTTCCGTGGTGGCCATAGGCTGCTCGGATTTGGTGGATTTGACCGACCCGCCCCTGACCACCATCAAGGTACCCGTGACCCAGGTGGGCAGGGCGGCTGCAAGGGTTCTTATTGAATTAATTGCAAAAGGCGAATGCCGGGAACGGCATGTCGTCATCCCTTCCGCCTTGGTGGTCCGGGAATCGACCGGAGTCTGGCCCAGCCGCTAAGGCGGCCGGACCGATGGCGCGGAATCTGGGAGCCCGCAAAAGAGCCCAAAAAAATTTGCTTATTACTGCAAACGTTTGCGATTTTAGCTGAAAATTAGTCCCGTCAATACAACCTGATGGGGGAGGAGAAAGGGTGTTCAGCGATGGATTATGCCATTCCCGCCGACCGCGTAGTCATCACCGTGGCCCAAACCGGGGCCATAACCAATAAGTCGCTAAATCCCAACGTGCCCGAGCAGCCGGCGGAGATCGCCCAGTCGGCCTACGACTGCTTCAACGAGGGGGCGGCCATCGTGCACATCCACGCCCGGGACCCCCAGGGCGAGAACACCTCCGAGCTGTCCATCTTCGAGGACATCCACGGCCGCATTCGCGACAAGTGCGACATGATCATCCAGGACAGCACCGGCGGCGGTCCCAACCTGACCCAGGAGCAGCGCGTTAACTGCATCAAGGCCAACCCGGACATGGCATCCCTTAACATGGGCAGCATGATGCGGGTCGCGGGCCCTTACAAAGGCGTGCCCTTTTCCAACATGCCCGATGAGATCGACTGGTTCGTGGAGCAGATTACCCAGCGGGGCATCAAGCCGGAGATGGAGGTCTACAGCCACGCCATGCTCCAGGAGGTGCGCCGCCTCATCAAAGAGGGCCGAGTGCAAAAACCCTACTACATCAACATCGTGCTGGGCATGCGCTACCAGGGGGCCGAAGCGGCCACCCCCAAGACCCTCACCTCCATGGTGGACAACCTGCCCCCGGACAGCATCTTCAACTGCACCGGAGTGGGCTCGGCCCAGACTCCCCTGGCCACCATGGCCATGATCATGGGCGGCTGCGTGCGGGTGGGCCTGGAAGACAACATCTACTACGCCAAGGGCGAGTTGGCCCAAAGCAACGCCCAGTTGGTGGCCAAAGTGGTGCGCATCGCCCGCGAGTTGGGCAAGCAACCGGCCACCCCGGCCGAGGCGCGCCAATACCTGGGCCTGCCCCCGGCCAAGGCCTAGACCGGGACGAAGCGAGGAAAGCAAGCACATGAACGCCGAGCAGATCAAAAACGTCGCCGTCATCGGCATGGGCACCATGGGGCCGGGCCTGGCCCAGGCCTTCGCCCTGGCCGGTTTTCAGGTAACCGGCTTTGACGCCAATCCGGACATGAAGGGACAGGCCAGGAAAATCTTCCAGGCCAACCTGGACAGCCTGGTGGAGTTCGGGGACCTGGAGCCCGCCAAGGCCCAGGCCGCGGCCGCCCGCCTCAGCTTCGCCGAATCCCTGGCCGAGGCGGTGGCCAAGGCCGACCTGGTGGTGGAGACGGTCAGCGAGAGGCGCGCCATCAAGCGCCAGGTCTACGCCCAGATCGCCGAGCACTTGGCGGCGGGCAGCCTGTTGTGGAGCAACACCTCCACCCTGAACATCTACGACCTGCTCCCCGAGGAACTGATCCCCCGCTCCATCATCTCCCACTGGTTCGCCCCACCTCACATCATCCCCCTGGTGGAGGTGGTCAAGGACCCCAGGGTGGCCCATGAAACGGTGGAGACCACCCTGGCCCTGCTGGAACTGCTGGGCAAAAAAGCCATCATCATCGAAAAGTTCGTGCCCGGCTTTGTCATCAACCGCATCCAGCGCCTTCTGGGATATGAAATTTTCCACCTTCTGGAGGGCGGCTACATCAGCCCCGAAGACCTGGACCTGGCGGTGAAGGCCAGCATCGCCCCGCGCATGATGCTTTTGGGTCTGGTGCAGCGCTACGACTTCACCGGCCTGGACCTCAGCGCCCGCAACCTGCAAGACCAGGAATTCTATGACCCCCCGCTGGACCACCACCCTGCCCCTCTTTTCTCTCTGGTGGACAAGGGGCATTTGGGGGTCAAGACCGGGCAGGGGTTTTTCGATTACCGCGGCAGGGATATCAGCGAAACCCTGCGCGATCGCGACCGTTATTTGATGCAAATCGTAAAGAGCCTGGATTTCTGCATTCAGAAAGAACGCCTGGTTTAACACCATGGGGAGAGCGGCCCCGCGCACTATCAAGGAAGGACTGCAAATCATGACCGTTGGCGACAGATTGGCGCAACTCTTGGCCGAAAGCGGCGTGGACCGCGTTTTCGGCGTGCCCGGCGGGCAAACCCTGCCCCTGTACGAAGGCATCCGCAAGAGCAACGGAGCCATCAAGCACGTGCTCATGCGCGACGAGCGCAGCGCCGGTTTCGCGGCGGACGCCTACGCCCGCCTCACCGGCAAGCTGGGGGTTTGCGACGCCACCGTCGGCCCCGGCGCCACCAACCTGCTCTCTCCCCTGGCCGAGGCCCACTGCTCATCCATCCCCATGCTGGCCATCATCTCCGACATCTCCCGCGCCTGGGAGCACCGCCGCGTGCGGGGCAACGCCTCCCAGGCCATGGAGCAGTTGGAGATGTTCAAGCCGGTGAGCAAGTGGCAGGTCACCTTGACCCAGCCCGCTTCCCTGGAAAACGTCATTGACCAGGCCATCAGGGTGGCGGTGAGCGGCCGCCCCGGCCCGGTGGTGGTGGCGGTGCCCGACGACCTGGGCGACCTGGACATCGACTGGCTGCGCCGGGTGCGGCCGGACGCCTCCTTCCCCCGCCACCGTAGCGCGCCCGAGCCCTCCCAGGTGCAGGCCGCCCGCGCGGCCCTCTTACAGGCCAAAAAGCCCGTGCTGTTGGCGGGCGGCGGGGTGCACGCCTCGGGGGCCCTCAAGGAATTGGCCGCCCTGGCCCGCAAGCTGGGCGCGCCCCTGGTGACCACCATCACCGGCAAGGGGGTCATGGCCGAGACCGATCCCCAGGTGTTCGGGGTCACCGGCTCCATGGGCAGCCCCAAGGCCAACGAGGTGGTGCGCCAGGCGGACCTGGTGTTCTTCATCGGCTGCAAGGCGGGCCAGCTGGCCACCTTCGGCTACGACTGCCCGGCCTATGGTGTAACCACCATCCACCTGGACATCGACCCCGAGGAGATCGGGCGCAACTTCCCCGAAAGCATCGCCCTGGTGGGTGACGCCCGTTTGGGCCTGGGCGACCTCTTGGCCGCCCTGGAAGGCGACAGCTTCGCCTATAAGTGGGACCTGGAGAATCTGCGCCAAGTCAACCAGCAGTGGTACGACGAAATGACTCTGCGGCCCCAGACCCCCGGCGATCCGCTCAAGGCCCAGGCGGTCACCCGCCTCATCGACCAGGCCATGGAGCCCGGCGACCTTGCGGTTTGCGACGCCAGCCTTCCCTCGGGCTGGGCCGCTGCTTATCTGCGCCTAAAGGAGGCCGGGCGCTACTACCTGGCCCCGCGCGGCCTGGCCGGTCTGGGCTGGGGAGCCCCGGCGGCGGTGGGCGCGGCCCTGGCCCGCCCCGAAGCCAAGCGGGTGTTTTTGTTCGCGGGCGATGGCGGCTACGCCTTCTCCATGCAGGAGATGGAGGTCATGGTGCGCCTGAAGCTGCCGGTGATCACCTGCCTGTTCAACAACAACGTGCTGGGCTGGATAAAGCACGTGCAATTGGCCCGCTACGGCGACAACCACATCTCCACCGACTTCAGTCACATTGACTTCGCCACCGTGGCCAAGGGCTTCGGGGCCCGCAGCTACAAGGTAAACACCCTGGACGAACTCAGCGAAGCCCTGGAAAAAGAACGCCGCCCCGAGGGGCCGGCCATGATCGACATGACCACGGACCAGTACGAAACGCCGGTGCTGCGCAACGCCTCGGGCGCGGCCTGAGGAGCAACCCGGCGCAAGACCCGAGGGACATGAGAAGTTCTACCTGATTACAAGGTAGTGGACACGAACCTAGGGAAAGGAGAGTCGCATGAGGCGTCTGAAACTGGGAACCATTTTGGCGGGCATCGCTGCCTTGTCGCTGGTGCTGCTGGGCGGCACGGCCATGGCAGGCTACCCGGACAAACCCGTCACCTTTATCGTCAACTATGGTGCGGGAGGCACCACCGACCTGACCAGCCGTCTGCTTTGCTCCGTGGCCGAAAAGCCTCTGGGCCAGACCATCACCGTGGTGAACAAGCCCGGCGGCGGCGGCACGGTGGGCCCCACCTATTTGGCCACCCGCAAGCCCAACGGCTACACCATCGGCGTGACCAGCTTCTCGCCCATGGCCGTGGCCCCGCACATGATGAAGGTCAGCTACACCCTTAAGGACTTCGCCTTCATCGCCGGCGTGTGCCGTTACCTCTACGGCGTGGCCGTGGCGGCCAACTCGCCCTACAAGACCTGGGCCGACCTGATGAAAGCCATCGAGAGCGGCAAGCGCCTGACCATGGCCACCCCCAGCCCGGTGCAGGCCATCCTGTTCCCGCGCTTGGCCAAGTTCACCGGCAAGAAAATGGATAACGTGGTTTGGGTGCGCTACAAGTCCGGCAAGGAGACCACCGTGGCGCTCCTGGGCGGTCACGTGGACCTGATCGTGGGCAACCCCATGGACATCGCTCCCCAGGTGAAGACCGGTGAGCTGCGCATGCTGGCTTCCTGCAGCCCGGTGCGCTGGCCCCTGCTGCCCGACGTGCCCACCCTCCACGAGTTGGGCTACAAGGTCGACATCGACTCCTGGTTGGGCTTTGCCGCTCCGGCGGGCATCAAGGAAGACCGCCGCGCCAAGCTGCAGAACGCCTTCAAGGTCGCGGTCGAGGACAAGCACATCCAGAAAAAGATGATCGACCTGGGCATGGCCCCCATGTTCATGAGCGGCGCTGAGTACAACCAGTTCTGCGAGAAGGGCTTTGTTGAAATGGGCGCCGACCTCAAGACCGTGGGTCTGGAAAAGAAAAAGTAACCCTTTAGGACTTGGGCGATGGGTGGCTCTTGGCCGCTGCTTATGAGCGACGCTTTAATCTTTTGATCGGGAAAATCCGGGCTGAACTCTAGTTCGCAGCCGCAGCCTGCTTTTTCCGGTTCACCAGGCGGGAGCCACCCAATTTTTCACATCCATGGGTCCAAGTGACGCGATGCCGCCATTTGAGGAGTAAACATGTGGGACTTACTATTTAACGGTTTCGCCGAGGTTCTGGCCCCAGGCAACCTGATATACCTGTTGGGCGGGGTCACGGTGGGCATCATCCTGGGGGCCATACCCGGGCTGACCGCCACCATGGGCATAGCCATGGTCATCCCCCTGACCCTCACCCTGCCACCCATCCCCAGCCTGATGATGCTCATGGGGGCCTACAAGGGCGGCATCTTCGGCGGCTCCATCGCGGCGATCCTCTTATGCGCGCCGGGAACATCGGCGGCTGCGGCCACTGTAGCCGATGGCCATGCCCTTGCCAAAGCGGGCAAGGCCATCAAGGCGCTCAAAATTTCGCTGACCGCCTCGGTGATAGGCGACACCTTCAGCGACATCGTTCTGATTTTCCTGGCCGTGAACCTGGCCCGGGTGGCCCTACAGTTCGGCCCCGGCGAGTTCACCGCCGTGGCCATCATGGCTCTCACCATCGTGGGCCCGGCCTCGGGCAAGTCTTTGCTCAAGGGGCTTATAACCGCGGTGGGCGGCCTGATGCTGGCCCTCATCGGCCTGGACCCCGGCACCTCCCTGCCGCGGCTCACCTTCGACCTCAACGAACTGGTGGACGGCATCGCCCTGGTGCCCATGCTCATCGGCCTGCTGACCATCCCCGAAATCATGGCTCAGTACGAGGAAAGAGTTAGGACGGTAAAGGCGCACATTCCTCCACCGTCCTGCAAGGACGACACCCGCATCACCCGCAAGGACTGGAAGCAGATGGTGCGCCCCATGATCAGCGGATCCCTGCTGGGCACCGTCATCGGCATCATTCCCGGCCTGGGGCCCACCCTGGGCGCCTTCATGGGCTACGACGCGGCCTGGCGCCAATCCAAGCACCGCGAGGAGTTCGGCCGGGGCTCGGTGGAGGGCATCGCCGGAGCCGAGTCGGGCAACAACGCGGTGAGCGGGGCCAACCTAGTGCCCCTGTTGGGCCTGGGTGTGCCCGGTGACGTGGAGGCGGCCATCCTGGTGGGAGCCTTCCTGATCCATGATTTGACCCCCGGCCCCCTAATTTTCCAGGAAGCGCCGGAGGTGATCTACGGCCTGTACGCGGGCCTGCTCTTGGCCAACCTGCTCCTGTATTGCATCGCCCGCGGCCTGTTGCCCACCTTTACCAAGGCGGCAGGGCTAAGGGTCACCATCATCTTCCCGGTGATGTTGGTGCTGTGCGCGGTAGGCTCCTATGCCTTCAACCAGAGCCTGTTCGACGTGGGCGTGACCTTCGGCTTCGGTTTGCTGGGCTACGGCCTGAACAAGCTGAACTTCCCCCGGGCCACCTTCCTCATCGGATTCATCCTGGGGCCCTTGCTGGAAGACAACTTCCGCCGGGCCATGGTGATCAGCGAAGGCCACGCGGACATACTCTTCGCCAGCCCTCTGTCCATCGGCCTGTGGATATTCACCGTGATTTCGGTGGGCACCATCCTCTACAGCAAATGGCGGCAACGCCAACGGGTGGAGGCCCTGGCCCCGCCCAAGCCCCTGGAGAGCGAAGAAATCGTGGAGGCCTCCGCCGCGGGGGAAAGCGCGGGCGGGTATCTGCGCGTATCCAACTTCGCCATGCAAGTGGGAGGCGCGCTGGTAATCTTCTGCTTCTTCCTGTTCTGCTACCTGGTCGTCTTCCCGGCCCAGGTCGAAACCCCCGGTGGTTTTGGGGTCTCGGCCCTGCTGTTCCCCAACTCGCTCTTGTTCCTGGGCCTGCTGTTCTCGGGCCTACTGGTGCTTGACCACATTCGCAGGCGCAAGACCTACGGCTACAGCAAGATGAACTACACGGCGGCGCTCAGGGTGTGCAGCTACGTGCTGGGCATGGTCCTTTACATGCTGGGCCTGGAGTTCCTGGGCTTCATGATCAGCTCCACCCTTGGCATCCTGGGCTTCTGCATCCTCCTGGGCGAGCGCAAGATGTTGGTGGTGGGGCCCCTGGCCATACTGGCGCCCCTGGCGATTTATCTGCTGTTCGAGTACGGTCTGGGAGTTCAGCTCCCGGGCATGCCTTGGCTTGATTCCTAAAGTAAACCTCAGGCCTCTCGGCGATACCGGGAGGCCTGAGGTAAAATAGATCAGTATGGCTTGAACAAGAATTGGAGACAGCATGCAAGCGGTACTGGTTAAGTCTCCCGGAGGCTCCGACCAACTCTACCTGGGCCAGGCGCCCGATCCCCAAATCAAAGAACATCAGGTCCTGGTGAAAATCAAGGCGGCCGGGGTGAACCGGGCCGACACCTTGCAGCGCCGGGGCCAGTATCCCCCTCCTCCCGGCGAAAGCGAAATCCTGGGCCTGGAGATGGCCGGCGAGGTGGTGGAGGCCGGTCCGGGCTGTGAGCGCCTTAAGCCCGGCGACAAGATATTCGGCATCCTTTCCGGCGGCGGCTACGCCGAGTACGTGGCCCTGGACGAGGGCCTGGCCATGCCCATACCCGAGGGTATCGAGTTTGAGCAGGCGGCAGGCATGGCAGAGGTGTTCCTCACCGCCTATCAAGCCCTGTTCTGGCTGGGCAGGCTGCAACCCGGCGAAAATGTGCTTATCCATGCCGGGGCCAGCGGAGTGGGCACTGCGGGCACCCAGTTGGCCAAGCTGGCCGGGGCCAGGGTGCTGGTAACCGCCAGCTCCCGGGAGAAGCTGGACGCCTGCCGCGCCCTGGGGGCCGACGTGGGCATCAACTACAAGCAGGAAGATTTCCCCACCAGAGTCATGGAGGCCACCGGCAAGCACGGGGCCGACGTGCTCATCGACTTCATCGCGGCCGCCTATTACCAGCGCAACCTGGCCTCCCTGGCCCTGGACGGCCGCATGGTCATGCTGGCCTTCATCGGCGGCTACCAGGCCGAGGCGGTGGACCTGCGGCCCATGCTGAACAAGCGCATCACGGTGATGGGCACCACCCTGCGCAGCCGCACCCTGGATTACCGGGTCAGGCTGAGCCGGGAGTTCACCGCCAAATACCTGGCCAAGTTCACCAGCGGCGAACTCAAGCCCGTCCTTGACAGCGTGATCCCATGGAGCGATGTTAGGGCGGCCCATGAACGCATTGAAGCCAACCTGAACGTTGGCAAAATAATACTGCGGATATCCTGAGCCGGAGCGTAAGCGGACACTGGCCACGGGACCAATTATGCGGCGCTGAGACGACACACCGCCGGGACGATCCGCGGTACTAAATTATAGGAGACAGTTCACATGAAAATTATGATTTGCGGCGCAGTGCGCACTCCCATCGGCAATTACATCGGCGCTCTGCGCGATGTACCCACATACAAGCTGGGCGCCCTGGTTCTCAATGAGGCCGTCAAGCGGGCCGGAGTGGATCCGGCCAAGGTTGACGACGTTATCATGGGCCAGTCCTACCAGAACGGCGAATCGGTGAACATCGCCCGCATGTCGCTGTTGGCCGCCGGTTGGCCGGACCACGTGACCGGCCTGAGCATCGACCGCCGCTGCCTGTCGGGCCTGGACGCCATCTGCCTGGGGGCCATGAAGATCATGAGCGGCTTCGCCGACATCGTGGTGGCCGGCGGGGTGGACAGCATGAGCCGGGCCGAGTTCTACATCCCCGGCGAGTTCATGAAGTGGGGCGTAGGCGGAGCCAATGACCCCAAATGGGGCTTCATGCCTCGGGGCCACGGGGCCATGTCCATGTGGGGCATCCCCTTGTTCGACCGCATCCAGCGGGCCAGGGTGATGTCCCAGCCCGTGGAGCGCTACGGCGAGCTCAACTCCATGATGACCTGGGCCGAGGCCGCCGCCAAGGCTGAAGGCGTGACCAGGGAAGAGGCCGACCGCTGGTCCCTGCGCAGCCACCAAAGGGCCATCGCGGCCATCGACGCGGGCAAGTTCGACCAGGAGATCGTGCCCGTGGAAGTGCCCGGCAAAAAGGGCGAAGTCAAGCTGGTCTCCCAGGACGAGCCGCCGCGGCGCGATTCCTCCCTGGAGCGCCTGGCCAAGCTGCCCACGGTCTACCCCGACGGAATCTGCACCGCGGGCAACTCCAGCACCGAAAACGACGGAGCTGCGGCCCTGGTGTTGATGAGCGAAGAAACCGCCCAAAAGCTGGGAGTTACTCCCCTGGGCAGCCTGATCTCCTTCGGCATCGCAGCCTCGGATCCAGCCCTCACCTACCCCGCCGTGCCGGCTTCGGTGAACAAGGCCCTCAATAAGGCGGGCATGACCCTGGACCAGATGGAGCTCATCGAGATTCAGGAAGCCTTCGCCGCCCAGGTTTTGGCCGACGCCAAGCTCATGGGCCTTACCTACGAGGACATGGACCCCATAGTCAACGTCAACGGCTCGGGCATCTCCCTGGGCCATCCCATCGGAGCCACCGGGGCCATGCGCATGGTCACCCTGCTGCACGAGATGCAGCGCCGGGGCGCCTCCTACGGCATGGAAACCATCTGCGGCGGCGGCGGTCAGGGCATCGCCGCCATCGTGGGCCGCTAGGCTTCCAAGAGGCCGAGCCTTGCTGATACGTTCGTTCTCACCCACCTTTGGCAACGTAGCCACCGAGCCCGCTCGGTGGCTACGGGACCAAGGGTGGCAGGTGGAGCTTTGGCCCCAGGGGCAGCCCGTGGAGCGGGCCAAAACCAAGGAGCTGATCGCCGACTGCGATGGCCTGGTCACCGGCATGGCTCCCATCGACCAAGAGATGCTCCTGGCCGCGCCCCATCTCAAGGTGGTCACCATGCACGGCACCGGCACCAATCACATCGACCTGGCTTTTGCCAAAGAGCGAGGCGTGGTGGTGTGCAACGTGCCAGGCGGCAACCAAAGGGCCGTGGCCGAGTTGGCCCTGGGCCTTATCTTCTCCCTGGCCCGCAGCATCCCTCAGGCCAGACAACTGGTATTGGACGGCGGCTGGTCACCGGTGATCGGCTGCGAGGTGAGCGGCAAGACCCTAGGCATCCTGGGCCTGGGCAAGATCGGCCGGGAACTGGCCCGCATGGCCCGCGCCCTGGGCATGGAGGTGGTGGCTCACACCCGCACCCCGCGCCCAGAGTTCGCCGCCGAGTTGGGCCTCACTCTCCTACCCCTGGATGAGCTGCTGGCCAGGGCGGACTTCATCAGCCTGCACCTGCCCCTGACTCCCCAGACTAAAGGCCTGATAGGGGCGCGTGAGCTGGCCCTGGTCAAGCCCGGCGCGTATCTGCTCAACCTGGGACGGGGCGGGGTGGTGGAGGAGACGTCCCTTTATCAGGCTCTGACCCAGGGCCGCCTGGCCGGGGCCGCCCTGGACGTGCTGGCCCAGGAGCCTCCCCAGGACAATCCTCTGTTGGAGCTCGATCAGGTGATCGTGGTGCCGCACATCGGCGGCTACAGCGTGGAGAGCCTGAGCCAGGTGGGCTGGACCTGCGCCCGCAACATTGCCGCCGTGCTGAGAGGCGAGCAGCCGCCCCATCCGGTCAACCTCTGAACCCGCGCCCATGGGCCGCCCGCCAAAGCGAAGGTGGACGGCAACATGAACCTGGGCATTGCCCTGGGCTCCGCGGTGAAGACCGCCGGTATGCACAAAAATAGATTAACGCATCATGTACAGCGCCGATATGGCCGCGCGGCGCATGGGCCTGGTAGACTGGGACGTCGCCATGGGCGTACCCTTGGCCATAGGAGCCAAAATTATTTTTTTGACCGCAAGTAGCTGGAAAGCGGCGCGGGCCCAACCCGGCCGGGGCCTTTCCAGCGGCGGAGGTGAGCCCCGTGAATTTGGATCGTGAATTTAAAAGCTGGCTGGTGTCGCTTCGTCATGACCTGCACCAACACCCCGAGGTTGCCCTCAAGGAAGAACGAACCACCAGGCAAATCCTGGCCCACCTCAAGCAACTGGGCATAGAGGCCCATGGCCTTTCCGGCATGACCGGCGCGGTGGGGCTTATCAAAGGCTCTCAGGAAGGGCCGACCTTGGCCATCCGGGCGGACATAGACGCCCTGCCGGTCCAGGAAATGAACCAGGTCCCCTACAAATCCACCCACCCCGGATTCATGCATGCCTGCGGCCACGACGTTCACACGGCCGTTTTGCTGGGCCTGGCCCGCCTGGTCATGGACTCCGGCCTGGCCGAGCGTATGCGGGGCAACCTGAAGTTGATCTTCCAGCCCGCCGAGGAAACCGGCGTGGGCGCGCGCATGATGGTGGAGCGGGGGGTTTTGGAAAACCCGGCCGTGGACCGCATCATCGCCGCGCACGTGGCCGGCGACCTGCCCACCGGCCACATGGGAGTCAACTTCGGTCAGAGCCATGCCTCCAACGATCTCTTCCGCTTGAACATTCAGGGCAAGGGCACCCACGGGGCACGCCCCCATCAGGGCAACGACCCGGTGGTGGCCGGAGCCTATCTGGTCAACGCCCTACAATCAGTGGTGGCGCGGCGGGTGGACCCCCTGGAGGCGGCGGTGGTCAGCGTGTGCCGCTTCCACGCCGGCTCGGCCCTGAACGTCATCCCCGAAACCGCCGAGCTGGCCGGGACCATGCGGGCCATGACCGTGGCGGTGCAAAAGGAGCTCAACCAGCAGTTGCAGCGCATGGTGCGGGGCATAGCCGAGACCTTCAACGTGGAGTGTGACCTTGAGGTGGAGGAGGTGTTCCCGCCCTGTATGAACGACCCCCAGGTGGTGGAGTTCATGGAGCAGTGCGCGGGCACGGTGGTGGGGCTGGACAAGGTGCATCACTCGCCGCCGGTGACCGGCTCCGAGGACTTCGCCTTTTTCACCCAAATGGTTCCCGGCGCTATCGTGCGCCTGGGCTGCGGCGACGGCCACGGCGAACCGGCTCTGCACTCGCCCCGCTTCGACGTGGACGACGAGGTGCTTTTCACCGGAGTGCGCGTTTTCTACGAGGCGGTGAACAGCTACCTGGGCTGAGACCGCCCCAACGCCGGATAAAGTCAGGGCGGCCCCGTGATGGGGTCGCCCTGCTTGCGTCCTGGGTGTTAGCGCCAACCTTCAGGGCCGCCTATTACAGCTCATGCTCTTTGAAAGCCTCGTAGCCGGAAACGATGTCCAGCAACTCCTCGGTGATGGCCATCTGCCGCTGCTGATAATAGCGGCGGGTGAGTTCGTCCATGCGCTCGGCGATGCTCTTTTCCGCCCCCTGCATGGCCGCCAGGCGCGAGGCGTTTTCGCTGGCCGCGCTTTCAGCCAAGGCCTGATACAGGCCGATGAAAAGGTATTGGCGCAGCAGAGCCGAGAACAGGGCCTGGGAGTCCATGGTGAAGGCGGGCAGGCTGGGCCCTTGCCAAGGCTCCTGACGCAGCTTTTCCAGCCACTGCTGGTCCAGGGGCAAAAGCTCCCGCTTGCGAGGCTTGTATGCCGCGCCGTGCAACTGCTGGTTGTAGTAGAGCTGCACCCGGTCGATGCCCTGGCGAGCGCCCCAGGTCTGGATATGGAAAAGCAACTCATGCACCAGGGGGGTTATGCCCGCGATGGAGCCGGGCACCGAGAGGTAGCTCTCCGCCTGGCCTCCGGCGTCTTCCCAGGGTCCCAGCACCCGCTGGCCCACGGCCACCATGGGCAACCCGGCCACGGGCACCGAGGCTGCGGCCAAATCCTCCAGGGCGAAGTTGGCGACCTGCTCGTTGAGGGAGCCGGCCATGCCCTGATCCGAACCGAAGACGATGACCCCCAGGTTGCCCGTGGCCCGGCGTCGCGCCGTGGGCTGGTGCCCTCCCGCGCCCAGGACCACGGCCAGGCCCAACTCCACGGTGCGGGCGTAGTCGGACAGGGAGCGCACCGCCTTTTCATATTGGCGGATGTTCACCGCAGCCATGGCCTTCATGGTCTTTACCACGGACTGCAAGTCCTCGGTGCTGCCCAGCTTGCGTTTGAGTCCCTCGACGGTTTCCATGCCTAGGCCTGCTCCGTAGTTGAGGGCGCTTCCGGTTCAGGCGAGGCCTGGCCGTCCGATCCTTGCGGAGGCTCGTCGAGCTTCAGGGCCTGGCGGGCGGCCTCGGCGATCTGCGCCAGCCCCTGGTCGGAGAGCGGCTCGCCATTTTGGATGCCTGCGGCGATTTCCTCCAGCGGTCCCTGCATGACCCGGCGCACCTCTTCCTCGGCCGCTGCCACCGCGTCCAACTCCAAGGCGTCGAACAGCCCCTGGTTCACCGCCACCAGGGCGGCGATCTGCTCGGCCACGGGCAAGGGCTGGTATTGAGGCTGCTTGAGCACCTCGCGCACCCTTCGCCCCCGCTCCAGGTTTTTGCGGGTGTCCTCGTCCAGGCGGCTGCCGAAGCGGGCGAAAGACTCCAGCTCCTCGAACTGGGTGTAAGCCAGCCTAAGGTCAGCGGCTACCCGGTGATAGGCCGGGAGCTGGGTCTTGCCCCCCACCCGGCTCACGCTCTTGCCCACGTCCACCGCCGGGAGGATGCCCTTGCGGAACAGCTCCGGGTTCAGGTACACCTGGCCGTCGGTTATGGAGATGAGGTTGGTGGGGATGTAGGCCGAGAGGTTCTGGGCCTCGGTTTCGATGATGGGCAGGGCGGTGAGCGAACCGCCGCCCAGCTCATCGCGCAAATGGGTGGAGCGCTCCAGCAGACGCGAGTGCACGTAGAAAATGTCGCCGGGAAAGGCCTCGCGGCCCGGCGGGCGGCGCAGCAGCAGGGACAGCTCCCGGTAGGCCCGGGCGTGGCGGGTTAGGTCATCGTAGATCAGCAGCACGTCGCGGCCCTGGGCCATGAAGTACTCGCCCATGCTGGTGGCCGCGTAGGGCGCGAAAAATTGCAGCCCCGGCGGGTCCTCTTCGGTGGCCACCATGACCAGGCTGTATTCCATGGCCCCGGCCTCGCGCAGGCTGCCGATCACCCGCGCCACCGCCGAGCTGCGCTTGCCCACCGCACAGTAGATGCAGATGACGTCCTTGTCGCGCTGGTTCAAGATGGTGTCGATGGCCAGGGCGGTCTTGCCGGTCTGGCGGTCGCCCAGGATAAGCTCCCGTTGGCCCCTACCGATGGGGATCATGGCGTCCACCACCTTCATTCCGGTCTGCAAGGGCTCGGTGACCGGGGCGCGCTGCATTATCTCCGGGGCGGGGCGCTCCACGGGCAGGCGCTCGGCGGCCTCGATGGGCCCCAGGTTGTCCAGAGGCTTGGCCCGGGCGTCCACCACCCGGCCCAGCAGCTCCGGGCCCACCGGGGTGTCCAGCACCCGGCCGGTGCGCCGCACCTCGCCGCCCGCGGACAGGCCCTCCCCATGGTCCAGCAGGATCACCCCCACCTCGCGGGCGTCCAGGTTGAAGGCCATGCCCTCCACGCCGCCATGGAACAGAAGTATCTCCTCGCTCTGCACGCCGCGCAGGCCGGAGACCTGCACCACGCCGGGCCCCACGCTCTGCACCTCGCCCACCTCTTGCAGGCGTGGGCTGAAACCGGCGCGCCCTTCGTCTCCCAAGGCTTTACCCACTGCCTCCAGGGCTTGGCGCATTTCAGGCACTCGCTCAGACACGGCTTTCCTCTGCCTGCTCTTGGGGCGCTTCACGGGCCTCGCCGGCGATGCTTCTCAGGGAGCGCTCCAATCGCTGCTCCACCTGCTGGCCCATCTCGCGCAAGTACTCCTCCAGGCTCCAGGCCAGCTTGCGGCCCGGCAACCTTATCTCCAGGCCCAGAAGCAAATCCGGCGCGTGCTCGAACTCCAGGTTCACCTCGCCTCCAGACAGCCCGGCCAAGGCCTGGCGCAACCGATCCCGCTGGGCCTGGTCCAGCTCAAAGGCGCTACGCACCGCCAGGGCGGTGCTCGCCGAAAGGGCGTCCTGCAACTCCCGGCGCGCGCTGTCGTCCAGGCCTTGCAGCTTGTTCAAGAATACTTCAAGGGCACGCTGGTCCAGGTCGGCATCGGCCAACTCCTCCAGGGCCTGGCGGGCCATGCCTGCGGCACCCTGAGCGGCCAGGCGGGCCAGGTCTCCGGCCAGGGCCTGGCGGTCGCGCTCCAGAGATTCCTGCCAGGCGCTGCGGCGGCCCTCCACGTCCTCCTTGGCCCGCGCCACCAACTCCTCGCGGCGCTGGTCGGCCTCCTGTTTGACCTGCTCCAGTATCTTGAGGCTCTCGGCCTCCAGGTCCTCTTTCTTGGCGGCCAGCTCTTGCACGCTCTGCCGGGCTTTCTCCTCCCTGGCCTCGGCCTCTTCGAAGCGCCCGGCAATGGAGGTCTCCCGCTCATCGATGGCCTTTATGATGCGGTCGTAGAGAAACCGCTTCAAAAGCCAGATCAGGATCAGGAAGTTGACGACCTGGGCCGCCACGGTGAACCAATCTATGAGCACGGCCTAGCTCCCAGCCTTTTGCACCACGTAGTCCCAGAAGGGGTTGGCGAATAGCAGGATCATGGAGACCACGAAGCAGTAGATGGCTGTGGACTCGATCATGGCCAAACCCACGAACAGGGTGCGGGTGATGGTGTTGGACTCGTCCGGTTGCTGGGCCATGGCCGCCAGGGCCTGGGCCACGGCGCGGCCCTCGCCCAGGGCGGGACCGATGGCTCCGATGCCTATGGTCAGGCCCGCGGTGGCCACCGAGATCATGCCTATTAGGCCCAAGTTATCCATTGTCATCTCCTTTGGCTAAGGCCTCATCCTGGGCCTTTTGTTCTCGCTGCTTTTGGATGCGTACGGCGGAGGCGATATAGACCATGGCCAGCACCGCGAAGATGTAGGCCTGGATCATGCCGGTGAGCAGGCCCAGGGCCTGCATGACCACCGGAAAAATGATGGGCGTTATGGCCAATAGAATGGCGGCGATTTTGCTGCCGCTCATGATATTGCCGAAAAGGCGCACCGCCAGGGCCAGGGTGCGGCTGAGCTCGCCCAGGATGTTCATGGGCAGCATGATGATCGACGGCTTGACGTATTGCCCCAGGTAGTTTTTCACCCCTTGGCTTTGGATGCCGTACGCAGGGACTCCCACCAGCACGCACAGGGCCAGGGCGGCGGTGGTGGAGAGGGAACCGGTGGGCGGCACCCAGCCCGGGATAATGGTTAGGAGGTTGCTCAGGGCGATGAACAAAAACAACGAGCCCACGAAGGGCAAAAATGGCGCGGGGTCACCATGGGCGATGTCCCGGATCTGGTTGCGCATGGTCTGCACCACCACCTCCAGGAAGTTCTGCCAGCGCGACAGCTTGCGCCCCGACTGCAAGTGCCGGGTGGCCAGCCAGGCCCCCAGGGTGAGCAGGAACATGGCGATCCAGGTGTAGACGATGGTGGCGTTGATCTTGACCCACTGCCAATGCCAAAAGATCAATGCGTCGGGGCTGATGTCCTTGATGCCCATGAGGTCTAGGGAGTCCATTACGCCCCCCGCCCGGCCGGACGCAACAGGCGCATCAGGACCAGCCGCATTACGATCATGCCCACCACCGCCGCGGCCAGGCGACGCCAGTCCCCGGCCATGACTAGATACAGGGCGGCCAGGCTGACCCCCAGGCGCAGCAACATGCTGGCCAGGCTCAACGCCGCCGGGTAGCGGGCCGTGGCCAGGCGGCGCACCGTCCAGTACAGGCCCCCGAAGAAAAACGCGCCCACCGCCAGGCCCACCGCAAAAGGCAGGATCATACCGGTCAGGGCGAACTCGCTAATAGCCATGATCAGTCCTTCTTACTTTCGCGCTTTATCCAGAACCAGGCGTTGACGCAGCCCACCGCCACCCCCACCACCAGCAGGGTGAGGGTCCAGGACGGGGGACCGGGGTACCGGCCGTCCAGCCACACCCCCAGGGCCACGGCCGCCACAGTGGGCACCGCCACCGCCCAACCCACCATGCCGAACATGCCCAGGCCGAACCACACGGAGCGGTTTTCCTCGCGCGCCTTTATCTTGCGCTCTTCCTTGCCGCCCACTTCCTTGGGGAAGCGCTGTTCCGCCTTTTTCCTTGGTTCCGGGGTCATCAACGGATCTCCTGGAGTTCCAGGAAGCGCCGCACGAAACCGGCCTCGATCTTGGCCATGGCCGTGCGCGCCTTTATCTCGTATTCGTCCAGTTCGCGGAACTGCTCGTCCACCAGGCGGCGCAGCTCACCCAGCTTGCCGCCGCGCACTCCCCGCCGGGTGGAGACCAGCACCTCCTGGCCCTGCTTGACCAGCACCCCCTCGTCCAGGGCCAGGAACTGCTCCCCGCCTTGCTGGTCCACAAAGATGAGGATGCCCGGCGACAGGGCGGCCACAAAGTCCACGTGCCGGGGCAGCAGGCAGAATGAGCCGTTCTCCGCTTCGGCCACCACCTTGGCCGCCTCCTGGTCCACCAGCACCTGGTCGGGCAAAAGCACCTTCAGCTTCATTTTACGGCCTCGTCTATGGTGCCGATCATGTACAGGGCGCGTTCCGGGTAGTCGTCGAACTCGCCGTCCAGGATGCGGCGGCAGCCGTCGATGGCCTGCTCCAGGCTCACCCGCTTGCCCTCTTTGCCGGTGAACTGGCCGGTCACCGCAAAGGGCTGGGTGAGGAAGCGCTCCAGCCGCCGCGCCCGGCGCACCACCTTGCGGTCGGCCTGGGAAAGCTCCTCCAG
Source organism: Pseudomonadota bacterium (assembly GCA_018896025.1). Classification (GTDB taxonomy): domain Bacteria; phylum Desulfobacterota; class Desulfarculia; order Desulfarculales; family Desulfarculaceae; genus Desulfoferula. Next base: position 150,124 of record JAHIND010000017.1, read on the forward strand.
GCCCAGCATGGCGATGATGTCCTTGAGTTCCTCGTAGTTGGCCAGGGTGGAGCGAATGTCCTGGGCCACCTTGAAGTGGCGCGGCCCCACCACATGGGGCACCAGCATGCTGCTGGCCGACTGCAGGGGGTCGATGGCCGGGTACAGGCCTTCCCCGGCCCGCTTGCGGCTGAGTACGATGGAGGCCGAAAGGTGGCCGAAGGTGTGCACCGCCGCCGGGTCGGTGAAGTCGTCGGCCGGCACGTACACCGCCTGCACGCTGGTGATGGAGCCGGTGGTGGTGTTGGTGATGCGCTCCTCCAGGGCGGCCAGCTCGCTGGCCAGGGTGGGCTGGTAGCCCAGGCGGGAGGGAAGCTGGCCCATGAGCCCGCTCACCTCCATACCCGCCTGGATGAAACGGAAGATGTTGTCGATGAGCAGCAACACGTCGGTGCGCTGGTCGTCGCGGAAATACTCGGCCATGGTAAGGGCGGCGTGGCCCACCCGGAAGCGCGCGCCGGGCGGCTCGTTCATCTGGCCGAAGACCATCACCGTGTTTTTGAGCACCCCGGACTCCTTCATCTCGCGGTAAAGCTCTTCGCCCTCGCGGCAGCGCTCGCCGATGCCGCAAAACAGGCTCACCCCGTGGTAGCCGGAGACCATGTTGTTGATCAGCTCCATGATGAGCACCGTCTTGCCCACCCCGGCCCCGCCGAACAGCCCGGCCTTGCCCCCCTGCTCCAGCGGACTGAGCACGTCGATGGCCTTGATGCCGGTCTCGAATATCTCGCTGCCCGTGGACTGGCGATCCAGGGGCACCGGCTCCTGGTGGATGGAGCGCCACTCGCCGCCGGTCACCGGCTCGCCCAGGTCTATGGCCCGGCCGAAGACGTTGAACATGCGGCCCAGCACCCGCCGCCCCACCGGCACCCGCAGGGGCAGACCGGTGGCCCATAGGGGCGAACCCTCGGCCAGACCCTGGGTGGGGGTGAGGGCCACGCCGCGCACCGTGTGCTCGTCCACGTGGCGCACCACCTCGATGATGATATCCCGGTCGGGGCCGGCCTCCAGCACCTCCAACATATGAGGAAGCCCCTCCGGGAAAAAGCCGTCCACCACGCTGCCGCGCACCGAACTCACCGCGCCCGGTTTGCCTTGCCTGTCCGCCGTCGCCGCTGTAGCTTGCAAAAATCCACCTCGCTAAAAATCGGCTCGTTGTTTAGATAGTAGCAAGAAACGGGGCGCGACCCCAAAAACAAGCGGCCGCCCCCTGAAGGGCGGCCGCTTGGCGTTTGGCGTGGCTCCGGCGTGCCGGATAATTTTTAGAACCTGCCGGGCCCCTCGGGCGGCAGCAGCAGTTCGGTGCCGGTGCGCTGACGCACCTCTTCCAACTCCACCCCCTCGGCGATCTCCAAAAGGAGCAGGCCGCGCCGGGTGGGCTGCATCACCGCGATCTCGGTGATAATCAGGTCTACGCAAGCCTTGCCGGTGAGCGGCAGGGTGCACTCCTCCACGATCTTGGGGTTGTCCGCCCGGTCGTTGTGGTTGGTGACCACCACCAGACGCCGCGCCTTCTGGGCCACTTCCATGGCCCCGCCGATGCCGGGCGCGTATTTGCCGGGGATGATCCAGTTGGCCAAGTCGCCCTTGCCGCTCACCTCCAGGGCGCCCAGGAAGGCCACGTCCAGACGCCCTCCCCGGATCATGGCAAAGGAAACCGAGCTGTCGGAGAACGACGCGCCGGGCACCAACTCCACGTAGGCCCCGCCCGCGTCGATGAGGTTGCGGTCCTCCCGGCCACGGGGACAGCGGCCGCCCATGCCCAAAACGCCGTTTTCCGCGTGCACGAAGAACTGCACCTCAGGCGGCAGGAACTTGGCGATGAGGGTGGGGATGCCGATGCCGAAGTTCACCACCTTGCCTTCGCTGATCTCCCGGGCCGCGCGGGCGGCGATTTTCTCTTTATATGATATGGTGCTCAAGGATGCCATACTCCTCGCTGAGCTCTTCCAAGAGAACTACGTGGTCAACAAATGCGCCGGGGGTGTGGACGTGCTCCGGGTCCAGGTCGCCGATCTCCACCAGCTCCTCCACCTCGGCGATAACCGTGGTGGCGGCGGTGGCCATGACCGGGTTGAAGTTCTTAGCGCTCTTGGCATAGACCAGATTGCCGAAGCGGTCGGCCTTGGCCGCGTGCAATAGGGCCACGTCGCCCTTGAGGGCCGATTCCACGATTAGCTCCCGACCTTCGAACCACATGGTCTGCTTGGTGCTGGAGAGCAGCTCGGTGTCCATGCCTATGTCGGTGAGCAGGCCGAACAGCCCGGCCCCACCGGCCCGTATCTTCTCGGCCAAAATCCCCTGGGGGTAGAACTCAACTTCCACCTCGCCCCGGTTCATCATGCCGATGACCGTCTTGTTGAGACCCAGGTGGGTGGTGATCATCTTGCGCACCAAACCGGCCTCCACCAGTTTGGAGATTCCCATATGATCCTCGTTGGCCTCGTTCTTGATCACGGTGAGTTCGTTGACACCGCCTTTGAGCAGGCCGTCCAACAGGGTGAACGGTGTGCCCGGCACTCCAAAGCCGCCCACCATCACCGTGTCGCCGGGATTCACCCGGCCGAGGGCCTGATCAAGGCTGCAAACTTTGTTCATAACCTACGACTTCTCCCAGACGCGCCCAAATCTAGCCAAGGCGCTCGATGAGGGTGGCCACGCCTTGGCCGCCACCCACGCAGGCGTTGGCCACACCCCAACGCGCTTGTTTCTCCTCTAGTATGCGGGCCAGGGTGCCCACCAGCCGCACGCCGGTGGCTCCCAGGGGATGGCCCAGGGCGGTGCCTCCGCCCTTCACGTTGACCCTCTCCGGGTCCAGGCCCAACTGCTTGATGCAGTTGAGGGCCACGATGCAAAAAGCCTCGTTGATTTCCCAGAAGTCGATATCCTCCACCCTGAGGCCCGCCTTGTCCAGGGCCATGCGCGAAGCGGGCACCGGCCCCTCGCCCATCAAAGTGGGATCCACGCCCACGAAGCCAACCGAGCGCACCGATGCCATGGGCCTCACTCCCCTGGCATCCGCCGCCTGGCGGGACATGAGCACCATGGCCGAGGCCCCGGCGTTGAGCGGCGAGGAGTTGCCGGCGGTGATTACGCCGTCCTCGCTGAACACCGGCCTCAGCTTGCTCAAATCCTCCAAGGTGGTCTGGGCGCGCACCGCCTGGTCGCGGTCCACCATGAAATCGTTGCCCTCGGGGTCCTTGGCGGGTAGGGGCAGAATCTCGCCCGCGAAAAAGCCTTCTTCCTGGGCGCGGGCCGCGTAATGGTGCGAGCGCACCGCCCAGCGGTCCAGGTCTTCGCGGCTGAAGCCGGTCTGTTGTTGCAACTTTTCGGCGGTCAGCCCCATGAACATGGTGGTGTCCATGTCCCAATGGGCGAAGCCCTCCTCCTCATAAAGGCGGGGGTTCACGCTGATGGTGCCGTTACTGAATAGAGTCGGCCCCATGGGCACCCTGGTCATGTGCTCCATGCCGCCCACCACCACCACGTCGGCGAAACCGGTGGCTATCTCCATGAAGCCGATTTGCAGCCCGGCCATGGAGGAGCCGCACTGCTGGTCCAAAAACTTGGCCGGAGTGCGCGGGGACATGTTGGCCAAAAACAGGGGCAAGCGACCGCCGTAGGTCCAGTTTTCGCTGACCCCGAAGGAGCAGCCCACCAGGAAATCCTGGACATCGTCGGGCTTCACCTTGGCCTGCTCCAAGACCGGCGGCAATACCGCGGCCAGCAGATCATCGGCGCGATAGGCTGAAAGCCAGTCGCGGGAGGGGTCCTTGGGCCGGGCCCGGGATTGGGCGGTGCGCAGATAACCGGCGATGACAACTTCTTGCATGGCGCTTACTCCGTTCATTAGGGCCCGTTCCCGGGGGGGCCCGTCAGTGCCCAGGGGCGCGACGGGTCCGCCCGGGGTCGAGTCCTGACAAGGCGGCGGCGGAGGCGAACCCCCGCCACCGTCTTGGGAGGGGACTTACTTCACACTCCACCACGCGGGCAGGATGAACTTGGCGGTGGCGTACTTCTCGGGGTAAACCGGGAGGCGCTGGCCCTTGCCCTGCCACTGGTGCCAGATCATCATGGGGCGGCCGTCGCTGCCGCAGATGGTGTTGTGGTTCTTCTTGAACTGGATGCGGCCGCTGACGCCGACGTAGTCGGTCTTCTCGATGGCCGCCACCAGGGCGTCGGCCTTGGTGGTGCCGGCGGCCTTCACCGCATTGGCCACCACGTAAACCGCGTCATAGGTGAAGCCCGAGGCGTACTTGGGCTCCTTGCCGTAGATCTTGATGTAGTCGGCCCAGAAAGGCTTGGTCTTGGGGGTCAGAGCCACATCATAGGCGCCGTACATGAACACGGTCTCGCTCATGCACTTGCCGTTGGTCTTGTCCCAGAAGTCCTCGGAGCCGGCGCTGGTGTCGCAGCCACCGATGGGCGGGCCCTGCATGTCGTGCCACTGGTTGATGTACACCGCGCCGTCGGCGATGGCGCTGATCTCCAGGAGGAACTGCACCTTGGCATTCTTGACCCGGCTCAGGATGGGGGCGAAGTCGGTCTCCTTGAAGGGGAAGCGGATGTAGTCGGTGACTTCGATGCCCTTGGTCTTGATCTGCTCCACGAACTGGGCGCCCATGAGCTTGGTCCACTTGGCGTCCTCGGCCATGACCGCGACCTTCTTGATGTTCAGCTTGGGCTTCAGGAAGCTGTCGACGAACTCCACCATGCCGTTGACCTGGTCGGTCTCGTTGAGCATGAGGCGGAAGAAGTACTTATAGCGGGCGTAGTCCTTGGCCACCTTCTCGCCGAAGGTGTTGGAGGAGGAGGCGGTGGAGATGAAGGGCACCTTGTAGCGGGCCACGTGGTCCATGAGCGAAAGCACCACGCCGGAGGAGAAGGCGCCCATGACCGCCTGGACCTTGTCCACCATGACCAGCTTCTTGTAGCCGTTGATGGCCTTCTCAGGCTTGATCTCGGTGTCCTCGATGAACAGCTCCAACTTTTTGCCGTCGATGCCGCCGGCGTCGTTGATGCGCTTGACCGCCATCTTGGCGGCGTTGACCTCGCCCTCGCCAACCTGGTGGCTCAGGGGGGCCAACAGGCCGATGCGGATGGTGTCGGCCGCCGATGCCGGGCCCGCCGCCATTACGGCCAGTCCCAGAATCAGCATCATTGCTAGCAATTTCTTCATAAAACCTCTCCCTGCTATTTAGTTGAAAGTCTCCAAGGCCTACAGCCCCAGATATGAACTCCTGATGCTCGGGTCTTCACTAAGCTCTTTGCTGGTGCCGGTGGTGCTGATGTGGCCCTCTTCCAAGACATAGACCCGCTGGGCCAGCTCGAAGGCCATGTGGGCGTCCTGCTCCACCAAAAGGATGGTGGTGCCCTTGGCCCTGATCTGGCGCACCGCGTTGGCGATGGCTTCCTTGATCAAGGGGGCCAGACCGAAGGAGGGCTCGTCCAACAGCAGGATGCGCGGGCTGGACATCAGGGCGCGGCCCACGCACAGCATCTGCTGCTCGCCGCCGGATAAGGTGCCCGCCATCTGGCGCAGGCGTTCGCCCAGGCGGGGGAACAGCTCCAGCACGTATTCGTAGTTGGTGTCCTTTTGCGCTTTTTCCTTGGCCAGGAAAGCGCCCAGCTCCAGGTTTTCGCGCACCGATAGCTGGGGGAACAAATGGCGGCCCTCGGGAGCCTGCACGATGCCCAGAGCCACCGTCTGGCTGGAGGAGACCCCGGCCAGGTCGCGACCCTGGAAGGACATCTTGCCCTCCCAGTCCTTGAGCGCGCTGATGGAGCGCAGCAGGGTGGTCTTGCCCGCGCCGTTGGGGCCGATCACCGCCACGCACTCACCGTTGTCAATGGCCAGGCTCACCCGGTCCAGCACCAGGGCGCTGCCGTAGCGGACTACCAGATTTTCTATCTCAAGCAGAGGCATAACTATCCTTGGTCCCCAGATAGGCCTCCACCACCGCGGGGTGGTTGACCACCTCCTGGGGAGTGCCGGCGGCCAGCTTCTGTCCGAAGTCGATGGCCACGATGCGATCGGCCACCTTCATGAGTTCCTTGAGCTTGTGCTCGATTATCAACAGGGTGATGCCCTCTTGGTTGAGCGCCTGGATGAGCCCCACGATGGCCTGGGTCTCTATGGAAGACAGGCCCGACAGGGGCTCGTCCAAAAGCAGCAGCTCGGGCTGGACCATGAGGGCCCTGGCTATGTCCAAGAGCCTCAGGTCGCCGTGGCCCAGGGACGAGGCGGGCTGGTCCAGATCATCGGGAAGGCCCACCTGCTCGGCCACCTCCAGGATGCGGTGCCTGGCCGCTTCCTCGTCCAGGCCCTGGCTCATGAAGCGCGGGCCGTAGCAGGCCACCCTGATGTTGTCGGACAAGGAAAGCTCGGGAAAGGGCTTGACCAACTGGAAGGTGCGGGCCAGCCCCTGATTGACGATCTGATGGGGCTTCTTGCCCATGAGGCTTTCGCCCCTAAAGGTGACCCTTCCCGAGGTGGCGGGCAAAAAGCCGGTGATCAGGTTGAACACCGTGGTCTTGCCCGCTCCGTTGGGGCCGATCAGTCCCAGTATCTGGCCCCGGTCCAGGGAGAAGCTCAGCTTCTCCACCGCAGCCAGGCCTCCGAAGTGCTTGGTGAGTTCGTCCACCACCAAATAGTCGCGCGCTTGTGTCATGATCCGGCCTGACCTCGCTTACCGCCCAGCTTGAAGGCCCGGGCTATGGGCTGCCCCCAGCTGACGATGCCTCGGGGGGCGAAGAAGATGATCACTACCACCATCACGGTGTAGATGAGCAGGCGATACTCCTCCATGTCCCGGGACAGCTCATTGAACAGCACCAGGATCAGGGCGCCCAGGAAGGGGCCGGTGATGGTGCCCATGCCGCCCACCATGGCCATGATCAGGATGGTGGTGGAGAGCACCTGCTCCATGCTGGTGGGGCCCACGTGGGTGAGCGAGTAGGCGTAGACGCTGCCTCCGATGCCGCACAGGGCCCCGCTGATGGAGTAGGCACGGATCTTGACCCAGGCGGTGTTGATGCCGCTGGCCAGCACCGCGTCCTCGTTTTGGCTGATGGCCTTGAGCACCAATCCCCAGCGGCCCCGGGTGAACCAGAGCAGGAAAAGGAAGATCAGGCTCATCACCACCAGCACGAAGTAGTAGTCGCCGATGAGAGAATCGGTGAGCGGGTGGATGCCCGGGATGCCCTCCTCGCCGCCGGTGTACTCGCTGAACATGATGGCCGACTCGTAGGCCACGGCAGCGAAGGCCATGGTGATGATCGCGAAGTAGGGCCCTTGCATGCGCAGGGTGAGGTAGCCGATGAACATGCCCAGAAGGCCGCAGACCACGGCGCACATTGGCAGCACCAACAGGGGCGGCAGGCCCAGGTGAAGGTCCACGAAAGCGGTGAGGTACCCGGCTATGCCGATGAACAGGGCGTGCCCGAAGTTCATCAAATGGGAATAGCCCGCGAACACGTCCCAGCTGGTGGCGAAGATGATGTAAAAGTAGGCCGTGGTGAACACGGAGAGCAGGTAGAAGTTGTCGGAGAACACCGGCACGAAATAGAACCCGACCATGATCAGGCCGTAGAAGATGGCGGTGTGCCGCTGGGCGGGGGTTTTCAGATTGGCCAGCATTAGTGCAGCCTCCTACCCAAGATGCCCGAGGGCCTGAACACCAGGAACACGGTGAGAAGCACCAAAGAGACCACCTCGGTGAGTTTGGGCGAGATGACGAAACCGGTGAAGGTCTCCAGCCAGCCTAGGAAGAAGGCGGCCATGATGCTGCCGGTGAGGCTGCCGATGCCGCCCACCACCACCACCACAAAGGCCTTCATCAGAGGCATGTTCCACATCTCCGGGGTCATGGACATGATGGGCGAGATGAGGGCCCCGGCCACCGCGGCCAAAAAAGCCGAGGCGAACATGGACAGGTTGAACACCTTTTCGGTCTCGATGCCCACCAAGCGCGCCCCGTCCTCGTCCATGGACACCGCCAGGGTGGCCACGCCGTAACGAGTGCGGGTGAGCACCAGCCAAAGCATTATGAGCACCACCGCGGTGATGGCCACGATGAGTAGCTGATGCCAGCTCACCACCACCCCATTGAGGTTCACGCTGCCTTCGATCAAGTTGGGGATGTTCATGCCCTGGGAGCCGTAGGTGAGCAGGATTATCTCCTGGGCGGCGAAGGCCACGGCCACGGTGAGCACCAGAACATAGGTGTGTGAGGAGCGCATGGGCTTCAGGAAGACCCGGTCCAGGAGCATGCCCAGGGCCCCCACCAACACCGCGGCCAGCAATATGGCCGGCGGCAGGGGAATGCCCAGGACGTAGAACAGGGTGTAGGTGAAGTAGGCTCCCAGCATGTAGAAGGTGCCGTGGGCCAGGTTGAGGATGCCGGCCACTGCGAAGATGAGAGTGAAGCCGGTGGCAATGAGCGCGTAAACGCAGCCCTTGATGGTTCCGAAAATAATGATCTCTTGGATGAGCTCCACGTCGCTTTCCTTACTGCCGCCTCAAATAGGACCGGCCCAGCTCGCCAAGACATCTGTCCAGGGAGCTAACTGCCTCACCCGCCGAGGCGCGGGCGCATCGGTCTGATGAGGGAGTTGGGGTTGACCCCGCCAGGGGGATTCCTATCCGGCGGGCCGCCGGCCACTGCTGGTTGGTCTTAACTGCCAAGGCCTTCTCCCGTGTGCATTACTCCGCTGGGCCGCATAGGCTCCGGCGTCGCCGATCTAGGCTCGGCGTTATCGCAACTCACAAGCCCCCGCGGGCTATTAGTTGCACGAAGCGGATACCGCAGAAGCGATATTGGGAGGTTGAAGTAAGCAATAGACGGGCCAAAGCGGTCAACGGGCTGGAATTACTGCATAAAGTAATTTACAAGCGCGTGCGAAGTGATGCGTTTACGCATCGTTTAGCATATATCAGTTACGCTAAATTTATTTTAAGTCCTTATTTCGGTAATATACACGTGATAATGCAATAAGGCATCGCGATGCTTTATTGCATCGACTTGATACCATAACGCTTGGCCTTGCGAGCCAGGGTGGACTGGTTGACCCCCAGACGGCTGGCCGCCTTGCGTTGGCTGCCGAAGTTATTGAGGGCCTGGGCGATGAGCCGGCGCTCCACCTCGGCCACGGCCTGGGCCAGACGCCAGCCCTCCTCGCCCTGGGGCCGGCTCTCGGGAGGGGCCTGCACCTGGGCGGGCAGGTCGGGCACGTCGATGCGCTCGCCGGGGGTGAGCACCACCAAGCGCTCCAGGATGTTGGAAAGCTCGCGCACGTTACCCGGAAAATCGTAGTTGCACAGGGCGTCCACCGCCGCCGTGGTGAGCACCTTGTTGGTGCGGCACTTGCGGTTGAACTCTCCCAGGAAAAAGCGGATCAGGGGCGGGATGTCCTCCACCCGTTGGCGCAGGGGGGGAATGGTGATGGGCACCACGTTTAGCCGGAAGAAAAGGTCCCCCCGGAAGGTCCCCTGCTCCACCATGGCCTCCAGGTCGCGGTGGGTGGCGGCCACCACCTGGGTCTCGATGCGTCGGGCCTGGGTGCCGCCCACCCGCATCAATTCGCCCTCCTCCAAAAAGCGCAGCACCTTGACCTGCACGCTGGGGGGAATCTCGCCAACCTCGTCCAGGAGCAGGGTGCCGCCCTCGGCCAGTTCGAACAGGCCCGGCTTGCCCTTGGCCCTGGCCCCGGTGAAAGCGCCCCGCTCATGGCCGAAAAGCTCGCTCTCGATGAGGGCCTCGGGGATGGCCCCGCAGTCCACCCGGATGAAGTCGCCCTCCTTGGTGCGCGAGGCCTTGTGGATCAGGCGGGCGAACATGCCCTTGCCCACCCCGGACTCGCCCCGAATGAGCACCGTGGAGTCCACCTCGGCCACCTTGATGGCGGTGGAGAGCACCCGCTGCATGGCCTCGGAGCGGATCACCACCTGGCGCAGGAAGTCGCGCTCGTGGTACAGGGATTCGATCTGGGAGCGGTAGGCCGAGTTGAGCGCCCTGGTCTCCTCCAGCTCGCGTTGCAGGCGGTTTAGTTCGGTGATGTCGCGCTCGTTGACCACCACCATGCTCACCCGGCCGTCAGCCTCCATCACCGGATTGCCGGTGACCAGGATCTCCTTGCCGTGGGGGAGCTGCTGCTTCATGGTCACCGGTTCGCGGCGCCTCAGCACCTCCAGGCTCACCGAGCGGTCGATCACGCCCGAGGCCACCACCTCCTCCATGGACTTGCCCACCACGTCCTCGGCCTTGATGCGGTTGATGCGCTGGGAGGCCTGGTTGAGCCGGATCACCTTGCCCTCGGCATCGCAGATCCACAAGCCGTCAAAGGAGGATTCGATGATGGCGTTGGGCAGGCGCACCAACTGCTTGTAGGAATCCAGCTCGGTGAGCAGCTTTTCGTAGTCGCTGATGTCCTGCAGGGTGCTGATGAGCCCCACCACCTCGCCGTCTTGCATGATCGGGCGGCGGTTGGCCACGATGGTTTTGCCCGCGCAGCTGAACTGACGGCCGGTCTGGGGCTCGCCGGTTTCCAGCACCCGGCGCAGGTCGGGCCAGTTGGCGGGCAGCACCTCGGCCGCCGCGCGCCCCAGCATCTGGCTGGGATCGCGCCCCAGGAGCTTGGCCGCGGCCTGGTTGTAGAATTTGATCACCCCTTGGGCGTCAAATACCACCATGCCGCCGGCGGCGGCGTCCAGCACCTGATCCAAGCCCATATCGCGGGGATTATTCGGCATCGACGTCGCTCCCGGCCGGGCCGGTCGCCCACATTAGGCGGGCCCATGGTGACTCTACAAAGCAGCCTGATTCAATTACCTTACAACACCCTGGTTTTATTTCCACCTGCTCGGTGGTCATCAGCGAGCGAATTTTAAAATCATAATCCCGAACGGACGGCAACGGCGGGGCGATATGAGTGCATAAAAAACAGCCGGGCGGAAGAGTTTTCTCCCGTCCCGGCTGGATTGTCAGATAGCGTATAAGAGCGCTGCTTAGGCCCAGGGGTCCTTGAGGGCGATGGTCTGCTCGCGGCCCGGCCCCACCGACACGATGGCCAGGGGCGCGCCCACGAACTCCGACAGGCGCTCCAGGTAGGCGCGGCAGTTGGCCGGAAGCTCGTCCCAGGTACGGCAGCCGGTGATGTCCTCGCTCCAGCCGGGCAGTGCCTCGTAGATCGGGGTGCAGGCCCCGAGCTGCTTTAGGGAAGCGGGCACCCGCTGGATTTCCTCGCCCTCGCCGGTGCGGTAGCCCACGCAGAACTTGATGCTGTCCAGGCCGGTGAGCACGTCCAGCTTGGTGACGCACAGGCCGGTGATGCCCGACAGGCGCACCGAGTGACGCACCACCACGCCGTCCATCCAGCCGCAGCGGCGGGGCCGCCCGGTGGTGGCGCCGTACTCGTCGCCCTTTTTCTGGAGCCACTCGCCGGTGGCGTCGGTAAGCTCGGTGAGGAAAGGACCGCCGCCCACCCGGGTGGTGTAGGCCTTGACCACACCCCACACCTGGTTCAGGCGGGTGACGCCCACCCCGGCACCGGTGCAGGCCGAACCGGCCACCGGGTTGGAGGAGGTGACAAAGGGATAGGTGCCATGGTCGATGTCCAGGTGGGTTCCCTGGGCCCCTTCCATGAGCAGGTTGCCGCCGGAGGTGAGCACATCGTCCAACTCCACGGCCACGTCGCAGATAAAGGGAGCCAAGCGCTTGCCGTACTCCAGGTACTGCTCGATGATGGGCTCGGCGGGCAGACCGGAGCTGTTCAGGTAGCCGGTGAGCACATAGTTCTTGGCCGCGCAGTTTTCCTCCACCTTGGCGGTGAGGGTGTCCGGCTCCAACAGATCTATGATGCGCACGCCGACCCTAGACACCTTGTCTTCATAGCAGGGGCCGATGCCCCGGCCGGTGGTGCCGATGGCCTGTTTGCCCTTGGCCTTTTCCCGGGCCAAGTCCAGGGCCTGGTGATAAGGCATGATCACCTGGGCCCGCTCGCTGATGCGCAGCTTGTCCGGGCCCACCTTGACCCCGCGGGCCTCCAGGCGCTCTATCTCGCTGAGCAGCACCTCCGGGTCCACCACCACGCCGTTGCCGATGTAGCAGGTCTTATCCTCATGAAGCACACCCGACGGGATCAGGTGAAAGATGAACTTTTCACCATCCACCACCAGGGTGTGACCGGCGTTGTTGCCGCCCTGAAAACGGGCGATTGCCTGGGAGCCCTCCGCCAGGAGGTCCACCACCTTGCCCTTGCCTTCGTCACCCCACTGGGTGCCTATAACCACCAGACAGGCCACTTTAAGCCTCCGGAAAGATTTTGCATAAGTGGGCACAAGCCCTTGAGTAAAGTACTAGAGGCCAGGCGGCCTGTCAACGCGGCATCGCCTAAATTGCTGGTTCGCTCATCCCGTGCTATAATCGCCGACCTACGCGGGAGTAGCTCAGCCCGGCTAGAGCGTCAGCCTTCCAAGCTGAGGGTCGCGGGTTCGAATCCCGTCTCCCGCTCCAAGTTAAATCAAGGGGTTAGCCAACACGGCTAACCCCTTGCCCTTTCGGGCGGTGGGCGATGGTGGGAAAGCATCAAACATACCTGAATGCATTTTCAAACTGGCACAAAACGCATTTGTTAAATGGCACGTATTGAACTCGCTTTGGAGGCGCTCGAAGCTGACTAGCTGTTGTTAGCAAGGATGTTGTTCACAATTTGCCAGTCTTGAGATGTGAAGCCTTTGGCGTTTCTCTCGGCTTTGTGCCTGCTCGCCAATCCGGCGAATAAAGGACGGGGAATTTGTTTAAGAAGTTGACTGAACAGACTGACGCTTCGTACCATGTGGCAGCCCTCCTGCTTGGAGTAGACTTCTATTGGGTCGCACCATAAACGCTACCACAGGACAGAGAGGGCTATTTTGTATCAACACCAATACTTCATAGGAACCTGTCTTGGACAGGAGTGAATCAATATAAATTATTCTGACTCAGAGTTTTTAAGTACCAATTCATATTTTTCTTTAAGTTTGAGGCGCTCGATCCAGGAATAGGCAGTTGTTCTGCTTATGCCTAATATAGAGGCAATTCCTTTGGCGCCTCCGACTGCCCCGTTTTTAGTTTTATAAATAAATTCAAAATAAGCATCGTTCAAGTCCCTCAAGGTGGGCTTTTCATCTACAAGTTGAGAAACTGAATTATTATATGGTGCCGGTTGTGAATCTTGGGGCTCTAGCTGATTCTGAACTGGAAGAGGTATAAAATGCTTATCCGAAAGGACACAATAACGCTCGATATAATTTTTTAACTCTCGGACATTGCCAGGCCAGGGATATTCGTAGAGCCTCTGTCTCATGTCATTATCAATATGTTTAGTTGGTAGCTGATAGCGAGAACAATAATATCTTAGAAAATGGTCAGCGAGGAAAATGATATCCTCTTGCCTGTCCCTAAGAGGTGGTATGTGAATAGAGACTACGTTAAGACGGTAAAAAAGATCTTCTCTAAATCTACCTTGTCTAATCTCTTCGACAAGATCACGATTGGTAGCCGTAATAAGCCTAAAATTAGATTTTAGTAGCTTTGTTCCGCCGACTCGTGCAAACTGCCTCTCCTGCAACACACGAAGTAATTTTACCTGGAGAGCTAATGGTATATCACCAATTTCATCTATAAAAAGAGTCCCTTCATCTGCTAGTTCAAAAAGCCCTATCTTTTTTTGAACGGCACCAGTAAAACTTCCTTTCTCGTGCCCATAACATTCACTTTCAAATAGTTCGTAGGGTATATTAGCAAGGTTTACACTGACAAATTGACCCTTACGGCGGCTTTCCTCATGTAATCTTTTTGCGATTAATTCCTTCCCGACGCCCGATTCTCCAAGTATAAGCACGGTGGTATCTTTTCTGGCAAGATTGTCTACACGATCTATTACCTCTTTCATAGATCGGGACTGAAAGATAATATCAATATCATTTTTGGAATAGTGGCTATAATTTTGTGAACTATTAACGTGGTCTTGCTGTGCATAGTGTTGAGCCTTATCGATACAGATTTGAGTGGAAATATAATTTTCAAATAGTTTAATAGATTGATCGTTAATGATGTTTTTAAGGCTCCCCTGTGCAACACCAGATATGCAAAAAATATATTCTCCACAATCAAGCGCATCAACGTAAAACACAATTGATATATAGTTACTATCATCAAATGTATTGTCGCTGTGCTTTTCCGTAATTTCATGTTTGATCTTGTTGGAAGTATTGATAAAAATACTCTGTTTTTTTTCTAACGCCTTGAGAGCGACTTGTCCCCAAATATCTTTGGGATGCTTATTAAAATAAGCAAGGTTAATGTATACGCATACGTCTAAATCAAGTGATGGATTACTAGCATGGAAGACACAACCACAACTAAATTTAAAGGTAGCAAGTAATGAACTAAGCAAGCCATTTAATAGATTATTATTTGGATTAAAAGTTGACTGGGAGCGGAAGTTATGTAAGAAATGAACATTTTTATCGAAGGGATTCCCCTTGATGTTGTCTTCAGTGTTAAATGGTTGTGCTAACAGATGGTCTAGATCATTGGGCCATAATGGTTGGCCATAGTGGTGGCAAATTGACCACGCTTCTTGCGCCGACTTACTAGCCCTATGAACATCATTTGTAGCCTGGTACATACGCGCCAAGGCAATAAGGGTTTTGGCTATGTCTGTCGAGAACGAAAATGATTGAAAACTTTTAAGGCTTTCCTGTAAATACTGGCAAACCATGGGATCACCCCAACCGTGATCATGTGCGCGGACTTGTCCAGCAACGCATAAAGCAACGGCCTGAACAGGCCGGGATGGCAAGGACATGGCATGCTTTAATTCTTCATGTATACTCAGCTTTTGTGGTGGGTCAAAGCCATTAATGTAGTATGCACCTAAGAGCTCCAATACGAATGGAGTTATAAGATAGTTGGAATGGGATATTCCTGTATAGTTATTGGCCTTCAATAATTTTAAGAAACAGCCGTATGATTTTTGGATCTCTCCACGTTGAAAATGGTAAAAACATAGGGTGCGTGAACACAACAAGTCAGAGTAAGTATAGATTTGACCATTGTGGACATTTAATGACTTGTTGATAATTCGTAATGCTTTTTCATGTTTACCTTGAAGGATAAAAACGTAGGCAATGAAGGCTTTAATTATACTAACATCAGGAGGTTCAGACAACGAGGAAATGCTCAGTATGCCTAACGTTAAAATATCTTGTGCAAGATTATAATCTCCCATACTAGCCGCACAAATTGAGGTGTAAGTGTATAATGCGGTGCTTAAATATGGTCTAATATCATTGTCGCTAGAAAACAAAAAGGAAAAAGCAAAGTTGATTCCTTCGCTAAAATTTCCTTCTAAAAGGTAATAAAGGACAATGAATTGCGATGACATCAATTTGATGTCATCGTCTCCGAGAGAAAGTATGGTATCTTTGCCTCTTTGCATGTTTTTATGGTACAAATTTGCTTTAAATGTTGGTCGAATATTATGATTAATTGTGCCCATACAAATATTGATGTAACTTATAGAGCGCTGGTCTCCGATAAAGCGAGCTATTCCTTTTATTTTACAGAAGAGTACAAGTTGATTCTTGGAGTTACTAGGAAATTTGATTATCTCCCTTTGAATCTTCATGCATTTATCGATAAACAAAAAACAAAAATCTTTATTTTGAGTGGGGACAGGCATTTTTATAATAAGGCGGGACAATGCATCATAGGCCCGCCTAAATGCGAGCGGCCTATCTTGCTTGATCAACAATTTAATAGTTGCCTCTGCTTCTTCTAGAAATTTAACATAATCATTTTGGTAATAAAAAAATAATGAGGAGGCAACAGTACTTGGATTGAAAAGAGCAGAAGAAAAAAGCGCTTGTTTCATAATATTATTAGGAATTACCTTCAATTTTGATATTGATATTGTAGCTTTGTTTTCCTCAGTAAGTAAACCAAACTGGCCTATTTCTTTTACGCATTCTGATAATTCAATCCCGCTGGTCCCGAGGAGTATGGGAAGTATAGAAGATTCGCAAACCCCATCGAGATTGCTTAATATTATTATTGCCATGGCTGTGAGGGGAGACCGTGAACTTTGCAAAGGCATTGGCCAAGACTCCTTATTTGTTGCCTTTGGCTAATAAAGGCATCACGGGTTATGGATCAATAGTCAATGATGGCATTATTAAGGCTCTGGCCCACTCTTATGGTGCCACCTCCACTACATGGTATTGGAATGGCGGCGGACACCGATTGCATAATCACGGTAAAGTATAATAAATTAGTAAGTTAATCTATTTTAAGTAGCCATCCTTTGGTCATCTGTACCCATGAGTTACCTTACGCCATCAAGCCAAAGCTGTTTACACGTGGGTTTCTAGGCCAGGAACGTCCTCATATATTGACAAGCTATTTTAGGTGCAAACCGCCGATTTGTTCAACAACTTGACACGAATTGTTCAAAAACCTAACTCTAGTCCAAAAAAATGTCAATTATTTTTGCCACTTTTTTTATTGAATCGCACAAGTATTTAAAAATAAAGGTTAATAACGATTATATCCTGCCCGGCATGCATATTGCTTGTTAAACAAGGTACACGAGGACGGAGTAATGGGTCGGGGTGAGAATTCATTGCAGGCAGGCACGCAACTAGGACGCTGATCTATCAAAAGCAACGACGGACTTCTCCTACCGGCTCCTAGCGCATTCTAAAATAGGAGTGAATTCATGAATTGGTTATGGCGCCGATATTGCGTACTCACCGATTTCCTCGTTGAAAAGTCTTTTCTAATAGCGGCAATCTGCCTAGCGTCAATGGTCATTCCTATTGCGGCCGACGTGATTTTACGCTCGTTTTCAGGTGCTTCCATACCTGGAATTGTTGAGATCGAAGAACTGCTGATGTTCATGCTCGTCTTTTTGAGCTTGGCGCACCCGCAGTTGAAACAAAATCACATTGACATGGATTTCTTTTTCCCACATTTCCCCAAGGTAATTCAGAGGCTTCTCTACGTATTTCATTGGACGGTCTCTACCGTACTAATCATTTTCTTGACGAAAGAAATTTTCGTAGTTGGCCTGGAACGCCTCGCGAAAAAGCAATTTACTGATGTCTTATTCATCCCTGTTTATCCTTTCTATTTCGTGGCGAGCGTTGGCTTAATTTTTTTGGTCATGGCTTTGATCAAATGTCTCGGCAGAGCCGTGATCGACTGTATAGAGAACCGAAATTACTTGTCCCTGATATTGGGGATTTGTCTTCCGGCGCTGATCTGGGCCCTGCCCTGGTTACTTGAGGGCACCGAATTTTCTTGGGACTTTTTACTCACCGGGTCTACTAGCTTTCTGTTATTGGTCCTCTTGTTAATTATACGCTTACCAATTGGCTACGCCATGATGCTGGTTGGCATAGTGGGGCTGATGCTCATCGATACCGACCACACTGCTCCACTACAGATGCTGGCCATTGCCGCACCGCACACGGCCATGAGCTATACCCTATCAGTAATCCCGCTGTTCATACTTATGGGTGAGTTGGCGCTATATGCCAATATCAGCCGTGAGTTGTTCGACGCAGCTTCAAAATGGTTAGGGAGATTGCCCGGGGGGCTTTCCATTGCCAGCGTGACCGGCTGTGCCGGATTCGCGGCAATTTGCGGCGATTCTTTCGCCACCGCCATGACCATGTCCTCAGTGGCGCTTCCGGAAATGAAAAGCCGCCATTACAACAACGGATTAGCGTGTGCCGCCTTGGCATCGGGAGGAACGCTGGGCATTCTGATCCCGCCAAGTATAGGGTTCATTTTCTACGCGATTATCTCCGAAGAGTCTCTTGGCAAACTTTTCATCGCGGGGATCATCCCAGGTATCATCCTGGCCTTTTTGTTTTGTGCAGTACTTTACCTAATAAGCCGCTATCGGCCTGCACTGGCACCTCCAGGTGATGCTTACACCTTCAGAGAGAAGGTGATCTCCCTCAAAGGCGTTTTGCCCATGTTAATTCTAGTCGCCTTCGTTCTGGGCGGCATGCTGGGGGGGCTGTTCAGCCCAACCGAAGCGGGTGCCATGGGAGCAGCGGGCACCTTTGTTTTTGCCACCGTTACACGTCGGCTTTCTTGGCAAAACTTAAAAAAGGCCCTTGAGAGCGCGTTGAGAATGACTACCAAGCTCATGCTCATTTTGATCGGAGTAAACATTTTCGGCTATTTCATGGCTGCCACCCAAATACCAATCGAACTTGCCAACTGGATCCAGGAAGTCACCAGCAATAGATATCTGGTTTTCATGATGGTAGTGGCCCTCTACATAGCCATGGGCTGCATGCTCAACGTGATTCCTATGATGCTTCTGACCTTGCCGGCTATCTACCCTACAATCCTGGCCCTTGGTTTTGACCCAATCTGGTTTGGGGTGGTGACAGTCATTCTGATGGAAATGGGTCAGATTACGCCACCCATGGGGTTGGTGGTATTCGCAATCTCCGGGATGCCTGAAGGCGCTCCCATGGGGCAGATATTCAAATTTATCCTGCCATTCGTCCTTTGCATGCTGTTGTTGGTAGGTCTGCTCGCCCTGTTTCCAGGGATAGCCCTTTTACTTCCCAAGTACTTTGGATAACTACTAAAAGGAGGAGAGGAGAATGAAACGAACTTTTTTGGCACTGGGAATCATTGCTTGTTTGATGATTGCACTGCCCGCTTTCGCGGCAGGTGACAAGCCGATCCGGCTCAAGATGACCACGTTTTATATGAACAAGCACTCTGTTTATCAGTATGTCTATAAAAAATGGATCGATGAAATCAAGAAGCGCACCAATGGCCGTGTGATCATCACGTACTATAACCCAAACACCATTGTGCCGTCCTCGGAAGTTTTTGACGCCACCATAAAAGGCCGGATTGACATTGGTGGCCAGCTGTTAAGCCGCAACCCCGGCCGCTTCCCACTCGCCACGGTGACCAGCAAAGTCCCTACTACCATCTCTACTTTAGCGTCGAGTGTGGCCTGCTGGGAGCTTTTCAAGGCAACGCCCGCAATTCAGGCGGAGTTCAAAGGCCTCAAGATGTTTGCTATGCATCAATCCGCTCCTACGCAACTCATTACTAAAGATGTGCCAGTACGCAAGTTGGAGCAAATCAGGGGATTGCGGCTTGCCTGCGTCAGCAAGGATTCCATTCTTGTCGCGAGGGCACTCGGCGCAAACCCGATTATGGTGCCCAGCGCTGAATTGTATTTGGCTCTTAGCAGGAACATGGCCGAGGGAGTTCTCTACCCCATTCCGCCCATGCGTTCTTTCAAGATCGATGAGGCCACCAAGTACGTGACTTTCTACGAATTATTTTCCGTACCCCTGTGGTTTGGCATGAACCAAGCCAAGTGGGACAGTCTACCTGAGGATGTCAAAAAGGTTTTCGAGGAGACCACAGGTGACGTTTTTACCGAAGCCATAGGTAGGGCACTTGACGAGGGTATGGAACGAGACGCAGCGATCATGAAAAAGGAGGGCCTGGAGTACATCTACCCCTCCGCTGAGGAGAAAATGCGCACTGCCGCTATATTGATCCCGGCAATGAAAGCGGGTTGGCTCGAGGAGCTTGGCGTCGCCAACTGCACCTATGCCGACCCTGATGGTTTATACAACAAGGCCATCGAACTTATGAAGAAAAACGAAAAACTATACGGGCGGAAGTAGACCGCCATTTCTATCAACTCGAAGTTTACACACATAAGGAGGAACGCGACGATGATTAATAACGTCATTGTGGTCATGTTTGACAGCCTTCAGTTCAATTATGTCGGCTGCTACGGAAATGATTGGATAAAGACACCGAACATGGATCGCCTTGCCCGTGAGGGCGCGATGTTCGAAAACGCCTATGTGGAGGGCCTGCCAACGGTTCCCGCGCGGCGCGCCATGCATACTGGCCGTTTTACGCTGCCCTTCGCCGGCTGGGTACCTCTGTCCTCTGAGGACACCACCATCGCCGACCTTTGTTGGGGACGGCCGATCGATACGGCCTTGGTTTTCGATTGCCCTATGTATCGGCTTCCCAAGTTCGGGTACACTCGCGGGTTCGACAAGCTTTGGTTTACCCACGGTCACGAGGCCGATGACTATTTTTACGAGAAGGATCCGTTGATCCATTATAACGTAATGGATTTCGTGGAAGAGAATTCCGTCGAAGGGTATGCCAAACGCTTTGGCCAAAAGGGTGCTGAATACATCTTTGGTGAAACTTCCAACTATTTGAGGCAGCGGCAGTACTGGAATGGCGAGGAAGATCGCTATGTCCACAGGACCATGACCAAGGCCATCGAATATCTGGAAACGGTCGACCGCAACAAGCAGTTCTTCCTGTGGGTAGACAGCTTTGATCCACATGAGCCCTGGGATCCGCCTTCGGTATACGATCCGGACATGAAGTGCCCTTATGACCCCGACTACAAGGGCAAAGACGTGGTGTTGCCGTACCCCGAAATGGTGGAAGGCCTTTACACCGATGAGCAGTTGCACCATATCCGCATGCTCTATGCTGAGTTAGTCACCCTATGTGACAAAAACCTGGGCCGGTTAATGCGGACCGTTCGCCGTCTTGGGTTGGATGAAAACACGCTTGTCATCATGGTTTCCGACCACGGTGAGCCCATGGGCAAGGGTGAGCATGGACATGGTCTGATGCGCAAGGTCCGGCCTTGGCCTTATGAGGAACTTGCCCACATTCCGCTCATCATCCGCGGCCCCGGAATCGAACCCGGCCAGAAAATCAAGTCTTACGTGCAAAGCCCGGACATCGCGCCTACCGTCTGCGAATGGCTTGGAATCGGGGCGCATCCGGACATGCAGGGCAAATCTCTTCTGCCGGTGTTAAAGGGCGAGACCGACAAGGTGCATGACTTCTGCATTTCCGGTTACTATCCCTATTCCTGGTCCATATACACCGACGACTGGAGCTATATCCACTGGGTTCCCAATACGGGTGCCGTGGATAAGATGTCCAAGGACTTCTACACCGCCAATATTGACAGCGACCATCTGCTCGCAACCGGCGGCAAGGGAATGTTCCACGAAAAAGTCGCGGCCCAAAAAGAACTAATGGAAGCGGCCAAACTGGAAAACAACGTCGCCCAAGAACACTACAAAGAAGGCATCTCCGTGGATGGTGCGGCGCAGTGGACATGCACTCCTGGTAGCTCCAGTGCAGTTCCTGAAAAAGACGAGCTTTACGACCGCAAAAATGATCCGTTCCAGCAGAAAAACGTATTGGATGAAAATCCAGACGTGGCGAAAAAACTTTTTGATATGTTGCGTGAGCGCATCTCGGAACTGCGTGCGTCCTAAACCCTGAAGCGCATGTTGGGCCGGCGGGTTTCCCGCCGGCTCATTTTAAACCAACTCAAAATCAAGGGTGTCTCAATGTCCGATACAGAGTTGATGAACCTGGATACCGCCGGTTTTAAAAGTTGGGTTGCCTCTCATGACGGCATCATAATTTTCCACAAAAAATTGTGCCCCCACTGCAAGGTGATGCGCACCGTACTTGCCAAGGTCAAGATTCAGATACCCGAAATCGCCTTGGCAACCGTCGATTCCGAGGAGTATCCCGAGATCATGGCCGAGGCCAGCGTGGAGCACGTGCCCACCCTGTGCGCAGTAAAGGGAGGGCAGGTACAGGACCGACAGACCGGCGTTTTCAATCCCAAGGAGACCATAGCCTTCTACAAAAAGGCCTAAGACAAAAAGAAACCAGGATGAAAATGTTCGACATCATCATCATCGGTGGCGGCATATGTGGCATGACTGCGGCTATTTACGCGGCCCGCGCTAACCTAAAGGTTCTTATCGTTGAAAAAGAGGTGTGCGGCGGGTTGGTGAATTGGACCAACACCGTGGAGAATGTACCATCCTACCCCAGCATCCATGGCGAAGAGTTGATGGACAAATGCCGTGATCATGTGGAATCGCTGGGAGTGGAGATCGAAGAGGTTGACGGTGTCGAAGACGTTGATTTTTCCGGACCTTTGAAAAAAGTCATCACCTCCGGGGGAGCGGTTTTCGAGGGCAAGGCCGTAATAGTGGCCACCGGTCGCCGGCCAACCCCATTTCCGGTGCAAACCGGCTTCCCCTTGGTGCACTACTGTTCCGTATGTGACGGATCTCCCTACAAGGACAAGGACGTAATCGTATTGGGGGGCGGAAACAGTGGTTTCGACGAAGCCCTGTACCTCATCAATCTGGGCGTGAAGTCCATTCACATCATCGAGATTTTTCCCGAATGCATCGCTGCGGCATCCACCCAGGATAAGGCAGTACAAAGCGGCAAAATCAAGGTGAGCACCTCTACCAAGATTACCAAAGTGGAAACTCTCCCCAACGGAAAAGCTTGGGTTCACCTGGAAGACGGCGCCAACCATACTTCCTATGCTGAGGAAGTAGATGGCATTTTCTGCTTCATCGGGCAGGTGCCTAACACCAGCGTATTTGAAGGTGTTCTGGACATGGATGGTGGCTACATCAAAACCAACGCCGACATGGAGACCAACGTGCCAGGCGTGTTCGCTGCTGGCGATGTGATCGTTAAAAAATACCGCCAAATCACCACTGCCATGGGTGACGGCACCATCGCCGCCTTGCAAGCTGATCGCTATATATGCGGCTAACTGTTTCTTTGTACTTGGACGGGGAGAAGTATCGTGGGCGCACCTAAAGAAATAATTATCTGGGATCACGATGTAGTGCGCATCGCGGCGATTGACCGGAACCTGCACTGTGCCTTGCAAAAGGTGGGTCACCGCTGCAGGGTGCTAAGCATGTCCGAACCGCCGCTCTTGGCGCGTAAGGGCGTGTTGCACAAAGCGCCTGTCCTGGAAATAGACGGGATGTTTTGGTCTCTCAAGCAAAACGAAGAAATATCAGAAGATGAATGCCATTTTCTAATTTCATGGCTGTGCGCTCTTTAAGATAAGTGCTTCGTTTTAGCTTTAGTGCATTTTAAATAAAGCTGACTTTTTGAAATTAACGACCGATGGCAAAACAGATCTTGTTCATGGTTTCACGGCGTCTTTGTCTGATGATTCATTGTCAGACTGTGAAGCCGCCTTAACTAGAAAGGCGAATATGATGTACACGAATCAGGGTACCAGGCTTATAGAAAAGACTCCTTCAGCCTATGACTATCCGCTGCTCATAAAGCAACTGCTTCATACTCCCATCGTCCAGGCACCTGATCAAGAGATTGTTTATCGGGATAAAAGGCGTTTCAACTATCGCCAGTTATATGAAAGGGTGCACCGCCTGGGCTCCGGCCTGAACAAGATCGGTGTTGCCCCAGGCAATATCGTGGCCTTTTTGGACTGGGATTCTTACCGATATCTCGAGGCCTACTTCGCCGTACCCAGCATAGGAGCCGTGCTGCATACCGTTAACGTACGTCTTAGCCCAGAGCAAATTCTGTACACCATGAATCATGCCGGGGATACGGCGGTGTTCGTGCATCAGGATTTTTTGTCGGTCATAGAAAGCATAGCCGACAGATTGCCCAATGTAAAAAGGTGGGTCCTCCTGCGCGAGCCGGGAACGCCATTGCCTGAGACCAGCTTAAACTTTGATGCGGAATATGAAGACGTCTTGGCCATGGGCGATCCTAAGTGTGAGTTCCCAGAGTTTGATGAGAACTCCATGGCTACCCTTGGTTACACCACCGGCACCACTGGCGACCCCAAGGGAGTGTATTTCAGCCACCGGCAGTTAATTCTGCATACCCTGAGTGTCACCGCAGGATTTGCCGCCATGAAGGCCGTAGGAGGCCTGCGTTCAGAGGACGTATACATGCCCATGACCCCCATGTTCCACGTGCACGCCTGGGGCTTTCCTTACGTGGCCACCATGCTGGGCATTAAGCAAGTCTATCCAGGTCGCTACGAGCCTGACATGCTGGTGAAGCTCTACCGTGATGAAGGGGTGACCTTCAGCCATTGCGTGCCCACCATCATGAACATGGTGCTTGACTGTCCAGCCGCTTCTGAAACTGATTTCAGCCGATTGAAAGTGAGTATTGGTGGTTCGGCCCTCCCACGAGGCTTGGCTAGCCGGGCCCTGGATCTAGGTATAGATATCTTCAGCGGCTACGGAATGAGCGAAACCTGCCCGGTGCTTGCGATCTGTAAGCTGGGCAGCAGGGTGAGGGCGCTGGGTCGCGAGAGCCAAGTGGATTATCGGATCATGACTGGAATGCCGATTCCCCTGGTGGATATGCGCGTGGTTGACCTCAACATGAAGCCCCTACCCAGGGATGGCCAGAGCGTCGGAGAAATTTGTGTTCGCTCTCCCTGGCTCACTCAAGGCTATTTGGGTGATGTGAAAAAGAGCGAAGAGCTTTGGTACGGGGGATATCTACATACTAAGGATGTCGCCGTGCAGAACCAAGAAGGCTACTTCAAAATCATCGACCGCACGAAGGACGTTATCAAGACAGGTGGAGAGTGGGTCAGTTCCTTGGAATTGGAGACTCTAATTAGTCAGCATCCAGATGTATCCGAAGTGGCCGTGGTGGGCGTATCGGACAGCAAATGGGGTGAGCGGCCGTTGGCCTTGGTAGTGCTGAATGAAGGCCGGAAAGCTGATGTCGACTCGATAAAAAAATTCCTGCAGCAATTCGTGGATAAGGGTGTGATCAACAAATGGGGTTTACCAGAGCAGATCAAAATTACCGATGCAATCCCCAAGACCTCTGTCGGCAAGATCGACAAAAAGTCGATTAGAGCCGGACTCTGGTTAACACGCAGGTCTGCATAGATCGGGTTCCCAACCATATTAAGGGCTAGCTAGATAATTTAGCCCTAACCTTTTTAGAGTCATCTTGGCCGCTCATAACGGGAGTTAAGCAAATGGGTGTCAACCATTTCAACCGCGACATCAGAGACAGTAAATTTGTTCTTACCGAGCACCTAGACATTGCTCGGTTGCTTACATACGAGGCTTTCGCGGATTTTTCCATAGAAGACTTCGTCATGATTTTGGAAGAGGCCCAGAAAATTGGCAAGGAGGAATTGGGACCTTCCCAACAAGACGGTGACCGGATCGGTTGCCGATATGACGGTGGATTGGTGACCACTCTTGATTCCTGGAAACAAAACTGGCGCGTGCTAAGCGAAAACGGCTGGGTCGGTTGCACTAACAACCCCGAGTTCGGCGGCCAGGGCCTTCCTCTAACCGTTGGTGGCCTGGTGCGCGACATGTTCAACGGGGCCAACATGGCCATGATGACCTACGCTGGGTTGACTGTGGGGGCGGGAAATTTAATCGAAAATTTTGGCACCGACCAGGACCGCGCAATGTTTGTGGAAAACATGTACTCCGGCGTTTGGACCGGCACCATGTGCATAACCGAGCCCGACGCTGGGAGCGATGTTGGGGCGGCTCGCACCAAGGCGATTCCCTTGGCTGATAGTCCGGATGATCGTATCTACCGAATCGAAGGCACCAAGCACTTCATTACCTGCGGGGAGCACGATCTCACTGAAAACATCATTCACCTGGTGCTGGCAAGGATAGAAGGCGCACCTAAGGGCACCAAGGGCCTTAGCCTATTTATCGTACCGAAAATTTGGGTCAATGAAGACGGCTCCCTGGGCGAACCAAACGATGTTTTCTGCTCTGGTATAGAGCATAAAATGGGCATCCACGGCTCTCCAACCTGCTCGTTGAGCTTTGGTGGAAACCAGGGTTGCCGGGGCATTTTGCTGGGCGAACCCCAAAGCGGCATGGCCAAGATGTTCCAGATGATGAACGAGGCCCGTATTACCTGTGGCCTCCAGTCGTTGGGAGTAACGGCTAGCGCCTATGATGCGGCCCGCAGATATGCCAAGGAGCGTGTGCAGGGTGCTCCGCTTTCAAAGCGTGGTGGCGAAGCCGTGCCCATTATCCAACATGAAGACGTAAGGCGCATGCTGCTTAATTTAAAGGCGGGCAGTGAAGCCTTACGGGCTTTTGTGGCTTACCTGCTTTTCAACGCGGATGTGGCCGAGCATGATCCGGATGCCGCTGTACGTGAGGAGGCTACGTACCGCATGGATATCCTCACCCCCCTGGTCAAGTCCTACAGCACCGACTTTGGGTACAACCTTGTGCGGGATGCTATCCAGGTTCTGGGTGGATACGGCTACTGCAGCGATTATCCGGTAGAGCAATACGCCCGCGACATCAAGATCCTATCCATTTGGGAAGGCACCAATTACATCCAGTCCTTGGACCTGGTGGGCCGCAAACTATCCATCGATGGAGGC
Organism: Pseudomonadota bacterium; assembly: GCA_018896025.1. Taxonomy (GTDB): domain Bacteria; phylum Desulfobacterota; class Desulfarculia; order Desulfarculales; family Desulfarculaceae; genus Desulfoferula. The sequence goes on from JAHIND010000017.1 coordinate 176,479, forward strand.
CGTCCTTTCCAGATCTGGATCAAACAGGTGTTGGACCTTGCCCAGACCCATAAGGATGATGCGGACTTCTCCGCGGACTTTGATTTGCTGGGGCGGGCGGCGAATATCGTTTTGTCCACGGCGGGACGCTTCCAGAACTTCTTCAAGGAGGGCCGAGCTTCCTTGGTGGTCATGTACGCCACGCGTTTTTTGGATTGCTTTGCCGAGACCGTGTTGGCTCAACTGATGCTTGAGCAAGGGATGATTGCCCGCAGCAAACTCGAGGAAGGCGCGGCGAGCCCGGCAGATGATGCCTTTTATAAAGGCAAGATGGCTACGGTCAAATACTTCTGTCGCAACATCCTGACCAACGTCTTTTCCCGTGAGACCTCTTTGCTGTTGGAGGATCTATCGGCCATGGAAGTGCCTGAGGAAGCCTTCTAGGGTTTTCGACAAGGCATGATCAATTCAGCCGTTTATCTACGCCGTTATCATGAGGAACCAAGCTTAAATGGCACTTAAGACGGGCGACGAATACTTGAAGTCCGTGGCGGACTTGAAGCTGGAGGCCCACATGCTGGGCAAAAAATCCGGCGACCTGGGCGAGCACGGCTTGGTCAAGCCTTCCCAAAAGGCGGTGGCCTTCACCTATGACGCGGCCCACGATCCCGCCACCCAGGATCTTTTTTGCGTGGAATCATCCCTGTGCAAGCAACAGATCAACCGCTTCACCCACCTGCACCAAAGCACCGAGGATTTGGTGAACAAGGTCAAGATGCAGCGCTACTGCGGCATCAGCACCGCCTGCTGTTTCCAGCGCTGCGTGGGCCTGGACGCGGCCAACGCCATCTTCAGCACCACCTACGACTGCGACCAGGAGCACGGCACCGACTATCACCAGCGCTTCAAGGATTACTGGGCCTGGGTGCAGACCAACGACCTGGTGGTGGACGGGGCCATGACCGACCCCAAGGGCGACCGAGGCAAGCGGCCCAAGGACCAGGTGGACCCGGACCTCTTCCTCAGGGTCAAGGAGCGCCGCGAGGGGGGCATCGTCATCAGCGGAGCCAAGCTGCACCAGACCGGCATACTCAACTCCCACGAGATTCTGGTCATGCCCACCCTGACCATGCGTCCGGGCGAAGAGGCCTGGGCGGTTTGCTGCGCGGTGCCCACCAATGAAAAGGGCGTGCGCTACATCTACGGCCGCCAGGCCAGCGACACCCGCAAGCTGGAGGCCGATCCCCTGGACGTGGGCAACCGCTTCGGCGGCCAGGAGGTGATGACCGTCTTCGAGGACGTGTTCGTGCCAAACGAGCGGGTGTTCCTGGACGGTGAGGTTGATTTCTCCGGCACCCTGGTGGAGCGCTTCGCCTCCTACCACCGCCAGAGCTACGGCGGCTGCAAGGTGGGGGTGGGCGACGCCCTCATCGGGGCCACCGCGCTGATCGCCCAGATGAACGGAGTGGCAAAGGCCAGCCACATCAAGGAAAAGATCGTGGACATGATCCACCTCAACGAGACCATCTTTTCCTGCGGCATAGCCTGCTCGGCCATGGGCGCGCCCACCGCCTCGGGCAACTACCTGGTCAACCTCTTGCTGGCCAATGTGTGCAAGCTCAACGTCACCCGCTTCCCTTACGAGCTGGCCCGCCTGGCCACCGACGTGGCGGGCGGTCTCTTGGGCACCATGCCCTCGGCGGCTGACCTCAACGACCCGGTTACCGGCCCCTATATCCAAAAGTACCTAGCCGCCAATCCCGACTACCCGGTGGTGGACCGCATGAAGGTGCTGCGCCTCATCGAGAACCTGGTGGTGGGGGCCGGTGTGGTGGGCTATTTGGTGGAGTCCATGCACGGAGCCGGGCCGCCCACCGCACAACGCATCATGATCGGCCGACAGGCGGAGCTACAAAACAAGATCGACAACGTAAAGGGGCTGCTCAGCATAGATTAGCCAAGTATCACCACGTCGGCGTTTGAATTAAGTAAGTGATGAGTCTGTTCTGTGCTTCAGGCGTCGAAACAAAGACAGCAGATGAGAGCTTTTTATGAGCCGCGAGTTTGCAATTGTCGGCGCCTGTCACGCACCTATGAATTGCAAAGACCAAGGGTTCGTTTCAGTATTTCTAGAGAACGGACGGTTTGACCGTGAAAATCAGCCAAGCCGTTCTCTGGAATAAATTAGGGAAAATACACTTTCCTTAAACCATTTTCTATTACTATTGGGAGCCTATTCTAAATGAGAGATGTAGTCATCGCAGGTTATCTGAGGACGGCGCAAACACGATCCAAGCCCAACGATCCGGGTAAGGACTGGTTTCATAAGCTTCGGGCTGATGACCTTTTGGCCAAACTCCTTCCGGAAGTAATCAAGCGGACGGGCACCGATGCCAAGGAGATTGACGATTTCCTCGTGGGGAGCGCTATAGGCGTCAGCGAGCAGTGGACTTTCGGGGGACGTGATCCCTTGTTTCTTGCCAACCTGCCCGAGACTATTGCCGCAAAATTCCTGGACCAGCAGTGTGGGTCATCCATGGCCTGCATCCACGTGGGTTTCATGGAGATTGCCACGGACAACGCCGACATTGTCCTAGTGGGTGGCATGGAGAACATGACGCGGGTGCCCATGACCCTGGTTGCCGGCGGCACAGAGGCCTTGATGAAGAATCCGCGGCTTTTTGAGGAAGAGCAATTCAAACACTGGGACATGCCCACAACGGTCAATATGGGTCTTACGGCTGAAAAGCTTTTCTCTCAGACCGATTTCAGCAAGGAAGACCTTGATCGCTGGGGAGTCCGCTCCCATCAACTAGCTGCTCAAGCCCAGGAAGAAGGCTTTTTCGATGGCGAAATCCTGCCCATAGAGGCGGAGCAGGCGGACGGTAGTATCAAAGTGGTGGACCGCGACCAGGCCGTGCGCGCCAATGCCACTCTGGAGGGGATGGCCAGCTTAAAGCCCGCGTTTATTGAAAATGGCGTAATAACTGCCGGGAACTCATCGCCTCTCAACGCCGCCGCTTCTTCGATGATTCTGATGTCAGCGGAGACCGCGGAGAAGAAGGGCATTAAGCCTTTGGCCAAAATCAGGTCCATTGGATTCGCGGGCGTGGACCCGACCATCATGGGAACGGGACCGGTTCCGGCAAGCCAAAAGGCCCTTGCGAAGGCCGGCCTCGCGGCCAATGACATTGACTACTGGGAGATCAACGAGGCCTTTTGCATCGTGGCTCTGAATTGTATGAAGGAGCTGGGGATTGATCCCGGTCGGATCAATGTGATGGGTGGCGGCATAGCCATTGGGCACCCCCTGGGGGCGACGGGAATCCGATTGGTAGGGACTCTTGCCCGAATAATGGAGAAGAAAAACGGCAGATATGGCGTTGCCAATGCTTGCATTGGCGGAGGGCAAGGCGTGGCCACCCTGATTGAAAATTTGGCTTGTAAATAGCGCGTTAACTATCGAGAGATAGCCGAACAATCCCTGGCAGACCATAAACGGGGCTTTGTGCTGATGGCTTGTTTGCGGGGAATGGAAATTGCGGGCTGCCGGGGTTGCTTAAAATCCAGAGCCTGATCTCGGGACCCAGAACGAGATTGGCTTCGTGGTTTCAGCGATGAGGAAGAACTATCATGACACCTAAGTACCTAAAGCTGAAAATTGTCGGTGGGGTGGGTTGGATTTACTTCAACCGGCCTGAGAAACTCAACGCCTTGAGCGCTGAGGTTAACCTGGAATTTGAGGCGGTGCTGGCCGAATGGCAGTCAGAAGACGCAGTGAAGGTTATAGTCTTGGCCGGTAGTGAAAAGGCTTTCATCGCTGGGGCGGATATTGCACCAATGTCCCAGGTCGCCCCTAACAAGGCCTATGACTTGGCCGATGTGGCCCGCCGTGTGCAGGAACGCCTTTGCGACCTCCCCAAACCGACCATTGCCGCGATCAGCGGATATGCCCTGGGCGGGGGCTGCGAAGTGGCCCTTTGCTGCGATTTCCGGATAGCGGCGGACAACGCAGTTTTCGGGCTTCCGGAGATTACCCTGGGGATCATCCCTGGCGGTGGCGGTACCCAGAGACTTCCCCGTTTGGTGGGACTAGGACCGGCCACGGAGATGATTTTCTTGGGGAAATCAATTGAGGCCTTCAAGGCTCTGGATTTGGGGTTGGCGCACCAGGTAGTACCTCTGGGGCAACTGGAAGCCCAGGCGCAAAAACTGGCTGAAGAGCTAATGTCTCGTCCGGCTATCGCGTTGCGCGCCGCCAAGGCGGCCTTGCGCAGTGCCATGAGCACCTCGCTCAAGGAAGGCCTGCAGATTGAGCAGCAGCTCTTTTGTCAACTGTTCGCCACCTGTGACCAAAAGGAGGGCATGGCGGCCTTTCTTGAAAAGAGGAAGCCCCAGTTTTCAGGCCAATGGGATTAAGAACAATCCCGGATGCGTAATATAGACATTGAGGTGCGTGGGGCACGTGGCGGCCCAACCGGAAGGTTAATAAAGCCGAAGCAAGCTTCGGGGAATTAGACCCAAGGTGATTAAAACCTGCCAGAGAGTCCTAGAGGTTTTAAGAGCCGCCTCGGGCACAATCACTGGTTTGCGCCGCAAGGCCTGGGCACCTCCTGGGGTTAGGCGGTTCTCTGATTGCCGGATGGTTATCAAGCTTGCTTAGCCCGAGCGGCATTTTCATTAACGGGAGTTTCCAGCTATGAACATAGACGACGTCAAGAACATAACTGTAATCGGCGCGGGCAACATGGGCCATCAGATAGCTCTATTGGCCGCCATACAGGGTTACAACACCACCTGCACGGACGTGGCGCCTGAAATCCTGGCCAAAGCCGAAGACTTTGCCAACAACTATCTGCCCGGCCGGGTTGCAAAGGAAAAGCTGACCCAGGAACAAGCGGCGGCAGTCCGGGCCCGCCTGACCTTCACCGATGACCTGGCCGTAGCGGTCAAGGATGCTGATTACGTAATAGAAGCAGTGGTGGAGGTTTTGGAACTCAAGCGCAAAATATTCGCGAACCTGGACCGTCTGGCTCCGGAGCACGCCATCTTGGCCACCAACAGCTCCGCCATCGTCAGCTCCAAAATCGCAGACGTCACCAAGCGGCCTGACAAGGTTTTGAACCTGCACTTTTTTAATCCCGCCTTGGTGATGAAGTTGGTGGAAGTGGTGCAGGGACCTCATGTCTCCGACGAGACCGCCCAAGTATCGATGGCGTTGTGTGATCGCCTGGGAAAAGTTAGCGTTCATGTGAAAAAAGAGGTTGAGGGTTTTCTCCTTAACCGAATTTTTGCGGCCATCACCAAGGAGGCTTTGTGGCTTTTGGAGATGGGGGTGGCCAGCTTCGAGGACATTGACAAGGCCCAAGTTTTTGGGGCGGGTCATCCCATGGGCGCCTTCCGGCTTATGGATTTGACCGGTATTGACTTGAATTACATCATGGCCATGGAAAAGTTTCGTGGGAGTGGCGATGAAGCAGACTTGCCCGCTCCCAGTGTGGTGGAACGCTACATGAAAGGGGACTACGGCCAGAAGACCGGCAAGGGATGGTACGACTACACATAGCCTTTGATTTACCTCTAGGCTGTACCCGATGATGGGGTAAGACTTCAGCTATTTTGCGCGTCTGCTTAAATAGACGCGAAATGGATTTAGCTAAAAAAACATCCTTGTGTCTGTCTTGCCGTCCTTTTCGGCCGGGAGTAGACAGCAGTGCAGGTTTTTGATCGGGTTGTTGGTGTAATTGAGCTGGCGCACTTCTGGGGATAGGTCAGGTCAGGAAGGGAATTATGCGTATTCCGGAGCATCGCGGCCACCCAATCCGGACCAAGGCGGCCACTGAATCCGGAGCATTCCGGCCACCTGATCCGGAGCAATCCGGCCACATTGTACTGTTTGTGAAGGCGGCGCTGGTTTAACCGGTCGTTTAGTCTGCACCCATGATTTCCCATCATGGAGGTGCAGATGGCGGCACAGAGGTTATCCATGCGCAAGATACGTGAGATTCTACGTCTCAGGCACGAGAGCGGCCTTAGCGCCCGAGATATAGCCCAGTGGGCCGGACCACGGTCAGCGAGTATTTGAGCCGGGCGGCAGCGGCTGGTTTGGGCTGGCCGCTGCCGCTTTGGTTAGACGATTCCCGCCTGGAGCAGCTTCTTTTCCCGCCTCCGCCCTCTCCTGATCTGATACGCCCATTGCCCGATTGGGTGGACCTGCACCTTGAGCTGAGAAAGAAGGGTGTGACCTTGGCCCTTCTGTGGGAGGAGTACAAGGCGGTCCACCCCGAGGGCTACCAATACAGCCAATTTTGTGAGCTGTACCGGCGCTGGCGGGGCAAGCTGAGCCTTTGGATGCGCCAGGAGCATAAGGCCGGAGAAAAGCTTTTCGTGGACTACGCCGGTCAGACCATGGATGTGGTCAACCCGCTTACAGGTGAGGTCCGCGATGCCCAGATCTTCGTAGCGGTGCTGGGGGCCAGCAGCTACACCTTTGCCGAGGCCACCTGGACCCAGGGTCTGCCCGATTGGATCGGCTCCCATATCCGGGCTTTTTCCTTTTTTGGCGGTGTCCCCGAGCTTTTGGTCCCTGATTATCTTAAGTCCGGGGTGCACCGGCCTTGCCGCTATGAGCCAATCATCAATTCCACCTACCAGGAGATGGCCGCCCATTACGGCACTGCGGTGCTGCCTGCCCGGGTTAAGAAGCCCAAGGACAAGGCCAAGGTGGAGACCGGGGTGCTGCTGGTGGAGAGATGGATCCTGGCCCGGCTGAGAAAGCGCACCTTCTTTAGCCTGGATGAATTGAATCAGGCCATTGCCGAGCTTTTGGAGCAGATTAACCGCCGTCCCTTCAAAAAGATCCAGGGCAGCCGCAGGGAGCTGTTTGAAAAACTGGATCGTCCCGCCCTGAAGCCCCTGCCGCTGGTGTCCTACCAATATGCCGAATGGAGCAAGGCCAAGGTCAATATCGACTACCACCTGGAGGTGGAGCGGCACTACTACTCGGTCCCCTATCAGCTGGTGGGCAAGCAGCTGGATATACGGATCACCGCCCGCACCGTGGAATGCCTTTTAAAGGGTAAGCGAGTGGCCAGCCACCGGCGGAGCTTCAAGCAGGGTAGCCACACCACCGTGGCCGAGCACATGCCCCGCGCCCACCGGGAGCACCTCGAGTGGACGCCTGAGCGGCTTCTAAATTGGGCGGCCAAGACCGGCCCGGCCACCGAGGAGCTGGCCCGGGTCATCATGCAAAGCAGGGCCCATCCCCAGCAAGGCTTCCGCTCGGTGCTGGGCATCATGAGGCTGGCCAAGACTCATGGTGATCATCGGGTGGAGGCTGCCTGCCGAAGGGCGCTCTCCATCAACGCCAAGAGCTTCAAGAGCGTGCAGTCCATCCTCAAAAATGGCCTGGATCAGAGGCCTTCAGACAGCAAGAAACCTGAATCAGATCCCATTAACCACCAAAACATCCGGGGCGCGGAGTACTACGCAGCCCGCAGGGAGGAACAGATTGCTGACCCACCCCATCATGGAAAAGTTAAGCGCAATGAGGCTGACCGGCATGGCGAAGGCCATGGCCGAGCAGATGGAGATGAGCGACATCAATTCCCTCTCATTTGAGGACCGCCTGGGGCTCATGGTGGACCGCGAGATGATCGATAGGGAAAATCGCCGTCTGGAGACCAGGCTCAGGAAGGCCAAGCTGAGGGTGCAGGCCTGCGTGGAGGATATTGATTTTCGCCAGAGGAGGGGCTTGGACAAAAGCCTGGTCATGTCCCTGGCCTCCTGCGATTGGATCAAAAAGCGCCAGAATCTGATCATCACCGGGCCCACCGGTGCCGGCAAGACCTATCTGGCCTGCGCCCTGGTCCACAAGGCCTGCCTGGAGGGACAAAACTCCCTATACCGCCGTTTACCAAATTTGCTGCGTGAGATCGCCATAGCCAGGGGCGACGGTAGCTATCCGAAAATCATGGCCGCTTACGCCAGGGCGGAGCTCCTTGCCCTGGACGATTGGGGGCTGGATCGCCTGACCCGGGAACAGGCCCTGGATTTGCTGGAACTGCTGGAAGACCGCCATGGCCTCAGATCCACCCTGGTGGCGGCCCAGGTCCCGGTGGATCACTGGCACGAGATCGTCGGCGATCCGACCCTGGCCGATGCCATCCTGGACCGCCTGATCCACAGCGCCCACAAGCTCAACCTGAAGGGAGAATCTATGAGAAAGAAATACTCCGCCTTGACCAAGGAGGAGCAAGAGGCTTAAATCAAAATACCAGCGTCGCTACGCTCCGACCAGGTGGACGCCATGACCCGGAACGGGTGGCCGCTTTCAGCCGGATCAGGTGGCCGGAATCACCGGAATGCGCAGAATTATATCTTGCTAGCCTTTCAGTTAGTATCTAAACCATCCTCGGCCGCTTTTTCGCCCCAGGTGTCCTGCGTCCACCTTTTGCTTCAAACCTGGCCGCGGCCGGAAACGCTCACCATAGGCGTTAAACAGAATCTGTTGAACTCGAAGGTTTAAATCATTGCTGGTCAAATCCATCAAGGCATGGGGGCCTACAGGATGGCCCAATCCTTGGCAGCATGCAATATCAATGGCCTCGGGAGAAGCCACGCCCTCTTCTACCAATCTATTAACCTCAATCCACATAGCATGTAAAATGCGGTTAACCGCAAAACCCGGCACATCTCGCACCTCAATGGGACTCTTGCCAATGTAGAGGCATAGAGCCATCATCTCCTCAGCAGCTTCGTCAGCTGTTTCCAAACCCGGAATCACCTCCACCAGTTTCATGACCCAGGCAGGGGAAAAGAAATGGGCGCCCAAAAACCGTTCGCGTCTATGGGGCTCTACGCCTGCGGCCAAAAGGGTTATTGGTATGGAAGAAGTATTACTCGCAAAGAGACATCCGTCCGAGCAAATGGAATCGGCCAGGCGCCAGACCTCTTGTTTGACCGTCAGGTCCTCAAAGACTGCCTCCACGACAACGGATGCTTCTGCAAGCGCATTCATATCGCTACCCACCGAAATTCTATCCAGGGTCGCATCTTTTTTTTCATGATCAAAGCGTCCCTTGGCTACGGAGCGCTCCAAGACCTTGGTCAAGCGCTGCTTGGCTTCCAGGGCCTTTCCGCTTTCACAATCCAGCAACTTGACCTCATTACCTGCAGCTGCGAAACAAAGGGCGATTTCGGCGCCCATCATGCCCGCCCCGATCACTCCTACCTTTTTTGAAGACTCCATATGATTATCCCGTTCATAACTTGAGTTGGTTCACCTTCATGCTCGAGCTGCCCTCTGACGGCATAGATGTGCGCCGTCCCTGACTAGTGCCAGCCAGGAGTTGAAACTGGGGATGAGCTTTAACGGCCGCCCAGGTTTTCAATAAGGGTGGCCACACCCTGACCTCCGCCGCAGCAGGCATTGGCTAGCCCGTATCGCCCATTGTTCCTTTGCAATATTCGAGCAAGGGTCCCCACCAGGCGGATGCCGGTGGCTCCCAGTGGGTGCCCAATAGCAGTTCCACCACCCATGACATTGATCCGATCGGGATCAAGCCCCAACTTCCGCATGCAGTTTAAGGCCACGATGCAAAAGGCCTCGTTGATCTCCCAGTAGTCAATGTCACTGGCCGCGAGGCCAGCCTTTGCAAGGGCCTTTTGGCTTGCCGGAACCGGTCCTATTCCCATGATGGTCGGGTCCACGCCCGCGAATCCAATGGACCTGATTTTGGCCAGGGGCTTGATCCCCTTTTTCTCGGCAGTGTCTGCGGACATGAGGACCATGGAGGAGGCCGCCGCGTTGAGGGGCGATGAATTGCCCGCTGTGATTACTCCATCTTCTCTAAATGCGGGTCTTAGTCCGGAAACACCTTCCAGAGTCGCATTGGCGCGGATCGCCTGATCCCGATCAACCACCATGACGCTACCGTCAGCCTGTTGTGCTTCTATGGGCAGGATCTCGTCATTGAAAAAGCCCTCATCCTGCGCCTTGGCGGCAAGCTGGTGTGACCGAATTCCCCAGCGGTCAAGGTCTTCCCGGGTAAAGTCCGTCTGCGAGAAGAGTTTCTCCGCAGTCAGCCCCATATTGACCGTGGTAGGCATATCCCAATGTTTATATGCTTCATCCTCGAAAAGCCTTTGGTTTTTGACCAAGGCCTCGGAGCCACCGTTAAGAATGGTCATTGGCACCCGCGTCATATGCTCCATGCCCCCGACCAACACAATGTCCGCGTTATCCGTGGCGATCTCCATGAAACCCACGTGGATGCAGGCCATGGATGAACCACACTGCTGATCGATGAATTTGGCGGCAATGGTCTCGGGCAGGTTGGCGAGGAATATGGGGTCGCGCCCGCCAAAGGTCCATTGTTCGTTGACGCCCAGGGCTGAACCCACGACGAAGTCGTCGATCTCACTGGCTTCAATCCCAGTCCGCCTGATGACCTCCGGAAGCAGTTTAGTCAAAAGTTCATCGCCCCGAAGCTTCTGAAACCAATCCTTACCCGGGTCGTTGGGCTTTGACCGCGATTGTGGCGTTCTCAGGTAACCTGCGATGACTACGTTCTTCATTTAGACCAATCTCCCAATTAGCTACTAAAAAGGTTTAAGGAACTCACCCGACCTAAATTAATCCATAAAAACAGCTTGTCCGATTTTCACGGTCAGGCCGTCCCTTTCTTGTAGACGTTCAAACAAGCCCTTAGTCTTGGGCAATTCATAGTGGAAAAAGTACTTCATGGTCACAATCTTGCCTTCGTAGAATTGGGCATCACTCTTATTCGGATCCGCCTTCAGCGCCTTCCATGCTTCGAGCCCCTGTTGCAGCCACTGCCAGGCCACGGCGATGATACCGAACAATTCCAAATAAAGAGTTGCATCCGCCAAAAAGTATTCCGGCCGGTCCTTGATTAAGACCAAATGTCGAGTCAACGATATGAGGTCCGCGATGATGTCTGATAGCTTTTGCGCGTAAGGCTCTAGTTCCGAATGTTGTGAGCAGGCATCAATGACCTTTTGCACCTCGCCTTGGTAAAAAATAAGATTTTGCCCCCCATTTATGACCACTTTTCGCCCCAACAAATCTAGGCCCTGGATACCCGTGGTTCCCTCGTGAATGGGATGTATTCGTATATCCCGATAATGCTGCTCCAGAGGAAATTCATCGCAGTAGCCATACCCACCCAATATTTGCAGGCCTTGACTTACTGACATAATCCCCATTTCCGATGGATAGGACTTTGCCACCGGGGTGAGCAGGTCCAGCAGGCCGCTGAACTTTTCACGTTCCGCTGGTTCGGCCACCTTTTTCAAGTCCGCGTACTGGGCGCATTGCAAAAGAAGCGACAATGCCCCCTCCACCACGGCCCGCTGAAACAGGAGCATACGTTTTACGTCAGGGTGCTCTATGATCATGACAGGGGCTTGCCTCGGATCTTTTGAGGCCAGATTTCTACCCTGTGGGCGCTCCTCGGCGTATTCCAAAGAGGCATAATAAGCTGCCGAAGCAATGCTCGCGGCTCCTATCCCAACCTCAACGCGGGCCTCGTTCATCATCTGGAACATGTAGAAAAGGCCTTTGTTGGGCTCGCCCACCAGGTAACCTCGGCAATCGCCCTCTTCTCCAAGGCTCAATTGGGTGATGGGGCATCCTTTGTAACCCATCTTGTGATAAACACCAGCAGTGTTAACGTCGTTAAAAACAAGAGAACCATCTTCTTGCACCCGGTTTTTGGGGACCACGAAAAGCGATATCCCCTTCACTCCATCAGGGGCCCCCTTGATCCTGGCCAGCATCAGGTGGACTATATTGTCAACCCCATCATGATCGCCGGCGGAAATGAATATTTTTTGCCCCCGCAGCTTGTAATAATTTTTGCCTGTTGGTTCGGCGTGGGTGGTGATGTCAGCCAAGGAGCTACCGGCTTGTGGTTCGGTCAAGGCCATAGTGCCTTGCCACTGGCCGGCAAACATTTTAGGCACGTAGTTCGTTTTAAGCTCCTCGGACCCAAATTCAGTGATGAGGTGAGCCGCTCCCCTGGTCAGCATGGGATAAACACTGGCGGAATAGTTATGCGCGGCGAAGATGAAACTGCACGCCGCATTGACGACATCGGGAAGTTGTTGCCCGCCAGCTTCGTAAGATGCATTGGCGGCGATCCATCCACCGGCCCCCCATTCAGTCATCAACTCCCTTACCTGCGGGTGTACCTTGACTCGATCTCCCGCCAGCACGGGAGGTTCCTGGTCCATTGCTTGTAGAATAGGAGTGAGTGAGTCCCGTCCTATCTTTTCGGCCGTGTCAATAATAAGATCAAAAAGTTCGTCATCATGATCATTGTAAATATCGTTTTTAGTTAGTTGCTCTACCTTTAACACCCTATGAAGATTGAATAGGAGGTTTCTTTTGCTAAAACATTTTTTAGACATATGCTTGCCCCTTATAAGATGTGATTAAGTTATGTCTGAATAGTTGACTAATATTTTCGCACCCCCGCGGGAAGTTGGTGCTCATGCTAGCTACTTCGCCGCTTCCTTGCCATGCAACACCTCCAGACACGTTATACGTGCTTTTCGAGGTGTCCAGCAAATCGGGGGAACTTCAAAGGTGATTACAGAGAGATTCATCAAGCTACACCTCGATATAGTTGGTTACTGCTACATGGACGATGTCGTGTCACCTAGTTTCGGTACCGATGCCATAAGTTTGCGGCGCAGGGCGGTCCGCTCGAAGAATTGACCCTCACAGAAAACGGGGTGGGGACCAGTCCACTCTGTAACTGCTCCCCACCCCCAACTCACCCTGAATTTAAATCAGTCATAGAAATTAAGGACCAATTATCAAAGCGTTTCCGCAGTCTTTTTTTCCGCTTCCTCGCCACGATAGTAAATGCTTTTAGCTATGAAACTGTCAGCATTGTGACCCAAATTTTTAAGCATTCCAGACTTTAGCAGCCGCAACTCCTTCTCTTCCTCTGTTGCCAATTGTGTGGCCAGGGCCATGTCCGCCAGTTGCAGGGCCACCGCCTCTCGGCCTTGTCCCTTTAACTCACGGATTCGATCCAACATAGCCTCCTTGGTCGCCAGAGAAATCACCTCTTTTGCTACTTCGTTCCTTGGAGGGGGGAATAGATTAGAAGGATTGCCGTCGTACCAGCCTGTGTATTGCCGCAATATTCCGTGCACCACAAAGGTGGGATGCCCGTAACGCGGTACCATGAACTTGTCATTGAAGAAATGCTCGGGTAGCTTGACGCCGTTCACTATCTCCTCGTAACTCTGGCCTTGGTTGAGGCGCCGTATGACTTCATCATGGAGATAGCGCATTGCACCGGCTATGTTAAGCAACAGGTCCCTAATTCTCTGCGTGCCTTTGATTACCGGGCCGTGTCCGGGAATTAAAATCTCTGGTTCCCGCGCCACGATGTTTTCAAGGCCTTGCGCCCACTCTAATGTGTAGCGTTGCACCTTGAATGGGTTGCCAACATTGGGGAAGGAATACATAACCAAGTCACCGGAGAAGACGGTCTTTTTCTCGGGGACCCATACCCAAAGGGCGTCATCGGTTTCCCCTAGCTCATGGAAGGCATGGAAATCAATTCCTCCAACCGTGAGACTGATGCTCTGGTCAAAAACTATATCCGGATTGCGCTCCGGCAGAGGGAAAGCCAGTTCTCCTTCTGGAACGTTGAACTGATCGCGGTTGATGTCGTCGAGATATTTGGCGAGCATCTTGTATTTTTTAAAGCGCTTGAGAATATTGCGCTGGCCTATGATTTTTGGTTCCGCAGCTCCGTTGTTCTCCGCCTCTTGGAACAAATGATCCAGGTAGCAAGCGTGATCCCAGTGTCCATGGGTAAGAAACACCGTATTCACAGGCGCCTGAGATATTTTCCGAAGCTCGGTCATGGTGCGGCCTAGATAAGGGAGGACTGGCATATCCACAAGCACCAGCCCCTCTTCGGTCTCAACCATGCCCGTGTTGCCGAAACCGGGGATTAGCCATACGCCCGGGCCTGGATTTTCAGGCTTCTCCTCGCCAATACGCATTTTGCCGAATGTAGTAGTCTTGTTCTCCATCTTGTTCTCCTTACTCTAGAATCTCCGCGCCACTGGCGCCGAATTACGGTGCCCGTCTTTCTTTGGTGTGGGGCAAAGGTAATACAGCTGCTAGCTATTCTGGGCCCTGATGATTGAGGAGGTTCCCGACATCACCTTATCCTCCACAATGCCGCCATCGGCTTCCCTGGCTGCTGCCATGAAGATGCCTTTGGACATAGTGGAGTTTTCGTTTTCGGCTCGGGAGGTGTAGACCTGCCTCGCCGTCTTTGCCACCACTCTGTCCTCTGGCTCCGCCCATTTGGCCCAGTCCGCCAGGTGGCAGGCCAAACGGTGCTTGCCGGCCTGGGATAGCTCCAAAGCGCGGGCGGCCAGTTTATCGGCGCCTCCAGCCAGGCGTGCGATCTCCGCGCCTTGTTCGGCCAAGGGGGCCGGCTTCAAGTTGGACGGCACGCCATCGTACCAACCCCCCAAAAGCCGCCAAATGTTGCGGGCTAGAAATTCCGGTTCATCATAGAGCGGCCGCAAGTATGGCCTGCTGGTGAGTTCCCCGGGAACCCGCACCGTGTTTACAATGGTATTGAGGTCGGCGCCCTTGTTCATCATCTCCACGGTTTGCTGGTACACCGTTTCCAACAACTCCGCGGTTTCACTGAGCGCCCTTCTTACATTTTCAGCACCGAAGATGACCCACCCGTGTCCCGGGCAGAGAATTTCGACCTCCTTTGCCACCATCTTGCGCAAGGCGATGGCCCAATCCTTGGCGTAACGTTGCACCTTTTGAGGGTTGCCGGCGTTGGGCAAGGTCCAAAGGAACAAATCACCGGTGGCCAACACCCTGGTATCGGGGAAATAGACCCAAGTGGCGTCGTCGGTTTCGCCGCGGTCATGGTGTAACTCGGCTCTCACTCCGCCAACGGATATCACCATGCCGTCCCGGTAGAGGATGTCCGGCATGTAAAAATCCTTGGGCCATAGGGAGCGGCCGTCTCCGCCGGCGAACTGACGGCTGTTGATGATTTCGTTGAATGGGCCGGTTTCAAGGTAGCGGGCAAAGCGCCCGGGCATGGCCTCATGGGCAATGGCGCGAGGCCGGGGCCATTTGCGCTCCTCGGCGACTTCGATATATTGCTTCATGCCAAAGGCATGGTCCACGTGGCCGTGGGTGAAAATGGCCGTGTTCAGACGCGGCTCAGTGACGCTGGATACGGCCTTTAGGCGATATTTGATGTCAAAGGCCGAACTTGGGTCGACCATAATCAGGCCGTCGTCGGTCTCGCGTATGATGGTGTTTGAAAAACCCTTGTAGAACCAGGTGCCCTCGGCCACCTGTTCAATGCCGTAGGGCTTACCAAAGGGATGATGCTTATCAGAATCCAACTCGCCGTTGAAAATGGCTTTGGAAGTTTCGATTATCTCACCCATGATTGCCTCCTGGCTAATACCTGATGCACATGGCTGTGCCCCTGGCTCATGTTCCCACCTCATCCATCCCGGTCCCGCTTACAGTCGAAATTAGGGCATCGGCAGCCAACACTCCCTGTCCTTCGGCCTTGACAATAAGGGGATTTATGTCCAATTCACTGACCTTGCCGGCCATGGCCTTGCCAAACATGGACACCCGGCTAATTGTCAGCGCTAAGGAGCGTATGTCGGCCGCAGGTCGTCCCCGAAATGCTTCTAAAAGCGGGAAACCGTTTATCTCTCGGATCATACTTTCGGCCTCATCCTCGCTGATGGCGCCGACACGGAAGGTCACATCCTTCAAGGCTTCGGCAAAAACACCACCAAGACCAAACATGATCATTGGACCGAATGTTGCGTTTTGCGTGATGCCCACGATGGTTTCCACACCGTTTTTAACCATGGGGGCCACCAGGCACCCCTCCCACGCAACATCAGGCCGATGTTTTGACAGGGAGGCCATGATTTCGGCAAAAGCCTGTTTGATCTCGGAGGCGTCTCTTAAATTGAGTCTTACGCCGCCAACTTCGGTTTTATGGCCCACCTGTTTGGAATGAAGCTTCAACACCACCGGGAAACCCAGCTTCTCGGCTGCTTCGGCCGCTTCCTCAGGGGTCTTGACCACTCGCATCGGCACCACGGGCACGCCCACGCTTTCCATAATCTGGAGCGCTTCATATTCGCCGAGTTGGTTGGGAAGCTTGACGGCAAGCTGCAGGGGCTCGGGAGCCGTCGCCTCGCGGGAGAAGTAGTTGGCGAAACCGGTGACGGCTCCCAAGGCCCTGGTGGCGTGAGTCGGCTCATGCACCATAAAAACGCCCTGTTGTTCAATCTGTTCCTTGAGCTTGCCAGGGAAATAACCGATCAGGCCGATGGCCATATCCGGCCGGCGTGAGCGGATATATTCCACGTTTTCCCGGGTGTGCTTTTCCATGCCCGGCAGCAGGGGAGTGATGCCCACATGCATGGCCAGGCAATGGATATCCGGCGAATCGATAATTACATCCAGAACCTGACGGAACAGCTCCGGCTGGTTGATTACCTGGCCGGTGACATCCACCGGATTGGTGACTCCGGCATTGGGCTGTATGGTCTTGATGCGGTCCTGGAAGGCGGTAGGTAGAGGGTCAATGGCCAACCCGCGCGAAACACCATCGTCGGCGAGCATGATGCCCACCCCGCCGGAACCGGTGACAATGACGGTTTTATTGGAAGGCGGCCGGGGTGAAATGGCGCATGCCGCACCCACGCTGAACATCTCTTCCATGGAATAGGCCCGGTACACACCATATTGCTTGAAAATGCCCTGGAAAATGGCATCGTCCCCGGCCAAAGCCCCAGTGTGGGATTGGGCGGCATGGGCCCCTGCTTCGGTCCGGCCAACCTTGATGGCAACTATGGGCTTGCCCATCTCCCGCGCCATTTTCAGGGCCTCAATAAAGCGGGCTCCATCCCGTATGCCTTCCATGCACGCAAGGATGACTTTCGAGGACTCGTCATTGGCGGCATATGCGATTGCGTCGGCAATCTGGACGTCAGCCTCGTTACCGGTGGTAGCCACAAGGCTGAATTTCAATCCCTGGCGATGGCCCTCATAATATGAAAGTCCCCCCAGAGCTCCGCTCTGGCTCACCAGGGCTATGTTGCCTCCGGGTTTTATGCCTTCAGAGAAAGAAGGATGAAAGCTTGCCACCATTCGACGGGTGCAGTTCACCACCCCAATGCAATTGGGGCCTATCATCCGGATGCCCGCTTCGCGAGCTATTTGCGCGATCTCATCCTGGGCGGCGGCTCCATCGTCGCCTACTTCCGCAAAACCAGCGGCAAGCAACACGACCGCTTTAATGCCTTTTTGGACGACATTGCGCATAACCTGCTTAACAACGCCGGCAGGGACGGCAATGATCGCCATATCAACATGTTCGCTAATAGAGTTTAAATCCGGGTAAGCAGCGAGGCCCTGAATTTCATCACGCTTGGGATTAACAGGATAAATATCTCCGGCATACTTTGCCGTAAGCAAGTGGCGAATTGGCAAACCGCCGATTCGGTTGGGGTTGCTAGATGCACCGATCACCGCGATGGATTTGGGAGCCATCAGTGCATCTAATGACTTAATATCAATATTTCTGTCCATCTGATTAAACCCCTATGATATTTTAGTGAGCCGAGTTCCTCTGCACTTATTTCACTTCAGGAGGGATGGCATTCTCAGGAATATTGAATCCCGCTTCCTTGTAGTAACGGTAAGCACCAATATGTAGAGGCGTTGCAAGGTATTTGATGCCGGTTTCCTTAGTGATTGCTTTCAAACCAGGCGAAGCCTCGTATATCTGGTCGATGTTTTCCCAGAAGGTTTTGGTGATGTTGTAAATGATTTCCGCTGACACAAACTTGTTGGTGTCCAGCACTCCCCAGGAAGCTATAGTCATAACGGGTTCGGTGTTGGCTTGTTTCTTTCCATAGGCGCCCACCGGGATATAGGAAACGGCGCGACCGGGTACTTCTAGAATTTTTTGAATTAGGGGATTCTGAACCGTCTTTTCGGAAATGCCCAGAAAGCGAATATTGTCTATGGCGGCTAATTGCTGAATTTTGGCGCTGGGTATAGGGGTCGGGACCGCATAAAAAGCCGCTTGGCGGTCTTGAAAGGCTTGAAAACCACCGTTCCAGCCCAACTTTACCGGCGAGTAGCCGATACCGGGTTCTAGATCCGCTGTTGCCTTAAGCATAGCCGTTGTGGTGCGTCCAGCAGAGCTGCCTGGAGGGCCCACGAAAAGTCTTTTACCTTTAAGCTCAGCAATATTTTTTATTCCCGAATCGTCCCACACCACCAGATGGTAAACCCCAAAGGGATAATTGACTATCGAGCGTATATTCTTAACCAATTCCTTGCTGTCCTTAATTTTTTTGTACATGAATATCTGGTTCTTCATGTAATAGGAGACGGAAGGTGCGCTGGTCATCAAATCTACTTTGCCCATGGCCGCCTTAATGGCAACCTTGGTAATGGCTTGTCCTGTTGCGATCTGGATGCGGTAGCCGTTATTCTTCTTAACGAGTCCAGAAAGACGTAAAAGCAATATAGCTGGCACCGATCCGGCACCCAAAGTTTCACCCCGCAGCACCACTTCTTTGGCAGCCAGGGCAGGTGTGACTCCGCTCAGGGCCAAGGCCAAACCTAGTAGCAGACCCACAAAAACCATGTATTTTTTTTGAAGTTTAGCCAATTCAATCCCTCCTTGTAAGTTGACTAAGTCCTACGCAATGCTTTAGAACCACATGCTCTGAAATCGCGTGTTAACCATTCTTTTTCTTCGCCAACTGTCCTGGAAACCGTCCAGGGAACAAAACGGGTATCAAGTATTGCAGGAAAAACAAGATGCCTATGCCAAAGGCGATCAGATTGGGTATGGGCCAAATTGTTAGCATAACAAATGCTGAACAGACTCTAATAATTCGGTTCCAAATGGGCAGATGATCTCGATCATATCCAGAAAATCCTGAGGTCAAAAGCCAAGCGGCTAAAAGAATCCTGCTTATGGCCCAAAGGAATTTGTTCCATTCGAAGTCGACGATCAAGAGCAGGCTGGGCTCATAGACAAACATGAATGCCACTATGAACGCGACAGCCGCCAAGGAGATCGCCCGGGCTCCGATTCGGAGCGGGTTGGCAAGCGCTATGGGCGCGGCGGCGAAGGCTGCCAGCGCGACTGGCGGAGTTATTGCCGAAAGCACAGCAAAGTACAGGACAAACAAGTGAACCGCGATCAGCTCTCCACCCAATAACTTTATACCCGGCCCCAACACTAAGATGATGATCAGATAGGCGGGCAGGGTGGGCATTCCCATTCCTAGGACCAAACTGGCTCCCGCAGCGGCCAGCAAGGCAAGAAATAGGCTCCCTTCGGCCATCATGCCTATGATGGAAGCAAAGGTGAGACCCACGCCAGTCTGATTCAAAACAGCCAGAATGATGCCGATGGTGGCAACCGCCACCACGATGGTGGCAGCGGTCCGCCCGGCTTTTACCAAAGATTGGGCTAGGCGTACTGGGTTTTTTCTTACTTCAGGATTGATAAAACCAAGGACAATAGCCAACACCACGGCCCAAAAACCGGCGAATGAGGGCGATCTGCCGGCAACCAGAAAAACGATGATCGCCAGGATCGGTCCCACGAACATTAAAGAGTTTAGGATATCCGTGCGCGTTAGTTTCGCGCGTTCTTCTTCAGACGCGCCCTCTATTCCACAGCGTCGCACCTCCACGTTGATGGCTAGGAACAAAGAAGTGTAATATAAAAAGGCTGGTACAATGGCCGCAATGCAGATGCTGGTGTATGGAGTACCCGTGAGGTCAGCCATCAAAAACGCTGCTGCCCCCATGACAGGAGGAACGATCTGCCCTCCTGTTGATGCTGTGGCTTCCAGCGCGCCGGCAAAGGTCGGGGAGAACCCTCTGCGTTTGATCATGGGGATTGTAAAGGTGCCCGTGCCTACAACATTTGCAGTGACGCTTCCGGACATGGTGCCGAACATGCAGCTGGAAACAACTGCGGCATAAGCCGGGCCGCCCCGGAGCCCTCCGGTCAGAGAAAAGGCTACTCGCATCAGCGAATCCGCCGCGCCGGTTCCTTCCAATATAACACCGAAAACAATAAAAATTAAAATGGTGTTAATGGTTACCCCAAGGGCAAGACCGAAAACACCTTGAAAGCTAAACCAGGTAGCTTCAATAATTTGATCCAGACTGAATCCAGAATGAAACAAAAAACTCGGCAAATAAGGGCCGATAAAGCAATAAATAACGCCAATGGCGGCCATCCCCGCCAGCACAGGGCCAAAAAGTCGCCGGGTTAACTCAATGACTATCATGATGGCGATCAATCCAAAAATCATGTCGCCAATACCCACAATAATAATATCGTTAACAAGAGCCTCTGAGATGATCACAAACCGTACAATCCCATAGCTAAAAACCACGGCCATCAACAAATCCAATGACAGCAGTAGGCGTTTGCTCCAGGTAAGCTTTACGGATGGTTTGGACACCCCCGCAAGCAGGAGGCCCACAATGGAAACGCCCAGCACAAGGCCACGATGGTAGGTTACTGGCAATAAGCCGATGCTGGCGCTGTAAAGAGAACTGAAAGCCAAAGCAAAAAACATAAAACTGCTGGTATACTTTAAAATTCTATTCACCTGCCCCTCCCTACATCATCAAGATCTTTATTTGGCTTTTCCTAAATAATTTGCCGAGCCGTGCACCTATCTAGTTTCCAAACCTTTCAGCCTTGAGACTTTCGGGTATCAATTGCTTCGATGTGACTAAAAGTATGTGAGGATATAGGAGCATCCAGCACGTTGGTAATGCTATCGATTAGGTTTGTTATTCTAAGTTTTGCTAAACTTTCCTCGAATCTTGCTCCTTTTTGAAATTTAATGTCTTCCAACATTGCCATAGTCGTAATCAATAAATTTAGACAGAGAGAAAATCGCGAGCGAATTATTTCTCGAGGCCATCCCTGCTTAAGGCGTGCATATTCATCCAAACACAAAACAAGGCCTTTGTCGGTTTCGGTATTACTAACCGCCTTAAACATTTCACGGTTTGCTATAAGTCTACCCAAGAATCGGGCGTAATAACTTTCGCTGTTTTGCAAAAGAGCATAGTTGGCTAATGGCTCAACTAATGACTCGGCAACATCACGAATATCTAGATGCCCATTAGGCGACCTAGCAATTTTCGCATCAATCATGGCTAGTCGCGCATCGTTAAGAGGGGTGGTACGGTACTCCAGGATTGCCTTTACGATAGCTTCACGGGAGCCGAAATGGTATTTCATGGCCGCCTGATTGCGCTGATTGGCCATTTTGTTAATTTCCCGTTCAGAGGGTCCATTGATCCCCAGCTCGGTGAAAAGTTTCTCTGCCGCCAAAATCAGGGCTAATTTAGTGTCGAGTTTATTGGTTTTGTTTTTCGGCAAACCCTGTTTCCAATTGCGTTGTTGCTTAGTTATGCCACTCGGGGAGTTACCAAAACGCACAAATAACGCATTTGCGTTAAAAATAATATGATTTTAAACCATATGCGTTAAAATGCTGTCAAGCTTTTATTAACTATACAAATGTAGTTTATTTGTGCGGAAACCAAACTGCTATTCGCATTCGTAATGCAAAAACGCCCCAGATGCCAATTAAGATATCCTATTAATTTAATTAAATATATTGTTGTTTTCCGGTAACGGAATTAAGAAAGGGGCCGAGGAGATGCAGACGGTAGAGGCGCTTTATATAGATCATACTTAAGCACAGACGAGGTAAGTCCATTAGGACGACAACCCGGTAACCAAAAAATCCGCCCTCCTTTGATATGCCCTTTAAGCCAGTCCGGTTTTTGAATTAGAACCTTGGACCGGACGATTAAGGACGACGATGGCTGAGATGCTTTATTAGACCGTGCAAATCATCGGATAGCTTCGGGAGACGGAGGTCCTTTTGGCAAAGGGCCAGACGGTAGGCAAGTCAGCACATTTTGAAGAGATACTTGTATTGGGGCAGGGAGCCTCGGTTCTCAACCATGTGCCAATTGCCACCCCCTAGTTCACATAGCCCAGCATTTGCAAGGCCATAGGGAAGGTGGAGGTGCCGTCCAGGCCGCCGGGTTCGCTGAACATGGGCGGCCGCTACAGACCGTGGTGATGCGGGGTCTGGCCGGTATGTATGGTGGCCCGGGTGGGGGAGCAACTGGGGGTGGAATAAGCCGAAGTGAGTACCATGCCGTTTTGGGCCAAGCGGTCCATGATCGAGGTGAGGGTTGCCCACCGCCTCGCCGCCGCAGTTGAAGCCCGGGTCCATCCAGCCCACGTCGTCGGTGATGAAGATGAGGATGTTGGGCTTATTGCCGAAGCGCTTCTCCAGGTCGGCCAGCTTGGTCCGCGCCTGCTTCTCCTGGTCCGGGTGGGCGACACCGGCTCCATGTTGGGCACCACCAGCCCTCCGGAGCGTTTCGCCGGAGGGCATAAAAGTGCTTGTGAACTGACTGTCTATGTCCGCCGACACTGAATGACGGGTACACTGCCTCGGTTCAGTAACAGTCTGGCTCAAAATGTGGGGATAATTTAGTCCGCCTCGGCCATATCTTGTCTCGCCCTGGCCTCACCCCGCCGCGCCCATCGAAATGGAGGCGGATCATCACGGTAAGGAGCCTCCTTGGCCACGCGATAGCGAAATCTCCCAACCTCCCGGACCAGGCTTCGCTTCCGCATTTCCTGCAACCACCTTTGAGTCCCCCGCCCGTCAATGCCGGAGACCTGCATGAGGTCCTTGGAGGAAAAGGCGCCCCTCAAGCTCAGTTGATGGGCTGCCCTCCAAAGCACTGCAGGAGTTGATTCCTTGTTTAGCTTTTCCAGCAACCTGCATCGGCAATCCGACAGTAGGACGATCTCCCCCCGCTTTTCCAGATAATCCAGAGCTTGGTTCACCTGACGAAGGGTGTGACCAGGCCCATCTATCAGGTGCTCATATAATTCCCCCACCGTAGCCTCGCCTCCAGCATCTCTTAAATAGTTCCGAATTATCACCGGCCGCCACTGGCTGGCAGTCTTGGCAGCCATCACTTCACCCTACGAAGCCCGGTGCCGCTGGCCCTGAGCCGGCTGCGGGCTACCTCGGTGGTCACTTGGCGAGTCCAGTCCGGATTGATACGCGAGGAGCCTTCCGCTCTGGCGAGAGCCTCCAAACGGGCAAGGTGCAAAATGGTCTGACGCAAGTTGCCCTTGGTGGCCCGGCGAATCTGCTCGGCTGACTGGTCGTCCAGGGTAAGACCAGCCAGTTCCGAGGCCAGGCTGATGACCTCCTTCCTGACCAAAGGAGCAAACTCCTCGCTCATGCGGACCCGGTCCCAGAATTGGGGAAATTGACTCAATAGCTTGGCCAGGCCGTTCATGCCCACCAGCAGGATGGGGGCGCCTGAAGCATCATGTAAGTCCCGGACCGTATCTAACAGAGGGGGAGTACGAGGAGGGTGGGTTCCCTTGGCCAGGTAGTCGGCCTCATCGATGATCAAAAGGCCATTGCCCAGGGAGGGCACCCCCAAACGTTCTGATAGAGCTTCTGCCGCCCTAAGCAGATTGCCGGCCCCGGTGTTGGTGGCCGGGCATCCCAGGGCCGCCAGGATGGTCTTGAGCATGGAGTTGGGAGTCCAGACTCGGGCGGCGGAGACATAGACGGCGCCGGTGCGGGCGGCCAGGGTGTCCACCGCCCGGGTCTTGCCCCGGCCGGCCGGTCCATAGATCAGTCCTAGCCGAGGCTCACCCAAAGAGGCACTGTGCAGGGACTCCACTACCTCCCATAGGCGGGCCACGTTGCGGGTCTGGACAAAGGCGGCCCTCATGGCTCTTCCTCGTCATAGACCACGCAGCCCCGTAGGCCCAGGACAAATTCTTCAAACTGCTCTCCGCCCAGCTGTCGCCACATGGGCGTCTTTTTAAACTTCTCCAGAAAGGCCAGATCAGAGGATGAGTTGTCTAATCCCTCTCGCTGACGCACCAGGATCCACACCGCCCGCTCAGAGGACCGTAAAAAGACAGGCCGGTGATGGATGTCGATCTCCTGCCCCCAGGGATCCAGTACCTGCTCGCCACCTTGGTCAAAGGAATAATCACCATCTTGCGCGGCTTGTCCCAGCATCTCCTGCCGGGCCTGGGCTGCGGCCTTTAGGGCCGGCAGATCCAGATTGGGTGGGGGAAGGGCCTCCAATGGTTTGGTCTTGGAGGCCACTTCATCCAGCCGAGCCCGCTCCAGATCGTCCAGGTCCAGGGCTTGGACTCTTTCTCGAGAAGCCTTGCGCTCCAGACGCCGGATGGACCACCAGCGCTTCTTCCTCTCTCGTATCTGTTTGGGGGTGAGATTCAGGCGATCCAGGTCCGTGGCTATGCAGATGAACTCCCCTCCCTGGTCAAAGACGTAGATCATGCCCGCGTCTTCGGGGTCGGGGCGCACCCACACTCGGTCCGAGGGCTCTAAGTAAAGGAGCTCTTCGGCGGTATAGAGACCACGGTTGAAATGAATCCTCCCCTGGGCCACGCTACGCGGCTCGGCCGGCTTTAAAAGCAGGAAAAGCTGATCTAGGGGAGCCACCCTGGGCCGCCAGCCTTGGTCTATGGCCTTCTCCCAGCGCTCCCGAGGGGTGCAGCCGATGGTGGAAACCACGTGATTGCTCTCAAAGTCTCTTACCCACTTGTCCACCAGATCCTGCAATTCAGCCAGGGTGTATTTGGTTTGGATGACCTCCGGCCGTTTAGCCAGGCGGTTGCCGGTATACCCGGTCAGGGTGCGTAGCAGATCAGAGATCAAGTGAAAGGCAATCTCCGCGTGGGGCTTGAGCTCCGGGCTGTAGCCCGGTATCTGGGGCGCCTTGATGCCTAGGTCAAAGAATAATGCCTGCACCTGTTTGCTCTGGTAATCCTTGCCCAGGTCCACGATGACCTCGCGGGGTATGCCCATTTGCTTGAAGGCCTTGAAAAAGGTCTGGGCAATGGGATCTCCTCCTCCTCGCTCCACCACCCCGAACACCGGTCTCCGGGTCCATACATCCACCACCGCGATCAGGGTGCAGCGCCTGCCGTCTGCGGTCATCAAATCCGCCCGGGTGGAGTCCGCCTCCCAGCGCTGGTTGGGCTCGGTAAGGCCGGCATCGGCCCTTCCCAGAGAAGGCTGATACTGACGCTTGAATAAGGACGGATGATGCAGCAGGGAAAGATGGGCCTGCCAGTCCTTGCGCATCTTGGCCACCAAATTACGGACCGTGCCCGAGGCTGGCAGTCTGCGGCCCTGGAATTTGTGCAGCATCAACCGGTGAATCTTGGCCGCGGTGATGCCTGGCCGGCCCAGCAGGCAGGTCTCGATGAACTCCTTGATGTCGTCTTCAATGGCATTACGCCGATGCCTGCCCCGCCGGTCCACCAGGCCGGCCACTCCTCGTTCCCGTAAAACCTTGCGCCAGCGGTACAGGCTTCTCTTGGACAGAGGACCCACCTGGGAACTCAGGTCAACATCCACCAGGCCGCGGTTGAAGTCGTCCAGCCAGCGAATGAAATGTTTTTTTCTCTGGCCGTGGGGGACAGAGTTCAATCCCTTGGCCGCCTCAGCCATCTTGACCGCTTTGGCCTTGGCCAGGGCCCGCCCCAGGGCGGGCTCCGCAACCTTATGCAGCTCAGAGGCGCTTCCTCCTGACTCGCAAAGGAAAGGCTCCAGATCGCTCAAGGTGAGCTTTTGCAGGCGGTGCTGCAGCAGGCGCTGTTGGATTTCCACTGGGAGGGAAGGGACCTCGTAGTGCTTGACCTTGCCGCCCCGGCCGGGAAGCAGCTGCAAACGCCAATCCTTGGACTTCCTCTCTATGGACTGCCGGGAGACGCCCAGGGCCTGGGCCAGCTGGCTGTTGGTGACCAGTTGGTTCATCGCGGGCAACCAACGAACGAAAGGGTGCAGCCAGGTATAGCGTTACTGGATTTGCCGGTAACATAGTTTCCAAAGCTGGTAATGGTAAAGCCGGTGATTGGGGGAACGGACCTGCACCGTAGAAGGTGAACGATGCGGTAGCCAAGCATATTTATTCACCTCTCCGCAGGTTTACATTGCAGCTTATTCTGGGTGCGTGCTTTAATGTAGCCGTATAAAGACGGCGTTTATAACCCAGACGCCAGCTGAGGCGGGTGCCAACATCTAGCTCTTCTTTTAAAGTGCAGTAAAAGCTCATTAATCTATCTTAATAAGGCGTTAAAGGCCATACAATATCTTTATAAGACAGATTAAGCCGTCATGTCAACCCATTTTGGTTGTAAAATTGCCGATCCTATCCGATGTCTTCGCAAAGCGACTCAAGGAATTAAGAGAGGGTGCCGGTCTGTCAAAGGTTGATTTGGCAGAGAAGTTAGGAGTTAGCGACAATCAGATTAGGAGATGGGAGAGCGGAACAGCTAGGCCCCGGCCGGAAAAGGAAGATTTACTTGCGGAAATTTTTCAAATTAATCCCATTGATCTATATCTCCCTAAGGAAGCCGCAGAAAAATCTGAGCCGTTAATTTCTGAAATCCAGGGTGCATTAAACAAAGACCTGTCTTCCTTGGTCCGGCGGCTCCTTGAAGAGCGAGAGCAATTCGAGAAGCAAATCGAGTCACTTACCTCAGAGAACAAAGAATTAAAGTCTCTATTAGCAAAAAAGAATGATCGCGACTGAGGAGGTCAATTGCGTTTAGCGCGATTGCATAAAGGGTGGAAACCCTTTGATGGCTGGCATTGAAGCCTGAGTGCAAGGTTGCAGGTCCGTACGTGCATTCCAGCGAAAAAAACACCGCAACTTATCAATATATATAGACATTACCCGGTTGCAGGTTTGGTTGCAGGTTAGCCGACCGAGCGGCATCTGGAAAAATAGTAGCACCATAGGCCCCTTGGATAAATTGTCCGTGATAAATGCTGGTTGCAGGCCTTCATCCAAATTGCAAGTCGTGCCATTTATTGGTGCGCAACCCCAATTCCCCCTGCACTCGTGGCACGGCACAAAAGTGGATTTTATGTGGATGACACCGCATAAAAACACCATATAACTGCCTGTTTCCCACATAAAAACAGCATAAAAGTAGCATAACCGCAAACCAAGTTAAGTAATTTCAATAGGATGCCATTTAGAAAATGCGTTCAGGACATAGGCCCCAAAACTGCCGCCATCCAAAGGTTTGACCGGCCCGTGCAACTCACCCGCAGCCACCTTCACCAGGCCGGGCATCTCCAGCGGAGAGAGCGTCTCTAGGCGGAAGTCCCCGGGGTGACGGTGAAGCCTTTTTTGATTCAAGTCGCAACGGTAAGGAAAAAGTAGCCAGGGCCTATTGAATGTGCGGCGCTGCAAGTCCCCTGCCCTGGCTAGGGGTCCTGATATTTGCACAAGCGATCCACCTCGCCCTTGATACGGGTTAGCTCGTTCTCGAGCATCTGGCGGTATTCTTCGGCCTGCTCGCGGCTCAGCCGGCGGGGCACCTCCATGGGCTTCCCGTACAGCACCACGCACTTGGCGAATGGCTTCGGGATCATGGTCTTGTCCCAAGACCGTCTAAAGCACCAGGCGCGTTCCGAAGACCATATCACCGGAATCAACGGCGCACCGGTGAGTTGGGCCAGGCTTATCATGCCCGCCTTGGCTTTGTAGCGAGGTCCATTGGGCCCGTCGGCCACGTTGGTGGCCACCTTGCCGCCTTGCTTGACATAGCGGATCATGGCTTTTTGCGCGGCCATGCCCCCCTTGGTGGACGAGCCCCGGATGGGGTGACAGCCCATATGGCTTTCAAAGCGCGCCACCCACTCGCCGTCCTTGGATCGGCTGGCCATTACCGCTGGGTGCCAGCGCGGCCCCATGTAGATAACCCCGCCCAGCCATGCGCGGTGCCAGGTGACCAAAAGTGAAGGCCGCCCCGCATCCATGTATTCGCGCTCCACCTCTGGGTTGAGCACCTTGATGGTCATCGTGCTTCCCAAAAGTTTGAGTATAGTAGTTCCGGTCCGGATGCCGGCGCCGAAAAGCAAGCGCCTACCGAACGAGTGTACGGTTTGAGCGGTCACTGAGTTATCCCTTAAACGCTGATGCGCCCAAAAAGAATGCAGCCAAATTGGCCGCCTCCTCGTCTTTAATCGAGCCGACCGAGGAGCGGCGAACCCTAGTCTCTTGCCACCAGGGTGCGCAAGATATCCTCCTTGCCCACGATTCCCACCAGTTTGCCGTCTTCCAACACAGGCAAGGTGTGGAATCCCTTGTCCACCATCAGAGCCGCGATCTGTTCTATGTCCGTGTCCGGGCCCACGGTGACCGGCTCCGGGGTCATGGCCTCCTGCACGGTGGTAGCCGCGATTTTCTGGACTTCCCGCTCCATCTTCTTGAGCGAAGTGAGCGGGATAAAGGAGTCGAGCAGGGTGAAGTAGGAAGGGACCGGCAAGGCCTCCTGCTGGGAGATCAGGTCGCTCTGGCACAGGATGCCCACCAACAGGCCGCTTTTATCCACCACCGGCAAGGCGTTGAAGCCTTTTTCCAGGAGCAGCTTGGCCGCCTTGGTCACCTCGGTGTCCGGGGTGAGGGTGAGCACATCCTTGGTCATGATGTCCTTGGCCTTGATCATGGTCAGTTGTCCTTTGCATGAGTGAACGGCTGGCGAACTTCCAACCCCATTCTAACCCTTTTGCCGCCACGGCGGGGAGGTGGTGGTTGGCTCCGGCGCACCCGCACGATAAACCCCGCCCGTGACCCACCAAGGGCCAAGGCGGGAGGTTCTCTAGTTGCGCAGCTTGTCGGTGACGTCCAATATCCGGCCGGGGTTCTCCAGGGGGATGAAAACCTGCTTGGCTCCGGGCGAGAGGTTCAGCCGGTCCAGGTGCACCGCCTGCAGGACTGGGTTGCCATAGGAGCGGAAATAGTAGACGCGGCGCTTGAGGTCCTTGATCACCACCCACATGGTGCGGTCGTACAGGGTGTCCTTGCCGCTCTTTTCCCGGCTGATTCCTTTGGGGATGTCCAGGGTCATGAGGATGTGGTCGGCCAGGTTGACCGCTTCCCCGGCGTCCTTGGGTTGCAGGGAGAATTGGGTGAACATCACCGCCCTTATGAAGCGCGAAGGCGGAGTGGCGTCGCCGGGTAGGCCCAGCATGCCGCTGCCCTGGCCGGTGGGGCTCACCTTCAGGCCCGAGTAGTCGGCGGGCTGGGCGTTGTAGGGGGACAAGGTGAGGTAGTTGCGCAGATTGGCCAGTTGCCAGTCA
Source organism: Pseudomonadota bacterium (assembly GCA_018896025.1). Lineage (GTDB taxonomy): Bacteria > Desulfobacterota > Desulfarculia > Desulfarculales > Desulfarculaceae > Desulfoferula. Next base: position 205,786 of record JAHIND010000017.1, read on the forward strand.
AAGGCGGGGGAGTTGGTCATGACCCCGGTGGGGTTGTCGTACACCTGGCATTGGTGATTCATGAACTCAATCACGATGCTGTTGCCCTGGGCATCGTGCACCGCGGTGTGGGCGGTGAACTCCATGCCCATGGCGGGGATGACCTCGCTCCACACTATCACCGAAGGCAGGGCCTTTTTCACCTCATGGACCGTGCTGAAATTGCTCAATATCCACTGGCCGAACTGCAACACGAACAGGGAGCGCGAGGCGTCCTGGGGCTTGGGCTGGGGGAACTTGGAGGCAGGCAGGAAAAGCGAGCCCACGGACAGTCCCTTTTCGTTCATGCCGTCCACCGTCACCTTCACGCCGTACATATTGACGTTGACGAAGCCGTATTTGCCGGTCCAAGTGAGGCCGGTCTTTTTGCCGGGGGCCGGGCTTACGAATTTCTGGCCGCGTGGGTGCACGGTCATCTTGGATTTGGTGGGTATGGCCCACTCCAGGGAGCGGCCGTCCACCACGGTGCCGTCGGCCGCCTTGACGATAAAATCGGTGCAGGCCGGGGTGGCGGGGGGCAGCATGGCCATTGCCGCGAAAAGGGAAAGGGAGAGGGCGAGAGGCTTGAGTTTCATGGCTGTGACATCCTGATATTAGAGTGTTAGACGTCTCGCGGGCAGGGCGTCGGCGCTCCGTGATTAGCAGACAAAATTTTTGGCTCGATTTTTAGCGGTAGCGGGCAAGGGCGAGAACCGCTTCCGACATCGCGCCGGGGCAGGCGGGAAAACCATCAGGTGCTTATAAATCTATCCCGGTCCGCCATCGGGAACAAGCCCGCCGGCAGGTGGGAACCGGGCTTACTGGTAAAAGAATCGTAAAAATTGGGTAAAATTTAAGTAGCGTGGGGAGGCAAGCCACAACTGGAGGGAGTGGTCGGCTGAGAGTTGGTTCAACTCATTCCCGAGTCGGAGCTATTGATTTGGTAGTGCCGCAGGAAGCCTTCCGCGGACTTGAATTCCACGACCAGGTTTTGCAGGCCTAGGAACTTGTTTCAGAACGCGTCCTCGACTTGTCGGTTGCAATCGTGCACGAACACGTCACCGCCGGGTTTGACCAGCTTGGAAGAGAGGTAATGCTTGAGCAACTCGGTGCTGAATTCACCTATGAATGTCTCTGCCCATTCGATAACTGCCGCAACTATAGGTTACCTCGGGATTGCATTCCAAGGCCACGGGCGACCGCCTCCCACGGCGGGTGGTAATTCCCCAAGAGCTGGTGAAGGCTTTCAGGTCGTGGCGGCGGGTGCAGGGGCCGGGCCGGGTCTATGTTTTCCAGCAGGAGGACAAGGAAGCGGCCCACCATGATATTTGGGTCCGTAGAAATTTGGCGGCAGCTTGTCAATGTGCGAAAGTGCCTTACTTTCCGCTCGGTTGCTTTAGGCACTATCGGGCCTCGAAGTTGGGCGCTGGCGCCGAATATTCCGGGTTGGGGCTAACCTCTGCCCAGGAACGCCACCGTCAGGACGAGGACCAGAGATATGGCCGTGGCGGCCCCGAAGCTGACAAAGCCGTATTTTTTATCGGGATGCATGGGCAGGGCCGCCGCCCTTTGGTTCTTGTCCCCCAGCAGGTGGGCCAGGTCTTGAAGCTTGTCTTTGACAAAGGAGGGCCTGCCGCTTTCGATGGCCCGTCGCAAGGAATCGATCATGATGCGGTCTTCCCCCAGGAGGATGTCGCGCCTGCCCACCGAGTCGAGCTGCATTAATATCCGGTCGACCGTATTCTTTATTTCGGTGGTCATCTGATCTTCCAGCGGCCGGCGGAAGTTGACCAAGTAGTGAAAAACAAACCTTTTTATCAGCACCTCCAAGCCGTCACGGTGACCCTGGATTCCGGCATATATTTTCTTTACATCGTCAAGATCCCGAATCCATCCATAGGTTATGCCCTGTTTCACCGAGTTGAAAAACCTGAACTGATTCTCTTCCTTTTCCCTGCGCACCCGCACCATGTAAATGTAGCAAAAGGCACCGGCCGCCGCGTAAATGAAGAAAACCATGATGGCCATCAATAACGCCTGGTGTGACTCGTTCATCGTCGACCTCACATCTCAACGATTTGATTATACGAGATAATCATCTGAAGATTTAACCGGTTGCATTATGAGGCAGGCTTTTGTTGATGATTTAGCTTACGAAGTTACATCATTTAGCACAAAAAGGGCCCTAGGGGGAGGACCCGACCTATTGAGACCAAACTTACTTGTAAACTGGTCATCGAACAATACATTTTAAAGAATTTATTCCGTCATTTTTTAGACGGTCAATCGTCATATTTCTGAGTTTTAATAGGGATGATGATAGTTATTATCTACGTACTTATGATTAATGCTAAGTAAAAATATACGAAAACTGCAACATTATAGAAATGGATACCATAATTATTATCTATTTAATAAACGATATCACCCTTAATAAAATCAAGGATTATACGATAGCGGAGCCAATACCAGTATTGCCGGGGCCCACAACCAAAAGCCGGGCCTGCTCCGTCTTACACGGAACAGGCCCGGCCTGATAGCGTATGAAGCTTAAGGACTAGGCTGGCTTGACCGCCTTGCGCCGACGGCGCACCCAGCCGACCGTGCCGAACAGGGCGCTGCCCATAAGCAGCAGGGTGCCGGGCTCGGGCGCGGCCGCTCCTGGGGTGACCCCGCCCCCGCCTCCGCCGTCATAGTTGGAGAAACCCTGCCCCAAGGTGGCCAGGGACCCACTCACGGACTTGGCCACCAAGGTGGCGGCGATGGTGGCCCCGGAGGCGCTCACGTCGGCATAGGGCGCCAGGATGGTACCCTGAACGGTGATGCTGTTAATGCTCAGGGTCTGGGCCTGGTAAAGGTTGAAGATGATCTTGTCCGACCAGTCCACCAGGGCCCACTGGCCGCCGGTAAGATCGATGTCCGTACCCGAGACGTTGAAGATGATCCAGGCGTCGTCGGGAATGCTGGACAAGCTGGCCCACCAATTTGCGTTACTCAAATCACTGCCGGATACGTTGATAACCTGCACCTCGCTGGTGCCATCGCCGGTGACGTATATGCCGCCGTATTGGCTGGTGGCCGTTCCGGTGGTGGCCAGGCTGGCCAGTTCGTTGGACAGGTTGGACAGGTACTGACTCTCGTAGACGAAGTCCACCGGCAGAGTGGATGAGCCCTCCTGAATATGGCTGGAATCAACCCAGCCGGGCACGTTGACGGTTCCACCGGCCACCACGTTGCCCGTGGCCACGGGATCAATGTTGGAGGACACGTTGCCGCCCACCACCAGGGTGTTGCCGGTGGAGTCGCTCACCTTGGTGCCTATGGTGTAGGAGCGCAGCTTGGCATTGCCGCCCACCGCCACTCGGCCCGGCTCCTGGTTGCCCGTGATGGTCAGGTTGGAAAGGATGAATAGGCTGTATTCGCCCGCCGTGCCCAGATCGATATTTCCGGCCCTCGCGGGCAAGGCCGCAAAAGTCATACCCAATATAAGCAACGCAGCGAACAGCCGATATATTTTCAGGCCCACGGCCATTTCGCACCTCACGGTTAACCGCCCCGCCGGAGCGTTGGCAGGTTGTTATTAGTCATACTCCTACTATTAATTATAATCACGTATGAGACAAGAGCAATTAACCTATCTTTTTTATGACAAAAATTGTCGAATCACCTACTTGTTTTGTCATATTTTTTCAAGAGTCTCCAGCCGCTTTACCCAGCCATGGCCATAGCTTAAACTGAGCTTCGGCACCTACACCCAAGGAGAAGAATATGCTGCGGACAGAAGTTGCAATAATCGGAGCCGGGCTGGCGGGCGTGTTGGCCGCCGCCGCTGCGGCGCGCAGCGGGGCCCAGGTGCTGCTCATCGACCGGGGCGGCATGGGTCTGGGCAGCAACTCGGCCATGAGCAACGGCAACTTCTGCGGTCCCACTTCCCAGTACACCCTGGAGGAGTATGTGGCGGACACCATCCGGGCCGGGCGGGGGCTGAACCGCGTCTCCTGGGTGGAGCGGGTGGGCCAAGAAGTGCCCGCCTCCTTCGCCTTCCTGGCCGAGATGGGGGTGAAGCTGGCGCCCTATTCCAACTATTACCTGGCCCCCACCCCCAAGCCGGACGTGTTCCGGGGGGCTGGGTTCATGGCCACCCTGGCCGCCTCCCTGCGCGCTGAAAAAAACCTGGAGCGCTTGGGCGGGGTGCAGGTGCGCCGCATCGTGATGGACGGGGGCCGGGCCACCGGGCTGGAAGGACTGGACGCCGGGGGCCGCGCAGTGCGGGTGGCGGCTAAGGCCGTGGTGCTGGCCGCCGGTGGGGCTGGGGCGGTTTACGCGGTCAACGACAACATGAAGGCCATCATGGGCCAAGGCTACGCCCTGGCCGCCCAGGCCGGACTGCCCTTGTGGGACATGGAGTTCGTGCAGTTCTATCCCCTGGTGCTGGTGGAGCCGGGCCTGCCCAAGGTGATGCTCTACCCCCGTTACCCCCAGGGCACCCGCCTGATAAACGCGGCGGGTCAGGACATCCTGGCCCGCTCGGGCATCGCCGACGTGAATCAGGGCATCATAGAGTTGCGCGACCGCCTCTCCGCGGCCATGGCCAGGGAGGCGGCGGCCGGGCCGGTACGCGTGGACTTCACCGGGGTGGCCGAGGAGCACTGGTCCCAGTATCCCCTGGCCATGCTGAACAAGATGCGTTTCGACTTCCGCCAGAAGCCGGTGGCGGTGATGCCAGGAGCCCACTTTTGCATGGGCGGGGTGCAGGCCGGGCCGGACGGCGCGACGGACATACCGGGCCTGTTTGCCTGCGGGGAGATGCTCTGGGGCATGCACGGGGCCAACCGCCGGGGGGGCAACGCCCTCACGGAGTGCGTGGTGTCCGGCCGCCTCACCGGCCTGGGCGCGGCGGCCTATGCCGGAGATCGGGACGCGCCCCAGCCTGCGCAAGAAGATTCCGCGCCCCTGGCCGCCCAGCCCGCCGAGCGTGGCGGGGCCGAATTGCGCGCCCTGCGCCAAAGGCTGCGGGAAATCGCCTGGCAGCGGGCGGGCATCGAGCGCCGGGAAGAGGATCTGGCCCTGGGCCAAAGCGAGTTGGCCGCCTGGCAAGAGGAGTTGGCCCGCCTGCCGGTGAGCGGCCCGCGCCCCCAGTGGCTGCGCTGGGACCTGGAGTGCGCCGGGTTGTTCCTGAGCGCGGTGCTCAGCGCCAGTCAGGCCCGCCAGGAGACCCGTGGGGCCCTGCTGCGCACCGACTACCCCGAGGCCGACGACGGGGCCTGGCTGAAAAACAGTCGCCTGGTGTTGGTAAGCGAAGGAGGCTGGTCGTTGAGCCATCACCCGGTGGAGGGGTAGGCACAGCCCCCCGGTTGACAGCCCATGCGGCGCATGTAAGAATTCCGCCATCATAGGAGCAGGTGGCCATATTGGCCGTAAAGGGAAGACGGTGCGAATCCGTCGCGGTCCCGCCGCTGTAACCGGTTACGAAAGCCGCGATGCCACTGACCAAGGGTTGGGAAGGCGCGGCCGGTAGGCCTGAGCCGGAAGCCAGAAAACCTGCCCGCTCCCCGGCGCCCCCCAACGCTGCGAAAGACGGTGAGGCGCCAACGGCCATTTCGGTGGCCGTGCTTGGGGGTTAGGAAGCAAGGGAGCAACCCCGAGTCCATTGGGCTTGGGTTTTTTTGTCCCCTTCTCCTGCCTCCTGGGGAAAGAGGTAATATGTCCCGCCGCTGGTTTTTGCTCTGCGCCCTTTGCGCGGCCCTGCTGACCGGCCTGTGCCCCCAGGCCATGGCCGCCGTCACTTTCACCGATTTCGCCGGACAACAGCACCGCCTGGCCGCCCCGCCCCAGCGGGTGGTGTCCTTGGTGCCCGAGGTAACCGACGCCCTCTACGCCCTGGGCGTGGGCGCTACGGTCAAGGGCCACACCATGTACAGCCGCACCCCGGCCGGGGAGCCCCAAGCCGCCCTGGTGGGTGGCTTCTTCTCGCCCAGCCAGGCAGCCATCCTGAGGCTCCAGCCCCAGGTGGTCTTCACCAGCCGGGTGCATGCCAAGTTGGAAAAGGACCTGGCCGCCAAGGGCGTAACCGTGGTGCGCCTGCACGCCCGCGACTTAGCCGACCAGTACGCCCGTTTGAAAATCCTGGGCATGATCTTCGATCGCGCCGCCCAAGCCAAGAAGCTGAGCGACCAGGTGCGGGCCGACTTCGACCTGGCCGCCCAAAAGGCCGCCCTGCTGCCCGCCAAGGACAAGCGCCGGGTCATGCGCCTGATGGGAGTGAACCCCAAGGGCGGCTTTATCTACACCCCTGGGGACGATTCCTTCCAGAACGAGTTGATCGTTGCCGCCGGGTGCACCCCCCCCAAACTGGGAGCAAAGGGCGGCTCGGTGAAGATGAGCCTGGCCCAGTGGCGGGCCTTCAACCCTCACGTGGTATACGCCTGCGGCGACGCGGCGTCAGCGCGCAAGTTCCTTGAGCGCGAGGGCTGGAACCAGGTGGAGGCAGTGAAGAACCGCAAGGTGCTCGCCCTGCCCTGCGACCTGACCTGCCGGGTTTCCCTGGACTCGGGCCTGTTCGTGCAGTGGCTGGCCGCCAAGGTCTATGGCGATTACTTCGCCCAAAAGAAGTATCAGCTGTATCCGCCGGAGGTGCTTGAGCGCAGGCCAGTCAAGATCGACCTGCCTTATGTGAGCCAGGCCGAGGTGGCCCAGGTGCGCATCCAGGACTTCATTCACCGCACCCTGCTTATCAGTTTCAAACACCCCATGATGGTGCTTAGCACCTTGGAAGGCCAGCGGGACGGTGTGCGCCTCATCGGCAATCACTACATGCCCCCGCCCGCCTGGGGCCTGGGTCACGGCGGCGGCCTGGCCGAACTGCGCGGCCGGGTGGTGGAGGCGCTTCAGATCGATCCCCAGACCTCGGCCCTGCTGTTCACCGGGGCGGACATGAACAACCTGTCGGTGCAGCGCCGGACCGGCGACGGCCTGGAGGTCTACGCCCTGGTCACCGCCGGGGCCATGCACAACGCCCTGCGCATAGCCGCCGAGGGCGGGGCCTTTCGGGAGCCAGGCACCATCAACATCCTGGTGCTCACCAACCGCAGCCTCACCCCTCGGGCCATGGCCCGGGCATTGGTGACCATCACCGAAGCCAAGACCGCCGCCCTGCAGGACCTGGACCTGCGTAGCAGCAAGAATCCCCTGGCCTATCAGGCCACGGGCACCGGCACCGACAACATCATCGTGGCCCAGGGCGCTGGCCCCCAGGCCACCCTCACCGGCGGGCACAGCCGCCTGGGGGCGCTGATGGCCCAGGCGGTGCACGCCGGGGTGCTGGAGGCGTTGGCCAAACAGAACCGTCTGCGTGAGAACCGCCAAGTGTTGCTGCGCCTGCGCGAGCGGGGGGTCAGCCTCTACGCCCTGGCCGGGCAAAAGACGGCCACTTGCCCCGGCGTGTCCCTGGGCCGCTTGGAAGAGGCCCTCCTGGACCCGGCCAACGCCGCCCTGGTGGAGATGGCCCTGGCCCTGAGCGACGCCCAGGCCCATGGGCAAATCAGCGGCCTGGAGCCCTTCAAGCGCCTTTGCGACCAGCAGGCCAAGCGCATTGCCGGGCGCAACGCCCTGGCCCCGGCCTACAAGCTGGAGGGCAAGCAATTGCCCGAGCCCCTGGCCCTGGCCCTGAACGCCATCCTGCGCGGCTTGGCCTCCCAGCCCCAGCCCCTGATCCCCATCTCCGGTGGGGAGTGCGGCTCCTAGGATGAGACTCCCCCGCGCCATAGCCTTGCTTGTGGCCCTGGTCCTATGCCTGGTGGCCCTGCCCGCCTCGGCGCGCATGGTCACCGACGAGATGGGCCGCAAAGTTCAGGTGCCGGACCAGCCCCAGCGGCTCATCGGCCTGACCCCCTCGCTCACCGAGGTGTTTTTCGCCCTGGGCCTGGGCGACAAGGTGGTGGGGGCCACCACCTGGGCCGACTACCCCCCGCAAGCCCGCAAGCTGACTCGGGTGGGGCCCTATGTCTCGCCCAACATGGAGCGCATCCTGGCGCTGAAGCCCGACCTGGTGCTGGCCAACAAGGACGGCAATCCGCCCTGGGTGGTGGACCGCCTCAGCGAACTGGGGGTGCCGGTGTACGTCACCGTGCCGGGCACCCCGGCGGAGCTGCCGGCCGGCATGGAGCGCCTGGGCGACCTGCTGGGCGCGCCCCAAGCGGGCCGCCGCCTGGCCCAGCAGCTGCGCCAGGAAATGGCCGAGGTGGCCAAGCGCCTGGAGGGGGCCACGCCGCGCCCCACCCTGGTGGTCATCGGCAGCCGCCCCCTGGTTTCGGTGGGCGATCAGACCATGAACCACCACCTGCTGACCATGGCCGGGGGGGCCAATATCGCCGCCGGGGTGAATCAGCGCTGGCCGCGACTGAATCTGGAGTACATAATCGAGGCCAAGCCCCAGGTGATTATCCTCTCCACCATGGAGCGGGGGCAGAACCTGGAGCGGGACCTGGCCTACTGGCGCTCCCTGCCCGGCGTGGGCGACCGCCCCGGCGTGCGGGTGGAGTGGATCTCCAGCGATCTCCTCGACCGGCCCGGTCCCAGGGTGGGCCAGGGCCTCAAGAACCTGGCCCGGCTTATTCACCCCGAACGCTTCCCCAAGGAGCCCAAGCCATGAGGGCCACCCCCAGCCGCCTGATCGCCGTGTGCCTGGGCCTGAGCCTGCTGGTGCTCCTGGCCCTGCTGGTGGGCCTGTGGCTGGGCACGGTAAGCATCGGGCCGGGGCAGTTCTGGGAGTGGCTCACCGGCCGCCTGCAAGGGTCCTCGGCCATCATCCTGGGCCAGCTCCGGTTACCCCGCTTGCTGCTGGCCGCCTTGGTGGGGGCCTGCCTGGGCCTGTGCGGGGCGGTGTTCCAGGCCATTTTGCGCAACCCCCTGGCCGAACCCTTCATCCTGGGGGTGTCGGGCGGGGCGGCCTGCGGGGCGGTGGTCTCGGTGCTGGTGGGGCTCTCGGGCCTGTGGGGCCAGGCGGCCCTGGCCTTTGGCGGGGCCCTGGGCACCGTGGGCCTGGTGCTGGCCATCGCCCGCCGCCGGGGCAGCATGGAAACCAGCACCCTGATCCTCACCGGGGTGATGATCAACGCCTTTTTCACCGCCCTGATCATGTTCGTGATCTCCACCACCACCGACCAGAAGCTGCACGCCATCCTCTTCTGGCTCTACGGCGACTTGGCCGCGGCCAACCTGACCAAGGTGGTGCTCTTGCTGCCGGTGACCCTGGGAGGCGCGGGGGTGATCTTTTTCTTCGCCCGCCACCTTAACCTGCTCACCGCCGGATCGGTGGCCGCCGCCTCCATGGGGGTGGCCGTGGAGCGGGTCAAGATGATCATGTTCCTGGTGGTGAGCCTCTTGGTGGGGGTCACGGTTAGCCTGTCTGGGCTCATCGGCTTCGTGGGGCTCATGGTGCCCCACCTGGTGCGCATGACCCTGGGCCACGACCACCGCCTGCTGCTGCCCGCCTCGGCCCTGTTCGGGGCCAGCTTCCTCATGCTGGCCGACACCGTGGCCCGCACCATCATCAGCCCCTCGGCCCTGCCGGTGGGGGTGGTTACCGCTTTCCTGGGCGCGCCGTTCTTCGTGCTGCTCATGGCCAAAAGAGGGAGCCGCTGGTGGTAGAGCGCGGCCCCATATCCCTCAACGGACAGGGCCTGGGCTTCGGCTACGGCGACAGCCAGGTTATCCGCGAGGTGGACCTGAGCCTGGCCCGGGGCGAACTGCTGGGCATCATTGGCCCCAACGGCAGCGGCAAGTCCACCCTCTTGGGCCTGCTCTGCGGCCTGCTGCCCCCCAACCAGGGGGCGGTGGAACTATTGGGGCGGAAGCTGGACTCCTACACCCGGGTGGAGGTGGCCCGTCGTCTGGGCCTGGTGCCCCAGAACGCAGAGTTGGCTCCAGGCTTCACGGTGCGCCAGACGGTGCTCACCGGGCGCTTCGCCCTGCAAGGCGGGCGCATGTTCGAAAACCAGGGGGACCTGGCCGTCGCCCAGCGGGCCCTGGAGGACACCGGCCTCACCGGCCTGACCCAGCGCCGCACTGGGGAGCTGTCCGGTGGCGAGCGACAGCGCCTGGCCCTGGCCCGGGCCTTGGCCGCCGAACCCCAGGTATTGCTCTTGGACGAGCCCACCAGCGCCCTGGATCTGAAGCACCAGCTGGGCATAATGAACCTGCTGGAAAACACCTGCGCCCGCGACGGGCTGGCCGTCTGCCTGGTCAGCCACGACCTGAACCTGGCGGGCATGTTCTGCCATCGCCTGCTCTTGATCAGCCAGGGGCAGACCCTGGCCCAGGGCTCCCCCGAGGAAGTGCTCACCCCCGATCTGCTGGCCCAGGCCTACGGCGTGGAGGTTTGCGTGGACCGCGAACCCAGCCGGGGACGGCCCAGAGTGACTCTCAGCGCACCTCGCCCTTGACAAAGCCCTTCTGAACTCCAATAATTTATCTAACTAACCGTCCCATGAAGGGACCAACTGGAGGACTGATCATGAAGATCACCAAAGTTGTGCGCACGCAGCGCGGGCTCTGCAAGTGCAAGAGCTCCTGCTAGTTTAGACTAGCCGGAAAGGGGAGGCACCGAGAGGGCCTCCCCTTTTTCTATGCCTGGAGGGCGTCCTTGAACATCTTGAGTATTCATCGCGCGGCGTGCCTGGCCCTGGCCGGGCTGGCGGCGCTCTTGTGCTCCCTGGCCTGGGCCGCGCCCGAGCGGACGGACATGCCCCTGGTGCGCATGGACTTCGGCCAACACCGCGTGCTGGCCGAGGTGGCGGTAAGCCCGGCCCAGCGCATCAAGGGCCTGGGCGGCCGCCAGTCCCTGGAGCCGGGGCGCGGCATGCTGTTCATCTTCTACGGCAAGGCCGTGTCCATGTGCATGCGCGACATGAACTTCCCCCTGGACTTCATCTGGCTGAACCAGGGCAAGGTGAGCCAGATATCGCCCGACGTGCCGCCCGGCGGAGTCTCAGTTACCGTGCGCTCCCAGGGCGACGCTAAGATGGTGCTGGAGGTTCCGGCCGGTTGGGCCAAAGAGCACGGGGTGCACGTGGGCCAAGCGGTAAGCATCACCCGACTGGACGACAAGCTGCCCCCCGCCATGACCCGCGTATTGCACCAGGAGAAGCCATGACTCCCGGCGAGTCTCATCTGGATTTGCTGCGGCGCAAGGCCTGTGCCGGGCTGTGCCGCTATTACAAGCCCGACAAGCGCGAAGACCCCGGCTGCGGCGGGGTGGAGCTGCTCAAGCGCCGCCCGGACCTGGGCCAGGCCCTGGCCGCCCTGCCCTCTCCCGAGGACGACGGCCTGTTCGACCTGGCCGAGGACGACCCCCGCTTGCTGGCGGTGTGTGAGGCCTGCGAGTTTCGCATCGACGGCTGCGACTTCCGCGACCCCGAGGTGGAGCGCGCCGAGTGCTCCCCCTGCGGCGGGCTGCGGGCCGTGGCCTGGCTTTTGAGCGAAACCCCGGAGCTGAAGCTGTGAGCGCGCCCAATCCGAAGCACTACTTGCGTCTGGCGCCTCATGTTTGCCTGCGCCTTTTGGAAGAGCCCTTTCTCTACGACCGCCGGGCCGACGAGTTGTACGAGCTGAACGAGGAGGGCCTGGAGGCGCTGACAAAATGCCTGGGCCATCTGACCATGGAGCAGGTGGGACTGGAGCCCGAGTTCGCCTCGGTGTGCCTGGAGGAAGGCCTGCTGGAGCTGAGCCCTGCCCCCTGGCCCATGCCCCTGGCCCTGGGGCCGGGGCCCTCGCCCTCCCTGCGTTATCTGGAGCTGCAAATCACTTGGCGCTGCAACCTGGCCTGCGCCCACTGTTACCTGGGCGCGGCCCGGAGGGTGGACCTGAGCGTAGAGCGGGTGGCCGCCATCCTGCGAGAGTTCGAGGCCATGGGCGGGCTCAGGGTGATGCTCTCCGGCGGCGAGCCCCTGATGCATCTCCAGTGGAATGAGATCAACGCCCTGTTGGCCGCGTTGCCCCTCAGGCGCGTGCTGCTCTCCAACGGCCTGCTTCTGGAGCGGGCCCTGGAAGGGCTCAACTGCGACGAGGTGCAGATAAGCCTGGACGGCCTGGAGGCGGGCCACGAGCGCCTGCGGGGCAAGGGCAGCTTTGCGGGGGCGGTGGCCGCGGCCCGGGCGGTCAAGGACTCGGGCCGTGACCTGTCCATCGCCACCATGGTGCACGCCCACAACCTGGGCGAGATGGCCGGGCTGGAGGAGTTGGTGCGCGAGCTGGGGGCGAGCGAGTGGGGCATCGACGCCCCCTGCCTCACCGGCCGCCTGGGGGAGCATCCCGAGCTGGCCGTGACCCCGGAGCAGGCGGTGGAGGCCATGTCCCGCGCCTATGGCGGGGCCTTTCACGGCGGGGGCGACGGCATGGCCTGCGGCCTGCACCTGGCCACCGTGGCCGCCGACGGCAAGGTGGCCCAGTGCGGTTTCTACCTGGACCAGCCCCTGGGGATGGCCGAGGAAGGGCTTTGGACCTGTTGGGACCGGCGCAGGCCGGTGAAACTCGATGAACTGAACGGCTGCCGCGCCTGCGAGGCGGCCGACGACTGCGGAGGCGGTTGCCGCTTCCGGGCCCCCGGCCCCCTGGAGCCGGACCCGGTGATGTGCGCCGCGTTTGGAATGGAGCCAAAGGAGGAGGCATGAAAGAGATATACGACCTGGAAGGACGGGTTCGCCGGGAAGGCGGCGAGACCATTCTGGGGCTCAAAGACTTGAACACCCACGCCTGCTACATGATCTTCGGGGTGCTGGACCCCGGCGGCCACGCCCGCATACTCAAGCCGGGCGACGGCCACGAGGAGATCATCATGGCCGTGGCCGGGACCATCCGTTTGGAAGGCCCGGACGGCGAAATGATGCTGCGCCCCGGCCAGGCCATCCACCTAAAGGGCGAGGAGACCTGGGAGGCCTTTTGCGAGGGGGAGAGCGAGGCCCGCTACGTGGCCGCCGGCGGTCATACGCCAGGCAGCGAGCATAGTCACGGCGATCACAGCCATTAGCAGCGTCTTCGGCTGCGCCAGACAACGGCATACAGCGTTGCCGGCATCGCTCGCTTCCTCGGCGTATTGACAATACGCCTGCGAACCTCGCTCACCGGACGCCTTGTCTGCCGCCGCCTGGCTGTGCCGATATTACTCCGGCTTGTTTGCCATTACCAAAAAGAAAGAGCGGCCTCATCGCGAAGATGAGGCCGCTCTTTTCATCCTATCCAATTTTTACTTATAGAACTATCACACCAACACTTCCTACCTCCGCCGTCGTCTGGCGCAGCCGGACGCCTAGTGGCTATGCCCGCAGCCGCACGAACCCGACCCGCACCCCAGGCTATCGATGCTCTGCAAGCCTCCGCGCTGGCGGCCCAGCTTGCGCACGGCCAGCCGCCACAGGGGCGCGACGGACAGCAGCACCAGCACTGCCGCCCCGGCCTGGCGCAGCCAATCGGGCAAGAACTCGCCTGCCGCGCCGGCCACGGCCAGAGGGCTCAGGCCGCTGAGCGCGAAGAACTGGTCCAGCAGTAGGCCCGAAGCCACGGCGCCCAGGGCGATGCCCACCAGGTACAAGGCGGTGCCCCGCTTTCCCAGCACCCCCACCAGCACGGTGAGGGAGGTCACGTTGGTGGCCGGTCCGGCCAACAGGAACACCAGGGCCGCTCCGGGGCTGACCCCCTTGAGGATCAGGGCGGCGGCGATGGGGGTGGAGGCGCTGGCGCAGATGTAAAGCGGTATGCCCACGGCCAGCATTATCAGCATGGAGCCCATGCCTCCGCCCAGGTAGCGGGTGAGAAACTCCGCCGGGACCAGGGCGGCGATGACGCCCGCCAGGACGATGCCCAGCCAGAACCAGGCGGCCAGGTCTTCCCACAGTTCGCCGCGGGCGTAGGACAGCCCGGCCCGCACGCGCTGCCACAAGGTGTGGTGATGGGCGTGCGCCTCGGGCGCGCAATCCTGGCCATCGCAGCAGCCGTCCACCGGGCAGGTGAGGTCCGGCGGGGCGGCGGCCTGCTCGCGCTGCTCCTTGAGCAGCCCCATGCCCAGGCCGGTGAGCAGAGCGGTGACCACGGCGGCCAGAGGTCGGGCGATGGCCATGACCGGGCCCAGGAGGGCGTAGGTAAGGGCTATGGAGTCCACCCCGGTCTCCGGCGTGGAGACCAGGAAAGAGGCCACCGCGCCCCGGCCCGCGCCCTGGCGCTTCAGCCCGGCGGCGGCGGGCAGCACCCCGCAGGAGCACAGGGGCAGGGGCAGGCCCAATAGGGCGGCCTTGAACACCGGCCCCACCTTGCCCGAGCCCAGGTTGCGGGAAACAAAGCTGGGGCTCAAAAAGGCCTTTAAGAGGCCCGCCACCAGCAGCCCGAAGATTATGTAGATGGAGGCCTCGGCCAGCATACGCCAGCACTCGGCCAGGATGTTCAGGATGATGTGCACGGGTTGCCTCGCAGTCTATCAGTGGTGCAAGTGCTCCAGGCTGGCGGCCAGGAGTTGGCTCACGTGATGGTCGTCCAGGGAGTAGTAAAGCATCTGGCCGTCGCGGCGGTTCTTGACCAGGGCCAGGTCCTTGAGGCGGCGCAGGGCGTGGCTGACCGCCGAGTCGCTGACCCCGGTGAGGGCGGCCAAGTCGCAAACGCACATCTCCCCTTCCCTCAGGGCCAGGAGGATGCGCAGACGGTTGGGATCACCCATAGCCTTGTACAGGTCGGCCAGGCGGCCCAACTCGGCGGGGGGTGGCTCCTGTTCGCGGGCTTGGCGCACCCGGTTCAGGTGCACCATCTTCACCTGGCAACCCTTTTCCTCGATGAATTTGCTCTTTTTCGCTACCACGGCATATCTCCGTACTTGAACATATGTTCATATATACCATTTTATCGTTTTAGCGCAAGCCCCCCTTGCGGAAAAATCCCGGCCGGGCTATAGGCAACTCCAGGAGGCTCGTCCATGAAGGATGTAAAGCAAATCAAGGTGAACGGCCACCAGGTGGGTATCAGGGGCCTGGACCAGGCCCTGGAGGAGCTGGCCCCGGCCTACGCCCCGGAGCGAGAACAAGAGCTGGCAGCCCAACTCATGGAGCGGGTGCGGCGGGAGAACTACATCCCCGACCCGGCGCGCCAGGCCTATGCCGACGCCTTGCGGGACCTGCTGCGCAAGGCGGTGGGGCTGGAACCCCTGGCTCAGGCAAGCGGCGGCCTGAGCATCCAGGTGGCCTGTGGGGGCTGCGCCGGAGGCGACCGCCTGATCCAGGCGGTGTACGACGCCCTGGCCCGCCTGGAGTTGGTGGGCGAGGTGGAGAGGGTGAGCGACGCCCTGGAGATAGCCGCCCTGGGCCTCAGGGGCACCCCGGCCCTGGTGGTGGGCGGCGCGGTAAAGGCGGTGGGCTCCATCCCCCCTGACGGGCAGATAGAGGATTGGCTGCGCGAGGCAGCCGGGTCGGCCGATCAAAAAGACTAGCTAATTAATATGCTTTTTTGTAAGCTGCGGCCAATTAGGCCACGGGGCCCCATCTCCGATGCCTGAAGTGCACATTCCCCGCTAAGGAGGCCCAACCATGCGGCACGCAGCCTTGTTTCCGCTGATCCTGTTGATCCTGTGCCTGGGTGCGGGCGCGGCCTTTTCCGACCACGGCGACAAGGGCCGCAAGCGTGAACGCCACCAGGAGGGCCGGGGCCTGGGAGAGTACCAGGTGCCAATGGTGAACAACCCTCTGTATCAAGAGCAATGCGGGGCCTGCCACATGGCCTATCAGCCCGCCCTGCTCCCCGCCGCCTCCTGGGGCAAGATATTGGCCCTGTTGCCGGAGCACTTCGGCGATCAGGTGGACCTGAGCCCCCAGGACCGCGCCGCCCTGGGCGGCTATCTGGCGGCCAACTCGGCGGAAAGCTGCGGCTGCAAAATATCGCGCAAGATTCTCAAGAGCCTGGGGGACGGCGTCCCCCTGCGCATAAGCCAGTTGCCCTACATCCTGCACAAGCACGAGGACGACGACATCCCGGCGGGCGCCTTCGAGCGCAAGGCGGTGGGTTCGCGGGGCAACTGCCGGGCCTGCCACCCCACGGCCGAGCAGGGCCAATACGACGACGACCTGGTCCGCATCCCCCGCTGAAGCGGAGCCTTAACCGGGTTTGACACCTGTGCCCCCCTGGCTTAAGCTTGGCCCCATAATCAGCCAGGGAGGCTTAGACCATGCGCCCCGAAGAATTCGCGCCCGAGGACCAAAAAAATCTGCTGCCTCAGCCCGGCGGCGACCTGGTGTACCGCTGCCTGGACTGCGGCGCCGAGCACTCCATCGCCGAACTGCTCTACACCTGCCCTTCCTGCGGGGCGGTGCTGCTCATCGAGGACAAGGGCTTCGACCAGCTCAAAAAGCTGTCCGGCCATGAATGGCGGCGGGTCTTCGACCTGCGGCGCATGCTCAACATCCCGGCCCTCAAGGGCATCTTCCGCTACGCCGAGCTGCTGGCCCCGGTGATCCCCCTGGACAGCGTGCTCTATTTGGGCGAGGGCCACACCCCCCTGGTGGAGGCCAGCGACCTGCTCAAGGACGAGCTGGGCGCGGACTTCTGCTTCAAGAACGACGGCCAGAACCCCTCGGCCTCTTTCAAGGACCGGGGCATGGCCGTGGCGCTGAGCTACATCAACTACCTGGTCAAGCACAAGGGGGCCGGTGAAATCCTCAGCGTGTGCGCCTCCACCGGCGACACCTCGGCCGCGGCGGCGCTCTACGCCTCCTACCTGGCCCCGGAGGTGAAGAGCGCGGTGCTGTTGCCCCAGGGCAAGGTGACCCCGGCCCAGCTCAGCCAGCCCCTGGGGGCGGGCGCGCGGGTGCTGAAAATTCCCGGCGTGTTCGACGACTGCATGAAGGTGGTGGAGCACCTGGCCGACCACTACCAGGTGGCCCTGTTGAACTCCAAAAACGCCTGGCGCATCCTGGGGCAGGAGTCCTACGCCTACGAGGTGGCCCAGGACCTGGACTGGGACCTCACGGACCGGGTGATCCTGGTGCCCATCGGCAACGCGGGCAACATCAGCGCCATCATGAGCGGCTTCATGAAACTCAAGGAGCTGGGCATCATCGCCGAGTTGCCCAAAATCATCGGGGTGCAGAGCGAGCACGCGGACCCGGTGTTCCGCTACTACCGGGAGTCCGACCCCGATAAGCGGGTATGGCGGCCGGTGACCGTGCAGGCCTCGGTGGCCCAGGCAGCCATGATCGGCAACCCGGTGTCCATGCCCCGGGTGGTGGAGCTGGCTCGGCGCTACGAGCAAAAGGCGGGCGGCCCCAGGGTCTTCGTGATGCAGGTGAGCGAGCAGGAGATCATGGACCACATGATCCTGGCCAACCGCCACGGCCATGTGGTGTGCACCCAGGGTGGCGAGTCCCTGGCCGGGCTGCTCCGGGCCAAGGCGGCGGGCATCGTGGCGGACGGCGAAAAGGCCATCTGCGACGCCACGGCCCATCACCTGAAGTTCGTGGGCTTCCAGCAGATGTATTTTGACAACGCCTTCCCCCTGGATTACGGCGTCGTCCCTCGCCCCGAGCTGGTCAACCGGCCCGAGGAGGTGCTGGCCCTGTCCGAGCAGGAGATGCCCGGACCGGGGCGGCCCCTGAGTGGCGAGGCCTTTGACAAGTTCGTGAAGGCCACCGCCTTGGAGGTGGCAGCGCGCCTGGGGCTGGAGAAGCGCTAGTGGGTGCATTGAGCGAAAACGAGCTGACCACCAGCGGCTACTGCTTTGCCTGCGGGGCGCGCAACGTCTACGGCCTGCGCATGCGGGTGGGCTACGAGGACGAGGCCGCGGTGTGCCGCCTCACCCTGGGCCGCCAGTACCAGGGCTGGGACGAGATCGCCCACGGGGGCATCGTCTCCACGGTGCTGGACGAGATAATGGCCTACGCGGTGATCAACTACGTGGGCCAGGGCCTGACCACCCGCATGGAGATCACCTACCGCAAGGCGGTGCCCTTGGGCGTGCCGCTCAAGGCGGTGGGCCGGGTCACCGGCCAACGCAGCCGCATGGCCACCGCCGAGGGCCGCATCTACCTGGCCGGGGAAGAAACCCTCTTGGCCGAGGCCAGCTCCCGCTGGATCATCAAGCTGGGGCCGGACGGCAAGCCCATGGATGGTCAGGCCTGGCTGGACAGCCAGCGGTGAAGCATCTGCTGCTCACCGTGGGCAAGCCCAAGGCCGCCTACCTGGCCCAGGGCATCGACGACTACCTGGCTCGCCTGAAGCCCTATGGCGGCGGCTCCCTGATCGGGGTGCGGCCCGCCAAGCTGGGCCCCAAGACACCGGACGACCTGGCCAAGGCCGAGGAAGGCCAGCGCCTGCTGGCCCGCCTGGACGAGCGTGATCTGGTGTGGGCTTTGGAGATCAAGGGCAAGGCCTGGAGCAGCATGCAATGGGCCAAGGCCCTGGACCGGGCCCGCCTGAGCGGCAAGAGCCGTTTGGTGCTGGTGGTGGGGGGAGCCCTGGGGCTGGACCCGGCGGTGATCCGGCGGGCCGACCAGTTGGTGAGCTTCGGACCGCCCACCATGGCCCACGAGCTGGCCGCCTTGGTGGCCGCCGAGCAGCTTTACCGCGCCTGCACCATCCTGGCGGGCCTGCCCTATCATAGAGCCTAGTTCTATTTACCCATGATCTCCTGAGCGGCCACCACGTCCCTAGCCATCTGATCCACGTCCACGCCGCGCCGCTGGGCCTCGTCCTCCAGGGCCTCCTGGGCCTGCTCCAGGCTCAGGCCGCGCAGCTTCATGAGCACCCCCTTGGCCCGCTCCATGTTCTTGCGGCTGTCCAGAGCCAAGTTCAACTCCGCGACCCGGCCCTCCAGGTGACGCAGGCGGTGGTGGTTTTGCCAGGCCATGGCCAGGGCCGGGCCGATCAAGCTCGGCTCCCAGGGCGGGGAGATATAGGCGCTGACAAAGGCCGGCTCCGCCCCCGGGCTGGGGCGGGTGCGGCCGTTGTTGCTGATGATAACCACCGGCAGAGGGCTGCGGGCGTTCATGCGCCGGGCCGCCTCCACCGCGTTCAGGCCCGGCAGGTCCTCGTCCAGGATGGCCAGGTCCGGGCGCAGCTCATGGTGCAGGAGGCAGGCCGAGCGGCCCTCCCCGGCCAGGGCGGCCACCTGGTGACCCAGGGCGGCCAAGCAGCGGCCCAAACCGGCTGCGTCTTGCTCCCGGCTGGAAGCCAACAGCACCTTGAAGCTTTGCTTGTACTTGGGTTGCCCCATGCCGCCGCTCCCCCCGGAGCCGCCCGCGTGGCGACGCCAAATTGGCAGTATGGTCTGGATGATAGCTCACCCGCTCCCGGCAAGTGCAATCCGCCGGGAGCGGGCGCTGATCTGTATATGCGGGCCGATAGCCCGGTGGCCTAGACCGACTCCACGCTCTGAATCTCGGGAATCGCCTGCTTGACCACCTTTTCGATGCCCATCTTGAGGGTCATCTGGCTCATGGGGCAGCCGCCGCAGGCGCCGGTGAGCTTCACCTTGACGATGCCGTCGTCGGTGACCTCCACCAGCTCCACGTTGCCGCCGTCGCGTTGCAGGGCTGGCCGGATTTTCTCCAGGGCCTGCTCAACCTTTTCTCTCAATTTGCGTACTCCCTATGTGGCCGGGGCGGGGCCCCGGTTGGGTGCGGGTCAGGCCAAGCCGTGGCCGGTGAGCCGGGTAAGGGCCTCCAGATAGCGCTGGCGGGTGCCCTCGATCACCTCGGCGGGCAGCTTGGGAGCCGGGGGCTTCTTGTTGAAGCCGATGCTCTCCAGATAGTCCCGCACGAACTGCTTGTCATAGCTCTCCTGGCCCCGGCCGGGCTCGTATTTGTCTTCGGGCCAGAAACGGCTGGAATCCGGGGTAAGCACCTCGTCGATGAGGATCAGCTCGCCATCGATGGTGCCGAACTCGAACTTGGTGTCCGCGATGATGATGCCCTTGGTGGCGGCGAAGTCCCGCGCCCGGCCGTAGATGGCCAGGGCCCGCTTGGCCACTTCCTGGGCCAGTTCCACGCCCACGATCTTCTCGGCCTGGGCCAGGTCGATGTTCAGGTCGTGCTCGCCGATCTCGGCCTTGGTGCTGGGGGTGAACAGCGGCTCGGGAAGCTTGTCGCTCTCCCGGAGCCCCTGGGGCAAATCGTAGCCGCAGACCTTGCCCGTGGCCTGGTAGTCCTTCCACCCGGTGCCCGAAAGGTAGCCGCGCACGATGGCCTCGATGGCCAGGGGTTGGGCCTTTTTCACCAGCATGGAGCGTCCCTGGAGCACCTCGCCGAATTTTTGCAGTTCCCGCGGAAAATCGGCCACTTCCCAAGCCACCAGGTGGTTGGGGGTGATGTCGGCCATCTGCTGGAACCAGAACAGCGAGATCTGGGTCAGGACCTTGCCCTTGTCCGGGATGGGGTCCGGCAGCACCACGTCAAAGGCGCTAAGGCGGTCGGTGGCCACGATGAGCAGGTGATCGCCCAGGTCGTAGATATCGCGAACCTTGCCCCTGGCGACCAAGGGCACCCCTTCCAGATGGGTTTCATGCACCGGTAACGTACTCATAACACTCCTCTTAGGGCCGCATGGTGAAAATTACGGCCGCTGGCGTTGACTCCGGATGAACTACGGTAGTATGTTTTTTTCGTTCCTTAAACCTAGCACAAAGCTCAGTAAGGAGAAAGCAAGATGCTCCAGAAGATTACCGTCATCGGCGCCGGCAACGTGGGGGCCACCTGCGCCCAGCGCGCCGCCGAAAAAGAACTGGCCGATGTGGTTCTGGTTGATGTTGTCGATGGTATGCCCCAGGGCAAAGGTCTGGACCTTTGCGAGGCCGCCCCGGTGGAAAAGCACGACGCTCTGATCACCGGCACCAACGACTACGACGCCACCGCCGACTCTGACATTATTATCGTCACCGCAGGCATCGCCCGCAAGCCCGGCATGAGCCGCGACGACCTGATCAAGACCAACGCAGGCATCGTGAACACGGTGTGCAAACAAGCGGCCAAGCGCTCCCCCAACGCGGTCATGATCATCATCAGCAACCCCTTGGACGCCATGTGCCACGTGGCCCTGAAGGCCTCCGGCTTCCCCAGCGAGCGGGTCATCGGCATGGCCGGCGTTCTGGACTCGGCCCGCTTCCGCTTCTTCATCGCCGAGGCCCTGAACGTGTCCGTGGAAAACACCCACGCCTTCGTGCTGGGCGGCCACGGCGACACCATGGTGCCTCTGCCGCGCTTCTCCACCGTGGCCGGCATTCCCATCACCGAGCTGATGCCCGCCGACAAGATCGCGGCCATGTGCCAGCGCACCGCCCAGGGCGGCGCGGAGATCGTGGGCCTCTTAAAAACCGGCAGCGCCTACTACGCCCCGGCCTCCTCGGCCGTGGAGATGGCCGAGGCCATCTTGAAGGACAAAAAGAAGATCCTGCCCTGCGCGGTGTACCTCACCGGCCAGTACGGCTACAACGACCTGTACATCGGCGTGCCGGTGAAGCTGGGCGTGGGCGGAGCCGAAGAGGTCATCGAAATCAAGCTGACCGCCGACGAGAAGACCGCTCTGGACAAGAGCGCCGACGCGGTGCGCGGCCTGGTCAAGACCCTGGCCGACCTGGGCTTCTAAAAGACTTGGAGGGCCGCCCTGCGGCCTGCTGAAAGCACCACGGCCCGGAGCGATTCAACCCGCTTCGGGCCGTTTCTTGGGCACGTTTTTGTTTAATCTATACTATCAATAATAAAACATAACATTCCGTTTATTAATATTAATTTATAGCAACAGTATCATTATATTCGGGATACTACCGGCACAGCCAGGCGGCGGCAGACAAGGCGCCCGGCGAGCGACATCCGGAGCTGTAGGTAGACCTACAGCGAGGCTGGAGCGATGCCGGCAACGCCGTATGCCGTCGTCTGGCGAAGCCGCGAATGTTTGCTAATAACTAGAGACCCAGATCGTCGCTGATCGTGCGCATGGCTTCGACGGCCAGCGCGGCGAACTCCGGCAGGGGGATGCCCAACTGCTCGCAAAGCAGGATGTGGTCGCGGTTGACGCTGGCGGCGAAGGCTTTTTCCTTCATGCGCTTGGTCACGCTCTTGGGCTTTACGCTGGCCAGCTTCTTGTCCGGATATACCAAAGTGGTGGCCACCACCAGACCGGTGATGGTCTCCCCGGCGGTGAGGGCCAGGTCCAGGGGGGTGCTGCGGGTGAGGCCCAGGTTCTCGGCGTTGTGGGCCTTGATGGCGCTGACCACCTCTTCGGGCACGTCACGCCCCGCCAACAGCTCGGCGGTCACCAAGCCGTGGCGGTGCATATCCTCGGCGGTCTCGCCGTAGTCCAGATCGTGCAACAGCCCGGCCAACGCCCAGGTTTGTTCGTCCTGGCCCAACTTGCGGGCCAGAGCGCGCAAAACCACGGCCGAGGCCAGGCTGTGCATGCGTATGCGCTCGTCGTCAACCTGACTCTTGAGAAGCTCCAGGCCGGCGGCGTAGTCCACGACTAGCCTGCCGCTGACAGACGCCGGGTCTTTTTCTTCAGGCGGCCGATGCGCTTGCGCAGGATCTCGACCTGCTTCTTGTCGCCATCTTCGCGTGCCTTGTCGCGTCCGGTCTTAAGGCTTCTGATCTCCACCTTGACCTTGGCGATTTCCTTGGCAAAGAGCTTGTCGCCCGACTCGTCGGTGATGCCGATGGCCTCTTTGATGGCCTTGAGCAGCTCTTCCTTGTTCATGCTGTGCACGCCCACGATGTTGCCCAGCACCAGGCCGTACTCCCGAAGCTCCTTGGCGGTCATTTTCTCCAGGGGCTTGGGGGGATCGGGGACCTCGACCTCGATAATGTTGCTCTCGGCCGCGGCGGCGGGCTCTTCACTGGTCTGGGTTTGCAGGGTTTCCTCGTCAGCCATGTCTTGCCTACTCTCCTGATTTTGCTATGCGAAGGGGGCGTTCGGCCCCCACCGTTGAATGGGGGAGTTTACTCGCTGGAGCCATTCTTTTCAACCATTTTAAGAAACGGCGTAAACAGATCAAGGGGTAGCGGGAACAAGGTGGTGCTGTTGTTTTCGCTGGCCACCTCCCTGAGGGTCTGCAAATAGCGCAGTTGCAGGGCCTGGGGATGGTGGCTGATTATCTCCGCCGCCAGGGCCAGCTTCTCCGCCGCCTGGTACTCGCCCTCGGCGTTGATCACCTTGGCCCGCCGCTCGCGCTCGGCCTCGGCTTGTTTGGCCATGGCCCGCTGCATCTCCTGGGGCAGGTCGATGTGCTTGACCTCTACGGTGCTTACCTTGATGCCCCAGGCGTCGGTGTGCTGGTCCAGGATCTGCTGCAACTCGCCGTTGATCTTGTCGCGCTCGGACAAGAGCTCGTCCATCTCCACCTGGCCGCACACGCTGCGCAGGGTGGTCTGGGCCAACTGGCTGGTGGCAAAAAGGTAGTCCTCCACCTGAATAATCGCGTTGACCGGGTCCATGACCCGGAAATAGAGCACCGCGTTGACCTTGACCGACACGTTGTCCCTGGTGATGACGTCCTGGGGCGGCACGTCCATGGCCACGGTGCGAAGGCTCACCTTGGTCATGCGGTCGATGATGGGGATGAGGATGATCAGCCCCGGCCCCTTGGCGGCGATCACCCGGCCCAGGCGAAAGATCACCCCTCGCTCGTACTCCTTGAGCACCCTCAAAGACACGAACAGGAACAGAATGAACAAGATCACCACCGGCAGCAGGCCACCCAACACAGCGACAATTCCCGATACGATGCCCATTACCCTTGCCTCCTTTTAGACCTTGTGCTCTTTGGGCGGCAGGGGCCGCACCTCGACCTCCAGGCCGTGAACCGCGGTTACTTCGATTTTCTGCCCCTGCTCCAAGGGCTGGTCGCTGGTGTAGCGCCATAGCTCGCCCAACAGGCGCACCCGCCCGGCGTCCACCACCACCCCGGCCGAGCCCAGCAGGCCCTCCTGGCCGGTGACCGACTTGGCCAGTTGGGCCCGCCCGGCCACATAGGCCACCCCGCCAAAAAACAAAATCATGGTCAGGGCGGTAGGCACCAACACGGTCAAGGACACCGCCAGCATCCGATCCCCGGACTTGAACAGCATCACCGAACCAAGTATGAGCGCAACCGCCCCGCCCAGGGAAAGCATCCCATAGCTGGCGATCTTTATCTCCGCGAAGAACATCACCACCGCCAGGCCAATGAGGGCCAATCCGGCGTAGCTCACCGGCAGGGTGCTCATGGCGAAAAAGGCAAGGATGAGGGCCAGGCCACCCACCACCCCCGGGAAAACCGCCCCGGGGTGGCTGAACTCGAAGTACAGCCCGGCCAGGCCGATCATCAGCAGGATGTAGGCCAGATTTGGGCTGGCCAAAAGGCTGAGCAGCTTTTCCCGCCAGCCGGGCTGGTGGAAGCGAATGGTCTGGCCCTTGGTGTCAATGACCTTTTCCCCGGCGGCGGTGGACACCTTGCGGCCCTGGAGGGCCTGCAACAGATCGCCCAGGTCCCGGGCCAAGATGTCGGCCAGGCCCAGTTCCTTGGCCTTGAGGGCGTCGAAGCTGGTGGACTTGACCACCATCTCTTCGGCCAGCTTGGGGTCGCGGCCCCGGCGCTTGGCCAGGCTGGCGGCCAGGGCCTTGAGGTCGCTCACCGCCTTTTCGCCCATGGTGCCCTTGATGTCCTGGCCCTGGCCCCCCACCGGGTGGGCCGCGCCCACGTGGGTGGCCGGAGCCATGGCCGTCACCGGCGCGGCCAGCATAAGGAAAGCCCCCGCGCTGGTGGCCCGGGCCCCGGCCGGGGCCACGTAGACTACCACCGGCACCGGGCAAGCCAGGATGGCCTTGACCATCTCGCGCATGGAGGTGACCAGGCCGCCGGGGGTGTCCAAGCGGATCACCACCAGGGAGGCCGATGCCGCAGCCGCCTGCTCCAGGCCGTTCACCAGAAAATCGGCGCTACCGGGGTTGATGGTGTCGCTGAGGTCGATTACCCACACCTGGCCGCCCGATCCCTGGGCCGTCGCCGGGCCGGGGGCGGCCAGGGCCAGGAGCAAGGCCAAAAGCAGCAGAGTTAGGCAGCGGGGCATGGCCCCTCCAGGATTACGTTGTGGGGCCCCTTACCAGGGCCTTCAAATCAGCGTAGGCCAGGGCCTTGGCCTCGGGGGTGCGCAGCAGGTAGGCCGGATGATAGGTGGGCAGCACCGGCACTCCCAAAGCCTGGCTCCATCTGCCCCGCAAGCGCCCCATGGGCGCGTCGCTGGCCAGCAGGGATTGCGCCGCCGGGCGGCCCAAGGTGCAGATGGCCTGGGGCGCGATGATCTTTACCTGGGCCTCCAAAAAGGGGCGGCAGGCGGCCACTTCGTCGGCCTGAGGGTCGCGGTTGTGAGGCGGGCGGCACTTTACGATGTTGGCGATGTAGACCTGCTCGCGCTTCATACCCACCGCGGCCAGCATGGCGTCCAGCAGCTTGCCCGCCGGGCCCACGAAGGGTAGCCCCTGGCGGTCTTCCTGCTCCCCCGGCCCCTCGCCGATGAACATGACGCGGGCGTCCTCGGGGCCGCTGCCGAAAACGATCTTGTTACGCCCTTGGCTGAGGGAGCATCTACTACATTCTCCCATCCACTGGCGCACCTGGGCAAGGCTGGTGAGGCGGGGGGTGGGGGCGGCGGGCATCACCGCCTCCATGAGCTGCTCCATCTCGCCCCGGCTGCCGGCCACCTTGGTCAGGCCCAGGCGGGAGCGGCAGGCCAGGTTGTCGGCCAAATCCGCCAGGCAGCGGGAATCGGCCACGAGCCTAGTCCTGGCCCAGCAGGCGGGCCACTCGGTCCAGCAGGCGCTGGGCCACTTCCTGTTTGCTCAGAAGCGGCAGGGTCTCCACCTCGCCGTCCGGGGTGAGAAAATGCACCCGGTTGGTCTCCACGGCGAAACCGCTGTCAGAGGCGCTGACGTCGTTGGCCACCATGAGGTCCAGGTTCTTGGCCGCGAGCTTGGCCCCGGCGTGGGCCAAGACCTCGTCGGTCTCGGCCGCGAAGCCCACCAGGATGCGCTCGCCCTTGTCCCGGCCCAGGGAGGCCAGGATGTCGGTGGTGGCCACCAGGTTGCAGGTTTCGCCCTGGCCGGTCTTTTTGACCTTGGTGGGGTGGCACTGTTCCGGGCGGAAATCGCCCACCGCCGCCGCCTTGATGATCACCTTTTGGTCCGCGGCCCGATAGATCACCGCCTCGGCCATGTCCTGGGCCGAAACGACCCGCACCACCTCCACCCCAAAGGGCGGCTCCAGGTGGGTGGGGCCCAACACCAGGGTTACCTTGGCTCCCCTGCGCCGGGCCATGCGGGCTATTTCCAGGCCCATGCGCCCGCTGCTGGGGTTGGAGAGGTAGCGCACCGGGTCCAGGTGTTCCCTGGTGGGCCCGGCGGTGACCAGGATGGGCACCCCTTCCAGGTCGCGGGCGGCCAAGAGGTCCAGGAGGTGCTCGGCGATGAGCGCGGGCTCCACCATGCGGCCGGGCCCCTCCTCGCCGCAGGCGGTGTGCCCAGCGGCCGGGCCCACCAGGCGCACCCCGCGCTCGCGCAGGCGGTCCAGGTTCTCGCCTACCGTGGGGTGGGCGTACATCTGGGGGTTCATGGCCGGGGCGATGAGCAGGGGCGCGGTGGTGGCCAGGAGGAGGGTGGAGAGAAGGTCGTCGGCCAGGCCCATGGCCGCCTTGGCAATGAAGTTGGCCGTGGCCGGGGCCACCACCACCGCCTGGGCCCAGCGGGCCAGGTCGATGTGGCTGATAGTGGCCTCCTGGTCCGGGTCGAACCAGTCGCCGGGGACAGGGTGACCGCTGAGGGCGGTGAAGGTGAGCGGCCCCACGAAACGCCGGGCGTGATCGCTCATCACCACCCGCACGTCGCAGCCGGACTGGGTGAGGCGGCTGGCCAGTTCGGCGGCCTTATAGGCGGCTATGCCCCCGGTGACCCCCAGGAGCACCCGCGCCTTGTCGTCGTTCTGCTCCATCATTCCACCGTGGGAGCCACCCAGATGGTAACTTCGGTGCTGAAGGTGTCCTCCATGATGTTGACTACCGCAGTCTTGCCCTTCTTGGCGAAGAACAGCACCACCCTGGGGTACTTGTAAGAGCCCTGCAGCACCCAGTTGTCCTTTTGCATGGAGTCGATGAAGAAGTTGATCAGGCTCTGGACCTCCAGGTTGTCGGTGAAGACCAACACGCCGGCCTTGAACTTGCCGGCCCGGAAGATGAGCGAGCGCTTCTTGTCCAGCTTCAGGGCGTTGGGCACCTGGATGTCGTCAAAGTCGTAGTAACGGCCGATGGCGGCCGGAGCCGTGGCCCCGCCCTTGGCGCCGTTGGGACCCTGGACGCTGGTCTTGCCGGAATCCGCGCCCACCGGTTGGGCCGAGAAAATAGAGCATCCGCCGAGCCCCAAGAGGCTCAGGCCCAACAGGGCCACCAGGATACTTTTAGCGAATCTCATGATATGGCGACTCCCCTCTTGCATTGATTGGGGCCAGGCAAACTCACGTTTACAAACGGGCCACCACCAGCTCGTCCATTTCCTTGCGGGTGGGCTTGCTGGTGCCGCCGTCGGGATGACCCAGGGCCACCACGGCCATGAGTTCCAGTTCCTCGGGCATACCTACCACCTCGCGCACCTCTTTGGCGCTCTTGAGGATCTCGCCCAGCCACACCGCGCCCAGGCCCAAGCCGTGGATCATCAGCAGCATGTTCTCAAGGCAAGCGCCTACCGCCTGGTGGTCCTTGGTATCATTGTACATGGAAGGCCGGTGGATGAAGGTGCAGATAAGCACCGGGGCGTTTTTGATCACCGCGCCGAACTTGGTGAAAGGGGCGATCTTGGCCCGCAGCTCGGGGTCGCGCACGACGCAGAAGCGCCAGGGCTGGTTGTTGTTGCCGCTGGGAGCCCAGCGCCCGGCCTCCAAGATGGTGTTGATCATGTCGTCGCTAACCGGCTCCGAGGAGAAGCGGCGGGTGCTGCGGCGGGACTTGATGAAATCGAGCAATTGCATGTCTTGCATATGGGCTACCTTTCGTTGTTAACCGGCATGGTAACAAGGCCTATGAGGGGCGTCAAGCGCCCGGCCTGGCGTACAAATCCCCCTTGCGCCCCTCGCGGGTGGCGGCTAGACTGACAGCCGGGGCCGGTAGCCAAGCGCCCTTTTCCCCGGAGGCTGCATGACAAAGATAACCGCCGCACTAGTTTTTTGCCTCTTTTTTGCCCTGTCCCCAGGGCAGGCGGCGGCAGTGGACGACGGCGGCTCCCTGGTAATGGGCACCATCGGCGACGCCACCAGCATGATCCCCATGATCACCAGCGACTCGGCCAGCCACGAGATGAGCGGCCTGGTCTACAACGGCCTGCTCAAATACGACAAGGATCTCAACCTGGTGGGCGACCTGGCCCAGTCCTGGACCGTGAGCCCCGACGGGTTGACCATCACCTTCAAGCTTCGCCAGGGGGTGCGCTGGCAGGACGGCAAGCCCTACACCGCGGCCGACGCCCTGTTCAACTGGCAGTTCATGGTCGATCCCAAGACCCCCACCGCCTATTCCGGTGATTACATGAAAGTGACCAAGGCCGAGGCCCTGGACGACTACACCTTCCGGGTGCACTACGACGAGCCATTCGCGCCGGGACTGGCCTCCTGGACCCTGAGCCAGATGCCCCGCCACCTGCTGGAGGGCAAGGACGTGCGGGCCTCGGAGCTGAACCGCCACCCCATGGGCACCGGGCCCTACGAGTTCCTGCGCTGGGACCCTGGGGCGCGGGTGGTGCTGCGCTACTTCAAGGACTACTTCGAGGGCCGGGCCCACATCAGCCAGGTGACCTACCGGGTGATACCGGACATGGCCACCATGTTCCTGGAGCTAAAGTCCGGCGGTCTGGACTGGATGGGGCTCACCGCCCTGCAGTACCGCCGTCAGACCGAGACCGCCTTTTTCAAGAAAAATTTCGTCAAGTACCGCTACCTCTCCTCCACCTACTCCTACTTGGGCTACAACCTCAAGGATCCACGCTTCGCCGACAAGCGGGTGCGCCAGGGCCTGAGCTACGCCATCAACAAACAGGAGATCATCAAGGGGGTGCTGTTGGGCCTGGGCCGGGTGTGCACCGGGCCCATCAAGCCGGAGACCTACTGGTACAACCCCAAGGTGCGGCATTTCCCCTACGACCCGGCCAAGGCCAGGGAGCTTTTGGCCCAGGCCGGCTGGAAGGACCGCAACGGCGACGGAGTGCTGGACAAGGACGGGCAACCCTTCGAGTTCACCATCCTCACCAACCAGGGCAACTCCTACCGGGCCAACACCGGGGTGATCATCCAACAGCGCCTGGCCCAGATCGGGGTGCGGGTGAAGCTCCGCACCGTGGAGTGGGCCGCCTTCATCAAGGAGTTCATCAACAAGGGCCGCTTCGAGGCGGTTATTCTGGGCTGGACCATGAGCCCGGACCCGGACCAGTTCGACATATGGCATTCCTCCAAGGCCAAACCCGGCCAGCTCAACTTCACCTATTACAAAAACCCCGAGGTGGACCGCATCTTGACCGAGCAGCGCCGCATCTTTGACCGGGAAAAGCGCCGGGCCCTGATCTTCAAGCTCCAGGAAATCCTGGCCGAGGACCAGCCCTACACTTTCCTTTACGTGGCCGACGCCCTGCCCATCCTGGCCGCGCGCATCAAGGGCATCGTGCCCGCCCCGGCGGGCATCAGCTACAACTTCACCGACTGGTGGGTGCCCAGGGCCCTCCAGCACCCGGCCCTGACTAGGTAAGACCCCATGCTCACATACCTCGCCAAACGCCTGGCCATGATGGTGCCGCTGTTGATCGGCATCACCTTTATCAGCTTTCTTATCATGCACCTGGCTCCGGGCAGCCCCACCGACCTGGCCACGGACCTGAACCCCAAGGTCAGCGAGATCGCCAAGGAGCGCCTGACCAAGCTCTACGGCCTGGACAAGCCCCTGCCCGTGCAGTACTGGAACTGGCTGAGGCGCCTGGCGGTGTTGGACTTCGGGCGTTCCTTCGCCCCGGACGGCCAGCCGGTGCTGAACAAGATCGCCGACCGCCTGCCCATCACCGTGACCATAAACCTGCTATCCCTGGCCCTGGTGCTGGTGATCGCCGTGCCCATAGGGGTGTACTCGGCCACCCACCGGGGCTCCATCTTCGACCAGGCCACCACGGTGTTCGTGTTCCTGGGCTTTGCCACGCCCACTTTCTGGCTGGCCCTGCTGTGCATGATCCTCTTCGGGGTGGTCTTGGGATGGCTGCCCATCAGCGGCATAAAGAGCCTGAACCACGACCAGCTTTCCTGGGCGGGCCAGCTTTTGGACTACGCCCGGCACCTGGCCCTGCCGGTGCTCCTCAGCGCCTTCACCTCCCTGGCGGGCATGAGCCGCTACATGCGCGGCAACATGCTGGAGGTGATACGCCAAGACTACATAACCACCGCCAGGGCCAAGGGATTGCCCGAGCGCCTGGTCATCTACAGCCACGCCCTCAGAAACGCCATGATGCCGGTGATAACCATTCTGGGCCTGTCGGTGCCCGCCCTTATCGGCGGCTCGGTGATCTTCGAATCCATCTTCGCCATACCCGGCATGGGCAAGTTGTTCTACGACTCGGTCATGGCCCGGGATTATCCCGTGGTCATGGGCGGCCTGGTCATCGGCGCGGTGCTCACCCTGGTTGGCAACCTGCTGGCTGATCTGGGCTACGCCCTGGTCGATCCAAGGGTGAGGTCCAAATGAGCGCGGGCGGCGAATACCGGGGCCTGTGGGGCCAGTTCGTGCACAACCTCCGGGCCAACCGTTTAGCCCTGCTGGGGTTGGCCGTGGTGTTGGGTTTGTTGGTGGTGGCCGCCCTGGCCCCGTGGCTCACCGTGCATCCCCCCAACGCCATCGACGTGGAGGCCATCCTGCTGCCCCCCAGCCTGTCCCACCCCTTTGGCACCGACGAGTTGGGCCGCGACGTATTCTCGCGCATGGTCATGGGCTCCCGGGTGAGCCTGGAGGTGGGGCTGATCTCCGCCGGGCTGGCCACCCTCATCGGGGTGGTGCTGGGGGCATTGGCGGGCTACTACGGCGGCTGGGTGGAGTCGACGGTGATGCGTTTCACCGACATGATGCTCTGCTTCCCCACCTTCTTCCTGATCCTGGCGGTGATCGCCCTGCTGGAGCCGTCCATCCTCAACATCATGGCGGTGATCGGGCTGACGTCCTGGATGGGGGTGGCCCGCCTGGTGCGCGCCGAGTTTTTGAGCCTCAAGGAGCGTGAATACGTGGTCGCGGCCAAGAGCTTGGGGGCGGGCGATCTGCGCATCATCTTCCGCCACATCCTGCCCAACGCCATGGCTCCGGTGCTAGTGGCCGCCACTCTGGGGGTGGCCGGGGCCATTTTGGTGGAAAGCGGCCTGTCCTTCCTGGGCCTGGGGGTGCAGCCCCCGGCGGCCAGTTGGGGCAACATCCTCAACCAGGGCAAGGCCAACATAGAGATCGCCTGGTGGCTCAGCCTGTTCCCCGGCCTGGCCATCCTGGTCACCGTTTTGGGATACAACCTCTTGGGCGAGGGCATCCGCGACGCCCTGGACCCGAGATTGCACTAACGGCCCGCTCCAAAAGGGCGCGCCTTGATAACCCTGAGACAACCTGTCTGGAGAAAATCATGCCCTTTGTCAACGTCAAGGTCACCAAAGGCCCCCTCACTACGGAACAAAAAGAGCAGATCATCGCCGGGATGACCGAGGTGCTCTACTCGGTGCTGAACAAGAAACCCGAAACCACCTATGTGGTCATCGAGGAGCACGACACCGACAACTGGGGCGTGGGCGGCGAGAGCCTCACGGTGCGCCGCGCCCGCCACAGCGGCTAGCCATGGCCTCACCCATTCCGGGCCTCACGGTCCGGCCCATGACCCTGGACGAGGTGCAAAACCTGGCCGTGCCCTGGGCCGCCTCCGAGGGCTGGAACCCAGGCCTGAACGACGGGGCGGTGTTTTTCGCCACCGACCCCCAGGGATTTTTCGTGGCCGAGAGCCAGGGCCAGGCCTTGGGCTGCATCTCGGCGGTGAACTACGGCGACGCCTTCAGCTTTTTGGGCTTCTTTCTGGTGCGAGCCGAGATGCGCGGCCGGGGCATCGGCATGGCCATGAGCCAGGCTGCCCTGGCCCATGCCGGGGGGCGGGTCATGGGCTTGGACGGGGTGGTGGCCCAGCAGGACAACTACCGTTCCGCCGGATTCGAGCCGGCCTTCAAGAGCGTGCGCTACGCCCGGCCCGGCGGCGGGGAAGATCCCGGCGGGGCCATGGAGTTGGCCACCCTGCCCTGGGACATGGTGCTGGCCTATGACCTGGCCCATTTCCCGGCCCCGCGCCATGAGTTTTTGCGCGCCTGGCTGGCCATGCCCGGAGCCACGGCCCTGGGGATGATGGACAGCGGCGAGTTGGCGGGCTATGGGGTGATCCGGCCCTGCCGGGAGGGCTATAAAATCGGGCCCCTTTTCGCGGCCGGTCCCCAGGAGGCCCGCATCCTGTACCTGGCCCTGGCCTCTCGGGCCCAGGGGGAGACGGTGTACCTGGACACGCCCCACAACAACCCGGCGGCGGTGGAACTGGCCCGGGAACTGGGCATGGACGCAGTGTTTGAGACGGCGCGGATGTACAAGAACGGCAGGCCGCAGTGGTTGGCGGACGAGATATTTGGGATTACGACGTTCGAGTTAGGCTGAGGAGGGAAGATTAATGCTGGTGCGCAACCTGGAGCATCCCGACACCCAACTGACCCGCTACCAGGCCCACGGCGGCGGGGTGGCCCACATGATCCTGGATGTGCGCCGCCACCTGGACACCCTCATGTTTCTGGCCCACGCCTCGGTACCACCGGGCAACAAGCTGGAGGGCCACGTGGACCCCATGGAGGAGATCTACATCATTCAGAGCGGCAAGGGGATCATGCAGGTGGACGATGAGAAGCGCGAGGTGTTTCCCGGCGACGCCATTCACCTGCCCATAGGCTCCTGGCACGAGCTTAGCAACCACGGCGAGGAGGAACTAACCATCCTGGTGGTCGCCGGGCTCATCCCCGGCCAGGAAGCTTAGCCCTGGACGGGCCTAATGGCGGCGGTAATGACGGATCAGCCCCGCCACCACCCCCAGCACCCGCACCTGGTCATGGCGCAGGACGATGGGCTCCATGGTGGGGTTGGCCGGTTCCAGGCGGATGCAGTCCGGCTCCAGATAGAACTTCTTGAGGGTGACGTCGCTCTCGTTGATCAGCGCCACCACGGTCTGGCCGTTTTCGGCGGTGTGGCGCTCCTCCACCACGATGACGTCGCCGGGGCGGATGTTTTCCTCGATCATGGAGTCGCCCTTTACCTCCAGGGCGAAGGTGCGGTAGCGGCCCAGCATGTCCTGGGGGATGGAAACGGTGCGGCTTTCGGCCACCGCCTCGATGGGCTGGCCCGCCTGCACCACTCCCAGAAGAGGCACCTCCACCTCGTCCAGCTCAATCTCGCAGAAGCCCAAATCCTCCAAAGTTACACCCGCCATGGTCGCCTCCTGTTGATATACTTTCGCCTAGTATGCTATACACACGTAGGCGCTCTTGTCAACCCCGCAAGCGATGCTTTACCACCTGAAAGGCGGTTGTTATAGTGCCAAGCATGGTAGTAGACGCACACACCCATATCTTCCCGCCCGAGATGCTCTCCGACCGGGCCCGCTTCTGTGAGGGAGAGCCCGCCTTCGCGGCCATCTACGCCGATCCCAAGGCCCCCATGGTCACGGCCGAGGGCCTGGTGGCGGCCATGGACCAGGACCAGGTGGACGTGTCCTGGGCGGTGGGCTTCCCCTGGCTCAAGGAAGAGAACGCCCGCCTGCACAACGACTACCTCATGGCCTCGGTGGCCCAGTTCCCCGAGCGCCTGCGGGGTCTGGCCGCGGTGCACCCGCCCCAGGAGTGGGCCCGGCGCGAGGCCGAGCGGGCCCTGGCCGGGGGGCTGCACGGCCTGGGCGAGATCGCCTTTTACGACTCGGACCTTAACGTGAAGAGCCTGGCCCCCCTGTGCCGCCTTAGCGACGAGGCCGACCGGCCCATCCTGTTGCACACCAACGAGCCGGTGGGGCACAAATACCCCGGCAAGGCGCCCATGACCCTGGCCGCCCTGTACGACCTGGTGACCAACCACTGCAACACCAAGCTGATCCTGGCCCACATGGGCGGGGGCCTGTTCTTCTACGCCTGCCTCAAGCGCGAAGTATCCCAGGCCTTGGCCAATGTATGGCTGGACACGGCGGCAAGCCCGTTCCTTTACCGGCCCCGAGCCTATGCCCTGGCCATGGAGTTGATGGGCGACGACAAGGTGCTCATGGGCAGCGACTATCCCCTGCTGCCGGTGAAGCGCTACCGCCGCGAGCTGTCCGACCCCGAGGCTGGGCTGACCCACCGCCAGATAGAACTGGTCATGGGCCGCAACGCCACGTACCTGATTCCCTAAGCCATGAGCCCCATGCGAATTTTATTAGCCGCCGACCTGCACCTGGGCGGACCCGTGGCCGAGCCGGACGCAGCCCTGACCGCCCAGGCGGCCCAGGCCCGCCACACCGTCTTGGAGCGCCTGGTGGAGCTTTCGCGCCGCCGGGAGGTGGGCTTGGTGCTCTTGCCCGGCGACGTGTTCCACGCTCCGGAGCCGCCCCTGGGGGCGGTGTTGGCCCTGCAAAAGGCCCTGGCCGCCTGGAGCGAGATGGGGGCCAAGGTGTTCATAGCGCCGGGCAACCACGACCCCTGGCTAGCGGGCGGCGTGTGGGCCTCTTGGCCCGCCGACGAGGGCCTGACCATCTTCGGCCCCGAGGCCCAGGGAGTGGAGCTGGCCGACCATGGCCTGTGGGTGGCGGGCATGGCCCACGCCACGGACCGCGAGTCTCGGGACCTGTCCCGGCTCTTGCCCCCTCCCCCGCCGGGGCGCACCGGTTTGGCGGTGCTACATGCCAACATCGCCTCGGCCCCCAAGCCGGGAGAGCACGAGCCCTACGCCCCGGCCGTATTGCAGAACCTGCTCTCAGGCCCCTTTGCCCTGTGGGCCTTGGGGCATATCCACATCCCCCAGGAACTGGGCAAGCACCCGAGGGTGCTCTACGCGGGCACGCCCCAGGGGGCCCACCTGGGCGAGACCGGCCCCAAGGGGGCTTGGCTGCTGGAGCTGAACGGTGGGGCCTTGAGCGCCGAATTCATCCCCCTGGCCCCGCTCATGTTCCACGACCTGCTGCTGGACGACCTCATGGGCCTGGCCAACCCGGCCGCCCTGGTGGCCAGGGTGCGTGAGGATATGCAGGCCCCTGCTTCGCCCTGGCCCCAGGAGCACTGCCTGCGCCTGAAGCTGGCCGGACCTTCGCCCCTGTGGCGGGTGCTGGGCCGGGAGACGCCTCAGGCCGTGGCCGCTTCCCTCAAGAGGGAGTTGGGCCTGGCCGGGCTGGTGCTGGACATGAACAGTCTGTGCCCCCCGGCCGACGCCCAGGCCCTGAGCGCCCGGCCCGACGTTTTGGGCCGCACCCTGGCCCTGATGGCCGAGGCGGAGGCCGACGACGAGGCCCTGGCCGCCCTGGAACAGGAGCTGGCCAAGTCCCTGCACCCGGACCAGCGCCGCCTGCCGCCCGAGGAGCGCCGCGCCTGGCTGCGGGGTCTGTTGGACGAGGCCCGCTCCCTGGCCCTGCGCGGCCTGTGGCAGGGCGGAGGGGAAAACAACGATGCGGCTTGAGCGCCTGAGCATAGGCGGCTTCGGCCGCTTGCCCGCCGGACGGGAGTTGAAGTTCGCGCCGGGGCTCAACCTGGTGCTGGCTCCCAACGAGCGGGGCAAGACCACCCTGAGCCAGCTAATCGCCGGGCTGTTCTACGGCTTCGGCCCCCGCCGGGGCGGGGTGCACCCCTCCCAGCCCTGGGCAGGCGGCGACACCGGCGGCGAGCTGATCTATCGCCTGGACTCGGGCCAGGTGTTCAAGCTGGCCCGCCACCTGGACAAGCGCGAGACGGTGACCCTGCGCGACCAGGCGGGCCGCGAGGTGACCTTGAACGGCAACCAGCCCGGCGATCTGCATTTGGGCCTGGGCCAGGGGTCTTTCCTCACGGTGGCCCGCATCGGGCTGGACGACTTGCAGCAGGCCCTTTACGCCGGGGGCGCGGGCAAGGAACTGGAGACTACCCGCCAGTGGCTCTCGGGCTACTTTTTCAGCGAGGCGGCCACCCGGGGCGAGGTGGCCAACCCGGTGAGCGTGCGCCAGGCCTGGAGCAACGAGCGGGAGAAGCTCTACGCCGACGACCGCCGTAAGGGAGGCGAGAGCAAGCAGCTTACCGACCGCACCGCCCAGGCCACCGAGGCCCTGGCCGCGGCCCTGCAGCGGGAGGAGCAGGCCCGCCAGGCGCGGCGCGATCTGGAGGGCTTGGCCGCTCAGGAGCGGGAGCTGGCCGAGCGACGCCGCGCCGCCGCCCAGGCGGTGCAGGAGGCGGGCAAGCGCCTGGACCAGGCCAAGGCCCTGGCCCGGCGGGCGGGGCTCTTAGAACAAATTGATGATTTGACGCACCAGGGCCTGGCCACGGAACAGGACGAGGCCAAGGCCCGCGATCTGGTTGGTGAGGCCCAGGCCGCGCTGAAGCGGGCCCAGGCCGCCCAGGCCGAAGCAGAGCAGGCCCAGGCCAAGGCTGCGGAGCTGGTGCCCGGCGGCGAGCCGGAGCGCCTGGAAGCACGACTCCGCGCCTTGCAGGAGATGCGCTCCGAGCTGAACGCGGCCCACCGCATGCAGGAGGCGGCGGAAAGCGCCCTAGCCCGCCAGGCGCGGGCCATACGGGAGCAATGGGGCCTGGAAAGCGCGGCCCTGGCGGTCATCGACGGCCAACTCCCCTACCAGGTGGAGCGCCTGCGGGGCCAGGCCCAGGAGGCCGCCCAGTCCGCCGAGGAGGCCGGGCGCGCCCTGGAGGCCCTGCCCCAGCCGCCCGCCAAGCCGATGTGGTGGTTGGGCCTGGTGTTCATGGCTCTGGTGGCTGGTGGCAAGATCATGTTCTGGGCCTACCTGGCCCAGGTGCCCTGGTGGTCATGGACCCTGGGCGGCGGGCTGGCCGCGGGCGGCCTGGCCCTGCTGGGCTTCTGGCTGCACCGGCGCAAACAAAACAAGCTGGCCGGGCAGCGCAAAGCCGAGGCCCAGGCTGCCCTGGAACAGGCCCAAGCCAAGCAGGCCACGGCGGAGCAAGAACTGACCCAGACCGCCGAGAGCCTACCCCCCGCCCTGCGCCAGGCCGAGGCCCTGGCCTTGAGCCAAGCCCTGGCCGAGGCCCGCCGCCTGGAAGGCGAACGCGAGGCCCAGGCCCGTGAGCGGGCCGCCCTGGAACAAAAGCGCGAAGCCCTCTTGGCCCAGGCCAGACAGGCCGCGCCCCAGGCCACCGGCGGCATGGAAGCAGCCCTGGAGGAGATGCGCCAGCGGGCCCGCCAGGCCCAGGACGCCCTGGCCCATGCCCGCCGCCAGCAGGAGCAGGTGGTGCGGGAGCAAGACGCGGCCAACTCCCTGGAGCAGGAACTGGCCCGGCATCTGGCCACCCTTAACCTGGCCGACCTTCCGGCCCTGGCTCAGGCCAGAGAGCGCTCCCGCCTGGCGGACAAGCTGCGGGCGGCGGCGGCGGAGATAGAGCAAGGGATGGGGCCGTCCGCCCTGCTCAGCCCCCCGGCCCCGGAGACGGCGCAACAGGCCCTGGAGCAGGCCCGCGAGGCCCTGGCCGCCCTGGACCGCGAGATGCAGCTCCTGGCCGGACGCAAGGGCGAGTTGGCCAAAGAGTTGGAGCACCTGGGCAAGAGCGAACCCGCCGCCCAGGCCCAGGCCCGCTTGGAGGCCCTGGCCCAGGAGAAGGCCGACCTGGCCCGGCGGCACGACGCCCTGCTGGTGGCCGAGACCCTGTTGGGCCGGGCTATGGAGGAGTTTCGCTTGGAGGCCCAGCCGGGCCTGCTCAAGAAGGCGGGGCGCTATCTGGCCATGGCCACTGACGGGGCCTATGAGTGGCTGGGCACCGACCTCTTCGAGGCTCCGGCCAAGGGCGAGCCGGAGATAAAGGCCCGCTCCGGCCCCGGCGCGCCAGAGCGCGAGATCGCGGCTTTGTCACGGGGCACCCGCGATCAGCTCTATTTGTGCTTGCGCCTGGCCTTGGCCCAGGAGATCACCGCCCAGGGCGAGCCCCTGCCCCTGATCCTGGACGACCCCTTGGTGAACTTCGACGCCCAACGCCTGGCCGCCACCCTGGCCATGCTCTGCCGGGTGGCCCAGGAGCGCCAGGTGATACTGCTCACCTGCCATCCCCACCAGGCGCGGCTGTTGGAAGAACGCTACGCCGTTAATCGGCTGGAAATTTAGCTTGGGGATTCCCGCTAGGCGGGCAGGGTGCAAATAAGACGATCCTCTTCATCGACCTTCACCAGGCCCTTCTCCATCAGATAATCCAGGCTCTCTTGGAAGGTGGCCTCCATCTTGCCGCCAAAATACATGTCCACCGTCTCGGGAAACCAGGGCGAGGTGATGAGCATCTGCCACAACCCCTCGCGGTGCAGGGGTCCGCGCATCAGCAGCACGTAGAGCATTATCTTGCGCACCTGATCCCAGGCCATGCGCTTGGGGTCCTGGAGGAAGGCGTCCACCCGTGCCAGGCAGGCCTCGATGGCCGCCGGGGCGTCGTTGATGATGGGGCCGTGGCCGGGAAGAATCTTCTGCACCTTGAGGCGGCTGAGGCGTTCCAGGCTATCGCGCAGGCGGAAGGGCGCGTCCAGGCCCTCGATGCGCGGGGTGAGCACCCCGAAGTCGCCGCCCCACAGGGTGTCCGCGCTCACCAGCCAGCCGGTGTCCAGGCAATGCAGGGCGATCTGGCCCATGGCGTGGCCGGGGGTGTGCAGCACCAGCCAGTTCATTTCCCCCAGGGTAAGCACCTCGCCGTCGGTGAGCGAGTAATCGGTGGGAAAGAACTCGGCGTCCTGCTGGTAATAGCCCCACCAGGTGGCCCAGTCGTTGCGCTGGTCGATGAAATAGCGGTCCACCAGATGCAGGGCCACCTTGCAGCCCGAGCGGCGCTGGAACTCCGCGTTGCCCCCGATATGGTCGCAGTGGGTGTGGGTGTTGACGATCAGCTCCACCTGCTCGATGGACAGGCCGCACTGGGCGATGAGCGACTCGGTCTCGGCCACGTCGCGGATATAGCCGGTGTCGATCAGGGTGCGGGGCTTACCGGTGAACACCAGGTGGTTGCCGTTGAGCCAGCCGCGCTCGATAAAAAACAGCTCGTCGGTTATGGCGGTGATGCGGGGGTCCATGTGCCTGCCGTTCGCTGAAAAATTAAAACGGACCGGCCACGCAGGGCCAGCCACCTTATTTTAACCCAAAGTGATCTTCTTGATTCTGGGTAAAACCGAAACCCGCGCTTTAAGTTCGGCACAGCCAGGCGGTCGCGGGCGAGGCGGCAGGTACGCGAGGGCCGGAGGTGTAGCTTAAGCTACATCGAGGCCCGAGCGCTGCCGACAACGAAGCCCCCGGCCGCCTGGCGCAGCCGGGGGCGTAATTAATCCAGCACCAACCTAATAAATCGCGTCGTACTTACAATTCTCAATGCAAGTCTTGCACTTGATGCACTTGTCCAGGTCGATGACCGCCGGCTCCTTCTTCTTCCAGGAGATGGCGTCCACCGGGCAGTTCTTGAAGCATAGGCCGCACATCTTGCACTTGTCCACGTCCACCTTGAACTCCAGCAGGGCCACGCAAGAGCGGGCGGGGCACTTCTTGTCCACAACGTGGGCCATGTACTCGTCGCGGAAATAGCGCAGGGTGGACAGCACCGGGTTGGGCCCGGTCTGGCCCAGGCCGCAGAGGCTGGCCTGCTGGATCATCTCGGCCAGCTCCTCCAGAGTGTCGATGTCCTCTGGCTCGCCCTTGCCCTCGGTGATTCTCTCCAGGATTTGCAGCATGCGCCGGGTGCCCTCCCGGCAGGGGGTGCACTTGCCGCAAGACTCGTCCTGCACGAAGTCCATGAAGAAGCGGGCCATGTCCACCATGCAGGTGCTGTCGTCCATGACGATCATGCCGCCGCTGCCCATGATGGCCCCGGCCTTTACGATGGCCTCGTAGTCGCAGAGGGTGTCCAAGTGCTCCTCGGGGATGCAGCCGCCCGAAGGGCCGCCCAACTGCACCGCCTTGAACTTGCGGTGCTTCTTGGGGATGCCCTCGCCTATCTCGTAGATGATGGTCCTGAGCGGGGTGCCCATGGGCACCTCCACCAGGCCGATGTTGTTGATGTGGCCGGTCAGGGCGAAGACCTTGGTGCCCTTGGAGCCCTCGGTGCCGATGGAGGCGTACCAGTCGCCGCCATTGGTGATGATCTGGGGGATGTTGGCCCAGGTCTCCACGTTGTTCAAGATGGTGGGCTTGTTCCACAGGCCCGCCTGGGCCGGGAAGGGAGGCCGGGGGCGGGGCATCCCCCGCTTGCCCTCGATGGAGCGCATAAGCGCGGTTTCCTCGCCGCACACAAAGGCCCCCGCGCCCTGGTAGATCTGCAAGTCGAAGCTGAAGCCGGTGCCCAGGATGTCATCGCCCAGCAGGCCGTATTCCTTGGCCTGGTCTATTGCCAGTTGCAGCCGGTGCACCGCCAGGGGGTACTCGGCCCGGCAGTACACGTAGCCGTGGTGGCTGCCGATGGCCTTGGCCGCGATGACCATGCCCTCCACCACCGCGTGGGGGTCGGCCTCCAAAATGGAGCGGTCCATGAACGCGCCGGGGTCGCCCTCGTCGGCGTTACACAGCACGAACTTGGTGTCGCCGGTGGCTTTCTGGCAAAACTCCCACTTCATGCCGGTGGGGAAGCCCGCCCCTCCCCGGCCCCGGAGGCCGGACTTTTTCACCTCGGCCACGATCTGTTCGGGGCTCATCTCCTTGAGCGCCTTGGCCATGCCCTGATAGCCGCCTTGGCCGATGTATTCGTCGATGCTCTCGGCGTCGAGCATGCTGCGGTTCTTGAGGGCTATGAGCCTTTGCAGGGCGAAGAAGGGGATGTCGCGCATGTGGGGGATGCGCTTCTTGGTGCCCGGGTCCTTGTAAAGCAGGCGCTCCACCGGCTCGCCGTTTTTGCAGTGGGACTCCACCAGCTCGGCTACGTCGGTCTCCTCCAGGTTCACGTAGAAGATGCCCTCGGGATAGGTGACCATCACCGGGCCCAGGGCGCAGAAGCCGTTGCACCCGGTCTCCACCACGGCGATCTCTTCCTCAAGCCCCTGCTTGGCGATCTCGGCCCTCAGGGCGTCTATCACCGCGATGCTGCCCGCGGCCTGGCACCCGGTGCCCCCGCAGACCAGCAGGTGCATGCGCTGGGTGCCCACCCCGGTTTGGCCATGGCGCAGGGCCTGGGCCTGTTGGGATTTCTGCTGAATCTCGGCTAGATCATTAATGCTGATCTGGGACATGCAAGCCTCCCCCGAACCGCCTGAAGCGAATTATTCGTAGCTTTCCACCAAATCCACGATTTTGTCGGCCATGACCTTGCGGTGGGTGTCCATGTCGGCCACCACCACCGGGGCCACGCCGCAGGCTCCCAGGCAGCGCACCTGCTCCAGGGTGAAACGGCGGTCCTCGGTGGTGGAGTCCACCGGGATGTTCAAATGGCGCTCCAGGCGCTCCAGGACCTCCTTGCCGCCGCGCACATAGCAGGCGGTGCCCATGCACACCCGGATGACGTGGCGGCCTCTCGGCTCCATGGAGAAAAACGAATAGAACGTGGTGACCCCGTAGACCTCGTGGCCCGGCACGCCCAGCTTGTCGGCGATGCGTTCTTGCACCGGCACCGGCAGATAGCCCACCACTTCCTGGCATTTTTGCAACACCGGGATCAGGGCGCCGGGTTTGCCCCGGTGGGCCGCGCAAATCTCATCGATCCGGGTCAGCATCTCCGTGGTTATGTCCTCGGGCATGCTCACCTGGGTCAAATCGTGGGCCAGACTCATGGCCGACTCCTTGGGCATATGTGAAAGATATTTAAGGACAGCCGGTTATGGCTTAGTTCCGGTTACTTGCCGGGCTTTAATGTGAATAGCATAGGCCGCTGGGGCAGGCAAGGTTTTTTACCCCACCACGCACCAGGCCATTAGGGCCGCCACCTCGCCCAGCTCGATGGACGCGCCCAGGGTGTCGCCGGTGACCCCGCCGATGCGCCGCCGAAACCACAGGGCCAGGACCAAACCCAGTATTAGCACCGCCAGGGAGGCCACCGCTCCGGCCAGCCCTCCGGCCAGCAGGGCGATGGTCAGGGCACAGGCCCCGCACATCACGTCCGGCCACAGGGTGCTCTCCTGGGCCAGGGCCGCGCCCAGGCCCACGCCGGGCCGCGCCGGGGGCATGAGCCCGGCCAATATCCCGGCCAGAGCGCGCCCCAGGGCCGGGGCCGCCACCAGGGCTCCCCACAGGGAGGCCCCGGACAGGGAGGCCAAGGCCCCGAACTTCATGAGCATCACCCCGGCCAGGGCGGCCACGCCAAAGGAGCCCAGGCGGGTGTCCTTCATGATCTCCAGGGCCCGTTCCCGGCTGGTGGTGTGCACCAGGGCATCTGCCGTGTCGGCCACGCCGTCGTAGTGCAAAAAACGGGTGAGCGCCCCCCACAGCACCACCAGCACGGCGGCCAGGGCCAGGGGCGGCACCTTGAAGCCCAACAGCCAGGCCGCCCCGGCCAAGACCAGCCCCACCAGCCCGCCCACCACCGA
The DNA here is from genome assembly GCA_018896025.1 of Pseudomonadota bacterium. Lineage (GTDB taxonomy): Bacteria > Desulfobacterota > Desulfarculia > Desulfarculales > Desulfarculaceae > Desulfoferula. The sequence goes on from JAHIND010000017.1 coordinate 248,550, forward strand.
GTACCAGGCCCGGGAGCGGGCCAGGTCCAGGGAGTCGGCCCTGAGCCCGGAGTTCACCGTGGCCACGGTGAGAAACTGCAAGGCCAGCAGGAAGTTTTTCATTAGCTCTGATGCCCGGTGACCCCGGCGTCGGCAAAGGTGGCCATCTCGTTGTATATGGCCACCGCCGCCCGGAGCACGTTCAGGGCCAGGGCCGCGCCGGTGCCTTCGCCCAGGCGCAGGTTCAGGTTCAGGATGGGCTCAAGCCCCAATGCTTCGAGCTGTACCTGATGGCCGATCTCCACCGAGCAGTGCCCAGCGAAGAGGTAGTCCTTGACTGCCGGGCACAAACGCGAAGCCACCAGGGCCCCGGAACCGGCGATGAAGCCGTCCAGGATCACCGGCACCCCCTGGGCGGCGGCCTCCAGGATGTAGCCGCAGATGGCCGCGATCTCCAGGCCGCCCACCGCGGCCAGGGCCTCCAGGGAACGCTCCGCCGAAGGCTGGTGCAGGGCCAGGGCCTGCTCGATTATCTTGATCTTCTGCACCAGGCCGGTCTCGTCCAGCCCGGCCCCGCGCCCGGTCACCGCGGCCACCGGCTGGCCGCACAGCACCGAGGTGAGCGCCGCGCAGGGGGTGGTGTTGCCGATGCCCATGTCGCCGGCGATGAGCAGGTCGTGGCCTTCTTCGATGAGTTGGGCGGCCACCTGAGACCCCACGGCGATGGCTTGGCGGGCCTGCTCCAGGGTCATGGCCGGCTCTTGCATCAGATTGGCGGTGCCCTTGGCCACCTTGGCCTTGATAAGGCCGGGGGTGTCGTCGAAGTCGTAGTTGACCCCCACGTCCACCACCCGCACCTGGGCCCCGGAGTGGCGCGCCAGCACGTTGATGCCCGCGCCCCCGGCCAGGAAGTTGAACACCATCTGTGGGGTCACCTCGGCGGGATAAGGGCTCACCCCGGCCTGGGCCACGCCGTGGTCGGCGGCGAACACGGCCACCGCGGCCAGGGGCTGGGCCAGTTGGGCGGTGCCGCGAATCTCGGCCAGCCGCCGGGCCAGCTCTTCCAGACGGCCCAGGGAGCCCAGGGGCTTGGTCAGGTCGTCCAGGCGGGCCTGGGCCGCCTCGCCCGCGCTGGGGTCCAGGGGCTTGATGCGCTCTATGATGCCTTCCAGGGTGCTCATTGCGTCTCCTAAATCAATCCAAGGGCAACGGCCCGCCCTTGAGGGCCAGGGGTAGACCGGCGGTTATCAGCAATACCGCGTCGCAGGAGCGGGCCAGGCGCTGGCTCAGGGAGCCGGCCAGGTCGCGCCAGCGGCGGGCCAAGGTGTTTTCGGGCACAATGCCCAGGCCCACCTCGTTGGCCACCATGATGATCCTGGCTTGCAGGCTGGGCAGCAGCGCGGCCAGGGTCTCGCCCCGCTCGCTCACCTGCCCGTCTTCCAGCTCGGCCCCCAACACCAGATTGCTCAGCCACAGGGTGAGGCAGTCCACCAGGAACACGGTGCCCGGCGCGTCGGCCCGCTTCAGGGCCGCCTCCAAGTCCAGTGGCTCCTCCAGGGTGGACCAGGACGGTCCCCGGTCGGCCTGGTGGCGGGCGATGCGCCGGGTCATCTCCTCGTCGTGGGCCTGGGCCGTGGCCACGTAGACCAGCCGCCCGCCCCAGCCCTCGGCCAGGGCCTGGGCGTAGGAGCTCTTGCCACTCTTGGCCCCGCCCAGGACCAGCACGCTGCGGGGCGCGGGGCTCACTTGCCCACCGTGTCCTTGAGGCCCGGCAAGGGGCGGTGGTCCACCATGCGGTAGTCCACCGGCGGCTCGTAGGCGAACATCTCCGGGGTGGTGGCCGGGTTGATCTTCAGGTTGCTGAAGCTGTAGGCGGTGCGGTCGCCCACCAGGTTGTAGAGGACAAAGCCACGCAGGGCCAGGCCGTCCTTGGCGAAAACCAGCACCAGATCCTTGAGGTCGGCCCGGCGCTGGCGGGGCTCCAGGGCCAGCAATACGCTGCCCTTTGGCGCGGCCTGGGTCTCCTTGACCGTGGCCTCCTGCACCTTGTAGTCCTTTTCCAGGCTGTCCAGGCCGCCCAGGGCGTCCAAGAGCGAGGTGAGCCCGCTGGTGAACTGGCTGAGGGGGTATAGGTCGGCCTGCTTGCGCTGGGGCCGCACCCACCAGGCGGCGGCCCCACCGGTGATGATCAACTCCTGGCGCGGGGTGTCCTGCTCCAGGCGCAGCTTCAGGGGCCTGGCCCAGGTCAGGCGGCCCGAGCCGACAACCTGGCGGCCGCCGCTCTGGGCCCCCAGGGACACGAAGCTGCTGGCCCGCTGATAGTCGGCGGACAGGCTTTGCACCTGGCGGTAGCGCGCCTGCACCCGCTGGGCCAACAGGGAGGGAGACTCGGGCTTGTCCTGGGGGGCGGCCAATACGGGTGAAACGGTAGATAACAAACATAACGACACAAAAAGCAAAAAAAGGCTGCTAAAAGAAGTTTTGGAAAAATAGTTTTTCACGTTAACTCCCAAACTCCACTGGGCGAGATGTGGGCGGGTTTAATTACGCCCCTGTCTCGCAGGTTCTTTGCAGCCCATCTGATATCGTACTGCCAGGTATAGAAAAGGCCCTTAGGGGATTCTCTAAGATCGTATTCGTGGTGCTTCCAGACATACTCACATATAGGTACGATTTTAGCGCTGCCTCCGAGAGCTCTCAATGCTTCGACCAACCAATCGGTTAAGTCTTCTTTAAATGCCATTCTTTCCCCCCGTAAGCAAACTCAGTCCCGCATCAACACCTGGCGGGGTTTGGAGCCTTCGCTGGGCCCCACGATTCCGTCGCGCTCCATCTGCTCGATGAGATTGGCCGCCCGGTTGTAGCCCACCTTGAGGCGGCGCTGCACGTAGCTGATGGAGGCCTGGCCGCTCTCGCGCACCAGGGCCACAGCCTCGGGGTACAACTCATCATCGCCCGCCCCGTCCTCGCCGTTGCCGTCTTCGCTGGTGGCGGCCACCACGCTCTCGTCGTACTCGGGCCGGGCCTGGCTTTTCCAGAAGGCGGTGACCCGGTCGATTTCTTCTTCGCTGACAAAGGCCCCGTGCAAACGGCTGACCCCGGAGGTGTCCGGCGGCACGAAGAGCATGTCGCCCCGGCCCAACAGATGCTCGGCCCCCTGCTGGTCCAAGATGGTGCGGCTGTCCACCCGGCTGGCCACCTTGAAGGAGATGCGGGCCGGGAAGTTGGCCTTGATCAGCCCGGTGATTACGTCCACGCTGGGGCGCTGGGTGGCCAGGATCAGGTGGATGCCCGCCGCCCGGGCCATCTGGGCCAGGCGGGTGATGAGGCTCTCCACCTCCTTGGAGCTGACCATCATCAGGTCGGCCAGCTCGTCGATGAACACCAGGATGTAGGGCAAGGGCTCCAGGAACTCGCGCCCGTTGTTCTCAATATTCGTGGGAGTGGGAATGGGCCCCTTGTCGGCCAAACGGCGGTTGAAAGACTCGATGTTCTTCACCCCCACCTCGGCCAAAAGCTCGTAGCGCCGCTCCATCTCGCGCACCGCCCAGCGCAGCCCGGCGGTGGCCTCCTTGGGGCTGGTGATGATGGGGTAGAGCAGATGGGGGATGTCGCTGTAGGCGGATAGCTCGATGCGCTTGGGGTCCACCATGAGGATGCGCACCTGCTCCGGGGTGCAGCGGTAGAGGATGGACAGCACCAGGCAGTTGATGAACACGCTCTTGCCCGCGCCGGTGGCCCCGGCGATGAGCAGGTGGGGCATGCGGGCCAGGTTGGTCACCATGGGGTGGCCCAGGATGTCCTTGCCCACGGCCACGGTGAGGCGGCCGATGGCCTTCTGGTACACCTGGGCCGAAAGCAGCTCGCGCAGGGCCACCATCTCCCGGGTGGGGTTGGGAATCTCGATGCCGATCACCGCCTTGCCCGGAATGGGGGCCACGATGCGGATGGACTGGGCCCGCATCACCATGGCCAGGTCGTCGGCCAGGCCCGCCACCTTGCTTATCTTCACGCCGGGGGCGGGCTTGAACTCGAAGCGGGTGACCACCGGGCCGGGGGCCACCTCGCGCACCGCGCCGTGCACCCCGAAATCGGCCAGCTTTTCCTCCAGCACCCGGCTGGTGGCCCGAAGCGCCTCGGCCTGCTCCGGCGGGGCCGGGCCGGGGCCGGGGTCAAGCAGGTCCAGGTCGGGCAGCTTGAAGCGGCCCTTCTTGGGCGAGGGAGCCACCACGCCCGAGGCGGAGGCGCCACCGGCCAGGCGGGGCTTGATCACCGGGCCGTCGCCGTCGGCGGCGGAAGCCGGGGCGGGCGTGGGCGGTGCGGGCGGAGCCGCCGGCTCCGGGGCCGGTTCGGGGCGGGAGATCACGATCTCGTGTTCCGGATCGGGCTTAGGCTCGGAGGCGGGCGCGGGAAGGCTGCCCGGTTGCAGGCTGAGCGGGGACACCGCCTGATCGGCCAGGGGGCCGTCCACCGCCGGAGAGCGCAGCAAGGGGCCCAGCAAGGGCCACAGAGACCAGGCCGACAGCCCCAAGGCCATGGCCCACACCAGCAGGGGCAACCCCCAAGCCAGCCAAGCGCCGACCTGGCCCAGGCTCAGGGCCACTGCCCGGCCCGCGCCGCCGCCCACCGGCAGGGGAGCCCCGCCCAGGCTTAGGCTGCCGCCCGTCGCGCCCAACACGGCGGCGGTGGACACCAGCAGGCCCAGGCCCGCGGCCCAAAAAGGCAGCATGCGCCCGGCGGCGCGCCCGGACCACAAGAGCCAGGCGGCCAGCAGGGGCAGGATCACCAGCCACCAGGCCCCCAGACCGAACACATCGTAGGCCACGGCGGCCAAGGCCGCGCCGGGCTCACCCAGCAGGTTGGCAGCCGCGCCCTTCACCTCGTGCAGGGGCGAAGGGTCGGCCGCGCTGTACCAAGCCAGGGACACGACCACGCCGATGGCCAGCAGTACCAGCAGGGCCGCTCCGATGGTGCGACCCACCTGGGCCAGGGCGGCCAGGGTCCGGCCCAGCGCGGCGGACTTGGACTTCGGGGGTTTGGCGGCCTTGGCCTTGCGGGGTTTGGCGGTCTTCTTAGGGCGCTTGGCGGACAAATCGCTTCCTCTTTCAAGCCTGGCAGAGGCTTTGGGGATACAATCTAGGCGGCGGTTCCGGGGCTGTCAACCGGAGGCCCTTCCCCGGCCTGCCTCTGCAACCCAAGTATGCGCTCCCGCACCAAGTCGGACAGATCCTCCCGCTCCCCGGCCTTACGGCCATCGGTGGGGATGGGATCGCCCAGGATCACCTCGATGGGGCCGGGGTCCAACAGAAAGCGGTCGTTGGCCATGGCCTGGCGAGTGCCGTGCAGATAAAAGGGCACCACCGGCTTGCCCGACTTGATGGCCAAGAGGAAGCCCCCGCTTTTAAAGGGCAAAAGGTTGCCGTCGTCGGAGCGGGTGCCCTCGGGAAAGATCACCACGCTGGCCCCGTCGCTCACCCGGCGCGATGCCAGGATCAGGCTCTGCATGGCCTGGCGGCTGGCCGAACGGTCCACGGGTATATTGCCCGCGGCGGTTAGGGCCGGACCGAAAAGAGGTATGGAGAACAACTCCTTTTTGGCCACCCAGCGGAAATTCTTGGGCATCACCGATTGTAGGGAAGGGATATCCAGGGCCGAGGCGTGATTGCCCGCGAACACGTAGGCTTCCCCCGGTTGCAGCTTGTCCCCGCCTATCAGGCGCACCCGGCAGTGTATGCCCCACATGAGCAGGCGGCCCCAGGCACGGGGGGCCCATTGCAGCTTGTGATGGCTCACGCCCAAAGCTCCTGAAACGAGCACCGCCAGGGATACGGGAATGGTCAACAGCACCATCCAGAACATGCCCCAGCCCGACCAAAGGTAGCGTAGGGGACGCCACCAACGGCTCTTTTCCTCTTTCCCGGTCACCACTTGTTGCGGCACCTTTTCACCTTGTGCTACAGTCAACGTCTAAATCCAAAGGAGTTGTCTAATGGCCCGCGGCGTCAATAAAGTCATTCTCATCGGCAACCTGGGTGCAGACCCGGAATTGAAGTATACCCCAAGCGGCACCGCGGTGTGCACCTTCCGCTTAGCCACCAGCGAGTCTTTCAAGGACCGCGACGGCAACATGCAGGAGCGCACCGAGTGGCACCGCATCGTGGCCTGGACCAAGCTGGGCGAGATCGCGGCCCAGTATCTGTCCAAAGGCCGCCAGGTCTACGTAGAGGGGTCCATCCGCACCCGTTCATGGGAAGACCAGAGCGGCGAGCGCAAGTATATGACCGAAATCGTGGCCCGTGACATCCAGTTCCTGGGCGGCGGCCCCGGTCAGAGCGGGCAAGGCGGTGGCGGCGGCCAGGGTGGCGGCGGCCAGGGTGGCGGCGGCTACGGCGGCGGCAACGACTTCGGCGGCCCGCCCTCCACGGACGACGACATCCCCTTCTAGGCCCTGAAAGCACAGCAATCGCATCTCGGCCCCGCCCCAGCGGCGGGGCCTTGCTTTGCCGGGCTCCCTGGCCTAAGCTTGCCGTATAAGGAGACAACAACCGTGCTTGTGGAGATCAACCCCCAGAACCCCCAGCCGCGCCTCATCAAGCGGGTGGTGGAGGTCTTGGAAAACGGCGGGGTGGTGGCCTACCCCACCGACACTCTCTATGGCCTGGGCTGCGACATCCACAACAAGAAGGCCCTGAAGCGCCTGCACCAGATCAAGGGCCAGCCCGAATCCAAGCCCTTCTCCTTCATCTGCCCGGACCTGAGCGACATCAGCCGCTACGCCCTGGTGACCAACTACGCCTACAAGACCCTCAAGCGCCTGCTGCCCGGCCCTTACACCTTCGTGCTCACCGGCAGCCGCGAGGTGCCGGACATGATGCTCACCCGGCGCAAGACCGCGGGCATCAGGGTGCCGGGCCACCCCATACCCCTGGCCATCGTGCAGGCGCTGGGCCGCCCCCTGGCCAGCGCCACGGCCACCGACCTCGAGGGGCGCGAGCTGTTGCACGCCTGGGAAATCGAGGAGCTGCTGGGCAAGCAACTGGACATGGTGGTGGACGGCGGGCCGGTGCCCGGCGAACCCTCCAGCGTCATCAGCCTGGTGGACGACCAGCCCGAAATCATCCGTGAAGGCGCCGGACCGGTGGAGGAGTTTCGCACCTGAGGGCCCGGCGCGGCCAATGAGGGGATCATGCGAAAAATCGGTTTGATCGGCGGGCTGGGGCCCGAATCCACCCTGGACTATTACAAAGGCATCATCAGCGCCTTCGCCGCCGCCGGGGCGGATTACAACTACCCCGAGATTTTCATCCACAGCCTGAGCCTGGCCCCGCTCATGCGCCGGGCCAACGCCGGCCAGTGGGACCGGGTGGCCGAGATGCTCATCACCAGCGTGCGTGCCCTGCACCGGGCGGGCGCCCAGTTCGCGGCCATCGCCTCCAACACCCCCCACCTGGCCTTTGAGCAGGTGCGCGCTCGCTCTCCCCTGCCCCTGATAAGCATCGTGGAGACCACCCTGGATCGGGCCCTGGCCATGGGACTCAAGCGGCCGGGGCTCTTGGGCACCCGCCTCACCATGGGCTCCCAGCTTTATCAGCAGTGTTTCGCCCCCAGGGGCATGGAGGTTCAGGTGCCGCCGCCCGAGGACCAGGAGCTGATCCAGAAGCGCCTGGACACCGAGATTGAGCTGGGGATTTTCAAGGACTCCACCCGCGAGGAGCTTTTGAAGATCGTGTCGCGCATGAAGCGCAGGCAGGGCATCGACTCGGTGATCCTGGGCTGCACCGAACTGCCGCTGATCCTGGGCCGGGACGAGTTGGGCCTGCCCTTCCTGAACACCGCGTCCATCCACGTGGCGGCCATCGTGGACTACTGCCGCCGCTGAACTCGGACAGGTAAAAAGGCAGAGAAGGCTTAGCCGCCGCGGGCGGCCTTGAGCCAATGGCGTTTCAACCACCAGGAATATAGGGCCAGGAGCACCGCGCTGATTCCCAGCCAGGCAGCCAGCCTAAAGGCCCCGTCCAGCCCGTCCACCATGGCTTGGGGAGGGGCGGCCGCCAGGTTGGTTTGGTCCGCGCCTGGAGCCGACGCCAAAAAGTACAGGCTGAACACCGCGCCCATGAGCGGCACCCCGGAGGTGTTGCCCAGGGTGCGCGAGAGCGACACCAAGCCCGAGGACACCCCAAGGCGGTGGCGGGGAGCCCGGCCCATGATGGAGCTGGTGTTGGGGGCCTGAAACAGACCCAGGCCTAGACCCAGGGGCAGCACCCGCATGACGTACTCAAAAACCGATATGTGCAAGGTGATGCCGCTCAAAGTCAGGCACCCGCCCACCAGCAGCAGCAAGCCGATAAGACTCACCACTCGGGCTCCGAAGCGGTCGGCGCACCATCCCGCCAGAGGCGAAACCGTGCCCATGCTCAACGGCACCACCAACATAAGAAAGCCGGTCTGCTGGGGAGAGTAGCCCTCGGCCACCTGCAAATAGATGGGCATGATGAATACCCCGCCCAGGATAAGAAAGGCGATCCAGCCCATCAACAGGCCCAGGCCGAACTGGGGGTCCTTGAACAGGCTCAAAGGCATCATGGGCTGCACAGAGCGGGCTTCCACCCACAAAAAAAGCGCCACGCCCAAGATGGCGCCTCCAAACAACAGAGGGGAAGCTCCCGAGCCGAAGCCATAATGCTGGCCCAGGGTCATGCCCAGGGCGTAGCAGACTAGGGCCAGAAACAACAACACCGCGCCTGGTACGTCGAAGCGCTCCCCCTTCACGGTCGATCGGTCGCCGGGCACATAACGCGAGACCATCCACCAGGAAAGAAGGCACACCGGCAGGTTGACGAAAAAGATGGCCCGCCAGCCCACCGTGCCGATGAGCAGGCCTCCCATAGGAGGGCCCACGGCCAAGCCCAGGGAAACCGCCGTGCCCATGATGCCCATCACCCGGCCCCGTTGCTCGGCGGGGAATATCTCGGTGATTATGCCCATACCCAGGGCTTGCATCATCACCGCGCCAAAGGCCTGCACCGCCCGGAAAAGTATAAGGGCATAGGCGCTGGTGGCCAGACCGCAAAGAGCCGAGCCCGCCCCGAACACCAGGATGCCCAACAGATAGACCCGCTTTTTGCCGAACATGTCGCCCAGGCGACCCACCCCCAGCATCAGCGAGGTGATGACCAGGGCGTAGCTCACCACCACCCACTCGATGGTGGCCAGGGAGGCCTTCAGGTCGTGCATCAGGGTGGACAGAGCGATGTTGACGATGCTTATGTCCATGGTGCCCATGAACACGCTGAGCCCGATGCCCAACAGGGCCAGGTTGCGGCTGAACTCAGGCTCGGCCTGAGCCAGGTCTATGTCGGGAGCTGAAGGCATACTCAATCGCCGTTGAATGAACAAATGCGCAAATGATAAATTTTACCACCAAAGACAAGATGGTCCAGATCGGCAAGAAGTCGGTAAAGGCAACGACAAGCAAGCCACGCCTACAACACAGATATACTCCGTCGGGCGAATCCCATCGGGGCGGCCAGCCGCCGCAGGGCAAGGCGGCAGGTGACGAGGGACGCAGGCGTAGTCTACCTACGCCGAGGACCGAGTGATGCCGACAACGCAGCCATGCGGTGGCTGGCTGCACCGATCACGCAGCGGACAGAGGGCGCTCCAGATACAGCAAGGTGCCCCCCATGGCCGCCAGGGGCAACAGGGCGAAGTTTACCACCGGTATCAGGCCCATCACCAGCACCGCGCTGCCGAAGCCCAGCCAGCCCAGGCCCATGCCCCGCACGTAGCGCGACTTTTCCTTGAGGCTGAGGCCCCGGCGGTCCAGGGGGTAGTCCATGAACTCCAGGGCCAGAAAATAGGCGGTGAACAGCCAGGCCAATACCGCGTAGGCCATGGCCCCCACCCCGGGGATGAGGTTGAGCAGCAGCAGGGGCAGCATCACCGCCAGGTAGATGAGCAGGCGCTTGAGGCTTTGCCTGAGCACCCGCATGACGTCGCGCACCAGGCCGCCGTCGCTCCAGGGCGCGCCGGGAGGCATGCCCTGGGCCAAGGCCTCGGTGCGCCGGGTTAAGAGCTCCAAAAAGGGCGCGGACACCACCCGCCCCACCACGGCGAACAAATATATCTGCACCACCAACAGGGCCAGCACCACCAGGACCAGCAGCAGATACAACAGCGCCGCCCACCACCAGCCGTCGCCGCCGGGCAGCAGGCCCCGCACCCAGTCGCCAAGGTAGGCGTAGCTAAGCCAAAAGGCCAGGCCGAACAGGATCAGGTTGAGGAAGAAAGGAGCCGCGGCCAAGGGCCACAGACGCTTGTGGTCCCACAAAAGGCGCAGCCCCCACATGGGGGCCCAAAAGGAACGCACAAAGGCTAGAGGATTTACCGCCGCTTTCACTGGCTAAGGGGCGAGGCGGGCCAGCGGAAGGCCAGGCCGGGCATGGCTCCCAGTTGGGCGGCCAGGTCCTTGATGAACAGGCTGGCCTGTTCGCGCAGCAGACCCGACCAGAAGCCGCCCTTTTTCTCGGGCCACACCAGGGTGGGTTCGCCCTTGATGTGCGCCAGGCGGGCGGCCAGCTTGACCGCGTCCTGGAAGTTGCCCAACTCGTCCACCAGGCCCAACTGCTTGGCCTTGGCCCCGGTGAAGACCCCGCCGTTGGCCAGGGCCTTGACCTGCTCGTACTTCATGTGCCGTCCCTTGGCCACGTCGGACACGAACTGTTGGTAGGTCTGGTCGATGAGCTCTTGCAGGTTGGCCCGCTCGGCGTCGCTGAGCGGCCGGGAGGGGATGCCCGCTCCCTTGAGGCTGCCCGAGCGCAGTATCTGCACCTTCACCCCCAGCTTTTCCAGGAGCTGGTGCAGGTCGGGGATGGTGGCGATGACCCCGATGGAGCCGGTGACCGTGGCCGGGGCGGCGACTATCTTGGTGCAGGCGGCCAGCAGGTAATAGCCCCCGCTGGCGGCCACCCCGCCCATGGAGCCCACCACCGGCTTGACCTTGGCGGTGCGGGCCACCTCCATGTACATCTCCTGGGACGCGGCCGCGCCGCCGCCCCCGGAGTCCACGCGGATGATGATGGCTTGGATGGAGTCGTCGCGCCTGAGGCGGATGAGGGTCTCGTTGAATACCGCGGATGATTCGATGAGGCCGTTGACGGGAACCACGGCGATCTTGCCGCCGAAAAGAGCCTGCGGGCGGAGCCCTGGCTTAATAAGCACCAGGGCTCCGCCGAACAAGGCCACGATCAGGGCACATACCCCAATGGCCACGGCCAGGGGATGTTTTCTCATAAAGGTCGTTTCGGGAACTTACTGCTAGTCCTTTTCGGACTCGTCCCCGTTCTCCTCGTCTTCTTTCAGGGCCAGACCCTCTTTGAGCAGGGCTCCCAGGTTGCTGGTGGCGGCCTGGGTGGAGTTCACGTACTCGCTGTAGACCTGACGCTCGGCTTCCTCGTCCATGCGGCGCATGGACAGGCCGATCTTGCGCTCGCGGCGGTTCACGCTGACCACCTTGGCCTCGATCACATCGTCCACGTTGAACATGCCCACGGGAGTCTTGATCTTGTCCTCGGAGATTTCGCTGACGTGGACCAGACCCTCGACGCCCTCTTCCAATTCCACGAACAGGCCGAAGTCGGTGACGTTGGTGATAACGCCGTTGACCCGGGTGTTCACCCGGTACTTGTTGGGGATCTCTTCCCAGGGATCGCCCTCGAGCTGCTTGATGCCCAGGGAGAAACGCTCGTTCTCGCGGTCGATGTTGAGCACGATGGCCCGGACCTCGTCGCCCTTCTTGAACAACTCGCCGGGGTGCTTGATGCGCTTGGTCCAGGAGATGTCGGAGATGTGCACCAGGCCGTCGATGCCCTCGTCGATACCGATGAACAGGCCGAAGTCGGTGATGTTCTTGATGCGGCCCTCGATGGTGGTGCCCACGGGGTACTTCTCGGCAATGACGTCCCAGGGGTTGGGCTCGACCTGCTTCATGCCCAGGCTGATGCGCTTCTGCTCGGGGCTGATGGAAAGCACCACCGCCTCGACCATGTCGTTGACGTTGACGATCTTGGAAGGATGACGCACCTTGCGGGTCCAGGACATCTCGCTGACGTGGATCAGGCCCTCGATGCCCTCCTCCACCTCGACGAATGCGCCGTAGTCGGCCAGGCTCACCACGCGGCCGTTGATGCGCGTGCCCACGGGGTAGCGCTCGGAGGCGTTGAGCCAAGGATCTTCCTTGAGCTGCTTCAGGCCCAGGCTCACCCGCTCGCGGTCGCGGTCGAAGTTGAGCACCTTGACCGTGATCTCGTCGCCGATATTGAACATCTCGGAGGGATGACCCACCCGGCCCCAGCTCATGTCGGTGATGTGCAGCAGGCCGTCGATGCCGCCCAGGTCCACGAAGACGCCGTAGTCGGTGATGTTCTTGACCACGCCTTCCATGACCTGGCCCTCTTCCAGCACCTGCAGGGTCTTCTTCTTCTTGTGCTCGCGCTCTTCCTCCAAAAGGACCCGGCGCGAAAGCACGATGTTGGCGCGCTTCTTATTGAACTTGAGAATCTTGAAGTCGAATTCCTGGCCGATCAGCGAGTCCAGGTTGCGCACGGGGCGCAGGTCCACCTGGCTGCCGGGCAGGAAGGCGTTGACCCCGATGTCCACGCTCATGCCGCCCTTGACGCGGCCCACGATGGTGCCGTGGATCATGCCGTCGTCGTTGTAGACCCGGCTGATCTCGTCCCACACCTTGATCTTGGCGGCCTTGTCCTTGGACAGGATAATGGTGCCGTCTTCGTCCTCGGCCCGCTCCAGCAGCACGTCCACCTGCTGGCCGACCTCGGCCTTGATCACGCCATCGGCGTCGCGGAACTCGTTTATGCCGATCTGACCCTCGGACTTGTAACCGATGTCCACCACCACGTAGTCGTTTTCAATCGCTACGATGGTGCCCCGAGCGACTTCGCCTTCCTGGATCTCCTTCATCGACTGTTCATAGGCCAGTTCAAGCTCCTCAGGGGTCAGGTCTCCTTCCTGGGAAGCAGGGCTCTCGGAGGCTGGGGTCTCGGGGGCGGGGCTCTCGGTGACGGGGGTTTCTTCGCCGGTCTCGGCGGCGCCTTCCGCCACCAAGTCCTTGGTAAGATCGTTATCGGCCATGGTTAATTCGCTTTAGCTCCTAATGGTTTAGCCACGCGGCAGCATCGGCCGGGATTACGACCGAGACTCCGCAACTTGTAAAATTAAGTCTTCCTACCAGAAAGTACTGTATTTTACAAGGTTTCATTGACTTATCGTGGTGCGCTTGTGCGCCGTTCCCGCACCTTTTTGGCCAGGGTGTCCACCACCTCGGCAAGGCTCAGGGGGGTGGTGTCCAGCACCACGGCGTCCTCGGCGGGGCGCAGGGGGCTCAGGCTGCGCTCTGAGTCGCGCAGGTCCCGTTGGCGCAGGTCGGCCAAGACATCCGCCATATCAGCCTGTTGACCGCTCTGATTTAGCTCCAGCCAACGGCGGCGAGCCCGCTCTTGTTCCCCGGCGGTGAGGAAAAACTTGGCCTCGGCGTGGGGAAAGACCACGGTACCCATGTCCCGGCCCTCGGCCACCAAGTCTCCGTCCCGCCCGGCGGCCCTTTGCAGGCCCAAAAGATGCTCCCGCACCGGGGCCAGGGCCGAAAGGCGGCTGGCCAACTGACTGATGGCCTCGTTGCGGATGTAGGGCTCCACCTCCTGCCCCCCCAGGAGCACCAGAAAGCTTCCATCCTGGGATATGGCCTCCAGGGGCACTTTGCGCAGCCAAGCGGCCAGCTTGTCCTCGCCCTGGTCCTGCATATCATCCCACTGGGCGGCCAAGGCGATGGCCCGGTACAGGGCGCCGGTGTCCAAAAAGGCGAAGCCCAGCTTCCGGGCCAAAAGGCGGCTGGCCGAGGATTTGCCCGAGCCGGCCGGTCCGTCCACGGTGACCACCATGGAGGTTATGCCTTCCCCAAGATAGCGCCCAGTTCATCCATGAAGCGCCGGTTCTCCTGGGGCAGACCCACGCTGATGCGCAGGAACTCGGGCAGGCCGTAGGAGGTCATCTTGCGCACGATGACCCCGCGCCGCAGCAGTTCGTCGGCCACGTCGGAGGCCTTGGGCCCCACTTTGACCAGCACGAAGTTGGTCTGGCTGGGCACGTACATCAGGCCCAGTTCGTCGAAGCAGGCGTAGAAATCCTTGAGCCCCTGCCAGGCGACCTGAAGGGTCTTTTGGAAAAACTCCTCGTCGGCCAGGGCGGCGGTTCCGGCGGCCTGGGCCAGGATGCTGGTGTTAAAGGGCTGGCGCACCCGGTGCAGGATGCCCATGACCTCCACCGGCCCCAGGCCGAAACCCACCCTGAGCCCGGCCAGGCCGTAGGCCTTGGAAAAGGTGCGCATCACCACCACCGGCACCTCGTGATCCAGGAAGTCGGTGCCCTGGGCCACCTCGGGGTCGGAGGCGAACTCGATGTAGGCCTCGTCCAAGACCACGATAACCCCATCCGGCACCTTGTCCAGGAACGCCCGGAACTCCTTGCCGCTGAAGGCGGTCCCGGCGGGGTTGTCCGGGTTGTTCACGAACACCAGGCGGGTGCGCGGCTCGATGGCCTGGGCCAGGGCATTGAGGTCCAGGCGGAAGTCCTTGAGCGGCACCTCCTTGAGACGGCCCCCGGCCACCTGCACCAGCTTGGAGTACATGAGAAACGAAGGCGAAGCGGCCAGGGCCAGATCGCCGGGGCGCAAAAAGGCGCGGCACAACAGCTCGATGATTTCGTTGGAGCCGTTGCCCAAGACGATCTGGTCCTGGGACAGGCCGTAGCGCCGGGACAGGGCCTGGCGCAGCTCGAAGCCGGCCCCGTCGGGGTAGCGGTGCAGGCCCTCCAGGGCCTTGGCCATGGCCGCCACCGCCTTGGGCGAGGGGCCCAGGGGATTCTCGTTGCTGGCCAGTTTTATGGCCCCGCTTATGCCCAACTCCCGCTCCAGCTCCTCGATGGGCTTGCCCGGCTTGTAGGGCACCAGGGCCTGAATCTCCGGAGGGACGGGAGGCAGATTACGCTTTTTCACCAGATGCTCCTTAACTGTGGCCTAACTGCGTGGCCTAGCCCGGATTTTCATGAAGGTGGGCGGCAACGAGCAACGAAGCGGTACCCATGCATTCCTTATGCAAGATACGTCAGCTTCACCAGGGCAGGGTTTGTACCCAGATCCGGCACAGCCAGCCTTCGGCAGACAAGGCGTCCGGTAAGCGAGGGCCGCAGGCGTAGCCTGAGCTACGTTGAGGCCCGAGCGCAACCGGCAACGCGGTATGCCGGGGGCTGGCGCAGCCGGACGCCCTACCTTATTGAAATATCCGGGCTCACTGAAAAACGAGGCAAAACTTACCCTGGGCTCGCCAAGGCTGTCAAGGCCGGGGCGAGGTTCAGGACAGTTCCACGTAGCTTGATTCCAAGGGCCCGGCCAACAGTTGCAAGGTGCCCACCGTGACCACCAGCACCTTGGCCGCCGGATCGGCGGTGATCCCGGCCAAATGGGGCATGCGCTCGGCGAAGCGGGCCTTCAGCTCTTGCTGCCGCGCATACGGCGCGGGAGCGCAGGCCCCGCCCACGGTGAGGGCCTTCAGCGGCCCGCCCGGCTGGCCTGCCCGGCGGTCGTCGATGAGCAGGCTCACCTGGGGGTTGGCCAGGATGTTGCGATACTTCATGGTCTCGGCCGAGGTGATCAGATAGATCCTGCGCCCCTCATCGTCGGGCAGATAGGCCATGAGCGAGGCGTGGGGCTCCTGTCCGTGAGTGGTGGCCAACACGCAGATGTCGTTTTCCCGGATAAAGGCCAGCATATTCTCCAGCATGGCTTACTCCTGGGTAAAATCCGCGGGCAGGTCGTCAGCGGCCTGGTAGGGCCGGTCGCTTAGCTCCACAAAGGTGATGGTCTCCTGGGCACAAAAGCGGTGGGCCACCCCGGCGGGCATGAACAGCCGGTCCCCGGCCTCCACTTCCATTTCCAGGCGCTCGCCGGTGGCCGGGCAAAAGAACTCGGCCGTGCCCCGACCGGCGGCGATGTAAATGTACTCATTCTTGCTCTGGTGCAGGTGCCCGCCCCGGTAGCCCGCGCCGGGCTCCAGGGTGAACATGCCCGCCCGCCGCACCTCCGGTCCGTTGAGGATCAGATGGCCCTCGCCCCGGGCGTCCTTGAAGCGCTTTTCCGTGGCGAACTCGCCGGTCAGGGGCAGTTTGACCACCTGAACCCGCTGGGCCAGGGTAAGCTCAGGCATCGGTCTTCTCCGTGGGGGCCGCCGCCTCGGGGGCCTCGCCGCCGGGCTCGTCGTCCGTGCTTTGGTTCTGGGCGGCCTCGTTCACCCCCGGCTGGAAGGCATCGGGAGGCCCCAGGGAGGGATCGGGCAGCATGGCCAAATCTTCCAGGGCCTGCTCCAAAAGGTCCACCCGGTCGCCCACCGGCTTCAGGCGGTCCACGAACAAATAGTAGCGTCCCTTGAACCAGCACAAGCCGCTTTTCAGGTGCAGCCCGGCGAATTGCAGCTTTTCATAGGCCAACTGCACGCCCTTACCCCGCACCTCGCGCTCCAGCTCGGCCAGGCGTTCCTTGCCCCGTCTTGCCGCGCTCACTAAACCCTCACCTCAGTCATCCCATTCGTCTCCTTGGCCGCCGGAGCCGGCCAGGTCGTCCAGAAAGCTCCGCACCGCCGGACGCAGGTAAACCCCTTCCAGGTCCAAGCCCAGCAGGCCCAGGCCCAGGCGGCGGCAATGTTGGGCGGTGTCTTGCCGCCGCTCGATGAATATTACCGGTTTTCCCCGCAGGCGGCAGAGGCCGCTGCGGGCCGAGGGGTCGTCCCCCCCGTCCAGGCTCTCCAGGCGAACCTCCACTCCAAGCCCCTGGGCCACTTCGTTGAGCAAAAACCACAGGCGCTTGTCATCCATGATCCGCTCAGCGCAGCGGCAGCAGGAAGGCGTCGCTGATCAGGCCCTGCTTCTCCCAGGCCTTGTACTGGCCCCTGGCCTCGTCCAGGGTGGGGAAGCTGCCCACGCAGACCCGGTGCCAGGTGCCCCGCTTGCCCAGGTCAACCTGGTTCACCCTGGCGGGCAGGCCCTGGTCGGCCAGGCGCTTGGCGTAGTTCTGGGCAACGGCCTCCCGCCTGAACGAGGCGGCGCACACCGTCCAGGCGTCCCGGCCCTGGCGGGCCACCGGTTTGTTGACCGGCGCGGGCGGCGGGGCGGTGGTGGTGGTCACCGTGCTCTCGGTGCTGCTGGTGGTGCTGGTGGTGGTCGTCGTGTCCGTGGTGCTGCTGGTGGTCTCCCGGGCCTCGTTGAAAGCCGGGACCGCGCCCTGCACCTTGACCTGAGGCGGGGGTATGGTCTCGGCGTCATCAGTGGCCGCCGGGCCGCTTAGCTGGGTCTGGCGGGCCATCAGGGCCTGGGGCATCCAGGCCGCGCCGTGACCCGGAGCCGACCACCAGGCCATGGCGAAAAACCCAATGGTCAAGATCACTCCCACCCCGGTCAACTGGAAGAAACGCCGCCTCTGGCCGTCCCAAAAACGGGAGGCTTGGGGGTGCATGCGCCGGGCCTGGAGATAGCGATACAGATGCACCAGGCCGCCACCCAGGTACAGCACGCCGCCGACAAGTAAAACCAACAAGATCAGAGCTGACATAACCACACCGTAAAAGCCAACAAAGGTGCAGTTACGCTAGCATTACCACCCCCTGTTTACAAGGCCCCGCTGCCGCTTCCCGCGCAGCCGCCCATCCTTGACAACCATTTGCGCCGGGGGCATCATGAAGGCCGTCCTGTTCAGTAAGGAGAACGCATGCCCGCCCAGACCGGTTACCGCGCCCCGTCAGTAGGCCGCGCCCTCAAGATACTGGAACTGGTGGCCCAAAGCCGCGACGGCATCGGCATCAGCGAGCTTTCCCGCCACCTGGGGATCAGCAAGGGCACGGTGTTTGGCCTGTGCAAGCAGTTGGAGGCCGGGGGCGCCCTGAGCCGCGACCCGTCCAGCAAGCGCTACGGCCTGGGCCCTCTGGTGGCCACCCTGGCCCGGCGCGGCTTTGCCCAGGCCAGCCTGCGCGACGCGGCCGGTCCGGAAATGACCCGCCTTTGCAGCCGCTTGGACGAATCGGTGTTCCTGGGGGTCATGGGCAGGGGCGAGGTGATGGTGGTGGAGGCCCGTCAGCCTCCGGAGCAGATCCGCATCTCCGCCGGGCCGGGCACCCGCCTACCCCTTTTGGCCGGTGCTGTGGGCAAGGTCTTCTTGGCCGGGCAGCCCCCCGCGGTGGTGGACAAGATCCTGGCCCAGGGCCTGCCCCGCCACACCCCCAACTCGGTGGTGGACCTGGACCAGTACCTCCAGCAGTTGGAGCAGGTGCGTGAGCAGGGCTACGCCGTGGAGCAAGACGAATATCTCAACGGTATCTGGGGAGTTGCGGTTTTGGTGGGCAGCTCGGGAGGCCTGGCCTCGGCCCTGTACGTGGTGGGCTTCACCTCTTCGCTCACCCCGGGCCACTTGGACGAGGTGGTGCGCGAAACCATGGAAAGCGCCCGCAGCATCCGCCAGAACCTGCACTAGCCCGCTGGGCTCAAGCCCTCACTTCAAACCAAGGGCCGTCGATGCGTTGGCCCCGGCAGACCGGGCAGCGTCCCGGTGCGTCCAGGCGTCGGCGGTCGCTGAACACGTAGCCGCAAGCCCGGCACTGGGCCGGGCTCACCTTCAGGTCCCTACCCAGGGAGCGCCGCAAATGGCTAAGGTGTTCTTCCGCCTCCCGGCGGGTGAGGAGTAGCTCGCCGGCCAACTCCAGGGCGCTCCAGGGCCCCTGGGTCAGCATTTGGGCGATGGTCTGTCGGATGGTAAGAGGCAAGGCGACAAACTTTTTAGATGACCCCAGCCGTGCATCCCACGTCGAATTTTCCGCCAAGGGGCATGCGAAACACGAAATCTAGATCCAGAGCGCTCCGCGACACGCACCGCATCGCTTATCGCTGCTTCCTTCCGGATCTGACGAGGTTCACGACCGCACGTCGCGCGGTGTCCGGACAAAACCCCGTGATCACAAAACACCTTGGCGGCCAACCCTAGGCGGGCCTTCGACCCCGCAAAAGCGGATTTCGGGAAAAGGGCACCGCTAGCTCCCCGCCTAGCACGGCCGGGGTCAAAATGTATTTCTCGGTCAGCCGCAAAAAACAGCCCCGCCGCTCAATAGGACGGGGCGAAAATCATTAAATATCAGAGACACGGCAGGCCCGGCCTTGCGGCTGGCGGCGGGCTTAGTCCAAGGAGTCCACGCGCTCTTTGAGCTCTTTGCCCACCTTGAAGAAAGGCAGCTTCTTCTGGCCCACGTCGATTATCTCGCCCGTCTTGGGATTGCGTCCCTGGTAGCCGTCGTAGTCCTTGACCTTGAAGCTGCCAAACCCGCGAATCTCCACCCGATCACCGAGAATAAGAGCATCCTCGACAGATCCGAAAATAGTGTTTATCACCATCTCCGCTTTTTTGATGGTAAGGCCCTCGGCTTTAGCCAGCGCCTCTATTAGCTGAGACTTGTTCATGGACGGGCACTCCTTGCCGGTAATAAGGCTGTAGGCTTTAGCTAACGATTGTATGCAGTTGGCTTGCTTCTGTCAAGCAGCTAAACTTATACGCCAACCCGGCTCCCCGGGCAGCACGCCTTTTCATATCATGCCTAGTTGAGAGATGCCCGGCCTGTCAAGCTATTTTTTATAAATTTATCTGTGTATTAGTCCAATTACTCTCGCCGCGCGGCCCCCCCGGACCGCTCGAAAGACCGCCAACAAAGGGCGGCTCGGCATTTTGTCTCCTTTTGCCCTAGCCGTAGCTCATGCTATTAATTAAGCTGACTTTAAGGGATGGGAGTAAAAATCCGTGAGCTACCTGAGCAAGATATTGTCGGCCGCCCTGGTGGCCTGCTGCCTTTGGGGCGGGGCTGCCCCGGCCCAGGAGCCCAAGGATTTTGTGGCCCAGGCCCTGTACAGCCAGGTTTATCAAGACCAGCGCTGGGCCATCTCGCCACAGGAGTTGGACTTCCTGGTGGACAACTTGGTGGGGGTCCTGGCCGTGGTCAGCCAGCCGGAGTTCAAGCGCCGCCACCCCCTGCTGGGCAATCTGGTCCTGGAGCGGCTGGGCGGCACGGCCCACGCCTTCAGCCTGAAGACCTACAGCAACCAGGCCCAGGTGACCATGGAGCGCCCCGGCCCCAAGGAAATCGTGTACCGGGCCCAGATAACCATGCAAAAGCTGGGCTTGTCGGTGAGCGGGCAGATGCTCATCCGCCTGGTCCTACAATATGCCTCACCCCAGGACCAGGCGCTACGGGCCGAGGTAACCGTGGCGTTCCGCCCGGCCTCGGAGGTGCTGGCCGCGGCCCTCAAGCCGGTCATGTCCTCTTTCCAGGAGGAGATGGACCGCCTGACGGGCAAGGCCATGGTGCAGATCCAGGACTTCCTGCGGGTTTACCAAGAGGAGCGCACCGGAGCCTTCAGCCGGGCGGGCCTGCTCAGCCAGTTGGCCCTGATCAACCAGCGCCGCCTGGTGCAGGCCGCCGAGTTGAAGGCGCAAGCCGCCCCGGCGGGCAGCGCCCTGCCCTCCAGCGGCCTGGGCCGCGTTGCCCTGGCCCTGGCCGCGGCCCTGGTGCTGCTGGTGGGCCTGGCCCTGGGCTGGCTCTTGGCCAACCGACTCCGGTCCTCCCGCGACCAGAAGCTCCTGCGCCGTAGCCTGCGGGCCCAGCGAGAACAGACCGCCTTGGACAAAAGGCTGGCAAAACTGTTAAAAAGCAGAGAACTTTCCCCCCAGGCCGCCGCCGAGGCCAAACTGGAGCACCAACGGCTCAGCCGGGAATTGCTTCAGCGTCTGGGGCGCGAAGCCAAACCACTCCGGCAAGCGAAAAAATAGGGGCCCCGGCCCGAACACCCGGCCCCACGCGAAGGAACAAACATGGATCAGGCTGCCCCCAACTACACCGACGAGAACTACCGCCAGGCCTACAACCAAAAGCGCCTGAGCTTTTGGCAAAAGGTGGCCGCCTCCGCCTCCAAGGGAGGCCGGGTGGGGCATCGCTTCTACCTCAATCATCTGAAGCGCATCTACGGCCGCCTGATCACCCCCGGCCAGAAGGTGCTGGAGGTGGGCTGCGGCCAGGGCGACCTCTTGGCCTCGCTCCAGCCCTCGGTGGGACTGGGGGTGGATTTCTGCCCGGAGATGATCGCCCAGGCCCGGGAGCGCCACCCGAAGCACAGCTTCCTTTGCGTGGACGCCCAGGATATTGACCTGGAGGGCCTGACCTTTGACTACATCATCCTCTCGGACCTGGTCAACGACCTGTGGGACGTGCAGGAGGTGCTGAAAAAGCTGCGCCCGGCCTGCCATCCCCGCACCCGCATCATCCTCAACTTCCACTCCCGGCTGTGGGCCGCGCCCCTGGCCGTGGTGCGGGGCCTGGGCCTGGCCCAGCCCCTGCTCACCCAGAACTGGTTCACCGCCCCGGACGCGGCCAACCTGTTGGACCTGGCCGGCTACCAGACTTTCCGCACCTGGATGGAGCTGCTCTGGCCCATGCCCGGCTCCGTGCCCAACTGGCTGTTCAACCGGGTGCTGGCCCGCATCTGGCCCATTAAGTACCTGGCCCTGTGCAACTTCGTCATGGCCCGCCCGGCCCCGGCCAAGCCCATGGAAAAAGAGCCGGTGGTGTCGGTGATCATCGCTTCGCGCAACGAGGCGGGCAACATAGACGGCCTGATGCGCCGCACCCCGGAGATGGGCGCGGGCACCGAACTGATTTTCGTGGAGGGCCACAGCACCGACGATACCTGGGGGGCCATCCAACAGGCCCTAAAGGACCACCCGCAGCGCCGGGCCAAGGCCTATCAGCAGACCGGCGTGGGCAAGGGCGACGCGGTGCGCCTGGGCTTCGACAAGGCTGAGGGCGATTTGTACATGATCATGGACGCGGACCTCACCTTCCCGCCCGAAAACCTGACCCGCTTCTACGATGCCTGGTACAGCGGCAAGGGCGAGTACATCAACGGGGTGCGCCTGGTCTACCCCATGGAAGACAAGGCCATGCGGCCCATCAACTTCCTGGGCAACAAATTCTTCAGCCTGGCCTTCTCCTGGTGCCTGGAGCAGCCCATCAAGGACACCCTGTGCTGCACCAAGGTTTTGAGCCGCCGGGACTACGAGGTCATCGTGGCCAACCGGGCCTACTTCGGGGACTTCGACCCCTTCAGCGACTTTGACATTATCTTCGGCGCAGCCAAGCAGAACATGAAGATGGTGGACCTGCCCATCCGTTACCGGGAACGCCTCTACGGCAGCACCAACATCTCCCGCTGGAGCCACGGCTGGCTGCTCATCAAGATGCTGTGGATAGGCCTGAAGAAGCTTAAATTCGTATGAGCGAACCGGCCCATGACCGGGGCGGCGATCTCGCGCCCCTAGCCCCGCCCCCCAGGCAAGCCCCCCTGTTATGGGCCGTGCCGGTGTTCGTGTTTTTGGCCCTGGCCTATTGGGGCCTGAACGCCGCCTTCCCCTATTACTTCATCTGGGACCTGGACCACATCGTGGCCCTGGACACCCTGGTCATCAACAGCGGGCTGCTGCCCGACCACATCCACAGCCCCGGCTTCGGGGCCTATTTCATCACGGTGTGGGTCTCCCGCCTGGCCTCTGGCCTGGGCTGGCTCTCTGCGCTGGACCTGACCCAGCTTGACCACTCCCTGAACCCCCTGGCCTGTTTGGCCCAGGCGGTGGAGTTGCTGCGCCGCCTCAGCCCCCTGGCGGTGCTGGGCGCGGTGTTCCTGCTGTGGAGCGCCTTGCAGGCCGCCTTCCGGCCCCGCGCCCTGTGGGCCCTGGGCGCGGCCCTGGTCCTGGGCTTGGAGCAGGGGCTCTTTTACCAGGCCGCCCTGATCCGCACCGAGCAGTACAGCCTCTTGTATTGGGCCGGGGCCGCCCTCTTGGCGGTGCTGGCCGGGCGGGCGCGGGGCTGGCCCCGCCTGTTGTGGCTGGGCCTGTGCGGCCTGTTGCTGGGCCTGGCCTTTGTCACCAAGGTGCAGCTGGGCACCTATTTGCTGGCCGCGCCCCTGCTCTTGCTGCTGCCCCTCGCCCTGAAGGGCGAGGCCTGGGACCAGGCCCTGCCGCCCTTGAAGCGCAGCCAGGCCTTGGCCGGGTTGGCCGCCGCAATGCTGGCCCTGGCCGTCACCGCCGCCCTGGCTTGGCTGGCCTGGCGCGAGCCCATCCCCGAGGGCATGGGCACCTTCCTCTATCGCCTGAGCATCCACATCACCCTGCCCCTGCTGGCCCTGCTGGCCTTTTTGGCGGCCCTGGTGCTGCTCAACCTGTGGGGACTGGTCGGCGGCAACCGGCGTTGGGGCCTGGTCTTCCCCCTGGCCGCCTATGCCTCGCTTTTGCTCCTGGGTTTCGGGCTCAGCTTTTTCTGCCATTTCCTGATCGGGCTGGAGCCCGCCCTGGCCTGGCAATACCTGCTGCTGGATTTCAAGATGGCCTTTTTGCGCCAGGGTTTCATGCTGGTGCCCTTGGCCGAGCACCTCAAGCTGCTGGCCTATCTGTGGCCCTCGGTGCTGGCCAACCTGGTGTCCCTGGCCCTGTTGGCCTGGTGCGCCCGCCGCCGCCTCAACCCGGCCCTCAGCCGCACCGCCTGGCTGGCCCTGGCCCTGGCTCTTTTGGCCTACGCCCACCCCCTGGTGCTGGACCGCTTCATCTTGCGCGACCTCATGTGGGCCGAGCCGCTCATGAACCTCGTCACCCTGATCTGCCTGCTCACCCTGGCCCGTCACGCCTGGCCCAGCCGGGCCTGGGGCGGGGGCCTGGGCCTGGTGGCCTTGCTGGTGCTGGTCAGCGGGGCCTTGGCCGCCTGGCAGATGCCCGCCCGCCTGAACGCCAACTACAACCTCTACGGCTGGAGCCCGGCCCCCTTCATGAAAGGGGTCTACGGCCACAACCAACCCCGCTGGGAAAAGATCGCCCGCGCCCACTACGGCCAAGACCTTGAGCAGGCGGCTTGGGGACCGGCCGGAGCCCAGGCGGCCCAGGCCAACCAGGTGGCCGCCACGGTGGCCTACGTGCTGCCTACTCTGGGGCCGGACCTGCGACGAGCCGGGGTGGTGGCCTTGGGAGCGCCGGTGAGCCTTTCGCGTCAAGGCTTGGCATTGGCTAGGGTGCCCTGCTCTTTGGCCGGAGGCATTTTGGTGGACTTCGCCGGGGCCGGACTGGACCCCGCCCGACAGCTTAAGGCCAAGGAGGTGCTTCGCGCCTCGGAGGAATTGGACAAGTTCGCCGCGCCGGGCAACCCCGCCCTGCTGGCCATCCTGCCCCGGCCGGACCTCAGAGTGTTCCTGTTCGCCCCGGCCGGCCGCCCCCAGGTGGGCCGCGCCCTGAGCCAGGCCGGGCTGGCCGATCGGCCCAGCCAAAGGCTAACCGTATCCGGCCCCGGCGGGCAGGCTCAGGCTTATGAGGGCTATGTCTTGGAAGAATACTGCGAGCTGCCCCTGGGGCTGTTGGGCAAGGATTGCTTCCTGGTGATCGCCCCGCGCTTCAGCCCGCAAGGCGGCTGCCAGAGATAAGCCGTCAAACCGGCGGCCTGGAAACCGCGGCTTACTTGGAGTCGGGCTCCGGGGTGGCCACGTCCGGGAGGCGTCCCATGACCCGAAGCACCCTTTCGTGTATTTCCTTGTCCCGCCAGTAAAGCAGCCCGAAATAGACCACCACGCCCAGGGCCACCAGGCCCAGGGAAGACCAACGCAGCTCGAAGTAATAGAAAGCCACCGTGGCCGGCAGCAGGGTGAGCAGGGAGAAAAATATTTCCTTGAGCATCACGTTGATGTTGGTCCACACCTTGGCCTTGCCCAGCCTGAGGATGTAGATGAACATCACCAGGCTGACCAGGCCCAGGCTGAGCGACATGATGGCCAGCGTCAGGCGCACGTTGCCGATCATGCCCCCCGCGAACAGCGAAAGCAGGGTGACCGCCAACTGCACGATGGAGAACACCAGGCGGGTGCCGGCCCGGTTCACGATCAGAAACAGGCTGGAGATGGGCGCGGTGATGAAGTTCATCAGGGTCCAAAAAGCCAAAATCTGGCTAAGCACCCCGGCCTCGGTCCAGCGGAAGCTGAACACTACCTCGAAGAACAGCGGCCCCAGCAGGCCCAGGGCCACCATGGGGAAAATGCCGATGGTAGCCTGGAACTTGACCGCGTAGTGCATGGCGCGTTCCACCGCGCCGCTCTCGTTCCACTCCCGAGCCGCCTCGGGATAGAACACATCAGCCACCGAGTTGCCCAAAATCCTGAGCGGCAGGGAGATGATGTTGGTGGCAAAGGTGAAAAAGCCCACCACCGCCGGGTCGAAATAGGCGGCCAAGACAAACACCGGCATGCGCCCGGTGCTCACCTTGAGCAGGTTGTTCCACAGATTGATTTTGGGAAATTGCACGTGGTTTTTTATGGCCTGGGCGTAACTCACCAGGGGGGTATCATCCTCGCCGGTGCGGTTCCACAGCACCTTGAAGCCCACGGCCAGGGCGATGACCAGGCTCAGGGACGAGGCAATGAGGTTGCCCACGATCAGGCCCATGATCCCGGCGGTGAGCACCAGGGCCCACAGGATGGACACCAGGCGGGACAGGTTCATGTCGATGAAGCTGACCGCGGAAACCACCCCGAAGCGCCCCTCCCGGGCCAGGATGCTTTCGCTGGTGCCCCTGATGCTGTCGATCATGAAAAACAGGGGCACAAACCAAAGATAGGGCGCGATCTGGGGCTCGCCCAGGAGCCTGGCCAACCAGGGGCCGCCCAGGCCAAAAAATACTATGGAAAGCATGGTGAGCAGAGCCGTGATCCACAGGCACAGGCGGGTCAGGGTACGCGCCTCCTGGCGGCTGGCCGCCAGGGGGATGGCCTGGTTGTAGCCCAGACAGGCGAAGGCGATGAACCAAGCGGCCACCGAGAACACCACCCCGTAGATGCCGAAGTCCTCGGGCCGGTAGAGGCGAGTGATTATGGGCGTGCTCGCCAAGCCCAGGCCGATGGACAAACCACGGCTTACGGTGAGCTTGCTGATGTTGCTGAAAAATGTTCCCATGTGTTCTCGGATTATGACCTTTCGCACAACTCAGGCGAAGGTTAGATAATAAAACGACCGGGCTTGCATTACAATGAACATGTGCCCATCCTGGCCGTAAGCCTGGGGCGGACTGCGGGCAAAAGCCCTCGACTTGATTGCATCTCCGGGCTATATTCCCATTCAATCGCAACTGGGAGCAAACATGGAGCTTTGGCAAGCGGCGGTGCTGGGAGTGGTGCAGGGGCTCACCGAGTTTCTGCCCATCAGTTCCTCGGGGCATCTGGTCCTGGGGCAGCGCCTGCTCGGCTTCACCGAACCGGCCCTGATGTTCGACATCGCGGTGCACGTGGGCAGCCTGGTGGCCGTGGTGGGCGTGTTCTGGCGCGATCTGTGGAGCATCATCAGGGGCCTGTTCGTCTGGGACGACGAGGAGAGCAGCCAGGGACGCCGCCTGTTGTGGCTGGTGGTGGTGGGCAGCATCCCTACCGCCATCATCGGCTTCGCCTTCAAGGACCTTTTCGAGTCCATGTTCTCCTCGTTGCTCACCGTGGGTTTGGCCCTGTTGATAACCGGTTGGCTGCTTTTGGCCACCGCCCTGGTGCGACGCCCCGGCCGCCCCCTGGAAAAGGTGGGCGCGGGCCGGGCTCTCATCATCGGCCTGGTCCAGGGCCTGGCCATCACTCCGGGAATCAGCCGCTCGGGCAGCACCATCTCCATCGCCCTGTTGTTGGGGGTGAACCGCCGGGTGGCCGCCCACTATTCCTTCGTGCTGTCCATACCGGCTATCCTGGGGGCCCTGGTGTTGCAGGTGCACGAGTTGGGCGCGCCCAGCGCCGCCCAGGTGGCGCCCATGATCATGGGCTTCATCACCGCCGCCATCAGCGGCTACTGGGCCCTGCGGACGCTGCTCAAGATAGTGCAGGCCGGGGCCTTCCACTGGTTCGCGCCCTACTGCTTCGCGGTGGGCCTGTTCGCTCTGGCTTGGAACTTTTGGGGATAGTTGAATGAATTTGTACGCGGTGATAATGGCCGGGGGCTCCGGCACCCGCTTTTGGCCCGCCAGCAGGCAAAAGCGGCCCAAGCAGCTTCTCAGCCTCACCGGGCAGCGCAGCCTGTTGCAGCAGACCGTGGACCGCCTGGGCCCCCTGGTGGTGACCGACAAGGTGCTGGTGGTGACCGGGCGGGCCCACGCGGAGCAGGTGGGAGAGCAGCTCCCCGAACTGCCGCCCGCCAACATCCTGGCCGAGCCCATGGGCCGCAACACCGCCGCCGCCTGCGGCCTGGCCGCCGCCTGGGTGGCCCGGCGCGACCCCGGCGCGGTTTGCCTGGTATTGCCCGCCGACCATCTGATCACCGACGAAACCCTGTTCATCAGCACCCTGGAGCGCGCCGCCCATCTGGCCGCCGCCCAGGAGGTGCTGGTCACCCTGGGGCTCACCCCTCGCTTCCCGGCCACCGGCTTCGGCTACATCGAGACCGGCGAGGTGGCCGACCCCGCGCCCCCGGCGGTGAGCAAGGTGGCCGCCTTCCACGAAAAGCCCGACCTGGCCACGGCCCAGGCCTACCTGGACGGCGGGCGGCATTTGTGGAACTCGGGCATGTTCGCCTGGCGGGCCGAGCGGCTTCTGGCCGAGTTGGAGCGCCACCTGCCCGAGTTGGCCTCGGGCCTGGCCGAGCTGGCCCCCGCCCTGGGCACCCCGGAGCAGGACGCGGCCCTGGATCGCATCTATCCCGGCCTGCCCTCCATCAGCGTGGACCACGGGGTGCTGGAGAAATGCTCCCGCCTGCTGGTGGTCAAGGCCGACTTCGGCTGGTCCGACGTGGGCTCCTGGGAAGCCATGGGCGAGCTTTGGGACCTGGACCTCAACGGCAATGCCAACCAACAGGGCATCGAGCGCATACACGCGGTGGATTCCCAGGGAAACCTGGTCTCCGCCGGTGACCGCCTGGTGGCCCTGCTGGGGGTCAAGGACCTGGTGGCCGTGGTCACCGACGACGTGCTCTTGATCGCCCCCCGCGACCGCTGCCAGGAAGTGGGCCGCCTGCTGGAGGAGTTGAAGGTGAAGGGCCGGGAGGAATACCTGTGAGCCGAAAGGGGATGAAGTAACCCATGGAGTGGTTGAAAGACATAACCCAGTGGGTTGCGCACTTCGCCCAAACCCCCTACGGTGGCTGGGCCCTGTTTGCCCTGGCCTTTGCCGAGAGCTCCTTTTTCCCCATCCCCCCGGATGTTCTGCTCATGGCCCTGTGCGCGGTCAAGCCGGAGTACAGCCTGTGGTTCGCCACCATCTGCACCGTGGCTTCGGTGCTGGGGGGCATGTTCGGCTATTTCATCGGCATCAAGGGCGGACGCCCCCTGATGTACCGCTGGTTCTCCACTGAAAAAATTGCCCTGGTGGAGGGCTACTACCAACGCTACGACGTGTGGGCGGTGGGCGCGGCCGGGCTCACCCCCCTGCCCTACAAGATATTCACCATCACCGCCGGGGTCTTCGACCTAAGCTTCCCCCGCTTCGTGCTGGCCTCGGTGCTCAGCCGGGGGGCGCGCTTCTATGCCCTGGGGGTGATCTTCTGGTACTTCGGCCCGGCCATCCAGACCTGGGTCAAGGAATACTTCGGTTGGATAGCGGCGGTCTTCTTCGTGCTCTTGGTGGGCGGCTTCTGGGCCGTCAAGCATCTTAGCGGGAAGGCGGCCAAAAGCGGAGAGAGCCTGTGAGCCTTGCTTTCGGACCGCTCAAGATGATCCCCATTTTTTTGCCCAAGGTGTGGGCCGAGCCGCGCTTTCCCGAGCCCTGGGCCTCCAGCCTGGGGGCCCCCCTGGGCACCGGCGAGGTGTGGCTCGCCTCGGACCGTTTGCACATTACCCACGTGGCCGCCGGACCCCTGGTGGGCATGGGCCTGGACCAGGTCATCGCCCAGTGGCCTGAGTACATCCTGGGGCCGGGCGCGGCCTCCGGCTTCCCCCTGTTGCTAAAGCTGCTCAACGTGGGCCAGTGGCTCTCGGTGCAGGTGCACCCGGACGACGCCACCGCCGCCCGCCTGGCCAACGAGCCCTGGGGCAAGGGCGAGGCCTGGCACATCCTGCACGCCCAGACCGGGGCCCAGCTGGTGCACGGCCTGGCCCCAGGAACGAACACGGAGCAGGTGGCCCAAGCCGCGGCCCAGGACAGGCTGCCCGACATCCTGGCCAAGGTCCCGGCCCAGACCGGCGACACCTTCGACGTGCCCGCCGGGACCCTGCACACCACCGGACCGGGGCTCTTGATCCTGGAGGTGCAGCAGGCCTCTGACCTCACCTACCGCCTCTACGACTGGGACCGCCCCGGCCCGGACGGCAAGCCCCGCCGCCTGCACCTGGACCACGCCCTGGAGGCGCTGAGGCCCAGCGGACCGGGCCGGCCCCTGCCCGCCCTGCCCCTTTCCCAGCCCCCCTGGGAGGTGACGTCCCTGGTGCGCACCCATGCATTCGGGTTGCTCAAATATGCCATTATGGGAAAAGGCGCCCTGGAGCGGCCCGGCACCGGTCCGGGACTGCTGTGGGTGGAGTTGGGCAAGGGCCGCCTGGAGTTCCCCGGCGGCGAGCATCCGGCGGAAGATTTGCGTCCGGGCCAGTGCTGGCTGCTGCCCGCCGGTTGTGCCCCGGCCCAGGTGGCCGCCAAGGACGAGATGGTTTTTTATCAAGCCTGGGCTCCGGGCCCCGGCCAACTGCCCTAGACCAGGCATCGGAGGAGAAATACAAGCATGAATTCCTCAATTTTCCGCGAATACGACATCCGGGGCGTGGTGGACAAGGACATCAACGACGCCGACGTGGTGACCCTGGGCAAGGCCATCGGCACCTACATGGCCGGCAAGGGGGTGGAGGCCATCACCCTGGGCCGGGACTGCCGCCTGAGCGCCGACCGCTACCGCGACCTTCTGTGCCAGGGCCTGCTCTCCACCGGACGCAAGATCAAGGACATCGGGGTGGTCACCACCCCCATGCTCTACTTCTCGGTGTTCCATTTCCAGATGGACGGCGGGGTGATGATCACCGCCAGCCACAACCCCGGCGACTACAACGGCTTCAAGGTGATGATCGGCAAGAGCACCATCTACGGGGCCGAGATCCAGAAGCTCTACCAGATCGCCGAAGCCGGTGAGTTCACCACGGGCCAGGGCTCCAAGGAGGAGGTGGACGTCGCAATCCCCTATTCCGACTACCTGGTGGAGCACATCGAGATTCCCAAGAAGCTCAAGATCGCGGTGGACTCGGGCAACGGCACCGCCGGTCCGGTGGTGCTGCCCATCATGAAGCGCCTGGGCGTCGAGGTGACCCCCCTATACTGCGAGATGGACGGCACCTTCCCCAACCACGAGCCCGACCCCACCGTGCCGGCCAACCTGGCCGACCTCATCGCCACGGTAAAGGAAAAGGGCCTCATGGCCGGAGTGGCCTTTGACGGCGACTGCGACCGGGTGGGCGTGGTGGACGAGAAGGGTCAGATTATCTTCGGGGACATGCTCTTGGCCATCTTCGCCCGCAGCATCGTAAAGGAAAACCCCGGTGCCCTGTTCATCGGCGAGGTCAAGTGCTCCAAGAACCTCTACGACGACATCGAAAAGCACGGGGGCAAGGCTCTGATGTGGCGCACCGGCCACAGCCTGATAAAGCAAAAAATGGCCGAAACCGGGGCCTTATTGGCCGGCGAGATGAGCGGGCACATGTTCTTCAAGCACCGCTGGTTCGGCTTTGACGACGGCATCTACGCCGCCCTGCGCTTCTGCGAGCTTCTGGCCGCCAGCGAGGCGCCCCTGTCCACCTGGCTGGCCGACATGCCGCCGGTGGTCTCCACCCCGGAGATAAGGGTGGAGTGCGCCGACGACATCAAGTTCAAGGTGGTGGATGAAGTGAAAAAGGCCATGTCCGGCGAATACGAGGTCATCGACGTGGACGGGGTCCGGGTGAACTTCCCGGACGGGTGGGGCCTGGTCCGGGCCAGCAACACTCAGCCCGCCCTGGTGCTGCGTTTCGAGGCCCAGAGCCAAGAGCGCCTGGAAGAAATACGCGCCCTGGTGGAGGGCGAGGTCAAGAAGGCCCGCGCCAGCCTCTAGGCCGAGACAGACAAAACCAAAAGCCCTCCCGGCGGGAGGGCTTTTGGTTTTTGAAAACAGCGTTGATAATTCACATGAACATGAGTTTAATATTGTTTATTAATTGTATTTATTGAGTTTTTACCACCGTCCCACTGTTCAACCATCGACCGACTCATCCAGGTCCAGGATCTGGGTGGTGGACGTGTGTTTGTATTCAGTGGTGTGGAAGGAACGCAAGTTTTGCAGTTTGTTAAGGATTCCCTTGGCGTTCAAGGCCGCTTGCGTCATCGTCTTTAAGTGTTGCTTTATCTGGAGAGGGATTTCCGGCTCCAGGGCGCAAAGCTCGATGGTGCCGGTGATTATCTGCAGGGGTTGGCTCAATTCGTGGCTGGCCGCTCCAGCGGTCTGTATGGCCGCTCGCATTTTTTCGTTGGCCAAGGCTTCCTGCTCCAAACTATGCCGCACACTCAAATCCATCATGATGCCCACGAGTCCCAGGCAGGAGCCATCCTGGTCTTTTACCACTGCCTTGTGAAACTCGAAAAACCGGCGTTTGCCATCGGCGCAGAGCACCTCGGACTCGTAAACCTGGACGCCCCCCTGCTTCATCAACTCCAGGTCCTTGGCGTGGTAGATTTCAGCCAGGTCAGCGGGTATCTTGCCGCACAGGTCCGTGACTTTCCGGCCAACAATGGCATCCTTGGGAAGGCCCATAATCATGTCGGCGAGAAGCTGGTTGACGCACTGGTAGCGACCTTCCGCATCCTTGAAGAAGATGGGAGAGGGGATGAAATCAAGCAAAGTCCAGAGGGAAAAGTTATCGCTCTCGCATGGGCTTTCCTCGACCATAGCCACCGCCTATTTGGTAAGAAGACCTGAAAGCAAGCCTTGGTCAATCTTTGTTTTATTTATTATATCAATTTATTATCCTGTAATGAATCGATTTTATCGGCTTTTTTGCCGCATAAGCTTGGGCTATTCTTCGTATTCCAAACTTACCTGATCGCCAAAGGCGTCGGCCAGTTCGGCCTCCAGGTCCACCAGCTCGGTGGGGCCCTCGCACTCCACCACCAACTCGCGCTCGTCCAACAGCTTGAGGCGGCCGTGTTTGGCGAATATTTCTATGGCCTTGGTCACGTCCACCGTGACCCAGCCCTTCATGCGGGCCAGCAGCTCCGCCCCTTTGAGGGGGCGCTCGATCTCCAGGTCCACTTGGCGCTTCTTGGCCTCCCAGCCGATGCGGCAGGGCTGGGTGAGCACCGGACTCACCGGGTCCAGCATGGCCGCGCAAGTGAGCCAAACCCTGGCTCTGAGCATGGGGCGCCTCCTTGTTGCGTTAGATGGTTGCCTATGCACTATACGAGGCCGGTGCCAGGCAGTCAACCAAGAGGCTAACTGTATTTAAATCTTGAATTAAACGAACAAAACCGTGTATAAATTCTAAGAGAAACACCCCTAGCCGGGGCCCGTGGGGGCCCTAGGAGACCATTGGCCATGAGCCGACATTTCTCCCAAAAATTCTCTTGGACCGCCGCCTTTTTCCTGCTGGCGGGTCTGTTTTGCCTCACCGCCGCCGTTTCCCCGGTGGGAGCGGAGCAACCGTTGGTGCAGAAAAAGCCCCTGGTCCAGCAGGAGCCCATCTACCGCATCGGGCCCAGCGACCTGTTGGAGATCGTCACCTGGCGCGAGGAACAGCTAACCCGCAAGGACGTCCTGGTGCGTCCCGACGGCCGCATCTCCCTGCCGCTCACCGACGACATCATGGCCGCGGGTCTTACCCTCATGCAGCTCAAGTACCGCATCACCAAGGCCCTCAGCCACTATCTGGAGGCCCCCCAGGTCTACGTGGTGCTCACCAACCCGCGCCACTGGGAGATCAGCGTGCTGGGCAACGTCAAAAAGGAGGGCAACTTCCAGATGTTGAAGCCCACCGACGTGATGCAGGCCCTGTCCATGGCCGGCGGCTTCAACGAATGGGCCAACAAGGACGAGGTGTTTATCCTGCGGGGTATCGGCCCGCGTCAGCAGCGTTTTCTCTTTGAGTATTCCGAAGTCATAAACGGCGAAAAAAGAGAACAAAACATCATACTTAAGCCTGGCGACATCATCGTCGTCCCCTAACATGGGCGCTCTCCCACTCCCCACGGCAAGGCCCGGCTAGATGCACAAGAAAACAACGCCACCCCCCAAGCTCCAACCTGGGGTGGTGGTGTTGCTCAAGGACTCGCTTTGCCTGCTGGCCTGCCTGGCCCTTTCCCTGTGCTTCGCCGCCCCGTCCCGGGCGGCCATCATCACCCCCTACGTGACCCTGACCGGAGGCTGGAGCGACAACGTGCGCCTCACCCGGGTGCCCCGCTCGGACTTTTTCCTCAAGGCGGGGATCGGGGTGAACGGCGACTGGAAATGGCCGGGGCATTCGTTGCTGGTGCGCGCCGGGGCCCAATACGCCCAATACCTGGATCTGGACGACCTGGACGGTTTCGACAGCGCCAACGTGGGATTCAATTACCAGTACTCGCCCTCGCCCCGCTGGCAGTTCACGGTGGCCGACACCTACATCTCCACCTTTGACAAGCCCGAGCTATCCGATACCGGCGAGTTGGTCACGGTGCGCAACACCACCGGGAGGGTGGACCGCAACACCTTCTCCTTCAGGGTGCTGCACAAGTATTCGGCCTATGACAGCATAGACCTGATGTACACCAACACCTTCTCCAAGGGCGAGAACGAAGACCAGGAGGACACCGACTTCAACCAGTTGGCCGCCAACTGGATTCATCGTCTCACCTACCAGTGGGAACTGGCCGCGGGGGTCAGCGGCACGCGCACCGATTACCAGATATCGCCCGACGAGGAGCGGGGCCGGGCCTACGTCCGCCTCACCCGCCTGGTGGGCCCCAGCATGCGCACCTATGGCCAGCTTTCCTACGCCATAAACCGGGCCACCAGCAGCGACGAGTTGACGGAAGACAGCCGCAACTATGAAACCGTATCCTTTGAAGCGGGCGTCAGCCAAGACGTGAGCCCCAGGCTGTCCTGGCAGTTCGGGGCCGGCTGGTCCATGGTCAACGGCAACGACCAATACAACAACGCGGCGGACAAGGGATTCCCCCTACTCAACGCCTCGATCACCTACCGGGGCCCCAGGTGGACCCTCACCGGCTACGCCACCGCCGACCTGGGGCAGTTCGACTACCTGGGCGACAACTCCGGTCTGACGGTGAGCCACCGTGCCGGACTCTCCTACACCTACCGCGTCACCAAGTTACAGGACCTCACCCTGAACGCGGCCTACGTGCGCAACGACTACCAGGAAAGCACCATCGCCAATATCAATACCCAACAAGGTATAGTGAACTCATACGTTTTTTCCGCCCGCTATACCTGGCAAATGCATAGACATTGGCGTTTATCTCTGGAATATTCATATTTAAACCGTGACGCGGAAGTGGATGATGACGATAGACAGCAAAATCAGGTATTGTTAATTTTGTACACAGATTATCCCTTTAGGTGGTGAGATAAGTGGAAGGCACCGGCGTAAACATTAAAAACTATATCTTCGTGCTTAAACGCAGGTGGATATTGGTAGTGCCCATTTTCTTACTGGTGCTGGCCGGCGGCGTGGCCTATTGCCTGTTTTGGCCGCCTATTTACGAGGCCTCCTGCCTGGTGGTGGTGCAACCCCAGAAGGTGCCCGGCGACATCATTCGCCCCACGGTTACCAGCAAGATCGAGGAGCGCCTGCAGATCATCACCCAGCAGGTGCTAAGCCGCACCAGGCTCACCGAAATTATAGAGCGCTTCGATCTTTACCCCGATAAACGCAACAAGGTGACTCCCGACGAGCTGGCCGAAATCATGCGCCGGGACATCACCATCAAGATCAGCCGCAAGAACTACTTCACCATCACTTTTCTCTACACCAGCCCCTCCACGGTGGCCGCGGTTACCAACGCCTTGGCCGCCTTTTATGTGGACAGCAACCTGCGCCTCAGGGAGCAGGACGCCGTGGGCACCGCCCGCTTCCTGGAGCGGGAACTTTCGCGCATGCGGGGCCAGCTATCGGACTGGGAAAAGCGAATCACCGTATACAAGCAGCAACACCTGCAAGAGCTGCCCGAGTCGCGCCAATTCAACCTGAAGCTCATGGACCAGATGCGCCAGGACGCCAACATCATGGACGGCAAGGTGCAGCAGCTCAGGGTGCGCATCCACGGCTACGAGCAGGACATCGCCGAGTGGCAGCGCTGGATGGAGGGCCTGGAGCAGCGCCGGGCCGAGGCCAAATCCCGCGGCCTGCAGGGCGGCGGCTCCGGCGGTGGCAGCGGACAAGCCGAGTCCAGCCCCGAGGGCATCAAAAAACGCATCGAGGAGCTGAGGGTTTTCTACACCGACGACCATCCCGACATTCAGCGGCTCTTGCGCCACCTGAAAAAGGCCGAAGCCCTGGAGGCCACCAAGGAAGCCAAGAAAAAAGCCGCCGCAGCGGCCGCGGCCGCCGCCGGTCTCAAGGGGGAGCAGGCCACGCGCAACGCCATCGACGACGAGATGGCCAAGAGCAAGATGAGCATCCAGAAGCAGCTCCAGCGCATCGAGCAGGTCAACAGCGAGATCCGCGAAACCGAGATGCGCAAGAACCAATACCTGGAGCAGGCGGATCTCATCCGCAAGCGGGTGGACAACGCTCCGGCGGTGACCGAGCAGCTGAGCGAGCTCAGCCGGGGCTACGAGGAACTGAACACCGCCTACCAGAAGCTGCACTCCAAATGGCTGGAAGCGCGCATGTCCGCCAACATGGAGCGCACCCAGCGCGGCGAGCAGTTCGAGGTGGTGGACCCTGCCCAGGTGCCCGACGCCCCCTTCCGCCCCCAGGTGAAGCGGGCCATCCCGGTGACCCTGGGCCTGGCCCTGGCCTTGTCGGTGGGCCTGGCCTTCGGGCTCAGCTACATCGACGTCTCCTTCACCTCCACCATGCAGTTGGAGCGCCAGTCCGGCTTGCCGGTGCTCATGGTGCTGCCCCCCCTGACCACCCCGGAGGAGCAGGCGGCGGCGTTGCGGCGCAACATGATTTTCGGCGCGTTTTTCGGCGTCATTTTCCTGTTCCTGATGGGATTGGTGGGCGTCCTGGTCACCGGCAGGGGGCCTGCCCTAAAACGTTTGTTTACGGGAATGGTATCCTGAGGCCATGTACGAAGACTTTTTTCATTTTCGCGAGAAGCCCTTCGCCCTGGAGCCCAGCGCGCGCTTCATCGTTTTGAGCCGCGACCACCGCGAGGCCCTGGCCACCCTGGTCTACGCCATCGACCAACAAGAAGGCTGGGCCATGCTCCTGGGCCAGCCGGGAGTGGGCAAGACCACCCTGGTCATCGCCTTGCTCAAGGATTTGGGCGAGCGGGTGATCCCGGCGGTGATAACCAACCCCCGGGTGGAGCCCCTGGACTTCATGAACATGATGGCCCTGGAGTTGGGCCTGCCCGGCCCCTTCCGCAGCAAGGGCCAGTTCCTGGTGGCCTTGAACGACCTGCTCAAGCAGTGCCGCCGGGAGGGCAAGGTCATCCTGCTGGTGGTGGACGAGGCCCACAGCCTGCTGCCGGAGATGGTGGAAGAGCTGCGCCTGTTGGGCAACCTGGACGACTCCACGCCCCGGGTGCTCAACATCTTTTTGGTGGGCCAGCCGGAACTGCTCAAGCTGATAAAGCAGAGCGGCGGCACCTCCCTGTTGCAGCGCTTGCGGCGCTATTATCTCCTGCGCCCCATGGGCGAAGACGAGACCACGCGCTACATAGAACACCGCCTCAAGATCGCCGGCGGCAACCCCGACCTTTTCACCGCCCAGGCCATGTCGGCCATCCACCGCCTCACCCGGGGGGTGCCCAGGCTCATCAACTCGTTGTGCGACGATGCCCTGCTGTTGGCCTACACCCAGGACACCGCCAAGGTGGACTTGGCCCAGGTGGTGGCCGCGGCCAAGGAAGACCCCAGCCTGCGCTGGACCTTCGGGGCCCTGGACCTTCCCGAGGAGGAGGTGGCCGAGGCCCAGGCCGCGCCGGAGACCGGGGCCGAGCCCGGACCATTTGATGCGCCCTGGCAGGATACGCCCATAGCCTCCCCGCCCGAGCCGCAGCCATACCAGGCGCCGCCCCAACAGCCCCAGTACCAGGCGCCGCCCGCGCAGGCGGCCCAGCCCCAGGTTCCGCCCCAGGCTTATCAGGCCCCGCCCCAAGCGCAGGCCTATCAGGCGCCGCAGCCCCAGGCCTACCAGCAGCCCCAGGCCTACCAGCCGCCGCCGGGGCCGTCTCCGGTGGACAAGGCCCGGCACCAGGCGGAGATGAAGGCCCAGCGCCAGGCCCTGAAAGCCCAGCAGTTGAACCAGCGCGAGGCCCTGAAGGCCGAGAAAAGGGCGCAGGCCGCCGCCATACGCGAGCTAAAGGGCCCCGGATTTTTTTCGCGCATGATCGGACGCCTGTCCCGCGAGGCGCCGCACAGTTTCTGGATGCGCCTCGCGGTGCTGGGAGGCATTCTCCTTCTGGTATTCCTGTTGTACCAAGCCTGGCAACACGGCGGCCGCAGCCTGGCGGTGCGCATGGGGCTTATCTCGCCGGCCATCATAATGCCCGGCGACATCAACTCCCCCCTGCCTAGGGACACGGTCCGGCCGCGCCAAGAGGGCCCGCCGGATTGGGGACCTCTGCTGCGTCCCGGTCAATCAACGGCCCCCCGCACCGGTTCCCTGAGCGGAGGCGGCGTCTAATGGTCAAGCTCAGCGACGTTCTTGAAAAAAAGGGGCGCAGCCTACAGGAGCCCGACCTGGACCCGGCGGCCGCCGCCCCGCCCGCGGCTTCCCCCGGAAAGGCCCCGGCCCAGGCCCCGGCAGCCTCCCCCACGAGCAACCGGCCGCAGGAGTCCGCCCCGGCGACCGCTCCCGCACCGGTGGAGGAAGAAACGCCGCTGACCCAGGAGGAAACCTCGCGCCTGGTCAGCCGCTACCAGCCGGGCAGCCCCGAGGCCAAGCGCATCGACATGCTGCGCTCCCAGTTGCTCTATCCGTTCCACGGCGAACCGCCGCACACCATCATGATCACCAGCGCCGCCCCCAGGGAGGGGCGCAGCCTGCTCACCGCCAACTTGGCCCTCTCCTTTGCCCGCGGCTTGCAGCAATACGTCATGGTCATGGACTGCCACCTCACCGAACCCAGCCAGCACCGGATGCTCAAGGTGGACCGCACCCCGGGGCTCACCGACTTCCTGCTTTGGGACGCCCCGGTGCCGGACATCATTCACTGGACCGATGTGGATAGACTTTCGGTGATTCCGGCGGGCAGCCCCTCGAACCGATCGGCCGAAATTTTAGCCACCGACAAGATGGCAGGGCTGGTCCAGGAACTGCGCTCGCGCTACAAGGACCGCTATATCATCCTGGACACCCCGCCGGTGCAGGCCTTCGATGACCCGGCGGTCTTGGCCCGCATGGTGGAGGCCATCGTGGTGGTGGTGCTGGGAGGGGTCACCGACCGCGAGTTGGTGCTCAGAAGCATCCGCACCATGCCCGAGGAGAAAATTCTGGGCCTGGTGCTCAACGACATGAAGGCCGCGGTAATGGACGCCCCGGACCTGGGTTCTCTGCTGGAGAGCGAATAGGTTATGTTGATTTCCTCCAGCCGGCCATCGCCCTACATCATCGCCTTTGTCCTGGGCGAGTCGCTCCTGATGATCGGGGGGGCCGTGCTGGCCGTGTATTTTCGCCTGGGCACCTCCGCGGAGATATTCACCTTCCGCTATTCCTGGTACCGCCTGCTGTTGGTGCCGGTGGTGCTCCAGGTCACCTTCTACTATTCCGATCTGCACAACTTCCGCATAAGCCGCCCCTTCATCTGGATCGTGGCCCGGGTCACCCAAGCCATGGCCGTGGGCACCCTGGCCCTGGCGGTGGTCTACTACTTCCTGCCCCGCCTGCTCCTGGGCCGCGGCATCCTCTTCCTGAGCTTCATCATCACCACCCTGTTGGTGCTGATCTGGCGTGGCCTGTACCGCTGGGCCCTGCAACAGCGCTTTTTGGCCGCCCGCCTGTTGATCCTGGGCAGCGGCTCCTTGGCCGACTCCATCATCGAGGAGCTGATCAGCCGCTCGGACAACGTCTACAACGTTGTGGGGATCATGGACCTGTCGGCCGATGGCTTGGCCCGCCGCGCGGGCGACGAGCCCACCCCGGAAGTGAACCTGAGCGAGCAGTGGGCCTCCCTGCTCAAGGCCGAGTTGCGCCACGACCCCAGCGAGCTGATGGGCCTAGTCCGCTATTTGGAAGTGAACATGGTGGTGGCGGCCATGGACGAAAAGCGCGGCCGCATGCCCATGCAGGAGTTGTTGGAAGTGCGCATGGTGGGGGTGCCCATCATCACCGGAGAGGACTTCTACGAGCAGATCGCCGGGCGCATCCTGGCCGACCGCATCCGGCCCGGCTGGCTGATTTTTTCGCCGGGCTTCACCACCAGCCGCCTGCGCAGCCTCACCAAGCGGGCCATGGACGTGGCCATCAGCCTCATGGGGCTGCTGCTTTCGCTGCCCTTCACCTGGTTAATCGCCCTGGCCATCAAGCTGGACAGCAAGGGTCCGCTCATTTACCGCCAGGAGCGCACCGGCCAGCACGGCAAGATCTTCCAGGTGCTCAAGTTCCGCTCCATGGTATCCGACGCGGAAAAGCTCTCCGGCCCGGTCTGGGCCGAGGAGGACGACTCGCGCATAACCAGGGTGGGGCGCATAATGCGCAAGACGCGCCTGGATGAAATCCCCCAGATGTATAATGTGCTCAAGGGCGAAATGAGCTTCGTGGGTCCGCGTCCAGAGCGGCCCAACTTCGTCAAGCAGCTCTCCCAGGAACTGCCCTATTACCAGGAGCGCCTCAAGGTAAAGCCGGGCATCACCGGCTGGGCCCAGATCTGCTACCCCTACGGCTCCACGGTCAACGCGGCCCTGGAAAAGCTAAACTACGACCTTTATTACATCAAGCATTCCAGCATCAGCATGGACATGACCATCCTGCTGCAGACCATAAAGATCATCATTTTCGGCGGAGGGGGGCGATGAGCCAAAAACGGCAAGAATCCAGTAGCGCATCCCCTCTGCTCACTTGGCTGGCCTGGGCAGTGGTGCTGGGTCTGCTGGCCTGGGTCTACACCCCCATCGTAACCGGCATGGTGGCCAACTGGTGGGTGGACCCCAACTACTCCCACGGCTTTCTGGTGCCTCTGATATCCGCTTATCTGGTCTGGCGCCAGCGCAAGGAGCTGGCCGAGGAGCCCAAGAAGACCAACTACCTGGGCCTGGTGATCCTAGCCGCCTCCCTGGCCATGCTGGTCATGGGCCAGCTGGCCCACGAGTTCTACCTGCGCCGGGTCAGCCTGATCCCCCTGATGTGGGGCCTGGTGCTCCTGGCCTGGGGCTGGCATGTGGCCCGGCGGGTGCTGTTCGCCTTCGCCTACCTCATCCTCATGGTGCCCCTGCCCTATCTGCTCTACGACGCGGTGGCCTTCCCCCTGCGCCTTATCGCCGCCGAGATCGCCGCCTGGGGCATCCGGCTGTTCGGCATACCGGTGTATTTGGAAGGCAACGTCATCCATCTGCCCAACCTGGTGATGAACATTGTGGACGCCTGCTCGGGTATCCGCAGCCTCATCTCCCTGCTGGCGGTGGGGGTCATCCTGGCCTACCTCATCCTGCCCAACCGCTGGGTCAAGGTGATCGTGGTAATCCTGGTGCCCCCGGTGGCGGTGTTCACCAATGCGCTCAGGGTCACCCTGGCCGGAGTGCTCAGCCAGTGGGTGGGCCCCGAGACCTTGGAAGGGGTCATGCACGACTTCGTGGGCTGGGCGGTGTTCATGGCCGGCTTCGTCCTGCTGCTGTTCATCACCTTGCTGCTTAAAAAGCTGAGCCCGCCCGGGAAGGAGGCCTCATGAGTTCGCCACGCGCAACCAGGGGCTTGTTCATCGCCGCCGGGCTGCTGATACTGGCCGCGCTGTTCGTGGCCGTGGGCCAGGAGGTCAAGCCCCAAAAGCTGGCCCAACCCCTGGACCGGCTTCCCCTTTCCCTGGGCGTCTGGCGGGCGGTGGGGGCGGACCAGGCCCTGGACCAGAGCACCCTCCAGGTGCTCAGGCCCAGCGACTATCTGCTGCGCAACTACATCAACCCCCAAGGCCAGGTTTGCACCGTGTTCGTGGCCTTTTTCGCTCTTCAGCAAGAGGGGCAGATCATACATTCGCCCCGTCATTGCCTGCCGGGCAACGGCTGGCAGATATCCCAACGCGACAAGGTTCAGGTCCCGGGGCCAGGCGGCCCCTGGCCGTTGAACCACCTCACCCTGGGACGCAATCTCGACAAGCTCAGCGTACTCTACTGGTATCAGGGCCGGGGCCGCATCAAGGCCGATGAGTACCGCGACCGGGCCTACCTGGTGTGGGACGGCATAGTGCACAACCGCAACGATGGATCTCTGGTGCGCCTGACCATGGACACCCCTCGCGGCATGGCGCAGGCCCTGGCGCAGCAAAAGAAGTTGGCCGCCATCATCATCCCGGCCCTGGAAAAAATTCTACCGCCCTTTTAGGCGCCGCCCGTTACCGGCAGAGAGTAGAATCTTGGGCTTTTTCTTTACACTCATATTTATTATCTTTCTCTACGTCCGTCCCCAGGAGTTCTGGGATGTACTGCTCAATCTGCCGGTCATGGACATCCTGGCCGGCGGGGCATTGATCTCCGTTTTTTTGGAAGGCTCCTTCGACAAGGCCAAATTCAGCTACTCTCCCATAGCCAAGGTCGTGGTGATCATGTGGCTGTGGTTCGCCTTCACCGAGATTCCCACCGGCTGGCTTGGCGGGATCACCTACGCCCTGAGAAAGTTCTCGCCTACCGCGATCCTGTTCTATCTCATCGTGCTTACGGTGAACAACCTGACCCGGTTGCGCATGCTGCTGTGGACTCTGATCATGGTCACGGTTTTTTTGTCGGTGGATGCCATTATTCAGTTCTACACCGGCGTCAGCCTGGTGGGGACCGTGGCCCTGCAACGCCACGTGGGCGAGGGCGAGTTCGTAACCCAAGCCAAGGGTATCGGCATCTTCGCCGACCCCAACGACCTTGCCTTGCACGTGGTGCCTATGCTGGCCTTCCTGTTGCCTCCCTTTTATAAGCACTCAATCGGCAAGCACGCCTTCTCCGCGGTAATTTTGCTCATCCCCCTGGTGACCGGTGTGGTCTACACCCGCTCCAGGGGCGGCATCATGGCCATGGCCTTCGTGGCCTGGATTTACCTGCGCCACCGGGTGGGCCTCGCCTTCTCCGTCGTGGGCCTGGTGCTGCTTTTCGGCCTACTGGCGGCCATCCCCCGCTTCGGCGACACCAGCGCCAGCGCGGGCTCGGCCCAGTCGCGCCTGGATCACTGGGCTTACGGAATCCAACTGTTCAGGTCCAGCCCCATTTGGGGTGTCGGTTGGGACATGTTCCGGGCCGACGGCTACCGCCACACCGCCCACAACTCATTTGTCCTGGTGATGGCCGAAACCGGCCTGGTGGGATGCATGATGTGGGTGTCCATGTTCTACCTGGCAGGCAAACACATCTTCCGCATGCAGCGCATAACCCGCGGCCCCCCTTGGGTGGAGCCGATGTCCAAGGCCCTGGAGGCCGCCATGGGAGGCTGGATGGTGGGAGGGTTCTTCCTCAGCCAGAGTTACGGCTTTTTGTTATATATCCTCATGGGCATAGTGGTGGCCACGGTCAATATCCTGTCCAAGCTGGGCCTAGACATAAGCGTAACCTGGACCGGACGCGACACCCGCAACGTTTTTTTCATAACCGTGGGTATGATAATTTTCATTCACGTTCTGGCCAAGACCTTGTTCGTGGTGGGGGGGTAGAGAGCCGTGGGCACCAAGGCCATGGAGATATGGCTGCCGGCCTATCTGCGCCAGGCTCTGCGTCCCCGCCCCCAGGCGCGGGGGCCGGTGACCATTTGCCTGGCCGTGGCCGACCATTTCGAGCCCTATTGGGCCGGAGCCGCCGGGGCCGAGGCCCTGAGCCGCCTGGCCTCCTGGGAGCAGGGCCTACCAGCCCTGTCCCAGGGGCTCAGCGACTGCCGGGGCCGTCCGCCCCAGCACGACTTCTTTTACCCCGTGGAGCAGTACCAGCCCGAGGTGTTGGAGCGCCTGGCCGCGCTTTGCCGCCAAGGCCTGGGCGCGGTGGAGGTGCATCTGCACCACCACGGCGAGAGCCCCCGGGAGTTGGAGGAGATGCTCACCGGCTTCGCCCAGACCCTGCACCAGGAACACGGCCTGCTGGAGCGCGACCCGCTAAGCGGCAAAATCACCTACGGCTTCATCCACGGCAACTGGTCCCTGGACAACTCCCGGCCCGACGGCCAGTGGTGCGGCTGCAACGAGGAGATATCGCTGTTGGGGCGCACCGGCTGCTACGCCGACTTCACCCTGCCCTCGGCCCCCAGCCCCACCCAGACCCGCATCGTCAACTCCATCTATTACGCCACCGACGACCCCGCCCGGCCCAAGAGCCACGATTCGGGGGTGCCCGCCGCGGTGGGGCGGCCTCCCTCGGGTGACCTGCTCTTGTTGCAGGGAGTGCTGGCCCTGGACTGGGGCCGGCGCAAGTGGGGGCTCTTGCCCCGCCTGGAGGTGTCGGAGCTGGCCTGGCACAACCCGCCGGACATCCGCCGCCTGCCCCTGTGGCTGCGCTACGCTCCGGCGGTGGCCGGGGCCGATCAGGTGCGCTTTATCAAGCTCTGCTGCCACGGCGCTCCCGAGGAGCATCGCGAGGCCCTTCTGGGCAAACCCATGCGCCTATTTTTAGAACAGCTTTGTACACGCTATAATGATGGGCAGCGTTATCGTTTGATGTTCATGACTTGCCGCGAGATGATCCAAGCAGTGCATGCCTTGGAGCAGGGGAAGAGCCTGGAGTGCTGAAATCCGTCGCCATATTCGCCCTGAGCGCGCTGCTCCTGGCCGCCCCGGCCCTGGCCCAGCAAAAGGCGCCGGTAGAGCCTACCTCACCGGCCGCGCCGGCCAAACCTAGCCTCGCCGCCGCGCCGGCGGCCGCCATGGGGCTGCAGGTGAGCCCCCAGCACCCCCGCCTATTGCTCACCCCCAACGATCTGCCCCGCCTGCGCGAGATGGCCGTGGGGCGCGCCTTCCGTTGGCGCCGCCTGTTGGCCTGGGCCCTGGAGCCCGCCCGGCAAGGCACCGTGGCCCACGACGGCCCCGGCCTGGCCCTGGCCTCCCTGGTGCTGGCCTCCAGCGACGCCGAACTGAGCAAGCGCCTGGGAGAGCTGGCGGCGCGCTGCGCCCTGCACGCCGCCCGCTACGGCACGGTGGAGTCCTTCAGCGACAACACCCTGCGCAGCAAGGGCGGCAACCGCGACCCCCTGACCCTCTTGAGCAAGGGCTACACCATCGTGCGGCCCAGCTTCTCCGCCCTGAACTTTTTGCCCGTGAACCGCTACACCACCAGCGAGATCGCCATAAACAACGAAGGCTCCAAAAGCGT
This sequence comes from Pseudomonadota bacterium, assembly GCA_018896025.1. GTDB lineage: Bacteria > Desulfobacterota > Desulfarculia > Desulfarculales > Desulfarculaceae > Desulfoferula. The sequence goes on from JAHIND010000017.1 coordinate 293,266, forward strand.
GGTGCAGGCCTCCATGGGCGACACCTATTGCCTGCTCCAGGGCGACCTGCTGCCGGCCGCCGACCTGACGCGCCAGGTGGCCCTCACCCTGGATTGGGCCTGGGGGTTTTTCAGCCCCGAGCAAAGACAGGGCGTGGCCCGCTGGCTGCTCTCCCAGGCCCAATACTTCGCCCAGGACGGCCTGGGCTGCTTTGACAGCGAGTCCGCCGCCGCCCTGTGCCTGAGCACCTTGGCCGCCCTGGGCGCCCACGGCCTGGAGCCGGCGGCCCAGGAAATGCTCACCCGGTCCTGGGAGGTGCGCTTCCAGGGCAACATGCAGCCCTGTTTGCAAAACCTGGGGGCGGGCGGTGGCTGGTTCGAGGGGGACACCCCCGGAGCCAGGGCCGGTCTGCACCTGGCCGTCTTCGCCCTGGCCATGAAGACCGCGGCGAGCCAGAGCGACCCGGCCAAGCTGCCCTGGTTCACCGACCGCCTGGCCTACCTGCTGTTCCATCTGCTGCCCGGCCTGGCCAAGGCCCCGGCCGGGGAATACCGTCAGGCAGCCCCCGGCGGCGACCAGATCATGGAGCCGCTGCAAGCCGCCGAATACACCCGCATGCAGATGATGGCCCTGTTGGCGCTCAGGCCGGGCGACTCGGCGGCCTACACGGCCCGAGCCATCCTGCTGGACACCCGCACCCCCACCCTGCTGGCGGACTATCGCCAGGTTTACGATTTTTTGTGGGTGGACCCGGCCGCGCCCACCAGCGCCCTGGCCACCGCCCCCCTGAGCCATCTGGCCCCGGCCACCGGCCAGGCGGTGCTGCGCTCGGACTGGTCCTCGCGCTCCACCTGGCTGGGGTTCAGCTGCGGGCCCCACTTCGCCATGCGTCAGCACCTGGCCGCGGCGGGCTTCATGATCTTCCGCCAGGGGTTCCTGATGCCCCAAGGAGGGGGCTACGACGGCCCCACCAGCGGCCACGCCCTGAACTACGGCATCCGTAGCGTGGCCCACAACACCCTGCTGGTTTTCGATCCCCAGGAATATTCCTGGTATGACATGCGCGCCGGCAAGCAGCCCAAGGGCGCCTACAGCAACGACGGCGGCCAGCGGTCCTGGGCCCTGTTCAACGACAAGGGCCAGGTCACCAAGAGCGCCCCCTGGACCGCCAGCGGATATGCCCAGGGCAAGGCGCCCTGGACCAAGCTGAACGACATCTACCAGGTGGCCTCCATCGAGACCATGGAGGACAAGCCCCGCTACGGCTACGTGCGCGGCCGCGCCACCCAGGCCTACGACGGCAGCACCCACAAGATGGCCCGCTTTGTGCGCCACCTGTTCCTGCTGCGGGCCAACGGCCCCGACGACGCGGAATCGGTGGAGGCGGTGGTGGTGGCCGACGACGTGGAGCTGGCCCGCAAGGGGCTAAGCGTGCACTTCGTGATGCACTTCCCCGAGCAGCCCATTCCCGCCGCCGAGCTCAAGAGCCTGGGGCCGGGGCGCTGGCGCGGCCCGGCCACCTCCCTGGTGGCCAAGGCGGGCAACAGCCGCCTGGAGGTGGTGCCGGTATGGCCGCCGGACGCCCACCTGGATATGATGGGCGGCACCGGAGAGGCGGCCAGTTGGGTGGGTTCGCGCAACTATCCGCCGCGCCCCCCGGTGGTCAACCCCTGGCCCTGGCGGGCCGAATACGTGCGGGCCGACGCCGCCCTGCTGGAGCAGCCCATGCTGCACGTCCTGCTGCCCGCAGACCAGAACAACGCCGCCAGGCCGGCCATCAAGCCCCTGGTCACCAAGGACAGCCGCACCATAGGGGTGATTTTGCACGACCCCACATGGCCCAGGGTGCTGGCCTTGCGCTTGGGTGAGCCGGGAGCCGAGCCGCCCATATCCTATCGCTATCCCAGCGGCACCAGCCGCCACCTGGTGGCGGGCCTGGAGCCGGGAGCCACTTATACGGTCACCGTGACCCCCTTTCAGATAACCATAAAGCCCGGCCCCGGCCTGAAGGCCTCGGACGCCGGATTGCTGGCCTTCAGAGTGGCTCCGGCCGCAAGCACGGCCCCCACCGCGGCCAAGGCCCGGCCCGCCCCCCAAACGGGGGCCAAGCCCTGATGGTATGGGTTTCCCTTTTGCAATTGGGGTATGCTAATAATTAATATGATGTGCTGATAAATTCAGCACATGGCCTGCTTGAGGCGACAGTGGGGCGCGTGGGGGCGTTCGTGCCGGTTCAGGCGGGTGATGCCGCCTGGCAGGCGACAAAAAATCAACCGGAGAAGAAGATGGTATCCATGGCAAAGGCATTGGGAAAACTGGGATTGGCGTTGCTTTTGACCGCCGCTCTCAGCGTGGGAGGGGCCGTGGCCATGGCCCAGACCAAGGACGAGTTCCTTAAAAAAGGCCTGGAGTACTACGACGCGGGCAAGTTCCGGGAAGCAGCCCTGGAATTCCGCAACGCGGTGCAAAAGGATCCACAGTTCGCCGAGGCCCACTACCGTCTGGCCCTCACCTACCTCAAGCTGGGTGACCTGGGCCAGGCCTACCGCCTGTTCTTCAACGTTGTAACCCTGGACCCGGACAACCTGGACGCCCAGATTCGCCTGGGCCAGATCGCCCTGTTGGGCGGACGGGTCAACGAAGCCATGGAACGGGCCGGCATCGTGCTCAAGCAAAAGCCGGACGACGTGGACGCCCTGGTGCTCAAGGGCCAGGCCTACAGCCAGCTTCAGGAGACCGCCAAGGCGGTGGTAACCCTGGAGAAGGCCCTCAAGCTGTCCCCCAAGCGCGCCGACATCCACGTGCTTCTGGGCCAACTCCACGTGGAGGAGGGACGTCCCGACCTGGCCGAAAGCGAGTTCCGCGCGGCCATCGAGATGTCCCCCAAGCTGCTGACCCCGCGCCTTCTTTTGGTCCGCTTGTTCCTGAACAACAAGCAGGACGAAAAGGCCCTGGGCGCCCTGCGCGATGCGGTGAAAAGCCACCCCAACGAGGCCCGTCTCCAGCTCATGCTGGTCGAACTTCTCATGCGCATGCACCAGCCGGGCGAGGCCGAAGAGGCCCTGCAAAAGCTGGTGGCCAGCAACCCCAGCCAGGAGCGCCCCCGCCTGGCCCTGGCCCGGCTCTACGCGGTCAACGGCCAGTTCGAAAAGGCCGAGCAGACCTACCTGGCCACGGTGCGCCAATTCCCCAACTCCATGTGGCCCTCGCTCATGGCCGCCCGCTTCTTCGCCTCCCGCGGCCAGGTGCGCGAGGCCTTGGCTTATCTGAAGCAAGCGGCCAAGGTGGCCCCCGAATCTCCGGTGCCCCTGAACGCCCAGGCAGAGCTGGACCTGGAGCGGGGCCTTCTGGACGAAGCAGAAAAACGCATCACCCTGGTTAAGAAGAAGTTCCCCGGCAACACCGCGGCCGATATCCTGGAAGGCCGCCTGTTCATCGCCAGAGGCAACCTGGACAAGGCCATCGCCGTGTTGACCTCGGTGATCCGCCAGCGGCCCAACGACCCGGAAGCCCTGTTCCGCCGGGCCCAGGCCTTTGCCGCCCAGGGCAAGTCCCAGTTGGCCCGCGCCGATCTGCTCAAGGCGGTGCAGTCCGACCCCACCGACACCAGGGCCCGCTTCCTCTTGGCCGCCCTGTTCGCCCGCACCGGCGAGTTGTTGCAGGCCATCGGCCAGATGAACCAAGTCCTGGCCCTGGAGCCCCGCAACCTGGCCGCCGTCGAGATGCGCGGCCGCCTGTACCTGGCCCAAGGCACCTTCAGCAAGGCCAGGGAAGACTTCGCCAAGCTGATCCAGCTGGCCCCCAAGGCGGCGGCCGGCTACTACCGCATGGGCATGCTGGCCCAGGCCCAACAGCAGAACGCCGAAGCCAAGCGCTACTATGAGGAGGCCCTCAAGCGCAACCCGGCCAACATCGACGCCCTGATGCGCATCGCCTTCTTGGAAATAGCCGAGAAAAAACCGGATATGGCCATCAAGCGGGTGCAGGACCAGATGGCCAAGGTGGAGCGCAAGGACCTGCTCTTCAACCTGATGGGCGACCTGTACATGATCCAGGGCAGGCCCAAGGATGCCTCTCCCCAGTTCGAAAAGGCCCTGAACCTGAACCCCCGCCTGGTCACCGCCCTCATGGGCCTGGCCGCCTCGTCCCGGGCCCAGAACCAGCTCCCCAAGGCCGAAGAGTACCTGACCCGCGCCTTGAAGATCGCTCCCAACAATCCCACCGCCTTGGTGGCCCGGGGCGACGTGTACGAGATGATGGGTAAGACCCAGCAAGCCATGGAGGACTACCGCCAGTCCCTGGCCCTGAACCGGGACTTCGTGCCCGCCCTGAACAACCTGTCCTACCTATTGTCCCAGGAAGGCGGCGACAAGAACCTCAACGAGGCTCTGCCCCTGGTGCAGCGGGCCAAGCGTCTGTCGCCCAGCGATCCGCGGGTGCTGGACACCCTGGGCTGGGTGCTCAGCCAGCGGGGGGCCCACTCCAGCGCCCTGGCCGAGCTTGAGGACGCCAAGAAGCTGACCCCCAGCAATCCCACCATCTACTACCATCTGGGTGCCACCTACGTGGCCATGAACAAGCTGGACGAGGCCCAGAAGGACCTGAAGAAGGCCTTGTCCCTGGGGACGGACTTCCGCGAAAAGGCCGCCACCGAGAGCCTGCTCAAGCGCATCGAGGGAAAGCGCTAAGCCGCTTTCGCACAACCAGGAAAAGCCAAGCGCCGCCCTCCGGGGCGGCGCTTTTTTGCGCCTTGGGCCTGGCCAAACGCCTAGGCTTCGGGTGCGTCGATCTTTTCGAACAAGGTGTGCAGCCAGATGGGATGGGGCGAGGCCAGGCGGGTCTGGATTTGGCTGAGCGCCAGGCCGGCCTTGGCCAGGGCCTTTTGCCAGGCGGCCACCCGGGGCGGCGTGGTCAGGGGGGTGCCGCAATAGCCGCAACGCTCCTCGGGTCCGTAGGCTCCCCAGGGGTTGCCCGCCGCGTCCATGAGCCAGGCGCTCAGCGCGTTGGTGGCCTCGGTCTCGCTGCCCATGAAGTTCTGCTCCCGCACTCGGCAGCAGTCCATGAGCCCGGTCAGCTTGGCCCGGTCAAAGGAGTTGAAATGCCCCCAGGGCGGGTTGCGCCGCCCGCAGTTGGGGCAGCGAGTGCGGCCGATGCGGATGTCCTGGCGGTAGGGCACCCCCACCACCAGCTCGAAGCGGGCCACCCGCTGTATCTCGGTGCAGGCGCACTCCAGGCGCTCCGGGGGTATGTGCTCCAGCACCTCGGTGCACACCACCACGTCGAAGCTCTGGTCCGCACACTGCAGCTCGGCCACGTCGCCCGCCACCGGGGTGATGCGCGGGTGGGAGATGGGGGGCTTGTCCAAATCCAGGGCGGTGACCTGCTCGAAGCGCTCCAGCAGCAACTCGGTGAAGTAGCCGCCCCGCGCCCCGATCTCCAGGACGCTATGGCGCCCCCTGGGCATCAGGCGCATAAGGTCGGCGATGCGCTCCTGCTCTTTGTCCGAATAGCCTTCCAGGTCCATGCTTCACTCCCGCCCCGGCTCCGTTGCCGGGCATGGTTGCTTTTGCCGGTTATAGATGCCTATTCTAAGACCCAGGGACCATCGCTGAAAGGAATTTATATGTTTGCAAAGCAGCAAGGGCGCGGAGTGTTCATGGGGCTGCTGTTCGCGGCCCTGACGGCTTTGATTTGCGGGGCCCCGACCTGGGCGCAGGCCCCCCCCGCCGACCCCACCACTGTGGCCTATCGCGGATTTTTCCCCGCGCCCCAGCCCCAGGGCAAGGTGCCCCTGACCCTGGTCCCCCATCCCCGGGCCCTTTCCCAGGTGGTGCCGGTGAGCTTCGGCGTACCTTTCCCCCCCGGCTATGTCAGCGACCCCAAGCTGATCTCCCTGGTGGACAACACCGGCCAGGAGATACCCATCCACGTCGAGGTGCTGGCCAACTGGCTGCCCCCGGTGCCCGGCGCGCCCTGCATCCGCTCGGTGCTCATCCAGTACCAGGACTACATGGCCTCGTCGGTGCCCCGCACCTACACCCTGCGCTGGGGCAAGCCCCGCCAAAAATCCATGCCCAAGGGCTGGCCCGCCTCCCGTTCCTGGCTGTCGATCACCGACAACTCCTACCCCGCCCTCACCGTGAAGGACCCCACGGTGTGGGCCTTGCTGCCCGCCTCCTGGCTGGGCAAGGCGCTCATCAAGGGCCGTCTGGCCCCGGCGGGGACCTACCCCGCCTTCCACTGGTACGAGGAGGCCCTGGGCGGATTCTACCAGCAGGCCATCAACCAGCCGGTGCTGAACAAAAACCAGCAGGTGCATCCCGAACGGAAGAAGCGCTTCGGCATCGATTACCTGAATACCTACGAGCCCTGGCTTTTCGACCGCACCACCACCATCTTCCTGCGCTACCTGACCACCGGCGACTTGAAGCCCTACAAGTTCGCCCTGCGCGACGTGCAGTTCTACGCCCGCAACGTGCAGGAGGACGGCAACTTCGCCCTACTGAAACCGGGCAGGCCGCCCAACGTGATCTACGGCAATCAGGAGGCCCTGACCATCGCCTGGTTCTTCACCGGCCTCAACAGCTTGCAAAACGCCTCCAAGCGAGTGGTGAAGCTCCTAGACCGTTGGTATCCCGAATACAGCCCCGAGCGCACCTTTTGGACCGAGCGTCACCTGGCCTTCCACCTGATGATCGCCACCGCCGCCTATGAGATGACCGGCGATCCGGCCCTGCTGGCCCGCGCCCGCCACGCCATGGACATCGCCGTCGGTATGCAGACCTCCCCCCCGCCGGGCGCTCCCAAGGACGGTTGCCTCATCCACACCGGGGTGCAGCATTCCTCGCCGGTGAAGGGCTGGACCTGCAGTCCCTGGATGTCGGTGTTGTTCGAGGACGCGGCCATGCGCTACTACCTGGTGAGCGCCGACCCCAGGGTGCCCCAGTTGGTGCTGACCATGGCCGACTACTTCATCACCCACGGCATCTACCGCCGCCAGCCCAAGAACTCCAAAAAGACCTTCACCTATCCCTACTACATGGCCAGTTCGGTGGAAAAGGCGGAGATATCCAGCATGGATTGGCAGCACTGCCTGGACACCGGCAAGCTGTTGGTCCTGGCCATCTACTTCGCCCGCAAGCAGAACCTGCCCTGGAAGCAGTACCTCAAGATTTATGACGAGCTTGTAGTCTCGGCCAAGGAGATGTTGCCCAAGCACCGCACCGGACGCATCACCCCCTACACCCTGTTCCCGCCGCGCAAGTTCTCCTGGTGGTTCCGCACCACCGCCGACATTCCCTGGCTGCTCAATCAGCCTTGAACACCGCCAGGGCCATGCGCGCCCCCAACTCGCGGGGGCTGTAGCGGCCCGCGAAGCGCGCGGCCAGGGGCAGGCGGGACAACAGCTCCAGGTCTTCCCGGCCGGGCCACCACACCTGGCGGTACACCTGCCTGAGCCCGGCTTCCTTGAACATGGCCAGATAATCCGGCAGCCGCAGACGGTTTTGATAGTGCAGGCCGCTGTTGACCAGGCCCCAGCGGGCCTCGTCCAGGGTGAGGAAGTTGTAGACGCTGATGGAGGGGTCGAAATCGGCGTAGTGGTCCTGCATGTTCCACAAATGGCAGACCACCCCTTGGGGGCTGACCAGGCGGCGGCACTCGGCCAGGATGGCCGGAAGGTCGGCCGCCGGTATGTGCTCCAGCACGTGGCTGGAGCTGACCAGGTCGAACCCCTCCGCCGCCAGGCCGGTGGCCCTGGCGTCGGCCGGGGCGCGGTAGGTGATGCCCAGGGCCCGCTCCAGTTGGGCCGTGCTGGCCGGGGCCTGCTCGGGCCAGGGGCGCAACTCCCGCCCGGCCAGGGCGCGGAGCCGGATACGGCGAACCTTCAGGTCGTCCATGGCCTGGGCCAACAGGTCCCACTGGGCCAGGGGGCGCAGATCCACCAGCACCTGGCTTTCCACTCCCAAGGCGTACAGGGAAAGGGCGGTGGCCAGGTCCTGGCCCGCCCCGAACTCATAGGCCCGGCGCGGTCCCCGGGGCAACTCACCCCACAGGCGAGCGGCGTGCAGGTACTGCACCGCGTTGCCGAAGTACTCCACCATCAGCTCGGCCTGGCGGGGCAAGCCGTGGGTTACGTAGCGCTGGAAGAGGTAGTTGAGCCGCTGTCCCCTGGGCAAGCCGGAAAAAACTTTTTGCAGACCGGCCTTGGCCAGCCATTTCATGCCCGGTCCTCCCAGGCGGCCAGGCGGGGAGCCAGGTCGCGGGACAGGGCGTCGATGTGGCGGGCGGCCATGCGGTCCCGGTTGAAGCAATAGCGGTGCTTGATCAGGTAGTAGATGATGCCCCGCATGTGGCTCATGGACAGCATCGACAGGGGCCGCTGGTGGGTTATCTGACGGGTGTGGTGCATCACCTGTAAGTACGGGTAGTACACCACCGCCCGCCCCGCTTTCCAGCAGCGCAGGCACCAGTCCACGTCCTCGGGCGAGTAAAAGATGCGCTCGTCCAGGGGGCCCACCAAGTCGAAAAGTTCGCGCCGGAAAAACCAGCAGCAGCTTATGGCCGTGTGCACCGGGCGGGGCCGCTCAAAGGGAAAATTGGGGTACCAGTCGGTGTTGCGTTTGGAGCCGCGGCGCATGATGCCCGGCAGCTTGCGCAGCTTGTCGCTCAGGGTGGGCAGCATCTTCACCGAATTGTAAACCTGCCCACGGGGGGTGAGGATGCGCGGCGCGGCGATGCCCACCTCGGGAAAGGCCTCCAGAAAGTTGACCACCTTGCCCAGCCCGTTTTGCAGCAATTCGGCGTCGGAATCCATCACGCATATCACCCGGCCCCGAGCCTGCTTGAGAGCCAGGTTGCGCGGCATGGTGGTGCCGTGGTTGCGGGGCAAGGTGAGCACGCACATGCGCGGCCCCAACGCTTGGCTATAGGCCTTCAACAACTCGGCGGTGTGGTCCCGCGAGCCGTTGTTCACCACCCTAATTTCCCAATCCATGCCCGCTTCGGCGGCCCTGAGCGCGGCGGAATTGATGGCGGCGGGAAGCCGCCCGGCATCGTTATAGGAAATTATTATAAAGCTAATGTCTCGGGAAGTGCCCAGCGGCGCCTGCAGGGAGCAGCCACTTGATGAAAGGACTTTTTTGTTGGATAATTGTTTAATCAATTCTTTACAATTTCCTATTTTGACCGGCTAATATCAACAATATATCCAACCCTCGCAGTAAGCCTTTGCACATCCGGCATAAGGATAAATTGATGCGTAACACGCCAGAAGCAGTCATTTTACCACCTCCTCGCGTGTTGGCTTTCACCAATCAATTTCCTAATCTATTGTATCCCGATTGGGCTCCCTTTAACAAACAACAGTTATCAGAACTGGCCAAGCTTTGTCCTCTGTCCTTGGTGGCTCCGGTGCCCTGGCCGGAGATGCTGGGGGCCCGCCGCCTGAGCCTGCCGCCCCAAAAGCGGCCCTTCCCGGTGCGCTGGCCGGTGTTTTGGTTCATTCCCCGCCTGGGTTTCGCCACCCACGGCCGCAGCCTTTTTTATTCCTGCTGGCCCGCCCTCAGCGCCGCCGCCCGGGAGCACCACCCCCAGGTGCTACTGGCCACCTGGCTCTATCCCCTGGGCCAGGCCGCCCTCATGGCCGCCAAGCGTCTGGGCCTGCCCCTGGTCATCAAGGTGCACGGCAGCGACCTCTTGGTGCACAAGAACAAGCCCGCCATTTTGCCCATCCTGCGCCAGGTGCTCGGCGAAGCAGCGGCGGTGATCGCGGTGAGCCCCAATCTGGCCCAAGAGGCCCAGGCCCAGGGCGCGGACCCGGACAAGATATTCCTGGTGCCCAACGGGGTGGACCAGGAGCTTTTCGCTCCCCAGGATCAACAGGCCACCCGCGAGAGGCTGGGCTTGGCCCTGGACGGCCCCCTGGCCTTGTTCGTGGGCCGCCTGGTGCCGGGCAAGGGCCTGGAGATGTGCCTGGACGCCCTGGCAGCCTTGCCTAAGGCCCGCCTGCTGGTGGTGGGCGACGGCCCCCTACGCTCCGCCCTGGAGGCCCAGGCCCAGCGCCTGAGCCTGGGCGGGCGGGTGATCTGGGCCGGGCCCCAACCCCACGGCGACATACCCAACTACCTGGCCGCCGCCGACGTGCTGGTGTTGCCCAGCATGTCCGAGGGCGAGCCCAACGTCATCCTGGAAGCCCTTAGCTGCGGCAGGCCGGTGGTGGCCTCGCTGGTGGGCAACATCGCGGGCATGGTGGAGCACGGAAGCGAGGGCCTGCTCTTTCCGGCTGGCGACCAGGCGCTTTTTGTGGAATATCTGGGTGAGGCCCTGGCGCGCCCCTGGGACCCGCAAACCCTGCGTCAAAGCGTGGCCGGGCGAAGTTGGGCCGGAGGGGCCGCCAAAATTCTCAAGGTGCTGGCCGGGGCCGGCGGGAATAAACTCGATTGATGAAACAGGTCCTTTTTCTAACCTATCTCTTCCCTCCGGCCGCCGGGGCGGGGGTGCACCGGCCCCTGAGCTTCGTGCGCCACCTTCCCGCCTTCGGCTGGCAGCCCCAGGTGCTCACCGCCTGGCGTCCCTCGGCCATCGCCTTTGACCCCGCCCTGGCCGGGCGCGTGCCGCCCGAGGCGCGGGTGACCCGTTTGCTCAACATAGAGCCGCGCCTCACCGAGATGGCCGCCTCGCGGGTGTCGGGCAAAAACCTGCGCCATCTGCTGGCCAAGCTGCTGGTGCCCGACCGCCACGTGCTGTGGTTGGCCACCGCCCTGCCCCAGCTCGCGTCCCTGGCCGCCCGCAGCAAGGCCCGCGTCATTGTGGCCAGCGCCCCGCCCTTCACCACCTTCGTCCTGGGCTACCTGCTGGCCAGGCTCACCGGCCTTCCTCTGGTGCTGGACTTCCGCGACGTGTGGAGCGGCCTGTACGCCAGCGGCTACGACCCGGCCCAGGTCAGCCATTTCCGCAAGCGGGTGGTGCTGGATCTGGAGAGGCTTTTGGTGCGGCGGGCCACTGCCGTGACCACGGCCAGTTTTTTGCACGGCAAGGATCTGGCCCGTCTGCACGGCGACCCGGGCGACAAGTACTACTGGCTGCCCAACGGGTTCGACGAAGCGGACTTCGCCGCCGCCCCGCCTCGGCCACCGCTGGCCCCCGGACAAAAGATCACCCTGCTCTACACCGGCACCATCTTCGAGATGACCACCCTCAGCCACCTTTGGGCGGCCATGGCCTTGCTGAGTGAGCAAGAGCGTTCCTGCTTCCGGGTGAAGCTGATGGGCAAGGCGGCCACCGGCGAGGTGCTGGACCCTGGGCTGCCCGGTCTGGAAGTGGTGGTCCAGGGCTACCAGCCCCACGCCCAGGTGGTGCGGGAGATGACTCAGGCCTCGGTGCTCCTGCTCACCCTGGAGCCCATGCCCAACAGCCAGCAGGTGATCCCCAGCAAGCTCTACGAATACCTGGCCGCCCGCAGCCACATCCTGGCCCTGGTGCCGCCGGGCGAGGCGGCCATGATCGTGGAGCAGAACCGGGCGGGCACCGTGGTGCAGCCTCGGGATCACGAGGCCATCGCCCAGGTGCTTCGGGACTGGGCCAAGCAGCCGCCATCGCCCTGCCCAGGCAGCATGCGCCATTTCAGCCGCCGCGCCCAGACCGCCTATCTGGCGGAGATATTGGACCGTCATGCCGTTTGAGGCCCATAGGCAAAGCTACCTGGCCGTCTCCATGTTCTACCCGCCGTCGGCCGAGACCAGGGCGGTGATGGTGAGCCGCTTGCTGGCCGCCCTGCCCCAGGAGTGGCTCATCGCCCACGGGGCCTCGCTCTATTTCCGCCAAGACCCCAGCACCGCGCCCGGCCCCCAGGCCGGACCGCGCGAGTTTTTCCCCCTGCCCGCGCCGGGCCACGCGCCCCTGGCCGCCCGCCTGGCCAAGCGGGGCGTGCCCTTGGTGCAGCAGCGCCCGGACCGCTACCGGGCCTGGATACAGCCCGCCTCCAGGGCCATCACCGCCTGGCTGGTCGCGCGGCCCCGGCCGCCACGGGCCGTCCTGGGGATCGGCCAGCCCTGGAGCAGCCTGATGACCGCCGCCCAGGTGAGCCGCAACACCGGCCTGCCCCTGCTGGCCTATTTCAGCGACCCCTGGTACGACAACCTGGGCCTGAACCACCTCCCCGATCCCCTGAGCCGAGCCCTGCACCGCCGCTGGGAGGCCCAGGTGGTGGAGCAGGCGGCCAAGGTGATGTTCCCCTGCCAGGACCTGGCCGACCTGGTCATGGCCAAGTATCCCGAAAAGCAGCGGGCCAAGGCGCGCATCATCCCTCACAGCTTCGACTCCGCCCGCTACCCGGCTTTCGCGCCCGACCCCCAGGGAATCAAGCACGTGCGCTTTTTGGGCAGCTTCTATCAGAAGCTAACCCCCCTGCCCTTTTTGCGGGGCCTGGCTCGCGCCCTGGAGATCGCCCCCAACGCCTTCGAACAGGTCCGCTTCCAGTTCATCGGCCCGGACTCGGTCTATTTCCAAGACGCGCCCGAGCTGGCCGCCCTGCCATCGGGCCTGGTCTCCTTTTTGCCGCCGGTGGCCTATCAGGAGAGCCTGGACCTGATGGCCGCCTCCCACGCCCTGCTGGTCATCGACCCGGAGATACCCACCTGCCCCCTGCTGCTCTCCAAGCTGGTGGACTACCTGGGCGCGAACCGTCCTCTGTGCGGCGTGGTCACCCAAGGCCACACCCAGCGCCTGCTAACCGAGCTGGGCGGCTGGAGCGCTTCTTACCAGAACCCCCAGGCCATCGCCGAGATGCTGGTGCGGGTGGCGGCGGCACCCTCCGAGCCGGTGCCGCTCGACCAAACGGTGCGCGCCGCCTACGCGGTGCGGGAAGTGGCCACGCGCTTCCAGGCCATCCTGGACGAGTGAGCCCGGCCCCAGCGGCCTTTCAAAATTTTCAACGGAATCGGGTGATGGAAACGGCGCGGTTTAGTCCGCCAACTGTTCCTCGGCCTGGGCGGCCAGCTCCCGCAGGCGCTGGTCCTGGGGATGGCGGCCCAAGGCGTCGCCCAGCATATCCAGGGCCTGCTGGGTCCGGCCCAGCTTCATGAGCGCCCGTGCGGCGATGAGCATGTGCTGGGCCGCGCCCGGCTCCTGCTGTAAGGCGCGCCGGGCCAGGGACAGAGCGATGTCGGTGTTGGCCCCCCGCTCCAGATAGAGCCCGGCCAAGCCGCTCAGGGCGGCGGCGTCGCGGGGGGTGTGCTTGATGGCCTCCTTGAAGGCGGCCTCGGCCTCGCCACCCTGCCCGGCGGCGGCCAGAACCTGGCCCAGGCGGCAGTGCACCGCCTTTTTGCACTCCGGCTGGGCGGCGGCCCTTTGCAAATAGTCCAAGGCCCGGTTGGTCTGCCCCCGGTTCTGGGACAGGCAGCCAAGCTGGAACAGGGTATCGGCGTGCTCGGGCTCCAGCTCCAGGCTTTGCTCCAAACAGGCCTGGGCCTCTTGGCGCTCCCCCGTCCTGAGCAGGGCCAGGCCCAGGTTGTAGTGGGCCATGTAGTCCTGGGGAGCCACTTCCCGCGCCCGGCGGAAGCACTCCGCCGCCTGCTCCATCTGGCCCAGGCGGCCGAGGCACACCCCCAGGGAGTTGAGCACGTTGCTCTCGTCGGCCTGGAGCAACAAGGCCTTTTCGTACTCGGCCACCGCCTCGGCCAGCCGCCCCTGGCTGTAGGAGGCGTCGCCGCTGATGTTCAGGCTCACCGCATCGCAGGCCACCACGCTGTAGGGCTCCAGGAAACCCGCGTGCACCAAAGCCTTGGCCGCGTCGGCCAGAGTCTCCAGTGTCTCGAAACCATCCCTGGGATGGGCGGCCACCCCGGCCCGCACCGGACGCCCGCCCTGCTCGCGCATCTTTTCCAGGGTAGCCTGGGCCGCTTCCAGGGCGCCTTCCCAGGAGGCCCCAGGCAGCAGCACGGCCAGGGCCTCGGGGGAGTAGCGGCCCAGCAGGGCCTCAGGCCCGAAGGCGTCCCGGGCCGCGTCGGTGAGCCCGGCCAGCAGGGACTCGGCCCCCAGGCGGCCGGTGACCTCGGCCACGCTCTCCAAATCCTCCACCCCAAGCACCACGGCGGCCAGGGGCTCCCCGGCGGCGCACAGAGCCGCGTAGGCGGCCATGAGCGAGCGGCGCTCCAGGGCTCCGGTGGCTTGCTCCAGGGTAACCGCCACCTCGCCGCCGGGTAGGCAGAGGCTCTGGCGGCGTCCCGGCTCCTCTGCGGAGGCCTCCTGGGGAGGCAGGCGGTGCAACACGTCGCCGGGGCGCAGGGGGCTGGCCGGGCGGGCCAAGCGCACCACCTCGGCCAGGGACTCCTCGGCCCCCAGCTTGCTCACCGCCACCTCGGCCTTGGTCTCCTCCTGGGGCCGCCCCGGTTCGCGCACCGCCAGGCGGTCGCCCTCGGTGAGGCCGTGCACCCGGCCCAGATTGATCAGCACCCGGTCCAGAGGCATTACCTCCTGCACCCGTCCGGCCTTGTCCGCGATCTCCTGGAAGAAAAGCAGCTCTTCCAGGCCCACCCGCTCGGCGGCGAACAGGGCCCGCCCGGCGCGCAGCTTGAGCAAGGCGGCGGTGTCGCCGGCCGGTCCCGCGCCCCGGTGGCCCAGATGGGCCGCGCCCAGGCTGAGGCTCACCGGCCAGGGATCGCGCTCCGCCCCCTTGAGGTGCAGCCGGGAGGCCAGGCTTTGCAGGGTTTCCGCCGCCCGCCGGGCCTGGTCGGCCGAGCCGGGCAGCAGGATGAAAAAGGTCTGTCCCACCCTGGCCAAAACCGAGGCCTGGGGAGCCGCCTCGCCGATGATCCGGGCCAACTCCTTGAGCACCTGGTCGCTAAGGTTGCGGCCGTGGCGCTCCTGCCAACCGGCCAAGCCTCGTGGCCGCAGAGCCAGCAGGGTCAGGCCCTCGCCGTGGTTTTCCGCGTCCAGGGCCAGGCGGCCGGTGGGCGGGGCCTCGGTGAGGCGGGCGGCAGCCGAAGTCAGGGCCTCGTCCAGGGCGGATTCATTGCCCAGGCCGGTCAGGGCGTCGGTCTGGGCGGTCAGCCGGGAGCGCACCAGGGTGAGGGTGGTCTCCACCAGGGCGGACAGGAAGGGCCGCACCTGGTCGGGTAGCTGCTCCTCGCTCACTCCGTGGGCCGACAACAGCCCCAGGGGCCTGAGGCCGTCCAGCAGGGGTATGAGCAGGCGGCTGCCGCCGCGGTCCAGCACCGCCCGGCCGTTTTTGAGGGCGCTCTGCAATAGCTCCTGGTTGGGTTCGCCGGGGCCGGGCGGGGAGAGCAGGTCTATGCGGGCGCAGCCCAGGGCCTTGCGAAAGGGAGGCTTAAGTATTTCCTGGCAACGGGTCAGGTCGTGGTAGCTGAGCTGGTGGCGGTTGGTGGGCGTCAAGGGCTGGGCCTCAGGCGGCCAAGGCGGCCAGGGCCTTGACGATGACCGCCGCGTCGTCGGCCACCAGGGTGCGCAAGTCCATGAGCAAATGCCCGTCCTCCAGGCGGCAGATCACCGGCGGATCGCCCGCCCGCAGGGCCTGCTCCAGGCGGGTGGGGCTGATGCCCTTGATGGCCACCCGCAGCAAGCGGGTGCGGGGCGCGGCCAGGGGCATGGCCCCGCCGCCCACCCGGCTGACGCCCTCGGTGGTGGAGACCTCCAGCCGCTCCAGGCCCAGGCCCTTGAGGCGGGAGGCCAGGCGGTTGGCCCGCTCGCGCAGGCGCGCATAAGGCGCGGTGATCATGGCCAGGGTGGGAATCTCGGCCAGGGCCTTTTCCGGCTCGCGGTAAAGCTCCAGGGTGGCTTCCAAAGCCCCCAGGGTCAGCTTGTCCACCCTAAGCGCCCGGTTGGTGGGGTTCTTGCGGCAGCGCTCCACGTACTCGGCCTTGCCCAGGATTATCCCGGCCTGGGGCCCGCCCAAAAGTTTGTCCCCGGAGAAGGTGACCAGATCGGCCCCGTCGGCCAGGGCCTCCTGCACCGTGGGCTCCTTGGGCAGTCCGAAGCGCGAGTAGTCCACTAGGCTGCCCGAGCCCAGGTCCTCCATCACCGGCAGGTGATAGCGGTCGCCCAGCTCACGCAGCTCTTTGAGCGGCACCTCCTCATGAAAACCCACCACCGCGAAGTTGCTGGTGTGCACTTTCAAGAGCAGGGCGGTGTTGGAGGTGATGGCACCCTCGTAGTCGCGCAGATGGGTCTTGTTGGTGGCCCCCACCTCGCGCAGGATGGCCCCGGAGCGGGCCATTACGTCCGGAATGCGGAAGGAGCCGCCGATCTCCACCAGCTGGCCCCGGCTGACCACCACCTCGCGGCCCGCGGCCAGGGTTTGCAGGCTTAAGAGCACCGCGGCGGCATTGTTGTTCACCACCAGCGAGGCCTCGGCCCCGGTAAGCTCGCAGAGAATGCGGTCCACGTGCACGTAGCGGCTGCCCCGGGCCCCGGCGTCCAGGTCGTACTCCAGGTTGCTGTAGGTGCGGTTGATTTCGATGAGGCGCTCCAGGGCCCGGCGGGCCAGCAGCGAGCGCCCCAGGTTGGTGTGCACCACCACCCCGGTGGCGTTGACCACCCGCTTGAGGCTGGGCGCGGCCAGGCGGTGGGCCAGCCCGGCGGCGGCCTGGGCCACGGCTCCGGCGGCCAAGTCCTCGGGGGCGATCTCCTGGCCGTCCAGCAGGCGGGCGCGCAGCTCGTCCAGGGCCTGGCGCGCGGCGCTCAGGATCAGGGGGCGGGCGATCTCATGGCGCAAGTCCAGCAGAGCCGGGTGCTCCAACAGGTGGTCCACCTTGGGCAACCGCGCCAACTGCTTTTGATCCGCCATGGGCTCTCCTCGCCTAACCCGCGTATTTCATGAGGGCCATGCGTCCGGCTTCGCCAGTCAACGGCATACGGCGTTGCCGGCTGCGCTCAGGCCTTGACGTAGCTTCTGCTACGCCTGCGGCCCTCGCTTGCCGGTCGCCTTGTCTGCCGCTGGCTGACTGCGCCGGTGCTGGGTACAAACTGTACCTTGATAATGCGGATGCTTTTTGCATTACGGCCCTATGAATACTGGTTCGTGATCCAATGCCACCCAACCCTCATGAAATATGCGGGCTAAAGGTCTTTTACTACTATTACAAATCGCGGCCGGAGGCAAGAACCTGGCCCCGGTGCAGCCAGAAAAAGCTCAGCGCGGCGATGACGATGCAGTGGTCGATCTCCCCGGAAGCCACCATGGCTGGCAGATCGTCGATTTTCACGCGAAACACCTCGATGCTCTCGCCGTCCTCCAGGCGCGGTTCGCCGGGAAGCGAGTCCACCTTGGCCAGATAGGTGTGGCAGGTGTTGTCAAAAAGGGCCGGGTTGGGGTTCACCTTGCCCAGGAAGCTGACCTCCCTGGCGGTGTAGCCGGTTTCCTCTTCCAACTCCCGCACCGCGGCGTCAATGGGCTTTTCGCCCGGGTCCACCAGGCCGCCGGGAATCTCCACCGCCCAGTCCTCGGAGCCGTGGCGCCACTGCTTGATGAGCACCACCTCGCCTTCCGGGGTGATGGGCACGATGTTCACCCAATCGCTGGAATGCAGGGTGATGAAGGTGGCGGTGTGGCCGCCCAGGCGGCGCTGGCTCCGGGTCACGCTTAGCACCGGGTGCTCCAGCATGCTTTCGCTGCTGAGGATTTTCCAGCCGGACAAGATGTGCCTGCCTTTCACGGCGCCGGACGCGGCCGGGCGGCGGGCCGAGCTATTGTATGTTCATGGCCGAGCCGACGATGAGGCTCATCAAGCCGGCGATGACCACGTTTTGCAGAAAGATTATGGCCAGGATCAAGACAACCGGGGCTATATCGAACCCGCCGAAATTAGTGGGTATAATACGGCGCACCCGCCAGAACACCGGTTCGGTGACCGCGAACAAGAAGCGCACGATGGGATTGCCCGGGTCCGGGCGCACCCAGGTGATCACCGCCGCGGCGACGATAACCCACATGTAAGCGCCCAGAAGCCAGCTTATAAACTGAAGTATCTTGAGAAAAAATATCATGTCCCTCGTCCCATCCTGCCGCCAAAAGGCCTAAGTTATAGGCTAATACTGATTGCCGGGGCCCGGCCTGTCAAGCCCGGCCGCCCCGAGGCTTTAAGTGCTTCTAAAACCCGGCGCAGGAAATGCCTAACGTGGGGATTTGGTTTGCTTTCAAGCACATGCCCTGCTCTTGAGTTTGTGAAACTGACTTGTTATACTGTGTAGCCAACAGTCGAGCAATACATTCCCGTGCCACGGCTCCCTGTGCGATTCAGGAGCCGCGTGGAGGGTGGGAGAAACCAACCATGAAAAGCAAGCGTCTGGTGATGGTTTTTGGTCTGGTGGCCGCCTTGGCCCTGGGCTTGGCCCTGGCCGTACCGGCCAAAACCACCAAACCCGAGATTTGTCTGGACAAGAAGCAGTGCGCCGAGCAACTGCGTTTCGGCAAGCAGGCCTTTGAACGCGGCGACTACAGCACGGCCAAGGGCTATTTCAAGCAGGCGGTGGTGGCGGACCCCACTTCGCCGGCGGCCTGGGCCTTTTACGATCTGTCCATAATGTACGACGTGGCCATGCAGGTCCAAAAAGCGGGCCAGGTGAAGGTTTCCGGTGCGCCGGTGCCGGGCGCCGCCCCCCAGACTACTCCCAGCGCAGCCAGCCCTACTGCCGCTCCTCCTCCACCCGCACCCAAATCTTCTCCCCAACCGGCCATAGTTATCCAGGACGAAGGGTGCTAGAGGGTTGTTCTAGGGCGGCCCGAACTATCGGATTTTAGAGGCGGGGTAAAGAACAGCTTTCCCGCGCCCTGAGGTCATAACTTAACCGCATCATCTATCACGGAGGTAGGCGAGATGAAGAAGTTTGTGGTGATATTGATGGCCGTGGCTTTTGTAGCCATGACCGCCATGGTGGCGTTTGCCGGTGACAACCCCTTGAAAGCCGGCGAAAACGCCTTCCACAAAGAGGTACTGAGCTGGATTCCCAAGGACAAGCACGTCACCATTGAGCAGTTGCACGCCAAGTGGCTGGAGGTCCTGGCCGGCAAGTCCAAGGCGATACTGCTGGACGTGCGCACCCATCCCGAGTTTGATGCCTTCCATATCGAGGGCTCCAGCCACATCCACGCCGGCCACATGTACACCATCCCCGGCAAGATCAAAGACCCCAACGCGGAGATTTGGGTCTACTGCCGCACCCAGCACCGGGCCAGCTACGTGGCGGGTCTGCTGTACAAGTACGGCTACAAGAACGTCTACTACGTGGACAAGAGCGGCAAGATCACCGGTGGCGTGGTCGGTTGGGCCGCCATGGGTTACCCCTTCGTGAACTACTTCTACGGCCAGATGAAAATCACCCAGTACATGAAGCAGGGCTCCTGGTCCGAGGCCAACTGCGGCAACTACATTCGTGAGTTCAGCGGCCAGCGCGGCGAAAAGTGCGGCCTCAAGGTCCTGAAGTAAGCCAAGGCTGAAGCATCAGTCCCGTGGGGGAGCCGCCTATGCGCGGCTCCCCTTTTTTATGTTTTACGCCCCGCCCAAGACGGCCCCCTTGTGGTAGCCTTTGCCTAACAGCATTAGGAGCAGCACGATGCCTTCAAAAGACCTCAGAGCAGACGCGGACCTGATCATCAAAGCGGCCCTGGCCTCGGTGGACCCCTCCCGCGCGGTCAAGGACGCCCTGAAGCTGGACGGCGACCGGCTTATCGTGGGCGGGCAGACCCTGGACCTGGGCATCTACAAGCGCATCATCGTGGTGGGCGCGGGCAAGGCCGGGGCCCCCATGGCCCAGGCGGTTGAGCAGGTTTTGGACGGGCGCATCGGCGCGGGCCGGGTGGTGGTCAAGGACGGCCACGGCGCGCCCACCGATGTGATCGAGATAATGGAGGCCAGCCACCCGGTGCCCGACGACCGGGGGGTGGAGGCCGGGCGCAGCATCGCCAACCTAGTTCGAGAAGAGGCCGCCCAGGACACCCTGTTTTTATGCCTGCTCTCCGGCGGGGGCAGCGCCTTGCTGGTGGCACCGGCCGAGGGCCTATCCCTGGCCGACAAGCAGCAGACCACCCGCCTGCTGTTGGCCAGCGGGGCGGACATCGCCGAGATCAACGCCATCCGCAAGCACCTTAGCCAGCTCAAGGGCGGCAACCTGGCCCGCCTGGCCGCGCCGGGCAGGTTGGTGAGCCTGATCATCAGCGACGTGGTGGGTGACCGCCTGGACGTGATCGCCTCCGGCCCCACCGTGGCCGACCACTCCACCTGGACCGACTGCCGCGACATCCTGGTGCGCTACGGCATCTGGGAGCAGGTTCCCGCCCCGGTGCGCCAACGCATGGAGCAGGGCCTGGAGGGGCTCATCCCCGACACCCCCAAGCCCGGCGACAGCGCCCTGGACGGGGTCACCAACCTCATCGTGAGCAGCAACCGCATGGCCGTGGACCGGGCCATGGGCCAGGCCGAAAAGCTGGGCTACACGCCCATGCTCTTAAGCACCACCATCGAGGGCGAGACCAAGGATGTGGCCCGCATGCACGCGGCCATGGCCCGCGAGGTCTTGGCCAGCGGCAACCCCTTGGCTGCGCCCTGCTGTCTGCTCAGCGGCGGGGAGACCACAGTGACCCTGGGCGAGGACTTCGGCATGGGCGGGCGCAACATGGAGTTCGCCCTGGCCGCCGCCCTGGACCTTGAGGGCCTGCCCGGCGTGCTGGCGGTGAGTCTGGGCACCGACGGAACCGACGGCCCCACCGACGCGGCCGGAGCCTGGGCCGACGGCGACAGCGTGGCCAGGGGCGCCGAGCAGGGACTCAAGGCCCGGCGCTTTCTGGAGCGCCACGACGCGTATAATTTTTTTAAGCCCCTGGACGACCTGATCATCACCGGGCCCACCCGCACCAACGTCATGGACCTCAGGCTGATGCTGGTGACGGGCGCCGAGGAGTAGGCTTCTTGACCCAGCCCCTTTTGCGCATAGACGACCTGACCACGGTGTTCGACTCCGAGGCCGGGCCCATCGTGGCCGTGGACGGCCTGAGCCTGTCCGTGGCCCCCGGCGAGATCGCCGGGCTGGTGGGTGAGAGCGGCTGCGGCAAGTCCCTCACCGCCTTAAGCGTCATGGGCCTTTTGTCCCCGCCGGGGCGGGTGGCCATGGGCCGCATCCTCTTCCAGGACCGCGACCTGCTGACCCTGAGCCAGGCCGAGATGCGCAAGCTCAGGGGCCGGGAAATCTCCATGATCTTCCAGGAGCCCATGACCTCGCTGAACCCGGTGTTCACCGTGGGCCGCCAGATCGCCGAGGAGATCACGGTGCACGAGGACATCTCCAAACGGGCGGCCTGGCAGCAGGCAATTCAGATTTTGCACAAGGTGGGCATTCCCGAGGCCGAGACCAGGGCCAAGGCCTTTCCCCACCAGCTAAGCGGAGGCATGCGCCAGCGGGTGATGATCGCCATGGCCCTGGCCCTGGACCCTCAGCTACTCATCGCCGACGAGCC
Organism: Pseudomonadota bacterium; assembly: GCA_018896025.1. Lineage (GTDB taxonomy): Bacteria > Desulfobacterota > Desulfarculia > Desulfarculales > Desulfarculaceae > Desulfoferula. The sequence continues at coordinate 314,709 of JAHIND010000017.1, forward strand.
CACCACCGCCCTGGACGTTACCATCCAGGCCCAGATCCTCACCCTGATGCGCCATCTCCAGGCCGAGACCGGGGCGGCGGTGCTGCTGATCACTCACAACCTGGCCGTGGTGGCCCAGACCTGCTCCCGGGTGATGGTGATGTACACCGGCCGCTTGGTGGAAGATGCCACGGTGGACGAGTTGTTCGACCACCCCCTGCACCCTTACACCAGGGGGCTCTTGGCCTGTCTGCCCGCCCGCTCCCCCCGGCCGGGCCAGAAGCTGCCCACCATCGGGGGCATCGTGCCTCCCCTGGGCGATCTGCCCCAGGGCTGCGCCTTCAGCGACCGCTGCCCCGAGGCATTCGACCTGTGCCGTCAGGCCGAACCGGCCCTGGTGGAAGTGGCGCCGGGCCACTCGGTGCGCTGCTATCTGCACCACGACCAGGCCAGGCGGCCCCGGAGGTTGGCGGCATGAGCCAGACGCCTCCCCTCATGGCCCTGGAAGGCCTTAGCAAGTATTTCAAGGTGGGCGCGGGCTTCATGGGCGTGCAGCGCCAGGTCGTGCACGCGGTGGACGGAGTGGACCTGGCGGTGGAGCCCCACGAGGTGCTGGGCCTGGTGGGCGAAAGTGGCTGCGGCAAATCCACCCTGGGCCGCCTGGCCCTGGGCCTCTTGAAACCCACCACCGGCCGGGTGCTGTTCGAGGGCCGGGACGTGACCACCTTGGACCGGGCCGGTTGGAAGGCCCTGCGACGCCAGATGCAGGTGATCTTCCAGGACCCGGCCACCTCCCTGAACCCGCGGCTCAACGTGGGCTCCATCCTGGCCGAGCCTCTCTTGATCCACGGCCTGGCCACCCGCCAGGAGGCCAAGGAGCGGGTGGGTGAGCTACTCAGCGAGGTGGGGCTCAGGCCCGAGCACGCCCGGCGCTATCCCCACCAGTTCAGCGGGGGCCAGCGCCAGCGCATCGGCATCGCCCGGGCCCTGGCCCTACGTCCCAAGCTGGTGGTGGCCGACGAACCGGTGAGTGCCCTGGACGTGTCCATCCAGGCTCAGGTGCTCAACCTGCTCATGGATTTGAAGCAGAGCTTTGGCCTGACCTACATCTTCGTGGCCCACGATTTGTCCGTGGTGCGCCACGTGTCCAGCCGGGTGGCGGTGATGTACCTGGGCAAGGTGGTGGAGGTGGGCCCGGCGGCGGTGTTCGACAACCCGCCCCGGCATCCCTACACCGAGGCCCTTTTGCTGGCCGCGCCGGTGGCCGATCCCCACAAGGTCATGGCCCCGCCGCCGGTCAAGGGCGACGTGGCCAGCCCGGTGAACCCGCCCTCGGGCTGCCGCTTCCATCCCCGCTGCCCCGAAGCCCAGGACATCTGCTCCCGCGAGGAGCCACCCCTAAAAGAAATCGAAGCACACCACCGCTGCGCCTGCCACTTCCGCTAGTTCCGGCACAGCCAGACGGCGGAATACTGCGTTATCGGCGGCGCTCAGGCCTCGCTGTAGGCACAAGCTACACCTCCGGCCTTCGCTGGCCGAATGCCTTGTCTTCCACCGCCTGGCTGCGCCGTAAGAGCCTAGGGTTTAATTCCCAAAATAAAAAAGCGGCATGACGATTCCGGGAACCATCATGCCGCCTTGTTTTGCGGAAGGTTCGAGCTAGGCCTTCTTGGCCTCGCCCAGGTACTCGGCCTCCTTGGCCTGCACCAGTTGGGTCAGGGTCTGGTTGATGGGGGTGGGCAGGCCCACCTGCTCGCCCTGGCGCACCACCGCGCCGTTGATGTAAGCCACCTCGGTGCGCCGCTTGGAGCGCACGTCCTGGAGCATGGAGCTGATGTTGGCGCCGGTGCGCCGGGCCACCTGCTGCACCGCGGCCAGCATGTCCTGGTGCAAAAAGCGGATGCCCAGAGCCTTGCCCACAGCCACCGCCTCGGCCACCGCCGCGGCCATGAGCTCCCGGGCGGGCCCCAGCTCCAGCAAACGGCCGTTGAGCACGTCCAGGATGGCGGTGAGGGGGTTGATGCCCGCGTTGATCACCACCTTGGTCCAGATGAGGTTCTGCACCCCTTCGCTGGCCTCGGTCTCAAAACCGGCCTTGAGGAACAGGTCGCGCACCTGGCAGGTGAAGTCGTCCAAGAGGCCGCGGGCCGGGCCCACATGGGTGACCCCCCGCCCGGCGTGACGCACCTTGCCCGGAGCCAACAGGGTGGCCCCCTCGCTGGTGATGCCGCCCAGGACCCTTTCCGGGCCCAGGGCGTCCACCAGGGTCTCCACGTTCTCGGCCCCGTTTTGCAGGGTCAGGGCCCTGGCGCTGTCTCTCAGGTGATCGCGTAGGGCGCGGGCCACCTCCTGGGTGTGATAGGCCTTGGTGCAGATGACCGCCAGGTCCACCTTGGCCAGCATGGCCGGATCGGCCCCGGCGGGAATGCTCAGATGGTCTTCGCCCTGGGAGTGCTCCAGGAACACCCCCTGCTCGTTTATGAGCTGGGCCCTTTTGGCGCGATGGTCCAACAGGCTGACCTCGGCCCCGGCCTGCTTCAGGCGGGCGGCCAGCATGAGGCCCATGGCTCCGGGGCCCACAATGGCTATCTTCATTACCGTCCCCTAAAACTTGAGTTGATCCACCACTGCCTGGTCGATGGCGAAGCCGTGCTCCGGGGCGGGGAAATCAGAGGAGCGGACCTCCTGGGTATAGGAGGCCACCGCCTGTTCCAACTGGGGGAACAGGTTCACGTATTGGCGGGCCATCTTGGGAGGGTTGCGGTCGGCCAGGCCGATGATGTCGTGCACCACCAGCACCTGGCCGTCACAGTCGGGCCCGGCTCCGATGCCGATGGTCACTATGGGCGAGTTGGCGGTGATGGCCGCGGCCAAGACCGAGGGGATGCACTCGAAGACGATGAGCTTGGCTCCGGCCTCGTACAGGGCGCCGGTGTCGTCGATCATCTTCTGGGCGCCGGCCAGGTCCTTGCCCGGCACCTTGTAGCCGCCCAGGGAGGCCACGCTCTGGGGGGTCAGGCCGATGTGAGCGCACACGGGTATGCCCGCCTCGGTGATGGCCTTCACCTGAGGGGCCATCTCCACCCCGCCTTCCAGCTTCACGCAGCCCACGCCGCCTTCCTTCATCATGCGTCCGGCGTTGGCCACCGCCTGGCTCACGCTCACCTGGTAGGACATGAAGGGCATGTCGCCGATGAGCAGGGGGCTTTTGAGGCCCCGGCGCACCGCCTTGATGTGGTGGATCATCTCGTCCATGGTCACCGGCACCGTGGAGTCGTAACCCAAGACCACGTTGCCCAGGCTGTCGCCCACCAAAACCGAATCGACCCCCACCCGTTCCATGGCCAGGGCGGTGGGATAGTCGTATGCAGTCAGCATTACGATTTTTTCGCCGTTTTTCTTCTTTTGCACCAGATCCGGTACGGTGATCTGCTTGCGCTCCATAGTCCTCTCCTCCTCACATTAGGTAGAAGCCGTGGATGAAAGATGGGCGCCGGCCAGGCCAAAGCGGCAGTCTGGGTCCCCAAAGGGCTACCAGCAGCCTAAACCCAGGCTTGCGCCACGAAATGTAGCTTCATTGGTAACCGACAGATGGTGGCCTGTCAAGCGCGGTTGCCGCGAGCTGGGGCGCAGAAAAAGATTGACACTATTTGCCCACTGTGTTGTGTTTGGTGGCGCCAGCGCCCCCGGCGCGGACATACCTGAAAAGCCAAGCAAACTTAATTGCCTAACACACGGCATTGTCTCATGAAAGGAGTAGGCCATGGCGGCTGAGTTGATCAAGGGCTTGCCCATCGCCAAAGCGATTCGCGAAGAAATTATCGAGGAAGTGAACGGACTCAAGGCCAAGGGCGTGCAGCCCAAGCTGGCCGTTCTGTTGGTTGGCGACGACCCGGGCAGCGTCTGGTACGCCAAGTCCAAGGTTGGCGTCGGCGAAAAACTGGGCATCGAGGTGGACCTGCACACCATGGCCCCGGACACCAGCGAAGAGACCGTCCTGGAGCAGATCCAGGGCTGGAACATGGACTCTTCGGTGCATGGCATCCTGGTGGAACTGCCCCTGCCCAAGGGCCTCTCCAAGGAAAAGGTCATGGAGTCCATCGACCCCAAGAAGGACGTGGACGGCGTGCACCCGGTTAACCGTGGCTATCTCCTGGGCGGCCAGGAGCACCTGGCCCTGGTGCCGGCTACTCCGCTGAGCTGCATCGCCCTGGCCGAGCGGGCGGGCATCGACTTCAAGGGCAAGCGGGTCACCCTGGTCGGCCGTGGCGACACCGTGGGCCGCCCCCTGGCCAGCCTATTGATCAAGCGCGACGCCACCATCACCGTATGCCACACCAAGACCAAGGACCTGGCCGCCGAGTGCCAGCGCGGCGAGATCGTGGTCGCGGCCGCCGGTTTCGCCGGTTTGGTAAAGAAGAACATGATCAGCCCAGGCGCGGTGGTAATCGACGCGGGCGTCAACGAGATCAAGGACGAGGCTACCGGCGAGAGCAAGTACGTGGGCGACTGCGAGCCCGACGTGGCCGACGTGGCCGCGGCCCTGAGCCCGGTCCCCGGCGGTGTGGGCAGCCTGACCACCACCATCATCATGGGCAACGTGCTCAAGGCCCTCAAGCTCCAGGGCGCGGACAAATAAGGAGGAGCGAAAATGGCCCAGCAAGTCTATGAGATGACCCTGAACGACTTTATCGAGATCGCGGCCTCCAAGAGCCACACCCCCGGCGGCGGCAACGTGTCGGCGGTGGTGGCCACCCTGGCCGCCTCCATGGTGGCCATGGTGGGCAACCTCACCCTGTCCAACAAGAAGTACGAGGAGTACAAGGACCAGGCCCAGGGCTGCGTGGACCGGGTGATGGGCATGATCGCCAAGCTCAAGGATCTGACCGTCAAGGACATGGAAGCCTTCGACGCCTACATGGGCGTGTTCAAGATGCCCAAGGACACCGACGAGGACAAGGCGGCCCGCAAGCAGGCCATGGAAAACGCGGCCAAGCAGGCCACCCTGGTGCCCCTGGATATCTGCAAGACCTGCCTGGACATCGTGGCCGAGGCCGACGGCCTGTCCAAGTACGGCAACCTCATGGCCATCAGCGACGTGGGCGTGGGGGCCATGGTGGCCGAGGCCGCCATGCGCTCGTGCATGCTCAGCGTGGACATCAACGTGCCCAGCATCAAGGACCAGGACTTCGTCAAGGACGTCCTGGCCGAGAAGGCGCGCCTGTTCACCCAGGCCGAAAAGCTGCGCACCCTGGCCATGGCCCGGGTCATCGAGAAGATGGGCGGCTAGCCTCCCGCGACCCAAAAAACCCGGCGGGGGCCCTTAGGGGCTCCCGCTTTTTTTTGGGCCATAGCCCCTGTTGCGGGGTAGGCGGGCCTGTGATAGTTTTTCCACATGCGCAAAGGGTTTTTATTCAGATGGGTGGTCAATGCCCTGGGCCTATTGTTCGTATCCTGGTTGTTTGACGGCATCCAGGTGAACGGAATAGGCTGGGCATTCGTAGCCGCCCTGTTTTTGGGCGTGTTCAACGCCCTGGTCCGCCCGGTCCTTATTCTGCTCACCCTGCCCATCACCTTGGTCACCATGGGCCTGTTCATCGTGGTGATCAACGCCCTGATGCTCTGGCTAACCGGCGCCCTGTTGGCCGGGTTCCAGGTGCACGGCTTCTGGACGGCGGTGGGCGGAGCCTTGGTGCTCAGCATCATAAGCATGGCGGCCAACTCCCTGGTGGGGGATCGGGGCAACATCGAGGTCATAGACATGCGCCGGGACGGGCAAGGCCGATGGGAGCGGAGGGATTAGGCCATGGAAACTCAACAAAGATCGTTGCAGCTAAGGGTCGATTCCTGCCAGGAAGTCATAGACCACATCAGCCGCCGCTTGTCGGCCGAGGACATCAACCCCCGCATCGTTGACCAGCTCGAGCGCCTGCGCGAACTGTTGGCCTTTCTGGACCACCGCCTGGTCAACGAGAACGACCTTTACCGCATCGAGGTTTCCACCAACCAACTCCTGCGCGAACTGGGAGTGCTGTTCAGCCACAACCAGTTCGGCTCCCTGTACGACCACATCCTGCAGTAGCCTCCTGGCCGCCACCCGCCCGGCTTGACAAGCGGCCCCCCGCCTCCTACTCTTGAGTTAGCCACGATTATTAGGCATATAGGCTCCCCGGTTCCCCAAGCCGGCACAGGGAGGATCGCCTTGCCCCAACGCCTCTTGGCCCTGGCGGCCAACAACATCATCCTGGCCATGACCCTGACCGTGTCCCTTATCCTGGTGGGCTTGATCACCTTGGCCCGTGTGCGGGTGCGGAGCTAAAACCATGCGCATCCTGCTGGCCGACCCGCCCCGCAAAGAGCAGTATTACGACCTCAGCTACCCCAACATCGGCATCCTCTACCTGATAAGCTATCTACGGGAGCACTACTCCGGCGAGCTACAGGTGCGCTACCTGGAGGGGCAGGCCTCCCTGAACGACCACCTCACGGCCATCGCCCAGTTCAAACCCGACATCTACGGCATATCCTTCGCCCTGTGGACCGCCCGCCTGGCCCAGCGCACCATCAACGCGGTCAAGGAGCGCTACCCCGAGCTGATAACCATCTGCGGCGGGCCCCAGCCCACCGCGGACTACGCCGAGGTGCTGGCCAAGTCCAAGGTGGACTACTGCTGCCTGGGCGAGGGCGAGCAGACCTTCCTGGAGTTCGTGCGGGCGGTGGAGCGTGGCGAGCGCGACATGAGCGAAGTGCCCGGCCTGGCCTGGCGCGGGCCGGACGGGACGCCGGAGCTGAGCCCCAAGCGGGCCTTCATCAAGAGCCTGGACGACATCCCCCTGCCCGCCTGGGATCTGGTGGATTTCGCCAAGTATCCGGGCATGCACATCCACCAGGCCTCCCCCCAGACCCATCTGCTGGTTAGCCGGGGCTGCCCCTTTGACTGTAACTTCTGCGCCAACGCGGTGTGGAAGTACAACAAGCCCTGGGTGCGCCTCCGGAGCCCCCAGAACGTCGCCCTGGAGGTGGAGCTTCTCTACCAGCGGGGCATCCGCGAAATCTACATGACCTCCGACGAGTTCAACGTCAGCGCCAAGTGGGCCCTGGAGGTGTGCGCGGCCCTGGAAAAGCTGGGCCATAGCGACCTGTATTTCCAGTGCAACGTGCGCGCCGACATTGTGACCCCGGAGCTGGCCCAGGCCTTCAAACGCATCAACCTGTGGATGGTGCACCTGGGCATCGAGAGCGGCAACCAGGCCACCTTGGACGGCGTGGGCAAGCATGTGACCCTGGCCCAGATCGAGGACGCCTGCCGGGCCTTCAAGGCCGAGGGGCTGAGCATCTTCGGCTTCGTGATGCTCTTCCACGCCTGGGAAGAGGACGGACGCCTGCGCTGGGAAGGCCCGGCCGAGGTGGACAACACCTTCCGCTTCTGCCGCAAGCTGCTCTCTGGCAAACTAATCGACTACATGTCCTGGCAGGTGGCCACCCCCATGCCCGGCTCGCGCTTGTGGCAAATCGCCCAGCGCCACAGCCTGGTGCCCGACAAGACCATCGAGGACGTGTGGTCGCAGAACATGCTGCTGCCCGGCGTGTGCGAGGATCAGGTCAAGGCCAAGCTGCGCAAGGGCATGCTGCTCAAGAACTTCTACCTGCTGAAAAATGGCAAGATCAACCTGCGCCACGGCGACCGCATCTGGCGCAACCTCAAGGTGCTCCTGGGCGGACGCCTAACCAAGGCTTAAACGATAGAGTTTGGCGTAGGTCTCGGCCATGGCCTCCAGGGAGAAGCGCTGGGCCACCCGGCGGGCTCCCGCCTGGCCGTATGCCCGGCTTTGCTTTGGGTCGGCAAGCAGCGCGCCCATGGCCTGGGCCAAAGCGGCAGGGTCGCTGGGGGGGACCAGCAGGCCGGTCTCCTCGGGGACGACCAACTCCGGGGTGCCCCCCACCGCCGTGGCCGCCACGGGTAGGCCCTCGGCCATGGCCTCCAACAGGGCCATGGATATGCCCTCGGTGAGGGAGCTGAGGGCGAACAGGTCGCAGGCGGCCAAGAGGCGAGGCACGTCGCTCCGCTCGCCCAGAAAGGCCACCCGTTCACCCAAGCCCAACTCGCGAGCTACATTTTCCAACTCATCCCTGGCCGGGCCATGGCCCACCAGGAACAGGCGCGGCCCCGGCAGCGCGGCCAAGGCCCGCAGCAGGGTGGCGTAGTCCTTCTCTTGGGAGAGCCGCCCCACGCTGATGACCGCCTGGTCGTCCGGCCCCAGGCCCAGTTCCCGGCGGGCAGCCTGGCGCTCCGCGCGGGCGGCGGTCATCTCCTGCACGTCGATGCCGTTGTACACCAGGTGCAGGCGCGAGGCGGGGATGTGGTCCAGGTCCCGGGCGGCGGCCAGGGCGTCCCGGCTCACGCAGGCGGTGGCCGCGCAGCGGGCGGCCAGGATGCGCCGCAAACGGCGGTGGCGGGCGCTGCCCCCGTAGTTGGCCCCGTGCAGGGTCACCACCACGGGGCGCCGGGTGATCAGCGAGGCCATGACCGCGTAGAGCTGGGACACAGTGTTGTGGGCGTGCAGCACCTCGGCCCCGGTGGTGCGCACCAGGCGGGCCAGGCCGCGGGCCAGCTTCAGGTCCAGGCCGGGTGCCTTGCGCATCTCCCAGTGCTTGATCCCCGGCCCCAGGTCCTGGGCCATGCCGCCCGCCCCGCCCAGGGTGACCACCTCGGCGGCGCAGCCCTGAGCGGGCAGGCCTTTGAGCAGGTGCACCACCACCCGCTCCATGCCCCCCACCTCCAGGGACCAAACCACTTGCAGCACCTTGATGCCTGATTTCGCTGGGGGCATATCGCTTCCTTGGGCTGGGACTGTTCCTCGTCTGCCGTAGCCCTAAAGGTAAACCCCCGGCCGCCTCTCTGGCAAGCCGGGCTGGTGCGGCGGGACGTTTTCCGGCAGAATGTAAAACGTCCCTAACATGGAGCGGCCCGGACATGTGCGGCATCTTCGGATATTTCAGCCCCCCCGGCGGCCAGGCCGACGCCTCGGCCTGCGGCCGAGCCACCGCGCTCATGGCCCATCGCGGCCCGGACGCTGACGGCCAGTGGCAGAGCCCCGACGGGGCAGTGTTCCTGGGTCACCGCCGTTTGTCCATCATCGACCTGTCCAGCGCGGCCAACCAGCCCATGCTCTCGCCCGGCGGTAAGGTGCTCATTTACAACGGAGAGATCTACAACTACCGCGAGCTGCGGGACGAGCTGGAGGCTCAGGGCCTGCGCTTCACCACCAGCAGCGACACCGAAGTGCTGCTTTTGGCCTTGGAGCAATGGGGGCCCGAGACCGCCCTGCCCAAGCTCAGAGGCATGTTCTCCCTGGTGCTGTGGGACCCGGCCAGGGGCCGCGCCCTGCTGGCTCGGGACCCATTCGGCATCAAACCCCTGTATTTATGGCAAGGGCCCCACGGTGAGCTGGCTGCTGCCTCGGAGATCAAGGCTTTTTACGCCCTGCCCAGCTTCACCCCGGAGCTGGACAACGAGGCCCTACCCGAGTATCTGCGCTTCCGCTCCCTCAGCGGCAACCGCACGCTTCTAAAGAACGTGAGCAAGCTGCCTCCGGCCTCTTACGCCTGGCATCGCCCCGGCGAAGCGCTCAGGCCGGTGAAGTATTGGGACCTCACCCAGGACCTGGACCCCGAGCTGGCGCGCTCCGGCCTGGCCGCCAACACGAATCGCTTCGTGGAGCTGTTCCGCCAAACGGTGCAGGCCCACCTCATCGCCGACGTGCCAGTGGGCACCCAATTCTCCGGCGGGGTGGACAGCAGCCTGGTGTCGGCCGTGGCCCGGCAAGACCTGGGCGCTGACCTGGCTGGGTTTTTCTGCCGGGTGGACGACCCGGCCTGCGACGAATCGCCCTTTGCCCAGGCCATCGCCGCCGCCCTGGGCATGACCGTGCACCAGGACGAGCTTACCTCCGGGGTGCTGTTCTCGGAGCTGCTGGACCAGCTCACCTGGCACCAGGACGAGCCCCTGACCCACCCCAACTCCGTGGGCATCTTTTTGCTCTCTCGCCTGGCCAAGGGCCAAGTGAAGGTCTTGCTGTCCGGGGAAACCGCCGACGAGATTTTCGCGGGCTACGACGCCCACCGCCGCCTTTTGGCCTTCGCCCGCCTGGCCGGAGTGCCTCGGGCCCTGCTGGGACCGGCCCAGGCCCTGTGCGGCCTCAGCTCCCGTTTGCGCTCGGTGGCCTTGCTGCTGGAGGAATACCGGGGGCAGGATTTGGAGGCCCTCACCCTGACCCGCCGCCAGCATCTGGACGGCCCGGCCCTGGAGGCTTTGTTGGGAGCGGGCGCGGATCAGGCATCCCTGGCCTCGCGCCGGGCCGAGTTATCCCCCCATGCCGGAACCGATCCCCTCACCCGCTTCCAGCTCTACGATTTGGCGGTATACCTGCCGCCCATCATGGAGCGCCAGGACAAGATGTCCATGGCCGCTTCCATAGAGACCAGGGTGCCTTTCGCCGATGTGCAGGTGGGGCGCTTCGCCCTGTCGCTGCCCCCGGACCAACGGGCCACGGTGAAGCGCGGCAAGGTGATTTTAAAGGAGGCCCTGGCCCGCTACGTGCCGCCCAGCACGGTGGATCGGCGCAAGGCCGGTTTCGGCATACCCCTGAGCGCCTGGCTGGACAGCCCCGGCGGCAGGGAGCGCCGCGAGGCCCTGGCCGGGAGCCGCTCCTCCCTGGCCCCCTACCTGGACCAGGCCGCCATAAGCCCTCTGCTGCAGGGCCCGCGCGACGCCGCCCAGGCCGACGCTCTGTGGAGCCTCATCGCCCTCAATACCTGGGGCCGCCTGTTCCTCTCGCGGGACGCCGTGCTAGCCGCACCTCGGGCAGTTAAACTCTGAGGCTAGGTCAAGCCTCGATTAAGGCCGCCATCAATGAGGTAACTAACGCCGGTGATATAGCCGGCGCGCTCGCTGGCCAAAAACACCACCAGGTCGGCGAACTCCTCGGGTTGGCCCAGGCGCTTCATGGGGATGGCTTCCACCGCGTTGGCCAGGGCCTCGTCGCGGCTGATGCCTCCGGTCTCGGCCCGGTGCTTCAAGAGCTGATCCACCCGCTCGGTGAGCATCCAGCCGGGCAGCACGTTGTTAACCGTCACCCCCGAAGTGCCCACCTCGTCGGCCAGGGTCTTGGCCCAGCCCACCACCGCCGCGCGGATGCTGTTGCTGAGGATAAGCCCGGCCAGGGGCTGCTTCACCGACACGCTGGTCATGTTGACCACCCGGCCCCAGCCCTTGTCCATCATGGCGGGCAAGAGCACCCGAGTCATGGCCTGGGCCGAGAGCAGGGTAAGCTCCACCGCCTTGCGCCAGGCTTCCTCATCCAGGTCCAGGAACACGCCGGTGGGCGGACCGCCCGCGTTGTTCACCAAGATGTCCACCCCGCCCAGTTCCCTTGCCGCGGCCTGGGCGAAATCCGCCGCCGCGCCGCGCTCGGCTAGGTCCACCGGCTGGGCAAAGACCTTCACCCCGTAATCGTCGGCGATCTGCTGTGCCACCTTGGAGAGCTTTTCCTCGCCCCGGGCGCACAGGGCCAAATCGCAGCCCTCGGCGGCCAGGCCCCGCGCCACGGCCAATCCCAGGCCCCGGCTGGCTCCGCCCACCAGGGCCACGCGCCCCTTAATCCCCATCTGCATGGTGACCTTCCTTTTTCTTGAGCCTTTGCAGGCGCACCAGGCGGGCGTAGAGCCCATCTAGGTCCATCAGCTCCAAATGCTTTCCCTGCTCCACCACCCGGCCCTGGTGCATCACCAATATATTGTCCGCCCGCTGTATGGTGGACAAGCGGTGGGCCACCACCAGGCTGGTGCGCCCGGCCATGACCCGCGGCAGGGCCTTTTGAATCAAACGCTCGCTCACCGGGTCCACACTGCTGGTGGCCTCGTCCAAAACCAGCACCCGAGGCTCCCCAGCCACGGCCCGGGCCAGGGCCAAAAGCTGGCGCTGTCCCGCGCTGAGGCGGCGGGCCCCCTCGCCGAGCTGGGTGTTCAGACCGTGCTCCAGATGGCCCACGAACTCGGAGGCACCGCTGACTTCCAGGGCCCGTTGCAAGTGCTCCTGGTCCACCTCGGGGCGGTGCAGGGTGATGTTGTCCTTCACCGTGCCCGAGAGCAAAAACACCTCCTGGGACACCAGGGCCACCCGCTTGGCCAGATCCCTCCGGTCCATGTCCCTCAGGTCCACCCCGTCGATGACCACGCTGCCCTGGTCTGGGTCGTAAAAACGCATGAGCAGATTGACCAGGCTGGTCTTGCCCGCGCCGGTGGGGCCCACCACGGCCCAGCTCTGGCCGGGCGGGATCACCAAGTTTAGCTCGTGCACCACGGGGCGGTCCGGCTCGTAGCCGAAGGTGACCCCGCGAAACTCCACCTGGCCCGGCCCCGGCTTTTCCGGCGCGGGGGTGCGGGGCGCGGGCAGGGCCTCCTGGTTGTCCAGCAGGTGGAAGATGCGCTCGCCCGAGGCCATGGCCGCCTGCATGATGTTGTACTTCTCGGCCAGGTCGCGCACCGGGCGGAAGAACATCTGCATGTAGGCGATAAAGGCCACCAGGGTGCCCAGGCTGAGTTGGTCCTGTATCACCCGGCCGCCGCCGTAGTAGATGATCAGCGCCATGGCCAGGGAGCTAAGTAGCTCGGTGATGGGCAGGAACACGGTGAAGACCTTGACCTGGCGCATGCCCGCCGCAAAGTAGCCGTCGTTCAGCTCGCGGAACTGCTTCTGCCCGGCCTTCTCGGCCCTAAACAGCTTGATTACCGCCAGGCCGTCCAGGGTCTCGCTGAGCCAGCTGTTTATGCGCCCCAGATGGCCCTGCAAGCGGCGGAAGGCGTCCCGGGCCAGGCGGGAGAAGGCCCAGGCCAAAGCGCCCACCACCGGAGTCAGGACCAGGCACACCAGGGCCAGGTAGAAGTCCAGCCACAAGAGCACCACCACGATGCCCGCGATGACGAAGAAGTCCTGGAACAGCGAGACAAGGGCGCTGGTAAACATCTCGTTGAGGTTCTGGATGTCGTTGGTCAGGCGGGTGACCAGCTTGCCCACCGGGTTACGGTTGTAGAAAAACTCGTCGCGGCCCAGCAGGTGGCGGTAGAGCTGTTGGCGCATGGCCAACATCATCTCCTGACCGGTGCGCTCCAGGAGCATGGTCTGGAAATAGCCCAGGGTGAAGACCCCGGCGGCGGCCAGCAAAAACAGCAGGGCCAGGCGAGCCAGGCCCCAGGCGTCCGGGGTGCGCAGGGCACGCAGCTCATTGCCGGGCAGCCGGGCCAGGTCCGGGGTGGCGATGACCCAACGCTCCCCGGCCTTGATGAACACCTTGGGGTGCAGCTTGGCCAGGCGCTCGGCCTCGGCGGTGGGCGGGGCCAGGTAGAAGGGATTCTCGCTCACCACCCCGGCGGCGCGCAGCTTGGCGGTCAGGCGGGGGTCCAGACTTCGCCACGCCTTCTCGGGCACGAACACCGCCTGGCCCCGACCGGGCAGGAAGGAAGCGCCCGCCTCTTGGCGCAGCTCCTGGGCCAGCTCGGGCGGGGCGTCCTGGGGCCGCACCTCCAGGGCCTGGCGCACCATGTAGTTGTCGATGGCCAGTCGGGTGATGTAGGGCATGGTCAGGTCCAGGCCCGTGGCCATGAGGGTGAGCAGCGAGGCGAACAGTATCACCGCCAGATGTGGCCGCCCGTAGGAGGCCAGGCGCTTGAGCAGCCGGAAATCGTAGGGCTTGCCGAGTTGGTCGCCCTCCATGTATCCAAAATCACCTGGAGGAGCCACGGCTAATTTTCCTCCAGCTCGGCCAGGATGGCCTGCTCGGCGAATAGGTCGTGGTAGAGCCCCTGGCGGGCCATGAGCGAGCGGTGATCGCCCTGCTCCACCAGGCGGCCCTGGTCCAGCACGTAGATGTGACTGGCAAAGGCCACGCTGCCCAGGCGGTGGCTCACCACCAAGGTGGTGCGCCCGGCGCGCAGGCGGGCCAAGTTGGCCAGGATGCGGGTCTCGGTGCCGGTGTCCACGGCGGACAGGGGGTCGTCCAAAACCAATACCGCCGGGTTCAGAATCAAAGCCCTGGCCAAGCACAGGCGCTGGCGCTGGCCGCCGCTGAGGTTATGGGCCCGCTCGCCCAGCTCGGTCTGCAAGCCGTGGGCCAGGGCCCGCACATCATCGGCCAGCTCCGCCGCCTCCAGGGCGGCCCACATGCGCGCCTCGTCGGCGTGGGGGTCGCCCAGGGTCAGGTTGTGGGCCAGGGTGGCGGAGAACAGAAACGCCTCCTGGGGCACCTGCACCACGTGGGCCCTCAGGTCGCGCTGGGCCAGGTCCAAGACATCGATACCCTCCACGTACAACGCGCCCCTGGGCGGCTCGTACAAGCGCCCCAGCAGGCGCAGGAGGGTGGACTTGCCGCTGCCGATGGGCCCCACCACGGCGGTGAGCTGCCCGGCCGGGGCCGTCAGGCTCACCTCTGTGATGGTGTCGGCCGCCGCGCCGGGGTAGCGGTAGGTGAGGTCCCTCACCTCCACGCCCAGCTTCGGCTCCTGGGGCAGGCGGGCCGGGTGGGCCGGGTCCTGCACCGCCGGTTCGGCCGAGAGCACCTCGCTCACCCGCCCCAAGGAGGAGCGGGCCCGCTGCAACAGGCTCACCACCCAGCCCAGGGCCATCATGGGCCAGGTGAGCATGCCCAGATAGGCGGTGAAGGCCACGAAGTCGCCGGGGGTGATCTGGCCAAACACGGCCAGGAGGCCGCCCGCGCCCACCACCACGGCCAGGCTAAGGTTGGTGAAGAAGACCATCAGGGGGAAGAACAGGGCCATGACCCTGGCTAGGCTCAGGTTTTGCCTAAGGTAGCTTCGGGCGCTCACCTCCAGGCGGCGCTCCTCGGGCTCGGCCAGGGCGTAGGTCTTGATCAGGCGCACCCCGCTGATCACCTCGCGCACCTGCTCGGTCATGGCCGAGAAGGCCTCCTGCACCTTGGTGAAGCGGGTGTGGAAACGGCGGCTCTGCTGGCGGGTGAGGATGACGATGGCCGGCATGGGCAATATGGCCAGCAGGGCCAGCAGGGGGCTGATGTAGAGCATGAAGCCGATGGCGGCCAGGCCCATGAAGGCCCCGTCCACCGCGGCCACCAGGCCGATGCCCGTGGCCATGCGGATGTTGTTCAGGTCGTTGGTGGCCCGGGCCATGATCTCGCCCGGCGGGTTGTCGTCCAAATAGCCCACGTGCATGCTTTGCAAATGGTCGAACAGCTCACTGCGCAGCACCCGCTCGGTCTCCCGGGAAAAGCCCATGAGCAGGGGCCGCCATATGACGCGCATGCACACCATGGCCAGGGCCAGACCCAGGATGCCCAGGCCGATGTACATCAGCCGCTGGGAGTCGGCCCGGCCCAGGGTCAGGTCGTCCACCGCGAACTTGATCAGGCGGGGGATGTAGAGCTGGAAGACATCCACCAGCACCAGGGCGGTGAACCCGATGCCAAGGCCCAGGGCCTTGCGCCGGGCCAGGCCGCGCAACAAGGCCCATGCGCTCACAGCCTCACCTCATCACGGCGGAGAGCATGCTTCACCGCCCCTGGGGGGCCAGGCGGCAGGGATGGGGCAATACGAACTCCTTGCTGCGGGCCACCACGGTCTTGTACTTGCCGATGACCACGGTGATCCACACGCGCATCCGGGCCCCTTCCGGCAGCTCGGGCAGTTGGTCGCAGCGCACGAACAGCAGGTAGTCGTCCAGGAAGGTGCTGTCCACCCGGTGATAGAGCCGCTCGGCGTCGCCGCTGTCGTTCAGGGCCTTGCCCTTGGCGTCCTCGGGCCAGAGGTTCACGGTCATCCACAGGCCCTGGTCGGTGGGCAAATCGCCCAGCTCGGCGTTGACCCGGAGCATCAGTCCCGACTTGTCCTGGTACACCTCGCCGTCGGTCACCGACAGGGATTTGATGCGCCCCTGGGCCGCGTCTATGGGCACCGCCCGGTTGTCACCCTCGGCCGAGGGCGGGGCCGGAGCCGGGGCGGGAGCGGGGGCCGAAGGGGGCGTGAACTTCTGGGGCTCGGGCATGCTGCGGGCGTAGAAGCCGCCGCCCGCGCCGCACTGGCCTGCGATGGGGAAGCGGGAGCTGGAATCCACCGCCTTGCGGTTTTCGTCCAGCACCGAGATCCGGGCCACGTAGGAGGCCGAGTCGCCCAAAGGCGGCAACTGGTTGCAGGCCACGAACATCACGAAGTATTCCACCGAAACGTCGTCGATGCGCAAATACAGGGTCTTGGTCTGCCCGCCGTTTTGAGGGGCTATGTCCAGGGCCAGCCACAGGCCCCGCACCGCGGTAAGGTCGGCCACATTGACCACCGCGTGCACGTACAGGCCGTCCTGGTCCTGGTAGCGCTCGCCGTCGGTGACCCACAGGTCCACGAAGCGGGGATCGCCCGGAAGGCGACGCTTCACTTTGGCCTGTTCAGGCTGGGGGCTTTTGGCCTTGGACAGATAGGGGCGCACCGCGTTGGCCAGGTGCAAATGAGAAACCGGCCCCTCGAAGCGGTTCACCACCACGCCTTTGGGATCTATGACCAGGGTGGTGGGCAACACCCGCACCCCGGCGTTGGCCTCGGCCCATTTCACCTCGCCCAGCACCACCGGCATCTGTAGGCCCAGGCGAGCCACGAAGGGCTTGACCATCTTGCGGCCGCCCTGGTCCACGCTGAAGGCGATGGCGCTCACCCCGCGGTCGGCGTATTTCTTGGCAAAGCTGTCCAGCTTGGGCAGGGCCCGCTTACAGGGGCCGCACCAAGTGGCGAAGAACTCCACGATGACCACCCGGCCCCGGAATTGCTCCAGGCTCAGGTTCCCGCCGTCCAAAGCGGGGAGGTCGAAGTTCAGGCGGGGCGGAGGCGCGGCCTGGGCAGGCAAGAGCATCCCCAAGAGCGCCAAGCAAATTACAAAAGCGGACAGGGCCTTAGCCATGTAGCCTCCCTATGGTTTAACAATCAATGATAATACCATTTGTCCGGTAGGGGGCAAGTTGACACTCCCCCCTTTCCGCCGGTAGACTCATCTACCCAATCTGCCGCGAAAGTCGGAGCATAATGAGCGACCCTATTGGCCAGCTAGTCGAATTCATCGAAAAAAACCGCGTTGAGCTTGGTTTGGTGGTGGCGGCCAAAAAAGGAAGGCTCAATCTGTTCACCGTGGCGGGCCGCCAGGCCTCCCTGAACACCAACCGGGTGCTGTCCATGTCCCCCGGCGCCATGGGCTCCGAAGCCCCCCGGGCGGCCCAGCAGGCATACTTGGCCGAGGTCCAAGACTCCCGCGACAAGCTGGCCGAGCAGGTGGACGTGACCGAGCTGTGGGAGCTGGTATTCGAGGAGGCGGACCCCCTGACCTTGCGCGACCTGGCCCAGCTGGCCTTTGGTCGCCCCACCAGCGGCGACCAGATCTCGGCCACCCTGCGGGCTCTGTTCAACGAGCGCATCCATTTTCGCCTGGCCGGAAGTCAGTTCCTGGCCTACAGCCCCGAGCAGATCGAGGCCAAGCGCCTGCAGGCCGAGCGGGAGCAGGCCCGCCAGGCCCAGGTGGCCGCCGGGGTGGATTTCCTAAAGAATCTGCCGGGCGATGGCCCCCTGCCCGAAGCTCCGCCGGAGCTGGCCCGGCTGCTGGTGGACTACCTGGTGTTCCAGGAGGACTCCTCCCAGGTCAAGCTGGCCAAGGAAGTGGTGGCCGGGGCCGAGGTAGGCGGGGCCAAGAAGCTCTTCCGCCTGCTGGTGAGCCTGGGGGTGCTGGAGCCGCACCACAACCTGGAGTTGATCCGCCAGGGCATCAGCCCAACGTTCGCCCCCGAGGCCGAGGCCCAGGCCCACGCCCTGGACCCCAACCCGGAGCACGGCGGGACGCGCACCGACCTTACGGACTTGTACACCTTCACCATAGACGGCAACTTCACCACCGATTTCGACGACGCCCTGTCCTTTGAGCCGGACGAGAACGGCGGAGGCACGGTGGGGGTGCACATCACCGACGCCGGGGCCATCATGCCCCCGGAAGGCCCCCTGGAGGAGGAGGCGCGCCTCAGGGCCACCTCCCTGTACCTGCCCGACGACCGGCTGCCCATGCTGCCGCCGCGCCTGAGCGAAGACCAACTTTCCCTGCGCCAGGGCGAGCTGCGTCCGGGCCTTTCGGTCTTGGCTCGTTTGGACCCCGAGGGGCGGCTCATCGACTACCGCCTGGAGCGCAGCCTGCTCAGGGTGCACAAGCGCCTGACCTACGACGAGGCCGACGGCATGCTCGAAAGCGACCCCCGCCTGGCCGGGCTGCACGCCATATGCCACGCCCTGCGCCGCCGCCGGGGAGAAGCGGGAGCCTACTTCCTGCCCCTGCCCGAGGTGCTGGTGGGGGTGGACCCGGCCACCAAGGAGGTGTGGGTGCGCCGGGTGGACCGCAACGGGCCCAGCCGGGAGATGGTGGCCGAGACCGCCATTTTGGGCAACTGGCTCTTCGCCCTGTTCCTGGCCGATTCGGGCGCGCCCGCCCTGTTCCGCACCCAGGCCAAGCCCTCGGAGCCCATCGAGGAGCGCGACCCCGGCGACATCTACCACCACTTCAAGCAGCGCCGCCTGCTGAACCGGGTGGAGATAACCACCAAGCCGGGCCTGCACTCCAGCCTGGGGGTGCATCCCTACACCCACGCCACCAGCCCCATCCGCCGCTATCTGGACCTGGTGATGCAGCGCCAGATCGGCAGCATCCTGTGCGGCGGCCCGCCCCTGTACAGCGCCAAGGAGTTGGAAGATGTGGCCATGGAGGTGGGGCCCTCGGTGCGCCGGGCCATGCGGGTGCGCCAGGTGCGCCAGCGCTACTGGCTCTTGCAGTGGCTGCGCCAGCGCCAGGACCAGCCCCAACCGGCAGTGGTCATGGAGCGCCAGATGCGCCGCTGGCAACTGCTGCTCACCGACATCATGATGCTGGTGAACATCCCCATCCGCGCCGGGCAGGACCTTAGCCCCGGACTGGAGGTGGAGGTGATGGTGGAGCGGGTGGACCCCTTCGAAGATATTTTGCGCGTCAAGCTGGTCTAGCCAAAAAAATTCCCGGGCCGCGTGGCCCGGGATATCTCTTTATCGCAGATTACTCTGAAAAAGGCTCACGACCGTCTCCGCTTAGGAGGCCGCCGCTCTGCGGCACAGCCAGGGGTTCCTGGGCAAGGCGCTCGGCGAGTGAGGGCCGGAGCTGTAGGTAAACCTACTGCGAGGCCCGAACGACGCCGACAACGCCGCCCAGGGGCGCCTGGCGAAGCCGCCCGGTTATTCACCCATCTGATTCTGCTTGCCGCTTAGATGCTGCACCTCGACGCAGATCACGGCCAACCCCTTGACCTTTTCCGGCGGGAACTTCATCTCGCCGTCATAGCCGCACTGGCGGGCGATGGCCTCCAGGCCCGCGGCCTTCTCGGTCAGGTCTTCCACCAAAGCGGCCCGGCCCAGGCCCACCACGCTGCGGTAGCGGACATCCCACTTGCAGGGATTGGGCGCGCTCATCAGCTCCACATCTTCCATGACCGTCAAACTCACCCGAGGGTTGGTGGCCAGAATCTCGATCTTCAGGCCCTTGGCTCCGGTGTGCATATAGATCTTGCCGTTCAGACAGCCGTAGTTCATGTAGATGGTGTAGGGCTGACTGTCCAGGCACATGCCCAGACACAGGATGTTGCCCCGTTCCAGGATGGCCTGGGCCTGGTCGTTGATCTGCTTTTGGGGTTTGCGCAGAGGTCTCTGCATGCTCAGGCCTCCTTTATGGTCTGCTGAATTATGCTTTGCCAGGCCGGGGCCTGGGATTGCCAGGTGAAGTGTTCGGCCAGGGGCCGGTGGTTATCGCGCCGCGCCAGTTCGGGCCGCCGAGCCAACTCCATTAAGGCTGGGGTCAACTCCCCCGGCGGGTAGCAAAAACGCTCCGGGTAAAGCTCCGGGTAGACCAGAGCCTTGGGCACCAGGGGGCGGCAACCCGCCCACACCGCCTCGGCCACGCTGATTCCAAAATACTCCTGGAGCGCGGTTGACACCACCACATCGGCCCAGAAAAGCCGCTTCCAATACTCTTTACGGTCCGAAGCATGGCCCCATTGCACAATATGTTTTGTCAAGGCCTTCCGGGCGGCGGCGAACACCACCGGGGGCTTGGCCGGAGCCGGTCCCAGCACCGCCACCTGGAACTCCAGCCCCTGGGCGGCCAGGGCCTCCAGGGCGGAGAAGAAGATCTCCGGAGCCTTGTCCTGGGCCCAGCGGTGGTTCCACAGGATGCGCAGGGGGCCGTTTCGGGGCTCGCGGCTCAGGCCGTTCGTCTCGCTTGGGTCGATGGGCATGGGCAGGGCGCTGCTCTTGGCGGCGATGGCCGAAGCCATGCCGCTGGGGCGCATGTCCGGCAAACGGCCCAGCAGCTCGCGGGCCGCACCCAAAAACTGGTCGCGGTGGAAGCCCGAGTTGAACACCACCCGCTTGGCGGCCTGGGCGGTGGTCAGGTTGCTGAAGGCCAGGTAGAGGTCGCGCTCTTGCATGCGCTGGTCGGCCTTGCCCTGGGCGGGATAGGCTAGCTGGTTTTCGTGGAACACCACCAGCGCGGGCACGTTGACCAGTCCGGGCGCCAGACCCTTGAGTTCGGCCAGGCCCAGCATGTCCGAACACACCAGGGCCTCCCAGGGCCGGGCCAGTACCTCGGCCGCCTGGTCGGCCAAAAAGGCCGCCGCTCCGCGCATCCGCCAGCGCCAGTGGCGGCCGGGCAGGCCCAAGAGGGTCCAGCGGGCGGGGAGGTGCTTCATCAAGCCCTGGGCAAAGGCGGCGTGGGAGGCGGTGAGGTAGGGCTCCACAAATAAAAGACGCGGGCCGTTTGAGCCCACGTCTTGGATTACCAGATCAGACGCCACGGGCTAGCGGATAACGCTCTTGGGCTTGTAATAGCCGCCCGCCACGCTGGTGCAGGGGGCCACCAGGGAGCCCCGGCCCAGCACCGTGCCCGGATTGGTCACGGAGTTGCAGCCGGTCTGAACGCCGTCGCCCATGATGGCCCCGAACTTGCGCCGGGCCACGTGGTACATGGAGTCCCCGGCCTTGAGGTGGTAAGGCCGGTCCACGATCTTCAGGTTGGCCAGCTTGGTGCCCGCGCCCAGGTTCACGTCGCGGCCCAGGATGCTGTCTCCCAGATAGGCGAAGTGACCCGCCTTGGCCCCGTCCATCATGATGGAGTTTTTCATCTCCGTAGTGTGGCCCACCACACAGCCCACGCCCACCAGGCAGCTGCCGCGCAGATAGGCCCCCTGGCGCACCTCGGTGCCCGGCCCGATGTAGGTGGGGCCCTTGAGCAGGGCGCCGGGCTCCACCACCGCGCCGGGGGCAATGTGCACTTGGTCGTCCAGGAAGATGGCCCCAGCATATACTATCGCCGCGTCGTCCACCTCCTGGCCGTTCAGGAACACCCGCATCTCGCCCTTGGTGGGATCGCCGCCAAGAAGCTTGTAGTCGCAGTCGAACACCCGTCCCCGGTGCAGCACTACGGTTCGCGGCAAAATCTCACCGCCCCCGCGCAAGAGCGCCCCGGTATGCCCGGCGTAGTCCACCAATGTTGCGGTGTAGTCCTTGATGCGGTCCAGGGCTTCCCAGACCAAGTCCACGCCCTTGAACAAGTCCTTAAAAGTGGCCTCTTCCAGGTCGAACAGGTCTGCCGGAGATACCATGATTTCTCCCTACCAGTATTTGCGTACCCTGATGCCCCGTTCGGACAAGTAGTCCTTTATTTCTGCCACACTAAAGTGACCATAGTGTGTCATGGAGGCGATAAGAGCTGCGTCGGCCTTGCCCCCGGTGAGCACGTCGGCCAGGTGCTGGGGCTCGCCCGCCCCGCCCGAGGCGATCACCGGGATGGAGACGTGGCTGCTGATCATGGCGGTCAGCTCCATCTCATAGCCCTGCTGGGTGCCGTCGGCGTCGATGCTGTTCAGGCATATCTCGCCCGCGCCCAGGCGCTCGGCCTCCTGGGCCCACCACAGGGCGTCGATGCCCATGTGCTTGCGCCCGCCGTGGATGACCATCTCGTAGCCGCTGGGAATCTGCTCGCTCTTGGGCACCTTGAGCACGTCCATGCCCAGGACCACGCACTGGGCCCCGAACTGGCGCGAGCCCTCGGCGATGATCTGGGGATTGGTGACCGCCGAGGAGTTCACGCTGACCTTTTCGGCCCCGGCCAGAAGCACCGCGCGCATGTCCTCCACGGTGCGCAGGCCACCGCCCACCGAGAATGGGATGAAGATGCGCTCGGCCACCCGGCGCACCACGTCGAGCATGATGTCTCTTGCCTCGTGGCTGGCGGTGATGTCATAGAACACCAACTCGTCGGCGCCTTCGCGGTAGTAGAACTCGGCCATGTCCACCGGGTCGCCGATGTCCACGTTGCCCTTGAACTTGATGCCCTTGGTGAGCTTGCCGTCGCGCACGTCCAGGCAGGGGATTATCCGCTTAGAGAGCATCGCCACCCTCCTTGCCGTCCCAAGCCAGGAAATTCTCGAGGAGCTTCAGCCCCGGCCGCCCCGACTTTTCGGGGTGGAACTGCACCGCCACCAGCGATCCCCGAGCCACCGCCGAGGTGAAGGGGAAGCCGTACTCGGTGGTCCCGGCCACCCACTCATCGCTGGCCGGTTGCAGATAATAGGAGTGCACGAAATAGAACTCCGCCTCCTCGGGGATGCCCGCGAACACCGGGTGACTCTTTTTCCAGTCTACCCCGTTCCAGCCCATGTGGGGCACCTTGAGGGGCTCACCCGCCTGGTCGCGGTGGTCCACCGGGAAGCGCACCACCTTGCCGGGCATGAGGCCCAGGCAGTCGGTGAGGTCTTCCTCGCTGTAGTCGAAGATGATCTGGGTGCCAAAGCAGATGCCCAGGAAAGGCTTGCCCTGGGCCACGGTGTCGGCCAGCACCCGGTCCAGGCCCAAACGGCGCAGACTGGCCATGCCCGCCCCGGCCCGGCCCACGCCGGGCAGGATGACCCGCGAGGCCTGGGCGATGGACTCCGGGTCCCGGCTGATGGCGCAGTCCGCCCCCAGGGAGCGCAGGGCGCGCTCCACGCTGGTGAGGTTGCCCGCGTCATAGTCGATGATGGCGATCAAGGGTGTTCTCCTTTTGACTTGGCGGATCTTGGTGTCCGCTGAAGTTTAAGGAATATAACATACCCCTGTTAAACGGACCGCTCCTCCGGTGGCAAACTGTTATGAGAAGCACGTAGAAGAGGCGGCCAAAGGGGCCGGTTTCCGCCCACTCCCGATTTGTAAAATCCCTAACCACGCGCCCTGCCCCCGGCACAGCCAGGCGAACGCGGGCAAGGCGTCCGGCAAGCGAGGGCCGGAGGTGTAGGGGAACCTACATCGAGGACCGAGCGCGGCCGGCAACGCAGCCCCCGTTAGTCTGGCGAAGCCGGCCGCGTTAAAAACTAATACTGGTAGAAGCCGCGGCCGGTCTTACGGCCCAGCCAGCCCTGGTCCACGTACTTCTTGAGCAAGGGGCAGGGGCGGTACTTGCTGTCGCCCAACTCGGTGTGCAAAACCTGCATGATGGCCAGGCAGGTGTCCAGGCCGATGAGGTCGGCCAGGGCCAAGGGGCCCATGGGGTGGTTCATGCCCAGCTTCATGATGGTGTCGATGTCCTCGGGCTTGCCCACGCCGTGCATTACGCAGTACACCGCCTCGTTGATCATGGGCAGCAGGATGCGGTTGGCCACGAAACCGGGGTAGTCGTTGGCCGGCACCGGGGTCTTGCCCATCTGCTTGGCCAGTTCCATGACCGTCTCAAAGGTCTCGTCGCTGGTGGCCAGGCCCCGGATCACCTCCACCAGCTTCATCATGGGCACCGGGTTCATGAAGTGCATGCCGATGACCATTTCGGACCGCCCCGTCACACCCGCTATCTTGGTGATGCTGATGGAGCTGGTGTTGCTGGCCAGGATCACGTTTTCCGGGCAGATGGCGTCCAGCTGGCGGAAGATGTCCAGCTTCAGGTTCACGTTCTCGGTGGCCGCTTCCACCACGATGTCGGTGTTGGCCATGTCCTTGAGATCAGTGGTGGTCTTGATGCGCCCCAGGATGGCGTCCTGGTCCTCGGAGGTGATTTTTTCCTTTTTGACCAAACGGGCCAGACTGCCCGCGATGGTGCTGATGCCCCGCTGGCAGAACTCTTCCTTGATGTCGCTCATGATTACATTGAGGCCCGCGGCGGCCGCCACTTGGGCGATGCCGTTGCCCATCTGGCCGGAACCGATGACGCCGATGGTATTTATTGCCATTTCTCGCACCTTTCTTGTTAAACTTCCCGCCCGCCTAGGCGGAGGTTTCATCAAAACAGCCGGTAAACCAATCGCGGTAGTATGTGGCGCTGGCCCAAACTCCGGCCAAAATGGATATCCACATCAGAATCTTGGCGCTTATCATCAGCCAGGGCCAACCGGCCCAGGCGGCTATGATCTGAAAACCCAGGCCCCAAGCCAGGCCGAAGGTCTTGTACTTGCCCAGGCGGCTGGGCTTGACCCTGGGGGCGGGCCACAGGGGTAGGTGGCGCTTGCTCTGGCGCACCATGTGCATCAGAGGGATGACCACGGCGTGGGCCTCCACCGCCAGGATGGCGGCCAGGGCCCAGCCGGAGAGTACACCGTGGTACAAGAGCACCAAGGTGGCGCTCAGGGCCAGGATCTTGTCGCCCAGGGGGTCCAAAAAGGCCCCCAGCTTGGTGACTTGGCCCCGGCTGCGGGCCACCGCCCCGTCCAAGAGGTCGCTCATGCCCGCGGCCAGGCCCAGGATGATCACCCACCCCAGGTAGTCGCCGGACATGCCTACCACCCCCATGGCCACGGCGCAGGCCAGGCGGAACAGACTGATCTGGTTGGGGCTGACTCTGGCCGGGACCAGGGACACGATCCAGGCCCCGATACCGCCGCTCTGGGCGGTCTGGCCGCCGCCGGTGGGAACTGACTGCAAAGAAACTCTCCCCCGCCTCTCCGGGAAGCGGAGCGCAGGACGTTAAGCCTTGCATTAATAGGTGTTTTTCAAGGCCGGACTATAGCGCAAGGCCAAACAGGGGGCAAGGATTAATCCATGGCCGCCATGGCCCGCCGGTGCAGGGTTAGCTGCAACACGGCCAAGGCCGCCGGGGTCACCCCGCTGATGCGGGCCGCCTGGCCCAAACTGGCCGGGCGCACCCGGCTGAGCTTTTCCTTGACCTCGTGGCTCAGGCCCTCGATGAGCTTATAGTCCAAATCAGGCGGCAAGGCCAGGGACTCCTTGGCCCTGAAACGCTCCACCTGCTCCTTTTCGCGCTTTTCATATCCCGCGTAGGCGGCCTTGATCTGCACCTGCTCGGCGGCGGCGGGGGTCAGGCGGGCCAGTTCCTCCAGGGCCGGGTGCAGGGTGGCCACCTGGGCCAGGTCCATGCCCGGCCTGCGCAAAATCTCATGGGCCGCGTGAGGCCGCCGCAGGGAGGCGCTGCCTAGATCCGCCAGGCGGCCGTTGACCTCGGCGGTGGGGTTAAGGCGCACCGCTTCCAGCAACTCCAGGGCATGCTCCACCTGGGCCCGCTTAGCCGTGAAGGCGGCCCAGCGCGTGTCGTCCACCAGGCCCAACTCCCGGCCCAAGGGGGTGAGGCGCAAATCGGCGTTGTCCTCGCGCAAGGTGAGACGGAACTCGGCCCGTGAGGTGAACATGCGGTAGGGCTCCATGGTGCCCTTGGTAACTAGATCGTCAATAAGCACGCCTAGATATGCCTGTGAGCGGTTAAGAATCACCGGCTCACGGCCCTGAGCGCCGAGGGCCGCGTTGATGCCCGCCCACAGGCCCTGGGCTCCGGCCTCCTCATAGCCGCTGGTTCCGTTGATCTGCCCGGCCAGGTACAGCCCGGCCAAGTGCTTGGACTCCAGCCAGGGGGTCAGGTCGCGGGGGTCGGAGTAGTCGTACTCGATGGCATAGCCCGGCCGCACGATGACCGCCCTTTCGCAACCGGGCAGGGTGCGCACCATGAGATGCTGCACCTCGGCGGGCAGGCTGGTGGGGATGCCGTTGGGATAGATCAAAGGCGAGTCCAGGCCCTGGGGCTCCAGGAAGACCTGGTGACTGTCCTTGTCCGGGAAGCGCACCACCTTGTCCTCCAGGGAGGGGCAGTAGCGCGCCCCCACCCCGGTGATGACCCCGGCGTACATGGGGGCCTGGTCCAGGTTGGCGCGGATCAACTCGTGGGTGGCCTCGGTGGTGTGGCTGAGCCAGCACACCCGCTGGGGCAGCACCGGAGCCTGGTTCAGAAAGCTGAACAT
The DNA here is from genome assembly GCA_018896025.1 of Pseudomonadota bacterium. Lineage (GTDB taxonomy): Bacteria > Desulfobacterota > Desulfarculia > Desulfarculales > Desulfarculaceae > Desulfoferula. Next base: position 341,021 of record JAHIND010000017.1, read on the forward strand.
GCGCGGATTGTCGTCGCCGGGCTGCTGGGGCAGGCCCTCCAGGTCCAGGCTGTTCATGTCCAGACGCGGGGTGGTGCCGGTCTTGAGGCGGCCCAGGTTGAAGCCCAGTTCCTTCAGCTGCTGGGACAGGGCGTCGGCGGGCGGATCGCCCATGCGCCCGCCCCGGCTCTGGGTGAGCCCCACGTGGATGACCCCGCGCAGGAAGGTGCCGGTGGTGAGGACCACCGCCTTGGCCGCGATCTCCCCTCCCCGGCCCGGCCGGATGCCCGTCACCTTGCCGCCCTGGACCACCAGGCCCTTGACCTCGTCGTCCAAGAGCCACAGGCCGGGCTGTGCGGCGCAGACCCGGGCCATTCGGGCGGGATAGCGGTCGATGTCCACCTGGGCCCGGCTGGACCACACCGCCGGTCCCTTGCCCTGGTTGAGCAGGCGGAACTGGATGCCCGTGGCGTCGGTGTTGAGCCCCATCTCCCCGCCCAGGGCGTCGATCTCCTTGACCAAATGCCCTTTGGCCAGGCCGCCCACGGCCGGGTTGCAGCTAAGGGCCGCGATGTGCTCCAGGTTGATGGTGGCCAAGAGGCACTTGGCTCCCAGGCGGGCGGCGGCCAGGGCCGCCTCGCACCCGGCGTGGCCCGCGCCCACCACCACCACGTCGAAGCTGTCTGGGAAGTTCGCGCTCAACTGAGCCCCAAATAGGCGTGGTCGAACTCGTCGGTGCCCAGCACCGCGCCGCCGCGCCACAAGGCCCCCGAGGGGCGCACCAGGAGCAATTCATGATCGCCGGGGGTGCTGCTGTCCAGAATGCGGCAGCCGATGGCCCCCGGCCCCTGGGCCAGCACCGGCAAGCCCAAGGGGCCTTCCACGAACTTGATGCCGTCCCAGCGCTGCTCCGGCGGGCGGCCCAGGGCGGCGGCCAAATCCAGGTCGCCCGAGGGCAACAGGTTCAGAGCGAACTCGCCCTGGGCCAGGATTTCGGGCAGCATGCCCCGGTTGTGGCGCACCGCCACCTGGATCAGGGGCGGGTCGCCGCTGACCTGGCTGACCCAGGAGACCAGCATGCCCCGGGGCTGCTCCAGGCTGCCGGTGCTGAGGAAATAGAGGCCGTAGACCAGGCCGCCCAGGGCGGCGGCCATGTCCGGGGTCAGGGTGCCGAGTTTGGCGGGGTTCATGATGTCTCTTCCTTTGGGGCTCCGCCCAGGTCCTGTTTGAATCGTTGCCACATCAGGCCCAGATATTCGTGTACAGCGTGTTCACAGTTTTGCAACGCACCGGCCGAGGGCAAAAAGGAGAACAGGCTCAGGCGAAAATCCTTGCTGCGAAAGTCGCAAGGCGCGGCCACCGGATCCAGCCCGTATTCCTGGAACCAGGCCATGGAGCGGGGCATGTGAATGGCCGAGGTGACCAGGGCGAAGGGCTTGGCGTCCAGCCTCTGCTTGAGCAGCTTGGCCTGGTCCTCGGTGTCCCAGGAAGCGTTTTCCGAAACTATCGCCTCCCTGGGCACGCCCAACTCCAGGGCCAAGGCGATCATGGCCTGGCCCTCGCTCGCGTCAATATCGATATTGCCTCCCGAAAGCACCAACTTGGCTCCGGGCATCTCGCGCCATAGGCGCACTCCCTCCAGCAAACGCTTTAGGGAAGACGGGGCCAGGCGGTCGGCCGCCGTGAGATTCCCTTGGCCGTATCCTCCGGCCAGCACAACAATATCGCTCACCCCCCTGGCGCTCAAGGCGGCGGGCGAGGCGTAGGTGTAGTTGCGCGCCTCCAGGGAGTACATCAGCCCCTGGCCGGTGATGGGCATGGACAGCACCAGCAGCCACAGCCCGGCGAGGGCCATGAGCAACGGGCCCGTGCGCTTGGCCGGACGCCGCCACCACAGCAAAGCCCCCACCAGCCACAACAACAGCACCTGCCCCAAGGGCAGCACCAGACGGCTGATCAATTTTTTGGCCATGAAGCCCAAGAAGGCCATATGCACGTTCCGCCCAGGAGGATTGATTGCCTCCAATTATGCCAGTCCAAGAGGCCGGGGGAAAGCAACCAGCCGGAGAGGAGGAAAGGTTTTCCCCAGCGGCTGGGTTATAATTACCGGTAATCACCTATCGGAGGAATCATGGACAAGCCCGAGTTGCTCAAAAATATTGAATTCGCCCAACCTTTGGAGCTTAACGGCCTGGTGGAGTACCAGCAGGGCCAGGTGGTCAGCCGCACCCTGGCCCAGAACAACTTTCTCAGCCTGACCCTGTTCGCCTTTGACACCGGCGAGGGCATCAGCGCCCACACCGTCTCGGCCGACGCCCTGGTGCAGGTCATCGACGGCGAGGCCGAGGTGACCATCGACGGCCAGGTGATGAACCTGGCCGCCGGTCAGGTGGTGGCCATGCCCGCGGGCAAACCTCACGCCCTCACCGCGCGCAAGCGCTTCAAGATGATGCTGACCGTGGTGCGCGCTCCTCAAACGGTTAGCCTCTAACGGCACAGCCAGGCGACGGCAGACAAGGCTTCGGCAAGCGAAAGCCGGAGGCGTAGCAAAAGCTACGCCGAGGCTTGAGCGAAGCCGATAACGCAGTATGCCGGTGTCTGGCTGCGCCGCTACTTGTCCTTGGCCTCGGCCAGGGCCTGGGCCAAATGGCGCACCTTGATGGGCGAGCCCAGGTGGTCCAGGCCGCCCTCCAGTTGCAGCACGCAACCGGGGCAGTCGGTAACCAGGGTGTCGGCCCCGGTGGCCGCAACCTGCCTGAGCTTGCGTTCCAGGATGGCCGCCGACAGCTCGGGGAAGTCCAGGGAATAGGACCCGCCGAAGCCGCAGCACACTTCCTCGTCATCATAGGGCCGGTAGTCGTAGCCAGCCTCCCGCAGCAGTTCCTTGGGCGCTTCATGCACCCCCAAACCCCGGCACAAATGACAGGGCGCGTGGTAGGCCACCGCCTTGTCTTGCTCCGCCGAGGGCTTCAGGCCCACCTCTTTTTGCAGGAAGCTGGCCAGGTCGATGACCTTGGCCGCCAGGTGCCGGGCCCGCTGGGACCACACCGGGTCATCCGCCAGCAACGCGGGATATTTCTTGAGATGCGAGGCGCAGGAGGCGCACAGGGTCAGCACGTAGTCGTGCTGCTTCGCGTCCAGGGCGGCCAGGTTTTGCCGGGCCACCTCCCGGGCGGTCTCCTCCTCGCTGGCCATGGCCGCGGGCAGTCCGCAACAGCTCTGGTCCCGCGCGTAATCCACCTGGATGTCCTTGCCCTGGATCAGCCCCAGGAAGGCCTCGGCCTGCTCGGGGTACACGAAGTCCACCAAACATCCGCCGAACAGGGCCACTTTGAGGCGCGGCTTGGACACCTTGGGGGCCAGGCGCTGCCAGCGGTCGCGCAGGGGCTCGGCGGCCACCACCGGCAGGCTGCGGAACTCCTGGTCCGGGGCGAAGAACAGGGGCAGGTGCCTAATCAGGCGTCCGCCCCCTGCCAGAGGCTTTTGGGCCAGGTAGGCCCGGCGCAGCAGAAAATGGAACAAGGGCCGGTTGGTGAGCACCCGGCGCAGAAGCTGATTCTTGAGTGGGCGGCCCTGTTCGGCCATGACCAGCCCGGCGGTTTTCTTGATGAGCGCCGGGAGGTCGATGTCCGCCGGGCAGTTCACCTTGCAGGCCTGGCAGTTCAGGCAGTTGCCCACCAGTTCCTGGGCCGCCTCCCGGCCGTGATAGAAGTAGGTGAGGATCAGGCCGATGGCCCCGATGTACACGTGGCCGTAGTTGTGGCCGCCCACCTTGCCGAAGATGGGGCACACGTTGGCGCAGGAGCCGCAGCGCAGGCAGCGCAGGGCCTGGCTGAACACCGGGTCCTGGGACAGGGCCAGACGACCGTTGTCCAGGAACACGATGTGCAACTCTTTCTTGCCCCCGTTGGCGGCGCATTCCACCGCGCCGGTGACCCAGGTGACGTAGGTGCTGATGAGCTGGCCGGTGGCCGAGCGGGGCAATAGCTGCAAAATCTTGAGCGCGGTGTGCAGGTCGGGCACCAGCTTTTCCAGGCCCACCAGGGCCACGTGCACCTTGGGCAGGGTGGTCACCAGCCGGGCGTTGCCCTCGTTGGTCACCGTAGCGATGCTGCCGGTGGAGGCCAGGGCGAAATTGGCCCCGCTGATGCCCATGTCCGCTTCCAGCATGGTCTGGCGCAGCCTCTGGCGGGCCACCTCCACCAGGGAGGCGATGTCCTCGGGGTCCTGCTTTTCGCCCGTGACCTGGGTGAACAGCTCGGCCACTTGGCTGCGCGACAAATGAATGGCCGGGGCCACCATGTGGCTGGGCCCCTCGCCGCGCAGCTGGATGATCCACTCGCCCAGGTCGGTCTCGGTGACCTTGAGGCCCTGGGCCTCCAAATGGCGGTTGAGGTGAATCTCCTCGCTGGTCATGGACTTGGATTTGATGATGCGCCGTGAGCCGGTCTGCGCGGCGATGTCCGCGATGATCTCCCTGGCGTGGGCCGCGTCATGGGCCAGGTGCACCGTGGCCCCGGCCGCCTCGGCCTGAGCCTTGAACTGCTGGTAAAGCGCTTCCAACTGCCCCAAGGCGGCGTCCTTGGCCGCACCCACCTCGGCGGCCAGGGCCTCGAAATCCATGCCCGCGAAACCGGCTTGCCGGGAGCCACGGTAGTTGCCCTGGAAGCGGGCCAGGGTCTGGCCCAAGAAGGTGTTGTCCAGGGCGCCCTTGAGGCGCTGGTGGTACTGACGGCGAGAGGCGCGGCTCATGACCCCTCCTCCAGCAGCATGATGTGCAACTGACGGGGGCCGTGGGCCCCCAGGGTGAGCACCAGTTCGATGTCGCCGGTGCGGCTGGGCCCGGAGATAAAGGCCAGGTAGCCCGGAGCGCCGGCGAGGGTGCGATTAAGCTCGTCCTCCAGTGCGAAGAGATCGGCCCGGAGCTTAGCCGCCGGAAGCACGGCCACGTGCACCTCGGAGAGCATGCTGGCCAGGCGAAGCTCCTCGGAGGATGACTCCATCACGATGGTGCCGGTCTCGGCCACGCCCCACTGGGCCCTGGTCAGCCCGGTGTGGAACTCGCCGGTCCGCGCCCTGAGGCCCTGGGTAATCAGCTCCAGGCCCTCCAGCTCACAGGCGGCCTGGAGGGCGGCCAACTCATCGGCTTCCCAGCCCGGCGCGGCCAGGCATTGCCCGCCCTGCTGGGCGGTGAGGCGCGCGGCCTGGGCAAAGGCCTGGGCCAGATCGGCCACCGGGGTGACCACCGCGGAGACCGCCTCGGCCTTGCGGCCGAACTCTTGTCGCAACTCTTTTTGGTTCAAGGTTTTCTCCCGCTGCAGACATTCCCATATTAACAGATCAAGCCCGTGTATAAAGCCAACCCCTACTGGGCGTTTTCAAAACGTCCGCGACCGCATATAGTAGTAGGGCTTGGTCCTTGAACCCCGCCGGAGGGAAGATGAGCACCGCCGCCTTGTACAAAGAGTTTCAGCGCCTTGCCGGTCCGGAAAACGTCTTCAGTGACGCCTCGGACCTGCTCACCTATTCCTACGACGCGGCCTTGCTGCCCAGCCAGCCTCCCGGCCTGGCGGTGCGGCCCACCACCCTGGAGGCCCTGGGCCGGGTGATACGCCTGTGCAACCAGGAGGGCCTGCCGCTGACGGTGCGCGGGGCGGGCACCAACTTGAGCGGCGGCACCATACCCGCCCAGGAAGGGGTGGTGGTGGTCACCACCGCCCTGAACCGCATCGTGGAGATAAACCAGGAAGACCTCTACGCGGTGGTGGAGCCGGGGGTGATCAACGCCCGCCTGTTCGCCGCCGCCCAAAAGCAGGGCCTGTTCTATCCCCCCGACCCCGGCAGCATGGCGGTGTCCACCCTGGGGGGCAACGTGGCCGAAAACTCCGGCGGCCTCAGGGGCCTCAAATATGGGGTGACCCGCGACTACGTCATGGGCATGAGCTTTTTCGACACCGACGGCCAGCTCATCAAGACCGGCTCGCGCACCGTGAAATGCGCCACGGCCTACAACCTGGCCGGGCTCATGGTGGGCTCCGAGGGCACCCTGGGGGTGTTCGCCCAGATCATCCTGAAGCTTATCCCCCCGCCGGCGGCCAGCCGGGCCATGCTGGCGGTGTTCGACCGGGTGCAGGCGGCCAGCGAGACGGTGTCGGCCATAATCGCCGCGCGCATCGTGCCCGCCACCCTGGAGTTCATGGACAACTTCACCATTCGCACCGTAGAGGACTTCTCCGGGGCCGGGCTGCCCACCGAGGCCGCGGCCTTGCTGCTTATCGAGGTGGACGGCCACCCGGCCCAGGTGGCCGAGGAGGCCGAAAAGGTGCAGGAGATCTGCCGGGCCCAGGGAGCCACCCAGGTTCGCCCCGCCGCCGACGCGGCGGAAAAGGAGCGCATCTGGACCGCCCGGCGGGCGGCCATCCCCGCCCTGGCCCGCCTGAAGCCCTCGGTGGTGCTGGAAGACGCCACGGTGCCCCGCAGCAAGGTGCCCGAACTGGTGCGCTTCATCACCGACCTGGCCCGGCGCTACGACATCACCATCGGCACCTTCGGCCACGCCGGCGACGGCAACCTGCACCCCACCATCGTTTTCGACAAACGCGACATTGCCCAGGAGAAGCGGGTGCGCCAGGCGGTGGAGGAGCTGTTCGACAAGGCCCTGGCCCTGGGCGGCACTCTGTCCGGGGAGCACGGCCTGGGGCTCAGCAAGACCCGCTTCCTGGCCAAGGAGGTGGGCGAGGCCACCATCGCCTGGTCCCGGCGGCTGAAAAGGGCCATGGACCCCAAGGGCATTTTGAACCCCGGCAAGATCGTGGGGGCCTAGCGGTGAGTAGCGTAACCCAACTGGCCCGGCTGTTGGCCGAGCTGGACGAGCAGCTCATCGCCTGCATGCGCTGCGGTTTTTGCCAGAGCGTGTGCCCCCTGTACGGCGAGACCGGCCGCGAGGCCGACGTGGCCCGGGGCAAGCTGGCCCTGCTGGACGGCCTGGCCCACGAGCTGCTCTCCGATCCCCACGGGGTGCAAGAACGCCTGGAGCGCTGCCTGCTGTGCGGCTCCTGCGCGGCCAACTGCCCCAGCGGAGTGAAGGTGCTGGACATCTTCCTGAAGGCCCGGGCCATCCTGAGCGGCTATTTGGGCCTGCCCCCGGCCAAGAAGCTCCTGTTCCGCCAGGTGCTGGCCCGCCCCGCCCTGTTCAACAAGCTCATGTCCCTGGCCCCTCGTTTCGAGGGCCTGCTGACCAAGCCGGTGGACAGCCTCTTGGACACCTCCTGCGCCCGCTTCACCTCCCCCCTGGGCCAGCGCCACTTCAAGCGCCTGGCCAGGGTGCCCCTGCACCGCCTGGAGCCGCCGCGGGCCACCCCGGCCGGGGCCTCGGGGCTGAGGGTGGCCTTTTTTGCGGGCTGCCTCATTGACAAGCTCTACCCCGGCGTGGGCCGGGCGGCCCTCAAGACTCTGGAGCACCACGGCGTTGGGGTGGAAATGCCCGCCCAGGAGGCCTGCTGCGGCATACCGGCCCTGTCCGCCGGGGACACCGCCACCTTCAGCAAGCTCTTGGGCCACAACCTGGCCCGCCTGGACCCGGCCAAGTTCGACTACATGGTCACCGCCTGCGCCACCTGCGCCAGCACCATCCACAAGCTCTGGCCCCTGATGTGCGGCTCCCTGACCCCCCAGGCCCAGGAGCGGGCCAAGGCCCTGGCCGCCAAGACCAGGGACGTGAGCCAGTTTCTGGTTGAGGCGGGCCTGGTGATCGGCCAAGCCCCCGCGCCCGGCCCGGACGCCAAGCCCCTGACCTACCACGACCCTTGCCACCTGAAGAAATCCCTGGGCGTGGCTGCCGCGCCCCGCCGCCTTATGGCCGCCAACCCGGCCTGGCGCTTACAGGAGATGATCGAGAGCGACTGGTGCTGCGGTCTGGGCGGCAGCTTCAGCCTGGAGCACTACGACCTGTCCCAGCAGATCGGGGGGCACAAGCTGGAGCACATCGTTGCCAGCGGTGCGGCGGCCGTGGCCACCGGCTGCCCGGCCTGCATGCTGCAAATCAGCGACCAGCTCTCCCAGGCGGGCCGCCACGTGGCGGTGAAGCACTACTTGGAGATATACGCCGAAACCCTCTAGCCAGGCCCCAAGCGCAAAAAAAGGGACGGCCCACTGGGGCCGTCCCTTTGATTTTTTTCACTGCCGCCCCATGAGCGGCTTGCGGAGCTTAGAAGGTCAGGTCCGTGGACATCAGTTGGTTGTCCACCTCGGTGACCCCCGCCTGAGTCTTGGCGATCTCTTCGGCCTTCTTGATGGCGTCCCGATCCAGCACCGCGCCGGTCAGGACCAGGCGGCCCTGTCCCTGGTTCTCCACCTCCACGTCACGCGCCGGGAAGGTGGGCACCTTCTTCTTGATCAGGGCCTCCACCCGCTTGGCCAGGGCCAGGTCCGCGTACACGGCCTTTTGCGCCTCGCCCACCGGGCCCATCTCGGCGGCGGCCAGGCAAACCACCTTGGCCAGCATGTCCTGAGGCAGATCGGCGCTGTTGAGCACCATGTCGTAGAGGCTCCAGTCGTTGAGATCGACCTGGAAGATGCTCTCGATAAGCGAACGGCGCTGCCGGTCGTAGTGGCGCACGTAGTCCGTGGCCTCGTCCTGGCTTATGCCCTTGCGCTGGGCCACCCGCTCCACCCGGATCCGGAAGGGAGCCACGATGCGAACCTTGAGCACCTTGGGTTGGCCCGCCAGCACGATCTGAGACCCCCGGCCCCGGATCACCACGTCGCCCATGGCCGCCTGCTGGTAGATGAGCGAGGCGAACAGGCTGGACCCGGCCGGGTCGCGAAAGAAGATGCGCTCAAAGAAACCCGCGGGCAATTCGGTTTCAAAGGTGCGGCAGATATCCGCCAACTCCTTGTCGCATTCCAGGGCCAATTGGTGAATTTCGGACACGCCGATCACCTTGATGCCCAACTGATCAGCCGCCTGCTTGGCGATTTCGTCCCCCAGGCTGCCTACCTTGCGCGAGATAGCCACAATAGCCATGTTCCACCTTCCGCTGTAATTTTAGAGCCTAATCCAGCCACCTAATGGAGATCATCCATGTACAGTCCCGCAACAGCCGAACCGTTGATTCATGTTAGCAGATTAGCGCTCCCAGGGAAATGATTGGCTTAATGCTCCCCTTGGGACAGGCCGCCGAATGTGCTAACTTTCTTGGAGTAGCTACACGCCAAGCCAAAGCCTAGCGGCTGGGAGGAATATGAATGGAACTGATGGAAGCTATCCAGCAACGTAGAAGCATACGCAAATTTGAAGACCGTCCGGTAAGCGACGAGTTGGTGCGGGAGCTGATGGACGCGGTGATGTGGTCCCCCTCCTGGGCCAACACCCAGTGCTGGGAGCTGGTGCAGGTAAAGGACCCGGCCAAGCGCGAGCAGTTGCAGCAGACCATAAGCAAGGGCAACCCGGCCACCAAGACCATCGTCAGCGCTCCCGCCTTGTTCGTGGTTTGCGGCCGTCTGAAGAGCTCGGGATATTACAATGGGGTGGTGACCACCAAGTTCGGCGACTGGTTCATGTTCGATTTGGGCATTGCCTGCCAGAGCCTGTGCCTGGCCGCCCACGCCAAGGGCCTGGGCTCGGTCATCGTGGGCCTGTTCGACCACGACGCGGCGGGCAAGGTGATCGACCTGCCCGAGGGCCACGAGGTGGTGGCCATGGTGCCCATGGGCTACCCCGCCCAGGAGGTCAAGGCCCCCAAGCGGCGGCCCCCCGAGGAGTTCCTGCGGGTGGATAGTTTCTAGAGCCGCCGGGCTATAATGAAGTTGGCGTAAATACTCCCCGCCCACCAGCGGCGGGTCGCTTCCCCATGAGAAAGGATAAGGGTATGTCCAGCACCTATGCCCATGATTTCGACAAAGCGCTCCAGATAGGGCGCCCGCCCAACATCACCCGCCTTTTCCCCAACTCCAAGGCCCTCATCGTAAGCGGCAAGGTGATCGACCGGGCCATGCTGGCCAAGGGCCAGGCCATGACCATCGCGGCCAACGGGCGCAACCACTTCGTGATCCGGGGCGTGCTCAAGGCGGCCCAGAAGGCCAACGCAGCCGTCATTTTGGAGATTGCCAAGAGCGAGGGCGGCCGCAGCTCCTACTGCGCCACCAACTACTGGAACCTGGCCCGCCAGGCCGACCAGATCATGAACGAGCTGGGCATCACCGTGCCGGTGGCCATCCACGCCGACCACTACGCGGTGAAAAACCTCAAGGACCTGGAAGATGCCAAGGTGGAGGTGCCCTCCATGTTCGAGGCGGGCATCACCTCCATCGCCATCGACGCCTCCCACCAGCCCGACGCCGAAAACCTGCTGGCCACCCTGGGCCTGGTTCCCTACATCCCCTCCTGGGCCTGCCTGGAGACCGAGGTGGGCGAGATCAAGGGCAGCGAGGGCCTCTCCACGCCCGAGGACGCCCTGTTCCTCATCCAGGGGCTCAACGCCCACGGCATCTTCCCGGACTGGATCGCGCTCAACAACGGCACCGCCCACGGCATCCAGACCGCCGACCAGGGCATCCAGGTGGAGCTGACCGCCGAAATTCACGAAGCGCTAAGACCCTACAAGGTGTCCGGGGCCCAGCACGGCACCAGCGGCAACAACTCCGAGCGCCTCAGGCGCATCGCCGCCGAGACCAACACCACCAAGGCCAACGTGGCCACCGCCCTGCAGATGATCTCCTGGGGCGTGAAGGTGGACGAGTTCGGCAACGCCGCGTTGGACGGCCAAGACAATCTGATAAAGGTGCCCGGCCGAGGGATGAGCGAAGAAATGTGGGCCGAGATGATGACCTACGCCGCGGAAAAGGGCTGGAAGAGCGGTAACACCAAGAAGCTAAACCTGCCCTTTGAGAACAAGCTCCTGTCCCAGCCCGCCTCGGTGCGCCACCGCATGGTGGAGGGGGTGGAGCAGTTCGTCTACGACCTGCTCACCAAGGTCTTCAACGCCCAGGACACCGCGCCCCTGGGGGTGGAGGCCATCCTGGGGGCGGGCGGCTTCGACCTGGGCCCCAAGGCCGAGCGCCTGGAAGACCCGGCCAAGTGGACCGAACAATACATCCGCGCCACCGGCGCCACCGTGGGCGGCGACAAGGGGCCCAAGGGCAACTTCGACGATTAGGCCTTGCGCCCGGCAGAGCCAGGAAGCGCCATGCTGGGTTAGCGACGGGTAGGTTTCCCGCATGGTGGATTGAAGTAATTTGCGGCACAGCCAGACGCCGCAGGGCAAGGCGGCAGGCGAACAAGGGACGCAGGGGTAGTAAACCTAACCCGAGGACCGAGTGACGCCGACAACGCAGCCATGCGGCGTCTGGCTGTGCCGCGCCCGGCATAATATAGTAACCGGGCCCCTCACTGTTGACAGGCCTAAGGGCTGAGGCCATAATAACAATTTCGAATGAACCGGGCCCATAGCTCAGCTTGGTAGAGCCTCCGGCTCATAACCGGATAGTCCCTGGTTCGAAGCCAGGTGGGCCCACCATTTTTTTGCGGGAGGGCACCCTATGCGAGCATGCCTCGCACCCTGCCCCAAGGCCGGGTCGGGAAAAAGCATTTTGCGCAGGGTTCTCTACGGGCGCCCCCCAGCAAAGGGGTGCCCTCTTCTTTGGGTGTAGGTTGATGTCAGGCAAACCAGCCACAGTCGGTGATTTCATGCGGGTGATGGAGCAGTGGGCTCCAGCCTGGAGCGCCGAGAGCTGGGATAAAGTGGGCCTGCAGGTGGGCGATCCCGCCGCTCCCGCGCCCAAGGCCTGGACCGCTTTGGAGTTGGGCGAGGAGCTTCTGGCCGACGCCTTGCAAGCCAAGGTGGCCATGCTCTTGGTGCACCATCCGGTATTGTTCCAACCGCTCGAACAACTGCGGGTGGACCGTCCGGAAACCGCCCGCCTGATCAAAGCCGCCTGTTCACCCATGGCCATATTCGCCGCCCATACCAACCTTGACTCCGCCCCCGGCGGAGTCAACGACGTTTTAGGCGAGTGTTTGGGCCTTAGCGAGCTTACGCCCCTGGTTGCCGCCCAAGACCAAAGCACCGCCAAGCTGGTGGTGTTCACCCCGCCCGAGGCCATGGAGACGGTCTCCGAGGCGCTGTACGCCGTCGGCGCCGGACGCATCGGCGATTACCTCGAATGCTCCTTTGCCGGAGTGGGGGTGGGCAGCTTCCTGGTCCCCGAAAACGGGGAGCCCTACCTGGGCCGTCCCGGGCAAAAGGAGATGGTGGAGGAGCTGCGCCTGGAGATGGTGGTGCCCGCCGCTCTGGTGCCCCAGGCCCTGGAGGCGGTGCGCCGGGTGCACCCCTACGAGGAACCGGCGGTGGACATTTATCACCTGCGCCAACCAGCCCAGGGCTTCGGCATGGGCCGGGTGGGACGCCTGGCCGCTCCCGAGGAGGCGGGCTCCTTTGCCCGGCGGGCGGCGGCACAGTTGGGCGCGGGTTGGGCCCATATGGGCGGCCGGCCGCCCGAGAAAATCGAGCGGGTGGCGGTGGTGGGCGGCTCGGGCGGCGATCTGCTGCCCCAAGCGGCCGCGGCCGGAGCCCAGCTATTGGTTACCGGCGAGGCCCGCCACCACGTGGCCCAGCAGGCGGCGGACCTGGGCCTGGGCATCCTGTGCCTGGGCCATTACCAAACCGAAGTGGTGATCGTAAAGCCCTGGGCGCACCGCCTCGCGCAAGCATTGGCCGACCAGGGCCTGAACAGCATCGTAGAACCATACACCGGCGGGGTCGATCCTTGGCAGCCGGTTGTCCCAGAGGAGGAGTGACCTTGTTTGATCAGCTGCGTCTTTTGGTTAGGCTGCAAGCCATGGATAAAACTCTGTTCGACCTTGGACAGGAACGGGATGTGATCCCCGGCCGCCTGGCCGACCTGACCCAAGCCGAACAGGCCCTGCACAGCAAGCTGGAAGCCCAGCAGCTACAGTTGGACCAGGTGCAAAAGCGCCGGGCCGATTTGGAGGAGATCGCCGACAACGTGCGCGCCCGCCTGCGCCGGGCCGAGAACCGCCTCATGGGCTCCAAGAGCACCAAGGAGTACCAGGCGGCCAACGCGGAGATCGATGACGGCAAGGACTCGCTCAAGGACACCGACAACCAGCTCCTGGAGGTGATGGAGCAGGTGGAGGCCCTTGAGAAGAAGGTGGGTGAGCTCACCGCACGCCACGACGAGCTGGTGGCCGCATCCAAAGAGGAGCGGGCCCAGCTGGAAGAGCGCTACCACAACACCGACAGCGAGATCTCGCGCATGATCGGTAACCGCGAGGAGCTGGCCGGTCAGGTGGACAAGGACCTGATGAAGGAATACGACTTTATTCGTCAGGCCCGCGACGGCGTGGCCCTGGCCGCGGTGAGCGAGGGCACCTGCACGGTGTGTCACATGACCATCCCGCCCCAGCAGTTCAACGAGCTCCAGCGCATGGACAAGATCATGTCCTGCCCCTCTTGCCGGCGCCTCATCTATTGGGCCGAGGCCGAGCAGCTTAAAGAGGTCCTGTGAGTTCCCAGGGACTCAGCCTGATCCTGCACAGCGACGGCGGCTCCCGGGGCAATCCCGGACCCGCCGGGGCCGGGGCGGTGCTCTACGACGAGCAGGGCCAGGAGGTGGCGGCGCTCAGCCGCTACCTGGGCCGCACCACCAACAACGAGGCCGAGTACCAGGCCCTGCTCATGGGCCTGAACGAGGCCAAGCGCCTGGGGGCGGCCCGGCTCACCGTGAAGATGGACTCCGAGCTGATCGTGCGCCAGCTCGAGGGCAAGTATCGGGTGAAGGCTCCGGGCCTGAAGCCGATGTACGACGAGGCCAAGCGCCTGTTGCAGGGCTTCGCCTCGGTGACTATCCAGCACGTAAGGCGCGAGTTCAACAAAAGGGCCGACGAACTGGCCAACCAGGCCATGGACCAGCGTTAGGCCGTTAAAAGCGCCGGGCGTTCAAATCCGCTATAATTCAAGAGCCGGGACGGAGTCGGCCGGATGACCGCCGGCCCCCTTTGGGGGCGAGAGGAAAGTCCGGGCACCGCAGGGCAGGGTGCTGGCTAACGGCCAGGGGGGGCGACCCCACGGAAAGTGCCACAGAAAACAAACCGCCCGCGCTTGTTGAGCGTGGGTAAGGGTGAAACGGCGAGGTAAGAGCTCACCGCTGGGGCGGCGACGTCCCAGGCAGGGCAAACCCCACCCGGTGCAAGACCAAATAGGGAAGCGTTACGAGGGCGGCCCGCCCCAGCTTCCGGGTAGGTTGCTGGAGGCGTCGGGCAACCGGCGTCCTAGATGAATGGTCATCGCCCGGCCGCAAGGCCGGGAACAGAACCCGGCTTACAGGCCGGCTCCGCCCCGGCTCTTCACGCGGAATTTGCCCATGACCGTTAACTACCGAGTCAGACCTGCCCAGTTGTCGGACGCGGAACAGCTTTGCCACATCCTGGAGGCCCTGGGCTGGTTCCCCCATCTGGACGGCAGCAGCCTGAGCCGTGACGGCATCACCCGCCAAGTGGCCGGTTGCCTGGCCGACCCCAGCCATTGCCTGCTGGTGGCCCAGCAAGGCCCCGGCCATCTCCTGGGCTACGTCTCTCTGCACCGCAACCCCTCCCTGTTCCTCACCTCGCCGGAGATATATCTGGCCGAGTTGTTCGTACATCCCGAGGCCCGGGGGCGCGGGGTGGGCAGCAGCCTTTTGGAAGAGGCGGAGCACTGGGCCCAGCGCGAGGGCTGCTCGCGCATGATGCTCATCAACAATCGCCTGCGCCAGTCCTACCTGAACGGCTTTTACGCCAAGCGGGGCTGGCGCGAGCGCGAGGACATGGCCAACTTCGTGCTGCCCCTGCACCGGCCACCGGACTGTGACTAAGCCCATCGTTATAGGCGCGCGCCTCAGGCGCTACCCCCAGTTCACCACCCTGGGCCCCCGCCCCAACCTGGACGACTACCCGCCCGAGCATCTGGAGCTGATCCGCCGGGCCCCGGTGGTTTATTACCCCACCGAGATCCTGGCCCCTCAGCTGGCGGCCATGGGTAAGCGCCTGTTCCCCTCCCTGGCCTGCCACCTCTTGGAGGGAGACAAGATAAAGCAGACCACCCTGTTCAAGCTCCTGGGCCTGCCCCATCCGCGCACCAGGGTGTTCTACGGCAGCCAGCGCCGGGAGATACTCGATCACTTCGCCTTCCCCTTTGTAGCCAAGAAGGCGCGGGCCTCCTCCCGAGGCCGGGGGGTGCACCTCATCGAGAACCAGGCCCATCTGGACGCCTACCTGGCCGACAACAAGGTGGCCTACATCCAGGAGCGCCTGCCCATCAGCCGCGATATCCGGGTTGTGGTCATCGGCTTTGAGCCGGTGTGCGCCTACTGGCGGGTGCCCCCGCCGGGCGAATGGCGCAGCAACGTGGCCCAAGGCGCAACGGTTGATTTCACCGGCGTGCCGCCCCAGGCGGTGGAAATGGCCTGCGCCGCGGCCAAGGCGGCGGACCTGGACGAGGTGGGCCTGGACCTGGCCGTGGTGGACGGTAGGCCGCTTCTGCTAGAATTTAATGTTAAGTACGGACGCCAAGGGCCCAGCCAGATGGGCCTGGACGTGGTGGATTACGTGGCCCAAGGCATATTGGCGGGCAGGCTGCCGCCCACAAGGGAGTAGAACATGAGCAAGTGGATGCAGATCAGGGTCAGGGTGGAGCCGGTTTACAATAAGGGCTTTGCCAAGGACTTCCCCAAGCTTTACGCGGTGGTCGTCGGGCTGGACAACAGCCTCATCGACCAGAGCCCCTCGCTCATGGACCTGGTGCCCCTGGTGGTGCGCCTGAGCCAGGAGAAGGAGCTGGAGCCGGGGCTGTCGGGGGCCATTGAGCACTACGGCCCCAAGATCGTGGAGCTGCACCGCCAGATAACCGAGGCCATCGGCGCTTGGAAGCTCAGCGACGCGGAGAAGCTGCTTTACGAGCTGGAGGACAACTTCGTCTCGTTTGAGAAGGAGATGGGGTAGCGGTAGTCTCTCCCCTGCCCCATATGCGCTACCGGCAATAAAAAAGGCCCGCCGCAGGCAATGCCAGCGGCGGGCCCAGTCGTTTTCAGATGGTTCGGCGGTGGAAAGCCAAGCTTCCCGCCAAGCGGTCTAGAAGGCCCAGGCGATGCCAAACTGGGCCTGGTTGCTGGTCACGCCGTGGTTGCGCTCGTCCAGCCCGGCGTTGCTGATGTGGCGCAGGCGGTAGCCGAACTCGATGCTCATGTTGTTCTGCAATGGAATGCGCAGGCCCACGCCGCCGTAGCTCAGGAAGTTGAAGCCTATGCCCAACTCCTGGATGTCCAGGCTGTTGTAGGAGGGGCCGATGCCGCCTTCAATGTAGGGGATCACCGCGGCCTTGCCGATGTACAGGCGCAGGGCGGGAATGATGGCCACCTCAACCCCGTTGCCGTAATCCCAGAAGCCGCCCACCAGGCCTTCCAGGCGGAAGTCCAGGCGCACGTCCTCGTTGTCGATAAGGGGCATGGCCACGTGAGCGAAGATGCCGCCCTCGTAAAGGTCGTTGTTGTCGATGTCCATGGACAGGTTGCCGAAGGCGGTGAGGCCCCATTCCTTGAAGCCCAGTTCGCCGGCGGAAGCCGGAGCGGCCATGGTGATCAACAGCAGGGCCAAAAGAGGCAGGATCATAGACAAGCGTTTGGCCACGTTTTCCTCCTTGCGTCGCCGGGGTTCGCGTAAATTTTCAATCCTAGCCGCAAGCTGCGGCGGCCACCCAAAATGGCCGGGGGTCACCCAGATAGTGCAAGCTTAGAGCCTCCATGTCAAGTACCTGGAACAAGCCTGGCGGTTTGACTTTGCCGGCGGATTAGCGTATCTCTAAATCGTAAATCAGTTCTCAATCATGGGAAGCTACCAGTAAGGAGACCTCGATGCCTGAGGTGCACCTAGAGGAAAATCCCCAAAATATCACTTCAGCCCAGATGGTGGTGGCCATCCCTTCCTACAGGGAAGCCGAACTCATCGCTTACCCGACCACCCAGGCCGCGCAAGGTCTCAAACGTTACTTTGGCGATAAACAGGGCGTTATCATCAACTGCGATAACAACTCCGACGACGGCACCAAGGAGGCCTTTTTCGCCGCCGAAACCGAGGACGTGCCCCAGATATACATCTCCACCCCTCCCGGGGTTCGGGGCAAGGGCAACAACTTTCAGAACCTGTTCCGCAAGGTGGTGGAACTGGGCGCCGAGGCGGTGGTGGTGGTGGACGCGGACCTCAAGTCCATCACCCCCCAGTGGATCAAGCACCTGGGCGAACCGCTGTTCAACGACTTCGGCTACGTGGCTCCCCTGTACGTGCGCCACAAGTACGACGGCACCATAACCAACTCCATCGCCTATCCCCTCACCCGGGCCCTGTACGGACGCCGGGTGCGCCAGCCCATCGGCGGCGACTTCGGCTTCAGCGGCGAGTTGGCCCGCATCTATCTGGCCAGCCCCACCTGGACCGAGGCGGTGAGCCAGTTCGGCATCGACATCTGGATGACCACCCTGGCCATGAACAACAATATCCCCATCTGTCAGGCCTTCATGGGCCGCCCCAAGATCCACAAGCCCAAGGACCCGGGCTCGGAACTGGGGCCCATGTTCAGCCAGGTGGTGGGCACCATCTTCGACCTGATGGTGCAAAGCGCCGGATACTGGATGCGGGTGAAGTGGTCCAAGCCCACCTCCATCTACGGCTTCGGCCTGGGCGAGGTGGAGATGCCGCCCCCGGTGAAGGTGAGCCAGGACAAGCTGGCCGAGAACTTCCGCATGGGCATGGGCACCTACCGCGAGGCCTGGCGGACGATCCTGACCGAGCCTATCTTCCGCAAGGTGGAGGAGGTGGCCAACCTGCCCGCCGAGCAGTTCGACTTCCCCACGCAGACCTGGGCCAAACTTCTGTTTGACTACGCCGGGGCATATAATAGAAAAGTAATGGATCCCCAACAACTGTTGGACTCGCTAATCCCGCTCTATTTCGGCAAAACACTTTCTTACGTGCGCAAGACCGAGCGGATGAGCGTGCAGCAGGCCGAGGATTTCATCGAGAACGAGTGCATGGTTTTCGAGGAAACCAAGCCCTACCTGGTGGATCACTGGGTGGCCTAAACGACCTGAAGGTGAAAGCATGGCCAAGATACTGATCGTCGACGACGAAGAGCACATCCGC
The DNA here is from genome assembly GCA_018896025.1 of Pseudomonadota bacterium. GTDB lineage: Bacteria > Desulfobacterota > Desulfarculia > Desulfarculales > Desulfarculaceae > Desulfoferula. The sequence continues at coordinate 359,190 of JAHIND010000017.1, forward strand.
TTTCTCTACTCCGAAGAGTTGGCCGACGAGGGCTACGAAGTGGCCACCGCCGACAGCGGCTTCCAACTTTTGGAGCGCATCGAGAAAGAAAAGCCGGACCTGGTGGTTTTGGATATCAAGATGGTGGACTACAACGGGCTGGACCTGTTGCAGGACATCCGCAACAAGTACTACGACCTCCCAGTGATCCTCTGCACCGCTTACGACACCTTTAAGGAGGACATGAAGTCCATTGCCGCGGACTTCTACGTGATCAAGTCCTTTGATCTGACCGAGCTCAAGAACAAGATCAAGATGGCCTTGGAGACCAAACTCCCCGGAGAGTAGGCCCGCCCACCCGCCAAAACAAACCGCCCCCGGAAGCTCCGGCGGGCGGTTTTTTTTGCGGCTGAATTTTGCTTTTAGTGGCGAGTGGCGCTCAACTCGTCCTTGAGCCAGGCTTCGATTTCGGGGGTAAGGCCGTATACGCCCTTGTGCCAGTTCCAAGCCTGCTGGAAGTGCTCGCGCAGATCCTCGGGCAGAGGGATCACGGCCAGTTCCTCGGCCCCGTTCATGTCGCGGCGCACGAAGTGCAATACCGGGCCGTCTTCCCAGGAGTAGACCACGAAATAATACGACTCGTCCTCGGCCGAGCGCACCATGCGCACCCCGTGGTTCCAGCCGTTGCCCCACTCCAAATACAGCGACACGGCCTTTTCCGGGGTCATCTCCCAGTCGATCTCGTTCATCAGGCGCTGGTCGCCGCGAATATCTTCCAGGGTCAGCATCGTCGCCTCCTCCATCAATAATAGTTCTTATTTTTATTATAAGGCATGGACGGACAAAGGCAAGGGACCCGGCGCGGTCTGGAGCCTCTTATGGGACTAGGCGCACTAAGAATGTGTTAACGCTTAGTTACTGCTTGACGTGGGTGAACATGAAGACCCCCACCAGGCCGAAGAACAGGTTGGGCAGCCAAGCGGTAATGATCGGCGGGAGAATGCCGGAGTAGCCGAAGATGGTCTTTACGTAGCTGAAGCCCACCCAATAGAACAGGGCCACCCCCAGGCCAATGATAATCGCGGCGGGCAAAAAGCGGCCCTTTTCCTTGAACATGGCCAGAGGTATGCCGATGAGGGCCATAATCAGGCACACGAAGGGGAAGGATAGCTTGGCCTGCATGTCCACCCGCTGGCGGATGGGGTCAAAGCCCTGGCCCTCCAGCTTAGCCACGTAGCGGGCCAGTTCGCCCAGGCTCATCTCCTCGCTGGGCTTGCTCATCTGGCTGAAGTCGGACGGCTTCTCCGGCAGGGTCATTGCCAGTTGCTTGAATATCTGGGCGCTATAGCCCCCGCCGGGCAGGCGGCGCTGGTACAGGCCGTTGAAGAACACCCACTCGCCCCCAATATAACGGGCCCGCTCGGCGTCGATGCGCTCGGTGAGGGTGAAATCCGGCCCGAAGCGGTAGCAGGTGACCTTGGACAGGCTCTGGCTGTCGGGCAGGTACACCCCCACCTGGTAGATGGAGTTCTGTCCCTTGAACCAGAAATGCTCGGTCTGGTACAGCTTGCCCGGCTGCTTCTCCACCCGCACGTTCCAGATGTAGTTGGTCCGGGTCTTGGTGATGGGCAGCACCACCTCGTTGATCAGCGCCACCCCCAGGGCTAGGACCATGGCCAACAATATGATGGGCAGGCTGAAGCGGAAAATGCTTATCCCGCTGGACTTGACCGCCACGATCTCGTTCTTTTTGGCCATGAGCCCTAGGGAGAGGATGCTGGACATGAGGATGGCCATGGGGATCATCAGGGCGGTGATCTCCGGCACCTGGAGCAGGAAATAGCTGAACATGGCCGAGCCGGGCACCCCGGCCTCCATGAAGTTGTCCACCTTTTCGATGAAATCGAACAGGGTGAAGATGGCCACGAAGCCGACCACCAGAAAGCCGAAGAGCTTTAGGAACTCGCGGGCCACGTATAGGGCTAAGATGCGCACCTAGACCTCCGTGGCTCCATGCCGGCCCATGCCCCGCAGGCGGCGGATGAGGTCCGGCAAACGGTCCACCTTGTCCAGCAGGGGAATGGGGGCCTCGTTGAGGGCCTGGCGGAACATGAGGATGCCCACCAGGGCGAAGACGATGTTGGGCACCCACATGCCCACGATGGGCGGGTAGTAGCCGCCTTCGCCAAGGGACCAGGCCGCCGACAGCAGCAGGTAATAGGCCAAAAACACCACCAGGGCCACAGCCACCCCCCAGGAGCGGCCGCTCTTGGAGCCGATGCCCAGAGGCAGGCCGATGAGGGCCATGACCAGGCAGGCGAAGGGCAGACTGAACTTCTTCTGCAGCTCCATGTCCAGCAGGTAGTAGCGCTTGGAGTTCGGGGCCACCTTGGACATGGCGGCCAAAAGCTCGGAGACGTACATCTCCTTTTCGTGCTTGTCCTTGCGCTGTCTGGCCACGAAGGCCCCGGCGTCCAGGGTAACGTCATAGGTCTCGAACCCGGCGGTCTGAGGCGAGCGCCGGGCCGGGTCCACCGCGTAGATGCCGCCATCGTACAGGCGCAGGGTGAGCTTGCCGCCCTTGGCCGGGAAAAACTTGCCTCGCTTGGCCACGATGGTGTGCTGCTTCTTGGGGTCGCGCTGATCCACGATGAACACGTCTTTGAGCACCCCGCCGCCGGGCAGCTTGTCGATGTAGATGAGCAGGTTGGGGAAGGTGTCGATGAACGCGCCCTCTTTGAGGGCCAGATCGGCCTGGTGGGAGGCCACCTGGTAGATGAGGTTCTCGAAGCGGTTGTTGCCCCAGGGCAGGGCCCACATGGCCAGGGCGCTGGTTACCAGCCAGGAGAACAGGGCCAGGGCGGCCACCGGGGGCAAAAGCTTGGCCAGGCTCACCCCCGCCGCCTTGAGCGCCACCACCTCGTTGTCCGAGGACAGGCGCAAGAAGGCGATGAGCACCCCCAGCAGGGTGGCCATGGGGATGGTGAACACCAGGAAGTAAGGCATGGTGTACATGAGCAGGCGTCCCACCACGTCCAGCCCCACCCCACGGCTCACCACCAGGTCGGTGAGCTCCATGATCTTGGCCATGAGCAGCACAAAGGTGAACACACCCAGGCTCACGAAGTAGGGCGAAAGCATCTCGAAAAGGAGATATCGGTGGATTATCCTTGCCTTGAACATGGATGGGAGTCTAAAGGTTGGAGGTGGGTTTGTAAAGGAGAGTGGTGATGAACCTCAGAATGCAACGCGAGGCCCTGGAGGAGCAGATACTTAGCCCCCATGCCACCCGCTCTGCGGCCAGCAAGGGACGCCAGCGGCCCGAGCGCGAGGACCCCCTGCGCCCGGCCTTCCAGCACGACCGCGACCGCATCCTTTATTGCAAGGCTTTCCGCCGCCTGAAGCACAAGACCCAGGTTTTTTTGGCCCCCACGGGCGACCATTACCGCACCAGGCTCACCCACACCCTGGAGGTATCCCAGATAGCCCGCACCATGGCCAGGGCCCTGAGGCTCAATGAGGACCTCACAGAGGCCATCGCCATGGGCCACGACCTGGGGCACACCCCATTCGGCCACGCCGGCGAATCGGTGTTGAACGATGTTTTGCCCGGCGGCTTCAAGCACCACCAGCAATCGCTACGAGTGGTGGAGCTTTTGGAGAAAAACGGCAAGGGCCTGAACCTGACCTTCGAGGTGCGCCAGGGCATCGCCGGGCACTCCAAGGGCAAAGGGCCCTTTTTGCCCAAGCGGGGGGAAAAGACCAAGTTGACCCTGGAGGGCCAACTGGTGCGCGCCGCCGACGTCATGGCCTACATCGCCCACGACACCGAAGACGCCATCCGGGGCGGAGTGCTCAAACGCAGCCAACTTCCCAAGCCGGTGGTCAAGGTCTTGGGCTCCACCCTGAGCCGCCAGATAAACACCATGGTCAGCGACCTCATCACCCAGAGCGCGGCCGCCGGGGGCGGGGCCTTGCGCATGCGCCCGGAGGTGGAAGCGGCCATGAAGGAGCTGAGGGCCTTTCTCTACAAGCGGGTCTACGAGAACATGGAGGTGCACGAGGACTTCCTGAAGGCCTCCAAGGTGGTCACCGAGCTGTTCGAGATGCTCTGCGACCCCAAGTACAACCACACCTACCGGGAGTACCTGGGCGGCCAGCCGCCCACAGACCTGGCCGAGCGCCGGCGGGCCGCCGCCGACTACATCGCGGGCATGACCGACCGCTACGCCCTGAACATGTACCACAGCGTGTTTTTGCCCCATCCCTGGGGGAGGATGTAGGGGGGCAATACTTTGTATATTTAGCTAGTTGAATCAAAACCCATCACAAAATATGGACCTCGGGCGAACCATCCTGTCGGTTGCCTCCTAGCCCGGGGTGATAGGTCGCGGCCTTGCTTTTATCGATTGTAATTTCAGGCCTAATACCCTATATTGTGGAAAAGAAAGCTGAGCTGCTACATGTTGTGGCTAGTTAAGGAATTTAAATGAAACGCATCAAGATAAGGCCACCTCAAAAGATCAGTCTCGATGACTCGTTAATCCTTGAGGGCGACGCCTTGCAAGCCTTGAGCCTGCTACCTTCCAATTCGGTGCAATGTGTTGTCACCTCCCCACCTTACTGGGGTCTACGCGACTATCACATCGGGGGACAGATTGGCCTGGAAAAGACCCTACCCCAGTTTCTTAACCACCTAGTGGCTATATTCAATGAAGTCAAACGAGTCATCCGCGATGACGGAACCCTTTGGCTTAACATCGGCGACGGCTACACCAGCGGCAACCGCGGCTACCGGGCCACGGACAAGAAAAACCCGGCCAGAGCCATGGCCATAAGGCCAGACACGCCTGATGGCTTAAAGCCCAAAGACCTCCAAGGCATTCCGTGGAGGCTAGCTTTTGCTCTTCAAGATGATGGCTGGTATCTGCGAAGTGACATTGTCTGGCACAAACCCAACGCCATGCCCGAAAGCGTCAAGGACCGTCCAACCCGGGCCCACGAATACTTGTTCATGCTTACCAAGTCGGAACGCTATTACTACGACTATGAAGCGGTGAAGGAGATCGGCTCAAACGGCAAGCTTCGCAACCGGCGGAGTGTCTGGAATATTCATACCCAGGCGTTCCCCGGAGCACATTTTGCGACTTTCCCTCCCAGCCTGATTGAGCCCTGCATCATGGCGTCTTCAAAGCCCGACGACTTCGTTCTCGACCCATTTTTTGGCTCTGGCACTGTGGGAGCCGTATGCGAAGAGCAGCAACGAATGTATGTGGGAATTGAGCTGAATCCAAAATACGTCGCACTGGCAGCCAATAGATTAAGCGCCGCGCAAGAAAGCATAATCAGGGTGGCTGTGTGACCGCAGAAATTAACATTCCCGCTCCCGACCTTCAAATAGCTTTTTCTTTTGACTTGGCCCAAATTAGGCGAGTTTATCTTCAAGATGCACTGAGCAATACCATAAACGACCTGGACCTAACTACTCTCGACCTCCAGCTTAAAGAATACGTACCACAAGATAGCCTAAAAATTCTCGCCAAACGTGGGCTGCGGGGGGAGTTGGTTTTCCCAATTCCTTGCATTCTGGAAACTAATCCCTTCATGCTCGGTTATTATCGTTTGCTGCTCGGATTTAGCAAAAAGGAATTCTATACCACCAAATTCGGAGTAAGTGGCTTCAAGGCCATGGAGGAAAAGGGCAACTTAAGCGAAAAAAACAAGGAAAGGCTACCTGATTTATGTAAAGGCATGATTAGCAGTGCGTGCGCTTTGCTTGATGGCATTTTGTTTGACAAAGTCAGCAAAGAACATTTTGACGAATTGACACTCTTAACTGTTGGCCCACAGTTGCGCGGTGGCACTAATGTAAAAAAGGGCGTTGCAGGCACCAAAAAGGTATTTGAAATTATCTATAAGATTGTCAAGCATGCTGCAACGGAAGCAACAGGCAGTGAAATTAAAATTACTAACGCAGCAGGCCGGATAGTTATCATTAGATTTGCGCCTGATCCGGATATTGTTATTTTCGAAAAAATGAGCACCAAAACTCATCGCAACGTTATCGCTATTGAAGTGAAAGGGGGAACTGATTTTTCAAACATTCACAACCGAGTAGGCGAAGCAGAAAAAAGCCATCAAAAAGCAAAAGCAAATGGGTATGTTGAATGTTGGACCGTAGTCAATGTTGACAATATTGACATGGATATGGCAAAAAAAGAATCGCCCTCAACCAACCGATTTTATCGACTCTCAGCATTAAAGTCGGAAGAAGGCAAAGAATACGAAGATTTTAAGAACCGAGTCATTGGGCTCACAGGCATTACAACCGATTAAAGCCTGCCACAGTTTTCCCCTACCCCAACAACTCCAGCGCGGTCCCTGCCGCCACCTGCTCCCGCTCGCCGCTGGTGAGCGGCAGGTCTTCGAACCACTCCCGGAAGGCCACGGCGTCGCGCCAGGGACAGTCGGTGCCGTAGAGCACCCGCTCCGGACCCTTCTGGCGGATTATCTCCACCACGCGGCGAGGTTCCACCAGCCCGCTGAGGTAGGAGATGTCGAAGTACACGTTGTCCAGGGTGAGCAGTTCGCCCAACTCCTCCCATCCGTAGAGGCTGCCCCCGTGGGCCGCGATGATCCTCAGCTCCCGGTGGGCATGGGCCATGGCGGCTATCTGGTGGGGCTCGCACCCGGCAAAGCCATAAAAACTAAGCACCTGCTCCAGGTGAGGCTTGGCGCGCACCAGGCCCTGGGTGTGAATGGTGTCCAAGAGCACCGGCAGGCGCTCCCCGGCCAGGATGTTGAACAAGCCGGCCGCCTCGGGCTGCTCCAGAGAAAAGTGCTGGATAAAAGGGTGTAGTTTAACGCCCTTGAGTCCCAGCTCCAGCAGGTCGGCCATCTGGCGCTTGGGCTCGGCCTGGGGGTGCAGGGTGCCGAAGGGAATGATCTGGGGATGCTCGGCGCCCACCCGGGCGGCCCAACGGTTCAGCTCCCCCACCCTGCTCTTGGAGCCGGTCACCGGCAACAGCACGCAGCGGTCCGCCCCGGCCCGCTCCATGGCCGCCAGCAGGGCCTCCACCGAGCCTCCGCCGTGCACCTGCCACTTGTGGGGGCTGGTGTCGGGCAGATCCTCGTCCAAAAAGGCCAGGCGTTCGCCCAGCACCTCCAGGTCCTGGGGCAAAAAAGCATGGGTGTGTATGTCGATGAGCATGTTCCCCCTCCAAGGCCGCGAGCTGAGCCGCAATTCAACATCAGGTGCCAGCTTCATCCATGAAAGCGCCTCAGTCAAGCCTGGCGTAACCGGCAAGCTGGTTTACAGGTGCCTGACACTGTGGTAAAAACCGCCTATCGTCCTGCAAGTACGCGGACGTTTTTTTCAACGGGCACGATCTGCTCTGCCCAGTCCTCTAAGCCCCCTCAAGGCACCATCATGGAAGATAGTCAACGCTACGACCCCAAAAGCATCGAAAGCCGCTGGCAACAGCAGTGGGAACAAGACGGCATCTTCGCGGTAAGCGATGATTCCAGCAAGGAAAAGTACTACTTGCTGGAGATGTTCCCCTACCCCAGCGGCCGCATCCACATGGGCCACAGCCGGGTGTACACCATCGGCGACACCCTGGCCCGCATCCGGCGCATGCAGGGCTTCAACGTCTTGCACCCCATGGGTTGGGACGCCTTTGGCATGCCCGCGGAAAACGCGGCCATAGCCAACAAGACCCACCCCGCCCGCTGGACCTACGACAACATCGACTACATGCGCTCCCAGCTCAAGAAGCTGGGCTACTCCCACGACTGGAGCCGGGAGTTCGCCACCTGCGACCCCAGCTACTACCGCTGGGAACAGCTCATGTTCGTGCGCATGTGGGAAAAGGGTCTGGTCTACCGCAAGAAGTCCCTGGTCAACTGGTGCGACACCTGTCAGACGGTGTTGGCCAACGAGCAGGTGGAGGCGGGCAACTGCTGGCGCTGCGACAACCCGGTGGATCAGCGGGAGCTGTTCGGCTACTTCTTCAAGATCACCGACTACGCCGACGAGCTCTTGAGCAAGCTGGACGAGCTGACCGGCTGGCCCGACTCGGTGAAGATCATGCAGCGCAACTGGATCGGCAAGTCCTACGGCGCCGAGATCCACTTCCCCATCGAGGGCCGCGAGGGCGTGGTCCGGGTGTTCACCACCCGGGCGGACACCCTCTACGGGGCCACCTTCATGAGCCTGGCCCCGGAGCACCCCCTGGCCCTGGAGCTTAGCGCCGGGACCGAGCAGGAGCAGGCGGTACGGGAGTTCATCGCCAAGGTCAAGCGCCAGTCCTTCAGCCAGCGGGCCGACGACAAGAGCAAGGAAGGCGTGTTCACCGGAGCCTGGTGCACCCATCCCCTCACCGGGCGGCGCATGCCGGTGTACGTGGCCAACTTCGTGCTCATGGAGTACGGCACCGGCGCGGTCATGGCCGTGCCCACCCACGACCAGCGCGACTTCGAGTTTGCCAGCGAATACGGCCTGGAGCTCATCGAGGTCATCGCCGGGCCGGACGGCGCGGTGGGCGTGGAGAACATGACCCAGGCCTTCACCGACTACGGCACCCTGGTCAACTCCGGGCCCTTCGACGGCCTGAGCAGCGATGAGGCCAAGCGGGCCGTGGCGGCTGAGCTGGAAAAGAAGGGCATGGGCCGGGAGACCATCAACTACCGCCTGCGCGACTGGGGCATCAGCCGCCAGCGCTACTGGGGCGCGCCCATCCCGGTGATCCACTGCGACAAATGTGGCCAGGTGCCGGTGCCCGAGGCCGACCTGCCGGTGGTGCTGCCCCTGGACGCCCAGCTGCCCGAGACCGGCGGCTCGCCCCTGCCGGACATTGAGGAGTGGGTGAACGTCTCCTGCCCCGTCTGCGGCGGCGCGGCCAAGCGCGAGACCGACACCATGGACACCTTTGTGGAGTCCTCCTGGTATTTCGCCCGCTACGCCTGCCCCCGCTACGAAGGGGGCCCCCTGGACCCCGGCCCCACCGATTACTGGATGCCGGTGAACCAGTACATCGGCGGTATCGAGCACGCGGTGCTGCACCTGCTCTACTCGCGCTTTTTCACCAAGGTGATGCGCGACCTGGGCCTGGTAAAGGCCGACGAGCCCTTCACCAACCTGCTCACCCAGGGCATGGTCATCAAGGACGGCTCCAAGATGTCCAAGTCCAAAGGCAACGTGGTGGACCCGGACCTGATGGTGCAGCGCTACGGCGCGGACACGGTGCGCCTGTTCATCCTGTTCGCCGCTCCCCCCGAGAAGGAGTTGGAGTGGTCGGACCGGGGCGTGGAGGGTGCCAGCCGCTTCCTGGGCCGCCTGTGGCGTCTGGGCCTGGCCGTGGCCGACCAGGCCGCCGGGGTGGCACCCTACACCGAAGGCGAGCTGCCCGAGGCGCTGGGGGCCCTGCACACCAAGACCCACGAGACCGTCAAGAAGGTCAGCGAGGACAGCGTAGACAAGTACCAGTTCAACACCGCCATCGCGGCCATCATGGAGCTGGTCAACCAGATCAGCCTGGTGGAGCAGGACGAGACGGTGGCGGGAGATCCCCAGCGGGCGGCGGTGCTGCGCGAGGCGGTGGAAGCGGCGGTGGTGCTCATCAGCCCCATGGCTCCCCACATCGCCGACGAGCTATGGCAGCGCATGGGCGGCCGGGGCTATCTTATCGAGCACGGGTGGCCCACCTGGGACGAGGCCGCCCTGGTGCGCGAGGAGAAGTTGGTGGTGGTGCAGGTGCAGGGCAAGGTGCGCTCCAAGCTGACCATGCCCGCCGACGCCGACGACGCCGCGCTGGAGGCGGCGGCCCTGGCCGATGAAAAAGTGCAAAAATTCATCGACGGCAGGCCGGTTAAAAAGGTAATAGTAGTCCAGGGCAAGCTGGTGAATATCGTTATCTAGCCCTGGCCGGTGCAGGGTCGCCTGTCCGGACGGCGGGACCATACAGGGAGAAGCTGTGGTGAAGAAGCTTTCGATTGTCGGGATTTTGATGTTGGCAGTCCTGGTGGCGGCCTGCGGGTACCAGTTCCGCGGCAAGCAGAACAACCTGCCCAGCGACGTCAAGAGCATCGCCATACCGGTCTTCAAGAACAAGACCAACGAGATCCGCATCGAGCAGATCTTCACCGACGCGGTCATTCTCCAGTTCAACCGCAGCCAGATGGTGCGGGTGGTGTCCGAGAGCAACGCCGACGCGGTGCTGACCGGCACGGTGGAGCGGGTGCAGATAAATGACGTGGCCCTGACCGCCGACGACACCAGCCGCCAGCGGCGCATCACGGTGTGGGTCTCGGCCAAGCTGACCCGCACCAAGGACGGCAAGGTCCTGTGGCAAAACAAGAGCCTGTGGCAAAACGACACCTACAACGTGAGCACCAGCCCCACGGCCACCGACTCCAGCAAGCGCGTTGCCCTCACCGCCCTGGCCAAGGTTCTGGCCCAGAGCCTGCACGACAGCGTCTTCGAGAACTTTTAGCCGGAGCATAGGGATGTCCCCCTCCGGCAGCCGTCAGAGGGACCCGGCGGCTCTTCCCTGGCCCGAAGTGGCCAAGGGCGAGCCGGGGTCCCTTTACGGTCTTTTCAGCGAAGAGGATTTTCTGCTCATCCAGGGGGTGGAGCAGTTCATCGCCTCGCCCGCCTTCAGCGACAACCCCTCCTTGAACGTGGAACGATTCCAGGCCAGCGAGACCAAGCCCAGCCGAGTGTTGGACAGCGCCCAGACCTTGCCCTTTTTGGGCAGCAGGCGCTTGGTGGTGGTCAGCGAGGCGCACCTGTACAAGGCCGAGGTGGCGGCGGAGTTTCTGCCCTACCTGTCCGACCCCTGCCCCAGCACTACCCTGCTCCTCACCGGCTCCAAGCTGGACGCGCGCACCAAGTTCGCCAAGACCCTGAGCAAGGCGGGCAAGGTGCACCAGTTCCCCAAGATGTACCCCCGCCAACTGGCTCCCTGGCTGCAAGGCCGGGCCGCGGTGCGCGACAAGAGCCTGGATTCCCAGGCCGCCGCCTATCTGGCCGAGTTGGCCGGGCTGGGCCTGGGGGCCTTGGATTCGGAGTTGGAAAAGCTGGCCCTGTACGTGGGCAAGAACCGGCGCATCACCCTGGACACGGTGCGCGAGGTGCTGGGGGGATCGCGCCTGTATTCCATCTTTGACTTCACCGACGCGGTGGCCGCTGGGGGGCTGACCCGGGCCCTGAGCAGCTACGCCCAGTTGGACTCCCTGGGCGAACCGGCGGTGCGCGTGCTGGCCATGCTCACCCGCCTCTACCGCCAGCTACTGGAGGTCAGGCGGGTGCTGGACCAGGGCGGCGGGCCCCAGGAGGTGCAGCGCGCCCTGCGCATCCCGCCCCAGGCCACATCCACCCTGGTGGACCGGGCCAAGCGCGAGACCCCGGCCAGCCTGAGCGGGGCCCTGAAGGCGGTACTCACCGCCGACGTAGCCCTCAAGTCCTCCCCAGGGGCGGACCGGATCATCATGGAACGTCTTATTATGGACTTATGCGCCTGAGCCGGCCCATGCCGGCCCCGGCGCCAAGAAAAGCGGGCAGCAGCGCCGAGTCGCTACAGGGCGGAAACCTGGCGGGACAGGCGCGAAATCTTGCGGGCGGCGTTCTTCCTGTGGTAGATGCCCTTGCCGGCGGCCTTGTCGATTATCGGCACGGCCTGGTTCAAGGCGGTCTGGGCAGCGTCGGCATCGCCGGCCGCTATGGCCTGACGCACCTGCTTGACCACAGAGCGCACACGAGTGCGGTAAGCCTTGTTGCGCATGCTGCGCTTTTCAATCTGGCGAGCCCTTTTAAGGGCGGAAGCATGGTTGGCCAACTGAGTATCCTCCGGATAAGTTTAGGCTCCGGGCGTTTAGGGGGCCCGTCGCCCCTGACAGACCCAAACTTTTAACGGGAGCAGGGGTCCCTGTCAAGGGGTTTTGATGCAAGCAGCCAGTGAACAACATAAAATGACCCGGGCAGCAGGGGTGGTGGGCCTGGCCACCCTGGCCAGCCGCATCGGCGGATTCGTGCGCGATGTGGTCATCGCCTACCTTTTTGGAGCCGGTCCGGCGGCGGACGCCTTTTTCGTGGCCTTCCGCATTCCCAACCTTTTACGCCGCCTTTTCGCCGAAGGCACTCTAACCATTGCCTTTATTCCGGTCTTCACCGAGTTGCTCAAAAAGAAGGGGCGCGAGGAGGCCTTCCTCCTGGCCCGCTCCACCTTCTCGCTCCTGGCCCTGGCCCTTTTGGCGGTGACCATCGCCGGGGAGATATTCACCCCCCAGGTGGTGCGGCTCATCGCGCCGGGCTTCACCCCCGGCGAGGGCACCTTCGCCCTGGCCGTGGAGATGACCCGCTGGTGCTTACCCTACATTTTCTTCATCAGCCTGGTGGCCCTGGCCGCTGGGGTGCTCAATTCCCTGGGGCACTTTTTCGCCCCTGCGGCGGCCCCGGCCCTCTTGAACCTCACCATCATCGCCACCGCCCTGGTCCTGAGCCCTCGGGTGGACCCGCCGGTGCTCAGCCTGGCCATGGGCGTGGTGGTCGGCGGGGTGGCCCAGCTCTTAATGCAGCTGCCCTACCTAAAGGCCAAAGGGGTGCCCTTCAAGCCCGCCTGGGACATAAAAAACCCGGCGCTACGGCGCATGCTGCGCCTGATGATCCCGGCCATCTTCGGGGCGGCGGTGTACCAGGTGGCGGTGCTCATGGACACCATCCTGGCCTCTTTCCTGCCCAGCGGCACGGTGAGCTACCTCTACTACGCCGACCGTTTGATCCAATTCCCTCTGGGCATCTTCGCCATCGCGGTGAGCACGGCCATCTTGCCCAGCCTGTCGCGCCAGGCGGCGGACGGCGACAAGAAGGCCCTGCTCAGCACCATGGGCTACGGCCTGCGCCTGATCCTGTTCATCACCGTGCCGGCCATGGTGGGCCTTCTGGTGCTGGCCAAGCCCCTGGTTGTGTTTTTATTCATGCGCGGCGAGTTCACCCTGGAGATGGCCGGGGAGACCGCCGGGGCAGTGATGGGCCTGGGCGCGGGGCTGTGGGCCATTGCCGGAGTGCGGGCGGTGGTGCAATCGTTCTACGCCCTCAAGGACATCCGGACCCCGGTGGCCGTGGCCGCCCTGTGTTTGGTCATCAAACTGGTGGTTTCCCTGGCCCTCATGGGCCCGCTGAAGCAGACCGGCCTGGCCCTGGCCACCTCGGCCTCGGGGGTGGTCAACCTACTTCTCCTGCTGTGGCTGCTGCGCAAGCGGGTGGGCCTGTTGGGCGGACGGCGGCTGTTCAAGTCCGGTCTGGGCACCTGCACGGCGGCGGTAGTCATGGGCGCTCTGGTTGCTTTGGTGGCCTATGGCCCGGACTGGGGCGACCCCAACGGGGCCCTGTGGCGCTGGGCCCGGCCCATGGCCGCCCTGGGGGTGGGCACGGCCTCCTATTTCGCGGCGGCCAAGCTCATGCACCTGGCCGAGTTGGGCGAGTTGTGGCAGGTGTTTCGGAGCCGGAGAGCCTAATCGGCTGCGCCAGGAAGCGCCATGCGGCGTTGGCGGCATCGCTTGGACCTCGGCGTATAAAAATACGCCTGCGGTCCGCGCTTGCCGCCGCCATGCTTGACACTCCCTGGCTGTGCCGAACGCCACAAACGAAAGAACCAGCCAAAATACAAAGGCCGGGGCGCTCGATACTAACGAGAGCCCCGGCCTCTTTTTTTATTCCAAACTGATTATCCTGGAGAGGACAACTTCAACTGTAGGCTTTTGGGTGAAGCAACAAAGTCCATTCCCAGTTGCCCTTTATTTATGCGTTTCGTGCCGACAAGCGGCACAGCCAGACACCGCAGGGCAAGGCGGCAGGCGAACGAGGGACGCAGGCGTAGTCCACCTACGCCGAGGACCGAGTGGCGCCGACAACGCCGCCATGCGGGGTCTGGCGAAGCCGCTGCTGGCGCAGCCGCTAGTGGGTCTGGCCGGTGAGATGCTCCAAAAGCCTACCCTTTTCATCCACCAGGTACACGCTGAAGCCCTCGTCCTGGGCCTGGCCCAAAAGCTGGGCCCGGTGGATGGCCTCCACGCTGCGGATGAACACTCCCTCGGTTTCGGGCAGGCGGCCCACCAGCATCAGGGCCTGATCCTTTTCCGCGGTCACGGGGATGAAGCGCTCGCCGTCCTCGTCGGCCAAGCCCAGAAAGTTCTCGTCGTTCCTGGTGCGCTCCACGATCACCCAGACGTACTGGCCGGCATCCACCTTATCGGACATGTTCCCTCCCGGAACTTTGTTGACTTGACTACCCATCAAAACTAGGGCCAAAGGCCCGCCGCGTCAAGCCGCCCCTTGCGCCATATGGGCGGGCGGCTAATATTATGAGCATGTGCACCTGCCGCGAATACAAGGAGCCCTACCGCCCGCCCAGCCGGGCAGGAGCGGCCAAACGCCGCAGCATCATGCTCCAGGCCAAGGCCGGGGGCAAGCCCGTGGCCCAGGGGGATACGCCGGGGGAAGCCGCCTCCCTTGCGCCTGTCCGCCGCCCGCGCTAGAGTAGGCCCTCCAACCATTCAGGAGAGGGTCAAGCTCACATGGGACTTCTCAAGGGACGCGCCACCATCACCCGCTACACGGTCAGCGGCGAGCCGCCGGCCGGTTTCTGGGACTTCATCGACCGCCGGGTCAAGGCCCACGCCTTCAAGGACATCGAATCCAGCACCGAGGAGCTCTCCGTGGGCTGGTGCGCCATCAACGACTACTTTGACACCGAGTTCGCCTTCATGGCCTACGCCATGGAGCCCTACGTGCTGTTGGGCCTCAGGGTGGACCAGCGCCGGGTGCCCGCCACCCTGCTCAAGAAGTACCACCGCCTGGAGATGGACAAGGCCAAGAGCTACCTGGACGAGGGCCGCAACCTGGGCCGGGTGCGCCGGGAGGAGCTGAAGGACAAGGCCCGCCTGGGGCTGTTGGCCCGCATCCCCCCGGAGACCAAGCTCTACGAGATGGTCTGGGACACCGCCAGGGGCGAGCTTTGGCTGGGCGCGGCCACCCGCAAGGTCATGGACCTGTTCGAGGAGCACTTCGTGGCCAGCTTCGGCCTGGAGCTAACCCCCCGCCTGCCCTTTCTGGTGGCGCGGGACCTGGTGGCCGGTAGCCAGATGGCCCCCGCCCTGGAAGAGGCCCGGCCCTGGGGACCCCTGGCCTGGGAGCAAGGCGCATGAACCTGAGCGAGCTGCTGGAGCAGAAGATTTTCCTGGGCCAGGAGTTTCTCACCTGGCTGTGGTTTTTGCTGGAAACCGAGGGCGGGGCCGAGGTCAAGGACCTGGGCTGGGTGGAGCTGACCCTGGGCGAGCGCCTGGTGCTGGGACCGGCCATGGGGGCCGACGGCTCCCGGGTCACGGTGAGCGGGGCCGAGGGCTCCCTGGCCGAAGCCCGCGAGGCCCTGCGCCAGGGCAAGCTGGTGGAGGCGTTGCGCGTGGGCCTGGAGATTCACGGCGAGGAGTACGCCCTGAACCTGGAGGCGGCCGAGCTAACGGTAAAGAGCCTGAAGCTGCCCACCACCGCCGCGCCCAGCGAAGACCCCGACGGCCTGGAAGGCCTGGTCTTGGAGCGGGTGGCCCTGCTCGAAAACACCCTCAAGGCCGCCGAGGGGCTGTTCAGCCTGTTCTTGTCCCAGCGCCTGCACCCGGAGGAAGGCCCCGAGCTGCGCAAGGCCATGGGCGCCTGGGCGGCGCAGGAGGGAGCTTAGGCCTCCGCCTTTGCCGCTTCCAGGGCCTCGGCCGCCCGCTTCAGGCAATAGGCCACCAGCTCCGGGTCGTCGCCCTCCAGGTCGAAGCAGTGGCCGTTTTCGCCGTAGAGCCCGCCGGGGATGAAGTTGCCCAGCTCGTCCGGGTCGCTGATGTCGTCGCCGTAGAAGCACAGGGAGAGCATCAGCTCCTCCTCGCCCAAGGGCACCACATCGGCTATGGCGAACAGAGGCTTGGCGCGGCCCTCGGGCTTGGGGTAAAGGTCCCAGCGCAGGCTGTAGCTCACCCCCGGCCGGGGCAAAAAGCTCTCCCCCACCCCCTGCATGTCCATCACTCCCCGGCGATAGGCCAGAAGGCTTTTCTTGAGGCCCGCCTCGGCGCTGGGCCATTGCTCCAAAAACTGATCCAAGGTCATGTCGGATTCTGCATTCAAGTTGCACGCTCCCGCCGTAGTTAATACCCTGATTACAGCAGGTATTAACACAAGCGGGCGATCCTGGCAAATCAGGCGGTTTTTATCAGCCCAGATGGTTGAGGTGGGGGCTGCGGGCGATGATGCGGCGGAGGGTGTTTTCTATGCGGTGCAGGCGCAAGGTGCCTCGCAGCACCAGGTGGATGCCCAGAGTCAAAAGGCAAACGCACAGAGACAGCAGGGGCAGCAAGTACCAAAAGTTGCCCCAGAAGTGATAAAATCGCGAGGTCACCACCAGCACAGACATGATGCTCATGGGCACGGCCAACAGGGCCAGGCCGGTGCGCACCGTGGCCAGTTGGGTGCGCTTGTCGGCCAAAAGAAATTGCGCCTCGTTTATCAGCAGGCTTTCCGGTTCCTGGTCAATGCCCTGGTCTACGCCCTGCTCCACGCTGTCCTCCCTGGGTTGGGTTACCTAGAACAAGGTAGCAAAACCAGCGCCTCGTGGCTAGGCGGCGGTCTCGGGTGAAGCCCTTCCGGCCAAACCGGGCGGAAAAAAGCCTCCGGCCGAAGCCGGAGGCCGAGGTTAGAACTAAAAATAAAGGTTAAGCGGCCCGGCGGCGTCGGCGTCGGCGCCAGCCCAGGGCTCCAATTAACCCACTGCCCATCAGAAGCAAGGTGGCCGGCTCGGGGGCGGCCTCCACCGGGCCGCCCGTAGCGGTGCCGGTGGCTCCGTCGAAGTTGACCGTGCCCGCCCCGCCCTTGGCGAAGTCCACGTACTTTTGAATGAAATTGTTCTGGCCCGGCACGTTGTTGCTGATCTTGCCGACCGTGATGACTATTGGCATGGTGTTGGGGAAGTCCACGAAGTCCGACTGGGCGGTGATGATGTTGAGCACGCCGCTGAGGGTCAGGGCGCCTCCGCCGGCGCTGAAGGTGATCGAACTCAGGTCAAAGGATCCAGCCAGGCCGATGTCCCCGGCAGGCGGGTCGTAGGCCGGGGTCTGGCCTCCGGGATAATAGGAGGTGCCGGGCTTCTTGATGTCCTTGGCCACCGCGAATTCCATGCTGGCCGTGGCGTCGAAGGTGCCGCCTTCCAGGTTGGGGATGATGTTGCCGTGCTTGTCGTAGCCGGAGATGAGCCCGGCGGGTATGCCCCCCAGGGCGGCATACATGTCAAAGCGTTGCATCCCGAAATACCAGTCAAAGGTGCCCACCGGAACCAGGTTGGTCACCGCCTGCCACTTGAGGTCGTACCAAACGTCGTTGGACTTTCTGCTGCTGGACATGTTGCCGGCCACGGGGCTGAGCGAGGCGATGCCGAAGGAGTAATTGTCGGCCTGAGCCGCAGGCGCGCCCAGGACTATCAATGCCGCGATTGCGGCCACTAACCATGACACACGAGACATGGGCCATCCTCCCGTAACAGGTCAGCCCGGGGCAGACGTCCTATCGTGCGAATCTAGATGGGTCCCGGTAAGGTATAGGCGTTACTTATTACTTATAGGTTACAACCGTCCCGGCAAATATTCCATTACTCCTTTACAATACTTGTAAAATTGCGAAAACCAAGACCACAGATAGAGTTCAAGGTATTACGTTTTAACCATGGCCAAAGGGGGGGGGAAGCTTGGCCGAACTCAACGAGGTTCCAAACCATGAGGTTTGGCTCCTAATCGCTTGCATGACAGCTACGATATCCAATACGATTATCAGACTGGGGAGGTCATGGCGCCATTTACTGGCGAGGCACCACGAATAGCCGTCCAAAGTGATGCACCTCTGTTTGCTCATCAAGGCTTCCGGATTCCCTTGGACAGCACCATGGCCCTGAGGCGTAGCCG
This sequence comes from Pseudomonadota bacterium, assembly GCA_018896025.1. Lineage (GTDB taxonomy): Bacteria > Desulfobacterota > Desulfarculia > Desulfarculales > Desulfarculaceae > Desulfoferula. The sequence goes on from JAHIND010000017.1 coordinate 377,154, forward strand.
CGCCCGAACTGGCGGTTCGGCTTAACCTTTCGTCACATGCTTGGAGGACTTCGGACCTGCTCTCCGTGGCTACCTCATCTTGATGCAGGCAATCCGGCAACAGACATCCCGGACGGCCGCGCGCCTTTTACGGTGTGACCAGGACGAGTCGGTAGGAAATTTTTCGGCGCGGCGTCCCTGACCGGCTCGAGGCCGCAGCCATGGAGTGGCCATGGACGCTTTCCCGGGCGAAGCGCGCCCTTCCCGGTTGGGCCGCCAATCCTATGGCAGGAGACTAGGTTATGCCTAAGCCAACCGATAAAAAGTTGGTCCAAAAAGTAAAAGTGCTGGGGCGGGAACCGCTCGGAAGCGAGGTCAAGGCCGACTTCGACATTCCCGATGCCGGGGACCTCACCTCCATCCTCAATGTCGCGGAAGTCCAGTCCATCATGGACGATTTTTACCATCTGACGGGCATGGCGACAGCCATCCTTGATTTGAAGGGTAAGGTTCTCGAGCGTACGGGATGGCAGGACATCTGTACCAAATTCCACCGGAAGCACCCGCAAACTTCTCAAAACTGCACGGAAAGCGACCTTTTCATAGCCAAGAACCTGAAACCCGGGGAATATGTCGAATATAAATGCAAAAATGGCTTATGGGACGTGGTCACCCCCCTATACGTGGGGAACATCCACCTGGGCAACATCTACACGGGGCATTTTTTTTATGATGATGAGCAAATAGACGAAGAAGTATTTGTTAAGCAAGCTGAAATGTACGGCTTTGACAAAGAAGCCTACTTGGACGCTTTTGGCCGCATACCCAGATACAGCCGAAAAAACATCCACCACCTGATGAGTTTTCTGGTCAAGTTCGCCGCCTACCTTTCCAAGATCAGCCTGGCCAACGTACAACTGCAAAAAGAAATCAACGAACGCAAGCAAGCGGAAGCGGCCTTGCGAGACAGCGAGGCGCGCCTACGCACCCTGATCCACACCATTCCTGACTTGGTTTGGCTAAAAGACCAGCAAGGCACTTACACGCTTTGCAACTCCAGGTTTGAAAGCTTTTTCGGCGCCAGCGAAAAAAACATCATCGGCAAGAGCGATTATGACTTCGTGGACAAGGAAATGGCGGACCATTTCCGCAGGCATGACAAAATCGCCATGGCCCAGGGCAAGCCCAGCAAAAACGTGGAGGAGGTCACCTTTGCCGATGATGGGCATCGCGAAATACTGGAGACCATAAAGACCCCCATGTACACCAGTGACGGCCAACTCGCCGGTGTGCTGGGCATTGGGCGCGACATCACCGAGCGCACGCGGGCACAAGAGGAGAAGCTGCTGCTGGAGGAGCAGTACCACCAGGCCCAGAAGGTGGAGTCCATCGGCCGCTTGGCGGGCGGGGTGGCCCACGACTACAACAACGCGCTCAGCGTGATCATAGGCTTCACCGAGCTGGCCATGGACGAGGTGGACCCGGCCGGGCCCCTGCGGGCCAACCTGGACCAGGTCCTCACCGCCGCCCAGCGCGCGGCGGACATCACCCGGCAACTGCTGGCCTTCGCCCGCAAGCAGCCCATCGCCCCGCAAGTGCTGGACTTGAACGGCATCGTGGAAAGCATGCTCAAGATGCTGCGCCGCCTCATCAGCGAGGAAATCGACCTGACCTGGGCGCCGGGGACGGAGTTGTGGCCGGTGAAGCTGGACCCCTCCCAAGTGGACCAGATATTGGCCAACCTTTGCGTCAACGCCCGCGACGCCATCGAGGAACAGGGCAAGATCACCATCGAGACCGGCAACGCCACCTTTGACGACGCCTACTGCGCCGACCACTCCGGTTTCATCCCCGGCGAATTCGTGCTGCTGGCGGTCAGCGACAACGGCTGCGGCATCGGCAAGGACATATTGGACAATATGTTCGAGCCCTTTTTCACCACCAAGGACGCGGACAAGGGCACCGGCCTGGGGCTGTCCACGGTCTACGGCATCGTCAAGCAGAACAAGGGCTTTATCAATGTCTACAGCGAGCCGGGCGAAGGCACGACCATCAAGCTCTACCTGCCCCGCCACCAGGGCGAAGCCGTGGCCGCGCTGGGGCCGGACCCGGAGGGCCTGCCCCAGGGCCGGGGGGAGACGATCCTGCTGGTGGAAGACGATCTGCCAATCATCAAGCTGGCCAAGAAGACCCTGCAGGGACTGGGCTACAAGGTGTTGGCCGCGAGAACCCCCTTCGAGGCCATGGCCCTGGCCGAGCAACACCCAGGCGGCATCGACCTGCTGCTCACCGACGTGATCATGCCCCAAATGAACGGCAGGGATCTGGCCTTGCGCCTGCAAACCCTTTTTCCCAAGCTGAAGTGTGTGTTCATGTCCGGATATACGGCCAACGTCATCGCCCACCACGGAGTCTTGGACCAGGGGGTGCACTTCATCCAAAAGCCCTTCTACAAGAAAGACATGGCCAAGATGGTCAGAAAGGCGCTGGACGAATAAGCCGGGGAATGGCCTTGGTCTTTGAGAAGGCCCGATAGCGAGCGCCCCTGCCACCCCACCACTCCGAGCCCCACCCCAGGCGGCCGCCGATGCTTAAGTAAGTTATTGAAGGTTAAAATATTTTCAGGGCGGACCATTGCGCCCACGCGGCGCTTGTTCCTATAATAGCGGAGTTCCGCGCTATGGTTCCTGCGAATCCTCTGAGGTCTGGGCAACCATTTTGGATGGGCCACCATGAAAGGCTCCCGCAACGCATCCCCCGCCGCGACTGAACACCAGGCATCATCAACCGGCGCGCAATCCCCCGGCGGTCCCGGCGGGATCGGTTGGCCCCGCTCCCTGGCCGAGACCAGCCTGCTCTTCCTGGCCGCCAGCCTGCTCATCAGCCTGGTCACCTGGCCCTGGGCCGCCCACCTGGGCAGCGCCGTGTCCACCCATTGGGACGTGGGCCTGCATGCCTGGAAGCTCAACTGGAACGCCCAGCACATCCTGGACGGGCACTGGCTGATGCCCGCCTACCACGCCAATTTCTACTACCCCCAGGCCTACACCCTGGCCCTGGACGACCTGTTCTGGGTGCCTTCTTATTTCGCGGCCTTGGTGCTGGGGCTGAGCCACAACCCCATCCTCACCTACAACCTCACCTTCCTGTTCTTCTGGGCCCTGTCCAGCGCCTTCATGTACCTGCTCTTGCGCGAGTTGGACCTGGGGCGCTCCTCGGCGGTGCTGGGAGCCCTGGCCTTTTGCCTGCTGCCCTACATGGCCTCCTACTACATCGAGTTCAACGGCGAGCTGTGCTTCGGCATACCCCTGGTGCTGTGGCTGCTGCTGCGCTTTTTCAAAAAACCGGGTATCGGCATCGCCGTGGCGGTGGCGGTGGCCTTCTGGATGCAGGCGGTGAGCGCCCTTTACTACACCACCATCCTGGGGCTCACCCTGCCCCTGGTGGCCCTGCCCCTGCTGCGGGAGCGGTCGGAGCTGATGCGCTCGGTGCGCTTTTGGCTCTCCTCGGCGGTCAGCCTGGTGGTGGTGGTGGGCTTGAGCTGGCTGTACCTCTACCCCTACATCCTGCTGCACAACCACATGGAGCTTCAGCGCAACGTGGGCGAGATGGCTCAGCACTCGGCCGACGCCCTCACCTATTTGCGCCCCTGCTCGGGCTATGTGCCCCACACCGCCTCGCTGTGGCCCAGCCTGGGCATACCCGCCGCCCTCACCGAGGCCATCCTCTGGCCGGGGGTGGTGGTGGTGGCCCTGGCCCTGGTCTATTGGTTCCGCCACCGCCGGCTGCCCACGCCGGGGGACAAGGCCCTGGCCGGCGGCAACCCGGCCCTTTTGCCCCTGCGCTGGGGCCGGGCGGTGTTTTTGGCGGTGTTCTGGGCCTGGGCCACCCTGGCCGCCTTCACCTCGGCCAAGTCCTTCAGCGGCGCCCTGGGCGACATCGTGCTCAACGTGACCATCCTGGGAGTGCTGGGCACCAGCCTGGCCCTTTCCCTGTTGCCCAGCCGCCTGGGTCTGCGCGGCCGTTTTGTGGCCGGGCTGGCCACCGCCGCCTTGCTGTGCTTTTTCATCAGCCTGGGCCCCAACATCCGGGCCGACGGCCACCAGGTGCTGGCCCAGGACTGGGTGGTGTATTTCTTCTCGGACGCGGGCATCCTGGGGGCCACCCGGGTCTTGAGCCGTTACGCGGTCATGGTGCTGTTCGCCATGGTGGTGGTTGCGGCCATCGCCTTTGAGGGCCTTCACCTCAAGCGCCCCCTGAAGCTGGCCGCCCTGGCCCTGGCCCTGGTGCTCATCACCCTGGAGGCCGACATCGCCATTACCAACCCCTACCGCCCCCTGACCAACTATCCGGACCCCGCCCTGGAGCAGTTCCTGCGCACTCAAGAGCCCTGCACCCTGATGGTCCTGCCCATCGGCAACCGCATTCTGGACAGCGCCTACATGCTCAAGGTGGCCGGGACCAGGCCCCAGCGCTACATGCTCAACGGCTGGACCGGTTTCCAGCACCCCCACGCCAGGCTCATGAGCCGCCTATTTTCCTCGGGCAAATGGGACGAGGGCATGCACGGCCTGGGCCTGCTCTGGCCCCGCCCCCTCATCGTGCTGGACCGCGAGGCCCTGGATCTTTTTGTGAAGGAGCGGGGGCACCAGGTAAGCGAGCAAACCGTGCGGGAACGGGCCAAGCTGTTGTTCGAGGACAAGGCCTATGCCGTGTTCGAGCCCCAGCTGCCGCCGCGGCCCACCCTGCACTACGAGCGCTGGGTGCGCAACGACCTTTTGGAGCGCGCCCAGGCCATCCGCTTCCAGGCCCGCGAAACCGGCCCAGCCTCCCAGGCCCCGGCCTGGTTCTACATAAACGACGGCGTGGCCGCCCGCCTGAGCCTCACGCCCGTCTGGCGCGAATACAGCATCAAGGTGGTCAAGCCCGACCTGTCCATACCCTTCAACGCCTTGTCCTTGGTGGCCCCGCCCCCCAGCCGCCAGACCCTGGAAGTGAAAGATTTCCAGCTCGTTTTCAAGTAGGCTTTTAGGCATGAACTCACCCCAGGCAAAACGAGGCGCGCCTTGAAGGCCCTGGGCAAGGCCTGGCCCTGGGCCCTGCTTACGCTCCTGCTGCTGCTGGGCCTGGCGGCCCCGGTCCAGGCCATGTCCGCCCGCCCCGGCTGGGAAGAGGTCCCCTCCGGCATCCCCCCGGCCGAGCAAAAGGCCATCCGCGCCGCCACCAAGGGCCTCAAGGCCAAGGTCGCCTGGTCCTCCAATCGTAGCGGCAGCCACGAGCTGTATCTGCTCACCCTGCCCGAGCTGAAGCTCTTTCGCCTCACCCGCAACGACCGGGTGGATTTCTACTGCCGCTTCTCCCCGGACGGCCGGGAGCTGGTCTTCGCCCGCAGCCAGAAGCCATGGGTCAGCGAGCGCGACGGTAAGCAGTGGGACGTTTACCGCCTGGACCTGGCCACCGGACAGGAGCGCCTGGTGGCCCGGAACGGCGACTACCCCCTGTGGGTGAGCCGGGATGAGGTCAGCTTTTTGCGAGGCAATCAGGTGGTGCAGAAGTCCCTGACCACCGGCCAGGAGCGGGTGATCTTCGACAGCGGCGGCCCACCCCTGGAGGGCACCATCGGCACCCCGGCCCTGTCACCCAAGGACCACAGCCTCCTGGCCGTAGCCGCCAGGGGCAAGCACAACGGGGTGTTCGTGGTGGACCTGGCCCACGGCAACCGCCTGCTGCCCATGGGCTCGGGCTGCGAGCTGGCCTGGTTCCCGGACGGCCGCAGCCTGCACTGGGTGGAGGCCCACGGCAACGGCGGCACCAGGGTGATGCGCTCCACCCTGAACCCGGTACGCCCCCAGGTGTGGATGGACAAGCCCGGCCCCTACAGCCACGAGTATTTCGTGCGCCTGAGCCAGGACGGCCGCTGGATGATCTGGTGCGCGGCGGCCAAGGGGCACGAGCACGACAAGGCCGACTACGAGGTGTTCCTCTGGGACACCACGCGCCCTATAGGCCAGGCGGTGCGCCTGAGCTTCGACGCCCACAACGACCGCTGGCCGGATATTTTCGTGGAAAAGTAGATAATAGGGCTTGGAAAGATTAAAGAAGTGGTGGAGTTGAAGGGATGCTCCGCTGGAACCCACTTTTGGCTTAACCAGCTGATATCGTTAGGCCCCAATTTGCAGGGGCGGGGTCATTGTGTATCCGCTTTGGGGTGCGTTTCACTTGATGGCAGCGACGAATCTACCGATTTCCTCCGCCAAGAGTGCATGTTCCTGAGAAGATTTTTGACTGCACTCTATGAAGGCATCAAGCGGACCATTAAGTGCTTCGGCTACACTTTTTGCGTCACTTTGGTCATCCATTGCATTCACATTTGACATTACCTGGTCATACTTCTGAAGCTGAATCGCTTGTTCATTTGTTAAAGGAAGGAAGTTGGACAGGAATGTATAAGCAGTCTGTATGGTCTCTATTGCGCTGTGGTTCCCATCCAATTTGTGCAAAAATATAGACAGCTTGAGGGCCAACTTCATGTCATCTTTAGAGCAGGGCAAATCCTCCAATGGTCTGTAGAAGGTGCCATTTTCAAGGAGTGCACCATATTCATTTGTCATGGTGCTGGCCCAAGCTAGGACCAGCGATAAACGATCTTGTGAGAATGTTTTTATGGAAGAGATGCCCTTGTTTTTCAATTTGCTCACTTCTTTCGTGACGTCATACTCCGAATCTCCATGAATGAACGTGTATTTCTTCGTCTCCGATTTATCCTTCTTCCAAAATGCCATAAAATATTCCCCTCAACTAGATTGTCCAGCTTAAAATTCGCAAACGATCAATCCGTGAGTACGGTAACACACCCTTTTATTTTGCCGCAAACGTCTAAGTACCCAATCAAACGTACAGCGCAGCCGCGCCCCCCCGCCGGAGTGGGGTCGTTTCGCCCCCTGCGCCTTGGCTTTTTCTCGCGAAGCGGCTTTAGGCAACCAAGCGTTCACCCTTTTTTCACCACTCCCCACGCGTAAACCACGGCATCACGCAACGCAGCCATGCATGCCCGCACGAAACGCTTCTCAACCAATTTCTTTGGAAAATTTAAACGGAGAGAAAAGTGGTGGAGCTGAAGGGACTCGAACCCTCGACTTCCACGTTGCGAACGTGGCGCTCTCCCAACTGAGCTACAGCCCCACATCTAAGACCCGCGCCCCCAAATGGGGGCCTTCGGCGTGGTGGGAATATACCGGCGGCCAGAGGCAAAGTCAACCTCCCGCCGGGCCTCTCCCACGACTGCTAACAATATACCAGGCCTGACACTCTTGGCCATGGCCAGGGGTCTAATCTCTCGACAGTCAGCGCGGGTCATGCTAGCATCTCAGCAACGGGGCCCGCAGGGGCCTGGGGCGGGGTATGCCCGCCGTATTGCGCAAGGAAGTATAGCCATGAGCCGCAGCGCCGAAATAGAGCGAAAGACCAAAGAGACCAGCATCAGCCTTTCCCTGGAGCTGGACGGCACCGGCAAGAGCGAAATCTCCACCGGGGTCGGTTTCTTTGACCACATGCTCACCCATATAGCTTTTCACGGCTTTTTCGACCTGAAGCTCACCGCCAAGGGCGATCTGGAAGTGGACCCTCACCACACGGTGGAGGACGTGGGCATTTGCCTGGGCAAGGCGCTGAGCCAGGCCCTGGGCGAACGCAAGGGGCTGGTGCGCTATGGCTCGGCCTTCGTGCCCATGGACGAGTCCCTGGCCCAGGTGGTGGTGGACTTGTCCAACCGCCCCCTGTACCGGGGCGTGTACCAGCGCTGCCCCGGCACGGTGGGGGAATTCAACGGCCAACTGGCCGAGGAGTTTTGGCGGGCCCTGGCTCTGGCCGGCGGCTTGACCCTGCACGTGCGCCTGCTCTATGGCGACAATGATCACCACATGCTGGAGGCAGCCTTCAAGGCCCTGGGTAGGGCTTTGGACCAAGCCACTGCGCCGGAAACCCGCGAGCGCGGCGTTTCCTCAACCAAGGGGGTTTTATGAAAGGCCGGAGCGTTGCCCTTATAGCCGCGGCGGTGCTTATCTCCGCCCTGGCCCTCAGCCTGGGTTGCTCAACCACGGACCAGAGCCAGGCCGCCAGGCAGGAGATCGCCTGGGTACCCAAAAAATTAGCGGTGATGCCCTTTATCCGGGTGGATGGCCCCATACAGCCCGGCGGCACGGTGTGCTGCCCGCTGACCGGCGCGACCTACAACACCGGCCAGATCATCCCCGGAGCCGAGCGGGTCATGGACGACGCTCTCAACCTCGCTCTGCCCAATATCACCAGCATACCCTTTGTACCCTATGCCCAAACCGGCCTGGTTTTCGCCCAGATCGCCGGGCGGCAATACATGGACACCCTGCGCAAGGACGTGGTGGCCACCGGCAAGAAGCTGGGGGCCGACGCGGTGCTGGTGGGCTTCATCTTCCGCTTCCGCCAGCGTCAGGGCACCGGCTATGCCGTGGACAAGCCCGCTTCGGTGGCCTTTGATCTTTCCATAGTGCGGGTCAGCGACGGCTCAGTGCTGTGGAAGAACAGCTTCGACGAAACCCAGCAGTCCCTATCCCAGGACCTGCTCAACCTAGGCCAGTACATGAAGCACGGCTTGAGCTGGTACACCGCCGAAGAACTGGGCAAGATCGGCATGAGCCGCCTGCTGGAGCGCTTCCCCTGGCGCAAGACCGCATCCAAAACCGAGTAAACATCTTGGAAGCCATACCTGCCGTAGATTTGAAAGGTGGCCGCTGCGTGCGTTTGCGCCAGGGCCGCATGGATGACGAGACCGTATTCAGCGACGACCCGGTGGCCATGGCCCTGCGTTGGCAAGGGCTGGGAGCCAAGCGCCTGCACGTGGTGGACCTGGACGGCGCGGTGGAAGGCCGCCCGGCCAACGCCGAGGTGATAAGGCGCATCTGCGCCGCCCTCACCATCCCGGTGCAGTTGGGCGGCGGGGTGCGCGACCTGGCCGGCCTGGAGCGCACCCTGGCCCTGGGGGTGGACCGGGTGATCCTGGGCACCCTGGCCGCCCGCGAGCCGCAGACGGCCTTGGAGGCGGCGAAGCGTTTCCCCCAGCGGGTGGTCATCGGCATCGACGCCCGGGACGGCATGGTAGCGGTGCAGGGCTGGACCGAGCAGAGCAAGCTGCACTTCCTGGACGCGGCCCGGGGCTTCGACGTGCCCGAGGTGGCAGCCATCGTCTTCACCGACATCGCCCGCGACGGCATGCACAGCGGCCCCAACCTTGAGAGCACCCGCCGCCTCTGCGGGGAGGTGAACACGCCGATTATCGCCGCGGGCGGAGTGCACGACCTGGACGACGTGCGGCGTTTGATGGAAATGGCCCCCCTGGGCCTGGCCGGGTTCATCACCGGCCGGGCCATATACGAAGGCACTTTGGATTTGGGCGAGGCCCTGGCCCTGGTGGCCCAGGGCTGATCCAGCGGCCCGGCCCGCTCGGGGCCAAGCTATAAAAAAACCCGGACCCCAGCCGCCAACTCACGGTAGAGGCCCCGTAACCTGGATGAATCCGTGAAGCTCTCAGCCCCTCCCACTTCGCCGCCGCCTCCAGAACCGCCCCGCAAGCGGCCGACCGCCTCCATCGCAATAGGCGTGATCGGGCTGGTGGCGGTGACGGTGCTGCTGATCCTCTACTGGCAGCCCCTGTGGCATTTCACCAAGCAACTATGGGTGATACTGCAGGACCGCGAGGCCTTCCGGGCCCGCATCGAGTCCTATGGGATGTGGGCCCCCCTGGTGTTCGTGGTGTTCCAGATATTCCAGGTGCTGGTCTCGCCCATACCCGGCGAGCTGGTGGGCGCGGCCGGGGGCTATGTCTTCGGCTGGTTCCCCTCCCTGGTCTATTCCACCATTGGCCTTTCCATTGGCTCCTGGATCAACTTTTTCGCCGCCCGCCTGCTGGGCCAGGCCCTGGTGGAGCGCTTCGTTCCGCCCAAGTACCTGGCCAAGCTTTCCTTCCTCATGGAACGCCAGGGGGTGATCGCCAGCTTCATCTTCTTCCTCATCCCCGGCTTCCCCAAGGACTACTTCTGCTTCGCTCTGGGCATAACCCCCATGAGCTGGCGCATCTTCATGGTGGTCAGCTCGGTGGGGCGCATACCCGGCACCCTGATGCTAAGCCTGCAAGGCGCGGCCATCTACCACGAAAACTACTGGAGCTTCGTGATCCTGGGCGTCTTGAGCCTGGCTTTCATCGCGCCGGTGTACTTCTGGCGCGAGCGCATCTATCAGTTGCTTTATCGTCTTGAAAAAAACCGGGGGCCCCTCAACGGGGACGGGGACAAGGGCGACTCTAGCGATGAGCCGCCAAAGGCATGAGCAGGACCTGGGCCGGGCCCTCGCCGCTTTGGGCCCGGGACTGGCGGGACCATAGGGAGCAGGGGCGGCAGGAAAAAGAGGGCCAACGGCGGCGCACCACCACCTCCAGGCACACGCCGTAGAGCCCGCAATCGACGTTGCGGTGCTCGGGCACCTGCTCGAAGGAGAGCAGCCTATCCAGGTAGGCCGGCCCGTGGGGCCTGTGGTTACGATGACGCATTTACGCCGCCGCCGAATGGGTTGTTGGTTCCGCAAATCTAGCACAACCACCCACCCCCCGCCAACCCTTGCCCCTGGCGCGCCATGAGGATAATCTTGTAGCTATGGACCTTATTTTCGAAGCAGCCGAGGCCCAGGCCTACGAACGCTGGCTGGAGACCCCGGCCGGGCAGGCCTATGTGCGCGAGAGCTGCGCCCTGCTGGACCGCACCCTGGACTTCCACCCCGGCTGGCGGGTGCTGGATGTGGGCTGCGGCCTGGGGGTGCATCTGGCCCACCTTATGTCCCGGGGGGCCATGGTGCACGGCCTGGAGGCCGGGCCGATGGCCGCCCGCCTGGCCGCCGGACGCCTGGGCCCCAAGGCCGACATCGAGGTGGGCGACGCCCACGACCTGCCCTACGACGACAACAGCTTCGACGCGGTGATCCTGGTGGACACCCTGGAGTTCACCGAGCGCCGGGCCCAGGTGGTGGCCGAGGCGGCCCGGGTGGCCACCAGCCGGGTGTGCCTAATCGCCATGAACCTGCTTTCGCCCCGCACCTGGCTGGCCCACCTGCCCGGCGGCGGGCACCCCTTCGCGGGGGCGATGCTCCTGCCGCCCTGGTCCCTGTTCCGCCTGGTGCGTGAGGTGTTGGGCCCGGTGCCCAGCTCCTGGGCGGCCACGCCCCCCTGGCGCGGCTCCAACCTGCGCCACTGGCCCCTGGGCAACCTCTGGGCCCTGTGCGCGGCGGTGACCCCCCGCTACCGCACCCGGCCCCTGACCGTCACCAACACCGCGGGCGCGTCTCCGGCCCAGCCCATGCCCAGCCACGGCCGCATCAGCGTATTGCACCGGATCAAGTAGGAGACCCATGACCAGCGAGCGCCCACAAAGCCCCTCCTTCGACGCCATGCCGCCGGTCCCGCCCCGGGAGCAGGTGGAGAGCTTGGTCGCGGCCTCGGCCCGCATCCACGGCCACCTGTGCTCCGGACAGGTAATCGGGGTGCGCATGGCCATCCTGGGCCTGGGCCTGCTGGGCTATCCTTGCCCTCTGCCCTACCCGGAAATTAAGAACCTGGTGGGGGTGGTGGAAAGCGAACGCTGCCTGTCGGACGCGGTGGCCGTGGCCAGCGGGTTGCGCTTTGGGCGCGGTTCCCTTAAATTAGTCAACCTGGGCCTGCTGGCCGCCACCTTTGGCGAGATTTCCAGCGGCCGGGCGGTGCGCCTGATCAGCCGGGAACAGGCCCGAAAGCTTGCGCTGGACTACGCCCCCCAGGCGACCAACCCGCACACCGCCCAGACCGAGGCTTACATGATAATGCCCAACGCCGAGTTGTTCGACGCGGCCTGGGTGGAACTGAAAATACCGGCTCATGAAATGCCCGGAGCCAGGCCCAAGAAAATGGCCTGCGAGCAATGCGGCGTGCTGGTACGTAGCGGCCAGGCTGTCCGGGAAAACGGGCGCACCCTTTGTCCGGTGTGCGCCGGGCGGGCCTATTTCAACCTTGGCCCGAATTTGGAGTTGTGATGGAGTTTGATTGCGGCGATCAGTGCGCCGCCGGTCCGGTGGGGCGGCTGGTCGATCTTGACGATGCCGTGGGCCTGGTGCTGGCGCACGATCTTACCGAAGTGGTGCCCGGCCAGAGCAAGGGACCGGCCTTCAAGAAAGGCCACATGGTAACCCCCGCCGACCTGGAGCGCTTGGCCCGCATGGGCAAACGCCATCTGTACGTCCTGGAGATCGCCCCCCACGAGATGCACGAGAACGAGGCGGCCGAGCTGTTGGCCGCGGCGCTCTGCGGCCCCGGGGTGGAGCCTCTGGGTCCGCCCTCGGAGGGCAAGATCATTCTGGTGGCCGCCCGCGACGGCCTGTTCCGACTGGACCCGGAGCGCCTGACCCGCTTCAACCTGAACGGCGAGGTGATGTGCGCCACCATCCATCGCCACACCCCGGTGAAAAAAGGCCACCATTTGGGAGCCACCCGGGCGGTGCCCCTGGTGGTGGAGCGTCAGGCGGTGGCCGAGGCGGTGGAGCTGGCCTCTGAGCAGGGCGGCCTGCTTTGTGTGGCCCCCATGGCCCCGCTCAAGGCCGGGGTGGTGGTCACGGGCAACGAGGTGGCCAGCGGGCTCATCGAAGACCGCTTCGCCCCCATCGTCACCGGCAAGCTCCAGGCCCTGGGGGCCGGGGTCATGGGCGTGGAGTTCGCCCCGGACGACCGGGCGGCGGTGGCCTCGGCCATCAAGAGCCTGGTGCGCCGGGGAGCCGAGATTATCATCACCACCGCGGGCATGAGCGTGGACCCCGACGACGTCACCCGCATGGCCATCGCCGACGCCGGTGGACGCGACCTGCTCTACGGCACCCCGGTGCTGCCCGGAGCCATGTTCCTCTACGGCCGGATGGACGGCCCGGGCGGCGAGTTGCCCATCCTGGGAGTGCCCGCCTGCGCCCTGTTCCACCCCACCACCATCTTGGACCTGATTTTGCCCAGGGTGCTGGCCGGGGAGCGCTTCACCCGCCAAAGCATCGCCGCCCTGGCCCACGGGGGCTATTGCCAGAACTGCGCCGACGGCTGCCGCTTCCCGGTGTGCGGCTTCGGCCGAGGCGGCTAGCCCCGGCACCAAATATTTTGGCGGCGGGTGCGGCCACGCCCTGCTGCCGCGCGGGTGGCCTTCCTTGGCCCCGATCTGGGGTCGAGCGGCAAACCTTGCTAAAATTACTTGCATTTTGCCAAACAGTGCCCATAGTTTATGTATGAGAAGACTATAAGGCATGGCCTGGCTCACCGTGTCCGGACAAAACGAGAAAAGGAACGTAAAATGGTCCGCTTAAGGCAAATACGCTTGGCTTTGGCCGGATTGCTGGGTTTGGCGTTGCTCATGGTTGGCGGCCCCGCCTGGGCCGACAGCATGAACATCGCCTATCGGGGAAGCAGCAACATAACCTACTGGGTGGACGGGCAGCGGAGGGACGTGCTCACGGCGGAGTTTTATACGCCCACCACCTATCAGGACGCCACTTGGTTCGGCTATTGTGTGGACCCCCTGCAAAACTTCAGCAATCCCATTGTCCCCGGTGACCCCAATTCCTGGTCCGGGCCGGAGATCAGCCCGGCGGTGACCGGTTTCAACTGGCGCGAGGCGGCTTGGCTCATGGAAAACTATGCCCCAGGCAACGACTGGCTCAGCGACCCCAGTTCGGTGGACTACAGCTCCTCTGCCGTCAAGCTGGCTATCCAGGCGGTCCAGTTGGCCATATGGGAAGTGACCGTGGACCCCAGCGCCACCTACACCGCCAGCAGCGTCACCGACAGTTCCAGCCGCTTCTACACCACCAGCAGCGAGGCTGCGACCTTGGCTGGCAGCTATCTGGTGGCCCTGAGCGAATATAAGAGCTCCACCGGCGGGACCATCGACCTGTCCGGGCAATACAAGATCAACGACCAGAGCGACCGCCAGGACCTGATCGTGGGCACCGGCGGCACGGCCGGAGCCCCTGAGCCCGCCACCATGCTGCTCATGGCCAGCGCCCTGGCCCTGGGCGGAGGAGTATTGCGGCGCCGCCGCAAGCGGGCCTAGTCTTTCCCCTATAAACACCACGGCCCCGCCGCCATAGCGGTGGGGCCGTTTTTTATGGCCGCAGCGGTGTAGCTAGCCGTTCTGCAACCGCTCCAGCATCTCTCCCAGGGCCTGGAGGTGGCTTTTCTCCTCCTGACCCAGCTCCTCGAGCAAGGCCCGGCTCTTGGACTGATCCATGCGCTGGGCCAGACGCAGGTACAGATCCATGGCCTGGGTCTCCAGGCCCATGGCCAGCATGAGCACCTCGGCTTGTCCCTGGGCGGCGTCGGTGTGCTGGGCCAGGAACTCCTCCACCTTCCAGCCACCCTCCATGAACGGGGCGTTGCCCTGGGCTTCCAGCTCGGCCCCCTGGCGCTCCTCAGGGGCCAGCCCCTCCCAGGCGCGCTTCAAGCGGTCCATGTGGCGATCCTCGAAACCGGCCAGCCGCTGGTAAAGCTCGGACAGCTCCTGGTGATCCGTGGCCTGGGCCAGGCCCTGGTAGCAGGCGGCCAAGCCGCGCTCCAGGGAATAGGCGGCGGCCAGGACCAGGGCCGGGCTCTCGCCGGGGTCCATGATCTCCAGGCCCCAATCGGGCGTCCCCTGGGCGGTCAGGCCGTCCCAGGCCTTGATGCCCCCCTCCAGGTTGTAGACCTCCTTGAAGCCCTGACCTTGCAGCATCTGGGCCGCCGCCCGGCTGCGCCCGCCCACCGCGCAATAGGCCACCACCGGTTCCTGGGGGTTGAGTTCGTCCAGGCGGCCGGGCAACTCGGCCAGGGGCACCAACTTGGCCCCGGCCAGGTGGCGCTTTTCATACTCCCCCGGCTGGCGCACGTCCAACAGGGTGTAGCCGCCCTCCTGGTGCTCGTCGCGGAATTTCTTGAGCTGCTCGGGGCTAAGATTGGGGGCGCGGCGAAAAAGCTGCTTGAGTTTCATGAAAAGCCTTTCCGGGTCTAATTCACATATCTGGTGAAGGGCATGATCAGCAGGTGCCCCAGGCCCAATTTTTTCTCCTGAAAGTGGCCCCCCACCCCGATTTTGATGCGCCCCTGGTCCGTGTCCTGGATAAGGGTGCCCAGAATGCGATCCCAGATGCTCAGGATGGTGCCGTAGTTGGAGTTACGCTCATTTATCACCACCGAGTGGTGGATACGGTGCATGGATGGGGGCACGAACAGCACCCACCAGATGCGCTCCAGCCAGGCCGGGACCTTCAGGCTGCTGTGCTGGAACTGGGCGGCCAAGACCAGGCTGGACTCGAAGATGAGCACCCCCAGGATGTCGGCCCCCAAGAAGAACACCAGGCCCAGCTTGATGGACTCGCTTATGGTCAGTTCGCCCAGGTGAAAACGAGTGGCCGTGGAAACGTCCATGTTCAGGTCGGTGTGATGCACCCGGTGGAAGCGCCAGAACAGGGGCACCACATGGTTGAGCAGGTGCCACACCCACAGCAACAGGTCCAGGAAAATCACGGTGACCACCACCCGGGCCCAAGAGGGAAGCGGGGTTAGGTAGAGCAGGCCTATGTGATTGGCGGTGACATAGGCGCTCACCGCCAGCACCGCCCCGGCATAGACCACGCGCAGCACCAAGCTGTTGAACACGGTCATGCCCAGGTTGATGAACCAGCGCTTGGTTTTGCTCACCGAGGGCCGCCGATAGGGCACGGCCAGCTCCAGGAGCAGGAAAAACACCAGGCCCCCCATGAAAATGCTCATGCGCAGGGTGACGAAATCGGCAGGCGTCAAGGCGCTTCTCCTTGTGGTGGAGCCGCGCCGGGGGGCGGCCCAGGACGGCCCCCCCCGTATCGCGGCGGTCAAGTGGATGTATCTATTGTAGTTCGGCCTTGGCCTTGTTGTAAGCCTCTTGCAGGTTGTTGAGGGCCTTTTCCAGCTCCGGCTTGGCCTTGGCCCAGGCCTCGCCGCCCTTGTCCTTCATGGCCGCCATCTTGTCGCTCACCGCTTGCTGCTTTTCCTGCAGGTCGGCCAGCGCCTGCTTGGCCTGCTCCTTGCCCGCGGCGGCCTGCTCCTTGGCCTTTTGCATCAGCTCGTCGCTCTGCTGTTTGAGCGAGTCGTACTGCTGATTGACCTGGGCCATGAACTCGTCTTTTTTCTGCTTGGAATAGGCCACGGCCGTGTCCACGGCCTCCTTGGCCTCTTTTTTCACCTGGGCGGCGGTTACTTTTTGTTCGTCGTTTCCGCTGCAACCGGCCACGGCGAAAAGCGCGGCTGCCGCGAGTAAGGTCGTTAACCAGATAATGCGTTTCATTATGATCTCCAGCTTGAGATTAAAATCGGGCTGGGGCAGACCCTAGGTTGTAATTACTGCCACCGGGGAATCACCAGCGGCCAAGTTAGTGGGCTGCGAGCCCTGGGCGCGCTAGAGGCGGCCCCGCCGTCCGCCAATCAAGCCGGCGAGCAGAAGCACCACGAACACCACCAGGAAAACGTAAAACAATATCTTGGCTATCCCAGCCGCCGCCGCGGATATGCCGGTGAACCCGAAGGCCCCGGCGATGATGGCCACTACCAAAAAGATAAGAGCCCATCGTAACATTGCCACCTCCTATGAATACCGTTGCGCGCCATGACCCCGGCGAGGGGACATGGGACCGGTTTGAAAAACCGGGGCGAGGCATGGCGCCCCGCTCCCGGAAAACCTCTGATATTCATTATGGGGGAAGTGGTAAATCGAAACCAAATTTATGGAAAATGATTATCGTAAGCAGGTGCGGGAGGCGCGGCTCAGCGGTTGCCGTACACCGCCTTCCAGGGAGCCTGTTTTTTCTTGTAATAGTCCCGGAGGGCGGCCTTGAGGGTCACCGCGGCCAACACCGCGCAGTGGCGGTGAGGCTTGTCCAGGCCCCCCAGCTCCTCCTCCACCTCGTCGGCCCCCACCTGCAGGGCCTGGCTCACCTCGCGGCCCTTGATCAGGCTGGTTATGGCGCTGCCGCAGGCCACGGTGTGCAGACAGCCCTCGGTCATGAAACGGGCGTCAATGACCACCTCGCCCTGCACCCGCAAAAACAACTCGATGCGATCGCCGCAGGTTCCGGTGGGGTTGGCATAGCCATCGGGATGGGGCAAGACCCCCAGGTTGACCGGGGTGAGGGCGTGGGCCAAAAACTGGTCGCTCAGGCCGCCCAGGCTGTCATCCTCATGGTGCTCACTCAACTTGCTTCCTCCGGTTTCCGCCGTATTGCGGGGTCGGCGCATAAAAAATAACCCCTATGTCCAGCTGGTGCATATTTTATTTGCACCAGCCTCTGCCCTCGCCAAAGCCACCGCCTATAAGTGGCTGTTCTCGCGCCCATATTGGCCAAGACCCAAGGCTAAAAGGCTGGCACGCATCCTGCTTTCACTCGGGCCAACCATTTACGGACGGTGAAATTGGTTATTAGCAGAGTGCCGGCCGCCGGTCAACGTTTCCACGCCAGCGCGCCTGGACAGAGAAAATCTCCGGCCGCCTTGACGTACGAACATTTGTTTGATACAAACGTTCGTATTGGAGGGCCCCACATGAGCCAAGCGCATACCAAGCAGACCGACCCCACCCAGGAGCGGTTGCTGGACGAAGCGGAGCGGCTGTTTGCCAACAAAGGGTACGACGCGGTGAGCCTCAGGGAAATCACCGCGGCCGCCGGGACCCATTTGGCCGCGGTCAACTACCATTTCGGCAGCAAGGAAAACCTCTATTTGGAGGTTTTCCGCACCCGCTACATGGAGCGGGCCCGAAAGATCCAGCAACCTCTGGTGGAGTTGGAAAAGCAAGAGCACTTCACTCCCGAGGAAGTAGTGCGCACCCTGGCCAAGGCCTTTTTGTCCGGGCCCTTGACCGATGAGGAGCGCCAACGTCATTCCCAACTCGTCGCCAGGGAAATGGGCCAGCAATCCAAGGCCTTCCAGGTGCTGTCCAAGGAGGCCATGGTGCCCTTCATGGAGTTGGCCATCCGCATGTGGCAGCGCTGCCTGCCCCAAGAGGTGGAGCCGGAGCGTCTCAAGCTCATCGTGTTGTCCATTTTTTCCCAGGTTCTATATTTCAGCTTTGCCCGGCCGGTGGTCAGCCTGGCCACGGGTCGGAAATACGACGAAGAGTTCGTGGATCAAATCGTGGAGCACATCACCCAGTTCACCCTGTGCGGGCTGGGCGGGGGTAACGGAAAATGAGGCCGCGTGTCGCCTGGGCCCTCCCGGCCCTGCTATTGACCCTGCTCTTGGCCACGGCCGGTTGCATCAAGGTGGGCCCGGACTACCAGCGCCCGGAGTTCGCCTTCAAGACGCCCCAGAACTACGACCAGGCCAAGAACACGGTGCCCTACGAAAAGCTGGACCGCTGGTGGGAGCAGTTCGGCGATCCGCAGCTCAACCAGACGGTGGACGAGGTGCTAAAGAACAACCTGGACCTGCAGGCCACCGCCGGCAAGGTCCTGGAACTGAGGGCCTCCTTTGTGCAGAGCCGGGCCGCGCGCTTCCCCACGATCAGCGTGGGGGGCACCGCCCAAAGGCAGCGCTCCACCTCGTCGCTAAGCTTGCCCACCACCCAGACCATCTCCTCCGAGAAGGAGAGCTACGAGCTTTCCCTGGCCGCCACCTTCGAGGTGGACCTCTGGGGCAAGCTGGCCCGTGCCGAGGCCTCGGCCAGGGCCGACCTGTTGCAGGCCGAGGAAAACCGGCGCACCGTGGCCCAGACCGTGGTGGCCTCGGCGGTGACCAGCTATTTCAACATCCGCAACCTGCAGCGGCGCCTGGTGGTCAACCAAAGCAGCATCATCGCCTACACCAAGAGCATGACCTTCGTGGAGGGCCGCTATCGCCGGGGCCTTACCAGCGCCCTGGACCTTCGCCAGGCCCGGCGCTCCCTGGCCCAGGCCAAGGCAGCCACCCCCACCCTGGAGCAGCAACTGGGCCTGGCCAAGCAGGACTTGGCCGTGCTCCTGGGCCGCTACCCGGTTATCAAGCCCGATCCCGATCCGGGCATAGACTATCTGGCCCGCATGAAGCCGGTGCCCCCGGGCCTGCCCTCGGAGCTCTTGTTGCGGCGGCCGGACCTCAAGGCGGCCGAGGCGGGGATCAAGTCCCTCAGCGAAAAAATCGGCGTGGCCAGGGCGGCCCGCTTCCCCAGCATCAGCCTCACCGCGGGCTACGGCTACGCGGACAGCGCCCTGCACACCCTGTTTTCCCCGGCCAACGAGCTTTGGAACATAGCCCTGGGCATCTCCCAGCCCATCTTCAACGCGGGCAGCCTGGCCGCCCAGGAAAGGGCCGCCCGGGCCCGCTACGCCCAGGGAGTGACCAGCTACGCCAAGACGGTGCTCAACGCCTTCTCCGAGGTGGAGGGGGCCCTGCTCACCAAGCAACAGCAGGATATCAGGCGGCAGTTGCTCAAGGACGCGGTCAGGGAGGCGGAGGCCACCCAGAACACGGCCCAAAACCGCTATATCCACGGGTTGCAGGACTACCTGTCCGTGCTGGAGGCCCAGCAGACCCGTTACAGCCTGGCCGACCAACTGGTGCAAAACGAACTGTCGGTCCTAACCAATCGCGTAACCCTGTATCGGGCTTTGGGCGGAGGCTGGGCTAAGCCCCCGGTCCTGGCCAAGGCGGAGAAGTAGACAGTCATGGCCGTCAGCAAGAAAGTGGTATGGCAAATCGCCCTGGTGGTGCTCCTGTTGGCCGCGGGCGCGGCCGCCCTGGCCGCCTTCGCCCTGAGCAAGAAGCCCCCGGCGCGCAAGGTGGCCCAGGTGGTCAGCCCCATGGTGCGCATCTTGGAGGTGGGCAGCGAGCCGGTGAAGGTGAGCATCAACGGCGAGGGCACGGTGATCGCCGTGGCCCAGCCGGTTCTGGCCGCCGAGGTGGCCGGGCGGGTGGTCTACGTGTCGCCCCATCTGGTGGCCGGCGGCTCGTTCAAAAAGGACGAGCTGCTCATGAAAATCGAGCAAAAAGACTATCACCTGGCCCTCACCCTGGCCGAGGCCTCGGTAAAGGCGGCGGAGACCAACCTGCAAACCACCAAGGAGGAGGCGGCCAGCGCCCGGGAAGAGTGGCAGCTCTTAAGCAAGGACAGCGACAAGAGCTTCGGCGAGCCCACCGCCCTGTTGGTCAAGGAGCCCCAGATCGCCCAGTACCAGGCCAGCCTGGAGGGTGCCCAGGCCCAGGTGGAGCAGGCGCGCCTGAACCTCAAGCGCACCGAGGTGCGCGCCCCCTTTGACGGACGGGTGGTCAGCGAAAACGTGGATCTGGGCCAGTATTTGGCCAAGGGCGGCACCATCGCCACGGTGTTTTCCACCGAGGCGGCGGAAATCAACGTGCACATCGAGGACCACGACCTGGCTTGGCTGGACGTGCCCGGCCTCACCACCCAAAGCAAGCAGGGATCGCCGGCGGTGGTCACCGCCGAGTTCGCCGGGCGCAAGCTGTCCTGGCAGGGCCGCATCGTGCGGGCCCTGGGCCAGGTGAACCAGAGCACCCGCCTGGTGGGCGTGGTGGTGCGGGTGGACAACCCCTACGCCACCCTGCCCCCCCTGGCCATGGGCGCCTTCGTAAAGGTGGAGATGATCGGCCACACCTTGGCCCAGGCCAGCCTGATACCCCGGTCCGCCCTTCACCAGGGCGACGTGGTGTGGCTGGTGGGGCCGGACGGCAAGCTGCGCTTCACCAAGGTCCAGGTGGCCCGTCAGGAAGGCGGCCACGCCCTGTTGAACCCCGGCCTGCCCGCGGGCTCCAAGATAGTCACCACCAACCTGCGCGAAGTCAGCGACGGCATGAAGGTGCGCACCACCGGGCAGGAGGGTTAAGCAATGAAACGAATCATCGCCTGGTTCGCGCAAAACCATGTGGCCGCGAACCTGCTGATGATCTTTTTTATCCTGGCCGGGGTGATCACCGCCTGGACCATGAAGCTGGAAGTGTTCCCCGAGACCAGCTTGGACACCATCACCATCAGCGTGGAGTACAGCGGAGCCAGCCCCTCGGAGGTCGAAGAGGGGGTCATCGAGAAAATCGAGGAGAACATAGCCGGTCTGGCCGGCATCCGCCGCATCGACTCCAAGGCCACCGAGGGCCTGGCCACCATCATCATCGAGGTGGTCAAGGGTTGGGACCTGCAAAAGCTCCTGGACGAGGTAAAAAGCGAGGTGGACCGCATCACCACCCTGCCCGACGAGGCGGAGAAGCCGGTGATACGTGAAACCACCCGGCGCTCCCAAGTGCTGTGGGTGGCCCTGTTCGGGGACGCCCCCGAGGCCAGCCTCAAGGCCATCGCCCAGCGCCTCAAGGACGACATCACCACCCTGCCCGGCGTGACCGTGGCCGAGCTGATGGGAGTGCGCGACAGCGAGATTCACATCGAAATCTCCGAGCAGACCCTCAAGCGTTACAACCTCACACTGAAAAGCGTGGCCAACTCGGTGGCCCAGGCCAGCCTGGATTTGCCCGGCGGCAGCGTGAAGACCGAAGGCGGCGAGATTCTGGTGCGGGCCAAGGGCCGCAAGTACCTGGCCAAGGAATATTTCGACGTTCCGGTCATCACCAAAACCGATGGCAGCAAGGTGACCCTGGGGCAAATCGCCACCATCAGCGAAGGCTTCCAAGACGACCAGGAGAAGTTTGCCCGCTTCAACGGCAAGCCCGCCGCCCTGATCCAAGTCTACCGGGTGGCCGACCAGAACGCCCTGGACGTGGCCTCGGAGGTCAAGGAATACGTCGAAAAGATTCGCCCCGAACTGCCCGTCGGGATCAGCGTGGACTTTTTCAGCGACCGCTCCAAGATACTCAAGAGCCGCATCGAGCTACTGCTCAGGAACATGCTCCAGGGCCTGGTCCTGGTGGTGCTGGTCCTGGGATTGTTCCTCAGCGCGCGGCTGTCCTTCTGGGTCACCCTGGGCATACCCATCTCCTTCTTGGCCGCCATCTGGTTTTTGCCCTTTGCCGACGTGTCCATAAACATGATCAGCCTGTTCGCCTTCATCATGGTCTTGGGCATCGTGGTGGACGACGCCATCGTGGTGGGGGAGCAGGTCTTCACCTTGCGCGAAGAGGGCATGGAGCCCATGAAGGCCTCCATCGAGGGCACCAGCATAATCGGCAAGCCGGTGATCTTCTCGGTGCTGACCACGGTAGCCGCCTTCATGCCCCTGATGATGGCCACCGGCATGATGGGCAAGATCATGCGCAACATCCCGGTGGTGGTCATCGCGGTGCTCATCGCCTCGCTCATCGAGTGCCTGTTCATCCTGCCGTCGCACCTGGCGGGCTCAAAGGTGAAAGTCCGCAAAGCGGGCGAGGGAAAGCTCAGCGCCCGCCTGCTGCAGCGCTTCATCCGGGGGCCCTACTTAAAGAGCCTGAACTTCTGCCTGCGATGGCGCTACGCCACCATCGCCTCGGGCATCGTGGTGCTGCTCATCGGCGTGGGCCTATTGATGGGCGGCTACATCAAGTTCACCCTGTTCCCGGTGGTGGAGGGCGACATGCTCACCGCCAACCTGGAGCTGCCCGCCGGAGCCCCGGCCGAACAGACCATCCAGGTGGTGGGCAAGCTGGAAAAAGCGGCCAAAAAGATCCTGGATGACGCGGACAAAAAACGCCCGGAGGGCTCCGAGCCTTTGCGTAAATACACGGTCAGCATGGTCGGAATCAGCACCGGCGGCCGGAGCCACGGCGGAGGCACCTCCAGTTCGGGAGGCAACCTGGGCACCGTGTTCGTGGAGCTGTTGGAAGGCGAAAAGCGCAACATGAGCACCAAGAACCTGGTGGCCGACTGGCGCCAGGAGACCGGCGTGGTGCCAGAGGCCGAGTCGCTCTCCTTCACCGGCGAGATGTTCAGCCCCGGCAACCCCATCGAGGTGCACCTGTCCGCCCCCAGCGAGGAAGAGCTGATCACCGCGGCCGACGAACTCAAGGCCAAGCTGGCCACCTACACCGGCGTCTTCGACATCGCCGACAGCTTCACTCCCGGCAAGTGGGAGATGCAGCTCAAGCTGAAGCCGGCCGCCCGCAGTTTGGGACTTACCTTGCAGGACCTGGCCCAGCAGGTGCGCTACGCCTTCTACGGGGCCGAGGCGCTGCGCATACAGCGCAACCAGGACGAGGTGCGGGTGTTGGTGCGCTACCCTGAAAAAGAACGCAGTTCCTTGAGCGACGTGAGCCAGATGCGCATCCGCACCGCGGCGGGCGACGAGGTGCCCTTCAGCCAGGTGGCCGAGGTCACTATGACCCGGGGCTACACCAGCGTGGACCGGGCTCAGCGCCGCCGGGTCATCAAGGTGACCGCCGACGTGAACACCGACCTGGCCAACGCCAGCGAGCTGCGCGGTTGGCTGGAGAAGTCGGTGCTGCCCGAGATGCTGGCCAAGTACAAAGGCCTGCGCTACGCCATGGAGGGCGCGGGCCGCGAGGAGCAGGAATCGCTCAGCGATGTGATGCAGGGCTTCGTCATCGCCCTGTTCCTAATCTACGCCCTGCTGGCCATCCCCTTCCGCTCCTTCAGCCAGCCCTTCATCGTCATGGCCGCCATTCCCTTCGGCCTGGTGGGGGCCCTGGCGGGGCACTTCATCATGGGCCTGGGGACCAGCCTACTCAGCCTATTCGGCATGGTGGGCCTCACCGGCGTGGTGGTCAACGACTCCCTGGTCCTCATCGACGCGGCCAACCGCCTGCGCGACGCGGGCATGACCCCCGGCGAGGCCATCCGCGAGGCCGGGCCCATGCGCTTTAGGGCCATCATCCTCACCTCGCTGACCACCTTCGGCGGCCTGGCCCCCATCATCTTCGAGCGCAGCCTCCAGGCCCAGTTCCTGATCCCCATGGCCGTGAGCCTGGGCTTCGGGGTGCTGTTCGCCACGGGCGTCACCCTGGTGCTGATCCCCTGCGGCTATTTGATGCTGGACGACATCCACCGCATCATTGACCGCCTCCGGGGGCGCGCCCCCCAGGAGGCCCTGGCCGAGGAGGACTAGACTCGGCCCAACCCGAAGGCGCATACAAAACGCCCCGCCTCTTTCCGGAGGCGGGGCGTTATTTTTTTGAGGGGGGTGCCGCTAGGCCGGCAACTTAGGATTGTAGTAGCCGTGTTTAAGCTTGGGGAAGCGCCTCCTCAGGCCATCGATCAGCTCTGCCACCCCTATGCGCTCCTGGGGCGGGGTCAGGCCCAGCACCCGGAGATAAATTTCCGGGTCGATGTTCAGGTTGCGCCACTGGATCAAATCCAGGCCGGTGTGCTCCACCAGGGTGCTGATGGCTTCGGCCTCCTCGGGCCGGTCGGTCACGCCGGGCATGGTCAGCAGGTTAAGCGAGGCGTGGCCCCCGGCGGCCTTGACCACCCGGATGGACTCCACCGCGTCGGCCAGGGCCCAGCCGCGCGGCTGATAGTATGCCTGATGGCGCTCGGGAATCAGGCTGTTCACCGACACCCGGATGGAGCTGAGCCCCGCGTCCATGAGCTTGGCCACCACCCCGGGCAGGGAGCCGTTGCTGTTCAGGTTGATGGTGCCCTGGGGCACCCGCGCCCGAATGCGGCTGATGGACTCTTCCAGCAGATCGCCCTGGGTCAGGGGTTCGCCCTCGCAGCCCTGGCCAAAGCTCACCAGGGGGTCCAGGGCGTTGGTGAAGTGGTGCATGGCCACCTCCACCACCTCGTCGGCGCTGGGGGTGAAAGCGATGCGCTCCTGGGTGACTGGGAAAGGCCCGTCGGGCTGGCTGGAGATGCAGCCCAGGCAGGAGGCGTTGCAGGCCCCGGCCGTGGGCAGGGGGGCCTCCCAGCGGCCCAGCATGAGGTTGCGCGCCGCCGGGCAGCCGTAGCCCATGGCGCAGTGGCCCAGGTGCTGCATCAGGCGGTTGTGGCGGAACTTCCTGAGCAGACGCCGCCCCGACTCCTGGAGCCGCTGGGCCGGGGGGAACTTGTCCGGGTCCTGGCGGGGCAGCGGGTCCACCCGGATAGCGGTCACCACCATGCGCTCCTTGGCCAGCCCCACCGCCGCGTAGGCGAACAGAGGCAGGACGGGTGCGTTGGGCCTGGTCTGAAAGGCGCTCCATAGGGTGGCGGTGTGGGCCGGGGCCAAAAAGGCGGCCACCGCGCTCACGTTGGAGGCCCCGTTGGCCGGATCGATCTCCATTACCTCGAACTCGCCGGAGTCGTCCACTCCCACCGGCAGGCGACCCGGCAAGAGAAACAGCTCGCTGCCCGGCGGCAGGGGGATGCACTGGGACTCCTCCACCGGCTCCCAGCGGCCCCCGGCCGAACCGGCCATACCCAGGCCGGGATGGTCCAGGATGTTGCCCTGGCCATCGGCATACAAAAGTCGGGGAGTGGACATGGGGCCTCCGATGTGCAAGTGGGAGAGTCAATAACCCGCACGGGTGGGTAAAGGCGTGTTTACCATGCCCCAGCCAAGGGGGCAAGGCCGGCGCTTGAGCCGGGGGCGGCGGCGTGCTAAATCTTGGGGCCATGGAACGCGTGTTCGACGCCATAATCGTGGGCCTGGGACCGGCGGGATCCGCCGCCGCCGTGGAATTGGCCCGGAGCGGGGCCAGGGTCTTGGCCCTGGACGGAGCCCGTGGCCGGGGCAAACCCTGCGGGGGCTGCCTGTCGGCCCGGGGCATGGACGCCATGGCCTGGCTGGAGCCGCCCGCCTGGCTGTCCGACCACCCGGTGCGCCGCCTGTGGATCGGCTACCCCGGCCGCCCAGGAGCTTCCTACCTGTCGCAACGTCCGGGCGCCTATTTGGTGGAGCGCGCCCGTCTGGACCGCTGGCTGGCCCGGCGGGCCGAGCAGGCCGGGGCCCAGGTGCTGCGCGCCAGGGCTCGGGGCATCGGCCGGGAGCAGGGCCTGTGGCAGGTGGAGGGGGCGGAAGGCCCCTGGCGGGCCAAGTGGCTGTTGGCCGCGGGCGGAGTCGGAGGGCTCACCGCCCGCCGCCTGGGCCTGGACGGGGGCATGTGGCGCTTCGCGGCCCTGGTCCAGGAGATGCCCATGCCCGCCCGCCTGCGCCCGGTTTTGTCCGAGGCCGCCTTCTTGGAGCTGGGCGGGGTGACCGGGGGCTACGGCTGGGCCTTTGGCCGAGGCGAGGTGCTCAACCTGGGCATCGCCGGGCTCATGGACCGGGACCAGGGGGGCGCGGGCGGCCTGCGACGGCGCTTCGAGGCCTTCGCCCGCCGCCTGGGGCTGAACCCCAGCGGCACGCCCCGAGGGGCCATCATCCCCTGCCCTCACCGGCGGCGGCTGAAGGTGGCCGAGGGACGGGCGGCGGTCCTGGGCGACGCCGCCGGGCTGGCCGACCCGGTGCTGGGCGAGGGCATCGCCCAGGCCGTGGTCTCCGGGCGCCTGGCCGCCCAGGCCGTGCTGGCGGGCGATCTGAACCTCTACCAGCGCGCGGTGGATGAGACCCTGCTCAAGGATCACCACCACGCCCGGCTTTTGGCCCGGCTCATCTACCGCATGCCCCAGACCTTCCACGCCCTGGCCCGGCACCGGCCGGGGGGCATCGAGTTGGGCTTCAACTGGCTCAGGGGAGAGATAGCGCCGGGGGATATTTGGCTTTGTTTGCTGCGGGGACTGGGCGGCCGGGGCCCCCGGCTTGATTCTTCACGTGCCTCATACTATAGTTCACCCTTGGTTCACAGGCCAAACCGGAGGAGTTAATGGCCTCCACGGAGCGCTCGCGGTACTGGTGGCCGCTGATTCTGGCTGCGGTGCTGGCTCTTTGCGCCCTGGTGTTGTGGCGCGGCGCGGCCAACCTTTCCGGCTTGCAGCAAGAATTGGCCCAGGCCCGCCAAGCCAACGCCCGCCTGGACCAGGAAAACCGGGCCCTGTACCGTCAGGTGCAGCGCCTACGCCAAGACAAAACCGCCCTGGAGCGGGCAGCCCGCCGGGACATGGGCCTGGTGGGTGATGACGAGGTGGTCTACACCGGACCGGGCAAGAAAACCCCGGCCAAGCGGCCACCCGAAAAATGAAACTGGAGAGGATTCCATGTACAGCACGGCAGAGTTTCGCCGCGGCCTTAAAATCGAGATCGACGGCAAGCCCTATACCATCGTGGAGTTCCAGCACGTAAAGCCCGGCAAAGGCGGCGCCTTTGTGCGCACCAAGCTGAAGAACCTGGAAACCGGGCAGGTGTTGGAGCAGACCTTCCGCTCCGGGGCCAAAGTAGACATCCCCGACCTGGAAGAGAACAACGTTCAATATCTCTATCAGGACGGCGACAGCTACGTGTTCATGGACAACGACACCTATGACCAGCTTTTCATCGCCGAGGAGTTCCTGGGCGACGCGATCAACTACCTCAAGGCCAACATCGAGGCCAAGGTGCTGTTTTTCAACGGCAAGCCCATCGGGGTGGACCTGCCCATCACCGTGGAGCTGGAGGTCGCCGAGACCGAGCCCGGCGTAAAGGGCGACACCGCCACCGGCGCCAGCAAAAACGCCACCATGGAAACCGGCCTGGTGGTGCAGGTGCCCCTGTTCATCGAACAGGGCGAGATGCTCAAAATCGACACCCGCACCGGGGAGTACATCGAGCGTGCCTGATGATTTCAAGCCCAGCTTCGCGGCCACCGGCATAGGCACCCTGCCCCACCGCGACCCCAAGGCCGCGGTGAGCGACGTGCTGACCCGCCTGAAGGACATGCCCTACTGGCCCCAGCTGCCCCAGCTTGACCCCAGCGAGGACATGAACCCCCAGTACGCCCCGGCCCTGGCCCCCCTGCTCACCGCCGCCTCCGGCTCCCGCCAGGTTACCCCCTTCGGCGGCCTCAGCCGCGAGGAGGCCCTGGCCGCCTTTTACGAGCGCCTGTTCGGCGGCTCGCTGGATTCGTTCGCCCTGGAGCCCGCCATGGCCGCGGGCTACTTCGCTTTCCTGGAGGCGGTGCAAGAGGCTCCGGCCGAAGCTTTCCCCTGGCTCAAGGGCCACGTCACCGGCCCTATCACCATGAGCCTGGGGGTGGCCGGTCCCGACGACAAGTCCCTGCTCTACGACGACGAGGTGGCGGAGGCCATCGCCCGTGGGTTGGGCGCGGCGGCGGCGGCCCAGGCCCAGCGCCTGAGCGCCCTGGGCCGTCCGGTGATGATCTTCTTCGACGAGCCCGCCCTGTCCGGCTTTGGCAGCGCCTTCACCCCCATCAGCCGGGAACGGGTCCTGGCCCTGCTGGGGGCCAGCTTCGAAGAAGCCCGCGCCCGGGCCGACATGGTCATCGGGGTGCACTGCTGCGGCAACACCGACTGGTCCCTGCTGGTGGACGCCGGGGCCGACGTGCTCAACCTGGACTCCGAGGGCTTCGGCCAGCATCTGCTGCTCTATCCCGAGTCGGTGCGCGCCCTGCTGGAGCGCGGCGGCGCCGTGGCCTGGGGCGCGGTGCCCACCGCCGAGTACAAGGGCAACGAGACCGCCAAGGGCCTGTGGGCCTCCCTGCACGCGCTACTAAAGGGCATGGAGGAAAAGGGCCTGCCTCACGAGCTGCTGGCTACCCAGGCGCTGGTCACCCCGGCCTGCGGCATGGGCACCCTCAGCGAGGACCAGTCGCGGGCCATCCTGGACCTCACCGCCCAGGTGAGCGAGCTGGCCCGGGAGCACTATCTCTAGGTAATCAACTTTTTCCGTAGCCAAGACGAAAGCCGCTCCAGCCATCGGGCTGGGGCGGCTTTTTTAGCGCCGGGCGCGGGAGGCCGGCGGCGGCGCGGGGGCGCGTCCCGGCAGATTATGCGCCGGGGCACGGACCGCTCTCTCGCTAGCCCTCTTTCTTGGTTTTGCGGGCCTCGCGCGCCAGGCGGCCCGCCTCGCGCTTCTGCTGCTCCACGATCTTGGCCCAGGAGTCCCTGAGGGTGACGATGCGGTTGAACACCGGCGCGCCCTCGGTGGAGTCCAGCGGGTCGGCGCAGAAGAAGCCCTTGCGCTCGAACTGGTAGCGGCTGCCCGGCACGGCCCCGGCCAAGCTGGGCTCCACCACCGCGTTTGGCATGAGCACCATGGACTCGGGGTTCAGGAACTCCTTGTAGTCGCGGTCCTTGGAGGCGCCCGGATTGGCCACGCTGAACAAACGGTCGTAGAGGCGCACCGGGGCCTTCAGGCCGTGGCGGGCCGACACCCAGTGCAGGGTGCCCTTGACCTTGCGGTCGTCCGGGGCCCAGCCGCCCTTGGTATCGGGGTCGTAGGTGCAGCGCAGCTCCACGATCTCGCCCTGGTCGTCCTTGACCACCTCCTGGCAGGTGACCAGGTAGGCCCAGCGCAGGCGCACCTCCTGGCCGGGGGCCATGCGCCAGAACTTCTTGGCCGGCTCCTCCATGAAGTCTTCCCGCTCTATGTACAGCTCGCGGCAGAAGGGCACGTCGCGGTAGCCCATGGCCGGGGGGTTGTCCGGGAAGTAGGGGGCCTCGAACTTCTCTTCCATCTCCTCGGGGTAGTTGGTGATCACCACCTTGACGGGGTCCAACACGCCCATCACCCGTGGGGCCTTTTCGTTCAGATCGTCGCGCACCGCCTTTTCCAGCCAGTACATGTCGATCCAGGATTCCTTTTTGCCCACTCCGATGCGCTCGCAGAACAGGCGCACCGACTCGGGGGTATAGCCCCGGCGGCGCATGCCCCGGATGGTGAGCATGCGCGGGTCGTCCCAGCCGTCCACGTAGCCGCCCTTGACCAACTCCAGCAGCTTGCGCTTGCTCATCACCGCGAACTCCAGGTTGAGCCGGGCGAACTCGATCTGCTGGGGGTGGTAGATGTCCAGCTGGTTCAGCACCCAGTCGTAGAGCACCCGGTTGTCCTCGAACTCCAAGGTGCAGATGGAGTGGGTGATGCCCTCGATGGAGTCGGAGATGCAGTGGGTGAAGTCGTACATGGGGTAGATGCACCACTTATCCCCGGTGCGGTGGTGAACCGCCCGCCGGATGCGGTACAGGGTGGGGTCGCGCATCACCAGGTTGGGGTGGGTCATGTCTATCTTGGCCCGAAGCACCCGCGAGCCGTCGGAGAACTCGCCCGCCTTCATGCGCTGGAACAGGTCCAGGTTTTCCTCGATGCCGCGCTCGCGATAGGGGCTGTCCTTGCCCGGCTCTTTCAGGGTGCCCCGGTGGGCCCGGATCTCCTCGGCGCTCAGGTCGTCCACGTAGGCATTGCCGTCAGCGATGAGCTTCAGGGCGAACTCGTAGAGCTGGTCGAAGTAGTTGGAGGCGTAGTAGAGGTGCTTCCCCCAATCGAAGCCCAGCCAGCGCACGTCCTCGATGATGGAGTCAAGGTACTCCTGCTCCTCCTTGGCCGGGTTGGTGTCGTCGAAACGCAGGTGGCAGACTCCGCCGTAATCGGCGGCCAGCCCGAAGTTCAGGCAGATGCTCTTGGCGTGACCGATGTGCAGATAACCGTTGGGCTCGGGGGGAAAGCGGGTCTCTACCTTGCCGCCGAAGCGTCCGCTACGGTTGTGTTCATCGATGATATTGCGAATGAAATTAGAAGGAGAGGCGCTCTCACCCGTGGCCATTTTGGGGGCTCCCTTCGAAAGATCGAATTAAGTTGGGCGGCGTATTCAACTACACCTGCCACGGCGACATTTGTAGCACGCCGGAGAATAAATCTCCACTGGCAGTGCTCGAACGGTTTTTGCTTGGTGGGGTGAGGTTGATTCTAGGCCTGGGGAGGCCTATTGGTCGTAGCGCAATTGCAGGCGCATCCAGAAATCAACCGGCTGGCCGTAATGCTGGGCCAGCTTGTGGGCCAGGGCCCGGCTGATGGGGGATTCGCCGTTGACCACTCTCTGGACCATGCCTTGGGGCACCTTCATCTGGCGGGCCAAACGGCTTATGGTCTCCCGCTGGGGCAGCAGGAACTGGTCCAGAAGAACCTGACCGGGATGCATGGGGGCGGCATCTTGTTCGTACATGGCCTTTTACTCCTTGTACGCTTAAAAGATACCAAATATAGGACCCAAATTACAAGATAATACTACATGTTGTATTTATCTTGCTTTTTCAAGGCCTTGCCAGACGCATCCCCGGCGGGAGGCAATCTATTGCTTGCCGTAGGTCTCAAACTTGGCCAGCACCTCCTTCATCTGCTTGGCGCTGAGGATCTTGGGCTCACCAACTGCCTTGGCCTGGTAGTAGACCCGGGCCGCGAACTCGATCTCCTCGGCCACGGCAAAAGCCCTGGCCAGGGTGTTCCCCACCGCCACCAGGCCGTGGTTGGCCAGCAGGGCGGCGTTGTAGCCCCGCATGGTTTGGGCCACCGCCTGGGCCAGCTCCGGGGTGCCGTAGGTGTGGTAGGGCGCGAGGGGAACCTTGGCCCCGGCGAAGCCCACCAGGTAGTGGGCCGGAGGCAGCTCCCAGTTCAGGCAGGCCAGGGTGGTGGCATAGGGCGAGTGAGTGTGCACCACCGCGTTGACATCCGGCCGGTCGGCGTACAGGGCCAAATGAAAGCCCAACTCGCTGGAGGGGCGGCCCGGGCCGTCCACCAGCTTGCCCTTCAGGTCCACCAGCACCACCTGGCCGGGGGTTATCTCGAAATAATCCACCCCGCTGGGGGTGATGGCCACCAGCCCCTGCTTCCGGTTGAGCAGGCTGAGGTTGCCGCCGGAGCCGGTGGTGAGGCCGCCGGTCACCAGCTTGCGCCCAAACTCCACCACCAGCTTTCTTTGCTTGAGCATGTGCATGAAACCAACTCCTTGAGCTATGCGCCCACTATATCACGGTCCGCCGGATTTCCTCCGGCATCGGTCTGTTGGGGCAAGGCCAATTTTGCTACATTAGCTCCATCATCACGCAAACTGGAGATCAGCCTTGGCTCGCCTACCCAAAATTTCGTTCCTGGTCTTCCTGGCCCTAGCCCTGCTCCCGGCTCTGCCCTCGCTTGGCTTGGCCGAAGACGCCGCCACCCGCCCGGCGGATGTGGTCGACGCGGCCCAGGTGGTGCCCGGCCTGGTAATGGAGGCCCGCTACTTCGGCGACCACAACTTCCTGGGGCGGCCGGTCAAGGGCTACCAAGCCCCGCTGTGCCTCCTGACGCGCCGGGCCGCCCTGGCCCTGGCCAAGGTGCAGGCCGAGCTGAAGCCCCTGGGCCTGGGGCTCAAGGTCTACGACTGCTACCGGCCCCGGCAAGCGGTGGCCGACTTCGTGGCCTGGGCCAAGGCCCTGGACGACCGGGCCACCCAGGCCGAGTTCTACTCCACGGTGGACAAGAAGAACCTTTTCGCCAAGGGCTACATCGCCGAGCGCTCCAGCCACAGCCGGGGCAGCACCGTGGATATGACCATCATCCCCCTGCCCGCTCCCGCCCAGGAGGCTTACCAGCCTGGCAAAAACCTCAGGCCCTGTTACCTGCCCGCGGCCCGGCGCTTCGGCGACAACGGCTTGGACATGGGCACCGGATTCGACTGCTTCCATCCCCTGTCCCACACCGCCAATCCGGCGGTGGGGGCCCAGCAACGGGCCAACCGCCTGCTGCTGTTGTCGCTCATGGCCAGGTATGGCTTCAAGAACTACGACCTGGAGTGGTGGCACTACACCTTGGAAGGCGAGCCCTACCCGGAGACCTATTTCGATTTTCCGGTGCGCTGATCCGCAACCAGGCCTGGCTGACTCTTTCCCAGGCAAGCGGCGGGGAATTATTGTCAAAACCCCTTTTTCGGTCCCCAGGGTCGTGCTAGCTTAAATTAGAGATGAACCCAGGCGTCCAGGAAGGAGGCCTCGCACCGTCCGCCCCAAAGGAGACCATCTTGATAAACAAGGCCCGCACACCTCGTAAAGTGGCTTCCGGCGTATTTATGGTGGGAGGACCTGACCTCACAGACCCTCGGGACTGCCTTTGTTACCTGGTGGACGGCCCCCAAGCCAGGGTGCTCATCGATTGCGGGGCCGGGCCCAGCGCGGCAGCCATCCTGGATCTGGCGGTCAAGGCCGCGGGCAAACCGCCCACCCATCTTCTGCTCACCCACGCCCATATCGACCACGCCGGGGCCGCGGCTGAGATCAAGCGCCGCACCGGCTGCCGGGTGGTCATCCACGCCGACGACGCCCAGGTCTTGGCGACCGGCGACATGAAGCGCTCCGCCGCCGACTGGTACGGCCTGGCCCTGGAGTCCCTGGAAGCGGACGAGGTATTGGCGGGCGACGGGGTCATCGTCCTGTCCGACGGGGACGAGCTGAGCATCCTCCACACCCCCGGCCACACCCCCGGCTCGGTGGCCGCCTGGTGCCTGGCCGGTGGCCAGAAGGTGCTGTTCGGCCAAGACGTGCACGGGCCCTTTGCCCCGGCCTTCGGCTCGGACATTGAAGAGTGGCGCGAATCCATGCAGCGTTTGTTGGAGTTGGAGGCGGACGTGCTGGCCGAGGGGCACTTCGGGGTCTTCCGCCCGGCCGACGAGGTGAAGGCCTTCATCGAGGAGCAGTTGGCCTCCCATCAGGAGTGAGCCGCCGATGCCGCGCCCGGCTTAGTCGGGCAGCAGGTAGGCGAAGTGGAAGATCACGAAAAGTTCGACTATCAGGAAAAGCAGAGTCAGGGCCAGGGTGACCAGCCACACCCTGGTGCGGGTGAGCAGCACATGACGCAGCCAAAAAAACAGCAACCCGCCGAAAATCAAGGCCCCGCCCATGGGGATGAGGGCGAACCAGGTCCACCAGTCTAGTAGTTCCAGCTCCACATACGCCTCTCGGTGAAAAAGCGCCGCGCCCCGGTGAACCGGCGGGCAGAGCGGGCGCGCGCCCTCATTTCAATTTACTGCGCGACTCCAGGGAGCGGCTCAGGGTGAGCCCGTCCATGTATTTGAGGTCCCCGCCCACGGGCATGCCGTAGCCCAGACGGGTTATGGCCACGCCGCAGCCCTCCAGGGAGCGGGCCACCAGATCGGCGGTGGCCTCGCCCTCCACGGTGGGGTTGGTGGCGATGATCACCTCACGCACCCCGCCCTGCTTCACCCGGCGCACCAACTCCCGCAGGCGCAACTCTTCCGGGCCCACCCCGTCCAGGGGAGACAGGGCGCCGGACAGCACATGGTAGCGTCCCTTATAAGCGCCCGCCGCCTCCATGGCGGTGAGGTCCGCCGGGGTCTCCACCACGCAGATGCTGGCCGCGTCCCGGCCCGGATCGGCACAGATGGGGCAAGGGTCGCGCTCGGTGAGGTTAAAGCACACCCCGCAACTTTTCACCGCCCCCACCCCGGCCACGGCCCGGGCCAGGGCCTGCACCTCCGCCGCCGGAGCCCGCACCAAAAACAGGGCCAGGCGCTCGGCGGTCTTGGAACCGATGCCGGGAAGACGGCTCAGAGCCGTGATGAGGTTGTCAACCGCTTTGGGGTACACGTTAGTCTCAGGTAAGGCCGGGGATATTCATGCCGCCGGTGAGCTTGCTCATCTCCTGCTGGGTCATGTCCTGGGCCCGGCGCTGGGCCTCGCCCACCGCAGCCACCACCAGGTCGCAGAGCATTTCCACATCCTGGGGGTCCACCACCTCGGGGTCCAGTTTCAGGCGCAGCAACTCGCCCTTGCCGTTGACCACGGCCTCCACCATGCCGCCGCCGGACGACGCGTTGACTTCACGCGCCTCCAGCTCCTGCTGCACCTTGAGCATCTGCTCCTGCATCTTCTGAGCCTGCTTCATCAGGCTGCCCATGCCGCCTCGGGGGATCATCAATCTTGCTCCGTGGAAAGAGGGTTGGGTTTGTCGTTGGGGTCGGCCGGGTTCAGGGCCACCACCTCGGCCTCGAAAATCTCGGCCGCCTGGCGCACCACCGGGTGCTGGGCCAGCTCGGCGGCGGCCGCCGCCTTGGCCGCCGCCAGGGCCTGATGGTCCGGGGCCTGCACCGCCTCGGTGGAGGCGCTCAGGCGCACCTTGGGGCCGCCGTCCCACAGCTCACCAGCCATACGGTTCAGCCGCTGCTGATTTTTTTCCGTGGCGTAGCTGGTGGCGATGGCTCCCGGAGGCAGGGTGACCCTGAGCAGGCCATCCTCCAGCGCCGCCGTGGCCCGCCCCAGATAGGAGGCCAGGGCCGGTTGGTTCTGCTCGGCGTAGCGCACCAGCTCCTTGAGCATGCCCTCGGCGTCGCCCGGCTTGGCCACCGGTGCCGCCTTGGCCACCGGGGCCGCCTTGGGCGACAGGGGCGGCGATGGGGTCTGCGGGGCCTGTCTGGCCGGGGCCGGGCGCGGGTTGCCCGCCGGAGCGGGATTATGCGCGGGGGCGGAGTTGTGCGCCGCGGGCGGCGCCGCCGCCGGGGCCTGGTTGTTTCGGGGCCGGGAGGGGGGCGCGCCGGTCTCGCCGCCGCCCGCCCGCTCCAGGCCGGAGATGATCTCGGCCAGGCTCACCACCGGTTTGACCTGGGTGAGCTTGAGCAGGGTCATCTCCATGACCAGGCGGGGCTGGGAGGCCCGGCGAAACAGGTCCTCACTGGCCGCCAGATGGTCGAAAATCTCGTGCAGGGTCTCGGGGCTGTGAGGCCCGGCCTGGGTGCGCAGGGCGGCCATCTCCTCGGGGGTCAAGCCGAACAGCTCCGCCCCCTCGGGCGCGGCCTTGGCCGCGGCCAGATTGCGGAAGTGCTCCTGCAACGCCGCGTAAAAAGCCTGCATCTCCCCTCCGGCGGCGTACACCCGGCTCACCAGGTCCAGCACCTCGCCCGCCTCCCCGGCCAAAACCGCTTTGGCCGTGGCGGTCACCAGTTCCCGGTCCACCAGGCCCAACAGCTCCACCACCTCGGGGTGGGTCATGGACTCCTTGCCCGCGGCCAATACCTGGTCCAGCAGGCTGAGCGAATCGCGCACGCTGCCGTCAGCCTCACGGGCCATGAGGGCCAGGCTCTCGGCGGGCAGGCTAAGGCCCTCGGCGGCCAGCACCTTGCCCAGATGCTCGGCCAAGACCCTGGGCGGCAAGCGCCGGAAGTCGAAGCGCTGGCAGCGGCTGAGGATGGTCAGGGGCACCTTGTGCACGTCGGTGGTGGCCAGGATGAACACGGCGTGTTCGGGCGGCTCCTCCAAGGTCTTGAGCAGCGCATTGAACGCCGCCTTGGAGAGCATGTGCACCTCGTCCAGGATGGTCACCCGGTAGCGGCCCGACTGGGGATGATAGCGGATCATCTCGCGCAGCTCGCGCACGTCCTCCACCCGGGAGTTACTTGCCGCGTCGATCTCCTGCACGTCCACCGCGCGGCCCTCGCTGATCTCCAGGCAGTGGCCGCACTTGCCGCAGGGGGTAGGGGTGGGGCCGTGCTCGCAGTTCAGGGCCTTGGCCAGGATGCGGGCCACGGTGGTCTTGCCCACCCCGCGCGGGCCGGTGAAGCAGAAGGCGTGGGCCAGGCGGCCGGATTCCAGGGCCCCGGCCAGGGTCCGGGTCACGTGCTCCTGGCCAACCACCTCTTCGAATGTGGCAGGCCGGTGCTTGCGGGCCAGGACCAGATAGCTCACGCGCCCCTCCAGGGCTGGGGTGGATAATTGCCCGATATTTCAGGCCAATTCAATAGATACGCAGGGATAAAGATAGCATCGCCCACCCGAGGCTGTCAAATGGTCAGCAGCTAGACGCTCCGGCAGCGGCGTGAAGGCGAAAAGCGGTGTTACTCTTCGCCCTCACCCGAGCCGCCGTCCACCGGCTCCACCGGGCCCTTGCCGGTGCGCCACAGGGGCAATACCCGGCCGCCGCCGGTGGGGGGCTTGATCTGGCGGTTCTGTCCCGCGCCGCTCAGGCGCTCGCGGGTCCATCGCTTCAGGCGGCGCTGGATCTCGCCGGGGTCGTAGAAGCGCATCCAGTCTTCCTTGTAGTGCCACAACTCCGGCTCGTTCTGCTTGTAGGCCACCTCCACCTCCTCGGGGTCCAGGCAGGCGGGGTAGAGGTAGTCCATGTCCTTGAAGGCCCAGTCCTCCCGGGAAAACTTGAGCAGGGCCATGCGGTAGCCCTGGTGGCGGAAGTCCAGGAGCACCTGCCCGGCCATCTGGCGCACCAGGCGGTCCTCGCCCTCGTCCATGAAGCGCTCGCCGATGATCTTGAACACGTGCTCGGAGCTGTCGGGGTGCTTCAGGCCGATGGAGGCCATGGCCCGCAGGGCCAGGTCCCGGGCCGACCAACCGGCGGCCTGGTCGCGGGCCACGGCGGTGAGCCAGGGGATGGCCGAGGCCCCCACGCTGCCAAAGATGGAGGGCAGCAGCTCGGTGACCCAGTCGCAGTCAAAGGCATCGGCCCAGCGCAGAGCGGCCACCAAGGGCAGGACCGTCTCTTCGCCTCCCCGAAGGCCCAGGGCGTAGGTGGCGTGCACCACGGCCCACCAGTCGGGGAGGTCGGCCAACCAGCTCTGCTTGTCCATCACCATCTGCCCCAGATAGGGGGCCAGGCTGTCGCGGAAGGCCACCTCTTCCACCGCTTCCCTGGGCAGCCGATCCTCAGCGGTGAAAATAGCCTCGAAAAGCTGGTCATCGGCCAGCCCGGCGTAGTAATCTCGCTCCACGGTGTACACTCCAGACAAGGAGAGCGCCAAAACGCCCGGCATGGGCGCTATGCTGCCTCAATTACAGACTATACCCCAGCCCCCTGGGGCGCACAACTTATCCCCGCCTTGCTGGGTGGGCAGGAGGAAAGCAACATGGCCGTAGTTCAGTTCACCATCGTCCCCCTGGGAACCGGCACCACCAGCCTCAGCGCCTACGTGGCTCAAGTGCACAAGGCCTTGGAGGAATCTGGCGTAAAACACAGCCTGACCCCCATGGGCACCGTGCTGGAAGGCCCCTTGGATGAGCTTTTGGCGGTGATCCGCCAGGTGCACGAGCTGCCTTTTTCGGCGGGCTCCCAGCGGGTGATGACCCTGATCAACATCGACGACCGCCGCGACAAGACCGGCACCATCGAACAGAAGCTCAAGAGCGTACACGACAAGCTCTAGCCCGCATATTTCATGAGTGCCGTGTGTCCGGCTGCGCCAGCCACCGGCAACCGGCGTTGCCGACTTCGCTCGGGCCTCGACGTAGCTATTGCTACGCCATCAGCCCTCGCTTGCCGCCCGCCTTGTCTGCCGGCGGCTGGCTGTGCCGGCGATGGGTGCAAACTGTAACTGGATAATGCGAGCACTTTTTGCATAACGGCCCCATGAATACGGGTTCGTTGTTAAATGCCACCCAACCCTCATGAAATATGCGGGCTAGGAAACAAGCCGCTTTCTGAGGGCTCGGGCCTTATGCTATTCTGCGGTTGATACTTTCAACTAGGGGACAATTCGGCCATGATCCGTTGGCGCAGCATGTGGGGATGCCGGACCGCCCTGGCGGTCCTGATAGTTATTTTGTCTTTGTTCCTGGCGGCTTGCGCCAAGAACCCGGTCACCGGCCAAGAAGAGTTGGCCTTCATGAGCGAGCCCCAGG
Organism: Pseudomonadota bacterium; assembly: GCA_018896025.1. Classification (GTDB taxonomy): domain Bacteria; phylum Desulfobacterota; class Desulfarculia; order Desulfarculales; family Desulfarculaceae; genus Desulfoferula. The sequence goes on from JAHIND010000017.1 coordinate 415,544, forward strand.
AAATCGCCATGGGGGCCCGCTACTACCCGGAAGTAATCCAGCTCAACAACGGCACCCCGCCGGAAGACCCCCAGCTTCAGGCCTACGTGAGCCGGGTGGGCGGCCGCCTGGCCAGGGTGAGCCACCGCCCTAACGTCCCCTGGCAATTCACGGTGGTGGACTCCAGCCAGGTCAACGCCTTCGCGCTGCCCGGCGGCAAGATATGCATCACCCGGGGGCTGATCACCAAAATGAGCAGCGAGGACGAACTGGCCGGGGTGCTGGGCCACGAGATCGGCCACGTCACCGCCCGCCACGCGGTGGCCGCCTACACCCGCCAAGTGCTCATGGCCGGGGCCATGCTGGGCCTGACCATAGCCCTGGCCGACAACGATTACGCCCCGGCCCTGTTGGCCGCCGCCGGGGTGGCGGGCGGCCTGATGGTGCTCAGCTACTCCCGGGACCAGGAGCGCCAATCCGACGAGCTGGGCTATCAATACATGACCAAAGCGGGCTACAACCCCCTGGCCATGGTCAACACCTTCGAGCTTTTCAAGAAGATGCAAAAGAGCGAACCAGGGGTGATAGAGGGCATGCTCTCCAGCCACCCCCTGCCCCAGGAGCGCATCTCCGCCGCCGAACAGCGGGCCCTGTCCTCCCCCCTGAGCGCCCGGCCCTTCCACACCGCCGAGTTCAACCGCAGCCTGGCCCTGCAAAAGGTTCGCGTCCCGGCCTATGCGGCCATGGACAAGGGCAACGCCCTGGCCGGCAAAAAGCGGTGGAGCCAGGCCGAGGCGCAGTACAAAAAGGCCATCGCCCTGTACCCCAAGGAGAGCATGTTCTACTCGCGCCTGGCCGTGGCCCAGATGAAGCAAAAGCAAAACACCCAGGCCCTGGCCAGCGCCCGCAAAGGAGCCCGCCTGTCCTGGGGGAATTTCTACCCCAACCTGATATTGGGCATGGTGGCCAACGCCAATCGCGACTATAGCCTGGCCGTGGACGCCCACCGCAAGGCGGCCCAGGCCCTGCCCGACCACGTAATCAACAATTTCCTGTTGGCTTACGCCCACGACAAGATAGGCCCGCGCTCCCAAGCGGTGGTCTATTACCGCAAGGTGCAGCGCGCCGCGCCCAGCAGCCAATACGGCAAGGCCGCCCAAAAGCGCTTGCAGCAGATGGGCTACAACTAGGCCCAGACGCAGCCAGAGAGAGTCAGGCAAGGAACACAGGGGTAGTTGACCTACCACGGGGAACGAGCTAAGCCGCCCACGCAGCATGCTCCTGTCTGGCAAAACCACCCGGCGCAGCCAGGCACCGCGGGGCAAGGCGGCAGGCGAACAAGGGACGCAGGGGTAGTAGACCTACCCCGAGGACCTAGTGACGCCGACAACGCAGCCTGGCGCTTCCCGGCGAAACCACCCGGCACAGCCAGAGGCCGGAGGGCAAGGCGGCAGGCGAACGAGGGACGCAGGCGTAGCACACCTACGCCGAGGACCGAGTGACGCCGACAACGCAGCCATGCGGTCTCCGGCTGTGCCGGGCTAGTTGATCACCCACACCGCGCAATCCGTGGCCTGATGCACGATGGAGCTGCTCACCGAACCGAACAGGAACTCCTCGGCCTTGGACACCCCGCGGCGGCCAACCACGATGGTGCCGAAGCCTCCCTGGAGCTGGGCGGCCATGATGGTCTCGGCGATGGTGCGGCCCCCAGCCTCTTCCAGGCGGGTGCTCACGTTGTAGGCGGCGATGCGCGCCCCCACCAATATCTGACGGGCCTCTTCCAGGCGGTCCAGGAGCACCTCCTTGCGCTGGGCGGCGGCGGCCGCGCGCTCTTCCTGCTTGGGGTGGGCGTCGGCCTCCGGGGCCTGGTACACGGACATGATCCGCACCCGGCAGGCATCGGAGCCGCCCAGCACCCCGGCCAGATAGCGCACCGCCTCCAGGGAGATGTCGTGCTCGTCCACCGTGGCCAAAATACGGTTCCAAATGGGCATCAGCCTTCCTCCTGGGGAAGCTCGGCGATGGCCGGGGTCAGCTCGGCCATCAACTCCTCCACCCTCTCATAGAATACCGCCGCGCCGTTGGAGAAGTGCAACAACACGTTGTTCAGGCTCTCGGGCAGGTAGGGGTAAATCTTCTTCAGGTTCATCAGGCGGTTTTTGATCACCGGGGAAAAGTCCTCATTGCTGAGGGTCTCGACCGCCTGAGGATATTCCTGGCGCACCAAATGGTGGGTGATGTCGCGCCGGGCCACGGCATAGGTGAGCACGTTGCCCAGGCCGAACAGGTCCAGGCCGTAGGGGTTCTGCTTGAACTCGAACTTGTAGTCGAAATCGATCCAGGGCCAGGCCCCGCTGGTCTCGTCCACGAACAGATGGTCGCGCCGGATGTCGCCGTGGTGGGCGCCCTGGTTGTGCAGCCAGCCGATGGCCTCCAGGGCCACGGACAGCTTGGTGAGCACCCCGCGCATGTGACGCTGGAAATACTCCAAGTGGTCACACTCGAGCTTTTGCAGGTGCTGGTCCAGGGGGCCGCCGTGGATGCGCTCCAAGACCCGCACCAGGTTGCCCGCCTCGTCGCGCAGGGTGACGCCCTGCATGAAGTTGGGGTTACCCTTGACCATGGCCAGGATGCGGGCCTCCTTGGCCGGGGAGCGGTAGCAGCGCACCTTGATGCCGCCCCTGGAGATGTCGAACTCCTCGAAGAACTCCAGCTTTAGTATCTTGGCGCTGCCGTCCTCCCAGTCCACGGCCCGCTTGACCCAGTACTTGGGCTGCTCGTCCAGGCCGAAACGCCCCTCGTACTCGGTGCCCTTGAGCACGAAGCGCCGCCCCTCCACCTCCAACACGTCGCCCAGTTCCAGGTTCATGAAGTTGGTGGTGTCGGTGACCAGGCGCGCCTGGCGGAGACTGCGGCCGGTCAACTCCCGGGCGCGCTCCAACAGCTCGGGGGCATCACGCATAGAGCCTGCCTAGTGCCACACCGGCACGCTGGGGAAGCGGCCGGGATCGGTGTGGGGGATGAAGCGGGCGGCGGAAAAACGGTTCATGAGCGCCTGGTTCACGTTCAGCTCCAGGTAGGTGAGCCGCCCCACCACCGCCTCCACCTGGGGCCGCACCTCGGGCTCCAACAAGAGCTTGCGGCATCCGGCCAGAGAGGAGTTGCCCAGAGGGATGAAGCGCTCCCGGGGCAGGTCGGGCAGCATGCCCAGGGTGATGGCCGTGTCAGGGTCGATGACGTTGCCAAAGGCCCCGGCCACGAAAAAGGCGCTGAGGTCGCTGAACTCTAGGCCCACCTCCTTTAGCACCGTGCTCAGGATGGTGTACATGGCCGCCTTGGAGCGCAGCAGGATGTCAATCTCCACCTCGTCCACGTAGATGGCCTCGCCGGTGGCCGACTCCGAGGCCGTGGCCACGATGTAGGCCCAGCCCTCCTCGCTCTCGAAGACGCGGGGGTGGTCGTAGATGCGGAACCTGCCCCGCATGTCCATGATCCGGGTCAGGTAGAGCTGGGCCAAAAGCTGCAACAGGCCCGAGCCGCACAAGCCCTTGGGCTTCACCGCCGCCCCGTCCAGGCCGGGGATGATCTTCAGGGTGGGCTCGAAGGTGGCGGGGTCGATCTTCACCCCCTCGATGGCCCCCGGCTGGGCCAGGATGCCCATCTTGGCCACCCCGCTCTCCAGGGCCGGACCGGCCGCCCCGGCGCAAGCCACCAGCCAGTCGCGGTTGCCCAGCACCACCTCGGCGTTGGTGCCCACGTCCACTAGGATGGCCAGGTCCTCGCGCTGATGCAGATCCGCGGCCACGATGCCCGCCACCAGGTCCCCGCCGAAATAGGAGCCCACGTTGGGAAGCATCCAGCCCACCGTGGCGGGCCCCAGCTCCAGGCCCACGTCGCGGGTGTAAAAGGGGCTGGGCCGGTTGACCAGAGGGATGTAGGGCTCCCTGGGTATGGACTGCACGTCCAGGCCCAGGAAGAAGTGGGTCATGGTGGTGTTGCCCGCAGCCACCAGCCCGGCCACCTCGCTCACGTCGCGCCCGGCTTGGGCGCACATGTCGGCGATGACCCCGGCGGCGGCCTCTACCAGCATCCGGTGCAGACGCTGTTGCCCGCCGGGTTGGGCCGCCGCGTGGATGCGGGTGAGGATGTCCGCCCCCAACTGGGTCTGGGGGTTGAGGCAGGTGCCCTTGGCCAGCTCGGAGCCGTCGGCCAGCTCGTGCAAGGTGGCCTGCAAGTGGGTGGAGCCCACGTCCAGGGCCACGCCTAGGCCCTCGCGCCCCCACAGCTCGGGCGGAACTTCCTGGGCCCGGGCGGCCAGCTCCTCGCCGGGCGCTTGGGTGGTGGCGTCACCGGGCTCCACCTCCACCAAGACCGGACCGGCCGGGCCGGTGCAGATCGTGGCGGTCACCTTGTACCCTGCCTGGCGCATGACCTGGGCGAAGCCGTCCAGGCGGCCCACCGGCGCGGCGGGCCAGCCACTTTCCTTGCGGGACAGGGCCTTGTCCAAACGGTCTATGGTCGCGGTATTGTCGCCCAGGCTGGGCGGGGTGAGCTCCAGGAAGTATTTGCGGCAGTCGCTCATGAATCATCCTCGGCGCGGGCGTGTTGGCAAATGTTGGCAGCATGCGCCGCGAAAGTCAAACCATTGGCCGCCTACCAGCATGGGGTGTATTTTAAACCCCATGCGCTACCAAGGCCCCATCTACCGCCCACCTTCCGAGGCCGACAGCCTGCTGGTGCAGGCCACGGTGGGCTGCCCCCACAACAAATGCAGCTTCTGCATGACCTATAAAAAGGGGCCACCCTTCCGGGTGCGCCCGGTGTCCGAGATAGTGGAGGACCTGACCGAGGCTCGGCGTGAGCTGGGGCCGGGGGTGCGCACCCTGTTCTTTCCGGCGGGCGACAGCCTGGCCATGCCCACCGGCGAGTTGGCCGCCATCTGCGCCGAGGCGGGCGAGTTGTTCCCCCGCCTGGAGCGCATCACGGTGTACGCCGGGGTGAAGAGCATCCTGAAGCACGCTCCCGAGGGCCTGCGGCGGCTGCGCGAGGCCGGGCTAAGGCGGCTGCACGTAGGCCTGGAGAGCGGCCATGACCCCACCCTGCTGCGGGTGAAAAAGGGGGTGACCAGCGCCCAGCAAATAGATGCCGGGCGCATGGCCCTGGAGGCGGGCCTGGAGCTGAGCCTGTACGTGATGCTGGGCCTGGCCGGGCCGCAGGACTCCCGGGCTCATGCCCGGGACACGGCTAGGGTGGTGAATGCCATCAACCAGGCCGGGTCGCTCACCCTCAGGTTGCGCACCCTGCTGCCCAAGATAAACACCCTGCTCTTGCACCAGATCAACAAGGGCCGCTTCACCCTGTGCAGCCCGCAGGAGACCCTGGCCGAGGCCGGGGCCATCATCGCCGCCCTGAGCGGCCCCCTGAGCCTGCACAGCGACCACTACACCAACCATCTTAACCTGGCCGGGCATCTGCCCCAGGACCGGGAGCGCCTTTTGGGCCAGATCGAAGCCGCCATGGGCCTGCCGCGCAGCGCCTTCCGGGCGGATTTCGTGGGCACCCAGTAGCCTCCCCTTGAGTGGCCGGGTGCGGGGTGTTATAAATCAAGATTATCCGTCCGCGCCAATGCCGGACTGACTCGAAGAAGGGACAGGCATGATTTCTTCCTACGACGACATGGGGCCCCGCATCGACCTCGGGGGAGACAACACACCTCCGGAAGCGCATGGCGCCACCCGGAATCCCAACCCGCCCAGGATCCCCGGCGCCTCGCCAGCTCCGCCGCGCATCGCGCCCAAGAGCGGCCCCGGCGCCCTGGGACTGGTCAGCCTGATGCTCTCCCTGTTGGCCCTGTGCGTGGCCATGTGGGGGCTGCTCAGCCAGCCGGAGATGATCCCTCAGCCACCGATGTCACCCTCGGTGATACCCGGAGCCACGGCCGAGCGGGTGGCCAAGCTGGAAAAGGACGTGGGTGATCTCATGCTGCGCATGGTCACACTGGAAAAGGAGATCAAGGCGGTGGCCTCCAAGGCCGGGTCGGTGACCAAGCTCACCGAGCTGTCCAGCCGGGTGGCCGGGCTGCAAGACCGCCTGGACGCCTTGACCGTGGAGCGCAAGATCGCGGGCCTGGAAAAGAAGGCCCCCGCCGCAGCTCCCGCCGCCCCAGCCGCAGCTCCTGCCGCCCAAGCAAAGGCCGCCCCGCCCCAGCCGGAAGAAAAGGCCCAGGAGAAGGCCGCCGAGCCTGAGCGGCAAAAGCAGATCTACACCGTGCGCCGGGGCGACACCCTGTTCACCATCGCCCAGCGCTACAAGGTAACCATGCGCGACCTCAAGTCCTGGAACAACCTGCGCAGCAACATGGTGATGATCGACCAGAAGCTGGTGATCTACAAGTAAACCCAGCGACCTCATAAAAGTATCGGCCCGCCCTCGCCTTGCGGCAGGGGCGGGCCGTTGGTTTTTTACTTGGCCGGGGGCCTAGGCTTTTTCAAACACATAGTTCAGGTTGCCGTTGGGCAGTTGGTTGACCCTGGTCACCATTTCCATGCCGAT
>JAHIND010000018.1 GCA_018896025.1 Pseudomonadota bacterium
AGGTGCGCTTTCCCGGCAGCGGCGGGGCCAACGACTTCGCCTCCCTGTGCTGGCGCACCATGATCATGACCGTGCACAACCGCTCGCGCTTCGTGGAAAAGGTGGAGTTTTTGACCTCGCCGGGTTATCTGGGTGGTCCTGGGGAGCGGGAAGAGGCGGGCCTGCCGCCGAACACCGGCCCCTACAAGATCATCACCGACCTGGCCATCCTGGGCTACGGCGAGCAGAGCCGCCGCATGCGCCTGGAGAGCCTGCACCCCGGAGTCAGCGTGGACAAGGTGCGCGAGAACACCGGGTTCGCCCTGGAGATACCGGAAAAGGTCGCCCTGACCCCGGAGCCAACCGCCGAGGCGTTGAGAGTGCTGCGCGAGCAGGTCGACCCCCAGCGCTTAGTTATAGGTAAATAGGGCCACGGCCGGCGTGGACATCGTCCACCCTTCTCCGTCCACGTCGGCCAAGGTCTATGCAAGGGCCCAGCCATGTTTACCGAAGCGCTCAAGAGGCTTTTCCGCCCTCGGGGGGTGATCGTCTCGGCTCCCAACGGCCCCGGAGAGGCGGTCCCGCAACTGGCGCGCAATCTTATGGCGGGCGGATACAAGGGCCGTATCGTCCTTTGGGGGGAGGGCCCGCCTCCGCCGCCTCCTTTTGAACGGCACTCCTCGCCCGCCCAGGCCGGGCCGGACCTGGATCTGGCCCTGATCGTCGGTGATCCCCAAAATCTTTGCTCCAGCCTGGCCGCCCTGGGCTCCGCCGGGGTCAAGGCGGCGGTGGCTTACGGCCCCCCTCCCACGGGCGACGCCTGGCGGGAATCTCTGCGCGCCGCGGCCCTGGCGGCGGGGGTGCGCTTGGTGGGCCCCGGCTCTTGGGGGGTGGTCAACACCGCCATCGGCCTGACCGCGACCCTGGAGCCTGTTTTTCTGCGCCGGGGAGGGTTGGCCCTGGTCACTCAGAGCGGGGCCGTGTGCGGCTATTGCCTGGCCGAGGGCGCCCGCCGCGCCCTGGGCGTGGGCCTGGCGCTGGATCTGGGCGAGCAGGCGGACCTCACTCATGACGAGGTCATCGACTACCTAGCCCCCCACTACCAGGCCAAGAGCCTGCTGCTGCACCTGGACCGGGTTAAGCGCCCCGGTGCCCTCTTGTCAGCCGCCCTGGCCGCCGCCCGCCTCAAGCCGGTGGTGGCCTTGAAGACCGGAGAGTACGCCCAGTCCCGCCCGTCCGACGCCTTTGCCGAGCCTTCGCCGGGGGAGGCCTGGGAAGCGGCCCTGAGCCGGGCGGGGGTGCTGTGCGTGGACAGCCTGGACAAGCTGTTGTCCATCGGCGAGCTGGCGGCGCGGCGGCAGACCTGCCGGGGGCCTCGGCTCCTGGTGGTGGCTGCCTCCGCCGGGGCGGGGCGGCTGGCCCTGGACGCCAACCGGCGTCACGGCCTGGCCTTTGCGCCGCTGAGGCCGTCCACGCGCCTGGCCCTGGCCGGGCTGGGTTGTCTGGAGGCGCGGGAGCAGGGGCTGGTCCTGCTGGGGCCCGCTGTGGGCCAAGCCGCTTTCCAGGCGGTGGCAACGGCCTGCCTGGAAGAGCCGGAGGTGGACGGGCTGTTGGTGGCGCTGGACCCCAGCCAGAGCCTGGAGCCCGCCGCCCTGGCCCAGGCCCTCCGCCGCGCCGCCGCGCAATGCCAGGCCGGGTCGCGCCAGGTGGTCACCTTGGCGGTCTGGCCCGACGCGCCGGGAGCCTTTGCAAATGATCCCGGCGCCGGATCCCCGGCGGTGTTCGCCACCCCGGAAAGGGCGGTGGAGGCTTTTGCCGGGTTGTGGCACTACACCGAAATCATGCGCGCCGCCGAGCAGATTCCCCCCAGGCCCCTGGGGCGCTTCCAGCTCGACCGGCCCGCCGCCCGGCGTTTGCTGGACGAAGCTCTGGAGCAAGGCAGAAGCAGCCTCTACCCTGGTGAGCGGCTGGAGTTGCTCAACGCGTACCGCCTGCCGGTGCTGCCGGTTCGGGCCGTGGACAGCCCGGCGCAGTTGCAGCGGGTCTGCGAGGCCTGGGGCTATCCCGCCCGGCTGATCTTGCTGCCCCGTCCCGCCTCGGCCGGGGACGCCCTCCCGGAGCTGACCGCTCGCCTGGAAAACCCCGCCCAGATCAAGCAGCGTTGGCAGGCCCTGCACCAACAGGCCGCCCGCCAGGGCCTTTCCGTGCAGGCGGTCTTGGCCCAGCCCTGGCCCCCCACAGCGGAGCCCAGCCTGACCATGGGCTGGCGCCGACACCCGGAACTGGGGCCCTTGCTGGTGTTTGGAGAAGGAGGGGAGCGCTCCGAGGCCCTGCGGGAGAGGTCCTGGGGCCTGCCACCCCTGAACCGCGCCCAGGCCCAGGCCATTATGGCGCGCACCCAGGTTTACGCCGCTGTGATCGGGGCCCAGGGGCCGGGCCGGGTGTGGCCCTCCATGCTGGAAGAGGTTTTGATCAACCTGTCGCGGATGGCCCAGGACCTGCCCCAGATAAAAAACCTGGATGTCAACCCGGTGCTGTTGGCCGACAAGGTGGCCTGGCTGGCCGACGCCAGGATCGAACTGGCCCAGGCACGGCGGCCCGCCGACACGCACCTGATCGTAAGGCCCTACCCCGAGGATCACGAGGTGCGGGCCCGCTGCCAAGATGGGTCCGAGGTGCTCTTGCGGCCGGTGCGGCCCGAGGACGCGGACCTGGTGCAGGATTTTTTCGCCCGGCTTTCGCCCGAGAGCATCTATCAGCGCTTCTTCCGGGAGATGCCGGAACTGAGTTCCCAGCTGCTCATCCGCCTGACCCAGATCGACTATGACCGGGAGATAGCCCTGGCGGCCATGGCGGTCCAGGGGCTAAGCGAAAAAATGTTGGGGTTGTGCAGCCTGGCCCTGCGCCCCAGCTCGGAGTGGGCCGAGTTCGCGGTGTTGGTGGCTGACGGCTGGCAGCGGCGGGGAATCGGTAAGTTGCTGCTGGCTCACATGGCCAAGATCGCCCGCTCCCAAGGGCAGCTCAAAATCATGGGGGTGGTGCTGCGGCAAAACCGGGCTATGCAGGAGTTGGGGCGCAGCGTGGGCTTTAAGGTGGATCGGCCCCAAGACGGCCTGGTGGAGCTTCGTTGGGATCTGGGCGAAGAACCCGAGGTCTTGGACCGCAAAGCCGGATGATCGCGAAATTTTAGTCGCAGAGGTGGCTCATGACAGGAAAAGCCAAGCAGAGGCAACGGCACGGTAAGTATCACCTGACAAGTAACCGGGCAGGGGCCTCTCACCCCAGCGGTGAGGCCTGCGCCTGCGGCTTTTTTCATCGGCTCAAGGATGAGCTGGTTCACGAGCAGGGGCACGCCCACCGTGAGACGCTTCGTCTGGCGGCCTTTGAGTACATAGAGATGGACCATCATCTCGCTAAAAGGCATTGCGCCGGTGGCCATGGCGGCCCGCCGGCCCTTGCACCCAAGACTACCGCTTAGAGAAATCCTCATTTGGGATAGGTAGGGACGCTTTGCGCAGCCTTGCCAAAAGGAGTTACGTATGCCCAAAGTTGCCGTAATCGGAGTGGGTCAGTCCGCCTTTGTGCGCGGCTATCCCGGCTCTATACGCGAACTGGCCTTCGATGCCTACGCCGAGGCCATGGCCGACGCTGGGGCCCATAACAGCGACATCGAGGCCACGGTGATCTGCTCCGGCCCCGAGTTTGACAAGCAGCGCTCCCCGGCCGGAGTCATCGCCGAGTACTGCGGCCTGAACCCCCAGCCCACCTTTTACGTGGAGAGTCTGTGCTCCAGTTCCTCCACCGGCCTGAAGCTGGCTTACTCCCTGGTGGCCAGCGGGCTGCACGACAGCGTGATGGTGCTGGGCTTCCAGAAGATGAGCGAGATAAGCAGCGCCGAGAGCCAGGAGCGCATGGGCCGGGGGGCTGACATCCAGTTCGAGAGCCCCTTCGGGACCATGATGCCCGCCTACTACGCCATGCACGCCAAGGCCTATCTGGACCACTTCGGGGCCAGTGAGGAAGACCTGGCCCGCATCCG
>JAHIND010000019.1 GCA_018896025.1 Pseudomonadota bacterium
ACGTGGGGCAGGGAGTCGATGAACCCACGGAAGCCCCCTCCGGGCTGCCAGGGCTTGCCCAGCATCTCGGCGGCCACCTTGGAGGGCCTGAGATCCAGGTCGGAGAGCTTCAGCTTGCTGAGATCTATGGGCTTTTGACTCATTGGCTACGCCCGAAAAGGGTGAGATCCACCAATTCGCAGATCAGGTGGACGCAAAAAGCGTGAATTTCCTGGATGCGCGGGGTCTCGTCGCTGGGCACCTGAATCAGCACGTCGCACAGGGGCTCCATGGATTCGCCGTGGCGTCCGGTGAGGCCCACCGTGGCCAGGCCCCGCTGGCGGGCCGCAGCCAGCCCAGCCAAAACGTTGGGGCTGCGCCCGGAGGTGGAAATGCCCAGCACCACGTCGCCCTCGCTGGCCAAGGCCTTTATCTGCTTGGAGAAAATCTCCTTGAAATCATAATCGTTGGCCACGGAGGTGAGCACGCTGCTGTCGGTGGTAAGCGCCAGGCCGGGCAGGCCGGGGCGCTCCATCATGAAGCGGTTGACCAACTCGGCGGCCAGGTGCTGGGCGTCGGCGGCTGAGCCTCCGTTGCCCATGGCCATGAGCTTGCCGCCCCCGGCCAGGCAGCGGGAAACGAGCTGGGCTGCGGCTACGGCCTGATCCAGGCCGGAGCTTAGAAACTCCTGGTGCACCTCTATGGCCTGCTTAAGACCGGCCTCGGCTACGTCTCGCATTTTTCCAGAGCTCCAAAAGACTTAACAGGCTGCGAAAAGGTTAAATTATCGGGGGCGTCCACGGTTGTCAAGGCCGCCGTTTGCCACCCTTGCCGTCTTGCTTGCCCCGGAAAATCAGCCGCAAGGGAGCTATGGTCAGGCCAAGGGCCCGGCGCAGCTCGTTGGTCAGGTAGCGGCGGTAGGAAAAATGCACCCGTTTGGGGTCGTTGACCATGAGCACCACGGTTGGCGGGCGGCTGGTCACCTGGGAGCCGTAGTATATCTTGAGCCGCTTGCCCTTGGTCATGGGCGGGGGATGGTGCTCGGTTATCTGAGTCAGGGCCTGGTTGAGTTGGGCGGTGTTGATGCGCTGGTTGTACTCGGCGAAAAGCTTGTCCACCGTGGGCATCAGCTTGTTCACCCCTTGGCCGCTCTTGACGCTCATGTAGAGCACGGGGGCCCAGGGGGCGAAGCGCAGGGCCTCTTCCACCTCCCGGAGCAGGATGCCCTTGCGGTATTCGTCCCCCACCACCAGATCCCACTTGTTCACGACCAAGATCAGGGCCCGGTGGCTGTCCAGGACGTGCCCGCACAGGCGCAGGTCCTGGTCGGTGATGCCCTCATCGGCGTCGATTAGCACCGCGCCCACGTGGGCCCGCTCCACTGCCCTGAGCGAGCGGAACACCCCGGCCTTTTCCAGCCCCCGGTTCACCTTGCCCTGGCGGCGTATGCCCGCGGTGTCGATGAGCAGATAGCGCTTGCCGCCTATCTCCACGGGGGTGTCCACCGCGTCGCGGGTGGTGCCCGGCACGTCCGACACCACCACCCGGTCCTGGCCGGTCAGGCGGTTGATCAGGCTGGATTTGCCCACGTTGGGCCGCCCCAACAGGGCCAGGCGCACCTCGTTGTAGTCCGCCAGGGCCTCGTCTTCTTCTTCCGGGGGCAGAAGCTCGGCCAGGGCCTCCAACAGCTCGGGCACACCCCGGGCGTGGGCCGCGCTGATAAAGAACAGATGGTCCACCCCCAGGGAATAGAACTCGGCGGCCGCGTCTTCCAGGTTGGGGCCGTCCACCTTGTTCACCGCCCACACCACCGGCTTGGAGGCAGTGCGCCGGAGGTAGCGGGCCACCTCTTGGTCTTGGGGGGTCAGCCCGGCCCGGCCGTCGGCCAGGCACAGGATCACGTCGGCCTCGTTCAAGGCCATCTCGATCTGGGCATGCACCTCGGCGGCGAAGGCCTGGTCGGCCGGGGGATCGAAGCCGCCGGTGTCCACCAAGGTCACCGCCCGCCCTTCTATCTTGGCCCGGCCGTAGAGGCGGTCCCGGGTCACGCCCGGCAGATCGTCCACCAGGGCCTGACGGGTGCGGGTGAGGCGGTTGAACAGGGTGGATTTGCCCACGTTGGGCCGACCCACTATGGCCACTATGGGCGTCATTATTGCAATTCTCCTAAAAAGTCGAAGCTGTGGGGCCCCAAACGGGCCGGAGTCTGGCGCACCACCTGGCGCAAGCCCACGAAACCGGCCATGGTGGGGTCTTGCATCACCCTGGCCAGGCTGGCTAGGGCCGGGGCCACCGAGGCCGCGAAGTGGGGGCGGTTTCGCTTGCGGGTGAGGAAGGCGAAAGCCCCCAGGGCTTGCATGAGGCGGCTGGCGCTCACCGGAGCCCAACCGGCCAGGAACTCCCCTTGGTTCAAAGGCCCCTGGGCGGCCAGCGTCTCCAGGTATTCAGCCAAGAGCCGCTCCCGGATGCTCCAGGGAAGCTGAACGTAGGGATCGTGCAACAGGGAGGCCAAATCATACTGCGCCGGGCCCAGGCGCGCCCCCTGAAAATCCACTAACCCGTATCGACCCTTAGTATAAACCACGTTGCGGCTCTGGAAGTCGCGGTGCACCAGCCCCCGTGGCCGAGCCTCGCCGGCCAGGGCGCAAAACACCTCCAGCTCGTTTTCCAGCTCCGGAGGCAACTCCTCGGGCTGCCAGCCCGCCGCGCCCAAGACCAACTCCCGCAGGAAGTAGCCCGCCTCCTGCCGGCGCAGCACCTCCGGGGTCAGCTCCGGGCCGTCATAGCACAACGAGGTGTCCAGGCCCTGGGCTCCCTGGTATTGCAAGCGGGCCAGCATGGCCAGCACCGGGCGGTACAAGGCGACCACCGCCTCCTGGTCCTCGCCCGCGGCGGCCACCGCCTCCATGAGCGAGCCCGAGCCCAGGTCTTCCATAAGGAAGCGCCCCGCCTGCTGGTCCACGGCAAGCACCCGAGCCACGGGCAGGCCCAGGCGGCCCAGGTGGGCGGCCAGGTACTCCCAGGACAGGTTCTCCGCCGGGTTCGCCGGGTTGGCCATGGCCACCAGGGAGCGCATCCCGGCCCTCAGGCGCACGAACACGCGCAGGCTGCCGTCGGCGGCCAGGGGCTCCACCTGTATCTCCTCAGGCCGCTTGCCGGGCCAGGCCTCCTGGGCCCAGGCCGCCAAATCGCCCATCAAATCCCGCTCAGGCATAGGCCCCGCCTTGCAAACGCCCGGAGGCGAAAAATCCGTCACCCAGCACCGCCTGCTCCACCACCGCCCCGGCGGCCACCCTGGCTCCGGGCAAGAGCACCACCTCGTTGAGCACGGCCCCGGCCTCGGCCACCGCGCCCTCTCCCAACACCGCGAAACCCTTGACCATGGCTCCATTTTCCAGGCGGGCCCCCGGCCCCAGGAGCACCGGCCCCTCCGGGGACAGTCCCCTGAGCCCCTCGGGCGGGTTCTGGGCCAGCCTACGGTGCAGCATTATCAGCCGCTCCGGGGTGCCCAGATCATCCCAAAAGCCTTCCAGGGGTTGGCCCAACACCATCTCCCCGGCGGCGATGGCCGCCTTGAGGCCCTGCACCAGGGTGGAGTAGCCCGCAGGCGGCAGATAATCGAAAAAACGCGGGCTCAGGGCGGCCAAGCCGCTGTAGGTGAGCCAACGGGTGGCGCTCGGCCCATCTTGGCCCTTGAAGCCCAACACCCGGCCTTGTTCGTCCAGGGCCACGGTGTTGAAGCGGGGCTCGTCCACCAGGCCCAGCACCGCCACCGCGTCCTCGGCCTCCAGCCGCCGCAACAGCTCCGGCACCTGGGCCGTGGCCAGCACGTCGGAGTTGACCAGCAGAAAGGGCTCGTTTCCCAACAGCTCCCGCGCGGCCAGGGGGCCACCGCCGGTGCCCAAAATCTCGGGCTCGTGGCTGAGAGCCACCTCCAGCCCCTCCGGAACCTGTTCCTTCAGGTAGGCTTGCACCATGTCGGCCAAGTGGTGGGTGTTCACCACCGCCCGAGCCACCCCCCAGGATTGCAGACGGCCCAGCCACAGGCCCAACAGGGGGCGGTTCATCACCGGCATGAGGCATTTGGGTCGCTTGTCGGTGAGGGGCCGCAGCCTGGTGCCGTATCCGGCGGCGAGGATCATGGCCCGCATGGCCTACTCCAAGGGTTAACGATGGCTGAAGATTAGCACAGCGCCCCACGCCTCTCAAACCAGGCCTTGACCCGTGGGGGGCGTCCGGGTAAGTCTCAAGATACACCACTCGGAGGCAATGCCTTGCGCCTGAACTCCAAGCATCTTATCACCACCGCCCTTTTGGGCCTGTGCCTGCTTATGCCCGGCTGTTTCGACTGCGGGCTGAAACTCATTCTCAAACCCGACGGCTCGGGCGACTTGAGCGCCTATTTGGAGATTCCGGCCTCTTTGGCCGGGCAATACCAGAGCGCCGAGTTCAAGGAGATCATCAAGCCCGAGGCCACCCTGCAACGCCTGGAGCAGGGCGGGCTGGTGGAATTCAAGCAAAGCGTGGCCTTCACCTCCTTGAGCAAGGTGGAAGCCACGCGCATGCGTTTCTCCCTGGAGCGCATCGACAAGGGGCTCCTGGGCTGGCGCGAGGACACCTACCGCCTCACCGGCTGGCTGCGCGGCCTGGAGGGCGACCGCCCGGACCGGGACCAGGCCCTGGGCACCGAGCTGGACCATCTGAAGGACGACACCGCCCGCCCGGCCCAGCCCATCGACCCGGCCACCGCCCGGGCCAACGAGCTATTGACCGCCAGCCTGGCCGGTCGTTTCCTGATCGTGAGCTGGCAGGTGCCGGGCAAAATTCTCGACGTGTGGAAGCTCAACATCGGCGGACGCCTGGTGACCCCCCAGGTGCGGGCCGATGAGGGCAAGGTGGTCTGGCGCATCCCCCTGGCTCTGTTGGCCACGGCCAACGTGCGCCACAATCTGGTGTTCCGGGCCGATTTCAAGGGCAACGTGCGCACCGAGGAGGGCGACGTGATTCCCAACGTGGCCAGCGCTTGGGGCAAGGAGGACGGAACCCCGGCCGAGCAACCCAAGGAGGGGGAAAAGCCCGAGGGCGCCAAGCCGGGCGGGGAGACGGTCAAGCCATGAACCGGCGCGCGGTAAAGAACAGCCTGGCCCAATCCTTTGTGGTGGGCCTGCCCGGCCTGGAGGCCGGGGAGGACGAGCTGGAGCTGGTGAGCGGGCAGGGCCTGGGCGGGGTGATCCTTTTCGCCCGCAACGTGGAGTCCCCGGCCCAGGTGTGGCAGCTCAACTACGACCTGCGCCGGGCGGCGGCGCAGGCCGAGCGCCCGCCTCTGTGGGTCATGGTGGACCAGGAAGGGGGCAGCGTGGCCCGCCTCAAGGCCCCCTTCACCGACGGCCCGGACCTGGCCGACCTGGGCGATGCCGGCGAGGACGCCCTGTTTGCCCACGGGGCCAAGCTGGGCCGTGAGGCCCTGGCCGCCGGGTTCAACTGGGACCTGGCCCCGGTCATGGACGTGCACGCCATGAAGGGCGGCATCATGGCCCGGCGCAGCCTGGGGGCCGACCCTGAGCTGGTGGGCCGCCTGGGCGCGGCCTTTATCCGGGGCATGCAGGCCGCGGGCTGCCTGGCCTGCGCCAAGCACTTCCCCGGACTGGGGCGCACCACGGCCGACACCCACAAGGAGCGCCCCACGGTGGGGCTGTCCCGCGCCGAGCTGGAGGCGGTGGAGCTGCCCCCCTTCCGGGCGGCGGCCCGCGCCGGGGTGGCCGGGGTGATGATCTGCCACGCGGTGTACTCCGCCCTGGACCCGGAGCGCCCGGCCTCGCTCTCGCCCAAGGTGATCCAGGGCCTGCTGCGCGGCGAACTGGGCTATGAAGGACTGGTCATCAGCGACGATTTGGAGATGGGCGCGGTAGTGGGCCAGATGGCTCCCGAAGAAGCGGCGGTGGAGGCCTATCTGGCGGGCAGCGACGTGCTGTTGATGTGCCACCGCCCGGAGCTGGCCCTGGCCGCCGTGGAGCGCCTCACGGACCTGGTCATGGCCGGGGAGGTGGACCCGGCCCTGGTGGCCGAGCGGGCCCGGCGAATCGTGCAGGGCAAGCAGGCCCTGGAGTTTCTGCCCCCGGATCTCAGCGTGCTGCACGCCGAGCTGGCCGCCAACGAGCAGATGTAGATTCAGCCTGGTTGTAGGGGTGGGGTTTATCCCCGCCCTTTTTTCTTAGCCATCCAATAATAGCTGTCATCACGAGAAGACTTTCTTCGGGCCGAGGTTGCTTCGTCGCCCCTGGGAAGCGGCTCCTCGCAACGACAAACGTTTTTTCTTGGGTTGAGGGGCGGGGTTTATCCCCATCCTCTTTCTCTTAGCAATCCAGTAATAGCTGTCATCACGAGGAGCATCTCGGAGGAGATGCGACGTGGTGATCTTCGCTTTCCCCCAGGCGGGACGGGTTGGGCGTGGAGGGTGGTGTGTTGTGCCTGACTAACAAAGGCATGACGAGGGAAGTCGAAGATGGCCTCGTCGCGGCGGGAGAGCCACCTTTACCTTTCCAGCTCTTGCCTCCGCCGCTCCTCGCCATGACCGCTGTTGGCTGGGAGTGGAGCGGTGCGGGAAAGCCCGGCGTTAGCCTTGGTTTCCAAACGAGGTTTTTTTCTCTGGGCAGAGATTGCTTCGTCGCCCCTGGGAAGCGGCCCCTCGCAACGACAAGCGCTTTTCCTTAGGTGTAGGGGCGGGGTTTATCCCCGCCCGAGGGCGCTAGATAAAAAGACAGGGCGGGGATGAACCCCGCCCCTACACCGGATGTTGCGTAACCTGCCGTCTGGGTAAGGCGGTGCCGCCGGTGAGAGCCTAACTAATCTTGCTGCCGTTGCTCCAGGGCGTCCAGCAGGCGCTGGTGCAGGTTGTCGAAGCCGCCGTTGGACATCACCAGGCACAGGTCGCCCGGAGCCAACTCCTCGCTGAGCGCGGCCAGCAGGGCGTCGCTGTCGGGAAGGGCGGTGGCGCTGATGCCTCGCCCGGCCAGGTCCTGGGCCAAGCGGGCGCTGGAGAAGCGCTCCTCCGGGGCCAGATCCTCCACGCCCGGCGGTTCGCGCAGGAAAACCAGGTCCGCCGCGTCGAATGCCTGGGCGTACTCGCCCTGGAAGCGCCGCGTCTTGCTGGTGTTGGTGCGCGGCTCGAACACCGCCACCAGGCGGCCCTGGCCAGGCCGCCAGCCGGGCAGGCCGAAGCGGGCCACCGCCTTGGTGGTTTCGCGCACTGCAGTGGGGTGATGAGCGAAGTCGTCCACCACCACCACTCCGCCCGCCGTGCCGCGCACCTGTTGGCGGCGCTTGACCCCGCCAAACCCGGCCATGAGCCCCGCCGCCTGGGCAGGCTCCAGGCCTGCCGCGCTCAGCGCGGCCACGGCAGCCACGGCGTTGAGGGCGTTGTGCTCCCCGGCCAGGGGGGTGGTGAAGTTCAGCTCCCAGCCGTTGGGGGATTTGAGCCGAAGCGCCGCGCCGCCGCCGGGAGCGGGCTCGGCCGCGATGAGGCTCCAGTCCCAACCAGGCCCCAAGCCGTAAGTCTGAACCCGGCAGGCTGCCCCCGCCGCCCGGTCCATGACTTCGGAGCTTTCCCCCCAGGCCACCAGAGTGCCCTCGGGCGGGATGCGTTCCACCAGCATGTCAAAGGCGGCGCGCACCGCGTTCAGGTCCGGGTAGATGTCGGCGTGGTCGAACTCCAGGCTGGAGAGGATGGCCACCTTGGGGCGGTAGTGCACGAACTTGGGCCGCTTGTCGAAAAAGGCGGTGTCGTACTCGTCGCCCTCCACCGCGAAGTGGGGGCCGGTCCCATCGTGGAAGTTCTGGCCGCCCTCGTTCATGATGCCTCCCACCATGAAGCCGGGGTCCAGCTTGGCTCTAAGTAGGGCGCTGGCCAGCAGGGCGGTGGTGGTGGTCTTGCCGTGGGTGCCGGCGGCTACCAGGGACAGGCGGTCGCGGATGAACCACTGGGCCAGGGCCTGGGGCAGGGAGAGGTAGGGCAGGCCCATTTCGGCCAAACGCTCCACCTCGGGGTTGTCGGCCCGGATCACGTTGCCCACGATGACCACTTCCGGGGCGGGGTCCAGGTTGGCCGGGTCGAAGCCCTGGGCCACCGGGATGTTCCGCTCAGCCAGGAAAGTGCTCATGGGCGGGTACAGGGGCCGGTCCGAGCCGCGCACCTCCAGGCCTTGGGCGGCCAGGCCCCCGGCCAGGGCTCCCATGGCCACCCCGCCGATGCCCATGAGGTACACGCTACGGGGATGGGGTGGCGAGATGTTCAGGGCCGGGTCCAGCTTCACGAGGCTTCTCCCAAAAGTTGCCAGGCCAGGTGGTGCACCTCGCGGCGCAATGGATTGAGGCGGTCGTTGTCCCGGCCCAGGGCCACCCGGTTGGTGAGTAGCACCACCCCCCGGTTGGTGGCCGGGTGCCACCAAACCGAGCAGCCGGTGAAGCCCAGATGGCCCACCGTGCCTTGGGGCGCGTTGCTCCCGGCCAGGGAGTCCGGGCCGCTGGGGGTGTCGAAGCCCGGGGTGCGCCCCGAGCCCGGCGTGGCTGCGTCGGGCTCAAACAGGCGGGCGGCTTGGCCGGTGCGGCACAGGGCGTCCATTACCGCCGCCACCATGCGCGCGCTGCCGAAAAGCCCGGCGTGGGCCCCCAACCCGCCCAGGGCGAAGCAGTTTTCATCCTCCACCTGGCCGTGAATCTCGGGCCTGTCCGGCAGGGGGCCGCAGGGCGCTATGCGCTCCCTGGGCCAGGCGGGCGGGCGGTCCAGGGGCAGGTAGCGCGGGCCATCCACTCCCAGGCGGGCGTACAGGGCGGCCAGGGCTTCGTCCAGGCCCTGAGCAAGGCCCTGCTCTAGAAGCAGGCCCAGGGCTAGGTAGCCCAGGTCGCTGTACAGGGCCCGGCTGCCCGGGGCAAAGGCCAGGGGCTCGTTCATGAGCATGGAGCGCAACAGGGCCCGGCGCAGCTCGGGCGGCTGCTTTTCCAGGGCATGGTAATAGGGCTGATAGGCCGGGAATCCTGCGGCGTGGGCCAGCAGGCGCTCCACGGTGATGTCGTCCTTGTCCTCGGGCACCGCCTGGCCCCAAAGGTCGTAGAGACCCTGGTCCCAGGCCAGTACCTCCAGCCGCTCCAGCTCTAGGGCCAGGGGCGCGGCGGCCAGGGGCTTGGTCAGCGACGCCAGGTCGAAGATGGTGTCCGCCTCGGCCCGGCCCGCCGCTTGCAAAAAAACCGGCTTGCCCTCCGCCCACAGCAACAGCACCGCCGCCGGGGCCGCGCCTTGGGCCACGCCCTGGTCTAAAACATTTTTCAGCTTGGCCTCAGGCAAGGTCCAGCCCCACGGTGAGCACTCCGGTGTTGCCGTTCAACTCGGCCATGGCCCCCAGGGGCAGGGGGCGGTTGGCCGCGCCGTGGCCAAAAGGAAGATTCATCACCACCGGCTTGCCCAGGCCCTCCAAGCGCCGGGCCAAGGCCGGGGCCAGACCGGGCGGGTCGTTCTCCTGGTCGCTCAGGCGGCCCACCGCCACCCCGGCCACCAGGGCCAGGGCTCCGCTAAGCTCAAGCTGGCTGATGAGGCGGTCCAGGCGGTAGGGGGCCTCGCCGGTCTCTTCCAACACCAGCACCGCGCCGCTCAGCTCCGGGAACCAAGGGGTGCCCAGCATGGAGCACAGGGTGGTGAGGTTGCCGCCCAAAAGCGGCCCCACGGCCTGGCCGGGGGCCACGGTCTTGCCGCTTAGGGCGGCGGGCCAGGGGCGGCGGCCCGCCAAGAGGGCGGCCAGGTCGGCCCGGCTGGCTTGGTCCAGGCGGGGGAGCTGGGTCACCACCGGGCCGTGCACCGTAATCAGGCCCAGGGCGGCCAGGGGGTTCAAGAGGGCGGTGAGGTCGGAAAAGCCGATGAGGCAGGTTCCGGCCTGGGCCAGGGACGCCAAGTCCAGCAGGGGCAGCAGGCGCAGACAGCCGAAGCCGCCCCGCGCGGCGATCACCGCCCCCAGCGCGGGGTCGCTCATCAGGGCGCTGAAGTTGGCGGCGCGCTCGGTGTCCGGCCCGGCCAGATAGTCCAGGGAGGCCAGCACCGCCTCGGAGCAATCCACCCGGCACTGGGGGGCCAGCTCGGCCAGGGCGGCCAGGCCCTGCTCCAGGGCCTCGGGGGCCACCCGCCCGGCCGGGGCGGCCACGGCCAGGGGAAGGCCGGTGGCGGGCCAGCGAGGCGGCCGGGCTGGGCGGGTTGGGCTCATTGGTTGCGAAGGTAGAGGATGCGCAGACCCTTAAGGGTGAGTAGCTCATCCACCGAGTCGATGGTGGCCGAGTGCTCGGCGATGACCTTGGCCAGGCCGCCGGTGGCCACCACCGTGCTGTTCACCTCG
Source organism: Pseudomonadota bacterium (assembly GCA_018896025.1). Lineage (GTDB taxonomy): Bacteria > Desulfobacterota > Desulfarculia > Desulfarculales > Desulfarculaceae > Desulfoferula. The sequence continues at coordinate 10,353 of JAHIND010000019.1, forward strand.
CGCTCGGCGTTGATGGCGTTGACCAGGCCGTCCACCAGCCCGGCGTAGCCGAAGATGATGCCCGCGTTCATGGAGCTGATGGTGTCCTTGGCCACCACCGCCTTGGGCCGGGCGAATATCTCCACCCGGGGCAGCTTGCTGGCCTTTTGGAACAGGGCCTCGCAGGAGATCATCACCCCGGGGGCGATGGCCCCGCCCAGGTATTCCCCGGCGGCGCTGATGCAGTCGAAGGTGGTGGCCGTGCCGAAGTCCACCACGATCAGGTCGCCCTTGTGCTGCTCGTAGGCCCCCACCGCGTTGACGATGCGGTCGGCCCCCACCTCGCGGGGGTTGTCGTAGAGGATGGGCATGCCGGTCTTGATGCCCGGTCCCACCATCAGGGGGGTGATGCCGAAGTAACGGTGGCAAAAGCCCTCGTAGGTGCTGGTCAGGGGCGGCACCACCGTGGAGATGATTACGCCCTCGATGCTGCCCATGGGCACCGGGCTGGCGGCGAACAGGTTGCTGAACAGCACCCCCAGTTCGTCGCGGGTGCATTCGCGCTCGGTGCGTATGCGCCAATCGGCCACCAGACGCTCGTCGCTGAACACACCCATCACCGTATTGGTGTTGCCCACGTCAATGGCCAATAGCATTTGTTAGCCCTCCGCTCCCAGCTCTTTGAGCACCACCTGTTTAAGCTCCTGGGCCACCTCGTCCATCATCGCGGAATCGGCGGCCTCCACCATGATCCTCAGCTTGGGCTCGGTGCCCGAATAGCGCAGCAAAAGTCGGCCCTGGTCGCCCAGGCGTTCCTCCTGGGCCTTCATGGCCTTGACCAGCCGAGGCATCTCGGCGATGGGCGGCTTGCGCGTCACCGGCACGTTGATGAGCACCTGGGGCAGGCGGGTCATGATGGCTTTGAGCTCGCTGAGCTTCTTGCCGGTCTGAACCATCACGCTTAAGACCTGCAAGGCGCTGGCTATGCCGTCACCGGTGGTGTTGTGGTCCAGGAAGAGAATATGACCGCTCTGCTCGCCGCCCAGATTGTAGCCTCCCCGGCGCATTGCTTCCACCACATAACGGTCGCCCACCTTGGTGCGCAGCATGCGGATGCCCCGCTCCCTGAGGCACAGCTCCAGGCCCAGATTGGACATCACCGTGGCCACCAGGGTGGCGTGGTTCAGGCTGCCGGCAGTCATAAGGTGGTCGGCGCACAGGGCCATGATCTGGTCCCCGTCCACCACCTCGCTGTTTTCGTCCACCATGATCAGGCGGTCGCCGTCGCCGTCAAAGGCCAGGCCCAGGTCGGCCTTGCTGGTTTTCACCAGCTCGGCCAGGCCCTCGGGGTGCAGGGCTCCCACCCCGTCGTTGATGTTGGTGCCGTCGGGCTTGTCGCCCATCACCGCCACTTCGGCCCCCAGCTCGGAAAACACCGCCGGGGCCACCCGGTAGGTGGCTCCGTGGGCGCAGTCCATGGCTACGGTCATCCCGTCCAGGGTGTACTCCACCGGGAAGGAGTTCTTGAGGAACACGATGTAGCGGCCCAGGGCGTCGTCGATGCGCCGGGCCCGGCCCACCCGGCCCTGCTCCGGGCGGGAATAGGCGCCGCCGCAGGACACCACGTCCATCACGTAGTCCTCGATGTCGGCCTCCACCGCATCGGGCAGCTTGAAGCCGTCGTGGCCGAAGATCTTGATGCCGTTGTCTTGGTAGGGGTTGTGGCTGGCGCTGATGACGATGCCCGCGGCGCAGCGCATGTTGCGGGTCAAAAAGGCCAGGGCCGGGGTGGGCAGGGGGCCCACCACCAACACGTCGCGGCCCATGGAGCACAGGCCCGCCACCAGGGCGTTTTCAAACATATAGCCCGAAAGGCGGGTGTCCTTGCCCAGGATCACCTTGCGCCGATGGTCCCCGTCGGTCAAGACCGAGGCCACGCCCTGGCCGATGGCCACGGCCATCTCCACGGTCATGGGCGGCTGGTTGGCCACCCCGCGCACCCCATCGGTGCCGAAAATCTTACGCTCCACCCTCTCCTCCCGAATTGCTGAAATCTTACTTAGCTGCGGCGGGCTTTTTAGGCGTTCCGGCCGGGGCCTTGTCCTTGGCCGGGCGGGGCCTTATGGTGATCTCCGCCTGCACCGTGGTGGGGTTAAGGCGTATGGTGCGGCCGTCGGGCGGCCGCAGGTTGGCCTTGAGGGTCGTGGTCTTGTTCAGGCCCGTAACCTCCAGGGGCACGGTCCAGATCCAATCCAGGTCGGTGATCTCCTGCTTGATGCCGCTCACCGTGACCTCGGCGGGGTCGAAGGAGACCTCGGCCACCTCAAAGCCCTGCTCCGGGTTGCCCTTGATCACCGGGCGCACCGCCGCCTTGCGGCTGAAGCGGTGGTCCAGCACCACCCTGAGCCGCGCCGGACTGATGCGCAGCACCTCCACCCCGGGCGGCAGGTTCAGCTCTTCGGGCAGCACCTGGAAGGTGTGCTCGCCGGTGCCCATGCCCGCCAGGTTGAGCTGCTTGGGCGCCGGGCGGTTGGCCGCCTGGCGCACCAGGCTCTGGGGACCGTAGAGGCGAAGCTCCACCTCGTTGGCCACCTGGTTGGCCATCACCATGTCCGCGGGCAGGCCGGTTATGACCACCGGCAGGCGCACCGTGACCTCGGCGCTCTCCTGGCCCACCACGAAGGTCCACAGGGCCACGGCGATGCCCAGGGAGATGAGCTTCAGCTTCCAGTTGCTGGTGATGACCTCAAGCATTGCCGCGCTCTCTTCCCCAGAGGCGGCGCGACGTCTTGGCTCCCACCTGGAACATCTCGGCCAATTGTTTGTTGAGCGCCACGGCGTCCAGGTTCTGGGTCAGCTTGCCCCCTACCGCCAGGCTCACCCGGCCCCGCTCCTCGCTGACCACCACGGCCACCGCGTCGGTCTCCTCGGTGAGGCCCATGGCCGCCAGGTGCCGGGTGCCCACCTGACGGCTGCCGTCGGAGGTGGTGGACAGGGGCAGCACGCAGCGGGCGGCGATGATGCGGTCCTCGCTGATGATCACCGCCCCGTCGTGCAGGGGAGTGGTCACCTGGAAGATGGTCATCAAGAGCTCGCGGCTAACCTTGGCGTCCAGGCGCACCCCGGTGTCCACGTAGTCGGCCAGGCCGATGCGCCGCTCCAGGACGATGAGCGCCCCGGTCATGCGCGAGGCCAGGGCCACGGCGGTGCGGGCCACCTCCTCCAGGGTGGCGGCCTCATGCTCGTGGCCGCCCGCCAACAATGGGCCGCGGCCCATGCGGGCCAGAGCCTTTCTGATGTCGCTCTGGAACAGGATGATGATCACCAGAATCAAGGAGGCCAGGAAGGACTGGATGATCCAGTGGATGGTCATCAGGTGCAGCCAGCGGGCCACCACCAGGGTGAGCAGCACCACCCCCAGCCCGGCCAGCATCTGCATGGCCCTGGTGCCCTTGACCAATAAGATAATCTTGTAGATGACATAGGCCACCAGGCCGATGTCCACCAGGTCCAGCCAGCGAAGCTGGTAAAAGGGTGCCAGCAGGTCAGTCATGGTGTGGTTCCTGGGCCATAACCGCGTCACAAACCGCCAGGGCCTCCCGGAGCGGAGCCACGTCGTGCACCCGCACGATGTCCGCCCCCAGGGCCGCGCCTAAAATATGCACTCCCAACGAACCCCAGAGCCGCTCGCCGGGAATCTCGCGTCCGGTGAGCTTGCCGATGAAGGTCTTGCGGCTGGCCCCCAGAAGCACCGGGTAGCCCAGCTCGGCCAGGGCCTCAATGTTGCGGATCAGGGCCAGGTTGTGTTCCAAGGTCTTGCCGAAGCCGATGCCCGGGTCCAGCACGATGGCCTCCGGGGCCACCCCAGCCTCCAAGGCCTGCCCGGCCCGCTGGGCCAGGAAGTCGCGCACCTCGGCCACCACGTCGGCGTAGGTGGGGTTGGCCTGCATGGTGCGGGGCTCACCCTGCATGTGCATGAGCACCAGCCCGGCCCTGGTCCGGGCCGCCACACTGGCCATCTCCGAGTCGCCGCCCAGGGCGGTGATGTCGTTGATGATCCCCGCTCCGGCCTCCACGGCGGCCTGGGCCACCTCGGCCTTGTAGGTGTCGATGCTGATCACCGCCGAGCAGTGGCGCGACAGGGCCTCGATCACCGGCAGGACCCGGTCCATCTCTTCGTCGGCGGCGGTGGCTTCGGAGCCGGGGCGGGTGGATTCGCCGCCCACGTCCAGGATGTCGGCCCCGGCCTCGGCCAGGGCCAGGCCCTGCTCCACGGCCTGGGCCTCTTCGTAAAACTGGCCGCCGTCGCTGAAGGAGTCGGGGGTGACGTTGATCACTCCCATGATCAAGGTGCGCGGCCCCAATTCCAGGCCGCCGGTGGGCAAGGGTATGGTGCGTACCCGCTTAGACACCGGCCTGATCATCACCCGCCTCCGGCGGGAGAGTGGAGCTGGGGGTTGCTTCGGCCTCGGGCGCGGGCGGTTCCGGGGGCTGGGGGGCCCGGGGCCTGGGCTTCCCGGCCAGGATGGCCAGCACCGCCTCGGCGTCCAGGGTCTCTTCCACCAACAGGGCGCCGGCCAGGTTGTGCAGCACGTCCATGTGGCCTTCCAGCAATCCCGTGGCCTCTTCATGGGCTTCAGTGACCAGGCGCTTCACCTCGTGGTCGATGGACTGGGCGGTCTCCTCGGAGTAGTCCCGGTGCTGGCTTATCTCCCGGCCCAGGAATATCTGCTCCTCGCGCTTGCCGAAGGTCAGCGGGCCCAAGACCTCGCTCATACCCCACTCGCAGACCATCTTGCGGGCCAGTTCGGTGGCTCGCTCCAGGTCGTTGCCCGCGCCGGTGGTGAAGGTCTCCAGCACCAGTTCCTCGGCCGAGCGGCCGCCCAGGAGCACCGCCAGGTTGTTGATGAGGTAGTCGCGGGTGTAGGTGTGGCGCTCGTCCACCGGAAGCTGCTGGGTGAGGCCCAGGGCCCGGCCGCGGGGGATGATGGTCACCTTGTGCACCGGGTCGGTGCCTGGGGTGAGCATGGCCACCAGGGCGTGGCCCGCCTCGTGATAGGCGGTGGTGCGCTTCTCGTCCTCGGTGAGGATGAGGCTGCGCCGCTCGGCGCCCATCATCACCTTGTCCTTGGCCCGCTCGAAGTCGATCATGTCGATGCGGTTCTTGTCGTCCCGGGCGGCCAGGAGGGCGGCCTCGTTGACCATGTTCTCCAGGTCGGCCCCGGAGAAGCCCGGCGTGCCCCGGGCCAAGACCGACAGTTCCACGTCCGGCGACAGGGGGGTGCGCCGGGTGTGCACCAGGAGGATGGCCTCGCGGCCCTTCACGTCCGGGGTGGGCACCACCACCTGGCGGTCGAAACGGCCGGGGCGCAGCAGGGCCGGGTCCAACACGTCGGGGCGGTTGGTGGCCGCGATGAGGATGACCCCCTCGTTGGACTCGAAACCGTCCATTTCCACCAAAAGCTGGTTCAGGGTCTGCTCACGCTCGTCGTGCCCGCCGCCCAGGCCCGCGCCCCGGTGGCGGCCCACCGCGTCGATCTCGTCGATGAAGATGATGCAGGGGGCGTTCTTCTTGCCCTGGGTGAACAAATCGCGCACCCGGGAGGCGCCCACGCCCACGAACATCTCCACGAAGTCGCTGCCGCTGATGGAGAAGAAGGGCACCCCGGCCTCGCCGGCGATGGCTCGGGCCATTAGGGTCTTGCCGGTGCCGGGCCCGCCCACCAGGAGCACGCCCTTGGGGATGCGCCCGCCCAGGCGGGTGAACTTTTTGGGCTCGCGCAAAAACTCGATGATCTCGGTGAGCTCTTCCTTGGCTTCTTCCACCCCGGCCACGTCGTCAAAGGTGATGCGCCGACCCTCGGGTTCGGTCTGCAGCCTGGCCCGGCTCTTGCCGAAGCTCATGGCCTTGCCCCCGCCCATCTGCATCTGGCGCATGAAGAATATCCATATGCCGATCAGCAAGAGCATGGGGAACCAGGAAACCAGGATGGACATGTACCACGGCGAGTCGTCTTCCGGCTTCACCGTGATCTTGACGTCCTTGGCTCTCAGGTCGGTGATGAGCTTGGGGTCGTCCGGGGAGTAGGTGCGGAAGCGCTTGCCGTCGCTGGACCAGCCCCGCACCTCTTTGCCCTGGATCTCCACGCTGGTGACTTGGCCTTTTTCCACCGCCGTCAGGAACTCGGAATAGGGCAGTTTTTCGCTGCCCGGATCGGGCCGGTTGAAGAAGTTGAACAGCAGGACCATCATCAGGCTGATCACCAGCCAGAGGGCCAAGTTTTTGTATAAGGGATTCAACAGACTATCTCCAGCGGTGCCCGGAGGGCCCGGCGCAACAAGCGCCCATAATGATTAAAATTCATAGTATATGGTCAGCCCTGGGGGGTGTCAACGAAACTGAGTCTCAAATAGGTGCTTTCAGTGCCATTTAGGCGCGCCCGCTCGGCCACGGCCCAGGGAGCGGCCCACCAGGGGCCTTCCCGGTCGGCCAGGATCAGGGTGCGCGCCCTCCACCACTGGGGCACCTTGCGGTCGATTAGCAGGCGGCTCAGCCGCTTGCCGCCCGGCGCGCCCAGGGGGTGGAAGCGCTCGCCGGGCTGGGCCGGGCGCAGCTCCAGGGGCCAACGCACCGCCTGGGCGGGCAGGCAGGCCGAGGGGCCTCGTCCCGCGATGGGCGGCTTTTCCTCCAACAGCTCCAGGCGCAGGCTGACCCCCAGATGGGGCAGGGCCACCGTGGCCGGGCCGTGCAGCAGCAGGCTGGGGCACTGGGGCGGCTCGGCCCGGTCCAGGCGCAGGGCCTCGGTCTCGCGCCAGGCCATGAGCCCATCGGGCAGGGTGAGCTTGCGCCCCGGCGCTCCGGCCAACAGTTCGCGCATCTGCTCCACGTGCGGGGCCAGGAGGTGCTGCCCTCGGCCGGTCAAGATGTCCATGGCGTGGCGCAGCAGGCGGCGCTGCCGGGCCGGGTGCATGGCTGCCAGAGGCTCGGCCCGCAAAACCAGGCTGGTGCCCTGACGCCGCAGGACTTGGCCTTCCTGCTCCCGGCACCAGCTTTGCCACAACTCCTCTTCCTCGGCGGCCAATGTGGCCAGGCGGGCCAGGGCCTCCTCGGCCCGTGGGTTCACCAACTCCCGGGCCAGGGGCAGAAGCTGGTGGCGCACCCGATTGCGCAGGAAATCCAGGCTCTGGTTGCTCTCGTCCTCGCGCCAGGGATGGCCTTGGGTTTGGAGCCAGGCCCGCAGCTCCTCCCGGCTCAGGCCCAGCAGGGGCCGCCACCAGGGCGAGCTCCAGGGGCGCATGGCCGCCAGGCCCGAGAGCCCGGTGCCATTCAAAAGGCGCATCATGACTGTCTCGGCTTGGTCCCCAGCGGTGTGCCCCAGGGCGATCACCTCGGCCCCGGCTTGGGCGGCCATTTGCATCAGCGCCTCGCGCCGGGCCTGGCGGGCCGCCTCCTCCAGGGAGCGGCCCCGGCTGTCCAGCGTCACCTCTTCAATGAAAAAGGCCGCGCCCAGCTCCTCGGCCAGCTGGGCCACGAAGCGGGCGTCCTGGCCGGAGCCTGGCCTGAGGGCATGGTCCACGTGGCCCAGGGCCAAGCGCCAGCCCCGCTCCGGGGCGGCCAGGGCCAAAAGGCGGGCCAGGGCCACCGAGTCCGAGCCGCCGCTCACCCCGGCCAGCACCACTCCCGGAGCGGGCAAAGGGTCGCCCAGGGGTGGGACAGCGGCCTTGACGTGCTTTGGGGGCGGCGATAAGCTCAAATCTGAGCTTTCCTTTTTACGGTAAGAGGCCATGAATCAGCCCAAAATAGTTTCCGTTAATATTAGTTCTACCAAAGGCGTGGTGAAAAAGCCCGTGCCCCAGGGTTGCCTGGAGCCGGACGTGGGGCTGGTGGGCGACGCCCACTCCGGCCCCTGGCACCGCCAACTCTCCCTGCTGGCCATGGAGTCCATCGATTTCATGCGGGCCAAGGGAGCCGACGTAAACCCCGGCGACTTCGCCGAGAACATCACCACCCAGGGAATCGAACTGCACACCCTCCCCGTGGGCACCCGCCTCAAGCTGGGCGACGTGGAGGTGGAGGTCACCCAGATCGGCAAGGAATGTCACGCCGGTTGCGAGATCCGCAAGCTGGTGGGCGACTGCATCATGCCCCGTCAGGGCATCTTCGTGCGGGTGCTCAACCCCGGCGAGGTCAAGGCCGGTGATCAGGTGAGCCGCCTGGGCGGAGAAGGAGGCTAGACACGGTGGCCGAGCTGCAGCGCCTGGGTGGGCAAAACTGCGCCTACTACACCCGACGGCGCTGCACCCGCACGGTCAGCCCCGAGGCCTCCCAGGCCTCCCGCTGCACCCTCCTGGAGCAGCGGCGCAAAGTGGGGGCCGCCACCATGGACCGCCTGGACCGCCTCAAGAACCTGGCCGACGAGGGCGACCGCGAGGTGGCCCGCCGCCACGTGATCCAAAAGAACCTGGACCAGATCACCCGTCTGTCCTGCCCCCGCTACGTGCCCAAGTCCGGGGCCGGGCCCCTGTGCCAACACCAGCACCTGGTTTCCTGCCTGCTGCTCTTGCCCGAGTGCGAGGGGCGCTGCGAGTTTTACATGCACCGCCGGGATCCGCCCCACAAGCTCGAGGAAAAGCCGTGAGCCCCCATCCGCGCAACCCCTATCCCACCGTGGACGTGATCATCGAGCTGGAGCGCCCCGGTCGTCCCATCGTGCTGGTCCGGCGGGCCAACCCACCCCACGGCTGGGCCCTGCCCGGCGGCTTCGTGGACTACGGCGAGAGTCTAGAGACCGCGGCCAGGCGCGAGGCGGCCGAGGAGACCGGCCTGACCGTGGAGCTGGTGGCAATGCTGGGGGCCTACTCCGACCCCGGCCGCGATTCCCGGCAGCACAATCTCTCGGTGGTGTTCGTGGGCCGGTCCCAGGGCGAGCCCCAGGGAGGCGACGACGCGGCCCAGGCCCAGGCCTTTGACCTGGAGGATTTGCCCCAGCCCCTGTGCTTTGACCACGGCCTGATAATCAGCCACTATCTTCTCTGGCGCTCGGGCCTGCGTCCCGCCGCGCCGGTGCAAAAGGGGGGAGCCTGACCATGAGCGAGCATGAACTGAGCCCCAGGGAGCAGAAGGCCCTGTTGAAGCTGGCCAGGGGGCGCATCGCCCGCCTGGTGGGCCGCGAGGGCGTGGGCCCCTCCCGGGAGGAGCTGCCCGGCCCGGAGATAAAACGGGGAGCCTTCGTCACCCTGCACAAGCAGGGCCGCCTGAGGGGATGCATCGGCAACTTCATCTCCGACGAGCCTCTGACCGAGCTTATCGAGGACATGGCCATGGCCGCGGCCAGCCAGGACCCCCGCTTCCCGCCGCTCAGCGGGGCCGAACTGGACAAGGTGGACCTGGAGATCAGCGTGCTCAGCCCGCTAAGGCGCATCAGCGATGTGAACGAGATAAAGGTGGGCACCCACGGCATCTATATGGTCAGTCCCCGGGGCCGGGGAGTGCTCCTGCCCCAGGTGGCCACGGAATACGGCTGGGACCGCGACACCTTCCTGGATCAGACCTGCGTGAAGGCGGGCCTAAGGCCGGGCTGCTGGCGCGATCCGGACACCGAGATACTCATCTTCTCGGCCCAGATTTTCGGGGAAAAAGAGGCTGATTAGCCCCTAGCTCTTGTCGGCCAGGGCCTTTTTGGCCGCGAATTTTTCCTTGAGGCGGCGCGAGACGCTGGAAGGCACCAAGCCGTTGATGTCCCCGCCCAGCATGGACGCTTCCTTGATGATGGTGGAGCTTACGTAGAACCACTTGTAGTCGGTCATCAAGAACAACGACTGCACCTCGCGGTTGAGCTTGCGGTTCATCAGGGCCATTTGGAACTCGTACTCGAAATCCGACAAGGCCCTGAGGCCACGCAGGATCACGTTGGTCCCGTGGGCCAAGACGTAATCCACCAACAGGCCGTCAAAGGTCTCCACCGAAGCGCCGGGAATATCGGCGATGACCTCCTGGATCATCTCCACCCGCTCGGGTATGGGGAACAGGCCGCTCTTGTCTGGGTTCACCGCCACCGCCACCACCACCTCGTCGAATATTTCCAGGCCACGATGCAAGATGGAAAGGTGCCCGTTGGTTATGGGATCGAAAGAACCGGGATAGATAGCGGTTTTCATGTGCCGTCCCCTCTGGAATCGCTGCTTGGGGCCAAGAAGCTCAACTCGCTCTGACCATATCGGCGGTGGTCGTATATTTCAAGCCCGCCGGGAGCCTCGGGGGCTTCCTTTGGCGAGTGCTCTATTATCAACAGCCCCTCGGGGGCCAAAAGCCAGCCCTGGGCGGCCAACTCCAGCAGTCGGGCCACCTGCCCCTTGCCGTAGGGGGGGTCGGCCAAAACCAGGTCAAAGGGCGCGGCGGCCTTTAGCGCCCCGGTGGCGGCCTCAAGGCCGGTGGCCACCACCCTGCTTTGGTCCTCCAGGCCCAGGGAGGCCAGGTTGGCCTGGATCAACTGGGCGGTGGGGCGGCTTTTTTCCACGAACAGGCAGGATGCCGCCCCCCGGCTAAGGGCCTCCAGGCCCAAAGCCCCGCTGCCCGCGTAAAGGTCGGCCACCCGGGCGTCGGCCACCCGGGGGCCTAATATGTTGAACAGGGCCTGGCGCATCTTGGCGCCGGTGGGCCGGATGGCCAGACCGGGGGTGACCTTTAAATTGCGCCCCCTGAGCCGCCCGCCGGTGATTTTCAGCAAGGCCCTTAATCCCTAAAGATAATCCGCCGCCAAAATTTCGGCGATCTGCACCGCGTTGGTGGCCGCGCCCTTGCGGATGTTGTCGGCCACCAGCCACAGGTCGATGCCCTTTTCCTGGCTGATGTCCTCACGGATGCGGCCCACGTAGGTCAGGTCCTGGCCCGCGGTTTCCAGCGGGGTGGGATAGACCAGGTTGGCCGGGTCGTCCACCACCTTCACGCCGGGGGCCTGGGCCAGCACCGCGCGCACCTCGGCGGCGCTCACCTTTTTCTTGGTGGCGATATTCACCGTCTCCGAGTGGCCGTAGCGCACCGGCACCCGCACACAGGTGGCGCTCAACTTGATGCTGTCGTCGCCCATGATCTTCTGGGTCTCCAGCACCATTTTCATCTCTTCCTTGGTGTAGCCGTTGTCCTGGAACACGTCGATATGGGGCAGGAGGTTCCAGGCTATTTGCCGGGGGTACACCTTGGCCTCGGGATCGCGGCCCTCGTGCAGGGCCTTGAGCTGGTTCTCCAGCTCGAAGATAGCCTTTTGGCCGGTGCCGCTCACCGCCTGGTAGGTGCTCACCACCACCCGCTCGATGCCCGCCAGCTTATGGATGGGCTGGAGCACCACCACCATCTGGATGGTGGAGCAGTTGGGGTTGGCGATGATGCCCTTGTTGGGGTAGTCGGCCACCGCCTGGGGGTTCACCTCGGGCACCACCAGGGGCACCAGGGGGTCCATGCGCCAGTAGGAGGAGTTGTCCACCACCACCGCGCCCGCCTCGGCGGCCAGGGGAGCATAGTCCCGGCTGGTGGAGGCCCCCGCGCTGAACAGGGCTATCTCGACGCCATCGAAGGAATCCTGGCCCAATACCTGGACCGGAATCTCCTCGCCTTTGTAAGTGAGTTTTTTGCCCTTGGAGCGCTCCGAGGCCAACAGGCGAAGCTCGCCCACTGGAAAGTCTCTTTCTTCGAGGCACTGGATCATCTGGTTGCCCACGGCACCAGTGGCCCCGCACACCGCGACTTTATAAAGCTTGCTCATAGTCTCTTCTCTTCCTTCTGACTCTCTGCTCCAAGGTTGTTAGGCCCCTTACGGCGGCGTACACAGCCTCCGGGTGGCCACGGTCTTTATTTAGCCGTGACCGGGCCTTATTGCAAACTCTTTGTTGGGTAAAAAACCGGCGGCCTGGATCAGCGGCCGGTGATCTGTTTTCGGACTTTCTTGATGAGGCCGCCCTGGCTGACCAAATCGGTGAGAAAGGGGTCTACCGGCTTGGCCTGGAAGGAGGTGTCTTGCTCTACGTCCTCGATGAGCCCGCTGTAGGGGTCCAGGCGCAGGCGGTCCCCGTCGTGCACCCTGGCGGCGGCTTCGGGGCAGGTGAAGACCAGCAGGCCCATGTTGAAGGCGTTGCGGTAGAACATGCGCGAGAAGCTGTGGGCGATCACCGCGCCCACCCCGGCGTTCTTGATGGCCAGGGGAGCCTGCTCCCGGGAGGAACCGCAGCCGAAGTTGCGGCCGGCCACGATGAAATCGCCGAAGCCCACCTGGCCGGCGAACTCGGGCCTGAGATCGCCCAGCACCACCTTGGACCAGGAATGGGGGTCGCGCTGGTGCAGGTAGCGGGCCGGTATGATGGCGTCGCTGGAGATGTGGTCGCCGAACACCCAGGCCATGCCGCTGATCATGATAGAACCTCCGCCGGATCGGCCACCCGGCCCAAAATGGCGCTGGCCGCGGCCACGGCGGGCCCGGCCAGATAGATGCGGCTGCTGGGGTGGCCCATGCGGCCCCGGTAATTGCGGTTGGCGGTGGCCACGGCCACTTCCCCGGCGGCCAAAACCCCCAGTTGGGCGCCCGCGCAGGGGCCGCAGGAGGGCGGGCCCATGATGCCCCCGGCGGCCAGGAAGGTCTCCACCAACCCCTCGCGCACCGCTTGCAGCATGATGCGCGGGGTGGGGGGGATCACCATCAGGCGCACCCGGGGGTGGACCTGCCTGCCGCTCAGAATCTTGGCCGCCACGCGCAGGTCTTCCAAACGGGCGGCGGCGCAGGAGCCGATGAACACCTGGTCCACCGGCTCGTAGCCCGCCCGGCGGGCCGGGGCCACGTCGTGGGGGCGGTGGGGCCGGGCCGCCTGGGGCTCCAGGCCGGTTACGTCCAGCTTCACCGTCTTGCTGTAGACCGCCTCCGGGTCCGGGGCCACCGAGGCCCAGGAGCGCTTGGCCTTGTCCTTGAGGTAGTCGGTGGTCACCTGATCCACCGGGAACAGGGCCGCCTTGGCCCCGCTTTCCACCATCAGGTTGCTGATGGTCAGGCGGGCGTCCATGGACAATCGGGGCACCAGGGGGCCGCTGAACTCCAGGCTCTGGTAGTGGGCCCCCTCTGGGCCCAACAGGCGCAACAGGGCCAGGGCGATGTCCATGCCCCCAATCCAGGGGCCCATCTCGCCGCCCAGCTCCACCTTGGTGGTGGACGGAACCTGGAACCAGCCGCGGCCGGTGACCAGGGCGGCGGCCAGGTCGCTGGCTCCCACCCCGGTGGCGAAGGCCCCCATGGCCCCGTGGGTCACCATGCGGCTGTCCGCCCCCACCGCCAGCTCGCCGGGCAGGATAAGGCCCCGCTCGGCCAACAGAACGTGGGAGATGCCCGAACGGCCGCCCTGAAAGCGGTGCTCCAGGTGGTTGGACGAGGCGAACTCGTTCATCTCCTTGGTGATCAGCGCGCTGCCCACGTCCTTGTTGGGGGTGAAGTGGTCGGCCACCAGCACCACTCGGGAGGGGTCGAAGACCCGTTCGCCGCCTATCTCCTTGAAGCCGCGTATGGCCATGGGAGTGGAGACGTCGTTGGCCAGGACCATGTCCAACTCGGCTTCCACGATGGCGCCGGGCTCCACGTAGGGGAGCCCGGCGCGGGAAGCCAAGATTTTTTGGCTCATGGTTTGGGGTTGGTTCAAAGGCTACTCTCCTGGGCGCTCAGCCGGGGGCCGTGGGTTTTCAGGTATTCCAGGCGGTTCAGTCCGTTAATGTAGGCCTTGGCCGCGGCGACCAGGATGTCCGAATCCAGACCCTTGCCCAGAACCACCAGACCATTTTCGCCCAATCTTACCGTCACTTCGCCCTGCGCGTCCAGCCCTCCGGTGATGGCGCTGATGGTGAAGCGCAGCAGCTTGGCCTTGGCCCCGGTGATTTTGGAGATGGTGTTGTACACCGCGTCCACCGGACCGCTGCCCGAACCGAAGTCCTGCTTGAGCTCTTCGCAGTCGTGCAGGCGCACCGTGGCCGTGGGGACCGTGACCGTGCCGCTGACGATGTTCATGTAGTCCAGGCGCCAGCGCAGGGGGATGCGCAGGATCTCGTCGGCGATGAGCGCCTCCAGGTCCTCGTTGAAGACCTCCTTTTTCTTGTCGGCCAGGCGCTTGAAGGCCTGGAAGAGCTTTTCCACGTTGTCGCGGTCCAGCTCATAGCCCATGTCCTTTAGGCGGGCCTTGAGGGCGGCGCGGCCCGAATGCTTGCCCAGCACCAGGTTGTTCTGGCCGATGCCCACTTCCTCGGGGGTCATGATCTCGTAGGTCAGCGGGTTCTTGAGCACGCCGTCCACGTGGATGCCCGACTCATGGGCAAAGGCGTTGGCCCCCACGATGGCCTTGTTGGGCTGCACCGACACGCCGGTGATCATGGAGACCAGACGGCTGGCCGGGTAGATCTCCTGGCGGTTGATGTTGGTGGTCAGCCCCAGCTTCTTCTCGCGGGTGGCCAGCATCATCACCACCTCCTCCAGGGAGGCGTTGCCCGCCCGCTCGCCGATGCCGTTTATGCACACCTCCACCTGGCGCGCCCCGGCGTTGATGCCGGCCAGGCTGTTGGCCACGGCCAGGCCCAGGTCGTCGTGGCAATGCACGCTCACCGTGGCCTTGTCCAGGCCGGGCACGTTCTCGTACAGGTACTTGATGCGCTCGGCGAACTCGTCGGGCAGGGCGTAGCCCACTGTGTCGGGGATGTTGATGGTGGTGGCTCCGGCGGCCAGGGCGGTGATGACGGCTTGGGCCAGGAACTCCGGGTCCGAGCGCGAGGCGTCCTCGGCGCTGAACTCCACGTCGTCACACAGGCTCGTGGCCAGGCCCACCCCGGAGGTGATCTCGGCCAGGGCCTGCTCGCGGCTGATCCTCAGCTTGTGCTCCAGGTGGATGTCGCTGGTGGCGATGAACACGTGGATGCGCTTTTTCTCAGCCGGTTTGATGGCTTCCCAGCAGGTGTTGATGTCGTCGTGGCCGGTGCGGGCCAGGCCGCAGATGACCGGGCCCTTGACCTGCTTGGCGATCTGGTTGACCGACTCGAAATCGCCGGGGCTGGAGGCGGGGAAGCCGACCTCGATGATGTCCACGCCCAGTTGCGCCAACTTTTGAGCCAGGCGCATTTTTTCCTCGATGTTCATGGAAGCGCCCGGCGACTGTTCGCCATCGCGCAGGGTGGTGTCGAAAATCTTTACCAGATTGGACATTGCGGTATCTCCCATTAAAAAAACACACCGGTAACTGTCCCCGCCGGGACACATCACCAGGAGTTGGGTGCACTGGGGTTATGTCTGGGTGGGGGACGGAAAAACTAAGACAAGGGCAATCGGTCTTGTTCGGAGGCCTGGGTGTGGGCCAGCATGGCCTCTTGCTTGGCGGCCTTCTTCTTGGCCATGACGCGGGCGCCGAAGGGCCCGCCGACCACGTAGGAGGCCAGAATGATGAAGCCCATGAATTGGGGCTGGATGGCGATGAGGATGAACAGCAGCAGTCCGGCCACCAGCCAGTTGAAGGACTTGAGCTTGGCCAGCCCCAGCTCCTTGAAGGAGAGGTAGGGGATATTGCTGACCATGAGGAAGCTCAGCACGAAAACGATGATAACCAGCAGCCAAGGCTCGAGGGGAACGGGCCCCTTGAGCTCCAGCCACATGAGGATCATGGTGGAGACCAGGCTGGCCGCCCCCGGGATGGGCAGGCCCACGAAGTGGCTGGTGCCCACCTCCTCCACCTGGACGTTGAAGCGGGCCAGGCGCAGCGCGCCGCAGGCCACGAAAAGGAAGGCGGCCAGGTAGCCCAGGCGGCCCAGGGGCTGCAGGCCCCACATGTACAGCAGGATGGCCGGGGCCACGCCGAAGGCCACCAGGTCGGACAGGGAGTCGTACTCCACCCCGAAGCGGCTTACGGTGTTGGTGGCTCGGGCCACCTTGCCGTCCAGGCCGTCAAAGACCAGGGAGGCCAGGATGGCCAGGCAGGCCAGCTGGTAGTTGCCTTGGATGGCTTCCACCGCCGCGAAGAACCCGGAGAAGAGGCTGGCGGTGGTGAAGAGGTTGGGCAGGACGTAGATTCCCCGTCGCCACTGCTCGCGGCTTTTGCGTCGGCGGGAATTTCGGCTGCGTCGTGCCATCTAAACCTCTGCGATCACGCTTTCACCGGCCCTTACCCTTTGGCCGGGACTCACCCGGACCTGGGCGCTCATAGGCAGATACAAGTCCAGTCTGGACCCAAATCTAATCATACCGTACCGCTGACCGCGCTCTATTGCAACCCCTGGAGCGGCCCAGCATTCGATTCTTCGGGCCACCAGCCCGGCCACTTGGGTGACCACTATGGTGGCGCGGCGTCCGGCCAGCACCAGGTCCACCCGCTCGTTGGCCGTGGGGGCCTCGGCGCGGTCGGCGGGGAGGAAGCCGCCGGGGCGGTGGACCACCCTTTGCACCCGCCCGGCCATGGGGGCCCGGTTCACGTGCACGTCGAAGATATTCATGAACACCGACACCTGGCGCACCGGCCCGCCGGGCAGCCCGGGGTGGGTGGTCTCGGACACCACCACCACCTTGCCGTCGGCCGGGGAGATAATCGCCCCCGGCCCCGCCTCGCTGCGGCGGGGAGGATCGCGGAAAAAGTTGGTGATTATCAAGGTGATGGCCCATAAGGGTATCGCCAGCCACCATACGCCCAGGGCGCTGGCCACCGCGGCCAAGACGGCCGCCGAGGCCAGGTAAGGCCAGCCTTGCCGGGCCAGGGGGAACTTGTCCATGTTCAATGCCTTAGGCGGAGGCGCTGCGCAGCGTGATCAAAATCTGCTCAATGCGGTCGCGTCCGGCCAACTTGAGCTTTTGCAGGCGCTTGCGCTCAATCTGCTCCTCGGTGGATAGGTACAGGCGCTGATTCATGTCGTCCAGCTTTTTTTCCATCCCGAGGTGCTCGGACCAAAGTTGGGCCAGCTCGGGGTCGTTGTCCAGGTTGGCCTGGATAAGCTCCATATCTGTGCGGTCCATATTCTTTATCCTCGCTCGCGGTAAAAGAAGTTTATTTTGCAACACCCGGCGCGGCGGGTAAAAGGGCGAACACGCAGCTCACCTCGGCGCGCACCTGGACCTCATTGGGCTGCAAGGGGGTGGCGGCCATGGCCTTGGCCAGGGTTCGGTTCAGTACGGGGGTGGAATCTTCCGCGCCGGCCACCCTGATCTTTAGCACCGGACCCAGGAGCATGCCCGCGGCCCGGGCCAACACCTGGGCTCTGGCCTTGGCGTCGTCAAAGGCGGCGGCCAGGGCCTTGAGCCCCGCCGCCTTGGAGTCGGACAGCTGCCATTCCGGGCCGGAGACCGAGTTGGCCCCGGCGGCCACCGCCGCGTCCAACAGCCCGGCCAGGGCCAGGGGATCGCGGCTGATAACCCGGAGGTCGTGGTTGGCCTTGTAACCTGTGGTGATGTTTTGCTTTTTATCTTTGTCCCAGGTGGTCAGGGGACGCAGCCAGTATCCCGCGGTCTCCAGGCGGCCCTTTTGGCCCAGCATCTTTTTCAGGGCATCCACCACCTTTTGCATGGCGGCGGCGTTGGCCTGGGACGCCTGGGCGGCGGTCAGGGCCTCGGTGGTCACCCCCACGGTGATGACCCCCTCCTCGGGAGCCAGGTTCAGGGTGGCCTGGCCGTTGACGATGATGCTGGATACGGGTTCTTGGGCCAGGGCGACACAGGGTAGCCAAAGGCCCAACAGGACCATGGTAAGAATCAACCACCGGCGCATGTAAGTTCCTCCTCGGATGCCAAAGCATTATAACACGGGAGGAGCGAGCTTCACTGCACTAGACGGTAATCATCCAAAGGCAGGCCAAAGCGCACTTCCGCGTCCGAGGGGCGGCAGTAGCGGGGGCGTAGCTGGTGGGGGGCCAGGCCCTTGCCCTGGGCCAGGCGGCGGGCCCCGATGAGGGCCAGGAGGCCGGGGCTGGGCTGGTCCAAGGAGGCCGGGGCCAACTCCAGGCCGGGGGCCAAATCTTCAGGGCCAAGCAGGCGCGCGCCGGGGCCCAGCAGCAGGGCCGGAGGCTCCAGCAAGGGCCGTAAGCGTTCGGGAGTGATGGCCATATCCGCCTCGCGCCGCTCAAAGGCCTCGCCGTCCTGGTCGAAACAGGCGGCGTAGATGAGATCTCGCCGGGCGTCGGCTAAAACCCACAGGGTGCGACGGCCCGCTGGGGCGTTCGCGGCCAGCAGGCGCAGGCTGGACACCCCGGCCACCGGCAGGTTAAGGCCCAGGGCCAGGCCTTGGGCCGTGGCCAGGGCCACGCGCAGGCCGGTGAAAAATCCGGGGCCGATGGTCACGGCCAGTCCGGTGAGGTCTTTCTGGGAGACCCCGGCCTGGGTCATGACTTCCTGGATGGCGGGCAGCAGGCGGCGGCTGAAGCCGGGGCCGGGCTCCAAGAGGGCCTGGGCCAGCACCTTGCCCCCGTGGGCCAGGGCCGCGCCCCCGCCGCTCAGGCAGGTATCAAGGGCCAGGATCACCGCCGCTCCCCTACTGGGCGTAAGCGCCCAAGAGGCGGGCGATGTCGTTGTAGAAGATGAAAACCATCAGCAGGATCAAGAGCACCATGCCCACCTGCTGGGCCTTTTCCCGGGTGGCCACCGATACCGGGCGGCGGGTGACGGCCTCGAACAGGAAAAAGAAGATGTGGCCGCCGTCCAGGGCGGGTATGGGCAGCAGGTTCAAGATGGCCAAGTTCACCGAGATCAGGGCGGCCAGGTCCAGCAGAGGGGCCAGGCCGTGGGCCGCCGCCTCGCTGGCCACCTGGGCGATCATGATGGGCCCTCCCAGGTTTTCCACCGAGACCTTGGCCTGGATGATTTTGACCACGCTCATGATGATCAGTTCGCCGGCCCAGTAGGTCTTGCGGAAGGCCAGGGTGGTGGCCTCCCACAAACTAACCGGGCGGCTGACCGTTTCCGGGCTGGCGGCTATGCCCACCCGGAACACCTGGTGCTTTTCGCCAAAAATGTCGGTTACTTCCTCTTGGCGAGGAATGATGGTGAGGTCCTTCTGGCCGCGGCTCCGCTCCAGGGTGACCTTCAGGGGCTTGCCGGCGCTTTTTTGGATGGCCCGGACCATGTCGCCCCAGTCGGCGGTGGCCTGGCCGTTGATGGCCAGAACCTTGTCGCCCTTTTGCACCCCCGCGGCCAGGGCCGGGGAGTTGGGCATCACCCCGCCCACCTGGGTGGTGATGGTGGGCAGGCCCCAGATGAGGAGCACCCCGAAATAGACGATCAGGGCGAAGGCGATGTTGGACAGGGGACCGGCGGCCACGATGGCCAGACGCCAGCCCACCGGCTTGTGGGCAAAGGATTGGGCTTCCTCTTCCGGAGATACCTCGTCGCTGGGGCTCTCGCCCACCATGCGCACGAAGCCGCCCAGGGGGATGGCCGAGAGGCGGTAATCGGTCTCGCCCTTCTTGAACCCGACCAGGCGCGGCCCGAAGCCCAGACTGAAGACCTTGATCCCCACCCCGGCCTTCTTGGCCACCAAAAAGTGCCCCAGCTCGTGCACGAAGATCAGGATTCCCAGAACGATGATGGCGCTAACCAGGGTCACGCGGCTCCTCCATGGGACTCGGCCCAGGCGCGGGCCTGGGCCCGGGCCCAACGGTCGGCCTCCAAAACGGCGGCCACACTGGGTAGGGAATGGGTCTGGTGCTCGTCCAAGACCGCGCGCACGCAGGCGGTGATTTGGCCGTAGGTCAGGCTGCCCCTCAGGAACAGGCCCACCGCCACCTCGTTGGCCGCGTTCATCACCGCCGGGGCGCTGCCTCCCTCGCGCCCGGCCGCGAAGGCCAGGCCCAGGGCCGGGAAGCGCTCCAGGTCCGGCTCCTCGAAGCTGAGGCGGGCCACCTGGGCCAAGTTGAGCTGAGGCGTGTCCAGGGCCAGGCGCTGGGGATGGGCCAGGGCGAAGGCGATGGGGGTCTTCATGTCCGGCAGGCCCAGTTGGGCCAGGAAAGAGCCGTCCACGTACTCCACCAGGGAGTGCACCACCGATTGGGGATGGATCACCACCTTGATGTCGTCGTAGCCCCGGTCAAAGAGCCAATGGGCCTCGATGACTTCCAGGCCCTTGTTCATCAGGGTGGCCGAGTCGATGGTGATCTTGGGGCCCATGGACCAGGTGGGATGGGCCAGGGCCATCTCCGGGGTCACCCCGGCCAACTGCTCCTTGGTGAAGCTCCAGAAGGGGCCGCCGCTGGCGGTGAGCCACAGGCGGCGCACTCCGGCGGGGTCGTTGCCCATGAGCGACTGGTAGATGGCCGAGTGCTCGGAGTCCACCGGCACGATGGCCGAGCCGCTCTCGCGGGCCGCGGCCATGACCAGCTCGCCGGCGGCCACCAGGGTCTCCTTGTTGGCCAGGGCCACGTCGATGCCCGCCTTGATGGCCGCGTA
This sequence comes from Pseudomonadota bacterium, assembly GCA_018896025.1. Classification (GTDB taxonomy): domain Bacteria; phylum Desulfobacterota; class Desulfarculia; order Desulfarculales; family Desulfarculaceae; genus Desulfoferula. Next base: position 30,755 of record JAHIND010000019.1, read on the forward strand.
GGTGGGCAAGAGCCCGGCCGCGCCCACCATGGCGCTGAGCACCATGTCCGCCCCGCAGCCCGCCGCGGCTTGCAGATAGCCTTGGGGTCCGTAGACCACCTCGGCCTTGAGGCCGGGGGGCAACAAAGTCTTGAGCTTGTCGGCCGCCTCTTTGTCCAGCACGGCCAGTACCTGTGGCTGGAACAGGGCGGCTTGCCGGGCCAGTTCCTCCACCGAACGGGCGGCGGCCAGGCTGACCACGGGGAAGCGTTCGCGGTGGGCGGCCACCACCTCCAGGGTGCTCTTGCCGATGGAGCCGGTGGAGCCCAGGATGGCCAGCTTCTTTACGCCCACAGCAGCATCCTCAGCAGCAAAAAGGCCGCTCCGCCCACCAGGATTCCGTCCACCCGGTCCAGCAACCCGCCGTGGCCGGGCAGGATGTTGCCCGAGTCCTTGACCCCGGCGGCGCGCTTGAGGGCCGATTCCAACAGGTCGCCGCCCACGCTGACCAGGGCCAGGACCAGGCCCAGCAGGGCCCCGGCTCCGACGCTGGTGTCGGGCAGCCACAGCCCGGCGAAGACGGCTCCCAACACCGCCGAGGCAACCGCGCCTCCGGCCACGCCCTCGATGGTCTTGCCGGGGCTGATGGAAGGGGCCAGTTTGCGCTTGCCCCACATGTGGCCCGCGAAATAGGCCCCCACGTCGGCGGCGATGACCACGAACAACGAGAAAATAAGAAGCACCCGCCCGCCGGGCAATCCGGCCAGGACCACCAGGCCCGCGAACAGGCCGCCCACGTAGACCAGGCCCCAGGAGCGCCTGGTGGTGTTTTCCCAAGAGATGCCCAGATCGAAGCCGGTGAGGGCGGTGATGAGCCCCATGGCGGCCACCGAAAGCATCAGGGCGGCCAGGGCCGCGCCGCCTCCGGCCAGCCCGGCCAGGGCGGTGAGCCCGGCCAGGGCCACCCCGGCGATGGCCGCCGCGTTCCAGGAATCGGGCAGGACCATGCGGGTGTATTCGTACATGCCCAGGCAGGCCACTCCGGCGATGAGCAGGCCCAAGACCCACAAGGGGGCGAAAAAGATAAGCAGCAGAACCCCGGCGGCCAAGGGAAGGCCGGTGGCGGCGCGCACGGCCAGGGTCTCCATGGTCCGGCGGCGGGTGGGCTCGCTCAAGCGCTGTCTCCCTTTAGCTGCTCCCCGGTCTGGCCGAAGCGGCGCTCGCGCCCGCCGTAGGCCATCAGGGCCTTGGCCAGCTCCTGTTCGCGGAAGTCGGGCCAATAGGTGTCGGTGAAATAAAACTCGGCATAGGCGATCTGCCACAGCAGGAAGTTGCTCACCCGGAGCTCGCCGCTGGTGCGGATGAGTAGGTCCACCTGGGGCAGGCCCACGGTGTAAAGCTCACCCTCCAGTTCGGCCTCGCCGATCTGGTCGGGGCTCAGCTCCCCGGACGCGGCCTTGGCGGCCAAGCGCTGGGCGGCGCGCACCAGTTCCTGGCGTCCGCCGTAGGACAGGGCCAGGTTGAGCACCATGTGCTCCCCCTGGGCGGTGTCGGCCATGATCTGTTCCAGAAGCTGGCGGGTTTTGGCGGGCAGGCGCTCGATGCTGCCGCTGGCCCTGAGGCGGATGCCCCGGTCGATCATCTCCTGGCGCTCGCTTTTTAAAAAGCGGCCCAGCAGGCGCATCAGGGCTTCGATCTCGGCCTTGGGGCGGGCCCAGTTTTCTTCGCTGAAGGCGTAGAGGGTGAGAGCCTCGAGGCCCAGCTTGCGGCAGGAGCGAACCACCACCCGCACGCTTTCGGCCCCTTCTTCGTGGCCGCGCACCCTGCGCCAGCCCTTGGACTTGGCCCAGCGGCCGTTGCCGTCCATGATCACCGCCAGGTGGCGGGGCAGGGCGGAGGTGTCCAGCCGGTCGAGCGGGGAGGTCTCTGGGGAGGTCGATGCCATGGAAACCGTTCAGGCCGGGGGCCTAAAACTCCAGGATTTCCTTTTCCTTCTCGGCCGAGACCTCGTCAACCTTGGCCACGTACTGGTCGGTGATCTTCTGGACCTCGTCCTGGCCCCGGAAGGCGTCGTCTTCGCTGATCTCGCCTTCCTTCTTGAACTCCTTGAGTAGGTCGTTGGCCTCGCGGCGGGCGTTGCGCACCGCCACCTTGGTCTCCTCGGCCATTTTCTTGACCACCTTGACCAGCTCTTTGCGGCGCTCTTCGGTCAAGGGGGGCACGGAGATGCGCACCACCTTGCCGTCGTTGTTGGGGGTCAGCCCCAGATCGCTCTTGAGGAGGGCCTTTTCGATGGCTCCGCAGGTGCTGGCGTCCCAGGGCTGGATGAGGATCAGGCGCGGTTCGGGCACCGAAAGGCTGGCCATCTGGTTCAGCGGCGTGGGCGCTCCGTAGTAATCGGCCCGCACGCCGTCCAAAAGCGAGATGGAGGCCCGGCCGGTGCGCACCCTTTTGAAGTCGCGGGTCAGGGCCTCGATGGCCTTTTCCATCAGATCCTTGGCTTCTTTTTTGGCGTCTTCGATCATGGCTAAACCTCCACTCGGGAGCCCACCGTTTCGCCCAGCAGCACCCGCTTTATATTGTCCGGTTCCAGCAGGTCAAACACGATCACCGGCAGTTGATTGTCCCCGGCCAGGCTGATGGCCGTGGCGTCCATGACTTTCAGGTGCTGGGCCAGCACCTGGTCGTAGGTGACCTGGGGCAATTTCTTGGCCTCGGGGTTCTTCACCGGGTCCGAGTCGTAGATGCCGTCCACCTTGGTGGCCTTCATCAAGACCTCGGCCCCGATTTCCTCGGCGCGCAAGGCGGCGGCGGTGTCGGTGCTGAAGTAGGGGTTGCCCGTGCCCGCGCCCAAAATGACGATCCGCCCCTTTTCCAGGTGGCGGATGGCCCGGCGTCGGATGTAGGGCTCGGCCACCTGGGGCATGGTGATGGCGGTCATCACCCTGGTGGGCACTCCCTTGCGCTCCAGGGCGTCCTGCAAAGCTATGGAGTTGATTACCGTGGCCAGCATGCCCATGTAGTCGGCCTGCACCCGGTCCATGTGCTGGGCGCTTTCGCTGACCCCACGGAAGATGTTGCCGCCGCCCAGGACCACCCCGATCTCCACGCCCAGGTCGCGGGCCTTGAGCAGCTCGTCGGCCACGTAGTCCAGGACCTGGGGGGAAATGCCAAAGGACTCCCCGCCCATGAGGGCCTCTCCCGAGACCTTCAAGAGCACTCTTTTGAATACCGGGGCGGGGGGCATTGGCGTCTCCTGGTCTAGCTCTCTTCGCCCAGCACGAAGCGGGCGAAGCGCCGGATCTGGATGTTCTCACCGGTCTGGGCCCGAAGCTCGTTGACCAGGTCGGCGATGGTCTTGTCGGTGTCCTTGACAAAGGGCTGATTCATAAGGCAGCTCTCGGCGGCGAACTTCTTGAGCTTGCCCTCGATGATCTTGTCCATGATCTTTTCGGGCTTGCCCTGGTCCAGGGCCTGGGCCTTGTAGATCTCGCGCTCGCGCTCCAAGACCTCGGGGGGCAGATCTTCTTCGTTCACGCACAGGGGGTTGCTGGCGGCGATGTGCATGGCCAGGTCCTTGGCGAAGGTGCCGAACTCATCGGTCTTGCCGGTGAAGTCGGTCTCGCAGTTGACCTCGACCATGACGCCCAGCTTGCCGCCGGCGTGGATGTAGCTGGCCACCTGACCCTCGCTGGCCACCCGCCCGGCCCGCTTGGCGGCCACGGACAGGCCCTTCTGGCGAAGCCAGTCGATGGCCTTTTCCATGTCCCCGTCGGCCTCGGTGAGGGCCTTCTTGCAGTCCATCATGCCGGCGTTGGTTTTGTCCCTAAGCTCTTTGACCATGGCGGCGGTAATGCTCATGGTGATTCTACTCCTTCAAATCTATGGCTGGCGGGCCCGCCCGGGGGCGGGCCCGTTTAGCACTAAAATATGGCGCGGCCCAGGATTACTCCTCGGTGGCCTCTGCGGCAACGGCCTCTTTGACCTCAGCGACGGCCTCCTTGGTAGCCCCTTTTTCCTTGCGGATGACCACCACCTCGGGGCCCTCCTGCTCCTCGGGACGGCCCACGGTCAGCTCGGGCATGTCCTTGGGCATCTGGACCTTTTCGGCATGCGCCGATCCGCCCCGCTGCTCCCTGATGGCCAGGCCGTCGTTGGCCGCCTGGGCCAGGGCGCCGGAGAACAGGCGGATGGCCCGGATGGCGTCGTCGTTGCCGGGCACCAGGTAGTCGATGCCCTCGGGGTCGCAGTTGGTGTCCACGATGGCCACGATGGGTATCTTGAGCCGCCGTGCCTCGTTGACCGCGATCTTTTCCTTCTTGATGTCCACCAAAACCACCGCCGAAGGCAGGCGGGTCATGTCCTTGATGCCGCCCAGGTTGCGCGCGGCCTTTTCCAGCTCGCGCCGGAGACCCATCGACTCCTTCTTGGGGTAGTTTTCGATGGTGCCGTCGGCCACGATGCCTTCCAACCATTTGTAGCGCTCGATGGACTTCTTGATGGTCTGGAAGTTGGTGAGCATGCCGCCCAACCAGCGGTGGTTGACGTTGTACATGCCGCAGTTGTTGGCTTCTTCGGCGATGATGTCCGCCGCCTGGCGCTTGGTGCCCACGAAGAGCACGTCGCCGCCCCGGGCCACGGTCTTCGTGATGAAGTCATAAGCTTGACGGAAAAGGGTTACGGTCTGCTGCAGGTCGATGATGTGAATGCCGTTGCGAGCCCCGAAGATATAAGACTTCATCTTGGGGTTCCAGCGACCGGTCTGGTGGCCGAAATGTACTCCAGCCTCCAACAGCTCACGCATGGTCACGTAGGCCACGTTGCTTCCTCCTGATTCGGTTTGTCCTCCGCCCTCTTGTTGTGGTGAGCGCGCCCACCGGCCATCAGCCGGCACCAGGGCCGCCCCAAGAAGGCGTGTGTAATAAATAACCGTCGAAGAATATCACAGGCTCACCCGCCCCGCAAGGGCGGGCGGTTGCCTTCCTCTGGTCCGTCGTCCCGGCTTTCAGGAACGATAGTCGGCGTTTAGGTCTATATAATCCTTGGTGAGATCGGTGGTGAGCACCCAGTGCTCCTCCGTCCCCAGGCCAAGTTCCAGTCTTATTTCGTAGCGGGGCCGGGCCATGACCTTCACCGCCTTGGCCTCCTCTTCGGCCCCGGTGGCCAGGCCGCCCTTGGCGATCACCGCCGAGCCGATGTACAGGTCGCACCCCGTCTCGTCAAAGGGGTGGCCCCTCCGGGCGCTCTCGGCCCCGGCGGTGCTCAGGATGCGCCCCCAGTTGGGGTCCCCGCCGGTCAGCGCGGTCTTGACCAGGGGCGAGTGGGCGATGGCGTAGGCCACCTCCCTGGCCTGGGCCGCGTCGGCCGCGGAGCAGACCCTGACCCGCACCAGGTGCCCGGCCCCCTCGCCGTCGGCCACCACCATGGTGGACAGGTCCTGGCACACGGCGGTCACCGCTCCGGTGAGCCAGGCCAGCTCCGGGTCGTCCGCGGCCATCTCGGGATTGCCCGCCTTGCCGCTGGCCATCAGGAGAACCGTGTCGTTGGTGGAGGTGTCGCCGTCCACGCTGATGCGGTTGAAGCTCTGCTCCACCGCCTCGCTCAAAATCTTGGCCAGGGCTTCGGGCTTTGCCGCCGCGTCGGTGAGCACAAAGCAGAGCATGGTGGCCATGTCCGGGCGGATCATGCCCGCGCCCTTGGCCATGCCCAGCACGGTGACCTTCCGGCCGCCCACCGAGGCTTGGCGCCGGGCCATCTTCTTGAAGGCGTCGGTGGTCATGACGGCCCCGGCCGCCTCGGCCAGACCCATGGCCTTGAGCCCGGCGGCCATTGCGGGCAGCACCGCGTTGACCTTGGCGTCGTCCAGCACCTGGCCGATGACCCCGGTGGAGCAGGGCAGCACCTCTTCGGGGGCGCAGCCCAGGGCCCGGGCGGCGGCCTGGCAGGTGGAGCGGCAGGCGGCCAGGCCCGGCTCGCCGGTGGCCGCGTTGGCCCCGCCGCTGTTGGCCAGGATGGCCCTGGCCTTGCCCGCCTTCACGTTTTGGCGGCAGACCTGCACCGGAGCGGCGGCCAGCTTGTTGGTGGTGAACACCCCGGCCACGGCCACCGGCGCGTCGGCCACGATCAGGGCCAGGTCGGCCCGGCCGTCCTTGCGCAGGCCGCAGGGCGCGGCGGCGGCCCGGAATCCGGCCACCTCTTGGTTCACCTCGTTGCCCTGCTTGAGGGGCGCGTCGCCCAACTCGGGAAGCTCTTGCATTTTCCAGCTCTCCAACGCTGAATATATAGGCATGGGTCCAATGGCCAACACATATACCATTGGGTAACTTGCACGCCCAGTCCAGTATATTTTTGTAACCGTATCGCCTCGCCCCAAAAGGTGCCGCCATGGTCGACCAAATAAGGCCACAGACGACGGGCTGGGATCCCATCATGCCCCAGGAGATGGCCCTCAAGGCCGAGGAGGTGGGAGTGGCCAAGGCCGCCCTGGGCTGGCGGAGCACCCTGGCCTTGGCTTTTCTGGCTGGGGCTTTCATCGCCCTGGGGGGCATTTTCTCCTCCACGGTCATGGCCGGGGCCGGCGGGGCCGCCTGGGGCCTGGTGCGCCTGGCCGGGGGAGCGGCCTTCAGCCTGGGCCTGGTTCTGGTGGTGGTGGCCGGGGCCGAGCTGTTCACCGGCAACAACCTTATCGTCATGGCCTGGGGCAGCCGCCGGGTGAGCACCGCCCGTTTGCTGCGCAACTGGGCCCTGGTGTACGCGGGCAACTTCGCCGGGGCGGTGGCCACCGCCTTTTTGGTGTGGCTCTCGGGCCAGTACATCATGGGCGGGGGCGCGGTGGGCCTGGTTATTCTGGAGGGGGCTCAGCTGAAGTGCTCCCACGGCTTTGTTCAGGCCCTGGCCCTGGGCGCCTTGTGCAACGTGCTGGTATGCCTGGCCATCTGGCTTTGCTATAGCGCGCGCACCACCACCGACAAGATCCTGTGCGTCATTTTCCCCATCAGCGCCTTCGTGGCCGCGGGTTTTGAGCACTCGGTGGCCAACATGTTTTTGATACCCCTGGCCCTGTTCATCAAGGCCGGGGCCCCGGCCCAGTTCTGGGCCGCCCTGGGGACCGGGCCCCAGAGCTACGCGGCGCTGAGTTGGAACGGCTTCTTATGGGCCAACCTGGTGCCGGTGACCCTGGGCAATATCCTGGGGGGATCGGTGATGGTGGGGCTGGTTTACTGGTTCATCTACATCCGCAAGCGCCCGGCCTAGGCCGGGCCTACTTGCGACCGCAGCACTTCTTGTATTTCTTGCCGCTGCCGCAGGGGCAGGGGTCGTTGCGCCCCACCTTTTTGCCCTCGCGCTGGGTTGGTTCGGGCGCGCCGCCGTCGCCGCCGGAATAGGCCAGGGGGATGTCCTCTTCCGGGGCCAGGGCCTGCACGTCGTCCTCGCTGGCGATCTGCACCCGCATCAGGGCGCCCACCGTCTCGGACTTGATGCGGTCCACCATCTGGGCGAACATCTCGTAGCCCTCGCGCTGGTATTCGCGCAGGGGGTCCTTCTGGCCGTAGCCACGCAGGCCGATGCCCTCCTTGAGGTGGTCCATGTTGAGCAGGTGGTCCTTCCACAGGCTGTCCACCCGGTCCAAGAGCAGCCAGCGCTCCAACTGGGCCATGGTCTCCTGGCCGTAGGTCTGGAACTTGCGGGCGTAGAGCTCCTTGGCCTGGTTGCTCACCGTCTGGATGAGGCTCTCGGCGTCGTGCTCTTGCATGTCGCCCAGGTCGGGGATGAAGCCGAAGGCGTTGCCCACCGCGTCCTTTAGGCCCTTGGTGTCCCATTCGGCTGAAGGCACGTGGTCGTCGGCGTAGGCGTCCACCACCTGCTCGGCCAACTCGTCCATCATCTCCAGCACCGAGTCGTGCACCCCGTCGCCGGTCATGGCCATGCGCCGCTGGGCGTAGATCACCTCGCGCTGCTTGTTGAGCACGTCGTCGTACTCCAGAAGCTGCTTGCGGATCTCGAAGTTGCGCCCTTCCACCTTGCGCTGGGCGTTCTCGATGGCCTTGGAGATCAGGCCGTGCTCGATGGGTTCGCCTTCCTCCATGCCCAGCTTGCCCATGATGCCCTTGATGCGGTCGCTGCCGAACAGGCGCAGCAGGTCGTCCTCCAGGCTCAGGTAGAAACGGCTGGAGCCGGGGTCGCCCTGGCGGCCGGAACGGCCCCGGAGCTGGTTGTCGATGCGCCGGCTCTCGTGGCGCTCGGTGCCCAGGATGTGCAGGCCACCGGCGGCCAGTACCTCCTCGCGCTCGGCGGCGCACTGGGCCTTGTACTTTTCCAGGGCCTGGGCGTAGGCCTCGGGATCTTGTTTGGGGTCGGCGTCCTTGATGGCCATGGCCTCGGGGTTGCCGCCCAAAACGATGTCGGTGCCGCGCCCGGCCATGTTGGTGCTGATGGTAACCGCGCCCTTGCGCCCGGCCTGGGAGACGATCTCCGCCTCCTTGGCGTGGTGCTTGGCGTTGAGCACCGTGTGGGGCACGCCCAGGCGCTTGAGCTTGGCGCCCAGCATCTCCGAGCGCTCCACGCTCACCGTGCCCACCAACACCGGCTGGCCCTTGGTGTGCAGCTCCTTTATCTCCAGCACCGCGGCCTCGTATTTTTCGGCCTGGGTGCGGTAGACAGAATCCGGGTTGTCCTTGCGGATCATGTCCCGGTTGGTGGGGATGACCATGACCTCGAGCTTGTATATCTTGGCGAACTCCTCGGCCTCGGTGTCCGCGGTGCCGGTCATGCCCGCCAGCTTGTCGTACATGCGGAAGTAGTTCTGGAAGGTGATGGTGGCCAGAGTCTGGTTCTCGCTCTTGACCTTGATCTTTTCCTTGGCCTCCAGGGCTTGGTGCAGTCCCTCGGAGTAACGCCGCCCGGGCATGAGCCGCCCGGTGAACTCGTCGACGATCACCACCTCGCCTTCGTTGACGATGTAGTCAACGTCGCGCTTGAACAGGGCGTGGGCCTTGAGCGCCTGGGTGAGGTGGTGCAGCAGCTCCATGTAGCGGGGGTCGTAGAGGTTGTCCACCTTGAGAAGCTCTTCGCAGCGGTTCACGCCCTCCTCGGTGAGGCTGGCGGTGCGGGTCTTCTCGTCTATGGTGAAGTGAGTTTCCTTGCTCAGGCGGGGGATCAGCCGGTCGATCTGCACGTAGAGCTGGGTGGATTTCTCGGCCGGGCCGGAGATGATCAGCGGGGTGCGGGCCTCGTCGATGAGGATGGAATCCACCTCGTCCACGATGGCGAAGGCGTAGTCCCGTTGCGCCAGCTCGGCCAGGTCGAACTTCATGTTGTCGCGCAAATAGTCGAAGCCGAACTCGTTGTTGGTGCCATAGGTCACATCCGCGGCGTAGGCCTGCTGACGCTCGTCGTCGTCCAGGCCGTGCACGATGCAGCCCACGCTAAGGCCCAGAAAGCGGTAGATGTTGCCCATCCAGCCCGCGTCGCGCTTGGCCAGGTAGTCGTTCACCGTTACCACGTGGACCCCGCGTTCGGTCAGGGCGTTCAAATACACCGGCAAAGTGGCGGCCAGGGTCTTGCCCTCGCCGGTTTTCATCTCGGCGATCTTGCCCTGGTGCAGGACGATGCCGCCGATGAGCTGCACGTCGTAGTGGCGCTGGCCGATGGCGCGCCGCCCCGCCTCGCGCACTGCGGCGAAGGCCTCGGGCAAAAGGTCGTCCAGGGTTTCCCCGGCGGCCAGGCGCTCTCTAAAGGCGGGGGTCAGGGCGGCCAGTTCGGCGTCGCTCTTGGCCTCCATGGAAGGCTCCTGGGCGTTGACCGCCTCCACCAGGGGCTGAAGGTGCTTCAGGTCCCGCTCGTTCTTGGAGCCCACTATCTTGGATAGAATTTTGCCTAACATGGTCCTTATTGTGGTCCCTTGGGCCAAAAATGCAACTCCCGGCGCGATCCGTTGCGCCGGGAGAGTATATAACTACACGTTACGCTTGTTAATCCAGGATGTAATACATGGGGTTGGTGGGCACCCCCGACAGCAGCACCTCGTAGTGCAAATGTGGTCCGGTGGAGCGCCCGGTGTTGCCCACCAGGGCGATGGTCTGGCCCCGCTCCACTTTTTGTCCCAGCTTTACCTTGAACTTTTGCACGTGAGCGTAGCGGGTTACGATGCCGTGGCCGTGGTTGATGGCCAGCATGCGCCCGAAGCCGCCCTCCCAGCCCGCGAAGGTGACCACCCCGCCCGCCGGGGCGATGATGGGGGTGCCGCGCCGGGTGGAGATGTCCACCCCGGAGTGGAACTTGCGGCCCTTGCCAAAGGGCGAGATGCGCGTGCCGAAGCCGGAGGTGACCCAGCCGCGCACCGGCCACAGGGAGGGGGTGGAGGCCAGGATGGAGCGCCGGTCCTGGAGGAACTTGGCCAGGTGCCGCTGCAACTGGCGTTCGGTCTCGCTCTCGGCGCTCAGGCGGTCCAGGTCGCGTTGCAACACCTGCAAGCGCCGCTCGGCGCTGGTGGAGGCCAGGCGCACGCCCGGTCCGCTGGTGGTGCCTTCGCGGCCGCCCACGCCGAAGATATCGTCGGTTTGGCTGGGCTTGCCCAGATTGGCCATGAGCCGCAGGCGCTCGTTAAAGCCCTTGAGGCGGTCGACTTGGCCGTTCAACTCTTCCAGGCGCTGGGCAAAGGCCGCGATCTGGGCTTGATGTCGATTGTTGAGGTTTTCGTCGGCCTGGTAGGTGATAGGGTTGCACATCACCCCTTGGTAGCGATGAAACCAATATCCGGCCAGGCCCAGAGACCCGGCCAAGGCGAAGACGAAAAACCATATAAGAAAACGAGGGAAGCAGAGTCGTTTGACTCGGTTGGTTCCCTCGTCCGGGAAGATCATTACGGTTATTTTTTTAGCCACGCCATCCCTTTTTATCTCGGCTGTCACCAGAGCGCGATCGCTCCGGGGCAATTCTGAGAAATTCGATCAGAGCACATTTAGCATGGCCGCAGATTATAGTCAACCCTACAAGTGGGGCGTTACAATCTTGTAGCAAATTAAAAATTGTAATGATTATCAGTGCGTTAAGGCCCGCTGACCGACATGCGCTCGATGAGCAGGCTTGGCGAGCCCTTACGCCCGAAGAACCTGAGGTCCGAGCCCACCTCGGTAACCGCCTGGAACAGCTTGAGTACCTGCCCGGCGATGGCGATGGACTTGACCGGGCGCACCCGCGCCCCCTTTTCCACCAAAAATCCCGCCGCGCCGAAGCTGAACTCGCCGCTCACCGGGTCGGCGGTGTGGCCGCCCATGATGTCGGTGATGACCAGGCCGCGCTCCAGGCGGCTTTCCAACTCCTGGGGCGAGGCCTGGCCCGGCTCCAGGAACAGGTTGGAAAAGTCCACCCCCGGCGGGCCCTTCAAGGAGCCGCGCATGCCGTTGCCGGTGCTGCCCCGGCCGTCGCGCGCTCCCCACAGGCGGTCGAACACGAAGCCCCTCAGCACGCCATGCTCCACCAGCGCCTTGCGGCTCATGGCCACGCCCTCGTCATCCAGGGAGGCGCTGCCCAGGCCCCGGGGCAGAGTGCCGTCGTCCACCAGGCTCACCTGGGGGCTCACGATCTGGGAGCCTTCCTTGCCCGCCAAAAGCGAGCGGCCCTTGAGCAGGGAGTCGCCCAGCAGCGAGGCGGCCAACAGGCCCAAAAACTGCACCGCCACCGAGTTATCCAGGACCACGTCGTAGCGGCCGTCGCCCACCGGGCGGGCCCCCAAAAAGGCGGCCGCCCTCAGGCCCGCCTCGCGGCCCAGGGCCTGGGGATCGATCTCGGAGAGAAAGCGGGCGCTGTGGCTGTCCCAGCCCATCTCCTGCTCGCCGTCCTGGGAGGCCATGGCCAGGGCCCCGGCCGAGGCGTTGGTGCCCTGGTGGCTGAAGTCCAGGCCCAGGGAGGTGAGCAGGCGCAGCCGGCTCACCGCGGAGGCGAACTCCGCCGGTTGCACGTGCACCACCCGGGGGTCGGCGGCCAGGGCGGCGGCGGCCACCTGCTTGGCCCGCTCCACCTTGGCCTCCAACGGGTCGGCGGCCAGCTCGGGGTCGTACACCTCCACCACCGGTGGGTCGGCCACCGGTCCGGCCAGGCTGATGCCCGGCTCCGGGTCGCTGGCGGCCGCTGACGCCATGGCCTCGGCCACGGCCCGCTCGATGCCCTGGGGGTCGCCGCCGATGACGTAGGCGAAGCCCAGGCGTTCGTCGCTGACCACGCGCAGGGCCAGGCCGCTGGAGGTGGACTGCTGAAAGGCGTCCACCTCTTGACCGCGCACTCCGATGGACACGCGGTCGCTGTGCACCGCCGCGATCTCCCACTGCTTGGCGCCGCTGGCCTCCAGGGCCTTGCGGGCCAGCTCCACTTGACGGTCTAAATCCACCTTTACAGCTCCAGCAGCATGGCGATCTCGTCGCAATCGGGGAACTTCACGCAGTTTATGCAATCAGCCCAGATCTTGTTGGGCAGCATCTGCTTGTCCACCTGCCTGAAATCGAAGCGGGCGAAAAACGAGGGGCGGTAGGTGAGGGCGAATATCTTGCTGAAGCCCAGGGTGACCGCCTCGGAGCAGCAGGTCTCCACCAGCTTGGTGCCCCAGCCCTCGCCGCCGCGCTCGGGAAGCACCGCCAGGCTGCGTACTTCGCAGAGGTCTTCCCAGCACAGGTGCAGGGCGCAGGCGCCAACCGCCTGGCCCTCGTCGTCCTCGGCAATCACGAAGTCGCGCAGGAATTCGTAGAGGTCGGTGAGCGGCCGGGCCAGCAATTCGCCCTGGCCGCCGTAGTGAGCCAGTAGTTTGTGGATGAAACGGACATCCTGTTGCCGCGCCTTGCGGATCATGGGCTACTCCAAAATTTCTAGGAGGCTCACATTCTAACGTTGCGGGGGCGAGGGGTCAAAGGTGCTCGGCTGCACCAGCCGTCGGCTGGCTGTGCCGGGCCTTATACGAACCTTACTTTAATAAAGTTGGCCTGCCCCCAGTGCGCTTTTGCCTAGCGTATTTCCTTGATCAGCCTGAAGCCCAGGGTGTTGTACTTGGAGGCCGGGTGGGCGAAGTTGCGGTTGGCCGAGCGCAGATAGTGGGGCATCCCGAACCAGCTGCCGCCCCGGCGCACCCGCCACTCTCCGTTGACCGGCCCCTGGGGGTCGCTCACCGGCCCCTCCGGATAGGGCCCCAGCCAGTCGGCCACCCACTCCCACACGTTGCCCGCCGTGTCGTAGAGCCCCCAGGCGTTGGGTGGGAAGCTCTTCACCGGGGCCGCGCCGTCGGCCGGGAGGCCTCGGGAATGGTAGTAGTTCTGACACTCGTGGTTCTTGAGGCTGTTGTTGGCGTACATGGCCCGGTTGCAGTCGATGCCCTCGCCCCAGGGATAGGAGCCCTGGTTGCCCGCCCGGGCGGCGTATTCCCACTCGGCCTCGGTGGGCAGGCGGTAGGAGGCCTCGCCCTGGTGGTTGAGCTTGTAGATGAACTGCTGGGCCTGGAACCAGGAAACCTGCACCACCGGGGAGTTGGGCCCGCCGGGGCGATTGGCGGCCAGCCAGCGGGTGCCCATGACCTTTTGCCATTGCCCCAGGGTCACCTCGGTGGCTTGAATGTAAAAGGGCTGGGTGAGGGTGACCTGGTGCAGCGATTCCCGCTGTTGGTGCCCCGGCTCGCTCTTGGGGCTGCCCATCATGAAGGTGCCCGGCGGGATAAGCACGAACTCCATGCCCAGGTCGTTGGTGACCTTGTGGGGAAGCTTGGCGTACTTGGCCGGAAGGGTGGAATAATCCGGGGCGGCGCAGGCGACGCCCGCTGTTGCCAATCCAAAGACCGCCAGGGCGGCGACGGCGGCCAGGAAGCCTAGGATGCGTGCTTTCATGGGCGCTTTACCCTGATATTGAAGGTGTGATGAAGGGGCCTGGGACAATGGTGCCATAGCCGGGCGGCGGCGGCAAGTCCCCAAGGCCAAAGATTAATCCCGGCGGGTCACGTAGGCGGCCAGTTTGTGCTGCAAGCGGATGCGGCCCGCCGCGCCCTGGGCCGCGTCCAACTGGGCGTAGGGCCCCACCCGCACCCGGTAGCGGCGGCCCGCTCCCTGCACGTCCACCATGAGGGTGTAGGCGGGATAGCCGCTGTCCTGCAAACGGCGCACCAGGTTCAGGGCCTGGTCCTTGTCGGAAAACGAGGCCACCTGCACCGTGAAGCGCCTCTTGTCCTGGGTCTGGGTCTGGGCCTGGGCCTGGGCCGGGGCCGCCGGGGCGGGGGCGGGCTTGGCCGTGGGGGCCGGGGCAGGGTCCTGGGCCTGGGGCGCGGGGGCGGGCTCCGGCGGCTTGGCCGCCGGTTTGGCCGGGGCGGCGGGGGCCACGGGCGCGGTTTTGCGCTGCTCCTTCACCCGGTCGTAAAAAGAGAGCTGGGCCTCGGTCAGCCGCTGGGGCGGAGGAGTGGGGTCGGAGCCCAGCAGGCGCTCCAGCCCCAGGGCCTGCTTGACCCAGGCCACCTGCTCGGGCGTGGCCAGGGAGCCTTGGCCCACCAGCACCCCCAGCACGAAGGCCCAGCAGATGAGAAACGCGGCGAACAGCCAGCCCAGGGCCCGCATGGGCGCGCGGGAGGGATCCCTGGGAGCCCGTTGGCGGGGCTGGCGGCTGGCGCGCTTTTCGGCCATGGGCCCTACATCTTCTCCGGCGCGCTCACGCCCAACAGCTCCAGGCCGTTGGCCAACACCCGGCCCACGGCCTGGGTCAGCACCAGGCGGGCCGCGCTGAGCGCCGGGTCCTCCACCAGCACGTGGGCGGCGTTGTAATAGGAGTGGAAGGCCCCGGCCAACTCGTGCAGGTAGTAGGTGATGCGGTGAGGCTCCAGGGCCTTGGCCGCGCCTTCAACCAGTTCGGGGAACTCGGCCAAGCGCTTGGCCAACTCCACCTCGGGGGCGAGGGTGAGGCAATCCAGGGAGGTGGCCGCCGGGTCTGGCAGGGGTACGCTCTCGGCCTCGGCCTTGCGCAGGATGGAGCTGACCCTGGTGTGGGCGTACTGCACGTAGAACACCGGGTTGTCCAGGGACTGGGCCTTGGCCACCTCCAGGTCGAAGTCGAGCTGGGCGTCGGAGCGCCGGGTGAGGAAGATGAAGCGGGCGCTGTCGCCGCCCACCTCGTCCACCACCTCGCGCAGGGTCACGAACTCCCCGCCCCGGGTGGACATGGCCACCGGCTCGCCGTTTCTGAGCAGGTTGACCATCTGCACCAGCACCACGGTGAGGTCTTCGGGCTCGCGCCCCAGACCGGCCAGGGAGGCCTTTAGCCGGGGCACGTAGCCGTGGTGGTCCGCCCCCCAAACGTCCACCAGGCGGCCGAAGCCCCGGCGGAACTTGTCCAGGTGGTAGGCGATGTCGCTGGCGAAATAGGTGATCTCGCCGTTGGAGCGCTTGACCACCCGGTCCTTTTCATCGCCGAACTCGGTGGCCTTGAACCACAGCGCGCCCTCGGCCTCGTAGAGCAGTCCCTTTTCGCGCAGGGCGGCGAAGGCCCGCTCCACCGCGCCGTCGGTGACCAGGCTCCGTTCGCTGAAGTAGCTGTCGATCTGAACATGGAAGGCAGCCAGGTCGTCCTTGATGCCGTCCAGGATCTTCTGGCCCGCCCATTGGGAGGCCAGGGCCACCGCCTCGTCCTGGGGCATTTCCAGCAGGCCCTTGCCCTGGGGAGTACCCAGCAGCTCGGCGGCCAGGTCGTTGATGTACTCGCCCTTGTAGTGCTTGTCCGGGAAGGGCTCGTCCGAGCCTCGGAGCTGGCGGGCCCTGATCAGCACGCTACGCCCCAGGGTGGCCATCTGGTTGCCCGCGTCGTTGAGGTAGTACTCCCGCTGGGCGTCAAAGCCGCTGAAGGCCAGCACCCGAGCCAGGGCGTCGCCCAGGGCCGCGCCCCGGCCGTGGCCCACGTGCAGCGGGCCGGTAGGGTTGGCGCTGACGAACTCCACCTGCACCTTGGCTCCCGCGCCCCATTCGCCCCGGCCGAAGTCCGGCCCCTGGGCCAAAATGGTGGGCAGCACGGCATGCCAGGCCGCCGGGTTCAGGAAAAAGTTGATGAAGCCGGGACCGGCGATGGCGGTGCGCTCGATTAGGCCGTTGCCCTGGCCCAGGTGGGTGAGCAGGGTCTCGGCGATCTGGCGGGGGCTCTTGCGGCAGGGGCGGGCCAACTGCATGGCCAGGTTGCTGGCCAGGTCGCCGTGCTCGGCCTGCTTGGTCTTTTCCACCACAAACTCGGGAACCTCGTCCACCGGGGGCAGGTCGCCGGCGGCGCAGGCGCTCTCAAGGGCCTTGATCAGTTGAGCGGCCAGGGTCTTTTTCATTTATCAGCCTCGTGGGGCTCGGGCAGGGCCTGGTCACGGGTGAAGTCCGGACATTTAATCACCGAACCCTGCTCGCAGCTGTATTTCTTTTTGCAGTCCAGCCGCCAAGCGCATACCACGCACATGGTGGGCTGGTGCGATTTGATGGGGTCCTTGCTTTTGTCGGCCATGGGTCTACGCCTCCCGTAAGAAAAGCAGTCCTAAGCTACCCTGGGGGGTACGGGGGGTCAAGAGCGGTGGCGGCGGCGGTTGGCCGCGCCCAGGGAGCAGGTGATCTCGTAGGAAATGGTGTCCGCCCACCCGCCCAGTTGGTCGGCGGTGATCTCCTCGGCCCCGGAGCGGCCCAAAAGCACCACCTCCTCGCCCGGCGCGGGCAGGGGGTCGAAGCCGGTGAGGTCCACCATGATGGCGTTCATGCACACCCGGCCCCGCACTGGGGCGGGCCGCCCCTGAATGAGCGCGTGGGCCTTGCCGGAGGCGCTGCGGGGGTAGCCGTCGCTGTAGCCGGCGGCCACCACCCCCAGCCAGGTGTCCTGGGGTGCGCGCCACAGGTGGCCGTAGGACACCCCGGACCCGGCGGGCGCCAGGCGCACCGCGGCCAGGCGGCTGGTGAAGCGCATGGCCGTGCGCAGGGGGGCCACTCCCCGGCTCTCCAGGGCGGGCAGGCCGCCGTAGAGGCTGATGCCCAGGCGGGCCAGGCCCGGCGGCTCGGGCGCGTTTTGGGGCCGGGCCAGGATCCCGCCGCTGGCCTCCAGGCTGGAGGCGGGCAGGGCGTGGCCGCGCCGCCGAGCTTCGGCCAATAGCGAACTGAACACCGTGGCCTGTTCACGGGCGGTGGGGTCGCCGGGGACCCCGCTGGTGGCCAGATGGCTGGCCATGCCTTCTATCTTTAGGCCGGGAAGTGCGGCCACTCGCTCCAAAAGCTCCAGGGCTTCACCAGGGGACACGCCCAGGCGGCTCATGCCGGTGTCTATCTTTAGATGGCAGGAGCCCTGGGTTCCCCCGGCCTGGGCGGCTTGGCTGAGGGCGGCGAAATCCTCCCAGCAACCCAAAAAGGGGCTGAGATCGTGGGCCACGGCCAGGGAGGCTTGCTCCGGGGTGAAGCCCATGAGCACCAGGATGGGGCCCTCGATGCCAGCCCGGCGCAGCAGCGCTCCTTCGTTCACCTGGGCCACGGCCAGGGCCTCGGCCCCCTCGGCCTTGAGCCGCCGGGCCACCGGCACCATGCCGTGGCCGTAGGCGTCGGCCTTGACCACCCCGGCCACGCCCATGCCGCCGGGCAATAGGGCGCGCATGGCGGCCAGGTTGTCCGCCACGGCCTGAAGGTCCACGGTCACCAGATTGTCGGGGCTGGGCGCCACTCGGCTCATGGCTACTCCTTAATCTTGGGCAATACTATCCCACCCTGTCCGGCCCCTGGCAAGCAGGGGGCTTTACACCACGCGCCCAGAGGTTAGAATAGCCGAAACACGCGCCAGTAGCTCAGGTGGATAGAGCAGTGGCCTTCTAAGCCACCGGTCGGGGGTTCGAGTCCCTCCTGGCGTACCAAAAAATAAAGGGGTCGGCCGATTGGGCCGTCCCTTTTCATTCTCAGCGCCCGCCGCCTTGGCTGGCCGCCTCGGTTTCGCGCCTTTTGGGGTTGTAAATTGGCCTCAAAGCCCCAATTAAAAACTATTCCCTTCCATCTGAATAACGACCTGAATAATGATCTGACGAGCAATAACCGTCTGTTAGATCAAACGTTTGCCCAGCGGCGTGGGCAAAAGGCGCGGGAATAGCTTAATTGTCAATTATTATTGCCAATAATTGGCCGTCAGCCTTCGCATTTGCTTGAGTTTGGGTGGGAACGCTGCTATGAGTTATTCAGTCATCTTGCATTCAGTACTTTTTGCGGCTACCGGCAAATTCTCTTAATTCCGCCGCAAAGGCTTATGTTGGCGATTTATTGCGTAACTTCAGATTGTTGATTGAAAATTCCACTCTAGATGACGCATCCCGAAAGCCAGGACCGGCCTATTCCTGACTGGAACATGCTTTCGCCACGGCGGTGATCTCGGGATTTAGGGAGCAAAAGCGGCATAAATGTCGAACATATTAGAAATTGCCAAGCTGGCCCATGTTTCCTGTTCCACGGTTTCCCGCGCCCTGAACGGGCGAAAAGGGGTCAGCGACGCGATACGGGCAAAGATCGTCAAGCTGGCCCAGGACTTGGATTACTATCCCGACTCCAGCGCCCGAGCCCTGGTCAGCAAGCGGGTCGGGGTCATCGGTCTGATCATTCCTCGCACCAGCGAGTACACCTTCACCAGTCCCTATTATTCCCACATTTTGCTGGGAATCAGCGCCGTGGTCACCGAGCGGGGCTACCAAGTCATGCTGGTCATCAACGAGCGGAAAAGTTACGCCGCATTTTATCATCGCCGCATGGTGGACGGCATTCTGGTGGTGGGAAACCACGTTGACGATAAAAAAATATGGCCCCTGACCGAAAGCGGTATCCCCAGTGTGGTGGTGCCGGGCTTTATCGATGATTCGCCTCGAAATCCCTTGAGCGTCAACTCCGAAAATTACGACTCCAATTATCAGGCGGTGAGCCATCTCATTGAACTCGGGCACCGCCGCATCGCCTTCATCCTCGGCTACCCCAATTCCAAATATTCCGTGGAACGCATCATTGCCTACCAGGACGCCCTTAGAGATCACGGTCTGGAATATCGCGTGGAATATACGCCGTATAGCGACTTTTCCGTGGCGGACGGCTTCCGGGTGATGGGCAACCTGCTGGATCTGCCCAAGGCGCCCACCGCGGTGCTGTGCCTCAACGACTCCATCAGCATAGGGGCGCTGGACCAGATAAAATCCCGCAATCTCAGGATTCCCGAGGAGCTTTCGGTGGTGGTGACCTGCGCCTCGGACATGTTGGCTCACTACGATCCGCCCTTGAGCACCATCAAGGTCCCGGTGGTTTCAGTGGGCAAAGCCGCGGCCAGCGCCCTCATCGAGATGATCGAAACCGGCTCAGCCCCGAGGGAAATACCCAAGATACCTTCAACTTTCACCATCCGAAAGTCCACCGGCCCCTGTCCCCGGCCCGAGTAGCGTTTCGGCGGGCCTAAGGGGCGTTTTCAAAAAATAATCCTTAAAATACAGCTTGTTACACGCCATTCTCGTTTCACGTCGTGAAAAACCTAATAATTTGGCTTGACATTACGCAAACGTTTGTGTTCCGATAGCCCCACGATGGGATAAACATCACCGTTGGGACACAACATGAGTGACTTTGTACTCAAGCAACCGTCGACCTGCCCTTCAACCCATCGTACACCTGTGTCATTTATCGCCCAAAAAGCTCTGGCCGAGCCAAGAGCCTTTAAAACCATGTGTTTTTTTGCCGTGTAACGCAAACGTTTGCGTTGGGGGTTTCGAAACGCTGAACCGGGTATCTCATCATAGGGAAAGAAGAATGGAATCATTAGCCAAGAATAAAGTTGTCATCACCGTGGCCCAGACCGGGGCCATGTCCTCCAAAAGCATGAACCCCAATGTTCCGGAACAGCCGGTGGAAATCGCCGACTCCGCCTACGAGTGTTACAACGAAGGCGCGGCGATCTGCCACATCCACGCCAGGGGCAAGGACGGCCTGCCCACCGCCGACACCGATATCTACCAGGACGTTCACGACCGCATCCGCGCCAAGTGCAACATGATCATCCAGGACTCCACCGGCGGCGGTCCCAACCTGAGCCAGGAAGATCGGATTCAGTGCCTCAAGACCGGCCCTGAAATGGCTTCCCTGAACATGGGCTCCCTGATGCGTATCGGCGGCCCCTACAAGGGCACCGCCTGGTCCAACCTGCCCGAGGAAATCGACCACTACGTCAAGGAAATGGCCAAATACAACGTCATGCCGGAGATGGAAGTCTTCAACCACGGCATGCTGGTCGACGTGCGCCGGGTGATCAAGGCAGGCCTGGTCAAAAAGCCCTATTACGTGAACATCGTCTTGGGCATGCGCTACCAGGGCGCCGAAGAGGCCACCCCCGACACCCTGTACTCCATCGTGAGAAGCCTGCCGCCGGACACCATCTTCAACTGCACCGGCGTCGGCTCCATGCAAACCCCCATGGCCACCATGGCCATGCTCCTGGGAGGCTGCGTGCGGGTCGGCCTGGAAGACAACCTCTACTACACCAAGGGCGAACTGGCCAAGAGCAACGCCCAACTCGTGGCCCGCATCGTGCGCATCGCCCGGGACCTGGGCAAAGAGCCGGCCACGCCGGATGAAGCCCGGGCCTACTTCGGACTTGCCCCGGTCGCTGGCTAAGCGAGGACCATAATGGACATCAAGGACGTCAAAAAAATAGCGGTTATCGGCATGGGCACCATGGGTCCGGGCATCGCCCAGGTCATGGCCCACGCCGGTTACGAGGTTGCCGGTTACGACCTGAACAAGGACAGCTACCCCCTGGCCCGTCAGGTCATCGCCAACAACCTGGACCTGTTGATCGAGGCCGGCATGGCCAAGCCGGAAGACCTGGACAAGACCATGGCCAAGATCAAGCTGGTCGACACCATGGAAGAGGCGCTGGACGGCGCCCAGGTCGTGGTGGAGGCGGTCAGCGAAAAGCGGCCTATCAAAAAGGCCGTGTACGAGGAGATAGACAAGATCGCCGCTCCGGAGGCGATGATCTGGAGCAACACTTCCACGCTGAACATTTTTGACCTGATGGTGCCCGCCCGTCTGCCACGGACCATCATCGTCCACTGGTTCGCCCCGCCCCAGGTGTTGCCCCTGATCGAGGTGGTCCAGGGGCCCGAAACCCTGCCGGAGGTCGTGGAACTGACCCTGCCTTTCCTGGAAGGGCTCGGCAAGCGGCCCGTGTTGATCAAGAACTACGTCCCCGGCTTCATCATCAACCGTCTTTTGCGAATCCTGGGCAGGGAGACCTATTTCCTCCTGGATAATGGCTACGTAACCCCCGAAGACCTGGACATGGCCGTAAAAGCCAGCATCGCGCCGCGGATGATGGTTTTGGGCCTTGCCCAACGCTACGACTTCACCGGCCTGGACCTGACCTACGCCAACCTGCACAACGAGGAATTTGTCGACGCCCCCGTGGACGACGAACCGGAATTTGTGGTTTCCCGGGTGAAGAAGAACCACCTGGGCATCAAGACCGGTATCGGCGTGTACGACTATCGGGGCCGCGACAAGGCCGACGTCATCAAGGACCGGGACCGTTACCTGCTCAAGGTCGTGAACAGCTTGCAGTTCTGCCTGGAGAAAAAGCGGCTGCTGTAAAAGGGGTGTCGCTCCCGGAGGATGGACCCGCGGCTGAGATGGGCGGCCTCTGGGAGCAGGACAAAGACCTGGATGGGGCCCGGGCCCGCCGGGATCTCCAAGATTAAGCCGGTCGATTCAAAAAAATATTCGGATTGCCCCATTGGTTGAGAAGAAAAGATTCAGAGCCGGGGGGATGGGAAACGGGACTGAACGAAACTAGGCCACTAACCAAACACCGTGGCCATAATTTGGTACTGGAGGGAGTTATGACTGACAGTCGGCTGTTGAGAATCATCGTAGGATGCTTGATTCTGTTGTCCTTGGCCTTTGCCGCGCCGGCATTCGCCGCTTACCCGGAAAAACCGGTCAACCTGTTGATCCCCTACGGCGGCGGCGGCACCACCGACGTATGCGCCCGCATGCTGGCCAACCTGGCCCAGAAAAACTTCGCCTCCCCCATCGTGGTGGTGAACCGTCCCGGCGGCGGCGGCGTGCTGATGCACGAGCTGCTGGCCCAGGCCAAACCCGATGGTTACACCCTGGGCGTGGTCTCCACCGGCGTGCTGACCCGCACCCCCTTCCTGCGCAAGGTCCGTTACGATCCCGAGAAGGACTTCACCTACATCATGCTCTTCGCCCTGTGGCAGTACGGCTTGGTGGTACAGAAAGACGCCCCCTGGAAGACCTTGGATGAGTTCCTGGACTACGCCAAGGCCAACCCCGGCAAAGTCACCTACTCCACCGCGGGCACCGGCTCGGCCCAGTACCTGGCCATGGAATACCTGGCTCAGCTCAAGGGGATCAAATGGACCCACATCCCCTGCAAGGGCGGCATCAACGCCGTAACCGCCCTGCTGGGCGGCCATGTGACCGCCTGCGCCCAGGCCGTGGAGTGGAAGCCCTACGTGGAGTCCGGCCAACTGCGGCTTTTGGCCGTGCTGGGCGGACAGCGGATTCCCGCCTTCCCCAACGTCAAGACCCTCAAGGAGCTGGGATACGACTATGAAGTGGTGTCCGGCCCCGGTCTGGCCGGTCCCAAGGGCATGCCCCCCGAGGTCGTGGCCTACGTGACCAAGGCCTTCACCGAGGCCAGCCAGCAGAAGGAGTTCCTGGACCTGCTGAACAAGCTGGAGATGTTGCCCTACTATCTCAACAAGAAGCAGTTCGAGGACTACGTCACCAAGTCGATCCCCCTGAAGAGGAAATTGGTAAATAGCCTGGGCCTAGGCTACGAGTCCAAGTAGCTTGGCAGATGGAGGGTCAGGGGGGCCGCAGGGTCCCCCTGACCACGGCAGGGATGAGGAGTTATCTAACATGGTGAAGTTCAATCGGGATACTATAGCCGGCTCGATAATGCTGGTTTTTTCCCTGATTCTCGCATTTATCATCACGCCCAACCAGGTGGAGATGCACCGGAGCGTAGCCCTGCTTGCCCTATCGCCGAGGCTATTCTGCTACATCACGGCCGGCCTGCTGGGGCTTACGTCGGCGATCTTGATCATTGCCAGCTTTAAAAAAGGACAAGAGGCTGACGCCCAACCGACATCCTGGGAGCCGCTTTTGCGGGGCCTGTTCTGCACCGCCCTCGCCTGTGCCTACGCTGCATTGGCCGGTATCATCGGCTTCTTCGTAAGCACCGCCTTGGCGATGACCGCTTTTCTCTTCTACTTCGGTGTGAGGCGATGGGCGGGCATTCTGCTGTTCCTAATTGTCGTCCTGGGCTTCATCTACGTGCTGTTTATCCAAGCGCTGAAAGTGGTCATGCCCGATGGTCTTTTGTACTGAGCTATACGGTTTTATCCAGGAGAAGCAGCATGGATAACTTGATGGCCGCTTTTGACATGTTCTTCCAATTCCACGTCATTATCGGCGTCTTCGTGGGAGTGTTTTTGGGCATCATCCTGGGGTCTATCCCGGGCCTGACCGCCACCATGGCCATTGCCCTGATCATTCCCATGACCTTCACCTTGGACCCGGTGGTGTCGGTGGGCTTATTGGTTGGAGCTTACAAAGGCGGCAACTATGGCGGCTCGATTCCCGCCATTTTGTTGAACACGCCGGGCACACCGGCCGCATCGGCCACCCTCTTGGACGGCCACGAACTGGCCAAACAGGGCAAGTCACTCAAGGCCCTGAAAATGGCCATCTACGCTTCGGTCATGGGGGACACCCTCAGCGACATGGTGCTCATCCTCGTCGCGCCGCCCCTGGCCATAATCGCCCTGAAGATGGGTCCGCCGGAGATGGCCGCCCTGATCTTCCTTTCTCTTTTGATCATCACCACTGTGTCCGGCGAGTCCATGATCAAGGGGCTCATCGTCGGGGCCATCGGCCTCGTCGTGGGGACCATCGGGCTGGATTCGGTGACCGCCGTCAGGCGTTTCGGCTTCGGCTTCCCCGAGTTGGACGAGGGCATCTCCCTGGTGCCCATGCTCATAGGCTTGTTCGCGGTCTCGGAGTTTTTGATCAACACCGAGTCGGTGGGCATGGGTAAGGTCGTGCAGTTCTTCGCCCGCTCCAGCAAGCCGGAAGACAACCGGGTCTCGGGCAAGGAGTTCAAGGCCTGCGTGCCCCCCATTCTCCTCTCGACGGGCATAGGCACCCTTTTGGGAGCCATCCCCGGCATCGGGCCCTCCATCGCGGCCTTTGCCGGCTACGCCCAGGCCAAGAAGATCTCCAAGCATCCCGAGAGATTCGGCAAGGGAGCCCTGGAGGGCGTGGCCGCGGCCGAATCCGGCAACAACGCCGTATGCGGAGCCAACCTGATCCCCCTGCTGACCCTGGGCATCCCCGGCGACATCGGCGCCGCGGTGCTGCTGGGCGCTTTCATGATCCAGGGCCTGCATCCCGGACCGATGCTGTTCCAGGAGAACATAGTCACCGTCTACGCCATATTCATGGCCCTGATGCTGGCCAATGTGTTCAACTACTGCATCGGCATCTTCTACATCCGGTTCGCCAGCAAGGTCGTGTTGATCCCCAAGGGATACATCTTCCCCGCGGTTCTGGCTTTCTGCTTCTTTGGAGCATACGGATTCAACCAGAGCCTTTTCGATGTGTGGATCGTGGTCATCTTCGGCCTTCTGGGCTATCTGTTGCGGCGCAACGGATTTCCCCTGGCCCCCTTGCTCATCGCCTTCATGCTGGAGCCGATTCTGGAAGGCGCCTTCCGGCAGAGCTTGCTCATGTCCGGCGGGTCCATGGCCATTTTCTTCACTCACCCCATTTCGGGAACTTTCCTGGGCCTGACGGCGGTGGGCATCGTCTGGATGGTCATCGGTGGAGTACGCAACGCCAGGGCCAAAGCGAAGAAACCACTGGTTTAAGCAAGCATCAAGCAAAAGAGCGACATCCAAGGCAGGCTCGGCCCCCACAACCACGAATCTCCTTACTAAGGGGGGCCGGGCCATGCCAATAGGGGAATTGTCGCCAAAATCTCAGAGCCGGACGGCCAAAGCCAACTTGGAGCCGCCGCGATAGGGTGCGAAAAATGCAGATGGATACACAAGAGAACCCTACGATACTCGAGCAGATAACCGCCGAAGCCGCGGCGGATTTGCCCCAGGGCGGCGGCCCACTTTTCGGGGACCCGGACCCCGACGCCGCCCGTGCCTTTTTCATGGAAAAATCCCGCGCCGAGACCGACAAGCGCATGGGTCCCAAGGAGGCGGTGGAGCGCTTCATCACCGACGGCTGCTACCTGGCCATCGGCGGGTTCGGCTCCAACCGCATCCCCACCACGGTGATCCACGAGATTCTCAGGGCCCGGCGGCGGGACATGGCCTTTTTGGGGCACACCGCCACCCACGACTTCCAGCTTTTGTGCGCGGGCCACTGCCTGAACCGGGTTGACGCCGCCTACATCGTGGGCCTGGAAGCCAGGGGGCTTTCGGCCAACGCGCGGCGGGTGAT
>JAHIND010000020.1 GCA_018896025.1 Pseudomonadota bacterium
CTTGTTGGGGTTGATGCCCATGAGCCGGGCCGCGTCGCGGTCCTGGGCGATGGCCCGTATCTGCTTGCCCATGTCGGTCCTGTCCAAAAACAGCCAGACCAGCCAGGCCACGGCTATGGCCGAGATGAACACGATGAGGCGCGACAGGGAGATGCCGATATCGCCCATGTGCACCACCTGCTTAGCAAAGGCCAGGTTGATGCTGCGGTAGTCTCCGCTGAAGAACACCAGGGCCAGGTTTATCAACACCACCGACAATCCCACCGTGGCGAATATCTGCATGTAGGAAGGCGCGTTGCGGATGGGCCGGATGATCACCTGGTCGATGAGCATGCCCACCAGGAACATGCCGGGGATGACGATGATCAGGCTGAGGTACGGATTTAGCCCCAGCACCGAAAAGCAGAAGAAAGAGGCGTACATGGAGATCATCAGGATTTCGCCGTGGGCGAAGTTGATCACCCTGACCACTCCGAATATCAAGGTGAGCCCCAGACTGATAAGGGCATACACCCCGCCCAGGAACAGCCCGTTTATCAATACTTGCAAAAAAACCATCTAGAGGCACCCCCGCCGGCCCGCACCCCCCAGTGCATGCTTGGTTGCCGGGCGGGCCCGCGAACAGGCCCGCCCGGCCGTCATGAACTTAAGCCAGGACCTACTTCACCTGAAGCGAATGCCCCGGAGTAGCGGCGCCGGCAGGGCTGACGATCTGTAGCTGGCCGCCCTGCCATTGGGAGATGAAATAACTGGCCAAAACGTTTTGGCCCATGTTCTTGCTGCCGGGACCCGCGAACTTGATGCCGTAACGTAGGATGGTCTTGTCGCCCGGGATGTTGGTGGCCAGAGCGGCCTTAACCAAAGCCTCGGGCTTAAGGGAGCCGGCCCGGTTGATCACATCCCACAGGGCCATGGTGCCCATGTAGTTGATCACCGAGAACACGCTGGTGGGCTTTTCGCCGAAGGTCTTGGTGTACAGAGCCTCAAGCTCCTTGATGCCCTTGGCGTAGGCGGGGTTCAGGTTGTAGCCGGGGTAGCCCACGTTGCACACGTAGCCGTTGATGGCATCGCCCAGGGCCTTTTTGTAACCGGGCTGGTTCATGCCGCCGCCGGAACCCACGTACTGGCGGACCTTGAGCCCCGCCTCCTGGGCCTGACGGAAGAACATGATGGCGTCGTTCTCATAGGAGGATTCCAGGATGACGTCGGGGTCGGCCGCCTTGACCCGCATAACCAGGGAGGAAAGGTCGGTGGCCTTGTGGTTGTAGGCCTCGTCCACCGCCAGCTTGATGCCCATTTTCTTGGCTTGGTCGCGGATACCCGCCGCACAGGCGGTGCCGTAGGCGGAGTCCTCATAGATGCTGGCCACCTTCATCTGGGCGGGCTTTTTGCCGATCTTTTTGGCCAACTCGCCCAGGGCGAAACGAAGCTGGTCGCGGCCCAGGTCCGAGCCGGTGGGGCTGGTGCGGAACACGTACTTGAGGCCGCGCTCGGTGATCTTGTCGCCCACACCGCCCAGCTCCCAGTAGATGACCTTGTGCTGGTTGGCCTTGGCGCTGGCCGCCAGGCTGATGGAGCTGGAGAAGGAGCCCAGGATCACCGGCACCTTTTCCACGGTGCACAGGCGCTCGGTTTCGCTCACCGCCGCCTTGGGGTTGGGAGCGTCGCCGTTGATGAACACGATCTTTTTGCCCAGCAGGCCGCCCTTTTGGTTTTGGACGATGCGGGCCAACTCCGCGCCGCGCCAGCTATCCAGGCCCAGGTTGGCCAAGGGGCCGGTGCGGGAAAAAATGGTGCCCAGTTTGATTTCGTCGGCGGCCATGGCCGAGCCCAGGGGCGCGATCATAAGCGCCGCCAGCGCCGTCATCAACAGTGCGGATTTCAGGATTCTCATAACCTTGATTCCCTCCCTCTCAGGTTTTTAGGCGCGAAATTTTTTCATTAACCACGCGCCGTGCGGATTTCTTGCTCCGGGCAATTACCCCAACCCCCGGAGCCTTCTAAAATTTGTTATGCGTTAGCCTTTTTCAGCTCCTCTTTCTTGATGCGCCCGATAGCGCTCTTGGCGAACTCTTTCCTGAACTCGATGAACCGCGGCACCTTGAAGTCGGCCAGCTTGGCGCGGCAGTGCTCCTGCAACTGTTCCACCGTGGCCTGGCCGCCGTCGGTGAGCCTGACAAAGGCCTTGACCTCTTCCTCGCCGGTGCCCAGGTCCGAGGGCACCCCGATCACCGCCGATTCCTCCACCGCCGGATGGGCGTTGAGCACCGCCTCGATCTGGGTGGGGCTGATCAGCTCGCCCCGGCGGCGGATCACCTCTTTCTTGCGGCCCACGAAGAAGATGTAGCCCTGTTCGTCGCGGTAGCCGATGTCGCCGGTGTGAATCCAGCCGTCCACCTTGGTGGCCGCAGTCTTGGCGGGGTCGTTGTAATAGCCCAGCATCACCGCCGGGTTCTTGATGATGATCTCGCCCTGTTTGCCCGCTTCCACCTGGTTGCCCGCGTCGTCGGCGATCCATACTTGGTTGGTCACCGCCGGGTCCGGGTGCTCCATGGGCACCCCGATGCTGCCGGGCTTGCGGGGCATGGTGCCGGGCCGTGGGCCCATGACCGCCATGGTGGCCTCGGTGAGCGAATAGATGGTCTGGATCTTCAGACAGAAGCGCTCCTCGAACTTGTGGTAGATGTCCACCGGCACGTTGCCCGCCACCATGGTGTCCAGCTCGTGCTGGCAGTCGTCCTCGGACACCGGGCGGCCCCACACCCAAGGAGTCACCGCCTGCACCAGCACCATCTTGGTGGCCTGGTAGCGCCGGGCCTGCTCCAGGATCTGGCTGCCGCTGAAGCGGTCCAGCAGGATCAGGCCGGCCCCGGCGTTCAAGGAGCCCATAGTGGAGTAGACCTGGGCATTGGCGTGGAACAGGGGGTTGGGGGTCATCACCCGGTCGCTGTCGCCGATGCCCACGGTGTAGGCGTAGGACTGGCCGGTGGTCACCCAGCCGTAGTGGGAGTTGAGCACCCCCTTGGGCATGTCGGTGGTGCCCGAGGTGTAGATGCACACGCAGGGGTCTTGGTCGTCGATGGCCACGCCGGGGTCTTTTTCCTCGCCCTCCAGGAGCCGGGCGAACGGGATGGTCCCCGCCGGGGCCTGGGCGCCGCTGACGATGACCTGCTTCATCTCGGGCATCTCGGCCTGGGGCACCTTGGCCAGGGTCTGAAGGAACTCATCCTCGATGACCAGGGCCTTGGCTCCCGAGTGGCCCAGGATGTAGGCGATCTCGGTCTCGGTGAACACCGGGTTGATGGGCACGGTGATGGCCCCCAGGAAGCTCAGGGCGAACCAGGTGTAGAGAAACTCCGGCGCGTTGCGGTGCATCAGGGCCACCCGGTCGCCCTTGCCGATGCCCATGCCGGCTAGGCTGTCGGCCACCCGGTAGAAGGTCCCCAGCATCTGGTTGTAGGAATACTCGTCGTCGCCGAAGTACAGGTAGGTCTTGTCGCCGTATTTGGCGGCCTGTTTTTGCCAAAGCTGCGCTACGTTCA
The DNA here is from genome assembly GCA_018896025.1 of Pseudomonadota bacterium. Lineage (GTDB taxonomy): Bacteria > Desulfobacterota > Desulfarculia > Desulfarculales > Desulfarculaceae > Desulfoferula. The sequence continues at coordinate 3,543 of JAHIND010000020.1, forward strand.
TGACTACTTGGCCTCTATCTCGTGGGCGCGCTCCACCAACTCGGTGAGCACGTTTTGGGTTCCCGCGGGGTCCATGAAGGCGATGCGCGAGTCGTCGCCGCCGGGGCGGGGGGTCTCGTCGCGCACCGGCACGCCCTGCTGTTTGAGCTTGGCCAGGGCCTGGTCGATGGAGTCCACCCGGTAGGCGATGTGGTGGAAGCCGGGCCCCTTTTCCTGCAGGAACTGGCCGATGCGTCCGGCTCCCGGCGCGGTGGGCTGCAACAGCTCGATGAGCACCTCGCCCAGGGGCAGGAAGGCGATCTTCACGCTGATGTCTTCCAGGGTCTCGATCTTGATGGGCTTTAGCCCGAAGACGTCCTGGAAAACCCTGAGGCCCTCTTCCATGTCGTGCACGGCTATGCCGATGTGATCGATCTTTTTCAGCATGGCTTAGTTAACCTCCTGTTGCCCCAGGCTCTGATTGATGGCCGCCACGATGGTGTCCATGGCGGTGCCCGGCCCGAAGATGTGCTTCACGCCCATCTGCTTGAGCTCCTGGGCGTCGTCGGGCGGAATGATGCCCCCTCCGAAAACCATGATGTCCTCGGCCTCTTTGGCCTTGAGCAGGTCCAGAATTCTGGCGAACAAGGTCATGTGGGCTCCGGACAGGATGCTCAGCCCGATGGCGTCCACGTCTTCCTGGATGGCCGCGTTTACGATGTGCTCCGGCGTCTGGCGGCGGCCGGTGTAGATAACCTCGAAGTTGGCGTCGCGCAGGCCCATGGCCACCACCCGCACCCCGCGGTCGTGTCCGTCCAGGCCCGCCTTGGCCAGCATTATGCGGTGTCGTTTAGGCATGTCTTTTCATCCCGCTGGGCATGATCGTTTTAGATGTCACCTTCGTTGTGCTCCCCGAACACCGAGCGCAAGACCCCGCAGATCTCGCCCATGGTGGCGTAAGCCCTGGCCGCTTCAGTCAGGGCAGGGATCAGGTTTTCCTCGGTGGCGGCCACGGCCCTCACCCGCTCCAGGGCCTTTTGCACCCGGTCGTTGTCGCGCTCCCGGCGCAGCTTCCGCAGGCGGGCGATCTGGCGCTCCTGGGTCTCGGCCGGGGGCCGGAATATCTCCATGGGCGCTTCGTCGGCCTCCTGGTAGGCGTTGACCCCCACGATGGAGCGCGCCCCGGTGTCCACTTCCTTCTGCCACTGATAGGAAGCCTCGTCGATGTTGCGGCGGAAGTAGCCCTGGTCGATGGCCTTGACCGAGCCGCCCAGGGCCTCGATCTCCTCGATCATCTTGAGCGCCCGCTCCTCGATTTCGCTGGTGAGGCTCTCCAAATAGTAGGAGCCGCCCATGGGGTCCGCCGTGTCGCCGATGCCGGTCTCGTTGGCGATGATCTGCTGGGTGCGCAGGGCCACCTTCACCGCCGCCTCGGTGGGCGTGGCAAAGGCCTCGTCCATGGAGCAGGGGAACAGGGACTGGCAGCCGCCCAGCACTCCGGCCAGGCACTCCACCGCCACCCGCACGATGTTGTTCATGGGCTGTTGGGCGGTGAGGCTGCTGCCCGCGGTGAAGTTCACCAGGCTGAGTCCCAGGTTCACCTCCGGGCCCACCCCATAGCGCTCGCGCACCAGTCGGGCCCACAAGCGGCGCAGAGCCCGGAACTTGGCGATCTCCTCGAAGAAGTTCATGTTCACCGCGCAGAAGGCGCTGAGCTGGGGCAGCACCCGCTCCATGGGCGCGCCGCGCCGGGCCACCTCGTCCATGTAGGCCAGGCCGTTGGCCAGGCAGTAGGCCACCTCCTGCACCGCGTTGGCCCCGGCCTCGCGGATGTGATAGCCGCACAGGGTGATGGGCAGCCAGGCGGGGTGGTTCTGGGCGCAGTAGGTCACCACGTCGGTGGTCAGGCGGATGGATGGCTCGGGCGGGAAGATGTAGGCCCCCCGGGAGATGAACTCCTTGAGCACGTCGTTCTGGATGCGCAGAGTGCACTCATCCACCGGCACGCCCTGCTTTTCGGCCAGGGCCAGGAACATGGCCAGGATGATGCTGCTCATGGCGTTGGCCACCAGGCTGATCTGGCGCAGCTTGTTCAGCGGGATGCCCTCGAACACCGTTTCCAGGTCCTGCAGCGAGGACACCGCCACCCCGATCTTGCCCACCTCGCCGTCGGCCATGGGGTCGTCGGAGTCCAGGCCCACCTGGGTGGGCAGGTCGAAGGCCACCGAGATTCCGGCCTGGCCCTGGCTCAGCAGATAGCGGTAGCGCTTGTTGGCCTCCTCGGCGTCGCCGCAACCGGCGTACTGCATGAACAGCCAGTAGTTGGAGCGGTAGCCCAGGGGATCGCGCCCCCGGGTGTAGGGGAACTGGCCCGGAAAGCCCAGGTCCTTGGCGTAGTCGAAGCCCGCCTCGTCCAGGCTGAGCGGGGTGTAGAGCCGCTCATTGGGTATGCCCGCCGGGGTCTGCGCGCAGTTGGCGCGCTCGGGGGTCTTCTTGAGGGCCTGCTCAACCGGGCCCTGGTTCCACTGCTGATACAGGCCCGCGAGTTTGTCTTTGTCCATGAGTTAGACCTTTGTGGTTAAGCGGAAAACATGCCGCCGTTGATGTCCAGGGTCACCCCGGTGATGATGCCGGCCTGGTCCGAGCACAGGTAGAGCACCGCGTCGCTTATCTCCTGGGGGGAGCCCAGGCGGCGCAGGGGCACCTGGCTCACGTAGGCCTGGCGCTCTTCATCACTCTTGCGGCCGTACCACATCTTTTCCAGGCGCTCGCCGGTGAGCACTATGCCCGGAGCCACCGCGTTCACGTTGATGCCGAAGGGGCCCAGTTCCTGGGCCACGTGGCGGGTGAAGGAGATGATCGCCCCCTTGGCGCTGACGTATTGCACCGGGGTGAGCTGGCCGCCCATGCGCGCGGTGATGGAGCTCAGGTTCACGATCTTGCCGTAGCCCGCTTGTTTCATGTATCCGGCCGCGGCCTTGGTGCACAGAAAGGTGCCCTTCAGGTTAAGGCTCACCACCTTGTCCCAGTCCTCTTCCTTCACCTGGTCGATGGTGTCCCGGGGGACTCCCATGCTGCCGCCAGCGTTGTTGATGAGGATGTCCAAGGAGCCGAAGCTCTCCACCGCCTTGGCGGCCATGGCCTGCACCGCCTCCCCGCTGGTGACATCGCAGAGCACGGCCAGGGCCTTGCCCCCGCCGGCTTGGTTGATCTCGGCCTCGTTTTTGGCCAACAGCTCCTGGTTCACGTCGGCCAGGACCACGTTGCAGCCCTCGGCGGCCAGCGCCGAGCCAAAGGCCTTGCCGAACCCACCGCCCCCGCCGGTTACCACGGCGCATCTACCTTCGAATCTCATGATGTCTCTCCCTTTCAACCCGCGAACATTCCGGTGCCGCCGGTCACTTCCAAAGTGATGCCGGTGACCCACTCCGCCTCGTCGGAGGCCAGATAGGCCGCGGCGTAGGCCACGTCCTCGGGCCGCCCGGCCCGGGGCAGCACCCGCTGCTCGGGCGTGGTGATGCTGGTGTCCAGGTTCTTGGTCAACTCGGTGGCGATGAAGCCGGGCTGGATGGCGTTGGCGGTGATGTTGTACTTGCCCAGCTCCCGGGCGGTGCTCTTGGTGAGTCCCACCATGCCCGCCTTGGAGGAGCCGTAGCTGCAATGCCCGTAGCTGCCGCCCTTGCCCGCCCGCGAGGACATGTTGATGATGCGCCCGCTGTTCTGGGGCATCATGATGCGCGCGGCGGCGCGGGTGCCCAAGAAGGCCCCGCGCAGGTTCACCGTGAGCACTTTGTCCCACTGCTCGGCGGTCATCTCGTGCAGCATGGCCCGGCTGCCGATCCCGGCGTTGTTCACCCAGATATCGATGCGCCCTTGCCAGGCCGCCGCATCCGCCGCCGCCTGATCCACGCTGGCCTCATCAGCCACGTTCATGGCGAGCGCCAAGGCGCGCCGCCCCAGGGCCTCCACTTCCGCCGCCACCTCCTGGGCCAGGCCCAGGTCCAGGTCGGCCACGATCACGTCGGCCCCCTTTTGGGCGAACACCAGGCAGATGGCCCGTCCGATGCCCCGGCCTCCGCCGGTGACCAGGGCCACTTTGTCTTGCAAGCTCATACGGCGCTCCCTAACCGGGGTGCATGCCCGGAAACTTCTTGAACTGATCCAGGAGCACGTCCTTGATGCCTCCCAGATGCGCTTTCATGTACTTTTCCGCGGCCCGGCCGTCGTTGCGGCGGCAGGCCTCGATTATCTTTTGGTGCTGGGCCAGGTAGTTTTCGAAATGGCCCGGAATCTGGATGATGATGTAGTGGTAGCGGTAAATGCGCCTTTTCAGAGTGTCCAACAGCAGCTTCAGGTTGTCGTTGCCGCAGTTCTCGTAAAAGAAGAGGTGAAAGGCGTTGTTGTATTTGAGCCAGGCCTTGAGGTCGCCCTTGTGGGCCGCCTTGCGGCAGCCCTCTTGCAGTTTTTTCAGCTGGGCCACCTGGGCCGGAGTGGCCTTTTCGGCGGTAAGGCGGGTTGCGTAGCTTTCCAGGAGCCAGCGCAGGTCGTAGATCTCCTCCACCTGGCGGGTGGAGAGCTTGGACACCCGGAACCCCTTGTGGTTCTCGAAGGTGAGCAACCCCTCGCTCTCCAGTTGGCGCAGGCACTCGCGGATGGTGCTGCGGCTGGCCTGGAATCTCTCGGAAAGCTCCTTTTCGGTCAGCCGTTCTCCGGGCAACATCTCGCCATAGGTGATACCGTCCCTGATGGCCTCGTAAATCCGTTCCCTGACCGACTCCGGCATATGCTTACCGTCTCCCCCGAGGCTTTTGCCTGACCGGCGTTAATGCAAAATCGGCGTTCACTTAATTCATCGCCTCGCTCAGCAGCCACAGTCATCCAAGGACCGCTGCGGCGGTTTGGCCCTGAGTTGCTCGCTGGTTGTTGAATCAAGATGTAGTGGGGGCGCAAAGTTGTTGTATGTAATGGTCTGATAACATTGTCCGACAATCCGTGTCAAGCCCTTTGCTGAAGATTTAATTAAAAAGCGTCCGGCGGGGGCCTGCCCCATGGCCGAAGGCAGCGGGCGGCGATTTTCCTTCTGGACTGGCGCCGGGTGATGTTATATAAAAACTGAGAGGTGAATCACTAGAGATGTCTGAAGCCAAGCCCAAAAACGCACCCGCCAACCCCGGCCCCCACTCCCTGACTCCCAAGGGGGCCCGCACCCGCCGGAGCCTGTTGCAGGCGGCCAGGCAGGTGTTCGGCGAGCATGGCTATTCCGGGGCCAGCGTTTCCCAGATAAGCCGGGAGTGCGGCCTGGGCCAGGGCACCTTCTACCAGTATTTCCGCAACAAGGATCAGGTGTTCCGGGAGGTGGTGGACGCCGCGCTGAGCGATTTCTGGTCCCAGGCCAACGCCCTAAACCTGGAGGGCTTGACCCCCCGCGAGGCCCTGCGCCAGGTGCTGCTGCTACTTCTCAACCACTGCCGGGACTATGCCCCCATCCACCGGGTGCTCAACGAATTCGATATCATCGAAACCGTAACCATTAGTTATTACGACTCTATCGCCTGGTTCTTCCGGGACTTCCATCGCCGGGCGGTCAACCTAGGCCAGTTCCGATCCCTGGACCCCAACGTGGTGGCCTACTCCATGCTGGGCCTGGCCATCTTCGAGCAGCGCCCCTGGGAAGGCCTGGGGCCCAAGCACGGCCTGGAAGAAATGGCCGAGTTGTGCGCCTCTTTCCTGGAGAGCGGCATAAGCGGGCCTAAGGACTGGCACCCCCCCGCCGAGTGGTCCCTGCCCTCTCCGGCCCCGGCCCAGGAGGGCCTCCTGCCCTGGGAAGAGAGCGACTCGCCGGGCAAGGGCACCAAGATCGCCATTTTCCAGGCGGCCGAGCAGGTGTTGGGCGAGAGGGGCTATGCCGGGGCGGGCATCTCCGACATCACCCGCCAGGCCGGGGTGGCCCAGGGCACCTTTTACGTGTACTTCAAGAGCAAGCAGGACCTCATGAACGGGGTGGTGCGCTTTTTGAGCTACCAGCTCCGCCGTGAGCTGCGCCGGGCCACTGACCGCCACCAGGACCGCCGCGACAAAGAAGTACAGGGTATGCTTAGCTTTTTCCGCTTTCTCGGGCAACACAGCCTCATCTACCGCATCGTGTCGGAGTCCGAGGCCATCGTGCCCCAGGCGGCGGAATACTATTACGACAAGCTGGCTGGCGGCTACGCCGCCTCTCTGGTCGGCCCGGTCAAAGACGGCGAAATACGCGACCTGCCCCTGGAAGTCATGGTTCCGGCCCTCATGGGCATTCACCACATGATCGGCCTGCGCTGGCTGGTCTGGAGCGCCGCCCCACGCCCTGACATCCCCAAGCAACTTATTGATGACGCTATAAGTTTGGTGGTTTTCGGCCTCTCGGGCCGTTGATGGAAGTTTGCATGGCGAACTTTACCCTTGACAGGGAAGCGCCTTGCGTTGCACAATTCCTGACGGTTGGTTCATGTATCAGAAAAACATCTGCTTCTTTGCAAAATAACCGGCTCTGACCTCTCCGCGCTCAAAGCTGACCACGCCTTCCGCCGGGACCGACCGCCAGCGAGCACAGCGCCTCCGTGGCGCATTTACAAGCATCGTCCAAACGCCTGCCCAAGGCGCCGCCCCTTTGCGGTTGGATCGCAGCTCAGGAGCCCAGTTTGCCCATGCCCGGTGAATACCCTCATTTGTCCCTGCGCCCCGGCCCCCAGATCTCCTGGGTGGTCATCGACCGCCAGGTGGACCGCAACTCCATCAACTCCCAGCTCATGGCCCAGTTGGAGGCCCTGCTGGAGGAGGTGGAGGCCTCCCCGGCCCAGGTGTTGGTGTTCACCGGCGCGGGCTCCAGCCACTTTATCGGCGGGGCCGACGGCATAGAGATGATGCAACTGGACCGCGTCGGGGGCCTGGCTTTTTCCCGGCGCTTCCAGGCCCTGCTGGACCGCATGGAGGCCAGCCCCCTGCTCTTGGTGGCGGCGATCAACGGCCTGTGCTTCGGCGGAGGCTTCGAGTTCGCCATGGCCTGCGATCTCCGGGTGGCGGCCTTTAGGGCGCGCATCGGTCTGCCCGAGGTCAAGGTGGGGCTCATCCCCGGCGGCGGCGGCACCCAGCGCCTGCCCCGGCTGGTGGGCCAGGGCCTGGCCATGGAGATGATCCTGAGCGGCAAGCTGCACTTCGGCCAGGAGGCGGCCCGCCTGGGCCTGGTGCACCGGGCGGTGCCCGACGAGGGTTTGGAGCAGGGGGTGAACGATCTGCTGAAACCCATCCTGCGCAACCCGGCCTACGCCTTGTCCCTGGCCAAGCGGGCGGTGAAGGCGGGCCAGGGCCTGCCCCTGGAGCAGGGCCTCATGGCCGAGGCCGAGCTGTTCAGCCGGTGCCACGACGAGAGCTTCTTCCGCGACCTTATGCACCAACAACTTGATTCCGGGGCCCTGACCACCAGCGAGATCAACAAGGAGAAAGCCAAATGAAGGTTTTGGGCATCACCGCCAGCCTGCGGCCGGGCAGCAACACCAAGTACTACATGGAGCAGTGCCTGGCCAAATTGGCCGCCCAGGGGCTGGAGACCCAGCTGGTCTCCCTGCGCCACAAGAAGATAAACCCCTGCCTGGGCTGCTACGCCTGCACCAAGGAAAAAAGCTGCGCCCAGAAAGATGACGACTTCGCCGAGATCATGGCCCTCATGGAGCAGGCCGACGGCATCGTGCTGGGCTCGCCGGTGTACCTGTCCTCGGTAGCCCCCCAGATGATGAGCCTGCTGGCCCGGGCCACCTTCGTGGCCCACTGGAACGGCAAGTTCCTGGCGGGCAAGGTGGGCGGGCCCATCACCGTGGCCCGGCGGGCCGGGCACAACATGGCCTTTTCCCAGCTTCTGCTGTGGTTCTTCATCAACGGCATCACCGTGCCCGGCTCCAGCTATTGGACCGTGGGCATGGCCGGGGCGGCTGGGGCCCACGACGCGGATAAAGACCAGGAAGGTCTGACCCACGTGGCCAACTTCGCCGACAACATGGCCAAGGTGATGGCCAAACTTTTCGCCTGAAATTTACGGGGAGCTATAGCGTGCGGGGAATAGGATTCTGGCTAACTAAGCGCGAGGAGATCGCGCCGGAAAAAGAAGCGGTGGTGGACGGCGGCCGCCGCCTGAGCTACCGCCAACTAAACCGGCGGGTCAACCGCCTGGCCCGCGCCCTGCAAGCCCAGGGCCTGGCCCAGGGGGACCGCCTGGCCCTGCTGTCCTACAACAGCCTGGAGTGCATCGAGGTGATCATGGCCTCGGCCAAGCTGGGCCTGCTCTTGGTGCCCCTTAACTGGCGGCTCACCGCGGCGGAGCTGACCTTCCAGTTGGGCGACAGCGGGGTCAAGACGCTTATCTTCGACCCCGAGTTGCAGGAGCTAGCCCAGGGCATCCTGGGGCGGATGAGCTTCGAACGCCTGATGGTCCTGGGAGCGGAGCCCCGCCTGGAGGCCCGGCCCTACGAGGCGCTTCTGGCCGGGCAGGGCCACGAGGAGCCGGTGGTGGACCAGGAGATCACCTCCGAGGCGCCCTTCATCATCATGTACACCGCCGGCACCACCGGCAAACCCAAGGGCGCGGTGCTCACCCAGGGCAACTGCCTGTACAACGCCCTGAACCTCCAGGTTGACCTGGAGTTCACCTCCAGCGACCGCAACCTGGTGGCCCTGCCCATGTTCCACATCGGGGGCATCGGCCTGTTCACCCTGCCCATGCTCTACGTGGGCGGCACGGTGGTGATCCAACGCAGCTTCGACCCGGCCGAGATGATCCGCCTGTTCGGCCAGGAAAACATAACCGTGTGCCTGGTGGTGCCGGCCATCTGGCTGTTCCTGATCCAGTCGCCCGCCTTCGACCCCGCCCCTCTGACCAAGGCTCGAATCCTCATGAGCGGCGGCGCGCCCCTGCCGGTGAGCCTGGTGGACGAGTACCACGCCCGCGGCATCGTCCTGCAGCAGGGCTACGGCATGAGCGAGGCGGCCCCTTCCATCAGCACCCTGGCCAAGCCCTGGGCGCTAAGCAAAAAGGGCTCGGTGGGCCGGGTCATGTTCCACCTTGAGGCACGGGTGGGCGGCGAAGACTGCGCCGAGTTGCCCCGGGGCGAGGTGGGCGAGCTTTTGCTGCGGGGCCCCAACGTGATGCAGGGCTACTGGAACCGCCCCGAGGCCAATGAGGAAGCCTTTAGCGGGGGGTGGTTCCACACCGGCGACCTGGCCCGCATGGACGACCAGGGCTTCTTGTACATGGTGGACCGCAAAAAGGACATGTTCATCTCCGGCGGGGAGAACGTGTACCCGGCCGAAGTGGAGAACGCCATCTTCGCCCTGGAGCAGGTGGCCGAGGCCGCGGTCATCGGCCTGCCCGACCCCAAGTGGGGCGAGGTGGGCTGCGCGGTGGTGGTGCTCAAGGAGGGCCAAAGCCTTCAGGAGCAGGAAGTGACCGCCCACCTGAAGACCTGCCTGGCCAAGTACAAGATTCCCAAAAAGGTGGTGTTCAGCCGGGCCCTGCCCCGCAACGCGGCGGGCAAGGTGCTCAAAAGAAATTTAAGGGAGCAGTACAGCTAGCGCCGGCGGTCATGGGGATTTATCGCCGGCCAACTTTTTCGGCGGGGCCAAGGCCCGGCCAACCAAAGGAGGGAACGCATGAGTTTTAAGAAAACGGGGAAGGTTCTTCTGATAGCGGGTCTGGCCCTGGCCCTGGCCGCCCCGGCGGCCCTGGCTGCCAAAGAACCCATCAAGATCGCCCAGGTGGTGGGGGTAACCGGCCCCTACGAGGCCTACACCAAGCAGTCCATCAACGGCTTCAAGATGGGCCTGGAATACGCCACCAACGGCACCATGGAGATCGACGGGCGGCCCATCGAGGTGATCATCAAGGACACCGCCCTTAAACCACAAAACGGCAAACAGCTCTTGACCGAAGCCTACCGCGACGACAAAGTGGATCTGGCCGTGGGGCCGGTTTCCTCGGCGGTGGCCGTGGCCATGCTGCCCGTGGCCCAGGAGTTCAAGAAGATCCTCATCGTTGAGCCCGCCGTGGCCGACTCCATCACCGGCCAGTACTGGAACCGCTATATCTTCCGCACCGGCCGCAACTCCTCCCAGGACGCGGTGGGCAACGCGGCGGCAGTGGCCAAGCCCGGCGTGGTCATCGCCACCATCGCCCAGGACTATTCCTTTGGCCGCGACGGCGTAGCAGCCTATAAAGCGGCCGCCGAAGCCCGCGGGGCCAAGGTGGTGCACACCGAGTTCGTGCCCGCCGCCACCGCCGACTTCACCGCCCCGGCCCAGCGCATCATCAAGGCCCTCAAAAATCAAAAGGGCGATAAGTACCTCTGTGTCTACTGGGCCGGCAAGAACAACCCCATGAGCAAGCTCAACGCCATGAAGCTGGACGAGCGCTACGGCATCAAGATAACCGCCGGCGGCAACATCCTGGACGCGCTCAGGGCCTACAAGCCCATGGAGGGCATGGAAGGCGCCACCTATTACTACTACACCAACCCCAAAAACAAGATTAACGACTGGCTGGTGAAAGAGCACGAGAAGCGCTTCAACGGCGCGCCCCCGGACTTCTTCACCTGCGGCGGCTTCGCGGCGGCCATGGCCGTGGTAACGGCCATCAAGAAGGCCAAATCCACGGACACCGAAAAGCTCATCGTGGCCATGGAAGGCATGAAGTTCGACACCCCCAAGGGCGAGATGATGTTTCGCAAAGAGGACCATCAGGCCATGCAGGACATGTTCCACTTCCGCATCAAGAACAACCCCAAGCTGCCTTGGGCCGAGTGCGAGCTGGTGGAAGTGATCCCCTACAGCAAGATGGACATCCCCATCCGCAACAAGAAGTAAGCAAAAGCCTAGCGGGCGGGCGCCCCGGCGCCCGCCCCCAACCAGGGGGAGAAGTGCCAGTGGCGAGCCAGGCACCGGTAGTGCAAACCAAGGATTTGACCATCCGCTTCGGCGGCAACGTGGCCGTTAACGCGGTGAACCTGACGGTGGAGTCCTTCACCCTCAAGGCCATCATCGGGCCCAACGGCGCGGGCAAGACCACCCTGTTCAACTTGCTCAGCGGCCAGTACAAACCCACCAGCGGCAGCATCATGTTCAAGGGCCGGGAGGTGACCGACCTGGGCGCGGCGGACCGCACCCGCCTGGGAGTGGGCCGCTCGTTCCAACTCACCAACATCTTCCCCTCGCTCAGCGTTTTGGAAAACGTGCGCCTGGCTTTGCAGTCCAAGGCCAGGGTGGGCATGGTGTTCTGGCGCAACTACCGCTCCTACTCCGAGTTGGAGGACCGGGCCTACGAGTTGCTCCGGCAGGTGCTCATGGAAAAGCGCTGGGCGGTGGAGGCCAAGACCCTGACCCACGGGGAGCAGCGCAAGCTGGAGATCGCCATCCTCTTGGCTCTGGACCCGGAGCTTCTGCTGTTGGACGAGCCCACTGCGGGCATGAGCCTGGAGGAAGTGCCGGCCATTTTGGAGCTGATCCAACAGATCAAGGCGGCGCGCAACCGCACCATTATGCTGGTGGAGCATAAGTTCGACATGATCATGACCGTTTCCGATTCCATCGCCGTACTCAAGGAGGGCCGCCTGATCTGCGACGACTCACCCGAGGCGGTGGCCTGCAACAGCGAGGTGCTGGAAGCCTATCTGGGCGGGGGGGTGAAAAATGGCTGAGCCCATCCTGTCGCTCACCAAGGTGCACACCTACATCGAGCAGCACCACATCCTGCAAGGGGTGGACCTGAGCTTCATGCCCGGCCGGGCCACGGTGCTCTTGGGGCGCAACGGGGCGGGCAAGTCCACCACCCTGCGCACCGTAATGGGCCTGACCCCGGCGTCCTCGGGAGACATCGTCCTAAAGGGCCGGGCGGTGCAGGCCATGAAGCCCTACGAGGTGGCCAAGCAAGGGGTGGGTTTCGTGCCCGAGGACCAGGCGGTGCTCTACACCCTGAGCGTGGAAGAGAACTTCCGCCTGGCCATGCTTAACGAAAACGAGACCACCTGGGCCCGCATGGAAACCATCTTCCAGCTTTTTCCGGACATGAAGAAGTTTTGGCGCTCCAAGGCGGGGGTGCTCTCCGGCGGGCAGAAGCAGATGCTGGCCATTGCCCGGGCCTTTGTCAACGACCACGACCTGCTGCTCATCGACGAGCCCTCCAAGGGCCTGGCCCCCATCGTGGTGGACCACCTCATCGAGTCCATCAACCACATCAAGAACCACACCACGGTGATCCTGGTGGAGCAGAACTTCTACATGGCCAGCCACATCGGGGTGGACTACTTCATCCTGGACGACGGGCGCACGGTGCACCAGGGGCTCATGGCCGATCTGGTTCACGACGAAGGGCTCAAACAAAAGTACCTAGGCATCGCCTGAGGAGCGCGAAGGCATGACAACCCAAACAGCCACGGCGGGATTGCAGGAACAAGGCGGCACGGATTTCAAGAAAGTGGCGGTGTGGATCGCCTCGGTGGGCATCTGGTTTTTGCCCCTGTTATGGATAGACCCCACCACCTACGCGGTGCTCACCGTGGCCGGCCTGGCCATGGGCATGCTCATCTTCCTCACCGCCAGCGGGCTCACCCTTATCTTCGGGCTCATGGACGTGTTGAACCTGGCCCACGGCGCCTTCTTCGTGTGGGGGGCCTACGTGGGCTTCTCCCTGCTGGGCGCCCTGCAAAAGGTCGGCTGGGTGGAAGGCGCGGGCGCCGCCCAGAGCATCAGCTCGGTGCTGCTGTGCCTGCTGGCCGCGTTGGTGGTGGGCGGGCTCATGGGCATCGTGCTGGAGAAGATGCTGGTGCGCCTGACCTACGGCAGCCACCTGAAGCAGATCCTCATCACCATGGGCGCCTCGCTGATTTTGGTGGAAATACTCAAGGTGGTCTGGAGCCCCAACGACGAGGTGGTGATCGTGCCGGCGGCCTTCCAGGGAAGCTGGGACATCATGGACGTGATCATCACCAAGTTCCGGGTGGTGGCCATCGTGGTGGGTCTGGCGGTGCTGGGGGGCATCCAACTGGTGATGATGCGCACCAAGCTGGGCATCATCGTGCGGGCCGGGGTGGAAAACAAGGAAGTGGTGGAGACCCTGGGCTACAACATCCGCCGGGTGTTCACCGGGGTGTTCTGCGCCGGGGCGGCCCTGGCCGCGGTGGGCGGCACCATGTGGTCCATCTTCAAGGAGCAGATCCATCCGGCCATGGGCGAGGAGAACCTGATCTTCGCCCTCATCGTGGTGATCATCGGCGGCATGGGCTCGGTGACCGGGTCTTTCCTGGGGGCCATCATGGTGGGCCTGGCCTTCAACTACGTGGCCTACACCATGCCTCCCCTGGCCCTGGGGGCCAACATCATGATCATGGCCGTGATCCTGCTGATCCGGCCCACCGGCCTCATGGGCAAGGAATAGGGCCATGGAAAGCAAAACGATGCAACCGACTCCCGTGCAAATGGAGCGTGAGAATCTGCGCCGGGTGCGCTTCACCCGCCCGGCCCTTTGGGTGCAGCTGGTGCTGTTGGCCTGCCTCATCGCGGGGCCCCTGGTGGTGCCCTCCTTCCGGGCCATGGACGTGATGACCAAGGTGATGATCTTCGCGGTGGTGGCCGCCTCCTACGACCTGATCCTGGGCTACACCGGCATCCTCTCCCTGGCCCATGTGACCTTCTTCGGCATCGGGGCCTACTCCATGGCCCTGGTGGTCTTCCACAGCGGCCAGGCGGCCTGGTACCACATCCCCGTGGCCATGGCCCTGGCGGTGGGCATCAGCGGGGTCTTGGCCGTGGCCCTGGCCTTCTTCTCGCTCCGGGTGAAGGCCATCTTTTTCACCATGATGTCCCTGGCCTTGGCCGAGTTCGTCTTCATCCTGGGCGACCAGTGGCACGACTTGACCATGGGAGAGGATGGCGTATCTTTCTCCCTGCCCGGCATATTCAGCGTGAACTGGAGCGACGGCACCTTCTTGGGAGCGACCCTCAACGGACGCCTGATGACCTACTATTTCATCCTGGCGGCCTCGGTGCTCCTGTTCATCGGCCTGGTGCGTTTCGTGCGCTCGCCGGTGGGAAGGGTGCTCAAATCGGTGCGCGACAACGAGCAGCGCAGCACCGCCCTGGGCTACAAGACCTTCCACTACAAGGTGCTGAGCAACGTCTTCGGATCGGTGGTGGCCTCCCTGGCCGGGGTGCTGTTCGCCATGTGGCTGGGGTACGTGAACCCCACTTCGGTGCTGGGCATCCCGGTGATGCTCAACATTCTGCTCATGGTGATCATCGGCGGCATGGGCACCCTCTACGGCAGCATCATGGGCGCGGCCTTCATTCAGGTGGCCGAGGCCTGGCTACCGGACCTGCAAAAACTCACCGCGTGGCTTTTGCCCCACGTGGAGGTGGCCCAGCGCCTGGCCGAGCGCTGGATTCTCTACTTCGGGATTTTGTTCATCCTGGTGGTGATCTTCTTCCCCAAGGGCCTGGTGGGCACCGCCAGGGACGTCATCGCCCGGCGCAAGCTGCGCCTGGCCCAGCGGGACCACCAACCCGGCTTGTAGGCCGTAATCGGTACGCAACCTCCCGCCGCCCGCGCGGCCCGGTGGAACATATAGGGAAAAGGCCATGCCGCAAGGACTGAGCATCAACAGCATAGAAGTCGGGCACACCCACCAAAGGACCATCACCATGACCGAGGAAATGATGATCTCCTTCACCCATTCCCTGGGAGACCATCAGTCCTTTCACCAGGACCCGGCCATGGCCAAGGACACCTTTTTCGGACGCATCGTGGCTCCGGGCATGCTCACCGCCAGCCTGCTGGGCTTCGTGCTGGGCACCGAGTACCCCGGCCTGGGCACCATCTACGTGTCCCAGGAGCTCAACTTCACCAAACCGGTCTACGCCGGCGACGCTCTGACCATCTCGGTAACCGTGGAACAAGTTATGCCCAAGCGCAACCGGGTGCGGCTGGCCACCTTGGTGGAGAACCAGGACGGTCAAACGGTGCTCAAAGGGGTGGCCGAGATCATCCCTCCCCTGCGCGACGTGGCGTTAGGATCTTAGCGTGAAACCTGAAAAAACCTACAGGCTGCCCGGCTCCGGCGGGGTCGAGATCCAGATGGCCGAGTGGCCGGGCAGCGGCCCGGCGGTTTTGGGAGTGCACGGCCTCACCGCCAACCTGCACTGCTACCAGCTTTTGGCTGAGGCCTTGGCTGGCCAAAACCGGGTGTTGGCCATGGACATCAGGGGGCGGGGGCTTTCGGACAAGCCGGCCACCGGCTACTCCCTGGAAACCCACTGCCAGGACATCGCGGCGGTGATCAAGGGCCTTGGCTTCGAACGCATCAGCCTCATGGGCCATTCCCTGGGGGCCTACATCTGCCTGGCCTTTGCCGCCAACTACCCCCAGATGGTGGACAAGCTGGTGCTCCTGGACGGCGGCGGCGAGCTGGCCTCCCACCAGTGGACCAAAGTGAACGATGGCATCAAGCCCTCGGTGGACCGCCTGGGCAAGGTCTTGCCCGACCGGGAGGCCTATTTGGACCTGGTGCGCCAAGCCCCCTACTTCAACCCCTGGAACCAGGCCATGGCCGACTACTTCGACTACGAGGTGGAAAAGGTCGAGGGAGGGGTGCGCTCGCGGGTGAGCCCGGACACCATCGAGGAGGAGCGGCGCAACCTGCGCTCGATCAAGCCGTCATCCTTTTACCGGCAGGTGCTGTGCCCTGTGTTGATCATGCGGGGGGGCAAAGGCATGCTGCAAGACGACGACGTGCTGCTGCCAAGCGACGCCCTGGAGCGCATGCTTCGCGAGATTGACCAGGCCAAGGTGGTGGACCTGCCGGACGCGGACCACTTCACCCTGATGTTCCAGCCCAACCCCAAGCGGGACCAGGCCCTGCGGGAGTTCCTGGCCCCGGCGTAACCGGTTGGTCCGTAAATTTCACCAAGGCCGCGCCCGCGAAGAGGCGTTAAGAGGCGGTTGGCGGCCGGCGGGTGATGTTGTCTTTGAGCACGCGCTTTAATATCTTGCCCGCCGCCGATCGGGGCAGGTCCGGCACCACCACAAAAACCTTGGGCACCTTAAAGCCCGACAGACGCTCCCGGAGATAGGCCCTCAGCTCCTCGGGGTCCAGCTCGCCCCCCGGCTTGGGCACGATCACCGCGGTGACCTGTTCGCCGTACTCCCGGTCGGGCAGCCCCACCACGGCGCACTCGGCTACCTGGGGCAGTTCGTAGAGCAGTTCCTCGATCTCGCGGGGATACACGTTCTCCCCGCCGGTGATTATCATGTCCTTGATGCGGTCCACGATGTACAGGTAGCCGTCCTCGTCCAGATGGCCCACGTCGCCGGAGCGGAACCAGGGGCCCCAAAAGGCCCGGCCGGTTTCCTCGGGGCGATTCAGATAGCCCTTCATGATGTTGGGCCCCTGGATGCAGATCTCGCCGTCACGGCCCTGGGGCAGGAGGTTGCCCTCCTGGTCCATGATGGCCACCTCCACCGCGCCCACCGGGGTGCCCACCGAACCCACCTTGTGGCGGTAGTAGTGGTTGTAGGTGACCATGGAGGCGGACTCGGTCATGCCGTAGGCCTCGTGGATGTTGAGGCCGGAGACCTCCTTCCACTCCCGCACCACCTCCAGGGCCATGCTGGCCGCCGCCGAGAAGCAGTAGCGCACCTTGCCCAGGCGCTCTTTGAGGTTGTCCTGGCCCAGCAGGCGCAGATAAACCGTAGGCACGGCGTAAAGTTTGGTGACCTCGCCCCGGCCTAAGGCGGCCAGCACCTCCTCCAGGTCAAAGGCGGGCAGCATCTCCAGGCAACCGGCGGTGAGAATGGTGGAGAGCATCACGTGCACCTGGCCGAAGACGTGGTGCAAAGGCAAAAAACACAGCACCCGGTCCTCGTGGTCGGAGCGCTCCTGACGGGCCACGTTATGGGCCGAAACCATGAGGTTTTCGTGGGTGAGCATCACCCCCTTGGGGGTGCCGGTGGTGCCCCCGGTGTAGAGCACCGCGGCCACGTCGCCGCGCTCGCGCTCCACGGCCTGGAACTCGCCGTCGCCCAGGGCCAGAAGCTCCTCGTAGGTGAGGTCCCCGCAGGGGGCCACGACCTTGCACCCCTCCAGCCCCTGGCGGGAGCCCAGGGCGGCCAGCTTTTCCTGGGTGGTAAACAATACCTTAGGTTTGCAGTCGGCCAGCAGGGGCCGCAGTTCACCAGGGGCCATCCCGGCGGCCAGGGTCACCGCCGCGCCCCCGGCCTTGATGGCCCCGAAGTAGGCGGCCAGCCACGGCTTGCCGTTGGGCAGGCACAGGGCCACGTGCTCCCCCGGAGCCAAGCCCAGCCCCACCAAGGCCCCGGCCACCCGGTTGCTTTCCGCCTCCAGGGCGGCGTAGGTGGTGGCGTGGCCCCGCTCCACCAGGGCGGGGAATTCAGGGAAAAAGCGGGCCGCTTGCTCCAGGTTGCGGGCCAAGTTCATGGTTCGCTCCTCCAGCCGGGGGGACGCGCTCGGTTGTCTAAAATCCGCTACGGCAGGTGGGAGCCAATATCGCCTTTGCCCATCCGCGCCGCCGGCAACACCCCCCCACATCAATATCAGATTGGTTAAAATAAACAACGCCCATTACTTACCTCCCCGGGCGGGATTGAATCGACCTCACCTCAGTGATTGGTTGAACCAAACTATTGTGTTAGCCTGCTTCGTATAGAAAAGCGCCGGGTTACAATCGGCGATCCCATGGACAAACCAGGCGAGGCCCCGGCTGATGATCTTCTGGGATTTGATATATAATGCGGCCCTTTTGCTCTCCCTGGGCATCTTGTATTTTGTGGTGGCGCGCCGTTGGCCCCAGGCCCAGATCACCGGCCAGGTGATGCGGGGCCTGCTCTTCGGGTTCATCGCCCTATCGGTGATGGCCGGGCCCATGGTTCTGCTGCCCGGCCTGGTCTTCGACACCCGCACGGTGCTGCTGTCCGTGGCCGGGCTGTTCGCCGGGCCCCTGGCCGCGCTCATCGCCGTGGTCATGACCGGGGCCATGCGGCTGTGGACCGGCGGGGTGGGGGTCCCCCCCGGCATTTTGACCATCGTCACCTCGGCGGGCATAGGGGTTATCTTCTTCTATTGGAGAAAGCGCGACCCGGCGGTCACCCGGCCCTCCAGGCTCTACGCCTTCGGGCTGGTGGTGCACGTGGTCATGCTGCTGTGCATGTTTTCCCTGCCCCTGCCCCTGGCCCTGAAAGCCTTGAAGGACATCTCTCTGCCGGTGATCGTGATCTACCCCCTGGTCACCCTACTGCTCTCCTGGCTGCTGCTGGAGGGTGAGCGGCGCATCGACGTGGAGTCCGGGCTGGAAAAAAGCGAAAAGCGTTTCCGCACCCTGGCCGAAAACGTCCCCGGCGTGGTCTACCGCTGCCAGGTGGCCCCGCCCTACTCGGCCGACTACATGAGCGAGGACATCCAGGAGCTTACCGGCTTTCCCGCAAAAAATTTCACCTCCGGCGGTGGGCAAAGTCTGAACCAGCTCATCGCGCCCCAGGACCGGGAGCAGGTGATCGCCCTGGTCCGGGAGGCGGTGCGCCTGCGGGGGCCCTTTAACCTGGAGTACCGCATCCAGCGGGCGGACGGGCGATCGCGCTGGGTGCACGACCGGGGGCAGGCCTTTTATAGCCAGGAAGGCGAGCCCCTGTGGCTGGATGGGGTGCTTCTGGACATCACCGCCGCCAAGCGGGCCGAGGAGGAGCTGCGCCAGGCCAAGGAAATGGCCGAACACTACCTGCACATGGCCGGGACCATTTTGTTGAGCCTGGATCAGGAAGGCAAAATCCTGCTGCTCAACAAAAAGGGCTATGAAATCCTGGGCTACCAAGACGGCGAACTGCTGGGCCGGAGTTGGTTCGACATCTGCCTGCCCCCGTCCTGGGCCGAACAGGTGCGCCACACCCTGGTGGCCGCCATGCGGGGCGAAAAAACCCTGGATGAATATTACGAAAACCCGGTGCTGACCAAATCCGGCCAGGAGCGAACCGTGGCTTGGCACAACTCCCTGCTGCGCGACCGGCAGGGCAAGGCCTACGCCCTATTGAGCTCCGGCGAGGACATCACCGACCGCCGCTTGGCCGAGGAAAACTTGCGCCGTATCAGCGGGGAGTTGGACCGCTTCTTCACCCTGGCCCAGGACCTGCTGTGCATAGCCGACCGCAACGGGGTATTGCGCCGGGTGAACCAGGAATGGACCAGGACCCTGGGCTATTCCCAGAATGAATTGCAGGGGCGCTCCGTGGTGGAGCTGGCCCATCCCGAGGACCGCCAAGCCACGGCCCAGGCCCTGCAACGGCTCAGCGGGCAGCGTCCCATCCTGGGCTTTGTAAACCGCTGCCTGGCCCAGGACGGGAGCACCCGCTGGCTGGAATGGCGAGCCGTGGCCGCGGACGAGATGATCTTCGCCTCGGCCCGCGACATAACCCAGCGCATTTTGGACGAAGCGGAAAGGGACCGCCTGGAAAACCAGCTTCGCCAGTCGCAGAAGCTGGAGGCCATCGGCACCCTGGCCGGGGGCATTGCCCACGATTTCAACAACGTGCTCTCGGCCATCATGGGCTACACCGAGCTGGCCCAGGCGGGGCTGGCTGCGGGCAAGCAGCCCACCCTGGAACTGGACAACGTGATGGCCGCCGCGGCCCGGGCCAGGGACCTGGTGCGCCAGATACTCTCCTTCAGCCGCCAGAGCGGGGGCAAGCTTCAGCCCCTGGAGCTGAGGCCCCTGATAAACGAGGTCCTGCGCATGATCCGGGCCTCCATCCCCTCCACCATCGCCATCGAGGAAAACCTCGAAGCCCAGGGGCGGCGGATCATGGCCGACCCGGTGCAGATACACCAGGTGCTCATGAACCTGTGCACCAACGCCTACCAGGCCCTGGAGGAGAACGGCGGGACCATCCAGGTGAACCTCAGCGGGATGAGGCTGGACGACCCGGCGGAGCGGGAGTACCTGGGCCTGGAGGGCGGTGACTACCTGCTGCTCACCGTGGGCGACAACGGGCCGGGCATGGACCAGCAGACCAGGGAACGGATATTCGAGCCCTTTTTCACCACCAAGGAAGCGGGCAAGGGCACGGGCATGGGCCTTTCCGTGGCCCACGGCATAGTAAGCTCCCACCAGGGGGCCATCAAGGTGGAGAGCAGCCCGGGGCAAGGAGCCAAGTTCATGGTTTATCTACCAGTATTCTCCGGACAAGAGCAGAGCGCGTCCTCCCCGGAGCCTTCCTCGCCCCCCAGCGGCAAGGGCCGCATCCTGCTGGTGGACGATGAAAAGGCCCTGGTGGAGGTGGGGTGCCGCGCCCTGGAGCGCCTGGGCTACCAGGCCACCGGAACCAGCTCGGCCAAGGAAGCCTTGCGGATATTCACCGACGATCCCCAGACCTTCGGTCTGGTCATCACCGACTACACCATGCCCGGCATGACCGGCATCAAGCTGGCCGAACAGCTGCTCGCCGTGCGCCCGGAGGTGCCGATCATCCTCTGCACCGGTTACAGCGAACACATCTCAGCCCAGCAAGCCCGCCACCTGGGCATCGGCCAACTGATCATAAAGCCTATCAACCTGGCCGAGCTGGGCCGGGCGGTGGGCCAAGCCCTGAACCCCGGCCCCAAGTAACTCCCCCTCCAGCCACGCCTTATTTACAAAACTGTATCCAAAAATTCATTTGACAACCAGGGGGCAGATCTGTATTGATTGAGTAATCACTCAGCTTACTGGTATTCAGCATCCAAAAAAAAGCATCGAAGGACGATAGAAGTCGGAGAGAGCCCCTGCGCAGAGGCTCTCCGGTGTTTAACGGAAAGTAGCCAATGTCTCGCAAACAGGACATTATAGACGCAGCCACGGAGCTTTTCTCCCAGAACGGCTACCATGCCACCTCCACCCATCAGGTGGCCAAGCTGGCCGAGGTTTCCGAAGGCATCATCTTCTACTATTTCAAAACCAAAGAAGACATCCTCATAGAGATATTTTACGACTCTTTTGACAACTTTCTGGAGTCGCTCCGGCGGGCAATGGATGAAGCTCCCACCGGGCTGGACGCCTTGCGCGCCTGGGTGGGGGCTCATTTCGAGGCTATCAACAGCCGCGCCAAAAACATTTTATTACTGGTAAGGGACTTTCCAGCCAGCCTGGGCAATGAGGACTCCCCTCACCGGCAAGGAATTTTGCGGCGCGTGAACAAACTTCACCAGCATCTGGTGACGATGGTCCAAAGAGGCCAAAAAGACGGATCGATAGGTTCTTGCGATCCCGAACTGACCGCCTTGGTTCTGCGCAGCTTACTGATTGGATACACCCGGGTGGCCATGTTGGAGAGTCCTCATCCCCCCGAGTTTGCCGAGGCACTGTGGGAATTTTGCCTGCGCGCCCTCAACCCCAACCCCAGCCAAGCTTAATTTCAGGAAGAAACGGCTATGCCCAAGGTTCGCAACATCGTTTTTCTTTGCCTTTTTTGCCTGCTGCCTTCCCTGGCGACGGCAGCGGACGACCCACCCATCCCCAAAGTGGAAAAGGGCGTCCCTCTGAGCCTGGAGGGGGCCCTGGTCCGGGGCATCGAAAACAACCTGGACCTCAAGATGGTGCAGGTGCAGGTGCCCGCCAGCCAGGAGGAGGTGATCATCCAGGAGGCCCAGTTCGACCCCTCCCTGGACGCCTCGGTGGGCAGCGGCGAGGACCGCTTTCCCAACACCTCCGCCGCCTATTGGGGCGATCACGAAACCCTGGGACTCAACACCGCCACGGTGGGAGTGAGCAAGCGCTTCCAGACCGGCTTGCAGTCCCGGGTGGGGGTGGAGACCCTGGGCGTGGACAGCAACGCGGTGACCAACGAGGTGAACCCCGCCTACCGCACCTATCTGGTGTTGGACCTGACCCAGCCCTTGTTCAAGGGCGCGGGCACCGAGGCCAACACCGCCGGCCTGCGCATCTCCCAGAAGCAGGAAAAGCAGACTCAGTTCCAATACCTTAACCAGGCCCAGGGCCTGGCCAACAAGGTGGAGCGCACCTATTACCTGCTTTCCCTGGCCCACGTGGTGTTGCGCCACCGCATCGAGTCGCGGCATCTGGCCAGCGGCCTCTTGAAGGGCAACCGGGAGAAGTTCAAGGCCGGGGTGGTGCCCATCACCGAGGTGCAGGAGGCCGAGACCGCGGTGGCTTCGCGCGACGAGAAAATCGTGCTGGCCCAGCAGCAAATGGAAACGGTGTCCAACCAACTCAAGGATATGTTGGAGATACGCTCCGGAGACCCCTTGTACATGAGCACCATCCGGCCCCAGGATATGGCCGGGCCCAACCAGACCTTCCCCGATCTGCCCCAGGCCCTGACCGTGGCTCTCAAACACCGCCCGGACCTGTTGGCCCAAAAGGTGGAGTTGGACAAGCTGGACATCCGCCTGTCCTACCTGGAAAACCAGCGCCTGCCCCAGATCGACCTGGCCGCCAGCCTGGCCATGAACGGCCTGGCCGGCACCGAGACCGAGGTGGGCACCGCCTCGGGCAACCCCTACGGCGGCAACTACTCCGACTCCTGGAACAGCATGGCCGACGGCGACGGTTACAACTGGTTCGTGGGCCTGAGGCTCACCTATCCCCTGGGCAACCGCGAAGCCAACAGCCGCTACCGCGTGGCCGGCTGGGAGCGCAAGCGGGCCCTGTACCGCCTCAAGCGCCTGGAAGGCACCACCGAGACCGAGCTCAAGAACGCCCTGGTCACCCTGCGCCGCAGCCTGGAGCGGGTGCAGGTGGCCGACCGCTTTCAAAAGCTGGCCGAGACCAACCTCCAGCAGGAGATGCGCCGCCTGGACGAGGGGCTTTCGGATTCCTTCCGTATTTTGGATTTCCAGAACAACGTGATCGAGGCCCGCATCCGCAAGGCCATCGCCTTGACCGACTTCAATCAAGGCCTGGCCGACCTCCACATGGCCATGGGGGACAACCTGACCCGCTTTAAAATCATTCCCAAGATGAACCCGGAGGATAAGGTCAATGTCCGTTAAGAGAACTCCCCTGAGCTTAACCGTCCTAGCCCTGGCCCTGACCTTGCTCTGGGTAACCGCCGGCTGCGGGCGCGAGGAAAAGAAAACCCAGGTTGTCGCCCCCACGGCCACGGTGGTGTCCCTTGGGGAACTCACCTCCCGGCGGGTGGAGAACGTGCTGAACCAGGTGGGAACCATCAACTCGCCCAAGATGGTCACCATCCGCTCGGAGATAGCCGCCCCGGTGGAGGAGATTCTTTTCCAGGAGGGCGTGGAGGTCAAAAAGGACACCCTGCTGGTCAAGCTGGACGCGGCCAAGGTGCGCGCGGACATGCGCAACCTGGTGCAGCGCATCCAACAGCTCAAGATCCGCCTGGCCCACCAAAAGCGCAACCTGGAGCGCAACCGGCCCCTGGTCAAGGATAAGCTGGTCTCCCAGATGAAGTACGACGACCTGGAGACCGAGATCGCCCTGGCCCAGGCCGCCCTGGCCCAGGCCCAGGCCGACATGTCCCGGCAAAAGGAAATGCTGTCCGACACCGAGATACTGGCCCCCTTTGACGGAGTGGTGGGCTCCAAGGACCTGTCGGTGGGCGACTACCTCAAGGCCGGCGAGCCGGTAGTCAGGGTAGTGAGCCTGAACCCCCTGGAGATGGAGTTCTCGGTGCCCGAGCGCTTCAAGGCCGGCATCTTCAAGGGCCAGGAGGTGAGCATCTTCACCGTGGCCTACCCCGGCCGCAAGTTCATTGGCAAGATTTCCTTCATCTCTCCGGTGGTGGACTCCAAGACCCGCTCCTTCAAGGTCAAGGCCACGGTGGACAACACCCAGCACCTGCTCAATCCGGGCATGTTCGGCCGCCTCAAGGTGACCGTGGACGTGCGCGAAAACGCGGTGTGCGCCCCCTGGTCCAGCATCATCCAGACCGAGAAGGAGACCTACATCTTCCTGGTGATGGACGGCAAGGCCAAGAAAGTTCCGGTCACCCTTGGGCATATCGAAAACCAGTGGGCCGAGATCATGCACCCGCCGCTAAAGGCCGGGACCAAGGTGATCCTGGAAGGCAAATTCATGGTCAAAAACGGCGGCCAGGTGCGTGAGGCCGAGCTGAAAAACGGAGCCAAACCCGCCGGCGGCCAGGCCGGAAAGTAGGGGGGAGCCATGTTCCTTACCGACTTTTCCATCCGCAGGCCGGTGGCGGCGACCATGATGGTCACCGCCCTGGTGGTGTTCGGGCTCATAGGCATGACCCGCCTGGGCGTGTCGCTGTACCCGGACGTGGACTTCCCCATGGTCACCGTGACCACGGTGTGGGAGAACGCCCGCCCCGAGGAGGTGGACAACGAAATCACCGACAAACTTGAGGACGCCATCAGCTCGGTGAGCGGCATCAAGCACATCAATTCGGCCAGCATGCAGGGCAAGAGCCGCATCGTGGTGGAGTTCGAGCTCAGCAAGGACGTGGACGTGGCCTCCCAGGAGGTGCGCGACAAGATATCCACCAAGCTGCGCGAGCTGCCCACCGAGGCCGAGTCCCCGGTCATCGACAAGCTGGACATCAACGCCCAGCCCATCATCTGGTTGGCGGTGCGCGGACCCCAGGCCATCGAGACCCTGACCAAGGTGGCCGACGAGCAGCTCAGGCCCATGATCCAAAAGATCCAGGGCGTGGGCGAGGTGCGCGTGGGCGGAGCCCGGGAAAAAGAGGTCCACATCTGGCTGGACCGCGAGCGCCTGGCTGCCTACAAGCTGGGAGTCAATGACGTCATCACCGCCCTGGCCCGGGAGCACGTGGAGATCCCCGGCGGCAAGATCGAATCCAAGGACAAGGAGTTCCTCATCCGCACGGTGGGTGAGTTCCCCACCCCCGAGGCCTTCAACCGCATGATCGTAGCCTTCAAGGATGGCTACCCGGTGCGCCTGGAGGACGTGGGCGTGGCCCGCTCGGCCCGCCAGGAAAGCGTGGGCGTGGCCCGCTTCACCACCAAGGCAACCGGCGGCATGCGCACCGTGGGCCTGGGCATCTCGCCGCGCTCCGGGGCCAACGAGGTGGCCATCGCCCAGAAGGTACGCCAGGTGCTGCCCGAGCTTCGGCGCACGGCCCCCGAGGGCATCCTCATCGACGTGGCCACCGACACCACCATCTTCACCGAGAAGTCCATCAACGAGGTGCAGTTCCAGCTCCTATTGGGCGCCATCATCGCCGCGTTGATCATCTTCC
This sequence comes from Pseudomonadota bacterium, assembly GCA_018896025.1. Lineage (GTDB taxonomy): Bacteria > Desulfobacterota > Desulfarculia > Desulfarculales > Desulfarculaceae > Desulfoferula. Next base: position 28,780 of record JAHIND010000020.1, read on the forward strand.
TGTTCCTGCAAAACCTGCGCACCACCATCATCAGCGCGGTGGCCATCCCCACCAGCATCATCTCCACTTTCGCCTGCATGTACTGGATGGGCTTCACCATGAACAACATGTCCATGCTGGCCCTGGTGACCGCGGTGGGTTTGGTCATCGACGACGCCATCGTCATGGTGGAGAACATCTTCCGCCACCGCACCGAGCTCAAGCAGGGGGCCATGGAAGCGGCCTTCGAGGGCTCCTCTGAGATCGCCTTCGCGGTGGTGGCCACCACCGTGGCCCTGGGCGGCGTGTTCTTGCCCGTGGCCTTCATGGGCGGCATGGTGGGGCAGTTCTTCTACGAGTTCGCGGTCACCCTGGCCTTCTCCGTGGCCTGCTCCACCTTCGTGGCGCTGACCGTGGTGCCCATGCTCTCGGCCCGCTTCCTCACCGTGAAGGAGACCACCAGCGGGGTGTTCAACCTGTTCAACCGGGCCATGGAGGCCACCAGCCGTTTTTACCGGGTGCTCATATCCTGGTGCCTGCGCCACCGCCTATCGGTCATGGCCATGGCCATGGCCGCCCTGGTGGTGGGCGGCTGGGTGTTCACCATGCTGGGCAAGGAGTTCGTCACCGCCGAGGACGAGGGCCGCTTCATGGTGCGCCTGGAAACTCCCCTGTCCTACTCCCTGGAAAAAACAGACTCGGTCCTGCACCGCCTGGAAAAAGAGATGATCAATATCCCCGAGATCGACCACTTCTTCTCGGTTTCCGGCTATGACGGGGCCAACAAGGCCATCGCCATGGTCACCCTGACCCCCAAGGCCGAGCGCAAGCGCAGCCAGCAGCAACTGCAGGTCGCGGTGCGCGGCCTGTTGCGCCAGTTGCCCGATGTGCGGGGCACGGTGTCCAACATTTCGCCCCTGGGAGCCGGCTCGCGCAACGAGGACATCCAGTTCGTCCTGCAGGGGCCGGATATCGACAAGATCGACCAGTACTCCCGCGAGCTCATGGAACGCCTGGAAGCGACCCAGGGCTACGTGGGCATCACCCGCAACCTGGAAATCGGCAAGCCCGAGATCCGCGTGAAGATCGACCGCGCCCGTGCGGCCGACGCCGGGGTGAGCGTGCGCGAGGTGGCCAACGCGGTGGCCGCCCTGCTGGGCGGGGTCAAGACGGTGGACTTCCGCGAGGGCGGTAAGAGCTACGACGTGCGGGTGCGTCTGATGGAGGAGCAGCGGGTCCTGCCCCAGGACGTGCAGCGCATCTGGATGAGAGCCAATGATGGACGCTTGCTGGACGTGTCCAGCTTCGTCACCCTGGAGCAGGGCGTGGGCCCCAACATCATCAACCGCCTGGACCGCAGCCGCTCGGCCACCATCTACGCCAACCTGGAGGGCAAGCTGTTGGGCGAGGCCATGCCCGAGGTGCAGGCCATGGCCGACAAGATCCTGCCCGACGGCTACTCCAGTTCCTTCGTGGGCCGGGCTGAGGCCTTTGCCGAAACCACCGGCTACATCGCCTTTGCCTTCATTTTGGCCATCGCCCTCACCTACATGGTGCTGGCGGCCCAGTTCGAGAGCTTCGCCCACCCCCTGGCCATCATGATGGGCCTGCCGCTCTCATTCATTGGCGCCTTTGGCCTGCTGTTCCTTATGGGCAACAGCTTCAACCTGTTCTCCATGATCGCCTTGATCATGCTGGTGGGCCTGGCCACCAAGAACGGCATCCTGCTCATCGACTACACCAAGCAGCTAAGGGAAAAGGGCATGAACGCCCATGAGGCCCTGATCGAGGCGGGGGCCACCCGGCTTCGGCCCATCCTGATGACCGCGGTGTCCACCATCGGCGGCGTGCTGCCGGTGGTGCTGGCCCTGGGCGTGGGCTCCGAGAGCCGCCAGCCCATGGCCGTGGCCATCGCCGGAGGCATGGTCTCCTCCACGGTGCTGACCCTGTTGGTGGTGCCGGTGGTCTACTCCTACCTGGATCAGTTCGCCAACTGGAAGCTGATCCGCAGGATACAGCACCACTTCATGGCCCCGGGTGCCATCAAAGGCAGCCAAGGTAAACAAGCGTAGTCAACGCCCCGAGCAGGCATACGGGTAAAGAGGCATGGCGCAGTTGTTAAAGGCCCTGACGACGATAATCTCCCTGGCCGCCGGTTTGCTGGCGGCCAGGGAAGTGTACATGCTGCTGCCTTCCTGGGAGGGTGAGACCTGGCCTTGGGTGGCCCTGGACGCCGGGTTCCTGTTCCTGGCCTTTGTGATGATTGCCGGCCTGGCCTATTATTTGCTGGGCGATATGGTGCGTTGGCTGCTCTCAAGAAACAACCGGCCGCCGAAAGCGTGAGCCTTGGCTCCAGACAATCAACCGCTTTTTTCGGTCACCAATTTCATTGCCGAACCCCGAAGAGGGAGAACCGACCGTGTTTAAAAGCCGCGTAATTCCCACATTGGTCGTCGCGTTGGTCTGCTGCCTGGGATGGGCCGGCCCCAGCCAAGCCATAGACCTGGGCGGGTGGATGGTGCCCCAGGTGGGCCAGCTCAAATACAACCTGAGTTACGACTTCAGCTACTCCCCGGACCGGCAGGTGGAGGGCCAGGATACCGACATGGGCTACACCAGCCAGACCGGCCGCTTCCTGGCCCCGCTGTGGCAAAACTCCCGCGACGAGCTGGCCCTGCACGGCCAGGCCTCCTACATGTCCATAGACTCATCGGCCATCCTGCCCGGCAGCGGGCGCGCCTTCCCCGAGGACCTTTACGACCTGCGCCTGGGGGCCACCTACCGCCACAAGATGGACCGGGGCTGGGTGTTCGGTAGCGAGCTCACCGTGGGCTCGCCCAGCGACAAGCCCTTCAACAAGCTCGACGACACCTCCATATCGGCCACCGCCACCCTGCTCACCCCCATGGGCCAGAGCAAGCAGCACCGCTGGCTGTTTTTGGTCAACTACTCCAACACCCGCGACTTCCTGGCCAATATCCCCATCCCCGGCGTGGCCTACGCCTACATGCCCGACAAGAACCTGAGCCTCCTGCTGGGCCTGCCCCTGGCCAGCATCCGCTACAAGCCCGCTCCCAAGTGGACCCTGAGCGGCCTGTACATTTATCCCCGCACCATCATCAGCAGCGTAGCCTATCGTCCGGTGAAATGGGTCGAGGGCTCGGTGGGCTTCGACTGGACCTATCAGCGCTGGTTCCTGAGCGACCGCACCGACGACAAGGACCGCCTGTTCTTCTACCAAAAGGAAGCCAAGGCTGGGCTCAAGTTCTTCCTGCCCAAGGGCCTGATGCTCAAGGTCACCGGCTCCTACGCCTTTGACCGCCTGTGGTTCCAGGGCGACGACTGGGACGACCGCGACCAGGACCGCGTGGATTTGGAGAACGGCTACATCTTCAGCGCTATGCTCAACTGGCGCTTTTAGGGTTGGATTTGCAAACGGCAACTGGTCCGGCTGCGCCAGCCACCGGCATACTGCGTTGCCGGCTGCGCTAGGGCCTCGCCGTAGCCGCAGCTACGCCTGCGTCCCTTGCTCGCCGGACGCCTTGTCTTCCGGCGGCTGGCTGTGCCGATAATGCGCGTAGGCCGCATCCAAAAGAAGTGATCGTTTGTCGAATCAAGAGCACACGGCACCATTCCGTTTTTAGTTGACGCCCACCTTTCATGAAAATTCGGGTGAGCCACCAGACCCAAAAATAGGGACCGAGCCTTTCCCCTGAAAGGCTCGGTCCCTATTTTCGTATCTGCGGACTATTTCTTTTTAGGGGCAGCCTTCTTTTTCTTGGCGGCCTTTTTCTTGGCCGGTTTCAGCTTGGCTACCATCTCGTCCACTTCCTCGGCTCCGTTGGCCAGCCACTTCTCTTCGGCGGGCTCCAGGATCTTGAGCAGGCGCAGAAACTCTCCCGCGTGCTCCTTCTCCTCGTCGGCGATGTCTTGCAGCACCGCGGCGGCCAGCTTGTTGGTGGTGGCGTCGGCCAGGGCCTCATAGAGATGTATGGCTTCCTGCTCGGCGGCCAGGGAAAGGCGAATGGCCCGCGCCAATTCACGGTCGGTCAGCTTGCGGCCCGGCGTCATTCCGGGGAAGGGACTCATAAACTCAGGCATGAAGGCTCTCCTTTCGTCCCATAAAACGGCGGGGCGGCGTCCTATGGGCGCTTGGTTAAAGTCGTCTTTAGTTGATTATAGGCTTGATCAACCCTCCGTTTCAAATAGCCGCGCTTGACGCCCCTTGACCCCTGGCCTAAAGTAGCCCCACCGAATCAGCGCGAGGACAAGGCCCATGAGCCAACCACAACCGCCGGCCGACTTGAACGCCTTCAGCCAGGGCATGGCCGCCCTTTGGCAGCGCTGCGATGCGGCCTTCGCCCAGGTGGCCGCCTCCTTCCCCGCTGAGGTGCGCTGCGGCTCGGGCTGCGACGACTGCTGCCACGCGGTGTTCGACCTCACGCCCGCCGAGGCCTTGGCCATGGCCCTGGCCTTCCGCCGCCTGCCCCGCAACGCCCGCCGGGAGGCCCTGCGCCGGGCTGAAAAGGCCGAGGCCCTGTTTGACCAGGTGGCCCGCCGGGCCTTGGAGCAATCGCCCGAGGAGCGCCTCATGACCTTCAGCCGGGCGCGGGTGGCCTGCCCCCTTTTGGAAAAGGGCCGTTGTCTGCTCTACGCCTCGCGCCCCCTCACCTGCCGCCTCTACGGCATACCCGTGGCCAGCGGGGACGAGGCCCACGTCTGCCCCCGCTCCGGCTTCGACCAGGGCGAGAGCTACCCCACCGCCGGGTGGGACATGGTGCAGGCCGAGGCCGAGCGCCTGAGCCGGGCCGCCCTGGAGCTGGCCCCCCAGTTGGGCGACGAGCGCCGGGACCTGGCCAGGGTGCTGCGCTGGGCCCAGGCCCAGGCCTTGACCATGGAAGCGCTGGAAGCCTAATCTTAAAATTCAAGGGCCCACCGGCCCCACTACTATTAGATTGAGGAGGGCGCCTTTGGCCGCCAAGCCCACCCTATATCTGCTGGACGCCTCCAGCTACATCCACCGCGCCTTTCACGCCATCCGCAACCTGACCACCAGCGACGGGGTGCCCACCGGCGCGGTGTACGGTTTCGTGCAAATGCTGCTCAAGGTGCTGGACGAGGCCCAGCCCAGCCATCTGGCCGTGGTCTACGACGCCAAGGGCCCCACCTTTCGCCACAAGCTCTACGAGCCCTACAAGGCCAACCGCCCGCCCCTGGACCCGGCCCTCAAGTCCCAGATGCCTCTGGTGCGCCAGGTGGTGACCGCCCTGAACCTCCCGGCCGTGGAGATGGAAGGCTACGAGGCCGACGACCTCATGGCCACCCTGGCCCGCCAGGCCACCGAGCAGGGCTACCAGGTGGTGCTGGTCACCGGCGACAAGGACATGTCCCAGCTGGTGACCCCGGACGTGACCATGTGGGACACCATGAAGGAAATCCGCCTGGGACCACCCGAGGTGCTGGCCAAAATGGGCGTGGCCCCGGAGCTGGTGGTGGACTTGCAGGCGCTCACCGGCGACAGCACCGACAACATCCCCGGCGTGCCCGGCGTGGGGCCCAAGACGGCGGTGAAGCTCTTGGCCGAGCACGGCGACCTGGATTCGGTCTTGGCCGCCGCGCCGGAGATGAAGAAGTCCAAGCTCAGGGAAAACCTCCTGGCCCACGCCGACGACGCGCGCATGAGCCGGGAGCTGGCCCGGTTGGCCGACGATGCGCCGCTGAAGTTCTCGCCCGAGCTGTTCGCCATGGCCCCGCCGGACCCGGAGGTGATAACCCCGGTGCTGGCCCAGCTGGAGTTCACCTCCCTGATGAAGCAGTTCGCGCCCCAGCCCGTGGCAGTGGAGGGCAACTACCGCCTGGTGGTGAAGCCCCAAGAGCTTCAGGCCGAGATCGCCAAGGCCTTTCAAAAGGGCAAGGTGTCCATCGACACCGAAACCACCAGCATCGACCCCATGGCCGCCAAGCTGGTGGGCTTCTCCCTGTGCACCAAGAAAGGCGAGGCGGTGTACGTGCCCGTGGGGCACCAGCTACCCGACGGCGAAAAGCAGATGGACATGAAGCAGGCCCTGGATCTGCTGCGCCCCTTGTGCGCCGACCCCCTGGTGGCCAAGATAGGCCAGAACCTCAAGTACGATCACATAGTCTTGACCAGGGCGGGCGCGCCGCTCGTGAACATCGCCTTTGACACCATGGTGGCCAGCTATCTCTTGAACCCCGGCAAGATATCCCACGGCCTGGCGGCCATTGCCGCCGAGTTTTTGGGGCGCAGCGTCATCCCCTACGAGGAGGCGGTGGGCGGCAAGAACAAGAGCTTCGCCTTTGCCGAGCTGGACAAGGCCACGCCCTATGCCGCCGAGGACGCGGACGTGGCCTGGCAGGCGGCGCGGGTGTTGGGGCCGCGCCTGGAAGAAGCGGGCCTGGAGCCCCTGTTCCTGGATTTGGAGATGCCCCTGGTGCCGCTGCTGGCCCAGCTGGAGATGAACGGGGTCAAGCTGGACGTGGACGCCCTGGGCGAGTTGGGCAAGGAGCTGGGCGGGCAGCTCATCGAGCTGGAGGCCTCCTGCTACAAGCTGGCCGGGCACGAGTTCAACCTGAACTCGCCGTCCCAACTGGCCACGGTGCTTTTCGAGGAGTTGGGCCTCCCCCAGGTGAAAAAGACCAAGAAGAAGACCGGCTACTCCACCGACGTGACCGTGCTGACCATCCTGGCCGCCCAGCATCCCCTGCCCGCCGAGATCTTGAACTACCGCACCTTGAACAAGATCAAGGGCACCTACGTGGACACCCTGCCTCTTCTGGTGCACCCGGAAACCGGCAGGGTGCACACCAGCTTCAACCAGGCGGTCACCGCCACCGGGCGGCTGTCTTCATCCGATCCCAACCTGCAGAACATCCCGGTGCGCACCCCGTTGGGCCAGCGCATCCGGGGATGCTTCATCACCGAGCCGGGCATGGTCATGCTCAGCGCGGACTACTCCCAGATCGAGCTTCGGGTGCTGGCCCACCTGAGCCAAGACCCGCTGCTTTTGGAAGACCTCTCCCAGGGCCTGGACGTGCACACCCAGACCGCGGCGCGGCTCTTTGACGTGATGCCCGGCCTGGTGACCAAGGAGATGCGCGCCCGGGCCAAGACGGTGAACTTCGGGGTGCTCTACGGTATGAGCGCCTTCCGCCTTGCTCGGGAGCAGGGCGTCAGCAACAAGGAGGCCCAGGACATCATCAGCAAGTACCTGGGCCGCTACGCGGGCATCGCCTCCTTCCAGCAAGCCAACCTGGCCTCGGCGCGTGACAAAGGCTATGTGACCACCCTCTTGGGGCGGCGTCGCTTCTTGCCGGCCATCAACTCCAGCAACCGCATAGCCAGGGAGGGCTCGGAGCGCATCGCGCTGAACACCCCCATCCAGGGCACGGCGGCGGACCTCATCAAGCTGGCCATGCTCCGGGTGGCGGAGATGATGGCCGCCGAGTTCCCCGAGGCCCTGATGATCCTCCAGGTGCACGACGAGCTGGTGTTCGAGGTGCCCGAGGGACAGGTGGAGCCATTTGCCGAGCGGGTGCGCCAGGAGATGGAAGGGGTCTACAAGCTGGCCGTGGAGCTGAAGGTGGATATCGGCTGGGGGGCCAACTGGGCCGAAGCGCACTGAGGAAAGCCATGAGCGCGACGCAAGACAATCCCCTGCTCCTGCCCGACGGCCATACCCTGGGCCAGGGTGGCAAGTACGTGGAAATCGCCGGGGTGCGCACCTACTACGAGGTGCACGGCGCGGGCGATCCTCTGCTGCTCTTGATGGGCGGGCTGGTGACCCTGGAGTCGCTGCACAGCCTGGTCTGCGGGCTGATGCCCCACTACCGGGTGTACCTTCCCGAGCGCCGGGGCCACGGCCGCAGCGCCGACTGCCCCCAGCCCCACTCCTACCCCCTGTACGCGGCCGACGCCGTGGCCTTCATGCAGGCCATGGGCCTGGAGCGGGCCAGGGTGGTGGGCTGGAGCGACGGGGGCATCCTGGCCCTGTACCTGGCCCGGGACCGCCCCGAGCTGGTGGAGCGCCTGGCCCTGATCGGGGCCGGAGCCCACGTGTGCGGCTACAGCGAGGAGTTCTACAACCAGGCCAAGGCCACCACCTGGGATAACCTGCCCGCTGAGGACAAGGATTTGCTGGCCGCGCACACTCCCCTGGGCCCGGAGCACTTGCCCCGCTTGGTGGCCACGGTGCGCGACATGTGGCTCACCTCGCCCAACCTGTTGGCCGAGGACCTGGCCGCCATCGAGGCTCCCACTTTGGTGCTGCTGGGCCAATACGACCTGGTGCGCCTGGACCACGCCAAGGACATGGTGGCCACCCTGCCCGCCGGGCAATTGGCCGTAGTGCCGGGGGTGACCCATTACGGCCCCCTGGAGCGGCCCTGGCTTATCAACAGCATTCTGCTGGACTTTTTGGCGGCGCGCCCCAGCCTGCCCAGCCCCATGAACCAGGAGTGAGCCCGGCGCTCCTTGACGAGCCGGAGCGCCGCCGCTATAAATGGTGGAACCTTTTGAATATCCGGCCTCTTGCGGTCGGTGGGCGGCCATGCGTAAATCCCTGATAGCTTACAACCTGGCCTTGGGCCTGGCGGGCACCACGCTGCCCGGCCTGTGGCTTGGCTCGCGCCTGGCCCGGCGCTGGGGTGAGCTGTGGCCCCGCCTGGGGCTCTACCGCGACCAGGCCCCGGCGGGCGAGGGCCCTCGGGTGTGGCTCCAGGCGGTGAGCGTGGGCGAGGTGGCCGTGGCCCAGGCCGTGGCCCAGGAGCTGTGGGCCCAGCGGCCGGAGATAGAGCTGAGCGTCAGTTCCTCCACGGCCAAGGGCCTGGAGCGGGCGGCGGAGCTTTTCGCGGGTAAGGCGCGGGTGCTGCCCTTCCCCCTGGAGGCCCCCTGGGCCGTAGCCGGGGCCTGGCAGCGGGTGCGGCCCCAGGTTTACGCCTCCCTGGAAACCGAGCTTTGGCCCAACTTCCTGGCCTGGCTGGACCATCGCGGCTGCGAGCTATTGCTCTTGAACGGGCGCATCAGCCCGCGCAGCTTTCCAAGATATATGAAGGCCCGGCCCTTGGTGGCCGGTTGCCTGGAGCGCTTCGCCCTGCTCAGCATGATCGGCCCGGAGGACGCCGAACGGGCCGTATCTCTGGGCGCGCCGCCTGAGCGGGTCAGGGTGGAGGGCAACGCCAAGTACGCCGGGCTGGCCCAGCGGGTGGCCGCCCTGGACCCCGCGTCCCTGGCCCAGCGCCTGGCCCTGGGCCAAGCGCCGCTCTTGGTGGCGGGCAGCGTGCGCAGCGGCGAGGAGCAGGCGGTGCTGGGGGCCTTCAAAAAGGTTTTGGAGAACCACCCCACTGCCGTCTTGGCCGTGGCCCCGCGCCATGTGGAAAAGTCCCCCCGCTGGCTGGCTGAGGCCCGGAGCCTGGGGCTGAGCGCCCAGGCCTGGAGCGAACTGAGCCCGGAGAAGCCCCGGCGGGCCGACACCAAGGTGGTGGTGGTGGACGCCATGGGCCAGCTACTCACTCTCTACGGCCTGGCCAAAGCGGCATTTGTAGGCGCCTCCCTGGTGCCCCTGGGCGGGCAGAACCCCATGGAGCCCGCCGCCTGGGGGGTGCCCGTGGCCTATGGCCCGGACATGGCCGATTTCAAAGACGCGGCCCAGGCCCTGGAGCGGGAGGGCGCGTCGCAAATAACAATCAATGCCGAAGAGTTGGCCGCCTGGTTTGGGGAAATGCTCTCCCAACCGGAACGCGCCGCCCAGATGGGCCGGGCGGCCCGCACGGTGGTGGCTGGCTGGTCCGGGGCCGCCCAGGCGGCAGCCGGACACATCCTGGACGCCTTGGCCCGATAGGGAGCCTGAGTATGATCAAGCATCAGCCCCAGCTAAGCTCCCGCCCCCTGGTGAGCCAGGCCGCCCTGAACCGGTTGGCCCAAAGCCTGGACCCGGAGACCAAGCGCCGCCTGAGCCGGGTGGTGCGTTTGTGGGTCCAGGTCAAGGAGGCGGGCGGCCGAGTGGTGGTGGCCACCGGCTCCGGCCCCAACCTGCACGAGGGGGTCACCTGCATGGTGGCCGAGCTGGTGCGCCTGGGCCTGGTGGACGGAGTGCTCACCTCCAGCGCGGTGGTGGGCCACGAGATGGCCGGGGTCTTGGAGCGGGTGCGCCGGGTGGAAGGGGCCAAGCTGGGCCTGGACCCGGCGGCCCTGCCCGCCGACGGCAAGGTGGAGGTTTCGCTACTCAGCCCCGAGCAGCTGGCCAACCTGGCCCGGCAGACCATCATCGACCGAGACCTGTACCGGCGCATGCTCTCCGCGCCGGGCAACGACATTATAAAGGTGGCCGGCAACCTGGCCTATCCCACCGGCCTGTGGGTGGAGCGCACCGCCCGCCTGCTGGAGCCCATGGCCAAGGCGGCGGGCCTGCCCCTGGAGGCGGTGGCCGGGCCGGGCTGCGACCCCCTGACCATGCTGGGGGCCTGCGCCCGGCGAGGGGTGCCCTGCCTGGTCACGGTGCCCCAGCTGGTGGGCGGGGGCCAGGTGGGCCTGGCGGTTGGCGACTCCATCAGCATATCCTCGCGCTCGGCAAGGGTGGCCGATCTGTTGGCCTCGGCTGATCTTATAATAGAAAGCGGAGTGGCCCTGACCCAGGAGATCCACGACGGACCCTTTGAGCTGTTCACCGGCCACGGCCTGTGGGCCCGCCACGAGGGCTTGGACACCTTCAGCCTGGGCAAAAAGGCGGTGGTGCGCATCGACCTTGACCCCAACCTGGAGCGGGCCTGGCAGATGCAGCAAGACGCCCAGGCCGTGGCCCAGGCCATCGACCAGGGCAGGCCCAAGGCCACCGGCATGAAGCTGCCCTTCCGCATGGAAATGAGCGGCTTCGCCAGGCTGCCCGGCGCCCTGCCTCTCACCGGCGACCTGGGGGTAATCTGGCCCCTTCTGGCCAGCCGGGCGGCCAAGGCCATGGGTGTAAAAACCGCCTTTCTGTGTTACAAACAAGGCACACCTCCTGGAGAGGCGGTGCGCCAGTACATCGTAACGAAGCTAAGCCCCCTGGATCACTCGCAAGTGGTTCAAGCGCTTAAGGAAAAAAGCCTGTGGCCTTAGATGCACTACTAGTTTTGGAAGACGGAACGGCATTCCCCTGCCGCACCTTCGCCGGTTCGGGCGAGGTGGCCGCCGAGGTCTGCTTCAACACGGCCATGACCGGCTATCAGGAAGCCATCACCGACCCCTCCTACAAGGGGCAGATGCTGGCCATGACCTATCCCCTGATAGGCAACTACGGCACCAACCCCGAGGACGTGGAAAGCCGCGCCGTGCAGGTCAGCGCCTTTTTGGTCAAGGAATACCAGAAGTTCCCCTCCAACTTCCGCTCCACCAAGAGCCTGCGGGAATATCTGGAAAAGGCCGGGGTCATGGGCGTGGAAGGCCTGGACACCCGGGCCCTGACCCGCCATCTGCGCATCCAAGGGGCCATGCAAGGGGTGCTCTCCACCCAAGACCTGGACCCGGCCAGCTTGGCCGCCAAGGCCAAGGCCAGCCCCGGCCTGGTGGGCATCGACCTGGTCAAGGAAGTGACCTGCCCCCAGCCTTACCGCTGGCTGGACGGGGCGCCCGGCCCGGAGCTGGACCTGAGCGGGGATTTCGACCCCGAGGAGGTGTGGGCCGGCGGCGAGGGCGAGTACAAAGTTGTCTGCCTGGACTGCGGCATTAAGTACAACATCCTGCGGCGGCTGGATAAACGGGGCAACAAGCTCATCGTGGTGCCCGCCTCCACCCCGGCTGAAACCATCCTGAAGCTGGGTCCCGACGGCGTGTTTTTGAGCAACGGCCCCGGCGACCCGGCGGCGGTGACCTACGTGGTGGACACGGTGAAAAACCTCATGGGCCGCTCGCCCATCTTCGGCATCTGCCTGGGCCACCAGATGATCGGCCAGGCCCTGGGCGGCAAGACCTACAAGCTGAAGTTCGGCCACCGGGGCGCCAACCAGCCGGTCATGGACCTCAAGACCAGCAAGGTGGAGATCACCAGCCAAAACCACGGCTTCTGCGTGGACGCCGAGACCATCGACGACCCCGAAGTGGTGATGACCCATTTGAACCTCAACGACCGCACCCTGGAGGGGCTGAGCCACCGTCAGGTGCCGGTGTTTTGTGTGCAATATCACCCCGAGGCCGCGCCGGGCCCCCACGACGCGGATTATTTGTTCGACCGTTTCCAGGACATGATGCAGAGCAAGCAGCCCCTGGCCTAGAGCAAAGCTTTCAGGGAACCGGGAAGCCATATGAGCACCTCAAAAGCCAGCTTCAGCCACCGGGGTCTGACCTCTCTGCTCGGCGCGGCGGGCCTGCTGGTGATGGGCGTGAGCGGCCTGGTAGCCTACCTCATGCCGCATGGGCGCATAGCCTACTGGAACGACTGGCACTTTATCGGCCTCACCAAGACCCAGTGGGGCAACATCCACATAATCAGCGCCATCTTGTTCCTGGTGGCCATGGGCTTCCACCTCTACTTCAACTGGAAGCCCTTCATCAGCTACCTAGAGGGCAAGGCCGCCCAGATGGCCGGGCACAAGCGTGAGCTGTGGATAACCTTGGCCGCCCTGGTGCTGGTGGTGATGGCGGGCATCCGGCCCTTCCCGCCCCTTAGCTGGCTGGTGGACCTGAACGTCTATCTCAAAAACTCCTGGGTGAGCAGCCCGGCCCATGAGCCCCCCTTCGGCCACGCCGAGGAACTGAAGCTAACGGTGTTCTGCAATAAGATGCGCATCCCCACCTCCCAGGCGGTGGAGTTGCTCAAGCAAAAAGGCTGGCAGGGCGTGGATCCCCAGGCCCCGGTCATCGACATCGCCCGGCTCAACCGGACCGCGCCCATGGCCCTCTACGCCCTGATCAAGCCCCTGGAAAAGGCGGTGGAAGCCGCGGCCCCGGCGGGGTACGCCTACACCGCCCAGGAGGTGGAGGAGCGTTTCGCGGGCACGGGCATCGGCAACAAGACCCTGGGGGAAGTGGCCCAGGCGGCGGGGCAGACCCCGGCAGCGGTGACCGCCCGCCTCAAGGCGGCGGGGCTGACCATGGGCCCGGCGCAGACCCTCAAGGCGGCGGCAGAGAGCAACGGGCTGGCCAGCCCCCTGGAGATGCTCAAGGCCATGCTGGTGGACAGCTACCGGCCCCAGCGCTAGGCCGGAAGGCCTAGGCCGCAAAGTTGCTAGGAATTGGGGCGGGAAAAAGCACCGCCCAGGGGTAAACTGAAGAATTCTAAACGGCTGCGTTGAAGGAGATTAAGCGCAAGGGCAAAAGGCCGACGCCTGTTTACGTGGCATGATGGGCGGGTCAAACAGGGGCGATGTAGGGGCGGGGTTTACCCCCGCCCGAGGGCGCCAGGTTCGGGCACATGGCGCCACGCAAGCAAATTCGGCTGCCCCTAAATGTTTATGAACGGGAGTACGTTTATTACGTGACCGTCTGCACCCACCAAAGGCGACCTTGGTTTTCCGGGAGCAACGGTCTGGCTCAGAGTTTTGCAAAACACTTGGTTGCTCTGGCCCGTGAGCGGGAGGCCAAGCTGTTCGCTTGGTGCATCATGCCGGACCATGGGCATTTACTGATTCAAAACTCTGACTTGATTGCCTTGGTAAGATTGTTAAAGGGTAAGATTGCCCACGAGGCCCGCCCAAGTACCGAAGGCAGCCGTTTATGGCAGCGCAGCTTTTTCGACCGGGCTCTGCGTAGTGAGCAATCAGTCTTGGATGTTGCCCGTTATGTTTGGACCAACCCGGTGCGGAGCGGCCTAGTTAACCATCCAGGAGACTACGCTTGGTCCGGTTCACTTACCTGGCCGGCCTGGCGGGAGGATTTTGGGCGGGGATAAACCCCGCCCCTACACCGCTGGACATAAGTTTGGGGCATTTGTTGATTCCCCAACCAGGACGAGATACAAGGCCTGTTAGGCCTAATAGATAAATTGCATGGCAGGAAAAGACAGCTAACGAGATGCCCAAACGCACGGACCTAAAGAAAATCATGATCATCGGCTCCGGGCCGATCATAATCTCCCAGGCCTGCGAGTTCGACTACTCGGGAACCCAGGCGGTAAAGGCCCTCAAGGAAGAAGGCCTGGAGGTGGTGCTGGTCAACTCCAACCCGGCCACCATCATGACCGACCCGGAGATGGCCGACCGCACCTACGTGGAGCCCATCACCCCCGAAGTGGTCATCGAGGTGCTCAAGGCCGAGCGGCCCGACGCCATCCTGCCCACCCTGGGCGGCCAGACCGCGCTCAACACCGCCCTGATGGTGGCCGAGACCGGCATCCTGGAGCGCCTGGGCATCGAGATGATCGCCGCCACCCCGGAGGTGATCAGAAAGGCCGAAAGCCGCGAACTGTTCCGCGCGGCCATGAACAACATCGGCCTGAGGGTGCCCGAGAGCGACATCTGCCGGGACCTGCCCTCGGTGCTTATCGCGGCCGAGCGCATCGGCTACCCGGTGGTGGTGCGCCCCGCCTTCACCCTGGGCGGCACCGGCGGCGGCGTGGCCTACAACCGCGAGGACCTGGAGCGCATCGCGGCCCACGGCCTGTCGGCCAGCCTGACCCACGAGGTGATGATCGAGGAGTCGGTGCTGGGCTGGAAGGAATTCGAGCTGGAGGTGATGCGCGACCGCAAGGACAACGTGGTCATCATCTGCTCCATCGAAAACCTGGACCCCATGGGGGTGCACACCGGCGACTCCATTACCGTGGCCCCGGCCCAGACCCTCACCGACCGGGAATACCAGGTGATGCGCGACGCCTCCATCGCCATCATGCGCGAGATCGGGGTGGAGACCGGCGGCTCCAACGTGCAGTTCGCCATCGACCCGGCCAACGGCGACATGGTGGTGATCGAGATGAACCCCCGGGTGAGTCGCTCCAGCGCCCTGGCCAGCAAGGCCACCGGCTTCCCCATCGCCAAGATGGCCGCCAAGCTGGCCATCGGCTACACCCTGGACGAGCTGCCCAACGACATCACCAAGGAGACCATGGCCTCCTTCGAGCCCACCATCGACTACTGCGTGGTCAAGGCTCCCCGCTGGGCTTTCGAGAAGTTCCCCGGCGCCGAGGACGTGCTGAGCACGGCCATGAAGAGCGTGGGCGAGACCATGGCCATCGGGCGCACCTTCAAGGAGGCGCTGCAAAAGGGCCTTCGCGGCCTGGAGATCGGCCGGGCGGGCCTGCTGGGCGACGGCAAGGACCCCTCCCCCGAGCGCCCCGAGATGGCCCCGGACAAGCTGCGCCAGTTGGTGGCCAAGCCCAGCAGCCTGCGCATCTTCTGGGTGGCCCAGGCCCTCAAGCATGGCATGGGCGTGGACGAGCTTTACAAGCTCACGGCCATAGACCCCTGGTTCCTCCACAACATCAAGCAGATCGTGGAGTTCCAAGGTGAGTTGGAAAGCCACCGTCCCTGGGGCAAGCTCAAAAATTCGCTAAAGGAAATGGACGCGGGGCTCATGCGCCGGGCCAAGCAGATGGGCTTCAGCGACCGCCAAATCGCTCACGCGGTTTCCTCGGACGAGGATTCGGTGCGCGCCCGGCGCCTTGAGCTGGGAGTGCGCCACACCTACAAGCTGGTGGACACCTGCGCGGCCGAGTTCGAGGCTTACACCCCCTACTTCTACAGCACCTACGAGACCGAGGACGAGTGCCGGGCAGGCGACAAGCGCAAGGTCATGATCCTGGGCGGCGGGCCCAACCGCATCGGCCAGGGCATCGAGTTCGACTATTGCTGCGTGCACGCCTCCATGGCGCTCCGGGAGATGGGCATCGAGTCCATCATGGTCAACTCCAACCCCGAGACGGTCTCCACCGACTACGACACCAGCGACAAGCTCTACTTCGAGCCCCTGACCAAGGAAGACGTGCTCAACATCATCGACTCGGAGAAGCCAGACGGCATCATCGTGCAGTTCGGCGGCCAGACCCCGCTGAACCTGGCGGTGCCTCTGGAAAGGGCCGGGGCCCCCATCCTGGGCACCCCGCCCGACGCCATCGACCGGGCCGAGGACCGCGACCGTTTCGTGGAGCTGCTCAAGCTGCTGAACCTCAGGCAGCCGGAGAACGGCACCGCCACCAGCGTGGAAGGGGCCCTGGCCGTGGCCGAGCGCATCGGCTACCCCGTGGTGGTGCGCCCCTCCTACGTGCTGGGCGGCCGGGCCATGGAAATCGTCTACGATGATCAGTCCCTGACCCGCTACATGACCACCGCCGTGGAGGCCTCGCCGGACCACCCCATCCTGGTGGACAAGTTCCTGGAGGACGCGGTGGAGGTGGATGTGGACGCGGTGGCCGACCATGAGGGCGGCTGCGTGGTGGCGGGCATCATGGAGCACATCGAGCAGGCGGGCGTGCACAGTGGCGACAGCGCCTGTGTGCTGCCGCCGCACAACCTCACCCCGGCCATGATCAAGGAGATCAAGGAAGCCTCCTATGCCCTGGCCCGGGAGTTGGGGGTGCTGGGCCTGATGAACATACAATACGCGGTAAAGGACGGGTTGCTCTACCTGTTGGAGGTGAACCCCCGGGCCAGCCGCACCGTGCCCTTCGTGTCCAAGGCCACGGGCATCCCCTGGGCCAAGGTGGCCACCAAGGTGATGATGGGCCAGACCCTGGCCGGGCAGGGAATCACCGAGGAGGTGGTGCCCAAGCACTACTCGGTCAAGGAGGCGGTGTTCCCCTTTGTGCGCTTCCCGGGCGTGGACCCCTGGCTGGGGCCGGAGATGCGCTCCACCGGCGAGGTGATGGGCATCGACCGCGACCTGGGCCTGGCATTCGCCAAGAGCCAGATGGGGGCCAGCCAGAACCTGCCCACCAAGGGCAAGGTGTTCATCAGCGTAAAGGACGCGGACAAGCCAGCCGTGGCGCCCATCGCCGCCAAGCTGCACCGCTTGGGCTTCGACCTGCTGGCCACCACCGGCACCCACGCATTTTTGACCAAACAAGGCATCGACTGCCGCCACGTGTTCAAGGTTTCCGAAAGCCGGCCCCACGTGGTGGACGCCATGGTCAACGGCGAGATCGATCTGGTGATAAACACCACCGAGGGCAAGGGGCCGGCCAGCGACGCCTATCTGATCCGGCGCACCGCCTTGGAGCGGGGCCTGGCCTATTGCACCACCCTGGCCGCGGCCAGGGCCACCGCCGACGCGGTGGAGGCGCTACTTAAAAACGACACCCTTACCGTAACCCCATTGCAGGATTACTACGCCGCCGGTTAGGCGACGGGGCTGGGGACCAATGTTACCCGCTTGTGATAAGATGGCCGCCATGTGGCGCGCGCGCAGCCAGGGGCCCAAAGAATATTGCGGCGTTTTCGGGGTATATGGCCACCCCGAGGCCGCCCGCCTGACCTACTACGGCCTGTACGCCCTGCAGCACCGTGGCCAGGAGTCGGCCGGCATCGTCACCAGCGACGGCAAGCATCTGCACCAGAAGCGGGCCATGGGCCTGGTGCCCGACATCTTCAGCGAGCGCGACCTCAAGGGCCTCAAGGGCCACATCGCCAACGGCCACGTGCGCTACTCCACCACCGGCTCCTCGGTGCTGGGCAACGCCCAACCCTTTATCATCAACTACGCCGGTCACGGCCTATGCGTGGGGCACAACGGCAACCTGGTCAACGCCCACGAACTCAGGCGCCATTTGGAAAAAGAAGGCAGCATCTTCCAGACCACCATGGACTCCGAGGTGGTGATGCACCTTCTGGCCCGCAACATCCACATGGGCTTCGAAGAAGGGCTCATCGCCGCCCTGGGACAGCTTGAAGGGGCCTACAGCTTTTTGTTCATGACCGAGGACACCCTGGTTGCCGCCCGCGATCCCCAGGGCTTCCGGCCCCTGTGCATCGGCGTTTTGGGCGATGCCTACGTGGTGGCCAGCGAGACCTGCGCCCTGGACCTCATCGATGCCCGCTTCATCCGCGAGGTGGAGCCCGGCGAGGTGGTGTTCATCGACAAGAACGGCCTGCGCAGCATCAAGCCCTTCCCCCGCCAGCGCCACGCCCACTGCATCTTCGAGTTCATCTACTTCGCCCGGCCCGACAGCCACATCTTCGGCCAAACGGTGTACTCGGTGCGCAAGCGCCAAGGGGCCAGGTTGGCCGAGGAGTTTCCCCACCCGGACGCGGATCTGGTGATGCCCTTCCCCGACAGCGGCAACTACGCCGCCCTGGGCTATGCCTGCGCCGCGGGCCTACCCTTTGAGATGGGCATGATCCGCAACCACTACGTGGGCCGCACCTTCATCCAGCCCAGCCAGGACATGCGCGACTTCGGGGTGAGGGTAAAGCTCAACCCGGTGCGCGAGCTGATCAAGGGCAAGAAGGTGGTCATCGTGGAGGACTCCATCATCCGGGGCACCACCACCATGGCCAGGGTGCAGAACATCCGCAACGTGGGCGCCTCGGAGGTGCACATGGTGGTGTCCTGCCCGCCCCACCGCTTCCCCTGCCACTACGGCATCGACTTCTCCACCAAGGGCGAGCTGATCGCCTGCAATCACCGGGTGGAAGATATCAGGAACATGCTGGGCCTGGACTCCCTGGGCTATCTGTCCATCGAGGGCCTGCTGGAATCAACCTCGGCCAGCCGCGAGGGCTTCTGCCTGGCCTGCTTTGACGGCGAGTACCCGGTGGCCGTGGACGAGTCGGCCGGCAAGTTCTGCTTGGAGAGCTAGAGCCTTTGTCTGAGATACTAAAGATCGCGCGCGAGGTGCTGAGCATAGAGGCCCAGGGCATCATGCAGCTCAAGAAACGCATCGGCCCCAGCTTCGAGCAGACGGTGGAGATGATCCTGGCCTCGCCGGGCAAGGTGATAACCACCGGCATCGGCAAGAGCGGCATCGTGGCCCGCAAGATTACCGCCACCCTGAGCAGCACCGGCACCACCTCCATCTTCTTGCACCCCGTGGAGGCCCTGCACGGCGATTTGGGCATGGTCAGCCCCGGTGACGTGGTCTTGGCGCTGAGCCACAGCGGGCGCAGCGAGGAGCTGGTCAACGTGGTGCCCCAGCTCAAGGCCCACGGGGCCAAGGTGGTGGCCATGACCGGCGGCCTGGATTCGCCCCTGGCCCAGGTGGCGGACCTGGTCATCGACTGCGGGGTGGAGCGCGAGGCCTGCCCCCTGGGCCTGGCCCCCACCACCTCCACCACGGCGGCCCTGGCCATGGGCGACGCCCTGGCCGTGGTGCTGATTGAAAAGCACCGTTTCAAGGCCGAGGACTTCCGCCGTCACCATCCCGGCGGCAGCCTGGGCCAGCGGCTGGCCCTCAAGGTCCGCGAGGTGATGACCAAGGGCAAGGCGGTTCCGACGGTGCGCCCGTCCACCCCCATCTCCCAGGCGGTGAAGGTGATGGACGAGGGCGACCTGGGCACCGTGCTCATCACCAGCCGGGGGATGCTGAGGGGCATCTTCACCGACGGCGACGTGCGCCGGGCGGTGGTGGCCGGGCAAAGCCTGGACAGCGCGCCGGTGAGCCGCTTCATGATCGCCTCTCCCCTGACCGCGGACCCGGACACCCTGGCCGCCGAGGCCCTGCACACCATGGAGTCCAAGCAGATCACCGCCCTGCCGGTGGTGGACTCCAACGGCAAGGTGCTGGGCCTGGTGCACCTGCACGATCTGCTGGGACGCGGCGCGGTGAGCCTCAACGGCCTGGTTCCCCCCGCCAGGGACTAGCCCCCGGGCCGCCGGTTGATCTTGACCCGAACTTCCCCTCCAGGCCAGGCCGCATGCGCCCCGCTCCCGGGCGGCGGTTGCCCCTCTCCTAGCCCTCTGGTAGCTTTACTCCTCAGTTTTTTCGGCAACCTCGCCAAGGAGGCCGCGTGAGTCAGGATCAACCTCGCAAACCCATGGCTGAAAGAATCTGGGACTTTTTCGCCTCGGTGAAGCTGTCCTTTTTTCTGCTGCTGCTGTTGGCGGTGCTGTCCATCGCCGGCACCCTGATCCCCCAAAAGGAAGGGGCCGCCGCCTATGTGCGGGCCTACGGCGAGGCCGGCTGGCGCTTTATCTCGGCCCTAGGGCTAAACGACCTGTACCATGCCCCCTGGTTCGTGCTGATCATGGCCCTGCTGGCGGCCAACCTGGTCATCTGTTCCATCAACCGCCTGTCGCTGACCATGCGCATCCTGGGCAAGGACCCGGTGGCTGAAGCCGGTTCCATGCGCAAGCCCAAACAGAGCTTCACCCTGCCCGGCGAACCCGCCTCCAACCTGGACAAGGCCCGGCAGGTGCTGGAGCGCCTGATGGGCAACAGCGCCCAGGCCAAGGACGGAGATCGCACCGTGCTGTTCGCCCAGCGGGGCGGCTGGTCGCGCTTCGGGGTCTATGTGGTGCACACCAGCGTGCTGGTCATAATGGTCGGGGCCCTGGTGGGCAACTTCTGGGGATACGGAGGCTACGTGAACATCCCGGTGGGCAGCACCGTGGACCACATCATCCTGGACAACGGCCAGGCCAAGCCTCTGGGCTTCTCCCTGCACCTGGACAAGTTCAACGTGGCCTTCTACCCCAACGGCATGCCCAGCGAGTACCGCAGCGAAGTGACCTTCATCGACGGCGGCAAGCCGGTGCAAAAGTCCACCCTGATCGTCAACGACCCGGCCGAGTACAAGGGCATCGACTTCTACCAATCCTCCTACGGCAACGACCTCAAGGCCATGGAGGTGGAGCTGATCCGCCCGGACGGCGCCAAACAGCGCCTGACCCTGGAGGCCGGGAAGATAAACGAGCTGCCCGGCGGGGCCAAGGCGGCCATCCAGGGCTGGCGGGAGCGGGTGCAGATGGGGGCCATGTACGATGGCCCGGTGGCCCGCATCCTCTACCAGGAGGCCAAAGGCGAGCCCCAGGCCTACACCGCCTTCCGGCCGGGGGTGAAGATGCCCCAGTCCGGCCCCATGAAGTTCGAGATCGTAAAGGTTCAAACCGAGGCCTACAGCGGCTTGCAGGTGAAATACGACCCCGGCGTGTGGTTCATCTGGGTGGGCTGCACCCTCATGGTCATCGGCTTTTTCATCGCCTTCTACTTCAGCCACCGCAAGGTGTGGCTGCGCCTTAGCCCCACCGGCCAGGGCCGCACCAAGCTGGAGATAGCCGGAGCCACCAACAAGAACCGTCAGGGACTGGCCAGGCTCATCACCCGCCTGAGCCATGAACTGGGCGGCGGACCCAAAAAGGCGGAGTGATCCATGGAAGCCTTGAGTAATCAAATCCTGGTGGCGGTCACCTTCACCTTTTTGGCCGCTTCGGTTCTGTATCTGTGCCACTGGGCCTTCAAGTCCAAGGTCTTCGGCTGGGCGGCCAGCGGGGTCACCTGGGCCGCTCTGGGCGTCCTGACCCTGGCCATTATCCTGCGCTGGGTGGCCAGCCACCAGATGGGCATAGGCCACGCGCCCTTTTCCAACCTGTTCGAATCCCTGGTGTTCTTCGCCTGGACCATCGCCGCGATCTACCTGATCATCGAGCTGTCCACCTGGATGCGCACCATCGGCTCCTTCGCGGTGCCCCTGGCCTTTTTGTCCATGCTCTACGCCCTGACCCTGGACCCGGCCATCAAGCCGCTTTTGCCCGCGCTCAAGAGCAACTGGCTCATCGCCCACGTCATCACCTGCTTTTTGGGCTATGCGGGCTTCGCGGTGTCGGCCGCCCTGGGGGCCATGTATTTGGCCACCGGCCAGGCCAAGGACCCCGCCTCGCCCCGGGCCCTGGTGTTGGACAACCTCATCTACCAGACCGTGGTGGTGGGCTTCATCCTCCTGACCGCGGGCATCGTGACCGGCAGCATCTGGGCCAACAGCGCCTGGGGCACCTACTGGTCCTGGGACCCCAAGGAGACCTGGTCCCTGATCACCTGGCTGGTCTACGCCTCGCTGTTGCACAGCCGCTTCATGCGCGGCTGGCAGGGCAAGCGCATGGCAGTGTTCTCCCTGGTGGGCTTCGGCTGCGTGCTGTTCACCTACTTTGGGGTGAACCTGCTGCTCTCAGGCCTGCACTCCTACGCCACCGGCAAGTAGCGTCGGCTTCGCCAGACGACGGCATACTGCGTTACCGACAAAGACTAGACAGGTTTTACTCGCTCTGCTAGCTTCTGGGGAATCATCTAAATTTTTCGCGTTGGGATCGGGGGAGACAACATGAAGGTCATTCAAATGCTGGTGGGCCAGATGCAGGTTTTCGCTTACCTGGTGGGCTGCGAAAAGACCGGGGAAGCGGTGGTCATCGACCCGGCGGGCAACGAAGAGTCCATCGTGGCCAAGGCCCAGGAAAACGGCCTGAAGATCGTCAAGATCGTCAACACCCACGCCCACCCGGACCACACCTGCGGTAACGCCAAGCTTAAGAAGCTCACCGGCGCGCCGATCATCATCCACGAGGACGACGCGGCGGCCATGACCAGCCCCCACTCCCTGGACTTCGCCCGCATGCTGGGCTGCAACGAGCTGCCTCCGGCCGACCAGACCGTGACCGACGGCGATACCATCACCGCGGGCGAGGAGGTGAAGCTCAAGGTCATCTCCACCCCCGGCCACAGCGCAGGCTGCATCTGCCTGTACACCCCCGGCCACGTGTTCACCGGCGACACCCTGTTCGTGAGCGGGGTGGGCCGCACCGACCTGCCCGGCGGCTCCTGGCCCAAGATGCTGGACTCCATCAAGAGCCGCATCCTCACC
Source organism: Pseudomonadota bacterium (assembly GCA_018896025.1). Classification (GTDB taxonomy): domain Bacteria; phylum Desulfobacterota; class Desulfarculia; order Desulfarculales; family Desulfarculaceae; genus Desulfoferula. Next base: position 51,469 of record JAHIND010000020.1, read on the forward strand.
CTGCCCGACGACACCATTGTGTGGCCCGGCCACCACTACGGCCCCGCAGCCAAGAGCACCGTGAAGCAGGAACGGGAAACCAACGACTTCCTGCGATAGGCAGACGAACCTAAAAAGGCCGGGGCGGGGTCCATCCCCGCCCTTTTATATGTAGTGCGCCCGCTTACCCTCCCACGAAACTAAAGAACCCTTAAAAATTACCCCAGGTAGTTGCTATTAATTATTATTATCGCTTTTTTAGTTGGCTTGATGGCACAATATGTAGTATTAACTTAAGGTCACTATCCCACATGTTGATTATACGAGAGGCCTAATGAGTATCTGGAACCTGCAAGAATACGTCTTTGCCAGTAAATACAGCCGCTACAATCCCGCTCTCAAACGCCGGGAGACCTTTGACGAGGCCGTGGAGCGGGTGCTGGACATGCACCGGCGCAATTTCGGGCGCAAGGGCCTGGTCATCGAGGACCTTTTGCGCGAGGTGGGCCAGGCCATGCAAAAGCGCCTGGTGCTGGGCAGCCAGCGGGCCCTGCAATTCGGCGGCGAGCCGATCATCAACAAAAACGCCCGTATGTACAACTGCACCACCTCCTACTGCGACCGGCCGCGCTTTTTCCAGGAGGCCCTGTGGCTCCTGTTGTGCGGCTGCGGGGTGGGCTTTTCGGTGCAGTGGCACCATATCGCCAAACTGCCCGAGATCGCTCCGCCCAGCGGCGAGGCGGTGACTTACACCATCCCCGACACCATCGAGGGTTGGGCCGACGCCCTGGGGGCTCTGCTCTCCTCCTACCTCGCCAGCGAGCAGCCCTACCCCGAATACCATGGGTTTACCGTGGAGTTCGACTACTCCGAGATCCGCCCCAAGGGATCCTCCATCACCGGCGGAGCGGGCAAGGCGCCGGGTCCCGAGCCCCTCAAGCGCAGCCTGGAGCTAATCCGTAAGCTCTTGGACCGCATCCTGGCCCAGGGGCACCGCCGCCTGCGGCCCATCCACGCCTACGATCTGTTGATGCACGCCTCTGACGCGGTGCTCTCCGGCGGGGTGCGGCGCAGCGCCACCATCTGCCTGTTCTCGCCCGACGACCAAGCGATGGCCACCGCCAAGACCGGCAACTGGTTCGTGGAAAACCCTCAGCGGGCCCGCTCCAACAACTCGGCCCTGCTGCTGCGCGACGAGACCGGCCACGATCAGTTCATGGAGCTGATGCAGGCGGTCAAGGAGTTCGGCGAGCCGGGCTTCGTGTGGGCCGACCACCGGGACATCACCTACAACCCCTGCGTGGAGATAGGCCTGTTCCCCCAGCTTGACGGCGTTTCCGGTTGGGCCTTCTGCAACCTGTGCGAGATCAACATGGGCCGGGTGGATAGCGAGGAGAAGTTCGCCGAGGCGGCCCGGGCCGCGGCCATCCTGGGCACCCTGCAGGCCGATTACACCGATTTCAGCTACCTGGGCGAGGTGAGCGAAAAGATAGCCCGGCGCGAGGCCCTGTTGGGCGTGTCCATGACCGGCATGATGGAAAACCCTGAGGTGGCCTTCGACCCCGGCATCCAGCGGCGCATGGCCCGGCTGATCGTGGAGGTCAACGAGCAGGTGGCCGAGCGCATCGGCCTGGCCCCTGCGGCCAGGGCCACCTGCATCAAGCCCGCGGGCAGCACCAGCTGCATCCTGGGCACCAGCTCGGGCATCCATCCCCACCACGCGCGACGCTACTTCCGCCGGGCCCAGGCCAACCACGGCGAGGCCATCGTGGATTTCTTCAGTCAGAAGAACCCCCTGGCCGTGGAGGAGAGCGTCTGGGACCCCAACGGCAACAGCGTGGTCATCACCTTTTGCATCGAGGCCAACGGCCACGCCAAGATCCGCAAGGAGCTGAGCCCGGTGGAGCTCTTGGAGTACGTGAAGCTCACCAAGGCCAACTGGATCGACGCGGGCCGCCGCCCCGAGCGCTGCATCCAGCCCTTTTTGAGCCACAACGTTTCCAACACCATCACCGTGCCCGAGGGCCAGTGGGACGAGGTGGCGGATTTCATCTATGAAAACCGCCACTACTTCTCCGGGGTCTCCCTGCTGCCCCACGGCGGGGACCTGGACTACCCCCAGGCCCCCTTCTGCGAGGTCTACACCGCCGAGGAGACCGTGGCCCACTACGGAGTGGGAGCCATCATGTCCTCGGGGCTCATCGTGGACGGGCTGCACGCCTTTGACGACAACCTGTGGGAGGCCTGCGACGCCGCCCTGGGCCGAGGCCACGACCTGGACGCCCTGCTCAAGCCGGACCTGCCGCGGCGGGCCATGGAGGCCATCGAGCAGGTGATCTTCGCCCGCAAGGACTGGGTGCGCCGGGCCCACAAGTTCGCCCGCAACTACTTTGACGGCAACGTGCTGCGCATGACCCGCTGCCTCAAGAGGGTGCACAACTGCAAGCACTGGGAAGATTTGCAGCGCGAGTACGTAAACGTGGATTACACCGAGCTTATCGAGGAATGCGACAACACCACGGTGGAGGAGACCATCGCCTGCGGGGGCGGGGCCTGCGAGATAATCTAGGCTAAAGTATTTAAATTAACAAGGGGCGTGGTATTGACCACGCCCCTTTTTACGTAATAGTTCTTGGCGGTAGATTTTTATCAGTCGCGTCTATATTAAATTATGTATGCTAAATTTTAACGAATAGCATCATAGCCTAGGGGGGGAGAAGGGTATGGAAGAAAAAGTAAAGCAAGCATGGGATAATTTTCTAGACCCTACAAAGCTAAGAGCCAGTTTGATTGTATTCTCTTTATTTATTACTGCATTGGAAATGCTGAAGGACAGTATCACTGAGCGTCCAAAAGAACTTTTCTTTAATGGTTTCGACAAAGGGAAGTGGATCGTTGATGAGGAAAAATATAAGGCAGAAGTTTTATCATTAAACAGAAGCCCTGTTTATGCGTCACTAGAGTGGTTTAAAAAGATGGGGGCCATTGATGAAAATGACATCTCCATATTTACCGAACTAAAAGAATTCAGAAACGAAATCGCCCACAAAATGCATCGCTTAATAACCGAGGGCGCCCAAAAAGATCCAATACCATTATTCAAAAACCTATCTGAGTTACTTAACAAATTAGAAAAATGGTGGATCAGGGAAATTGAAATACCCACTAACCCTGACTTTGATGGCCAAGAAGTAAACGACGAGGCAATCGAACCCGGTAAAAGCATCGCCATTAATATGTTACTAAATATCGCCCTTGGGTCAGAGGAAGAATCTACTCTTTACTATAAAGAATATTTAAAACTTCTCAAAAACGCTAACTAAAAAACCCATCAAGCAGCCGTGCTAGTCGCTCGACCGCATCCAACCCTTGCGCCAGAAATAGTAGAGCATGCCAACGGACACCGCGCCCATGAGTCCCAACACCGCGAAATACCCCCACTTCCATTCAAGTTCAGGCATGTACTTGAAGTTCATGCCGTAGAGTCCGGCGACGAAGGTCAGGGGTATGAACAGGGTGGCGATGATGGTCAGCACCTTCATGATCTGGTTCATGCGGTTGCTGACCACGCTCAGGTACAGGTCCATGAGGCTGGCCAGGCTGTCGCGCAGGGACTCGGTGGCGTCGATTACCTGCACGGTGTGGTCGTACACGTCGCGCAGATAGGGGCGCACGTTGTGGTCGATTAATTCGTGCTCGCCCCTCTCCAGCCAACCGGCCACCTCCCGGAGCGGCCACACCGCTTTGCGCAGGCGTAGGCCCTGGCGCTTGAGGCGGTGCAGGGTGTGCAGCACCTTCTGGTCGGCGGCGGTGTCCAGCTCGTCCTCCAGATCCTGGGTGCTTTCGGCCAAGCCCTCCAGAACCCCGAAGTAGTGGTCCACCACCGAGTCCAGCAGGGCGTAGGCCAGGTAGTCGGCTCCCAGATGGCGGATGCGCCCCCGGCCTCCGTTGATGCGCCCGGCCACGGCGGTGAAGGGGTCGCGGCCGCCCTCGGTGAAGGAAAGCACCCAGCCCCGGCCCAGAATTACGCTCACCTGCCGGGACACAATCTCCTGCTTTTCGGGATCGAAGCTCAGGTCCTTGAGCACCATGTACAAATATTGGTCGTACTCTTCCAGCTTGGGGCGCTGGTGGGTGTTGACGATGTCCTCCTGCACCAGGGGGTGCAGGCCGAAGATCTCGCCCAGGCGGGCCACCACCTCCACCTGGTGGACCCCATCCACCCGGAACCAGACCACCTGGGGCTCATCCTGCAGCCGCTTGATTTCGCCGGAGTCGGGCTCCTCCAGGATGCGCACCCCCTCGGCGTCGTACTCCAACACGGTGATGCGGATAGGGCCGGACCCTTCTTCGCCCACGTGCACCAGGCTGCCCGGCGGCAGGGAGTCCTTGGCCGCTTGGCTGGTCACCCTTTTCGGCATCCGTCTCTCCCTCCCGGCTTACCTCTCTAGGTTAGGCAGGCCTTGGCGGGCCCCCGACCCCAGACATTGATGAGGTAGTCTTTGTGGTCCTCGAACTCCTGGGCCTGCTCCTCCACCAGCTCCTCGGCCTCGGCGGAGGTCATGTCCCAGCTCTGGCGCACGAAGCTGGCCACCCGGGCGTAGTACAGCGGGGTCACCAGGTCCAGCAGGCGCATGCGGTGCTGGTCCCAGGCGTGGTAGGTGGCGGCCAGTTCATAGAGTATCTGAACCCAGGCCGCGGTGGGAAGGTTGAAGTTGTTGGCGTCCATGGTGGAGGCGGCCTCGATGGCCTTGAAGCAGTCGCCGCAGAAGATCTCCTTCCACAGGGCGCTGAAATTCTTGTAGCCGCTCTGGAAGTTCTCGATCAGCGCCTCCAGGTTCACCTTGACCGGCTCGGGCTCGCCCCCCCCGCCGCCGCCGAAGGTCTCCACCGGCTCCGATCCCTCCACGGTCTTCCACACCCCCTCGTAGCGCTCCATGAGGTTGAACAGGGTCCAGATGACCTGGCGGAACATGGGGCCCAGGTGGGAGGCCGGGTCCTTGGCATCGTGCACCTTGAGGCCCAGGTTGGCCTGGCACACCTTGAAACCCTGGGTGATGGCGCTGGTGGTCATCCAGATGTCGATGCCGAAGCGGGCCACCTCGCTCTCCCACACGTCCTGCTCGGCGTAATACTTGGCCAGGTCGCGGCTGATGGCGAAGTCGCCGCCGATGGGCTGGCGCACCCGCTTGCCGTACAGGGCCCGGGTGAGGTTATAGACGATGTTGTTGGTGATGGTGCCGTCGTACTTGTGGCGCAGATACACCGGCGAGACGTACTGATAGCCCTTGGTCATCACCGGGTCCAACAGGGCCTTGACCCAGTCGCCGGTGATGGAACGCAGGTCGCTGTCCACCATGGCGCAGGCGGTCACCTTGAGGCGCGCCGCCGCCTCGAACACCGCCCTGAGCGCGCTGCCCTTGCCGGGCAGGCCGCGGTAGATGCTGACGATCTTCTCCTGCCACGGCTTGATCTCGAACTCCTTGGCCACCTCGCGGGTGTCGTCGGTGGAGCCGCCGTCGGCCACCAAGATCACCGCCCGCTTGTCGCCGTAGTGATCGGCCAGCCCGTGGGTGACCATCTGCACCACATGGGCGATGGTGGTCTCGTTGTTGTAACAGGGGATGCCGATCAGGATGTCGGCCTCGGCTATCTCCTCCAGCCGTTTGTTGGTGTAGCCTCGCAGTGCGGTGTAAAAGGGCATAAAACTTATTTCTCCCGGTTTTTCTGAGATTTGCCGTTGTGTTAATGATAACGGCAAAGCGGGCGTGACTCAAGCCGGGTACAGGAGCGCCCCTCCCCGCCGCTTTTGCCAGGCGGCCAGATCGCCCTGCCAGCGGGCCTCCAACTCTTCAGCCGTTGCCCCGGCCACCAGCATGTCCACCGCCCCCGCGTCGCCCAAAAGCAGGTCCAGGGGGCGGCGTTCCAGCTCATACTCGTAGGGCGGCGGGCGCAGGCCCCACAGGCCGGGCTGGGCCCGGTTGATGGCCCCCAACAGGGCCAGGGTGGCCCGCACCGGGCGGTAGGCCGCCGGGTCGGTCACGTGTATCTGGAAGCCGCCGCAGACCTGCCCGGTGAACTTGTGGAAGGTGGGCTGGAAATTCAGCGGGCGCAGGATGGCCCCGGCCAGGGCTCCCGGCTCCAAAGCGGCCGCGACGGCCTCCGGTTTCAGGCCCGGCGCGCCGAATATCTCAAAGGGCCGAGTGGTGCCCCGGCCTTCGCTCAGGGTGGTTCCCTCCAGAAGCACCTGGCCGGGGTAGACCCGGGCCGTGTCCAGGGTGGGCATGTTGGGCGAGGGCATGACCCAGGGCAGGCCGGTGGTGCTGAAATCCCCGCCATCCCAGCCCGCGCACTCGATCACCCGCAGGGCGACGTCCAGGTTGCGTTCCGCCTTGACCAGCCGGGCCAGCTCGCCCAGGGTCAGGCCGTGGCTCAGGGGGATGGCGTGGGCCCCCACGAAGCTCATCAGCTCCGGCGGCAGCACCGGGCCCTCGCTCAGGCGGCCGATGGGGTTGGGCCGGTCCAGCACCACCACCTCCACCCCGGCGGTGGCGCATTCTTCCAAACAAGCCACCAGGGTGGAGAAAAAAGTGTAGACCCGGCAACCTACGTCCACCAAATCCACCAGCAGGGCGTCCAGGCCGGAGAGCATCTCCGGGGTGGGGAGGCGGGTTTCGCCGTACAGGGAATAGATGGGCGCGCCCAGCTGGGGATGCACCCCGTGGTCCGACTCCACCATGTTGTCCTGTTTTTCGGCGAAAAATCCGTGCTGGGGGCCGAACAAGGCTTTGATACCCCTGGGTAATGCCTGATCCACCATGCGCCAGGCGGGGGTCAGGTCCGGGCCCACCGCCGCCGGATTGGCCAGCAGACCCAGGGCGGCGCCCCGCAGGTTGGCGGGGGGGGTATCATACAGGCGGCTCAGGCCGGTGACCACTTTTGAACTCATGGCTTGACCTCGCGGGAAAATAACAGAATATTAAGGCAGTATAAAAACGAGGACCCCAGGACACAAGCCCTGAGGTCCTCTGGGAGGAGGGGAGGAAAGGTTTCCGCCTTCAATGCCGGGGGAGAGGGGGTGTTCTTACCGCGGCATCTTCGGCGGATTACATGCAGGGGTGTTACTAGATTGCACCTTCCCTCTACGACTTAAAGGTAATGCCGCCCTCTGTACCTGTCAACTTGTAGACGAAAAAAGGTGTAACCGTGCAGGAATCTTTCTCAATTTCACGGCACCATGGACATCATCACCACGATCACACTCATGAGCATGCCCGAGGCGGCGGCCCCGGCCCCGGCGAGTACGCCCCGGCCCTGGTGGAGTTCCGCCGTAGCGGCCTTACCGAAAGCGTGCACCGAGGGGCCATCGCGGTCTGCACCCCGGACGGACGGCGCAGCAAGGGCCTGGGCCATCCGGCCATGCCCACCTTCATGCGCTCCGCCGCCAAGCCCTTGCAGGCCCTGCCCCTTATCACCAGCGGCGCGGCCAAGCGCTACGGCCTCAACCCCGCCGAACTGGCCGCCACCTGCGGCTCCTTGAACGGCGAGGGCTTTCAGATCGAGGCGGTGACCAGCATCCTGGCCAAGGCGGGCCTAAGCCCCGAGCTGTTGGACTGCGGCGCGGCCTGGCCCCTGCACCGCGCCACCTACAAGGCCATGCAGAAGGCGGGCGAGAAGCCCACCGCCCTGCACAACCCCTGCGCGGGCAAGCACGCGGCCATGCTGGTGCTCTGCGCCTTTTACGGCTGGCCCACCGAGGATTATCTCTCCAACCGCCACCCGGTGCAGAAGCTGATCCTGGACACCGTGGCCCTGATGTCGGGCTACCCCAAGGAGCAGATCGGCATCGGGGTGGACGGCTGCGGGGCCCCGGTGTTCCGCGTGCCCCTGGTGGCCATGGCCGGGGCCTACGCCCGCCTGGCCGCGCCGGAGCAGGCGGGGCTGGAGCCAAAGCTGGTCGAGGCGGTCAAGGAACTCATGGCCGTGTGCCTGGAGCATCCGGAAATGATCGCGGGCACCGGGCGCATCTGCACCCGCATCATGCAGGCCGCGCCGGGAGTGGTCCTGGCCAAAGCCGGCTCCGAGGGTTCCTACGCCCTGGCCCTGCCCCAGCAAGGGCTGGGCGTGGCCCTGAACATCGAGGACGGCGGGCTCAGGGCCCTGGGCCCGGCGGTCACCGAGACCCTGCACGAGTTGGGCATCCTGGACCACGAGACCCTGGAGGGCCCCCTGGCCGACCTGCACCGCCCGCAGATAAGCAACCACCGGGGAGATAAGGTCTGCACACTGAGCGCCGTGTTTGGGTTATAATTCCCCCGTCCCAGGCGAGGGAGGAAGATTGATGCCTGAAATCAAGAGGCTGGCATATCGGCTGATTCACGGGGGGGTGTTGCTGGGCCTGATGCTGGGTGGCATTTTGGCCGCGGGCTGCGCCGAGGACCCCACGGATAAGCTCACTCCCCAACAGGCCATATTCAAAACCGAGATGCTCCGGCTGATTCAACAAGAGATCAAGGTGTTCATGCCCCTGCTGGACCAGCCCAACCCAGGCCCCAAAATCCAGGCCAACATCGACCGGCAGTTCACCGACGCCCTTCAGCAAGGCAAACCCCTGGATCACGACTTGGCCGTGCTGGACGCCTCAGCCACCATCCTGGCCTGGCGCAGCCCCGACCCCGACGACCTTGCCAAGACCTACCAAGGCTTCATTGGCCAGAACTACTCCAAGTTCACCAAGCTCAACCCGGTGTTCAAGGACGACAAGATCGCCAGCTTCGAGGTGTACACCCAGTACGGCCCCGGCCTGGGCCTCTGCGCCCCCATGCGCCAGGGCAACCAGCTCAAGGGCGTGCTCTGCCTGGGCTTTGACGAGGACTCGCTGAATAAGCTGCGCGGCATCACCAAGCAGCAGTTACTGGACATCAACTTCAATCAGTAGCCCTCACCCGAAACCACACCAAAAAGGGACGCCCATTTAGGGCGTCCCTTTCTTATTTACGCTTGAAGCGGCTTACAGCGGTTCTATCTTCACCGCGCAGGCCTTGTACTCCGCCGTCTGGGAGACGGGGTCGTACACCGGGTTGGTGAGCCAGTTGGCGCAGCCCTCGCGGAAGTGGAAGGCCATCCACACCATGCCCGGCGGCACCTGTGGGGTGACCTTGGCGGTTACCTCCACCCGGCCACGCCGGGAGGACACGGCCACTTTCTGGCCCTGGCTGATGCCCAGGCGCGCCGCGTCGTCCAGCGAGATGTCCGCCGTCTCCTCGCTGAGCAGGTCGTTGAGGCCTCCACTGCGCCCGGTCTGGGTGCGGGTGTGGTAGTGGTACAAACGCCGCCCGGTGCTGAGCACCAAGGGGTATTCGTCGTCAGCCACTTCGGCGGGCGGGGTCCACTCCACGGCCTTGAAGTTGCCCAGGCCGCAGGTGAAGCAGCCGTCCTTGTGCAGGAAGGGGGTGCCCAGGTGGTTCAGGTCCGGCACCGGCCATTGCAAGCCGTCGTGCTCGATGCGCTCAAACTTGATGCCCGCCATCTGGGGGGCCAAGACCGAGATCTCGTTGTCCCATATCTCCTGGCCGGAGTTGGACTCCCAATCATGGCCCATGCGTGTGGCGATCTCTTTGAACACCCACCAGTTGGGTTTGGCCTGGCCGGGCGGGTTCACCGCCTTGCGCACCCGGTTCACCCGGCGCTCGCTGTTGGTGAAGGTGCCGTCGTCCTCGCTCCAGGCGGTGGCCGGGAAGATCACATCGGCAAAGCGGGTGGTCTCGGTGGGGAAGATGTCGTTGGCCACCACGAACTCGGCCGACTCCAGACAGTGCTCCACGTGGCGGATGTCCGGCTCGGTGTTGGCCACGTTTTCGCCGAAGATGTACATGCCCTTGACCTTGCCGTCGATGAGGCCGTCGAACATGGCCGGCATCATCATCCCGAGCTTGTCGTCCAGCTCAGTGCCCCAGGCCTTTTCGAACTTGGCCTTCACCGCCGGGTCGGTGACCTTTTGGTAGCCGGGGTAGACGTTGGGCAAGGCCCCCATGTCGCAGGCGCCCTGCACGTTGTTCTGGCCCCTGAGGGGGTTGACCCCGCCGCACTCGAAGCCCACGTTGCCCAGCAGCATTTGTAGGTTGGCGCAGGAGAGCACGTTGTTCACCCCGCAGGTGTGCTCGGTGATGCCCAGTGTGTAGATGAGCATGGCCGGGCGGTTGGCGGCCAAGAGGCGGGCCACCTCCCTGATCTGCTCGGCGGGAACTCCGCTGATCTCCTCGGCCCGCTCGGGCGGGTAGCTCTCCACCGCGGCCTTTAGCTCCTCGAAGCCCACGGTGCAGGTTTGCACGTATTCCTTGGCGTAGAGGTCTTCCTTGATAAGCACGTGCATCAAGGCGTTGAGCAATGCGATGTCGCTGCCCACCCTGAGGCGCATGTGGTTAACCGCGAAGTCGGCCAAAGCGGTGCGCCGGGGGTCCACCAAAACCAGCTTGGCCCCGTTGTTGACGGCGTTTTTAACGAAAGAAGCGGCCACGGGATGGGCCTCGGTCATGTTGGAGCCGATTACAAAGAACATCTTGGCTTTGTCGAAATCGGCGAAGCTGTTGGTCATGGCCCCGGAACCGAAAGAAGTCGCCAGACCGGCGACGGTGGGAGCGTGTCAGGTTCGTGCGCAGTGATCGATATTATTGGTACCGATCACCGCGCGGAAGAGTTTCTGCATTTGGTAGGAGTCTTCGTTGGTGCTGCGTGCGCAGCTGACGCCCGCAATGGAGTCGGGGCCGTGCTTCTCCTTTATCTCCATGAAGCGATTGGCCACCAGGTCCAGGGCCTCGTCCCAGGAGGCCTCGCGGAACTCGCCGTTCTCTTTGATCAGAGGCGTGGTGAGGCGCTCGGGGCTGTGGATGAAGTCGTAGCCGAAGCGGCCTTTCACGCACAGACGGCCCCGGTTGGGCTGGGCCTCCTCCACGGCGGTCACCTTGATGATGCGGTTGCCCTTTACGTGCAGCCACATCTGACAGCCCACCCCGCAGTAGGGGCAGGTGGTGCGGATTTTCTTGGTCTCCCAGGGGCGGCCCAGGCCTTTGGCCTTTTTCTCGGTCAGGGCCCCGGTGGGGCACACCTGCACGCACTGGCCGCAGAACACGCAGTCGCTCTGGTCGTAGGGCCGGTCGCCGGTGGTGATGATTTTGGCCTCCGCCCCCCGGTAGCCGAAGCCGATGGCCCGGTTCACCTGCACCTCGTTGCAGGCCTGCACGCAGCGCCCGCAGAGGATGCACTTGCTGAAGTCCCTGATGATAAGCGGGTTGCTGTCCTCGATGGGATAGTGCTTGGCGGTGCCCTCGAAGCGCCCAGCCGAAACCCCGTACTCGTAGGCGTACTCCTGGAGCTTGCATTCGCCGTTGGCCTCGCACAGCAGGCAGTTGTGCTCGCCGCTGCTGAGCAAGAGCTCGATGGCCAGCCGCCGGGCCCGGTGCACCTTTTCGGTGTCGGTGAACACCTCCATTCCCTGGGCGGCGGGCATGGCGCAGGAGGCCACCAGGGTGCGCGCCCCGGTTACCTCCACCAGGCACATGCGGCAAGCGCCGGTGGGGGTGCAGTCCTTGAGATAGCATAAGGTGGGAACCTTCACCCCGTTGCGCCAGGCGACCTGTAAAATGGTGTCGCCGGGGGTGAATTCCACCTCATTGCCATTGAGCCTCAGCTTGGCGGTGGCCATGGCGTACTCCTGAAGCAGTGAAAATTGGCAGGGTCCTTGGAAGTCCTAGTTATTTTGTGTATTTCATTTTTATAGTAAAGTCAATGCCCATAACCGTACGCTTTGCGGTGGATATGGTCGTATTATCCTATATCGTCGCGTAGTTCGCCTATACACCTATTTGGAGTGGGTTTATGGATATTCCCAATCAGCAATGGTACGTGGCCCTGGGCGGCCAACCGGCCGGCCCCTACGGGCAGGACAAGTTGCGCTCCCTGGCCGCCGATGGGCGCATCGGTCCGGACACCCTGGTCTACGGCCAGGGCTTCAACGAGTGGACGCCCATCAAGGCGGTGGGCGAGTTGGCCGGGGTGTTCAGCCCCCAGGCCGCGCCGCCGCCCCCTCCCCCGGCGCGGGCCCTGGCCGACGAGATCGACTACGTGATCGAAGGCACCGAGATGCAGTACGTGGAGATCGAGCTGGACCCCGGCGAAAGCGCGGTGGCCGAAGCCGGAGCCATGCTCTACATGCACCAAGCCATCACCATGGAGACCATATTCGGCGACGGCCGCCGGGGCCAGAACGGCGGTGGCGGGCTGCTGGGCTCGCTGATGGGGGCGGGCAAGCGCCTCTTAACCGGCGAAAGCCTGTTCATGACCGTGTTCACTCATAGCGGCCCCACGGGTAAGGCGCGGGTGGCCTTTGCCGCCCCCTACCCCGGCAAGATCCTGCCCATGCACCTGGGCGAGTTGGGCGGCGAGTTGATATGCCAAAAGGACGCCTTCCTCTGCGCCGCCCGGGGGGTGGCTCTGGAGATCGCCTTCCAGAAAAAGATCGGGGTGGGACTGTTCGGCGGTGAGGGCTTCATCATGCAGCGCCTGGTGGGCGACGGCCTGGCCTTTGTGCACGCCGGAGGCACGGTGGTGGAGATGCAGCTCAATGCTGGGCAAAGCATCCGGGTGGACACCGGCTGCCTGGTGGCCCTGAGCCCCTCGGTGCGCTACGACGTGCAGCTGGCCGGGGGCATCAAAACCGCCTTCTTCGGGGGCGAGGGCCTGTTCCTGGCCAACCTCACCGGGCCGGGCCACGTGTGGTTGCAGAGCCTGCCCTTCAGCCGCCTGGCCGGGCGCATCTGGGCCGCCGCGCCCCAAGGCGGGGGCAAGCAAAAGGGCGAGGGAAGCATATTGGGTGGCTTTTTGAGAGACGACTAAGGAATTGTTGGGTTTCGCTTAGCTCTACCCAACCTACGCCATCTTTAGATAAACGATGTAGAGGCGGGGTTCATCCCCGCCCTCCCCTCTCTCGCGGCACAGCCAGGGGGTCGCGGGCAAGGCGTTCGGCAAGCGAAAGCCGGAGGCGTAGCAAACGCTACGTCGAGGCTTGAGCGCCGCCGACAACGCAGCCCCCGGCCGCTTGGCGAAGCCGCCCGCTAACCCAGCCAAGCTCCAATGAGCAGTCCCAACGCCATTAGCAGGCCGGTGCTCAGGTGGCTGATGATGGTCAGGGCCTGGGCTGGCACCAGGGCGGCGGGGTCGTCGTAGCTTTTCCAGTTGATGGCCACCGCCCGCAGGGTAGGTATGGCCGCGCCCAGGGCCAGGTACAGCCAGGGGGTGAGGCCCCAGCTGTGCACCAGCCAGGCCAGGGAGGGGAAGGGAGCCAGCATCATGGCGGCGTAGAGCACCCTGGAGCGGGCCAGGCCCAGGCGCACCACCAGGTTGTTTTTGGACGCGGCCGCGTCGGCGACCATGTCCGGAAACTGGTTTATCCACAGCACCGCGGTGATCTGCCAGGCCTGGGGCAGGCCCAGCCACCAGGCCACGGCCCAGAACTCCCCGCCCAAGACGTAGCCCACCCCCCAGGTGAGCAGCGGGCCGAAGAGAATGAAAATGCACAGCTCGCCCAGGCCCAGGGACATCAGGGCCAAGGGCCCGGCGGAGTAGAGCCAGCCCCCGGCCAGGCCCGCCGCGCCTACGGCCAAGGCCCAGGGCCGGTCCATGGCCGCCACCATGCCCCCGCAGGCCCCGGCAGCCACGAAAAACCCCACCGCCAGCACCCCCACCGCCCGGCGGCTCATGCGGCCGTCCTGGATCACCCGGCTGCCGCCGGAAAACATGGTGGCGTGGCGGTTGAGGGGGTCGCTGCCCACCGCGTCGTAGAAATCGTTGATCAGGTTGGCCCCGCTTTGCAGGCACCCCACCCCGGCCAGGGTGAGCAAGAGCAGATCCCAGGGCATGAGACCCCGGCCCCACCACCAGGCGGCGACCACCAGGGCCGGCACCAAGGAACCGGTGAGAAATGGCAGGCGCATGGCCTGCACTAAAAGAGGCGTGGGCATGGGCGTTCTCCGTGAATAGCAAAGCGGCCACACTCTAGCACGAAGCCGGAGGGACGGGCAAAACTCCCCACCCGGCGATATTGCCGCCGCCCTAAAGGCAAAAGCCTTATAATTGGTCCGTAGTCATCGTACTTTGGAGGAGATGAAGATGAGTGAAGGGGCCCAACAAGTCGGTCTGGACACCCAGGGTCCTTGGCTGCCCCCCAGCCGCATTTCCCTGTCACGGCGCTTGTCGCTGTACTTCCTTTACGCCGCCCTGGCCCTGTCCTTGTTCGGAGGCCACGTCCATCCCAGCGGGCTTTTGATCATCATGGGCTTCGTGGTGGTGTTCCATGTGGCCACCCGCCCCCTCACCTCGGATTTTCTGGTGCGCTACCCCTTCTATTTGGTGGTGCTCAGGGTCCTGCTGGTGGTCATGTGCGCGGGGTTGGTGGTGGCCTTTTTGCCCACGCCTGATTCCTGGCGCGCCATGGAGCAGCTCATAACCACCCTGGCGGCCCTGGTGGTAACCGCCGGATGGACGGTGATGGTGATGATCTACCTGTTCCAGGCCCGCCAGGTTCGCCTGGACACCATCTTCTCGGGAGTGGCCGCCTTTTTCCTGTTGGCCATCACCTGGACCGAAGCCTACAAAGTGCTCAGCTATTTCAACCCCAACAGCTTCCACCCCTCATTTGGGGAATTGTCCGCCTCCTCGGAAGTGGTTCATCTGCGGGCCCTGTATTACAGCCTGTCCACCATCACCACCGTGGGCTTCGGCGACATCCTGCCCCGTGGGGCCACCGCCCAAATCCTGTCGGGCCTGGAGGCTTCGGCGGGCCAGCTTTTCTTGGCGGTCTTGATCGCCCGCCTGGTCTCCCGCCACCTGAGCAACAGCATAACCCCCACGACTCCCCCCAACCCCATTCCGCCCAAGAGGCCCAACGGGGCCCGGATCTCGCGCCGCCTGCGCCGCCGGAAGCGCGTATTTCGCTAGGCTAAACGGGGCCTGATCATTTTTTGGCCCATAATGCTTGGTACTTCGCCAGCCTTATACTAAACTGCCTAGCAATGCTCGGCGCGCCGAGCGATTGCTTGGACGCGCGTCCGTGAATTTAAATTTTGGAGAGCCCCGTGGAGTCGATTCTGGAACAAACGAAGCTATGGCTGGCCCATTACGGCATGCAGGTCGTGGGCGCCATCGCCATTATGGCCCTGGGCATATTGGCGGCCAAGGCCTTCACCAAAATTTTCCGCAAGGTGCTGCGGCGAGCCAAGATAGACGAAACCCTGGTGAGCTTCGGCGGCAACATGCTTCAGTTCGTGCTGATCATGCTGGTGGTCATCGCCGCCCTGTCCCGCCTGGGCTTCCAGACCAGTTCGCTCATCGCCATGATGGGCGCCGCCGCCCTGGCCGTGGGCCTGTCGCTGCAATCCAACCTCTCCAACCTGGCCGCCGGGGTGCTCATCCTCATCTTCCGGCCTTTCCGCCTGGGGGAGATGGTGGAGATGGGCGGCATCCTGGGCAAGGTGGAAGAGATCACCATCATGGTGACCAAGCTCAGGATGGTGGACGGCAAGCTGGCCATCATGCCCAACACCAAGGCCTTCAACGACAAGCTCATCAACTTCACCGCCGCCAAGACACGGCGGGTGGACCTGGTGATCGGCATCGGCTACAACGACGACATCAAAAAGGCCAAGGACATCCTGCAACGTTTGGTGGAGGAAGACCCTCGCGTTCTAAAGGAGCCCAAGCCGTCCATCATCGTTCTCAACCTGGGAGACTCCAGCGTGGATATCGGCGTGCGACCCTGGACCAAAAATACCGATTGGTGGGCGGTCAAGTGCGACCTCACCGAGAAGATCAAAATCACCTTTGACGAACAAGGCATCAACATCCCCTACCCTCAACGCGACGTGCACCTGTACCCAACCGCTGGTTCCGGCAATTCCTCCCAGGGGGTGTCCGAATGAGCTGTATGGCCAGGACCGGAGCCCTGGTCCTGGCTTTGTTCCTGCTCAGCGCGATGACCCTGCTGCCCGCCCCCGCCTCGGCGGACGTGCTCTACTTGAAGGGCGGCGACCGCCTCACCGGCAAGGTGGTGGAGATGGGTGCGGGTAAGCTGTGCTTCACCACCAGCTACGCCGGCAAGCTGAAAATTAAGTGGAGCGAGGTGGAGCGGCTGGTCACCGACGAGCCACTGACCGTGGAAACCTCCGAGGGCCAGAAGATCACCGGCAAGGCCCAGGAGGCCGGGCCGGGCCAGATCAAGCTGGAGGGCGGCAAGGCCCTGCCCCTCAACCAGGTGGCGGCCATCAACCCCGAAGACCTGGAGCCCTTCAAGATAAACGGCCAGGTCAACCTGGGAGTGGACGTCAGCCGGGGCAACACCAACAAGATGGCCGTGGACACCGAGGGCCGGGTGGTGACCACCTGGAACACCATCAACCGGGCCATCGGCGGGTTCGAGATTCACCGGGCCGAGAGCAAGGGCAAGGACACCAGCGACAACACCCTGGGCTACGTGGAGTACAACCGCTTTGTCAGCGAAAAGTGGTACTGGCTGGCCAACCTCAGGGGCTCCCAGGACACCTTCAAGAACATCGAGTACCAGAGCATGGCTGGTGTGGGCATGGGCTATCAGGTCTGGCGGAGCAGGCTGACCAACTTGAGCTTTGAGTTGGGCCCCAACTACGTGTATCAGGAAGACACCGCCGGGGTCTCCGAGGACTGGTACGCCATGCGCTGGAAGATCAGCTACGACCGCTGGTTCTTCTCCCGCTCGGTGCAGTTCTACCACCGCCAGGAAGGCTTCATGGCCGTGGACAACGTGGACAACTGGATCTGGTCCGCCCGCCAGGGCCTGAACTTCCCCACGGTCCTGGGCTTCGTGCTCACCGCGGCCTACAACATCGACTACGACAACCAGCCGGAGCCGGGCAAGAGCAAGACCGACACCCGCTTTATCATAAGCCTGGGCTACCAGTTTTAGGCAGCTCTTTTCATGATGGTTTGTATCTAAGCCCGGCACAGCCAGGGAGGGCTAGGTGTAGCTGCTAAAGAGGTTGTTCACAGGATTCCAGAAGTAGAGACTGGTGATTGCGACATCAACCGTCTTTGCTTTGGAGGTTCCCGTGAACAACCCACATCAGAATGCCAGGACCACGTTTTATAGTCGAGCCC
>JAHIND010000021.1 GCA_018896025.1 Pseudomonadota bacterium
ATCTCGGCGGAAATCTCCGGCGTGCACAGCAGGCCATTGGTCTCTACTGTCAGCCTTAAATCTTCACGCCGAACAATCTCCAGCAGCGTATTGAAGTGCGGATGTAACAACGGCTCGCCGCCGGTGAGTTTTACGCCACTCAGGCCCAGCGGTTTGGCTTCGCGGATGGCCGTTTCGAACAACTCAACCGGCAGAGTGGCATGATGGCTGTCCTTGGTTTCAAACCTGGGTCCCATCCAACAATGGCGGCATGCCAGGTTGCACCCTTCGGTCAAGTAGAAATATAAGGTGTTGATCGTACGCATCGCGGCCGGTTGCGCATCTTGCTGTTTCATACCGCTCATAGGATGGCGCCGCCTTCCTCGAGAAAACGTCGCATGCATGCATCTGGACTGGGGTGGTCTACCTGGCCCGTCAAGGTGTAAGCCAATCCCGGACAGTTGCCTGTGCAATAGGGGATGTATGAACAACCGGCGCAGAACTCAAACTCGGCCAACGAGATGTTATGGCGGGTACGCAGCTGGTTCAGGTCCGGGCTGTTTTGCCATACCTCTGCCAGCGAATCATGGTTGATGCGCCCTAGTTCCATATGGGCCAACATGTTGCAGGGAACGATTGCGCCATCAGCGCGCACGGAGATCTTGTTGCTCGGGCAGCCGCATCCGGTGAGGCGGCCACCATTGTGAAAGGCCGGCTTGCCCTGTGCCCGCGCCTCTTCCATCCGGCGCCACATGCGCCCATCCGTCAATGGGCCGGCGCTCGATGAGATGCGTCCAGGGTATTTTTCCGTGAGGCGCAGCAAGGTCGCCATGGCCGCTTTTCGTTCCTCTACGTTCAGCAGCACTTCATCGGCGTTCACGCAGCATGTGCCCATGTAGCCGGCAGAGTTGGTGCTGAAATCCGGAAGACCCAGATCATCCAGAAGAAAACGTGCGATGTTCTCCAAATCATGCACGTTATGTTGATGAATGGTGACCCGCACGGTCACGCCGATCCGATGGCGTTGCAGGGTGCGGATACCGCGAAGTGCTTTCTCAAAAGAGCCTTCCCCGCGACAGGAGTCATGTGCTTGCGCGCTAGAGCCATCCACCGACACCTGGACATGCTCGCAACGACCAGTGCCGGCGATGAAAGCGGCGATCTCATCGTCAATCAGGGTGCCATTGGACAGGAAGGCGAAGCGCATCCGGTTACGGACGATACCCTCCAGAAGTACGGGTAGGTCCTCTCGGATAAACGGCTCTCCCCCTGCCAGGGTGAGCGTCATCACCCCCAGCGACCCCAATTCATCGAAAAAGGTGAGCCATTCGTCGGTAGGGAGATCGCGATAAACCACTTCTGGGTTGTTGAAGAAGTAGCAGTAGCGGCAGCGAAGGTTGCAGCGCGAGGTAATTTCTATGGTGAGGCTACGCGGGGTGCGCATAAACCTTGGCGTCGTTGGTTCTACCTTTTCCTTTTCCTTAAATGCCTCATACATCAGTTAGTTACTGTCCTGTTCCATCCCCACAAAACCGTTTTCAGCCAGGATGCCAACAAAGGCGGCGATCTCCTCGCCAGAGGCGTCCGGAGTGTCTTCAAAGCTGTTCTTGATCTCCGACACGATACCTTCGATGTCTCTTTTGCCATCCATGAGTTTCCATACTGCTACACCCACAGGATTGGTTCCCACGGCAGCGGCAGTATCGGCATTGAAGAGTACGGCCCAGTCATCGAACTCCTCGCGGAGCACAACGATGGGATTGGCAATCGGTCTGTCGGTTTGTTTCATGTAGCACATCCCTCAGCAATAGCATTGATGGCACGAGTGACAACCATGTCGCCTCGCATCACGCCAAAAGGATGAGGCCCGTCCATCTTGAGGGATTGTTTCGGAACGACCACCTCTTAATCTAAATGCAACTTTCGCCATGAAACCATTCAGGCAGGAAATTGCTTTAGAACGTCAGACAAGCCTGATCGCGGTTTCTTTCACCTACTTTCGACCATGCTATCTGTTATCCGCTAGTTGGCAGTGCCGGCCGTACAAGCACTTAGCGCAGAGGTGCCGCCCGTGCAGGCCCGGACCGCCGCAGTGCCGGCCGTGCAATCCCTAAGTGCCGTGGGCCCCGCGGTGCAGTCCTGTGTCGCAGTACTACCCGCCGTGCAATCGGTTGTTCCGCTTCCGTCACTGGCGCCCGCAGCACAGTCCGCGCCGGAGTCAGCCGCGCCCGCACTACAGATCACGGAGACAACCGAACTTCCCGTTGCACACACTCCAGACCCTTTGGCCATCTCCCCTAGGGGTACAAGGATCGGCGATTCGTACTTTTGCTTATCTTTAGGAATTTGGTCCGACATCGGTGGCATCTCCTTTTCCAACCCTGACTCATTAATGAGTCAGTTTCTTGAATGTGCTCCTTGCCAGGGCAGGCATTGTTTATAGTCATGTAGGCGCGGTTGTTGTCAGAGGAAAATGTAGGAACACCTTGTCAACACACACGCTATATACAGGTTGTGTTATCCAGTGGACTCGTCACTCTCGCGTCTTGGGTGGCTATTCTCGCATCAGGAAACTTCGCAGGGATTCCCTGCTGAAGGGTTGAATGGAAAGCTCGCTATACTGACATTTACCAACAATACCAACATACTAAAAAGTACTCTACGGCTAGAACAATTGAAAGGTGGTTATTCAGTGGTTTTTTGGCAGGTAAAAACAACCAGCGGGCCAATCATAGCGATAAAATCCAAGCATCTAAAGATCATTGCACGGCAATCGCAACTCGGCTACCGGAGGTCTTGGCTGTGAGGACTCAGACCTCGCCGCACACATAACAAGCAGTGTTCATCGTCATGGAAAGTGCCGCAGGGTTGCCTTTGAAAATAAGTTTGGGTTGACCTTCACCCGAATTCTGGTCCATTTCATTGACGGGTTTGGCCCAGAGCCCTTTACAACATATGTGAAAATATTCCATGACTTGGGCGGCCACTTCCAAGCATAATGGTAATTAGTGGCAGGCAGCAAATGAAAGAACCGGTTCGGAGCCAACAATGAAAAATCCCCGTAACCCGACCGAAAGCCGGCAAATGCGCAGGCGGGCTGAAGAACGCTTGGGCGTAAGCCCTCCTGACGACTCCGAGCTGCGGCCGGAGAATTTCCCCACTATTCTCCATGAGTTGCGAGTCCACCAAATAGAATTAGAGATGCAAAACGAGGAGTTGCGCCATACTCATGCGGAACTGGAGGGCGCCAGGGATCAGTATTTCGATCTGTATGACCAGGCCCCGGTGGGATACCTGACCGTTGATAAAAAGGGAATAATCCGCCGGGCCAACCTGACCATAGCCAGCATGCTTTCCCTGCCGCGCGCCCACCTGGTAGGCCAAAGCTTCTATCTCTTCGTGAGCCGCGAGCATCACCGCATTTTGCTGAACCATTTGAAGTCAGAGGCCGAGACCGGCACCAAACAAAATATTGAAATAAACTTGGTGAAAAAGGACGGGACCCAATTCCATGCCCAGATGGAAAGCTCCCCGCTGGGCTTTGAGGATGGCGCCCTAGGATTGCGCATTGTGCTCGTGGATATAAGCCGACTCAAAGCTGCCGAAAGTGAACTTCGCAGGGCCAATGAAAGGCTGGAGGAAGAGGTTCGCATTCGTACGTCAGAGTTGATTGAGACCAACCAAGCGTTGCGAGAGGAAATCAAACAGCGTGAACAGATGGTCCGGGAGCTAAGCCAGCATAAAGCAGATCTGGAGTCTAAAAAAACAGAGTTGGAGTTGAAGGCCAAGGAGTTGGAACAGTCCGGCATTGCCGTGGGGGTATTGCTTCGCCGAAGTGAAGAAAACCGGGAGGCCATGGAGGGCAATATTTTGCAGCAGGTTGACAAACTGCTGCTACCCTTCCTGACGGATGTTTTAATGACACGTTTGGAACCAGTCCAACGCCAGGGGATAGAGGCGGCAATCTATCACCTGGAGCAGATCACCTCGTCTTTTGCCCAGAAGCTGGGTTCCCCAAACCTGGGATTGACTGCCAGGGAAATACAGGTTGCCAGCCTGATTAACCGAGGCCAGAGCAGCAAAGAAATCGCCGAAACCCTTAACCTCTCCCCTGACACCGTGAGTTTCCACCGCAGAAACATACGCCGAAAGCTTGGGATAACCGATACCGACACCAGTCTGGCCACCCGCCTGCGTGAATTCGCCTGATGGTGGTTTTTACCCGCCGATATACCGCCAGCTAACCACCTCTCATTATTTTTAGCCCCAGTTCATACTTAATTAAGTAAGGGCAATAGGCCCTTTTTGCCAGGTACGGCCTGGGAGTAACAATCTTTCCGAGGAGGAATGCCATGAAATCCAGCACCAAGAATCAGGCGGAAGGCACGCTTCACAAAGTAAAAGGCGGGATCAAGGAACTCGCTGGTAAAGCCAGCATGAGTGCTGAATTGGAAGGCGCCGGCAAGGACGAAAAGAGGGCCGGCAAAATTCAGCAGAAGGTCGGCGAAATCCAAAAGGTAGCGGGGAAATAGCGCGGCGGTCACGCTTGAGGGACTTGGAGCCCGTATCCGCGTTGGGAACAAGCCCAGAAAGGGATTGAGATATGTTGCCTAGTAAGCGAACTAGAATATCGCGCTGGGCGGGCAGGTTGGGTTGCCTGGTCTTAGCTGGCGTTCTGGTCTTGCCTCAGGTAGCCCTGGCCCGGGACTCCCAATCTGACCGGGGTGAAGATTCCAAGCCTGACCGGGGTCACGAATCCAAGCCTGGCCGGGGTCACGAATCCAAGCCTGGCCGGGGTCACGAAACCAAGCCTGGCCAAGGTCACAACCCCCAGGTGGCTCCACGCCTGCCCAAGGGCCACCAGGAGTATGTTTACGGACGAGGCCACAACAGCCAGGTGGTTCCACGCTTGCCCAGGAGCCACCAGGAGTATGCCTACCAAGGCACGCGCTACTATGGGCACGGCGGGGTCTACTACCGGCCCTCCGGCCATGGTTACGTAGTGTCCCGGCCGCCTCGCGGGATGTTCATCCGGGGGGGGCTGCCCCTTGGCTTCGCCACCCTAGTGGTGGCGGGCCTGACCTACTACACCTTAGCCGGCATCTTCTACCGACCAGCGCCCAATGGTTACGTGGTGGTGGATGCGCCGGCCGGGGCGGTGGTCAATTCCCCGCCAGCGCAGATCGTGGCCCCATCCGAGTCCCAGGGCACGGCGGTGGTGACATCTCCCCTGCTAAACGTTCGTTCCGGCCCCGGCCGCAACTATCCCGTGATGACCGCTGTGCCTCAGGGCGTCAACCTGGCCATTTACGGTCAGTCATCTGGATGGCTCTACGTGCAGGCCCCCAATGGCCAGTTCGGCTGGGTGGCCCAGCGCTTCACCAATATTTTTGCGGCCACGACCCCCAGCGGCTAGCCGGCTCTAGGCCTGCAAGCAAGCTTGTCCCCGGCATCTGCGCCGAGGACCTGCAGAAAGCAATATGTCGGGTGGCAGGAAAGCGCACTTGGGCAACTAACTAGGATCAACTTAACAACGAAGGAAAAAGTCATGAGAAAGCTGCAAAAGAGTTTGGGGTTACTGGTTATCATAGGGTTGATGACAGTATTCCTGGGGTGCGCTGCCACGCAAACCAGCGAAAGCACCGGACAGTATGTCGACAACTCCGCCATCACAACCAAGGTAAAGGCTGCAATCTTTAACGATCCGATGCTGAAAACGATGCAAATCAGCGTCGAGTCTTACAAGGGAGAGGTTCAGTTAAGCGGTTTTGTTAATTCCCCAGAGAGCGTCAGAAAGGCAGGGGAAGTGGCCCGTAGCGTCGAGGGTGTCGTATCGGTGAAAAACGATTTGATCGTAAAATAATTGGGTGAATCCGGTGGGTTTGCAGGCATATCCGGGGCGCTAAACGGCTTTAAAACTTCCAGAGTGTGCGCAAAGGAGAGATGGGGATGTTAGGAACAATCCTGGTAATTGTATTGATCCTTTTTGTCGTGGGTTCATTCCCTTCCTGGCCGCACAGCAGGGGGTGGGGATATTATCCAAGCTCCATCCTGGGACTGATCCTTCTGGTCGTGATAGTGCTCTTTTTATTGGGCCGTATTTGATAAGGAGCGAGGCCACCGCAAGTTGACATGATCTCTACTTTTAGGCGGAGGCTACCACATGAATCTTTGGAAAATATCGGGCATCGTACTTTTGGTGGTGGGAGTGATTTTGCTCGTCTATGGCTTTACCGCCACCGATTCCTTGGTGGATTCAGCCTCCAAGACTTTCACCGGGCGCTACACCGACAACACTATGGCTTATTTGGTGGGTGGGGCGGCTGCTGCAGTGGCCGGGTTGCTGCTGGCACTGCTGGGGCGGCGGCGCTAGTGTGCGCCCCGTGTCGTCTGCTTCCCATGAGGCAAAGCCTATAGACTAGCAGAATATAAAATATGATAATAGATATAGCATTTTCAGTATTTGCGACAACTCGAAGGGGCCGATCATGGCTGGCTTGAAAGTTGTTACTGTGGAAGGAGGATCGGAGGTCAGGGACTTCATTGACCTGCCCTGGAAGATATATTCCGAGTGCCCTCAATGGGTTCCTCCCCTCAAAAAAGAGGTCCGTAGGGTTCTTGACCACCGCAGACACCCCTTTTGGGAGTTTTCCGAGCGCATCCTCTTTCTGGCGCGATATGGTTCGGAGACAGTGGGAAGGATCGCGGGCATCATAGACGGCCATTATAATCGGTTCCGCAACGAAAAAATGGGCAGTTGGGGATTCTTTGAATGCGCCGACGACCAGGAGGCGGCGGCCGCACTTTTTTCTTCCGTGGAGACGTGGGTTCGCCGCAAAGGGATGACCTTCATCAGGGGGCCACTCAGCCCGTCGACCAATTACGAGGTGGGATTGCTGGTTGAAGGATTCAACTATCCGCCAGCCATGATGATGACTTACAACCTGCCGTACTATTTGAAGCTGATCGAATCTTGCGGCTTCACCAAAGAAAAAGACCTGCTGACTTTTCGAATAGAAGGCGCTTACCAACTTCCCGATTGGATGAATCGTCTCGCCGAACGGATCGCCCAAAAAAAGGGGGTCCAGATCAGGCACGTCAGCCCCAAGGATGCGGACTCTGAGTTTGCACTAATCAGGGAAATTTATAACGACGCCTGGTCTGATAACTGGGGTTTCGTTCCCTTGAGTGATAATGAGATGCGAGACATTCAAAACAACGTAAAGAATTTCGCGGATCCTGACTTGGCTTTCTTTATTTATTATGAGGACGAACCAGCAGCATTCTGCTTGGTATTTCCTGACATCAACCCATTGCTCAAGCGTCTCAATGGACGGATAGGGATAATGGGGTTGTTGAAGTTTATGCTGTATCGCCGCGAGATTAACGGACTGCGTTTGTTGATGTTCGGAATCAAGGAAAAGTACCGGCAACTGGGCCTACCCATGTTGGCCTTTCACCATATTTATGAGGTTGTGAGGGAAAAGCGAAAATATCACTATATGGAGCTAGGCTGGACATTGGAGGACAATGAGTCCATCAACTCATTAATTGAGGAAGCCGGCGCAAACAAGTACAATAAATATCGCGTGTTTAGAAAAAGTTTGTAACGATTTAAATTGATCATGTTGCGACAGGGCGAAGGGCTATAATATGTTGGCGGAGCAACATAAAGCTACCATAGGCTTTGTTTGGCAGCCTGATGATATCTCCCCATTTTTGATCCAAATGGCTCGGAGAACCGGCAGCAGGGCTATCTTCGAATTTTCCGGGATGACGGCGGATGAGCTTCATTATTCGTTATTAAAAAATGACCAAGTTGGACACATTAGGGACATCAAGATATCCGCCCATGCTTTTATTGACCCATCTTTGGGACGGTTGCTGGCGGAAACCGGCGTCCAAAATATTTGGATAGAATGCGCCCCTCGGCTTTCCCAGGGAGAGGTTTCCGGCTATCTAGAGAAGCTGAAGGAAATTTCTCAAACCCACTGTTGCTTTCCAATCATCAGAGACATGGAAATCCTGGAGGCGGCTCGCAAGGATGGCGCCGACCTTGGGCGCATCGTCCTGAAAGGATGCGAGGCCTCTGGATTCGTGAGCGGTGAAACCACGACGTGCCTGTACTCGATGGTCAAACAAATGCTGCGCACCTCCTCAAGGACGCTGGATATTCTCATATGGGGAGGCGTATCCACCCCTGAGGCGGCAGCGGCTTTTTTGTCGACCGGGGTAACCGGTATTGTTTTCGAGAGCGTCCATTGGCTGACTGATTTGGTTGCCATTGATGATTTTCAGCGCCGGCAGCTTTCCGAACTCCGATTGAACTCCACCGATTTGGTTGGCTTGGACTTGCAGGCCCCCTGTCGCCTTTTTAACAAGGGTAATTCGCTTGCATTCAAGGAAATAAAAAGATTAGAGGACTCGCTGTGCGGAGCGAAAATCCAGGAGGAAAGCCGGCGGTCTTTCGTTAACCACGTGCAAGCCAGCGCGGTCCACCCTCTCAAGAGCCATTTCGCTAGGGGCGAGGTGATTCCTCTGGGCGTGGAGGCTGCCTTTGCCGCGTCTTTCGTCGAGCGCTTTGGGGCTGGAAGCGAGGAGGCCGTGAAAGCCTTCATGGGCGAGATTAAAAACCTATGCAACCTCGCCGAGGCCAAGAGAAATTGTTTTATGGACAGTCCAACGGCCAGGGAGATGGGAATCCGATACCCATTTATCCAAGGGGCCATGTCTTGGATCACGGATGTCCCGGAGTTTGCCCTTAAGGTCGCTGATGCCGGCGGACTACCCACCATTGCCCTCGGACTGATGGACGCGGATGCCCTGGAACAGCGGCTGGGACACCTGCAGGAAATCATGGGGGAGCGTCCTTACGCGGTGAATGTCGTCTCCTTGATGGAAAACCCTTTAAGGGAAATGCATCTGGCCTGGATAAAGAAACACAAACCACGTTTTGCGGTGATCGCGGGAGGCGATCTCTCTCCCATAAGGGAACTTATAGAATGTGGCATTAATGTCATTTATATCGCTCCGGACATGGCACTGCTAAAAATCGCCCTTGAGGCCGGGGTCCGATACGTCGTCTGCGAGGGGTATGAAGCCGGCGGACACGTGGGGCGCCACAGCACGCTCACCCTCGCTCAAAGGTTGTTGGTTCTAAAAAGACGTGCGCCGGCCCTGTTTCAAGGCTGTCACGTGATCCTTGCCGGGGGCATCTTTACTCGTGAGTCCGCGTTCATGGCCGCCATGCTCGGAGCCGATGCCATCCAAATGGGCACCGCCTATTTGGCTACCAGGGAGATCGTTGAAACGGGCGCCTTGACGGAGCTTTATCAGCGAATGATTCTGAAATCGCCTTTTGGGGGAACAGTGGTTTCAGGTCAAGGCACGGAACTTAGGGTGCGCTCATTAAAGACCCCGAGGGTGGAAGCGATATTGTCCCTGGAACGGGAGTTTGCGGCAGGTCATCATGACGAGACATCTTTCAGGGCGAAAATGGAAAAAATGGCTGCGGGAAGCCTCTTCGCTGCCGCCCGAGGCATGAACAGGCCGGGCGAATCGCCCCTTGATGAGCGGGCCTGCCTCGAACGCGGGCAATTCATGAGTGGGGCTTGCGCCGGTCTCATTCCTGAAGTCCAGACGCTGGATTCATTGCACCGCGAGTTGGCGGGCGGCCCACTATTGCTGCACCAGCCTTTCGTGGATTCGATCAGCGAGCCTGCCGGCATATCACCCTGCGGGGTCGGCCGTGGAATGAAGCGCATCGCATCCCGCCAAAACGAACATGACAGGATTGCCATCACCGGGATGAGCATACTCAACGCCCTGGGCAAGAGTCCGGAGGAAGTCTGGGATGCAAGCCTGGCCATGAAGAGCGGAATCACCTTGGTTCCTCCTTCGCGGTGGGACGCAGCACTTTTTTTTAACCCACGGCCGCAGGTCCCGGACAAGACTTACTGCAAGGTCGGCGCCTTCCTGGACTTTGATCCCTCCCGGAGCGAACTCGGGATCCCTCCCCATGATTTCCGGACCATGACCGGGGCCACAAGGACCACCATGTGGTTGGCGGACAGGGCCATCCGGGCGTCGGGTATTCTGGAGTCGGATATTGACCGCCAACGAATCGCGGTCCTCATTTCCCAGAACTCGGGTGAAACGGCGGGGACCCTCACCGATATCACCATCAGGGGCTACGTTCACGACATCCTCGCCAGCGTCAAAAGGGCAATCGACCTGACACCTGGGCAGCAGAACGCCATCGAACAGGAGATCAAGTCCGGCCGAATGGCCCCTGACGACACCACGCTTCTGGGCAGGATCAACTGCGCGGCCGCCGGATTCATCTGCAACCGGTATGGGTTCATGGGGCCCAGCTATGCCGTCTCGGCAGCCTGCGCCTCCTCGCTGGTGGCACTGCATTGCGCCATCCAGATGATCCAAAGCGGAATCATCGATGCAGCCATCGTCGGAGGGGGCGAGGAAAAACTCACCCACATGCATTTTCTGGAATTCTCCGCTCTGGGGGCGCTTTACGGGCTCTCCGGACGAGAAAGGCCCGCCCACGAAACCTCCCGCCCCTTCGACGCGGAAAGGGATGGGATGGTACTCGGCGAAGGCGGGGGAATGATCGTCATCGAACGGGAAGGCTTGGCCCGCGCGAGGGGTGGCCTAGTCCACGCCTTCGTGACCGGCATGGGCGCATGCAACAATCATCTAAGCATGGTGGAGTCTGCCAGCGCCACGCAAGAGGTGGCCATCGGCGCCTCTTTCAGAGGAGTGCCCTATGGGCCCGATGCCGTGGATTTGGTGGAATGCCATGCCACGAGCACCCGTCAGGGGGACGTGGAGGAGGTCCGCGCCCTGAAGGCGTTCTTTAAATCTACGGGTCGCACGGTGATAACCTCGTTCAAATCCCAGATCGGACACACCCTGGGCGCCTCGGGCATCAACAGCCTCATCCGAGGAGTCATGGCTATGAAGGCAGGGGTTTTGCCTGCCACCCTGAATTATCGGCATCCAGACCCGGAAATCGATTTGAAAGGGTCCGGTCTACTCATCGCTCCCGAGCCGCTTGATTGGAAAGCCAGGGGCAGCCGGCCCAGAAGGCTTCAGGTCAACTCTTTCGGATTCGGGGGTTCCAACTACGTTGTCCAAGTTGAGCAGGCCATGGATGAAGTGGATACGGTCCTGGTGTCCATGGCCGGGGGCTCCGGTCCCAATGGAGAGAAGGGGGCCTCCCTTCCCACCTTCGAGGGCGTCTCCTTCTTCCGTACCGAGATGGCCGGCCGCAACTGCCGGATGGCCGTTGTGGCGGCATCCGAAGAGGAAGCTCTCCGGGTCATCGAGGGGGCGTCCCCGCCTGCGCAAGCCGGAGGCGTCTTCTGCGATGCGCTGAAGTCACTGGCGCGGCAGGGGATATTGCTCGGCCAAGAGGATACGCCGGCTCCATCGCTGGCCTTTGTGTTTCCCGGACAGGGGGCACAATATGAAGGAATGGGAAGGGAACTTTACGAGTCCTTTCCCGTCGTCAAGGAGTGGATGGATCGGGCCGCGGCCGCCGCGGACTTTGACCTCCTGCGTTTGTTGTTCCATGACAAGGAGGAGAACCTTCAAAAGACCCGATGGCAGCAACCTGCCATGTTCGCCATGGAACATGCCATGGGTCGCTACCTCATGTCCCTCGGCATCCACCCCGTGGCCATGGCAGGCCACAGTTTGGGTGAACTGACCGCCTTATGCCTGGCGGGGGTCTATTCCCCGGAAGACGGGTTTGGAATCGTGAACAAGCGGGCCATCTGCATGGACAAGGCCGCCGCAATGCATGTCGACCCCGGCGTCATGGCGGCCACGGACGCCCCCTTGGGCCTGCTGAAAGAGATGATCCAGGGGCGCGATGATATCCACATCGGCAATATCAATTCACCCAACCAGATCGTCTTGAGCGGCAAAACGGAAGCGGTGAGGGACTTCGGCAAAAGATTGAAGGAAGTCGGTCACCGCACTACTTTTCTGCGCGTCAGCATGGCCTTCCACTCTCCTATCATGAAGGTCATCCATGATGAGCTAGAGGCGTACCTTGCCGGCATTCCATTTCATCCCCCGAAGATTCCCGTACTCTCCAATACCACCATGGCATTGTATCCATCAGACCCCGATGAGATCAGGCTAATCCTGATGAATCACCTGGAATCCACCGTCAATTGGATGAATAATGTCCAGTCTCTTTGGAATGACCACGGGGCCAGGCTTTTCTTGGAGATCGGACCCGGCGAAGTATTGAGCGATCTCATCGCCGACACGCTTCCTGAATCAAAATGCATCCAGACGTGCCTTCACTCCGCGGAGGCCCTGACCTTCAAGACCGCGCTCGCCGGGCTTTTTGTCCAAGGTCATCTGAAGGTTGAAAGGGAAGCAAGATTTGTCTCCCTCTTTGAGTCTAAAAAAGCCCCCGAATCCCACCAGGCCGTCCCGGCGTCCGCGCAACCACTGCCGGAACTAGGGAGTGCGGCCTCCCGCCCGCTGGAAGCGATCATCCAAAGGGAAATCAACCGATTCATGTTCGATACCTTCGGCCGCTTCCTCAAGCCCAACATCCTGGAAGCCATCCACCGAGAGTTCGACCCCGCATTCCGGGAAGACGAGCTGTCAGCCATTATCAAATCCAGGTTTGAGGGCTCCGGGCCTCCCGAAAGCTGCTGGCTGGTCCCTCCCGTGAAACCGGTATCCCCGCCTCCTTGCTCAGCTCCTGCCATGCCGGGACAAGCCTCGCCTGCCCCCGGCGAGGCGCCTGAAGGCCAAGATCTCATGGAGAGGGTTGTTCGAATCATCATGGATGCCACGGGATTCAACAGGGACGAGATCCAGCCCGACATGGATATCAGAAGGGATCTCTCCATACGATCCAGCCGCCTCCCGGTCATCATGGATGGTGCGGAACGCCAATTCGGCATCACCATTGAATTGGAGGACTTTATAGACGTCCGTACCGTGAGGGACATCGCCCAGAGGATATCCAAGGTCATCGTCAGGCAGGGTGGCGACGGCCCGCGGGCGGCCGCTAAGGCCGTGGATCCCGGCCTGGTACCGGATGAAACCGCCAAGTCTCCCAAGGATGAGGCGAGCGTAAAACGGCTGATCTTCAACCTCGCCAGAGTGGAGTCGGCGGCATCCCTTCCCGTGGAATTGAGCCCTGGTGAGTCGGTGCTTCTTCTCTCACCCCACAGGGACGACAGGATTGCCGGAAGCGCGGGGGACATCCTCCGGTTGGATTACGGGGTAGAAACGTTACCAATGGCATTCGCACAGGGTAATTTCAGCCCCGACGGCGAGGGGCACGACATCCGAACCGATGAAGGGGTCGCCAAGGCTGCCAATGCAATGGCGCGCCTGGCGCCTCTTTCCGGAATGGTCATCAGCCTCGGCCAAGGCGGGGCGATGAAGGCCTACGGCGTGGAGGATGTTTCGCGGCTTCTCAAGGGCATGTTCCTCCTGCTGAAGTCGTTTCTCCAATCACCGGTCAAGAAATTCGTGGTGCTGATCCAATCCAGGGAGGATTCCGAAACTCCGGCTCGGCTGCTGGCGGAAGGGATGCTTGGGCTTTTTCTGAGCGCGGCGCAAGAATACTCCTCGTCGGTTCAGTTCCGCACCCTGGAAATCGACGGCGGCACCGACCTTAGGGTTGCGCTTCGCGGCGCGCTCGACAGGGGATCCGCCGTGGTGGAAACCATCCATCGTTCTGGAGAGGTATTCACTTCAAAAGGGTACTTGGCCCCTTCGGTATTTGGGGATTCGTCAAAACTGGAGCTGAGCCCTGGAGACGTTGTGGTCATGTCCGGGGGCGCGGCCGGGATCAGCGCTCACCTGGCCCGCGCGCTGGTGCCCTTCATGCCCCGCTTGGTTTTTCTGGGGCGGACTCCCCTGGACCAGGGGGCCGGTCCCGCAGAGCCGCGCCCGGCTCCTTCGCCTTCCCAGGGGGCGGCCTTCGACCACAGGGCCTCGGAGATCACTCAGACCCTAGCGGACTTGCGCTCCGCGGGGATCGAGGCGAGTTACCATGTCTGTGATGTGACCGATCCTGAGGCGGTACGCGTGACCATGGCGGAGGTGGTCAGCCGTTATGGCAGGATTGACGGAATCATTCACGGCGCCGGAGTGCTCCGGGACGGTCCCCTTATCCGAATGACTCTGGATGATTTCTCGGCGGTCACGGATGTCAAAGTCCTCGGGGCTTGGAATCTATTCTCGGCCGCGCGAGGGGCCGGGTTGAGGTTTTTCGTGGGCCTCTCCTCGGCGGGCGCGATCCAGGGGAATCCCGGCCAAGCCAACTACGCTGCGGCCAACCGAATGATGTCCGCGTTGCTGCGAACCCTCCGCCGGAAAAACGGCGCCACCCGGTTCAAGGCCTTTATGCTTCCCCCTGTGGAGGGGGCGGGCATGGCCGATGATCCGGAGGTCCGAGAGCTGATGAAGCAAAAAGGCGTGGGGTACATCCATGTGAACGAGCTTGCGGGGTTGTTTTGCCGGGAGCTCTTTTTGGCCCCGCCTGAAGACGATTGGGTGATGTTCATGAGGACGTTGCCATTGGTTGGGACTTCTTTGCTCGATCATGCAAGCGGTCCTTCGCCCAGCGGCGAACTGGATGGAGGCGCCGTGTCCTTCCATCCCGCGAGCTTCCCCATGATAGAAACGATCTCGTCGCTGGACCTCGGCCGGGAGGAACTGGAGGCATACAGGACCTTCTCCCCTGAAAAGGACCTTTGGATCGCCGATCACCGGCCCTTCAAATCCATCAAGCATCCCCTGGTTTCGGCTGCCATGGTTGTGGAGACGTTCATGGAAGCGGCCCGGATCCTGTTCCCCCACCTACAGGTGCGGGGAGTTAGCCGGGTGCGTCTCATGGACATGATCCAATGCCCTCCCGGGGTGCCGCGGCCTGCCAGGATATCCTGCCGCCGATCCGGCAACGGCCTGCGGGAGGTTCTGTGTGAGGCCTCACTCGAAACCCAGGAGTTGTCTCCCGCCGGGCGATTGGGCGACCGCTTCATCCCGCACTGTCAGGGCCAAGTGATCCTCGATGGCGGCAATGGCGGGAAAGGATATCCCATAAAGGGGTTGGCGGACTTTTCCGTCCGGCTCGACGAACTGCGGACCAAGCCCATGGATCATAAAAAAGTGCTTAAGTGGTACAGAGACCGCAGCGGCCTTGAAGGCAGATATCGCGTAATAGATTCCCTTGACGGTGCAGGCCTAGGGGTGGTGCGGGGCCGAACCACCTACCGGGAGACAAGTGATTTCGCAAATCTGCCGGACGCCCGGTGCCAATACTCTCCCTACCTTTTCGAGGCCCTTTTGCAGATGGCCGGCTTTTACATCGCTGCCACGAACCCATCGGAACGGCGGTCGATGATTCCCGTGGAGATCGGGGAGATGCGGTTTTTGCGAAAGTGCCGGGCCGGGGAACAGATCACGCTGGAGGCCCGCACGCTGGAGCGGGAAGATGAAGGCCTCGCCTGGGACGCCAGGGCCATCGATGATCAGGGCCGCGACATCATGCAGATTTCCGGTATGCGGATGCACTGGATTTCATAGGGTGGCCTTGGAGGCCCTCAAATAACCTGGATGAGGAAGGGGCGGGATTGGGTATGGCAAAGGACTCCCAAACACCCACCGTCCATGAGTTGGGTTGCGACCATGGAAGGGGCCCTGTCCTCTATGCCTCTATGCCGTGCTCCAACGCCACGGGCAAGGGGTGTGGGGCGAACTCGATAGAGGCCAAACGCCGCCTCGTCTCCATCCTTTTGGACCACCTTGCGGCGATGAAACGCCCTCTTGGGAAACGCCTTCACCCCATCAACCGGACGGGGGCGCCGATTAAACTGCTTTGCGGCCCGCTGGGTCGGCCCTTTCTCCGGTTGGGAGGAAACCAGAACCCGGCCATCTCTTTCAGCCAAGGCGGTGGAAAAGTCTGGGCCGCCATCTGTGGGGATGAGTCTGATCTCGGTATTGATGCGGCGGAATTTGATGAATTCCAAGGCAAATATCCCTTTCACCGGGTGTTCCGTGCAAAAGAACTTCAGCAGGCCCTAAAGCTGGCGGACGGAAATTTAGGAAAAGCAGCGGCCCTGCTTTGGTCCGCCAAAGAAGCCGTTGTCAAGGCGTTGGGATGCGGATTCCATCTCGTGGCCCCGCGGCAAATCACCATCTGCCAATGGGCGAAGAGGGTGGTAGAGGAGGGCGATGCTCATGCCTTGCGGGTGGGCTTGTCGGCACAGGCGCTGAGGCAGCTTCCCATGGGAGCCGGCCAGACCCTATGGGTGCGTTCGTTTCCCCAGACGAAGGGATGGCTTTCCATCGCCCTGTTGAACCGGCATCCACGGGCCGATGGGTGGAGCCGTTGTCTTGATTCCAGCGCCCGTTGGGGGCAAAGATTAGATACATGATCAAGGATAACCAATACGCGATAGAAGTAGATGGACTGACCAAGCGTTATGGGGGGTTGCTGGCGGTCAACAACATTTCGTTCACGGTCAGGAAAGGCGAGGTGTTTGCGTTCCTAGGTGTGAACGGAGCCGGCAAGACCACTACGGTTGAGATCATCGAAACCATACGCCCGCTCACATCGGGAAGGGTGAGCATTCTCGGCATGGATGTCACTAAAAAAAAGCGCGACATTATCCGCCGCATCGGAGTACTCCCCCAGGGGTTCAACTCCTTTGACAGGATAACGGTCAGGGAGACCATCCAATATTTCTTGCGGCTTTTCGGCCGTAGCAACAGCGAGGCCGATGGGCTGATAAATCTTGTGGACCTCAAGGAAAAGTCCACGGAACAGTTCAAGACCCTCTCCGGTGGCTTGAAGCAACGCCTGGGAATCGCGGTTGCACTCGTGAACGACCCCGAGGTGGTGTTTCTCGACGAGCCGACCACAGGGCTCGATCCTCGCTCAAGGCGCGAGGTGTGGGACGTCCTGCTGAGTCTAAAAAACAAGGGGAAGACGGTGTTCCTCACCACGCACTACATGGAGGAAGCGGAACTTCTTGCCGACAGGGTCGCAATTATCCACAAAGGGAAGATCATCGCCATTGATCCTCCGGCTCAGCTCACCGAAGACTATGATAATTATATAATTTTAACGCTCAAGTCGCCCAAGGGAAAAGCTTCTGAAATCATCCGGGAAGTCGGCTTTGAACCGATCAACGACAAGCGCGGGGATATCAAGGTTCGCTTGGAGCACACAGAGGATGTCCAGCGGATACTCAACGCCGTCAAGGAGGGGGGGGCGTCCTTCCACGGCTTGGACGTTCGCACGCCCAACCTAGAGGAGGTCTTCCTGAAGCTCACCGGCGATTCAATCCACGAGGAAACCGCTGGAGAAAGGCTTGCGAAATGAACCTGCACGTCATCGGCGCAAACCTTACAGTGAGCATCAAGAGCTTCTACCGTGACAAGACGGTCGTATTTTTCAGGATTGCATTCCCCGTGATCCTGATACTCGTCTTTGGCACCATTTTTATGGATAGAGGCAACGAGATATTTGCCTTGGGCATACAAGATCTCGACCGGACCAAGGCATCCGCCCAGATCGCGCATGCCATAGGTCTCAGCGGGAGATTCAAGATCACTAAGGTGGCGCCCGGCCTAGATGCCACCCAGTTTGCCAAGGATCACAAGCTAAATCTTGTCCTCGTAATCCCCAAAGGCAGTGAAGAATCCTTGGTGCGAAGAATGAAGTCGGACGACCCCAAGGCATTCGTTTCCCTGAGGGCGGTCCATGACCCGAGTTCTTTTGGGGTGAGCACCAAGATGCAGGTTCTGAGCATGGTCCTTGCCGCTATGAACCAGAAGATGTCCGGCAAAGCGGCGTTTATCAAGTTGTCCGAGACATCGATTCTTAAAAAGAAATACCGGTTCATAGAGTTTTTCGTGCCGGGGATAATCGCATTGGCGGTGATGACCGCAAGCCTGTTCGGATCGGTCAACGTGAATGCGGAGCTTCGGCAGAAAGGCGTCTTCAGAAAGCTGTCCACCACCCCCATCACCCGTACCGACTGGATTCTATCGACCGTACTGTACCAGTTCATACTCGCGGTCATATCCACCATTGTGATGTTGTTGGTCAGCTATGCTGCCTTCAATGTCAGTCTTGCAATAAATGCCTGGTTGCTGGTTTTTGTAGCCCTTGACGTGTTTACGTTCGTCGGGCTCGGGATGATACTCTCCCGCGTCGCGAAGGAAGCGGAGAGCGCGGCCGCCGCGTCAGACGCTCTCATGTTCCCGATGATGTTCCTCTCGGGTACCTTCTTCCCGATCGAGATGATGCCGGATTTCCTACAGAAGTTTGCTAAGGTCCTACCCCTCTATTATGTGAACGAGGGGCTCCGGGCATCCATGGTATCTGTGGACAATATGGCCGCGCTGAAATCCGCAGCGATAATTGGAGTTTTTGCCGTCGTAGTTTTCGTCTTGGGCATAATGATAACCTCATTTGGCGACGAAGCGTGATAATAAACGCTAGGGACAAGACCACCAAGTTTTTATTGCGTTTTGCCAAGACTCCTTTGATATTTTATCCGTACTACCGCCGCCACGTTCCATTGCCCGCCGTTATCATGATCGAGAATACAAACTGCTGCAATGCTCATTGCGTCATGTGCCCTCGCGAAACGCTTACTCGAAAACGCGGGTTTATGGATTTCAAATTATTCGAAAAGATAATACGGGAAGTGTCTAGCTCGAAGCGAAAGCCAGTCGTTCACTTGCATGGATTTGGCGAACCGCTTTTGGATGACTTGTTGCCGGAAAGAATAAAGCTCGCAAAAGCCTTTGGGATAAACCATACGTATCTTGTTACCAACGCTTCGTTACTGTTCCCCGAGACCGCAAAAAAAATCATTGCTGCAGGTTTGGACTTGATGAAAATTAGCTTTTATGGCACCGACGAGGAATCGTATCGCGCTACCATGAGGCGTTTGGATTTTAAAGTTGCACTCAACAACATCAAGGAGTTTGTGAAGATAAGGAAGGGCCTTAATAAAAAAACTCCACAATTAATCGTGCAATACCTACCCCAAGAAACCAATGGGGCCAAGACCAAAGAATTCCAATCCTTGTGGCACTCAATCTTGGATAAGAGGGCGGGAGATCGTCTGAATTTTAGCTCTTTGGACAATTTTGGAGGTGGGAGAGCTTATAATCCCGTGACAAAAAAAATCGCGTCTGTCTGTTTTTACCCTTGGTCAGCCATGTCGGTTCTCTGCGACGGCAGGGCCGTCACTTGCTGTGTGGATTACAATGGCGTTCAATGCGTGGGTGATGTTAACTCCCATAGTGTCGCAGAAATATGGAATGGGCCTGTGCTGTCGGCGATCAGGAGAAACTTTGGCAAACTAAACTATAGTGGGTTCCCGGCCTGCCTTCATTGCGATTGGGTACGCAGGCGATAGGCGAATGCAGGACTGCGGAAGACAGTATCGCAGTGTCTGCTTCGGAAGAATGACCGCCGGGCACCCAGTTACCCGGGAGGCGGCAGGTCTGCAAGAAATTGCGGGAGGCTGCGATGAAAAGGCGGATATTATTCATCTGTGGTTCGATGAACCAGACTACACAGATGCATGAGATTTCCGAGCATCTTGGCGAATACGAGTGCGCCTTCTCGCCTTATTATGTGCATGGCTTTGACGAAATACTTAGAAATCTCGGGCTAATCGAGTTCACGATCGCCGGCAACAAACTTGTCGACCGCTGCCGGAAATATTTACTTAAAAATGGGCTCCCTATCGATTATCGGGGTAAAAAAGCGCCATACGACCTAGTTGTTACCTGCTCGGATGTGTACATTCAGAAGAACATAAGACACAATAGGATAGTTCTGGTTCAGGAAGGCGTTACTGACCCGGAAAACATAATGTTTAAGCTTGTCAAACGGTTCGGATGTCTCCCTTTATGGTTCGCTGGAAATGCAATGACCGGTCTAAGCGATGCATACCAGGTTTTCTGCGTGGCAAGCGAGGGGTATCGCGATTTTTTTATAAAAAAGGGAGTGCGCTCTGAGAAGATCTTGGTTACGGGGATACCCAATTTCGATAACTGCAGGCGATATTGCACCAATGCCTTTCCTTATAGGCACTACGCACTTGCCTGCACATCTTCCTTGAGGGTGACGCTAAAGAGTGAAAACCGCAAGGCCTTCATCCAAAGAGCTGTCAAAATCGCAGGCCGAAGGCAACTTATTTTCAAACTACACCCAAGTGAAAATGTCAAGCGCGCTACCCAAGAAATCCGCCAGCATGCGCCAGAAGCCATGGTGTTCACGACTGGAAGTGCAGAAGAAATGATCGCGAACTGCGATGTCCTGATCACTCAGTTTTCGTCCACTGCACTAGTAGGTCTAGCGCTCGGGAAAAAAACCTACTCGGACTTTGACCTAGACGAATTACTTCGGCTGACACCGGTTCAAAACGGCTCAGCGGCCTTAAACATAGCGAAAGTCTGTCAAAGGTTACTCGATGATTTGTGAGTAGCAGGCCAAGACTATTGTGAAGGATCAAACAAACCAAACGGCTTGAGGCTGGTTTCAGCTAAATATCGTCACTGTACATATAGCTCGATTATGCAGCGGCCTAGAATAACGTAGGCCCTACATTTAGGTTAGATCACACCAACTTGTTTTCCCACCTTTTCGAAGCCGGCCAAGGCGGTATCCAGTTGTTTTTCCGTATGGGTCGCCATGTAGCTTGTGCGGAGTAGTTCTCGTCCCGCAGGGACAGCGGGGCTGATTACGGGATTTACAAAGACACCATTATCGTAGAGGAGCTTGCACATTTGGTAGGTTTTCATGGTGTCCCCAACAAAGATAGGAATGATAGGCGTTTCGCTCATTCCCGTATCATATCCAAGCGATTTTAATCCGCTAAGCATTTTGTTGGTATTTCGCCAAAGTCGCGCTATTAGCTCAGGTTGTTCTTTTATGATATCCAATGCGGTACTCACCGAGGCCACCAGGCAGGAAGGAAGGGCGGCGCTGAAGATCATCGAACGGGCTAGGTGCTTAATCCAACAAATCACATCCGCTCGTCCTGCTACGAAACCGCCGATAGCGGCAAGGGATTTGCTGAACGTGCCCATGATAATATCTACTTCGCTTTCCAAGCCAAAATGCTCCGCCGTTCCCCGACCTCCTTTTCCCAGAACGCCGATTGCGTGAGCGTCATCTACCATGATCTTTGCCCCGTAGGCCTTGGCAAGCCTTACAATGTTGGGCAGATCGGCAAGGTCACCATCCATACTGAACACCCCATCTACGATGATTAATTTGTGGTGGACCTTGGTTGCATCCAGGAGCCTTTCCAAATCATCCATATCGTTATGCCGGAACTTATGTACCTTGCCGAATGAAAGCCTGCAGCCATCAATGATACTGGCATGATCCCCCTTATCCATGATGACGATATCGTTTCGTTCAATAAGCGAAGAAATTGTTCCTAAATTGGTCTGGTAGCCGGTTGAAAATACCAGGGCCGCTTCCTTCCGAAAAAAGGTTGCCAATTTATTTTCTAATTCTTCATGAATATCTAGGTTTCCGTTTAAAAAACGCGAACCCGAACAACCAGTACCATATTTTTCAATAGCCTTTATGGCCGCTTCCTTCACCCTTGGGTGGTTGGCGAGTCCAAGATAGTTGTTGGAGCCAATCATGATGACACGTTTTCCGTTGACTACAGATTCAGAATCCTGTGGTGAATTAAATTTTCTAAAAAATAGATAGTGCCCACTTTGCTTCAATCCCAATTCATATTCTGTAGCTTTTGCGCACTTTTCAAAAAGATCCATTGGATAAGCTCCTACGTATTACTTATTTAATAATATTGATTATATCACAGGCTACGGCTACTATTTCAAATTACCAGAGACAGCAGTGGTCCCCAGAAATTGAACAGTCATGTAAGGTGGCAGGCACGACGACGATGGAGGGACCACTGATATGAGCAAAAAACAAACGTAGGCAGATATAGGATGATTTAAAGGCCAAGGTCCCTCTTGATGCTTTGAGGGGAGAGCAGACTCTTACGGAGTTGGCGGCCCGTTTCGACCTTCACCTCAATATGATTGCGCGATGAAAGCACAAGGCCACCGAAGGCATGGTTGTGTTCTTCTCAAGCAAGTTGGTGCGGCGCGAGGAGATAGGCGGAGCTCAGATCAAGGATGCCCCACTCCAGCCCGGACGGCAGAACTCCAGGAGAGGAATCCTGGGGCGTGCCCATGCCGGGATTGATCGAAGCGGCGGCATGAGAACACCAAACGCCATCCACCTTAGGAACGCCGCCAAACTGTCCAACCGTTGGTGGCCATCTGTGAGTACCCGCGGAAAAGCGGCGGCGCGGGTTGTTTTAGTGTTTAGATGCAATATTATCGACTTTGTTTTTAAAATGTCATAACCACTGCTCTTGTTTGTACCATTCATAAGTTTGTTGGGCTCCATGTGAGAGCGAGACCTTTGGCTGAAAGCCTAATAACGTATTGGCTTTGCTGATGTCACAAACCCAATTTAGTTGCAACAATTCATTGACTTTGTCTCTGTTAATGCGGCAAGGTTTACCTTTCAATCTTGATAGATATTCAGAAAAGAAGGCGATACCAAACATAACCGATTTAGGAACCAAAATGCGATAAGCCTTTATGCTCATTGCCTGCGCAATGATACTACCGATATTTCCCATACGGTAGTCTTTGCCATCAGATAGAAAAAAGATATCACCACTCTTGGTCTGAGCTTCAACAGCCAATATAATTCCTTGAACGATATCCTGCACATGGCATAGGCTGAGACGCTGGCCCGGAGCTAGGGGACAGGCATTGATCTTTCTTGAGAGTAAACTGAAAACGGCAAATAAATCTTTATCCCTTGGTCCATAGACGGCAGATGGCCTAAGGACGACAACAGGCAATTCCTGAGCATGGGCGAGAACCATTTTTTCCCCGACCCGTTTACTTCGGCCATAAATGGAAACCGGTTCGCAGGGGTCTAACTCACTTTTAGGACGATCGAATATACTTGGCCCCGCTGCTGCTTGGCTCGAAATATATACAAATTTGCGAAGACAAGGATTTTTATCGAGACAAGCGTGGATCAGATTCAATGTTCCCAAGCCATTTACTTCAAAGAATGTTTCTCTTTTAATTGCCTTGGTCACACCTGCTAAATGGAACACCCAATCTACATTACTTACTGCTTTATCTAAAATATTCTTATTATTGCAATCACCATAGATCAACTCGATGGGAAGACCTTCTAGCCACTTTAAATCACTGGTTCTTCTGAGGAGACAGCGGACTTGCACACCTTTTTGAATAAGTGCTTCTGTCAAATGGCTTCCAATAAAGCCTGTGGCACCCGTGACTAAAGCTTTCAATGAATGCTTCTGCCTTACCTGAAAGGGTGTTCTGTCCAACCACTTGGACCTGGCCAACGCCAAGGGGGGATAGAGTCGGCGGTCACTTACCTGAAGACCATCACCTCTTCCTTAGCCCAAAAGCTGGCCTCCACCTGCCTATGGCTGTCGGCACGCGAGATTTAGATTGCCGACATGATATCGCGGCATCTGGGCATCAAGGACATCGTCACGGCCTTCAATTTGTTCTCGGACACTGTGAGCTTTCACCTGAGGGATATGATTTCTAAATTAAGCATGACGCATACCCATGTCAACCTGGCCACCCGCCTAGGCACCATGGCCTAGCGGTTGTTTGGAGTCAGAGTTTCTGGGACAGATTTGACGATTCGGCTAAGGGAGAATCCCAGGACAATAAGCACCGCCTGCATTAACCCTTGCAATCCCTCCTGTTAATTTTGGGCTGTCTGGGCAATGGAAGAGAGTCGGCTTGTCTGAGCGTGGTCTTTTTGTAAAGGTAAAAAATATCGGAATGTCCCATTTTAGGGTAGTTGGTTTTCAGTTATTGCTATCGGGAGGCAAATAGAATATGCTTAATTATTCGACTTATAGGAGATTAATCGTGCTAACTATAAAGCCAGACGGCCTATCTCTGGAATATAAGCGAGATTACGGGCTCGCCAAGCGGAATTTGGACATCTCGGATGTCATGAACAATCCCAACGCTTTTGGCGAAGTCCGCGTCTTTGGTCCTGGCTTCTCGGAAAAGATCACGGACCTGCCCTTCGTCAAGATTGGTGTGTTCCATAAGGATGTCGCCAATTCTGCGGTGGTCTTGGACGATTGAGTCTAGGCTCTCGGATAGATTTTTTTCTTCCAGCCTTATTGCCTTGTCTACTTCGAAGCCTACCCCATGGAACATAAATGTGCTATGCGGGCAAGCGTAGCGTTCCTCTCCCGCCAGAAAAACCGCATTCCCGATTGAATCAACGTTGCCGACATTGTGCGTGATAAGCTTGAATGGGAATGCCCGCATAACATTGAACAGATTCAGCCCATTCATCACGCTGCCGCCTGGGGCAGACATCATCAAATAGACTAAGTCAATCCCTTTGTTAGCTTGATCTGCCAGGACGGCGAGCAATGTTTATGTAGTTTGTGGGGAAATCTCTGCGGAAAACGAAATAAAGGCGGCCATGTCCTTCCCTCCAGTAGCGACAAAAATTTAGGGGGGCCCCCGCACCACCCCTATCCTGGTTTATTTGAAGATTTTATGTCAAGCGGGCATATTATTCGTCTTCATCGGATAGGGGAAGTTCCATGTTGGCTCCATACCTAGGAAGTGCGCGGTTAATCATCGAATAGAATTGCCGCCAATTGGAAGCAGCCCTCATTAGGGCGATCACGGCTGTAATGTGTTCCCGCAGCCGGGGGTTCCCCACATCTTCTGTCAGCCATTGAAACATCTTGTGTTTTCTCTGCCCAGGCTTATAGGTAGGGTTTTTCTTTCTCAACTCGGCCAAAACACCAGGAGCCAGACGCTCATAAATCAAATCATTAGTATATCGCCCAACAACGCCGGGCCTTTTTACGGAAAATGGCGTGTATTGCCAGCCGCGCAGTTGGAACATCCTTTCATAAAATTCATCGGGGAAAGTCTTGGCCCATTTGCGCAGTTCTTCGGATATGAATTTGTCTAAGATTTCTTCTAGCGCCTTGCGCGCGCGTATATATTGATACCCGGTCGCTTCATCGACAAGGGCAACAATGCCCACGCGAGCGAACCCACGCATTAATATTTCGCATTGTTTGGCGATATGCTGCTGTTGCTTTTGTAGGGCTTTATCGTCCCGCGCTTTTAATACAGCCTCACAAATGTCGGCTAGGGTTTGGGCCTCATAGGCATTTGCTTCTGTGCCCCTTTCGGTCCTTATCTTAAATGGTGATGAGGTCACCTCGGCTAACTCATCGGGAACATACTGTTTTATGGTCTTGCCGCCGACAAACTTAGCCAGGCGGTCACCACCGGAACCTCCAGAACTTCCTCGGGCCATACCCAAGGCTTTTATCATGCCGCGTTGCACCAATACACGGCGACCATCTTCTAGAACGTAACACGGTATTTCTACGCCCCCAAGTTTTAGGGGGCGATCTTCCGAACCACAAATTGCCCTTGGTAAATTGTCTTTCATACCCTTACTCCCAATCCTCTAGAAATTGTCATCCCGAAAAGGTCAGGGTGCTTACGGTAGTTGTAGCGATAGCAAAACTCATCTAAATACATTGGAAGGTGCTTCACGCTTACCTTGTGATACTGACCCACAATCCCCCTCTTGAGTAAAGCCCAAAACGATTCAATGGTGTTGGTGTGGATGTTGCCATCAACGTACCAAACTTTGTGGTTGATTACTTCGTGGGCCATGAATGTCTTTATCCGCATATAGCCGCCATATTCATCAGTCATAAGGACGGCGTTTTCAATATCTACATGCCGCCTGACAAGCGCCGATAACTTCTTGGCGTTTAAATCGCCCTTCTTGCTGGCCTTGGCCTTAATCTTCCCGCCGCGCTCGACAATGCCCACCACGGGAGTCTTATCGGTTCCCCTCCCGCGCTTCGCTGGCCCACCAGGGCCGCCCTTGCGAGGCTTACCCCCGATATAGGTTTCGTCCATTTCTACTAGGCCGGTCAAAAGCTCCCGCTGGTGGGCTTGGCTCATGGCCTCCCTGATCTTCATGCTGACGCGCCAAGCCGTATCCTTGTTCACTTCAAGGTCACGGGACAGTTGGCGGGCAGAGATGCCCTTCTTTGCGTTTAAGATCAGGCTAATTGCCAAGAACCACTTTTGGAAATCAAGGTGGGTGTGGTGGAAGATGGTCCCCACTGTCACGGAAAAGGCCGTATTGCAGTTGTTGCAATGATAGCGGCGTCTGCGCCCGTGGTTGACTTGCGGGGTTGAATTGTCTGAGTTGCAGTAAGGGCATATGGGCTTATCGCCCCATCGCACCCGCTCAAGGTGGTCTATGCAATCATCTTCGGTGGGAAACTGCTTATAGACTTGAATGATGTTCATAGTCTCTACCCCCTTATGGGACAGATACTATATGGTAGGCGGGGCCATGTCAACAATAAAGTTACTACCCTAAAATGGGATATTCCGAAAAATATAGCGATAGCTTCCTTCCATTTTTCACGAAAGACCTGATGTCAGTTGCGGCCATGCCTTCATGCTTGTCTTCGTGCTCTTACCCTTAGTCCGGCACATGGATGGAGACCGAGGGCCAACGTCCCCAATCTACTGAGAGACGTAGTCAGCAAGCTACAAGCCGACAGCCAGGTTCGACG
This sequence comes from Pseudomonadota bacterium, assembly GCA_018896025.1. Taxonomy (GTDB): domain Bacteria; phylum Desulfobacterota; class Desulfarculia; order Desulfarculales; family Desulfarculaceae; genus Desulfoferula. Next base: position 26,712 of record JAHIND010000021.1, read on the forward strand.
CCGATCTCGGAAAGCGTGTCCGCATTTTTTTGCTTTTAGGACCTAGCCGTATTTAATTCCGGATAACTCAAATTATAGGCCGCGCCATTTTTCCAAAGCCTATGGCCCAGGATAAGGAGCCTGCGAGCCAGGGCCACCATGGCGACCATAGCACCGCGGTTTACGATAAGTCTCCGAGTCCACTTCTGCAGATCAGGAGTAAGTTTCTTATTCCGCAAGGCCGCCCAGGCCGCTTGCACCATAAGGTATCGAAGCATGGATCTGCCCTGGTGGGTGATTCCGCCTCGTTTCCGACTATCGCCACTGTCGCGCGCATAGGGGACCAAACCGGCATAGCTGGCCACTTAGCCCGAACGCTTGAAGCGAGAAGGATCATCGAGGCTACTAAGGACCGCCAGGGTAACTACAGGTCCGTAGCCCGGAATCTGGCGCAAAAGAGGAGCCTCGGGCCAGCCGTCCTGCTCCTGCACCACCATGGCGGCCACATCCTGTCGTTCCTTGTCCAAGGCCTCCCATACATTGCGATAAGCCACCAGCAGCGGCTTCATCCACATAGGGATGGCAGGATTGTCCAGCAGTTCCTCCCAATGAGCTTCTTTACGCCATTTGTACTTGCTGATGGATACCCCCACCGAGCGAAATAGGCTTCGCGCGGCATTCAAGGTGGCCGTGGCCTGCTTTACTACATGGTGCCGGGTCTGCACAAAGGACCGAGCACGGCGGGCGCGTTCACTGGGTATTTGCACTGAGCAATTTTCCGCAAGGCCAGCCTTCAGGGCCTCGGCCAGGGTTCGAGCGTCTCGCCGGTCACTCTTTTTCTTGCTATCTGCGATCATTTTAAATTGACGGGCATCCACTACCACCGGCTCGATGCCTAAACTGCGAAGGACATCTGCCCCCCACCAAGTCATGCTACCAGTTTCAATCGCCACTCGGGTCTCATGCGGAAGCCAATGCTTTACGATATCAAGCCAGCCGCTTTCTCCGCTGGTGACTTTGCCGCGGCGAACAAGCTCGCCTTCATCGCCTAAAGCGCAAAAGGTGGTGTTCCGTTTGTGAACATCCATGCCAACATAAATCATGGTCTTCTTACCATGGTTGATGGGTTTCCCTCAAATGACCATTATCAGACATCGGGGGGAAGACCACGCTCATCTCATCTACTCCTTTCACTTCGGGCAGCTACCTTGGAATAAGCAGAGCCAATGCAAGTTTAGTCTCGCCAACTGCGTTTTGTGCCAGTCTTATAGATGCAGTCAGGGTTAAAATGTGCCATTTCATAAATGCGTTTTGTGCCAGTTTGAAAATGCGTTCAGGCCAAAAAGCTCTTGCGCGGCGACGCTATAAAAATAGAGCAAGGGGCTAGCCATTTCGGCTAACCCCTTGAAATCATTGTGGCGGAAGTGCATGGGAATCGAACCCACCTACCGCCTTACTCAGACGGTACACCGGATTTGAAGTCCGGGAGCCCCACCAGTGAGCTTTCCACTTCCGATATGGGCAAAAGCTATCATCGGCACCGGTTAGCGTCAAGAAAAGCTCTGCGAATGCGCTTGTCCGGCCAAGGCCAGGGCCTCGTCCCTACTGCTTATCTCGCCGTCCAACTGGGCCTCGCGGACCAGGGTCAGCAGGCGGCCCACCTCCTTGCCCGTGGGCAAGCCCAGGGCCCGCATCAAGTCGTGGCCGTCCACCAGGGGCGGGGCGGCCAGGGCGGCGGCCAGCTCCCGGTCGCGCAGCCTGGCCACCTCCTGGTACAGGGCCAAAAGCCTACCCTCCGCCTCCGGGGGGCGCAAGGGCCCCCGCCCGGCGATGGTGTCGGCCATGGCCAGCATGAACAGGGCGGGCAGGTCCGGCCCCAGGGCGGCCAGCATGCGGCGCACCCCCCGGCGGGTAAGCTGGCCGCGCCCCTGGGCCCCCAGCAGGTGGAAGGGCCGCATGTGCTCGGCCACCAGGCGGCCCACCCAGGCCGCGTCGGCCTTGGATAGCCCCAGGGCCCGGCAGCGACCCGAGGCCAGCCTGGCTCCCATAATCTCATGGCGGTAAAAGGTGGCCCAGACCTCGTCCTTGGCCTGGCGGGTGGGGGGCTTGCCCAGGTCGTGCAGCAGGGCGGCGGTCAGAAACAAGGCCCGGCGGCGCGGCTCGCGCAGGTAGCCCGGCCCTTCCTGGGCCAGGGCTCCGGCCAGGGGCCCCCGCCCGGCCAGAAGCAGCCCGGCGGCGCGCACACAGGCCAGGCTGTGGCCCAGCACGTCCAGGTGGTGGTAGGGGTTTTGGGCCAGGCCCCGCCCGGCGGCCAGCTCCGGGGCCAGGCGGGTGAGCACTCCGCAGTCTTCCATGGCCTCCACCGCCCGCACCGCCCGGGGACCGGCCATCAGCTTGAGCCACTCGGCCCCTATGCGCTCGGCGGCCACCCGGAAGAGCCCCGGCGCGGCCCCGGCCAGGCGCTGCTCCAGGCCCGGCGCCGGGGCCAGCGCGTGGGTGGAAATGAAGCGGAAGGCCCGCAGCACCCGCAAGGGGTCGCCCTGCAGCACCCCCGGCCCGGCGGGCCTGAGCAGCCCGGCGGCCAGGTCGTCCCGCCCGCCGGTGGGGTCCACCAGATGGGCCTCGGGATCATCGGACCAAAGCTTATCCAGGGGCAGGGCCAGGGCGTTTACGGTGAAGTCGCGGGCAGCCAGGTCGGCGGCCAGGGTGGGGGCGCGCAGACCGGCCAGGTCCAGCTCGCCGTTTTGGGTCACCACCCGGCAGGTGGCGAACTCGCGGCCCAGGGGAACGAAGCGCGACGCGGTGCGCTCGGCCAGGGCCCGGCCCAGGGCCATGGCGTCGCCGCTCACGGCCAGGTCAAGGTCGGGGGGGCGTCGCCGGAGCAGCAGGTCGCGCAGGGTGCCGCCGCAGAGCCAAAGCTCTTGCCCGCGCTCCTTGGCCAGGTCCGCCAGGGCGCGCAGGGCCGGGTGGCCGCCGATCTCGCGCCATAGCTCCCCGCCGGTCAAGGCTACTTCCTGACCACGATCGCCAGTTTTTCCCCGATGTAGAGCTTGTCGCGGGTGCCCAGCTGGGGATTCCACTCCTTGATCTGCATCATCTTCACCCCGTAGCTGCGGGCCAGACCGTAGAGGGTCTGCCCGGGGCGCACCACGTGTATGATGCGCACCGGTTTGGGCTCCACCGGCGGGGCTGGACTGACCACCGGAGCGGGCCTGGCCTTGGCCTGGGCGGCCACGGTGGAGACCTTTTGCTCCAAAAGGTCCAGGCGCCGGTCTACGACCTTCTCATCCTTGTTGTCGGCGGCCACTTGTTTCTCCAGGGAACGGAGGCGGGCGCTCAGCTTGGGGTCGGCCTGGACGGCGGCAGCGGCCTGCTTCCTAACCTGGGCCAGCTCCTTTTCCAAGGAGGCGATGCGCTTGGCCGCGTCCAGTTCCTGGCGCGACGGCCGGGCCTGGGCCTGGTTCAGGGCGGCGATCTGCTTTTCCAGGCCGCTCAGGCGCTGGGCCAGCAAAGGCGAGGCCAAAGGCGCGCCCTTGACCGCGGGCCCGGCCACGGACAAAGCCCCCACCTGCTTTTCCAGGCGCTCCTGGCTGCGCTGCAACCGCCCCATGGTGGCGGTAAGCCCGCCCAAGACATTGCCTTGACCATCCACCCGCTCGATCAAGTCAGGCGAGGCGGCGGCAGCCGTCCCACCCTTGGCCGGGGGACGCTGGGACATATCCTTGACCTGCTTTTCCAGGGAGGCCAGGCGCGCATCGAGCTTGGCGGGGGCGGGGGCGCTCTTGGCCTCCAGGCGCTTTTCCAGCTCGGCCACCTTGGCGGCCAGCTTGTCCTCGCCCTTGGCCGGGGCCAGCGTCTTGAGGTCCTTGGCCAGGGCCTGGTTCTGCTTGTCCATCTCGGCCAGGGATTTTTCCATCTGGGCCACGCGGGGGCCCAGCGTGCCCTGGGCCGCGCCCAGGGACTTGGCCAGCTCCTGGTTCTGCTTGTCCAGGGCGGCCAGGCTCTTTTCCAGCTTGTCCACGCGCGAGGCCAGCTTGGGATTGGTGGCCTTGCCCTTGCCCGCCGGGGCGGCGGGCAGCTCGGCCAGCTGCTTCTCCAAGGCGTTCACCCGTGCGGCCAGCTTCCCGTTGCCGTTGCCTCCGGCGGCCGGGGCTCCGCCCTGCTCCCCGATTTGCGTCAGGCGCTTCTCGGTTTGGGACAAGCGCTTCTCCAGGTCCTTGATACGCTGGTTGGCGGCCTCGGCGGCGCTGAGCACCTTGTCCAGGCGGGCGGGGTTGATGCCCTGGCCCAGGGGGCCTTCGGCGGGCGCGGGGGCCTCGACCCCTCCCCCGAACAGGCCGCTCAAGAGCACGTAGATCAGATACACCCCACCCATGGCCACCAGGATGGCCACCCCTATCTCCAGGGGCGAAAGGCGGAAACTGCGGCGGCCGCCCCCTTTGCCGGTGGGCAGCTTGGGGCTGGAAAGCACCTTGGGCATGAGTCATCTCGCTAAGTTATAGGTGGCCCAAAGCTAACAAAGGTGAGCGGCTTTAGCAAGGCCGCCATAGCTTGACGGCCCCGGACGCTCGGCCTATGCTGAAGGCCTTAAAGAGTATAGCTTGAGGAGAGGCCATGGCCGAATACAAAACGTTGTTGCTCGAAGACCGCGGGCCGGTGCGCCTGATCACCCTGAACCAGCCCCAAATCTTCAATCCCCTTGATTACGGCAGCGGACCGGAGCTCATCCAGGCCCTGGAAGAGGCGGGGGCCGACCCGGCGGTGCGGGTGCTGGTGCTCACCGGCGCGGGCCCGGCCTTCAGCGGCGGGGGCAACGTGCGCGAGATGGCCAAGGCGCTGAAAAGCGGCGAAAAGCCCAGCATCTTCTTCTCCGAGCTGGCCGCAATGCTCCACCGCTCGGTCAGCACCTTGCGCCGCCTGCCCAAGCCGGTGGTCTGCGCCCTCAACGGGGTGGTCAGCGGCGGGGGCATCGGCTGGGCCCTGTCCTGCGACATCGTGGTGGCCAGCTCCAAGGCCCGCTTCGACCCCGGCTACATCCGCATCGCGGTGAGCCCCGACGGCGGCAGCACCGCGCTCATCACCAGGGTCTTGGGCCTGCAAAGGGCCAGCGCCTTTTTCATGCTGTCCGAGGCCATTGACGCCCCCACCGCCCAGGCCTGGGGCCTGGTCAACCGGGTGGTGGCGCCCGAGGCGCTGCTGGAAGAGGCCCTGGCCGTGGCCCAGCGCCTGGCCAAGGGCCCGGCCACCGCCCTGGCCCAGACCAAGGCCCTGATCAACCAAGCCATGTTCGGCGATCTGGAAACGGTGATGGAGAACGAGCGCCAGAGCCTGTGCCGCCTGGGCGACCAGCCCGACTTCGCCGAGGGCATCACCGCCTTCTTCGAGAAAAGGAAGCCCACGTTTGCCTGAGATCTCCCATATAGGCCCGGAGGCCCCCGAGACCCCGCCGCCGCCACCACCTCCACCGCCGGGCATCATGATGCCCTGGGAGGTGCCCGGAGCCGGTCCCAAGGCCTTTTTCTCCACCATGTACGGCATCATGGCCAAGCCCCGCTGGGCCCTCTCGGCCCAGCCCGCCGCCTCCTGGCCCCGCTGGGTGGGCTTCGCGGTGGGCATGTGGCTGCTGGTGTTTTTCGCCCGCTATCTGTTCACCATAGCCTGGAGTGTGGAGTCCTCGGGCGGCATGTCGTTGTTGTTGCTGGGCATCTTGGGCATGTTCATCCAGGCGGCGATCTTCCTGCCCATCTACAGCGGGGCGGTGCATCTCACCCTGCGCATCCTGGGCAAGGGCCGCCCTGCCCCGCCCTTTTCCCTGGTGCTGCGCCTGGTGTGCTACAGCCAGGTGACCACCGCCGCCCTGCTGCTGCCCATGGTGGGCATCTTCGTGCACCTGCTGTGGAACATCTACGTGCTGGCCATCGCCCTTAGCGTGAGCCTGGGCCAGGACAAGCGCAACGCCATCCTGGCGGTGGTGCTGCCCATGATCGGCTTTTTCCTGCTGGGGGTCATGCTGGCGGGCCTGGGCATGGCGGGTGCCTAGGCAATGAACGAGGCCTCCCGGCCCCTGGCCTGGGAACGGGCCGCCGGTCCCCTGTGGGGCCTGCCAGCCACCTGGTGGGCCGTGGCCCGCCACCCCCACGACAGCTTCGCCGTGGCCCGCAAGGGCAGCCTGGTGCGCGCCACCGTCTTCGCGGTGCTCTGCACCCTGATACCCATGGCTCTGATGTGGCCCCTGGGGCTCTCCCCGGCCGGGCCGGTTCCCTGGCTGGTGCTGTTGGGCTTCATGCCGCTCAACGCCACCATCATCCACGTGATGTTCATGACCCTGGGCGCGGCAGGCAAAAACCTGGGCGACACCTTCCGGGTGGCCTGTTACGCCCAAGGCCCGGTTCTGCTCACCATGATCCCCTACGCGGGCATGGCCGCCTTCGCGGTGTGGAATCTGGTGATCCTGGTCTACGGCCTGGCCGCGGTGCACCGCGCCCCAGTGCGCCTGTCCCTGGTGGCCAACCTCATCCCGGTGGTGTTTTCCCTGGCCCTGTCGCTCTCGGGAGCCGGGGCCCTGTTCCAATAGAAAACCCCCTCCGGGTGGAGGGGATCGTGTGTGCTCTCGGCGCGGACCGCGCCGCCCGGCCTAGCCCGCTCAGGAAAAGCCCGAACCGCCGCAGCCGGAGTTGGAGGCGGCCGCCGCCCCGGCCAGGGAGCTTAATCCCTTGCCGCTGGAGCTGAAGCTGCTCATGAGGCGCTCCTTTTTCTTGGAGCCGCACTTGGGGCACTCCACCGCGTCGGCGCTGCCCATCACCAGGGCCTCGTAGTCGTGGTCGCATTTTTTGCATTTATACTCATAGATGGGCACGGCGCTTCCTCCGGTTTGTCATTGATATTAATGATAAGCAGGAAACGGGGGCTGTCAAGGCGGGCTCAAAACCGTTGACCCTCGCGACGCGATTCCATAGGATAAAATATCGTTCCGTCCTGCCCGGGGGTTTTTATCTGCGCCCAGATTCAGGGAGGACACTCATGACCGCTTCGCCAGCCGCCCGGCCCAACACGGCCAACACCGCCGTCATATTGCTCTACGTCGCTTGGGCCTTGGGAGTGCTGCGCACCTTGTTGGGTGCGCCCGCCATTTCTCACCTGGGAAGCGAGGGCCAGGCCGGAGCCGCCGTGGCCATCGTGGTGGTCATCTTAGCGGTGATGCTCTTCTTTATTTTCATGATCGGCAAGGGCCGCAACTGGGCCCGCATCACCTTTTTGGTGCTCTATATCATCGGCACGGTCATGATGGTCGTCGGCCTAGTCTCGGGCGCGCCCTTCGGCGCGGCCGCGCTCATGGACGTGGTGCAGGTGATCATTCAGTTGGTGGCCCTGGTGATGTTGTTCTCGGCCGAGTCCAACGCCTGGTTCCAGAGCGTGAAGGCGGGCAAGGCCAAAAGCTGACCCGCTGAAAATCCAGATGGGGTTCCCTGCAGCGGGGGCGAAGGCCCCTTGCCGCAGGGCCTGAGCCAGAGGAACTGTTGGGTTTCGCTTCGCTCTACCCAACCTACGCCAATCTATTATGTTTACTGAAAACGACCCCATAGACATTTTAACGGCACAGCCAGGCGGCGGCGGGCAAGGTGTCCGGCAAGGACGAACCCATTAGGCCGTGGTGAAGGCGCCTGCTCCGAACCGAGATCGCTTCGTTGCGGCTGGGAGCCGCGCCTCGCGACGACAAAGGTTGTTTTTAATATAAAAACCGTAGGGGCGGGGTTTATCCCCGCCCTCCCCCCATAGGGGCACAGCCGGGTAGTCTTGTAAATCCTCTTCTGATAACCGACAATGGTGGCGGCGCGTTCCAGGGTGAGATCCGCGCTTTTCCGGAAAGGAACCCCATGGCCTCCACCGCCCCCATATCCATCCTGCTGGTGGCCCGCACCAAGGCCCAGGGCAAGGCGTTCCAGAAGTGGCTGGAGGGGCGGGGCTTCGCGGTGAGCGTGGCCGCCGACCCGGACCAGGCCCTGACCCTGGCCGACCAGAGCTATTTCGACCTGGTGCTCCTGGCCGACCGCCTGGGCAGCAAGTCCACCGGGCCCTTCCTGGAGCGCCTGGTGGAGCTGTTCCCGGAGACGGTGGTCACCGTGTTCAGCGACCAGCCCCAGGCCGAGGCGGCGGTGGTCGCCCTGCACCAGGGGGCCTTCAACTACCTGGCCACCCCCGAGAGCCATGAGGAGCTATTGGAGGCGGTGGAGGCGGCTCTGGAGCACCGCCGCCAGCGCCGCAGCCGGGCGCGGCGCCTGCACCAGGGTTCCATTATCTACGACGTGGAAAACCTGGTGGGTCAGAGCCGGGCCATGCAAGAGGTTTTCCGCCTGATCCACAAGGTGGCCCCCACCGACAGCACCGTCCTCATCCTGGGCGAAAGCGGCACCGGCAAGGAGCTGGTGGCCCGGGCCATCCACCACCATTCCCACCGCCGCGAATTCCCCCTGGTGCCGGTGAACTGCGGGGCCATCCCCAGCGAGCTTCTGGAGAGCGAGCTGTTCGGCCACGAGCGCGGCGCCTTCACCGGGGCGGTGCGCAGCCGGGTGGGGCGCTTCGAGCTGGCCCAGGGCGGCACCATATTCCTGGACGAGATCGGCGACATGCCCCCCCTGCTCCAGGTGAAGATCCTCAGGGTGTTGCAGGAGCACGCCTTCGAGCGGGTGGGCGGCACCCGCACCATCGAGGTGGACCTGCGCATCGTGGCCGCCACCAACCAGGACCTGGCCTCCCGGGTGGAGAGCGGGGAGTTCCGCGAGGACCTCTACTACCGCCTCAACGTAGTGCCCATCATGGTGCCGCCGCTCAGGCAGCGGCGCAGCGACATACCCCTGCTGTGCCAGTTCTTTTTGGATCGCCTGGCCCAACAAAAGGGCCTGGAGCTAAAGGAGCTGCACCCCGAGGTGGCCGAGCGCCTGGTGCGCTACGACTGGCCGGGCAACGTGCGCGAGTTGGAGAACCTCTTGGAGCGCCTGGTGGTCTTGGCCGAGGGCGAGGTGATCGGCCCAGAGTCCCTGCCGCCCAAGATGCTCGACGAAGCCCCCTTGCCCGAAGGCGAGCCCGAGGAGGAGCTGCCCGCCCTGGAGTTGCCTCCCGGCGGCCTGAACCTGAAGCACGCCCTGGAGCAGATAGAGCGGCGGCTCATCGCCCAGGCCCTGGAGCAGGCGGGCGGGGTCAAGGCCCAGGCCGCCTCGCTGTTGGGCCTGAACCGCACCACCCTGGTGCAGAAGCTCAAGAAGCTGGGCGGCCTGCGCTACCGCAGCGGCAACCGTTCGGAAAAATAAGGAAGCGAATACCATGTGGCAACAGCACCTGGCCGGACGCGAGATAGGCCTTTATCAGGGGCGCGGCGGCTTTGACCCCGCCCGTCCCAGCCTGCTCTTGATCCACGGCGCGGGCGGCCGGGGCGAGTCTTATTTGCCCCAGCTCAGCAACCTCAAGGACATCAACGTGGCCGCCCTGGACCTGCCGGGCCACCACGCCACCCCCGGCCCCGGCCTGCGGCGGGTGGAGGACTACGCCCAGTGGGTTGGCGAGTTTTTGGCAGCCGGGCCGCTCCGGCCCGTGGTGCTGGGCCACTCCCTGGGCGGGGCCATCGTGCAGGAGCTGGCTCTGGCCCACCCCGAGCTGCTGCGCGGGGTGATCCTCATGAGCACCGGGCCGCGCCTGCCGGTGAACCCGGCCCTGCTGGCCGGAATCAAGGAGAACTTCCAGCCCACCGTGCAGATGATCGTGAGCTGGGCCTACTCCCGGGGGGTGGACAAGCTGCTGCTCAGCCAGGGGGTGGAGCAGATGGCCCAGACCGACCCCCAGGTATTGCACGACGATTTCGCCGCCTGCGATTATTTCGACGCCACTGAGCGCCTGGAACGCCTGGCCCTGCCCACCCTCATCGTGGTGGGCAGCCAGGACAAGATGACCCCGCCCGCGCTGAGCCAGGCCATGGCCCAGGCCATACCCGAGGCGGAGCTCAGGATCATCGAGGGCGGGGGCCACATGATTCAGTTGGAGAATTTCCGCGAAGTGAACCAGGCCATCGCCGAGTTCATGGGGCGCTTCTAGACTGGATTAATAACCTCAGGCGTTGCGGGCCTTGCCGCTCACAGCCTCCACGGCGATCTTGAAAACCCGCGCCCGCTCGATGAGCTTGTCGATGTACTCGCCGCCCTCGGCGGGGTAGCCGGGGCTGTACTTGGCCACCAGGCCCTCCAGGGCGGCGCACTTGTTCTCCGCGGGCACCTCGAAAACCCGGCCGAAGGCCACCACGCTTTCGTACAAAGTGGAAAACTTGTCGGGCAGCAACTGGGTCTTGCCCACCACGCAAAACGATACCCGGTCGTTGGCCGCGATGTTTTCCAGCATGTGCCCGGCCAAGGCGCAGTGGAAATAGATGTCCCCGTCCATGAGCCAGTAGCTCAGGGGCGTGCCGTAGGGCCGGCCCTGGGGCGAGACGCTGGAAAGCACCCCGTACTCACCCTGTTCCAATACCCGCCTGATCTGATCCTGGTCGGCGACCCGGTCTTGTCTGCGTATTTCGCCCTGCATGGCCAATTTTCCTTTTTGAGTTGAACCGCGCGGCGTTGGCCGCGATAAGCGATTTCCTAGATAAGCCCGGCTTGGCTCATCACCGCCTCCAGGGAGGGGGCGGAGCGGGTGTGATCCGCGGCCAGGGCCTTGGCCTCGTCCAGGGAGAACAGGCCCATCTCGGCGATCTCCTCGGGGTCGGGCTTGGGCTTTTGCCCGCTCTGGGCCCGGAACACCCCGGAGAACTCGCCCTGGGTGGCCGGCCCGGCGGGCACCTTGCCCAGGTAGGTCAGCTCCAGGCTGAGGCCCAGCTCCTCGCGCAGCTCGCGGCAGGCGGCGGCGTAGTAGTCCTCGCCGGGGTCCAGGTGGCCGCTGGCCGAGGAGGTCCACATGCCCGGATAGGTGTCCTTGGCCTGGCTGCGCCGTTGCAGCCAGAGGTTGCCCTGGGAGTCGAAGAGCAATATGTGCACCGCCCGGTGCAGCAGGCCCTGGCCGTGCACCTGGGCCCGTGGGGCCAAGCCCACCTGGCGGTCCTGGTCGTCCACCACGGGCAGCAGCTCGCCTGGGTCCTGGGCCGGGCTCATCGGCGCTGGGCCAGGCGCTCGGAAAAATAGGCGGAAAGCTCGGGGGGCAGCAGGCAGCGCCGCCGATAGGCCAGCTCCGGGTCGCTCAGCTCCAGCCACAAGTCCCCGCTCTCGTGGCGCAGGCGGGCGGTGGCTCCGGGCCGGGCGGCCAGGCGGCTCGTCTCCTGAGCCAGGGCGCGGTACAAACGGTAGAGGCGGTGCACCCGCCCGCCCCGCTGCCCGGCGAAACTGGCGAAGTGCCGGTTGCGGCTGGGCGGGGAGGGGTCCTTGAGCAGGGCCAAGACTTGTTCAAACACGCTCATGGGAGCAACTTCACGCCATAAAAAGGTTTTTGCCGGTTGCCCCTAATATAACCGATTCGGGCCCGCGAGTCTTGCCGGGGACCGGCACCTTGTCACCCGCCGCCGCCTGTGGCAAGCTGGGGCCGATTTACATCTCCCCCCAAGGCAAGGAGCGACATGAGCCAGACACCAGAGTATGTGCGCGTCCAGCGCCAAGGCTCCGTGGTCACCGTGACCATGGACAGCCCGGCCACCATGAACGGCATGGACGACGAGATGGGCCCCCGCCTGGCCCGCACCCTGGAGGGCCTGGCCCACGACGACCAGGCCAGGGTGGTCATCCTCACCGGGGCCGGAGGCAACTTCAGCGGCGGAGGCAACCTGAAACGGGCGGCGGCTTTTCTGGAGGAGCACCCCGGCCAGGGGGCGGGGCAGATCTTCGCCAACTACCTGCAGTACGTCATCCGGGTGGTGCTGGCGATCACCGAGCTGCCCAAGCCGGTGATCTGCGCGGTGGAAGGCGCGGCCTCCGGGGCGGGCCTGGCCTGGATGGCCGCCGGGGACCTGGTGGTGGCCGCCGACAACGCCCGCCTGGTGCCCGGCTTCCTCAAGGTGGGCCTGGTGCCCGGCGCGGGCACCACCTACCACTTTTCCCATTTGTTCGGCCCGGCCCTGACCGCCGAAATTTTCTACCTGGGTGACACCCTGAGCCCCCAGCGAGCCCATGCGCTGGGCCTGATCACCCGCCTCGCGCCTCCGGGCAGCGCCCTGGAGGCGGCCCAGGAGTTGGCTCAAAAGCTGGCCCAGGGACCGGCCCAGGCCCTGGCCGCCACCAAGCGCCGCCTGGGCCGGGCGGTGCGCGGGCGGCTGGCCCCCCATCTGGAAGACGAACGCCAAGGAGTAATAACCGCCGCGGACGATCCGGAATTCGCCCGCCGGGTGGAGCGCTTTATCAACAAAGGCGCCCCCAAGGAGAAATGACAATGCAATACCAGCAAGTAGTGGACAACCGCCATTCCTGCCGGGGCTTCAGCGACCAACCGGTCACCCGTAATGAGGTGGAGCAGATAGCCGCCCTGGCTGCCAAGGCCCCCTCCTGGGGCAACACCCAGCCCTGGAAGCTCTACGCCGTAGGCGGCGGCAAGGCCAAGGAGATCCGCCGCCGCCTGGTGGAGGCCATGATTTCCGAGCGCCCCCAGGAGCCGGACATCACCATGCCCATGGCCTTTGAGCAGGGCATGAGCGCCCGCTACAAGGACCTGGGCCGCGCCCTGTTCAAGGTGCTGGGCATAGCCAGGGAGGACGCCGACAAGCGCGCCGCCCACTACGCCAACAACTTCAGCGCCTTCGGGGCGCCGTGCCTGCTGTTCGTCACCGTGCCCAAGGACCAGACCAGCTACGCGGTGTTCGACGCCGGGGCCTTCACCCACGGCCTGTGCCTGGCCGCGGCCGGCCTGGGGCTGGGCACCGTGATCCTGGCCGCCCTGGCCCGCTTCCCCGAGGAGGTGCGGGCGGTGGCCCCCATACCCGAGGACGAAAACCTGGTCATCGGCGTGGCCCTGGGCCATCCCGACCCCCAGGCCCCGGCCAACCGCTTCCGCAGCGGCCGCCAACCCCTGGAGGAGATGCTCACCACCTTTGATTTATAATATTTTGGGGCCGTCCCCCGAGCCCGGCCCGGTGGGGGACTGGGCCTAATTCCTTGAGCCGGCAAGGTATTTGGTAGTATAGTGCCCCAGCTGAGACACGATGCCCAGGCCCGCCCCACATCTTGAATTGTGTTTTTTCTAGCACGCTAAACCACCCCATTGAGGCGGCCTTTTGCTTCCTTGTCGCCATGTTGGAAAATGGGGAACCATGCCTGATCTCTCTCCACAAAAAGATAATGGTGTTGGCACTAGACTGCGCCGGGCGGTGACCCCGCCCCCGGCGAACGACTCCGCCGGACTGCCCCAGTGGCGCGAACGCATGTTCTTCTTCACCCTGGGGCCCGGACTGCTTCTGGGCCTGCTGGCCTATCTCATGGCCCTGCCGGTGCTGGCCAAAAATTCTCACTACTTGGTCATAGTCCTGGACAGCGTCATGCTGGCCCTGACCATGGCGGTTTTTTTCCTGCGCCGGTTCGCCCTGGCCATAAGGGCCACGATGCTGCTGGTGATGGTCTATGGCATCGGCCTGGCTATCATGATTACCATCGGGCCCTTGAGCAGCGGACCGTTCTGGCTGTTCTCGCTCCCCATCCTGGCCGCCCTTTATCTGGGCCTGCTCCCGGCCCTGCTGGGCCTGGGCCTAAACCTGGCCACCCTGCTGGCGTTGACCTGGTGCTGCCAAGCCAACCATGTGGTTTGGGCCGAGGCTCTGGCGGCATATCAAGACCAATGGCTGATCATAGTTTCCAACTTCCTGTTCCTCAACGCGGCCACCGCCCTGCCGGTGGCCGTATTGGTGGGCGGCCTGGAGACCTCCCTGGCCCGGCAGCGCAGCGTGGCCCAAGAGCTGGCCAAAGAGCGCGCCCTGCTTCACCAGGAGGTGGTCAACCGCCGCCAAAGCGAAGAGGCCCTGCGCGACTCGGAGCAGCGCTACCGCGACTTGTTTGACTCCATAACCGACCTGATCTACACCCAGGACCTTCAGGGCCGCTTCACCAGCGCCAACCAGGCCACCGCCGCCATCTTCGGCTACGCGCCCAGCGAACTGATCGGCCGCGAGGGCTCCCAGTTCATGTTGCCCGAGCACCGCGAGGCCTTTGAAACCGAATACCTGCCCACCCTGCGCCACCAGGGCTCCATGTCGGGGCTTGGCCAATACCTGGACGTGCACGGGCACAAGCACTACATCGAATACCGCAGCACCCTGGTGCGCCCGGAAAAGGGCGAGCCCTACATCAGCGGCTCGGGGCGCGACGTCACCGACCGGGTCCTGGCCCGCCAACGCCTGAAGCAACTGGAGGCCCAGCTCCTGCAAAGCCAAAAGATGGAGGCCATGGGCACCCTGGCCGGGGGCATCGCCCACGATTTCAACAACGTCCTGGCCTCCATGCTGGGCTTCACCGAACTGGTGCTCACCGATCTGCCCTCCGAATCACCCTGGCGACACGACCTGGAGCAGGTGCTCAAGGCGGGGGAGCGGGCCAAGGGTATGGTGCGCCAGATACTGAGCTTTTCGCGCCACAGCGAGACCGGACGCAGCCCGGTGGCGGTGCAGCCGGTGGTGGCCGAGACCCTGGAGCTCTTGCGCGCCTCCCTGCCCGCCACCATAACCGTGGACAGCCACCTGGACGCCCCCCGGGAGATGGTGCTGGCCGACCCCTCCCAGATTCATCAGGTGGTGATGAACCTGGCCACCAACGCCTTCCAGGCCATGGGCTCCAAGGGCGGGGTGCTCAGCCTGGTGCTGGAGCCCACCGAACTGGAGCCGGAGCAGGCCGCCGCCTTCGCCGAGCTGGAGCCGGGACCCTATCTGCGCCTTACGGTGAGCGACACCGGCCAGGGCATGGACCCCAAGACCATGCGGCGCATCTTCGAGCCCTTCTTCACCACCAAGGACAAGAGCGAGGGCTCGGGCATGGGCCTGGCCATGGTGCACAACATCGTCAAGAATCACGGCGGCGAGGTGACCGTGCACAGCCGCCCCGGCCAGGGGTCGGTGTTCGAGGTGTACCTGCCCCTGCTGACCGACGCGCCGGAGTCCACCCCCGAGGGCCGGGAGCAACAGGCGCAGACCGGCGGCGGCGAAAGGGTGCTGCTGGTGGACGACGAGGAGCCGGTGGGCAAGATGGGCCGCGGCATGCTGGAGAGCCTGGGCTATCGGGTGAGCCTGCGCCTCTCGGGACGGGAGGCCTTAGCGGAGCTGCGCCGTGCGCCCCAGGACTACGACCTGGTAATCACCGACCTGACCATGCCCCAAATAACCGGCGACGAACTGGCCCGCGACCTTTACGGGATAGCCCCGGAGTTGCCGGTGGTCATAGCCACCGGCTACGGCGGGCACCTTCCCCAGGAGGATCTGCCCCCCAACGTGCGCCTGATTCTGAGCAAACCCTTCACCCGCCGGGAGATGGCCCAGGCGGTGCGCCGGGCCCTGGAAACCACCGCGAGCGGCAGCCGCCGAGAAGGATAAACGCCGCAAGGCTCCGTTATCATATGCTATGCTTCAGTGACTGAACTGAACCCCCCAGAGAGCAGTTTCATGTCCACTGACCAAGCAAATTCCTCCCCTCCCCCCAGGGTGATATTCGCATTCCTGCAGTTGTACCTGCCCCTGGCCTTCCTGGTGCTGCTGGTGGCCTCCCTGGTTTACCTGACCCAGAAAAACACCCGCCTAGAAGCCATAAAGGGACAGCAGACCAACATCGTGCGCCTGGAGCGCGAGGTGTTGGAAACCGACCTGCTGACCCACGTCTCCGACGCCGTGTTCCTGGCCCGCCTCACCTCCCTGGCCATGGACCGGCCGGACGGCCATGTGCCTCTCAAGGAGGTTCTGCAAGAGGCCTTCTTGTATTTCAGCCAGAGCCAGAAGGTCTACGACCAGGTGCGCTTTTTGGACACCAGCGGCCGGGAGGTGGTGCGCATCAACCTGGACAAGGGCAAGGCCCGGGTGGTGGGCCAGAAGGAGCTGCAACCCAAAGGCCCGCGCTATTACGTGAACGCCGGGCTGAAAATGTCGCCGGGCCAGGTGTACATTTCGCCCTTTGACCTGAATATCGAGCACGGCCGGCTGGAAATGCCCCACAAGCCGACCATACGCTTCGTCAGCCCGGTGGAAGACCCCGGCGACGGACTCTTGGGCGTGGTGGTGCTCAACTTCCTGGGCGACCGCATATTGGATCGCCTGCGCCGGGCCTCGCGCGCGGGGCAGAACGAGCTGTTTTTGGTGAACCAGGGTGGCTGGTGGCTGGTGGGCCCCAACCCGGAGCACGAGTGGGGCCACTCCATCAGCGGGCGGACCGCCTTCAGCATGGCCTCCGCCTACCAGCAGGCCTGGCGCGACATAGCCCCGGAGGAAAACGGCCAGGTGGTTACTCCCCACGGGCTGTTTACCTACCAGTCGGTGGCCCTGATGGACAAGATGCAGGCCGCGGGAGCCTCCCAACCGCCCACCCGCATGGACGACCACTGGTGGATCATCTCCCGGGTGCCCCAGGAGGTGCTGGCCCTGCCCTGGCTGCCGGCCATGTTCTGGATCTGCGCTGGAGTGATGCTGCTCATGGCCGGGGTGGTGTGGCTGTGGGCCATGGCCAGGGTGCGCCGGGCCCTGGCCGAAAGCGAATCCCTAGGCAACCAGCGCCGCCTGGAGTTCATCACCAACACCTCCCAGGACGCCATAACCCTGGTGGACTCCCAGGACCAGGTGCAGTTTTGGAACCTGGCCGCGGAACGCCTTTTCGGGTATCGCCGCGAGGAGGCCCTGGGGCAAAGCCTGCACCAGTTGCTGGCCCCGTCCGAGCAGCATGCAACCATCGCCCGGGGCCTGGAGGTTTTCGGCCACACCGGGCAAGGCGCCATCTTCGAGGGCCGCCGCGAGGTTTTGGCCCGGCGCAAGGACGGCTCCCACTTCCCCGCCGAGGTGAGCGCCTCGGCCTTTTCCCTGGACGACCAGTGGTACGCCGCGGGCAGTGTGCGCGACATAACCGAGCACAAGCAAAACGAGGAGGCCCTCAAGCGTCTGGCCAACACCGACGGTCTCACCGGGGTGCTCAACCGCCGCCGCTTCATGGAGCTGTCCCGCCAGGAGGTGGCCCGCAGCCATCGCTACGGCGGGCCTCTGTCGTTGATCATGCTGGATGTGGACCACTTCAAGGCGGTCAACGACAGCTACGGCCACGAGGTGGGCGACGAGGTGCTGGTGTCGTTGTCTCAGGTCTGCCGCCAGGTGCTAAGGCAGGTGGACCTGTTCGGGCGGGTGGGCGGCGAGGAGTTCATGGCCCTGTTGCCCGAGACCGGCCTGGAGGGCGCGGCCATGGTGGCCGAGCGCCTGCGCGAGGCGTTGGACACCCATGCGGTGAGCGCCAGCAAGCCGGAAGTGAGGGTGACCATCAGCCTGGGCGTGGCCCAGTTGAGCCCGGAGACGCGCCTGAGCGACCTGATGCGCCTGGCGGACGACGCCATGTACCGGGCCAAGCAGAACGGCCGCAACCGGGTAGAGATCTCAGACCAGAAGTAGCTTCCATACAAAGGAAAGATTTTCGCCTGATCGGGTCCAGCCTGTGTCCGGACCGGCACAGCCGGCCGCCGGCAGACAAGGCGCCTGGCGAGTAAGGGCCGTAGGCGTAGCAAAAGCTACGTCGAGGCCCGAGCGAAGCCGGCAACACAGTCTGCCGGTGGCTGGCGAAGCCGGATGATCTAGGCCGGAGCCACCACCAGGCTCTTGCCCCTCTGCACCACCCGCCCCGCCTCGCGCAGGGCCTTCATGGCCCGAGTGATGCTCACCCGGTGGGCTCCCACCAAAAAGCTGAGTTCCTCGTGGGTGAAGGGCATGGCCAACTCGCGGCCGACTCCGGCCGGTCGGCCATGCTCCCGGGCCACCTGCCACAGCACCTGGTGCAGGCGCTCCTCCAGGTGGGTGGCCGACATGCTGCCCACCCTCTGGGTGAGGCTGTCTATGCGCCGGCTGAGGTTGCGGATCACTTGCAGGCCGATGTTGGGGTGCCCCAGCACCAGGGACTCGAAGCCCTCCCGGCTGAAGCCGCAGGTGAGGGTCTCCTCCAGGCACACCGCGCTCAGGGGGAACTCCTCCTCGGAGGTGAGCATGCCCTCGCCCAGGAAGTCGCCGCCGCCCCTGAGGTCCAGGATCAGCTCGTTGCCCTCGGCGGTCACCTTGCACAGCTTGACCCGCCCCGCCTTGAGCAGGAACATGCGCCGGGCTGGCTCGCCCTGGGCGAAGATGGTCTCGCCTTTTTTATAGCGGCGGCGCTGGGCCGCCTGGGCCAGGGCCTGCATCTCCGAGGGGCTGAGGTTGGCGAAGACCCAAAGGCTGCCCAAACAGACGGGGCTCAGGTCCATTTGGCCCTCGGCCAGTTGTTCGCATAAACATGAACTCATGACGCCTCGCCTCCGGGTTTGTCTTCCTCTTAAAATAATGATGACACATCAAAGCGGCCGGGTCTGTAGCGGCGGCTACAGGGACGCGCCGGTGAAAACAGTTGACAGGGCCTGAGCCGAGCCGCAATATTGCTGATATGACGAATTAAACCGCTCCGAAATTAGATTCGGGGTTTTCCAATAGCCGGGAGCCGCGTTGGGTCCGACGCCATCTACAGCTATGTTCGAAGCGCCTGCCCTGGCCTCGAGGCTGCGCCTGCTTTTAGCGGTGTGGTGCGCTCGCCTGCCCCAGGGCAGCTCCGGCCTGGAATTCGGCCTGGAGGACCTGGAGCGGCTGTCCCTGGCCCACCAGGAGCGGTGCGGCACGCTGGCCGCCCAGGCCCGGCAAAGCAAGCAATCCCTGGACCGGGCCGCCCGCCTTGGCGCGCTGCCCAAGGTCCAGACCCATTTATCCCGCCTGCTCAAAAAAGACCTGAACCATCTGGCCCAGGCCAGGCAAGAATGGGGCCTGCTGGAGCAGGCGGTGGCCATCTACGCCGAGCTGCTGCGCCTGGCCCCGGTCTGGTTGGAGCAGGGGCAACCAGCGGGGCTCCCCTCCCTGGAAGCGCCCTTGGGCCAAGCCCAAGAGTGCCTGGCCCAAATCCGGCACGGCCGGGAGCGCTGCCGCCGCCTGGGCGGCGCGGCCCTGCGTCTGGACAGCCGCCCGATCGCCCCAGCCCCCCAGGCCCCTCTGGAGCAAGCCGCCCTACTGCGCCCGCTAATCGAGGCCCTGGCCCAGCGCCTGGAAGACCTGGCCCGCTATCCCCAGCCCCTGCCCCCCGACCTTGGCGCCCCGCCCGAGCTGGCCCGCTTGCAGCGGGACCTGGAGCGGGTCCACGGCCGGGCCACCGCCCTGGATCTGGAGCGGGAGCAGCTTTCTGATCAGGCCGCCGCGCGGCAAAAGAGCCGGACCCGGCTGCGCGCCGCCTGGGAGCAGGCCTTACGGCGGGCGGCCGATGCTGAGAACGATTTGACCCAGGCCCGCGGGCGAGCCCTGGCCCTGGCCCTGGAGCTGGGCCGCGCCGCCGTGGCCGCCGGTCGGGCCGCCGCCGAGATGGAAGACATGCTGGGCTCTCTGCGCCCCCGGGAGCTGGCCGAAAAGATCGCCGCCGGACGGGAGCGGGCCAAGGCCTGCTCCGCCCTGGCCGCCGGGTTGCGGAAGCGCCTGGCCGGGTTGGACCAAGACCACGGCCGCCTGCCCGCCCCGGAAGCCTGGCCGCCCGCCCAGCCCTGGGCCGCGCCCGCCGGGCCTTTGCCCGAGCTGGCCCGCCTGGAAGGGCTCATGGACCGGGCGCGGGAGCTGTATCAGGCCCAGGTGGCCCAGGCCCTGGCCGGAGAGCGCCAGGCTTACCAACGCCAGGCGCGGGAAGACGCCGAGCGCCTGGAAAAGGCGGCCCACAGCCGCGAGCAGTTGCGCCGCAAGCTGGCCCAGCGCCAGGAGCAGGCCCGCATGGCCCTGGCCGAGATGCAGCAGAGCCAAAGCCAAGCCCAGGACCGGCAGGAGCAGCTGGAAAAGACCAGGGCCGAGCTGGAGAGCGGCAAACGCCTGGCCCTGGAGTGGCGCGAGGAGCTGGGCCGGGCCCAGGCCGAGGCCGATAGCTGGCGGCGGGTGGCGGCGGGCCTGCGCAAGGAAAACACCCAGGCCATGCAGGAGAGCCGCGCCCAGAGCCGGGCATTGCGAAAGGACGCCGAGGCCCTGCAAGCCAGGGTGGAGGAGCTGCAGGAGCAGATGCGCTCCCTGGCCCTGCTCACCGCCGTATCCGCCCAGCCCGCCCCGAGCCCCCCCGGCGCGGTGGAGCAGGCCCTCACGCGCCTGGCCGTGGCGCGGCGCCACCTGGCCCAGGCGGGCCGGAAGGTGGCCGTGCACGCGGCCCTCATCCTGGGCCTGGGGGCCGCCCTGGTGCTGGCCTCGCCCAACCAACCGGCCAAGGCCACCCTGCGCGACCACACTCGGGCCATGGCCACCCTGCAACTTAGGGCCGATGTTTTGGCCCAGGCCCCGGCGGCGGAGCTGAAGGTGAGACTGGTGCCCCTGGACCAGCCCCTGATGCCCTTGGGCCTGCTTGACGATCCACAATTCACCGGCCTGGCGGCCCAGGCGGGGCTGAGCCCCTATGCCCTGTACCGCAGCATCCGCGCGGCCCACCCGGACAGCATCGCCCTGGAGCTGGCCGGGGTGGAGCGCCTGGCCCGCCAGTCCCAGGCCCTGGCCCAGCGCCATCCCCTGATCTTCGCCGACCTGGCCGGGCGCGCCCTGCCGCCGGGCTTCAGCCAATTGCTGAGCTTGGCCCCGGCCGACCAGGCCGCCTTGCAGCGCTTCACCGACCGCCTCTACCGCGACTACCGCCGCCTGGGTTACGGGCGCGGCCAGGCCCTGTCCGCCGTGCTCACCAACCAGGAGGCCGCCGCCCAGTGGGTGCGCGCCAACCGCCTGCCCGCCAGCTACCTGGGCCGGGTGCGGCCGGTGCCCGCGGTGGAAAAGATGGAGCTGGGCGAATTTTTGGACCGCCTGACCCCCTACATCGCCGAGCGCAGCCTCCGCTACCTGACCAGCCTGGGCAAGCGGCCCCCGGCCAACCTGGAGCGCTACTCCCGCGACCTGGCTGCCGACATGTTCGGCGCGGCCAAGCTCTTCCAGGTGCCCCTGAGCTATCTGTTGGCCATCGCCCACCAGGAGACCTTCTACGCCAACGTCCTGGGCGACGACAACCTCTCGGCCAGCCCCTTCCAGATCTGGCGGCCCACTTTGCCCCACATCCTGCGCTCCATGGCCGCCGCCGGGTTCGCCCCGCCGCCCATACACATCCGCCTGCAGAACCACCTGACCCTGGCCACCTACCTGGCCGCCTTCCATCTGCGCGAGCTGATGCTGGAGGCCAGCGTGCCGGCCAGCAAGCGCCTCAGGGCCTACGTGGACATGGACAAGGTGATGCTCCGCTACAACGGCTCCCACCTCTACGCCGGACGGGTGGCGGTGCGCCGGGCCGAGCTCAGCCGCTTCATCGCGGTGGGCGGCAGCTAGGCCGCGCCGACTATTTCCTGAAAATCCAGAAGATCAGGGTCAGCACCAGGCTGATGAGAATGCTGGTGCCCAGGGGGAAGTAAAAGGAGAAGTTCTTGCCCCGGTAGGAGAAGTCGCCGGGCAGCTTGCCCAGCCAGCCGAAGATGCCCAGCTTGGGCCCCAGCCACAACAGCGCCCCCAGCCCGGCCAAGGCCAGGCCCAGGATCACCAAAAGCTTGCCCAGTTGCGGGTTCATGCTTACCTCACCAAGTGTCCCTACTATGGCCCAGAGCCCGACTGGGGGCAAGGGGCGGTTGAGGCAAGAAAATCCCTCGCGCCCGGCCCGCCGTTGATTTAAATTCTTGGGGCATAATAAGGCATCGCCCGCGGGAGCAAACGCCAACAGGGGAGCGGCAATGAAGCAAATCCAAGAGGTGTGGGTAGTGGGGGCGGGGGCCCTGGGTTCGGTCCTGGCCGCTTTGCTGCACAAGACCGGCAAGGCGCAAACCTATCTGGTGGGCGCGAGCCCCCATTGGCACAGGGTGGCCCAGGACGGCCTGCGTTTCGAGACCCACGGGCAGGGGGAGGAACTGCTGCCCATCCCAACCCGCGCCTGGGAGCAAGTGCCCCAGTTGGGGCCTACTGACCTGGTTCTGCTAACCGGCAAGGCCACGGACCTTCCCAAGGTCGCCCATAACCTGGGCCCCAAGCTGGGAGAGGGCACGGCGGTCTTCACTCTGCAAAACGGCCTGGGAGTGCGCGAGTTGGCCGGACGCCTCTTGGGGCGGCCGGTGGAGGCGGGGGTGGCCTTTTTCGGGGCGCGTAGCGTGGAGCCGGGCCGGGTGGCCTTTTACGGCCCCGGACGCCTGGTGCTCACTCCCGGCGAGGCCAGCCTGGCCCTGGGCGATTTGCTGAGCGGCGGGAGCCTCAAGTGCGAGCAGGCCTCGGATTACCGCCAGGCGGAATGGTCCAAGCTGGCGGTGAACTGCCTGGCCAATCCCTTGGCGGGCATCTTGAACCTGCCCAACCACCAACTCATCAGCGAGTTGCTGGACCCGGCCAAGGAGGCCCTGCTCACCGAGGTCAAGGCCGTGGCCAAGGCCGAAGGAATCGAGTTGGAGCTGAGAGTGGCCAGGTTCAACAGCATGCTGAAGGGCCCCAACGTTCCCTCCCTGCGCACGGACATCGACCGGGGACGCCCCTCGGAGATCGACTTCCTCAACGGGGCCATCGTCGAGCTGGCCGCCAAACACGGCATCCCGGTCCCGGCCAACCAGTTGGTGACATCCCTGATCAGGTTTCTGACCAGGAGATAAAGGGCGACGCCGTCCGGGGACCGGGGCGCGGGGGAGGGGTTTACGCCCGCCCCAGACGGCGACGCCGAAAACACCGTGCCTAGGCCTAGCCCGTGGCCCTGAGGCCCTGGGCCGCGCTCAGAATATTGAGCTTCACCGCGGCGGGCAGGCGCAGCTTGTTTTCCCTGGTGCAGGGCACCGCCGCCCCGCCCATGGGGCTGGTCACCTCCTCCCACTCCAGCAGCACGTAATCCAGCACCTCGTCGTTGAGGCTGCCCTCCTGGCCCCGGCAGCGGCGCTCCAGGGCCACCATGGTGGCCGAATCGATGCGCCGCAGGCTGAAGGACGATCCCTCCACCTCCAGGCTGAAGCGTTCCTCCGGGTCTATGATCTGCACTCCCTGGCTCATGTATCCTCTCCAGGCCAAAGTTCCGGGCTGTGGGCCCGCTCCACCAAACGGCGGCGGGCGGCGATGGGCAGGCGCAAGGCGATCTCGGGGCTGAAGGCCACCGGCTCTCCGTCCGGGCCCAGCACCCCCTGCCAGCCCACCAGCACGTGGGCGGCCACCGCGGCCTCCAGGGCCTGGGGGGGCAGCCAGGGGCGGGGGCCCCGGCCCTGGGTGGGCGGCAACAGGGTTAGCTGCTGGCGCTCGATGGCGGCCAGGGCCCCCAGGGACAGGCGGCGATAAAAGAGCACCGAGCCGCCCAGGTTCAGGGCCAGACGTTCGTTGGGGTCCACCAAGACCAGGGCTGTTTGCCGTGCGCTCATGGGGCCTGTTATAGGGCGGCGGCGCGGGGCGGCCCAGGGAGGGGCCTCGCAAAAACGCCGCCGCCCGGCGGTTAGGCGGGGCTATGGTAGAATCGCCTCAGGAGCATCCAGGTTAGGAGAAGGCGCATGAAAATTTTGGTCACCGGCGGGGCGGGCTTCATCGGCAGCCAGGTGGCCCAGGCCTTTATTGAGGCCGGGCACCAGGTAACGGTCCTGGACAACCTTTCCACCGGCAAGCGGGAAAACCTGCCGCCCTCGGCCGAGTTCGTGCAGGCGGACATCGCCTCGCCCCAGGCGGCGGAGTTGGCGGCCGACGGCGGCTTCTCGGTAATCGACCACCACGCGGCCCAGATCTCGGTGCCCGCCTCGGTGGCCGACCCGGTGCACGACGCCCAGAGCAACGTGCTGGGCCTGCTGAACCTCCTGGAGGCGGGGCGGCTGGCCAAGCTGGAGCGCTTCATCTTCGTGAGCAGCGGGGGCGCGGTATACGGCGAGCTGGAGGGCGCGCCGGTGAGCGAGTCCTTCCCCGCCCGGCCCATGAGCCCCTACGCGGTGGCCAAGCGGGCCGGGGAGCTGTACCTGGACTATTACGCCGCCCTGCACGGCCTGAACACGGTGGTGCTGCGCTACGCCAACGTCTACGGCCCCCGCCAGATTCCCCATGCCGAGGCCGGGGTGGTGGCCATCTTCATGGACTGCCTGGTCAGCGGCAACGAGCCCTTCATCTACCGCCCGAAAGACATGCCCGGCGGCATGAAGCGCGACTACACCTTTGTGGGCGACATCGTGCGGGCCAACCTGGCCGCCCTGGAGCGGGGGCAAGGCATCTACAACATCGGCACCGGGGTGGCCACCGACACTCTGGAACTGTGGCGGGCGGTGCAAAAAGCGGCGGGCAAGGAAATGGCCAACCACTGGGGTCCGGTGCGGGCCGGGGACATCCGCTACAGCGCCCTTAACTGCGCCAAGGCGGCGGAAGGTCTGGGCTGGACGCCCCAGAGCGACTTGGCCGACGGGCTAGCCCAAACCTGGGCCTGGCGAATTGGACAGTAGGTAGGAGGGGCTCTCATGGCAATGGTTAAACTGAAACCTGTGGATAACCGCTTCCAGGCCGACGTGTGGGAGCAGGCGCTGAGCGCCGAGGGCGTGGCGTACCGTTTGCGCACCTTCCAGGACACCGCCTATGACGGGCTCTACGTAAGCCAAAAGGGCTACGGCGTGTTCTATGTGGAGGAGGCCGACCTGGCCAAGGCCGAGGAACTGGTGGCCGCCCTGGGCCAGGAGGACACGCCGGGCCTGGACAGCGCCGCCGCCCTGGCCGGAGTGATCGAGCACACGCTCCTGAGCCCCGAGGCCGGGGAAAAAGAACTGACCGCCCACCTGGAGCAGTGCCGGGAAATGGGCTGCGTGGCCGCCTGCGTCTCGCCCTGGATGGTGCCCCTGGCCGTGCGTGGCCTGGAGGGCAGCGGGGTGGCGGTGTGCACGGTGGTGGGCTTCCCCCTGGGCACCCAGAGCCTGGGCACCAAGCTGGCCGAGGCCCAGGAGCTGGCCCAGGCCGGGGCCACCGAGTTGGACATGGTGCTCAACCGGGGCCTGGCCCTGGGTGGGGCCATGGGCCAAGCGGTGGACGAGGCGGCCCAGTTGGCCCAGGCCATCGCCCCGGCTCGGCTCAAGGTGATCCTGGAGACCAGCGAGTTGGGCCCGGAGATGAGCGCCCAGGCGGCCCAGGCCCTGGCGCTGAGCGGCGCGGCGTTTTTGAAGACCGGCTCCGGCTACTTCGGCCCGGCCACGGTGGAAGACGTAAACATCCTGGCCGACAACGGTGGCGGGCTGGGGATCAAGGCGGCCGGAGGCATCAAGACCCTGGACGCCGCCCTGGCCCTTCTGGAGGCCGGGGCCACCCGCCTGGGCACCAGCAGCGGCTGGAGCATCTACCGCGAAGCGCAAGAGCGTTGGTCCCAAGAAGACTGATCTTCCTGGGCCTGGACGGGGTGGGCCTGGAGCTGGCCTCGTCCCTGGCCCGGCGCGGAGTCATGCCCCACCTGGGGCGGCTGCTGGAAACGGGCCGGGCCTGGGCCACCCAGAGCCCCCTGCCCGAGGTCTCCCCGGTGTGCTGGACCAGCATGTTCAGCGGCCAGGGGCCGGGCGGCCACGGCATCTTCGGCTTCGCCTCGCCGGTGGCGGGCTCCTACCGCATAACCCCCTGCGACTCCACCATGGTGCGGGCGCCCCGCATCTGGGAGCTGGCTGAGCGGGCCGGGCTCACCTCAACGGTCTTGAACGTTCCCCTCACCTACCCCGCCGCCCCGCTACGGGGCTCCATGGTCAGCGGCTTTGTCACCATCGACCTGGCCAAGGGGGTGCACCCGCCCGAGTTGCTGCCCCGTTTGCAGGCCATGGGCTACCGCCCGGAGGCCGAGCTGGACACCGGGCGTAGCGACCCGGCGGCGCTGCTGGCCGACGTGGCCCAGGCCCTGGCCGTGAGGCTTCAGCTGTTCGAGGAGACCTGGGAGGATGCCTGGGATCTTTGGGTGGGGGTCATCGCCGACACCGACCGGGTGAACCACTTCGCCTGGCCCGCCCTGTGGGAGCCGGAGCACCCCCTGGCCCCGGCGGCGCTAAAGATTTACCGCCAGGTGGATGAGCACGTGGGCCGCCTGTGGCAACGCTTCGGCTCCGAGGTGGAAGCGGGCGAGGCCTCTTTGATGATCGCGGCGGACCACTCCTTCGGCCCCATCGTCAGCGAGGTGTACCTCAACCAGTGGCTGATCTCCGAAGGCTATCTGTTTATCGAGGGCGCGCCGCCCCATGAGCGCATCCTGCCCGGAACCAAGGCCCTGGCCCTGGACCCGGGGCGCATCTATCTGCACCGGGCGGGGCTCTTCCCCGGCGGCAGCGTCACCCCCGGCCCGGAGGCGGAGCGCCTGCTGGGCGAGATCGCGGCTAAGCTCATGGCCCTGCGCTTCACCCGCCTGGCCCAAGGAGCGGGCGGCCCAAAGATGGCCAGCGAGGCCCCGGTGGCTCGGGTGCACCTGGGCCGCGAGCTTTACCACGGCCCCCAGGCCCGGCACGCCCCGGACCTGGTGGCCGAGCCCGCCCACGGCTACAGCCTAAGGGGAGGCCTGGACCGGGCCGGGGTCTTCGGCCTGAGCCACCTATCGGGCACCCACCGCCCCCAAGGCGGCTTGGCCCTGATGCTCCCCGAGCCGGAGGACAAGCCCGTGGAGTTGGCCGGACTGTGCGGGCTGATGGCCGAAGCCTTAAAGTTGTGAGAACGAGATATGAAAGAAAAATACCAATTGTGGTGGAAACGCTACCATAACCACGTTTACGGCTTTGCATCCTTAGCAGGGCTTGTGCTAGCTATTATTTTTTATTTTGCCCCGCCCTCGCCAAATAAGCACTTGTCGGAGAGTGAAAAGCCAAGCGTAAGCCGCAAATATGCTAGCGAATTAATTGATAAGCCTTGGAACATGCCAACTCCTTTCAAAATAAATCGAGATTTCAAACGCAGAGATGCAATCCTAAACATTAATGTAAATTGGCATGAAATAAGTACAGGAGCCAAAACAGTAAATGACATTGATGTAAAGACACTAGAACGTCTTTTTATCGAAAAATTTATTGACCCACAAGATAAACACAACAATGCGCCAACTGCTCTGGAAATACTTAATTTCATACAATCCCATCCAAATGTACTTGCCTCTGGCTGGGTTTTCAGCCCACTTCGCGGTGGCTATAGTATTACATTAGATGGTCTTAAAGTTTATCCAAGCTATGTGACACAAGAATTAAAAATATCGTTTTTTGAATTCTGTAAGGGAGCGGACGAAATAGAGACCGATGATGGCCTTTGGTGTTGGTGGGACTAGGAGTTATAGAATTTAGGGAATCCAACGTAACTATTTCAGACGACTAATACCAACGTAAAAGAATACTCCTTTCGGGCGTCCTTGGTGAAAATTACCTATTTGATACTTGATCAATTAGCCGCTTACCATCGAAGCCGCGCGCCGAGACGCAGAGAGACCTTCGGGCTCATGGCCGAGGCCCTGGGCCTGGATGCATCGGTCTGATGTATCGTTTTATGTCTTTTTGATTGCCCAAACCGGCGGAAAAGCGATAATATTTCTCGTGTGCCTAGTAATCAACAGGTGATTCGCGCCTTTGCCGTTCACCCTTGGGAGCAATGGATGCCCAGCCTGCCCGGCACCCAATGAAGATAGGACATAAATACATACTCGTGGTCATGGCGGTCACCCTTCTGGCCGCCGCCGCCAGTGTGGCCCTTGTCCACGGGCAACTGCACCATGATGCCTTGCGCGAGGCCCGCTCCAAGGCCGAGTTGCTCTTGGAGCGCAACCTGGCCACCCATGCCTATTTCGCCCACCACCTGAAACCATCGGTGTTCAAGGCCCTGCGCGGGGCGGTCCCGGAGGGCTATTTCGACCCGGCCTGGATGTCCTCCACCTACGCGGTGCGGGGCATCGACGACATTTACAAGGACATCTCCAAGTCGGCCTACTATTACAAGGAATGCGCCATAAACGCGCGCTATCCCGCCAACGAGGCCGACCCACATGAGGCCCGGTTCATCAAGCGCCTCAACTCCGACCCCAAGCTCATGCTTGAGAGCGGCATCCGGGAAATAGACGGCGAGCCCTTTTTCGTGGTGCTCCGGCGCGGCGAGGTCTTGGATCAAAGCTGCCTGAAGTGCCACTCCACCCCACAGGCCGCCCCGGCGGGCCTGGTGACCAAATACGGTGGTGAGCGCAGCTTCGGCCGCCACGCCGGCGAGGTGGTTTCGGCGGTGTCCATCCGCATTCCCCTGGCCGCCGCCTTCGCCCAGGCCGACCGCTTCTCCATTTATCTGTCCGCCGGGTTGCTGGCGGTGATCTTCATCCTCTCCCTGCTCCTGGTGCTGCTCAACCGCGCCCTGTTCCTCAAGCCCCTGCGCACCATAAGCAGCCAGGCCTCGGCCCTGAGCCAAGACCCCGGCATGGGCGGCCAGCCCATCAGCGAGGACCTGCCCGGCGAATGGCGGGGCCTGGCCCAGGATTTCAATCTCCTGCTGGGCAAGCTGCGCGGCCATCAGGAAAAGCTGAGCAACAAGATATCCCTGGCCACCCGCAACCTGGCCACCGCCAACGCCCAACTGCAAAAGGAGATCGCCGAACGCCGGCAAACCGAACATATCCTGCGGCAAAGCGAGGAAAAGCTGCGGGGCATCTTCGACACGGTGAATTCGGGCATCATTTTGGTGGACCGCGAGGGGGTCATCACCTTTGCCAACCGCCGCATGACCGAGATGTTCGGCTACGAGCCGGACGAAATAATCGGCAGCCAATACCTTGATCTCACCGACGGCGCCCACTCCCAGCAAGCCAGCCGGAAAATGCTGGAGCTTATGCAGGGGGAAATCGACAGCGTTTCCCACGAGCGGCACTACCGGAGGAAGGACGGCACTTCCTTCTGGGGCTACCTGGCCGGCAAGCGCCTGCACCACCAGGACGGCAGCTTCTGGGCCCTGGTGGGGGTCATCCACGACATTTCCGAGACCAAGAAGGCGGCCGAGCGCCTGCGCGAGAGCGAGCGGCTCCTGAGCAAGGTGTTCGACGTGCTGCCCATCGGGCTGTGGATCGCCGACAAGCACGGCCAGTTGCTCCGGGGCAACCAGGCGGGCTCCAAGATATGGGGAGGCTTACCCTTGGTGGCCCCAGCGGAGTACGGCATATTCAAGGCCCGCCGCCTGCCCTCGGGCCAGGAGTTAGCCCCAGACGACTGGGCCCTGGCTCACGCGATCAACGAGGGCACCACCGTACAGGACGAAATCCTGGAGATAGACGCCTTTGACGGGGTGACCCGCACCATCGTCAACTACACCGCCCCGGTGCTGGACGACGAGGGCAACGTGCAGGGCGCCGTCGTGGTGAACCGGGACATAAGCGAGCAGCGCCGGGCCGAAAAAGAGAAAGAGAGCATGGCCGAGCAGCTGCGCCAGGCTCAGAAAATGGAAGCAATCGGCAACCTGGCTGGAGGCATCGCCCACGACTTCAACAACATCCTCTCGGTGATCATCGGCTACACCGAGCTGACCATGGAAGATCTGGCCCAGGGCAGCCCCCAGAGGGACAACCTGGAGAGCGTGCTAAAAAGCTCCCTCAAGGCCCGCGACCTGATCAGCCAGCTCTTGGCCTTCGGCCGCCGCCAGGTGCGCAGGCTCAAGTCCTTCACCTTCAACCAGTTGGTGGAGGCCAACCAGAGCCTGGTGCGCCGGGTGATCGGCGAGGACGTAGAGCTGCACATCGACCTGGCCCAGGACGTGAGCCCGGTGAGCGCGGACGAAAACCAGATAGAGCAGGTGCTGTTGAACCTGGTGGCCAACGCCCGCGACGCCATGCCCCAGGGTGGCCGCCTGAGCATCCAAACCGCCAACGTGGAGCTGGACCGGGCGGCCGATCTGGTGGACCCCCAGGTGGATACGGGCTCCTACGCCATGCTGGCGGTGAGCGACACCGGCGAGGGCATGGACCAAAAGACCCGCAAGCAGATCTTCGAGCCCTTCTTCACCACCAAGGAGGTGAACAAGGGCACCGGCCTGGGCCTGGCCATGGTCTACGGCATCGTCCGCCAGCACGGGGGCAACATCGCCGTTGAGAGCCGGCCCGGCCACGGCACCACCATCAAGGTGTTCCTGCCCCAGTCGAGCGGCCAGAGCGAAACCATCCAGGAGCCGGACACCCAGGCCCTCATAACGGGCGGGCGGGAAACCCTTCTGGTGGTGGAGGACGAGTTCATGGTGCGCGACATGGCCCGGCGCGCCCTGGAGCGCCTGGGCTACCACGTGCTGGTGGCCGAGGGCGGCCTCGAGGCCCTGGAGCTGGTGCGCAACCACGTGGGGACCATCGACCTATTGGTGAGCGACGTGATAATGCCCAAGATGAACGGCCGGGAGCTCTACGTGGAGCTTTTCCGCCTGCTGCCCGGGCTCAAGGTGCTTTTCATCTCCGGCTACGACGCCAACATCGTGAGCCGCCAGGGCATCCTGGAGCACGGGACCCATTTCCTGCAGAAGCCCTTCTCCGTGGCCGCCCTGGCCCAAAAAGTGAGGCAGTGCCTGGACGCCTAGGCCCGGCGGCTCAATTCCCGCTCAAGCGTCACCTGCGCCCGGCGGCGAGCATGCTAGAATGGCCTCCACAGTCCCTCACTCCAACCTGGCGAGGTCATCCATGTACGCCGAGGAATACAAACGCAAGCTGGTAAGCCCTGAACAAGCCGCCCTGGCGGTGCCCGACGGAGGCGCGATCATCCACGGCCTGACCATGGCCGAACCCCCCGCCCTGCTCACGGCCATCGCGGGGCGGGTGGCCTCCGGCGGCCTGAGCGAGCTGACCGTCTACTCCCTGCTGCCCACCGAGACCGCCTGCAAGAGCGTGCTGGCCCCGGAGCTGGCCGGAGCGGTGAAGGCCTACACCTGGTTCGTCAGCGCCTGCGACCGCGACCTGGTGGACGAGGGCGTGGACGACTTCATCCCCTGCCACTTTCACCAGGTGCCCCGGCTCATCGAGGACGGCCCGCCCCTGGACGTGTGCGTCACCACCGTGTCGGCCATGGACGCCCACGGCTTTTTCAGCCTGGGCACGGCCAACGACTTCACCTCCACCGCCGCGCGCAAGGCCCACAAGCTCATCGTGGAGGTGAACCGCAACATGCCCCGGGTCTTCGGCCAAAGCCACATCCATATCTCAGAGGTGGACCTCATCGTGGAAAACCACGTGCCGGTGCGGCCCTATCTGGACGGCCCGCCCAAGGGGGAGGACTGCATCATCGGCAAGAGGGTGGCCGAGATGATCCCCGACGGGGCCACCCTGCAACTGGGGGTGGGCAGCCTGCCCGGGGCGGTGGCCGACTACCTCATGGACCACAAGGACCTGGGGGTGCACACCGAGGTGTTCGGCCCCGCCATGGTCAAGCTGATCAAGGCCGGGGTCATCAACGGGCGGCGCAAGAGCATCCACCCCCATCTGCACGTGTACACCGTGGCCCAGGGGGGGCCGGACATGCTGGAGTTCATGCACGACAACCCCTCCATGGCCTCCTTCCCGGTGTCCTACGTGAACCACCCCAAGACCATCGCCAAGAACTTCCGCATGGTCTCCATCAACAGCCTGATCCAGGTGGACCTCACCGGCCAGTGCAACGCCGAGTTCCTGGCCGGGCACCAGATCAGCGGCACCGGCGGCCAGCTGGACTTCGTGCGGGGGGCCTACGACTCTCCCGGCGGCATGTCCATCCTGGCCTTCCGCTCCACCGCCAGGGACGGCAAGATCAGCCGGGTGGTGCCCCGCCTGGAGGTGGGCGCGGCGGTGACCACCCCGCGCATGGACGCCCACTTCCTGGTCACCGAGCAGGGGGTGGTCAACCTGAAGGGCAAGTCCACCAAGCAGCGGGCCCAGGCCATCATCGGCCTGGCCCACCCCGACCACCGCGAAGAGCTGGAGCGCCAGGCCCGCAAGCTGCGCCTGGCCTGAGGGTTTTGGGGGCGTTTTGGGGGCCTCGGCGAGAGGCCCCTATTTATTTTTCACCCCACGTAAGGAATCGTTATCATTAACGTCTAATTAGGACGGCCTCTCCCCGCCGGAAAAAAACTTACAACTCGTTGGCATCGCGCGCTTTTCAGATTTATACTTTTTAAGTAGGTAATGACCGGTATGAAACCGGCGAGCCCGGATATTTCATGAGGGTTGGGTGGCACCCAACAAAGGACCAGAGTCTAGGACCGTTATGAAAAAAGCGATCACATGGGCAAGGTACGGTTCGTATCCAGACCGGCAAGTGAGGGCCGTAGGCGTAGCCAAAGCTACGTCGAGGCCCGAGCGCAGTCGGCAACGCCGTAAGCCGCTGCCTGGCGCAGCCGGACGCGCGGCCCTCATGAAATATCCGGGCCATGGAGGCCCACGCGCTTCCGCCCCCACCTCCTTAGAAAAGGACGAGCCATGAGCAAAACCGACAAGCTGCAAGAACTCCAGGGCCTGATACCGGCTGACGTAACCATCTGCGAGACCACCCAGCAGATGCTGGCCAAGGCCAAGCGCGACGGGGTGGAGACCGCCTTTGACCGGGCGGCGGCCATGAAGGCCTGCCCCATCGGCGAAAAAAGCGCCTGCTGTAAGCACTGCGCCATGGGCCCCTGCCGACTCAACTCCAAGGACCCCTATTCCAAGGTGGGCGTCTGCGGCGCCACCATCGACACCATCCAGTCGCGCAACTTCGCCCGCATGGTGGCCTCGGGCACCGCCTCGCACACCGACCACGGCATGGAGATGCTCAGCCTGTTCAAGGGCGTGGTGAGCGGCCACATCACCGACTACGAGATCAGCGACACCGAAAAGCTCATCCAGGTGGCCGGCGAGCTGGGCATCGCCACCGAGGACCGGGAGACCCTGGACATCGCCCGTGACCTGTGCACCGAGCTGGAAAAAACCTACACCCAGATCGAGGGCGAGATTCCCTTCATCAAGCGCGCCCCCGCCAAGACCCAGGAGATGTGGCGCGAGGCCGGCGTGGTTCCCCGTGGGGCCATGCGCGAAATCATGGAGATCATGACCCGCACCCACATGGGCATGGATCAGGACCACACCAACCTCATCAAGCAGATCAACCGCACCGCCTTGGCCGACGGCTGGGGCGGCTCCATGGTGGCCACCGAGATCGGCGACATCCTCTTCGGCACCCCCTACCCCGTGGTGGGCGAAGTGAACATGGGCGTGCTCAAGAAGGATGAAGTGAACGTCATCATCCACGGCCACGAGCCCAACCTGTTCGACTCCATGATCGCCTCGGTGAACGACCCCGCGCTTATCGCCAAGGCCGAGGCGGCGGGAGCCAAGGGCATCAACCTGGTGGGCATGTGCTGCTCGGGCCTGGAGATGCTCTCGCGCAAGGGCATCCCCCACGCGGGCAACTTCATGAGCACCGAGGCCATTCTGGTCACCGGCGCGGTGGACGCCATGGCCGTGGACGTACAGTGCATCAAGCAGGGCCTGGCCAAGGTGGCCGACTGCTACGGCACCAAGCTGTTTACCACCAACCCCAGGGCCCACATCGAGGGCGTGACCCACATAGAGTTCGAGGAGGACTACCCCCGCGATTGCACCGACTCGGTGGTGGAGATGGCCATCAAGCGCTTCGCGAGCCGTGAGCTTCCCATCGAGATCCCCAAGCGCAAGGACAAGGGCGTGTTCGGCTTCAGCCATGAGTACATCAACTACATGCTGGGCGGCACCTTCCGGGGCTCCTACACCCCCTTGAACGACAACATCATCAACGGGCGCATCCGGGGCGTAGCCGGAGTGGTGGGCTGCACCAACCCCAGGGTCAAGCAGGACTGGGTGCACGTGGAGCTGGTCAAGGAGCTGATCAAGAACGACATCCTGGTGGTACAGACCGGCTGCTCCCAGATATCCCTGGCCAAGGCGGGATTGCTCACCCCCGAGGCGGCCCACCTGGCCGGGCCGGGCCTGGCCGAGGTCTGCGAGGCCGTGGGCATGCCCCCGGTCCTGGGCCTGGGCGCCTGCGTGGACAACAGCCGCATCCTCACTGCGGTGTGCAACATGGTGGCCGCCGGCGGCCTGGGTGACTCCATCGCCGACCTGCCCGTGGCCGGGGCCGCGCCGGAGTGGATGAGCGAAAAGGCCATCGCCATCGGCCAGTACTTCGTGGCCTCGGGCGTGTACACCATCTTCGGGGTCACCTTCCCCATAGTGGAACAGAGCAAGTTCCACAAGCTGATGTTCGAGGACCTGGAGAAGCAGGGCATGGGCAAGTGGGACTTCGCCCTAGACCCCCACGACATGGCCGTCAAGATGATAGCCCACATCGAGAAGAAGCGGGCCGCCCTGGGTCTGGACAAGGACAAGGAGCGGGTGCTGGTGGGCATGGACGACCGCCGGGCCATCGAAAACTAGGACCTTACCCACGCCAACCAAAGGCGGGGCCCACGCGGGCCCCGCCTTTTTGTGCTTTGGTCAGGGGTTGGGGGTGGGGCCGGGCATGTGCTATATATGGTCTAGACCCGCCCAGGGGACGGCCCGCGGCGGCACCTGCCCGTAAACCCAAGCAAAAATTAGGAGCCATGCTCGACCCCAGCAAACCCAAACCACTAGATCTAACCGATTTTACAGGCTATATCAACTCCTGCCTGGAGCTGGCCAAAAGCCGCCTCAAGGGCTGTGCAAGCCTGGAAAAGGTGGCCCAAGCCGAGGACGACCTCAACGCCTACGCCCGCCTGGGACGCCTGAGCGAGCCCAGGGACATCTTCATCACCGACGAGAACAGCATCACCTCCCGCGACATCGAGCGGGCGGCACTGGCCTTGTTGGACGGCAAGGTGCTCCTGGAGCACACCTGCGCCGGGGAGGCCACCCGCCTGGGCCTGGGGACCAAGTATTTACTCAACCCCCGCCTGGACCTGGACGGCGAGGTGATGCTGCGGCTGACCGGGCGGGACTCCTGGCCGGTGGACCCCATGGGCCTCGCCTCCATGAGCCTGGGCCGCCGCCACATGCTGCAACTGGCTTGGGATCTCAGCCGGCTGGCCGAGGATTTCGGGCGCGATCCCAATGAGGTGCTTAGGAACCAACCCCTTTTGATCATCGTCAACGAGACGTCGGTCACCAGCGTGGAGATGGATTTCCTGGAGGCCGATTACTACGGCTTCGACCCAGCCAAGGTATTGTTCATGGTGCAAAAATCCATCCACGGCCTGAACCTGGGGCCGGAAGGCTGGTTCTACGACAACTCCTCGCCTCGGCGGCTGCACAACCACGGTCATATGCTGATGCAGACCACCATGGACAGCCAAATCTACCGCAACGAGAACGGCAACAAGGAACGCCTGCCCTGGCTCACCTTCCGGGGTATGCTGGAGGGTTTCGAAGACAAGATATCCTTCAACATCGAGGACCTGGACTACCTTAGCCAGTCCCTGGACATGACCGGCCTGGCCACGGCGCTCAAGTTGGGCGACGGGGGCGCGCGCATGGTCATGGAGGTGGTGACCAACCACCCGGAAAACCCCCAAAAGGGCGGGGCCTGCTTCTGGGACCGGACCCTGGAGCGCAACGTGATGGTGGAGTCCTTCCAGCTCAAGGGCCTCGACCCGGCTGAAATAGTCTATCTCAATAAAAACATTAATCATTATCCCCATCCTTCCGTGGCGTTGAGCACGGTGCGCGAACAGGGCCTGTCCATGCCCATCGCGGTCAAGGAGGGGTTCCTCT
Source organism: Pseudomonadota bacterium (assembly GCA_018896025.1). Classification (GTDB taxonomy): domain Bacteria; phylum Desulfobacterota; class Desulfarculia; order Desulfarculales; family Desulfarculaceae; genus Desulfoferula. The sequence continues at coordinate 62,528 of JAHIND010000021.1, forward strand.
ATTTCCAGCCGGTGCAGGGGGATCTGAACTTCCTTTTGCCCACCGCCTACATGCGGCGCAAGAAACTCAACCCCATCCACTCCTGGAAATCCGGCGCCAACACCATCGCCGCCCTGGAAGCCATGGCCCAACAAGAGAAGCGCCCCGGCTTTTTAAAGTGGGCCAGCGAGCTTACCGGGCTGAAGCTTTAAGCTCTTGAGCCTCAGGGTAGAGGTGGCGGTGGCCGCGCCCCTGTGGCGGCCCCTCTCCTACCGGGTGGCCCCGGAGCTGGCTCCCCTGATCAAACCCCTGACCCGTCTACTGGTCCCCCTACGGGGCAAGCCCCGCCTGGGCTTCGCCCTGGGCCCGGCCGAGCCCGGCGACACCGAGGGCCTAAAGCCCATCTCCGACGTACTGGACGAAGCCGGGGAGCGCCAGCTCATCCCACCTGGATTAATGAACTTCTTCAACCGCACCGCCGCTTATTACCAGGCCCCTCTGGGCCAGACCCTGGCCTGGTCCTTGCCCGCCGGGCTGGGCGGCGAGGGAGCGGGCGCGGTGAAGGCCCCCGGCCGGGCCCAGGTGGCCTGGGCCGCTTGGCGACAGGGCCCGCCCGAGAGCGCCCCCCGCCCCGGCACCCAGAGCGCGACATTATTAGAGCATTTACGCGAACAAGGTCCCCTGGCCCTGGACGCCTTGCGGGAGCAGTTTCCTCGGGTCACCGCCCTGGCCCGGCGCTTGGAGGCCGACGGCTGGCTGACCATGACCCACCGCCCGGTGGTCAAGGACCTCACCGGACGGCCCATCCTGCCCGAGCCGGAGCCCGAGGCCTACACCGAGGAGCAACAAGCCGCCCTGGAGCACCTGCTTCCCGCCATAACCGCCCACAAGTTCGAGCCTTTTCTGCTTTACGGCGTCACCGGCTCGGGCAAGACCGAGATGTACGTGGCCGCCTGCCGAACCGCCCTGGAGGCGGGACGCCAGGCCCTGGTGCTGGCCCCGGAGATCGGCCTGTGCCTAAGATTAGAGGGTTTGCTCAAGGATCGCTTCGGGGACGACAAGGTGGCGGTGTTGCACTCGGGCCTCAGCCCGGCGGTGCGCCGGGGCCAGTGGCTGGCCATAGCCAGGGGACAGACTCCCCTGGTGGTGGGGGCCCGCTCGGCGGTGTTCGCCCCTCTGGATAATCTGGGCGTGATCTGCCTGGACGAAGAACAGGACGAATCGTACAAGCAAAACGAACGGTTGCACTACCAGGCCCGCGACCTGGCCCTGCTCCGAGGCCAAGAACAGAGCTGCCCGGTGCTCCTGGGCACCGCCACCCCGGCGGTGACCACCTATTGGCGGGCCGCCCAGGGCAAACTGACCCAGCTCACCATGACCAAGCGGGTCAAGAACGCGGTGCTGCCCCAAATGGAGATGGTGGACCTCAGAAGCGCGGGTCGGCTCTTCGGCGGCTTCCTCAGCGTACAATTAAAGCAAGCGCTTGAACAAACTGTGGCCGCCGGTCGTCAGGCTATCCTGTTCCTCAACCGGCGCGGCTTCGCCCCGGCCCTGATCTGCCCCACCTGCGGCCAACGGGTGGGCTGCCCAGCCTGCAGCGTCAGCCTGACCCTGCACAAGGAGCAAAACGCCCTGATTTGCCACACCTGCGGCCATCACCAGCCGGTGCCCGCCGTGTGCCCCTCCTGCGGCCAGAGCGAGGTGGAGCTCAAACCCCTGGGCCTGGGCACCGAGCAGGTGGAAGGCATCCTGGCCGAGCAGTTCCCGGACATGCGGCTGGGGCGCCTGGACCGCGACGCCGCCGCCAACCCCGCCCAGCTTCGCAAGGTGTTGGGCGCGGTGGCCAAGCGGGAGCTGGACGTCATCGTGGGCACCCAGATGATCACCAAGGGCCACCACCTGCCGGGCATCGGCTTGGTGGGCATCCTGTTGGCCGACCAGGCCCTGGGCCTGCCCGATTACCGCGCGGCGGAGCGGGCCTACACCCTGATCACCCAGGCCGCCGGGCGGGCCGGGCGCGAGGGCGAGATCGGGCGGGTCATCGTGCAGACTTTCGACCCCGCCCACCACGCGATGCGCGCCGCCCTGGCCCACGACCCGGCCCTGTTCTACGATGAGGAGTTGGAGGAGCGCCGTGCCCTGGGCTACCCGCCCTTCACCCGCCTGGTGAGCCTGCGCCTGGAAGGGCCCTCCGAGAGCGCCACCGCAGCAGCGGCCCAGGCCCTGGCCCGCGCCCTGGAGAGGGCCCGCGCCAAACTGGAGCCCCGGGCCCAGATCCTGGGACCGGCCCCGGCCCCCATCGCCCGCATCCAGAACCGCTGGCGCTGGCTGATCCTCATCAAGAGCCCCACGGCGAACGCGGCGGCCGCCGTCCTGCGCCTGGCCCGGCACCAGGCCGGGCCGCCCCCCTCGGGGGTGCGCTTGGCCATCGACGTGGACCCCCTCAACCTGCTGTAAGCTCTTAGATTCAAGACGTCATCCCGGCCCATGGCAACCATGCCGGGCGTCTCGCCTCCCTCAGGGCAAAAACTTGCTATTCGTCATTACTTTTTATTTTCCCAACACGGTAAAGGCCCCCAATTTCACCGGCAACATTTTGCTATAGTTAAATAAATGGTCTCGAATCACCATTCGCCCGGCATATGAAAAGAACCTTGACCATTATGGCGGGCATCTGTAAATTAATAATAATCATTATCAACAACAGCCCTTATCATCACCTGTTGCCAAACCATGCGCTGGGGTTGTTACATCGCTCTTATGGAATGTGATCAAGGGAGGAGTTACAAATGGCCAAGGTTCTAGTCGCTTATGCCAGCCGCACCGGCAAAACCGAAATGATCGCCAACTACATCGCCGAAGGCGTACGCTTCACCGGCAACGAGGTGGAGGTCAAAAAGATCAGCGACATCAAAGACGGCGCCGAGCTGGCCGGTTACGACGCCTACATCTTCGGCTCGCCCACCTACCACCGCAACATGACCGGCGGCATGCAGCAGTTTTTGTTCAAGGCCGAAAAGGCCGGGCTGGCCGGCAAGCTGGCCGGGGCCTTCGGCTCCTACACCCACAGCGGCGACGCGCCGGGCATCATCTTCGACACCATGCAGTACGTGTTTAAAATGAAGCCCGCCGAGCTGGGCTCCATGAACCTGCTGGAAGACCAAGTGAACACCCCCGACGGCATCAAGGCCGGCCAGGACTACGGCAAGGGCGTGGCCGAGGAGCTTTAGGCCCTTTCGCAGATTCAGCTCGAAAATTAGAATCCCCGCCCCGGTTGCACGGGGGCGGGGATTTTTTGTGGCCCCGCGCCTGGTCCCCCTTGGCCGATGCCCCCTGATGCCTCATCATGAAAAACTCAACTTGTTCGCCGGGAGGAAAGGCATGAGTCGGAAGGTGGTGGTGGACCTGGAGGCCTGCATCGGCTGCGGCACCTGCCGCTCGCTGTGCCCCAAGGTCTTCGCCCTGCGGGGCGACCCGCGCAAGTGCCTGGTCAAAGACCCCAGCGGCGACCCCTCCGACCCGGCCTGTGTGGAGTTCGCCATGGAGTCGTGCCCCACGGAGGCCATCCTCTGGCGGGAAAACTAGGATGTCTCTCGAAGACACAGCACAACCGGCCACGCATTAGCCCCCCAACCGATGCCATACAATCTTCCGGCACAGCCAGCCGCCGGTAGACAAGGCGTCTGGCGAGCACGGGCCGCAGGCGTAGCAAGCCTACGCCGAGGACCGAGCGCAGCCAGCAACGCAGTATGCCGGTGGCTGGCGCAGCCGGGCCAAATGACTCATTATGGGAACTATACTTGCCTACGAGGAGGATTAAGCATGAGCCAGAAGGTGGTGGTGGACCAGGAGGCCTGTATCGGCTGCGGCAACTGCGAGGCGGTGTGCCCCGAGGTGTTCAAGCTGGACCCGGAGTTGGACAAGTCCCAGGTCATCAAGCCCGAGGGTGGCCCGGACTGCGTGGAGGATGCCATCGACCAGTGCCCGGCGGAGGCCATCTCCTGGCAGGAGGGGTAGCCCGCCCTAACCCGGCTTGATGGCCCCCGAGGCCAATTGCCTGATGATCCCCCACCACAGGGCGGGAAGCGTGGCAATGAGGGCCAGGCCCAGCAGCAGGACCAAGGCACCGTGACAGCGGGCCAGCCAGGCCAGCACCGGATTTTGGCTTTCGGCGACTATTTGCGAGCGCAGGAGCTGCCCCAGAAGATACAAGGCCGCCAGGCTACCGGCCCCTTGCCAGGCCGTAAAATGGTAGGGCACCAGATGGAACTGGTTGAGCATGGCCGCCACGATCACCCCCAGGCCCATTACCGCGGCGAGCCCCGCCAAAAAGCTGGCCACCCTAACGCCCCCTTCCCCCAGATATTTCCGAGAGTCAATCGAGCCGTTATGAAAAAGTCTGTATTATCAAATTGTACCCATTCGCGGCACAGCCAGCCGCCGACAGACAAGGCGTCTGGCTAAGCGAGGGACGCAGGCGTAGTAGACCTACGCCGAGGACCGAGCGAGGCCGGCAACGCCGTATGCCGGTGACTGGCGCAGCCGCGCCCTACTGCAACAAGTCCCTCAGCGCCCCCTCCAACTCCGGAAACTGGAAGGTGAAGCCCGCCCTGGTCAGGGCCTGGGGGATCACCCGCTGGCCGGTGAGCACCACCGAGCCCATCTCCCCCATGGCCAGGCGCACCGCGAAGCCGGGCGCGGGCAAAATGGCGGGCCGCCCCAGCACCCTCCCCAGGGTGCGGGCGAACTCCCGGTTGCGCACCGGGGCCGGGGCGCAGCAGTTGGCCGCCCCGCTCAGGTTTTGGGTGAGGCAGAACAACAGCGCCTGAACCAGGTCGGCTTGGTGAACCCAGGAAAACCACTGTTTGCCGCTGCCCAGGGGCCCGCCCAGGCCCAGCTTGAACAGGGGCAGCATCTGGCCCAGGGCCCCGCCGCCGCTTCCCAGGACGATGCCGAAGCGGGCGCACACCACCCGCGCCCCGAACTGGGCGGCCGCCTGGGCCTCGGCCTCCCACTCCCGGCACACCCCGGCCAGGAAGTCCTCGCCCGGCGGGGACTGCTCGCTCAGCTCCTCGTCGCCCCTGGGGCCGTAATAGCCCACCGCCGAGGCGGAGACCAGCACCGGCGGGTCGTCGCCTTGGCGGCGGGAGATGGCCTCCACCAGGTTGCGGGTGGTGTCTATGCGGCTGGCGCGGATCAGGGCCTTGTACTCGGAGCTCCAGCGGGAAAAGATGCCGGCTCCGGCCAAGTTCACCAAGGCGTCGCACTGGGCGGCCACCTCCTGCCAGGGGCCGGACGCGGTGGGGTCGCCCACGCAGGCATCCACCCCGGCGGGCAGGCGCGCCGCCCCCTTGTCGCTGCGGGTCAACACGGTCACCGCGTGGCCCCCCGCCGTCAGGCGGGCGCACAGGGTGGTGCCCACGAATCCGCTGCCCCCGGTAACGAACACCTTCATGACCGGCTCCTTTGTCCTATAGGCGGCACCCCGCCTGGTAGCCTCCGGCGATGGCCGCCAGGGCGTTGGCCTCGCCCGCCGCGTCGCCCACCAGCTCCACCTTGAGGCCCTTTGCCCCCAGCGCCTCGGCCAGCTGGTTCTGGGGCGCGGCCCCGGTGGCCAGGACCACGGTGTCGGCCACCAGGTCCTGCTCCTCGCCGTTTATGACCGCGGTAAGGGTGCCCTCGCTTATGGCCTTTACTTGCACCTTGGTGTGCACCGTGACCCCGAAGCGCTTCAAGAGGCCGAAGACGATCCAGCGGGTGGAGCGGCCTATGCCCGCCCCGATCTTGGGCAGGGCCTCCAGCACGGTCACCGGGTGGCTGCCCTGGGCAATGAGCCGGTCCACCACCTCCGGGGTCTCGGCCCCGAACAGGTTGATGAAGTAGCTCTGCTCCGGGGTCAGGGCCCCCTGGCGGGCCAGGTACAGGGCGGTCTCCAGGCCCACCGCCCCGCCGCCGATCACCACCACCCGGCCCCGGGCCAGGGCCTTGCCCTGCAAGAGCTCCCAGGCGGTGAGCACGTGGGGTAGGTCCGAGCCGGGGATGGGCGGCCGGGTGGGCCGGGCCCCGGAGGCCAGCACCACCGCGTCGGGCTTGAGCTCCGCCACCATCTCCGGGGTGGCCTGGCAGTCCAGGCGCAACTCCACGCCCAGGGCCTTGAGCTGAGCCTCTTGCCAGCGGGGGATGGAGCTGAAGTCGTTTTTCATCAGCGGCTCGCTCCACCAGGCGAGCTGCCCGCCCAGGCGCGAAGCCTTCTCGAACAGCACCACGTGGTGCCCCCTGCGGGCGGCGGTGATGGCCGCCATGCAGCCGCCGGGGCCGCCGCCGACCACCGCCACCTGGCGGGAGCGGTCGGCCTGGGCCGGTCCGGTGTCCTTGGCCTCGCGCCCTGCCCGGGGGTTTACCATGCAGCCCACCGGCTTCATCTGGGAGATGGCGTCAAAGCATCCCTGGTTGCAGGCCACGCAGCGCCGTATCAACTCGCTCTGGCCCGCCTTGGCCTTGGCGGGCAGGCGCGGGTCGGCCAGCAGGGGTCGGCCCATGCAGATGAGGTCTGCGTCGCCCCTGGCCAAGACCGCCTCGGCCAACTGGGGGGAGTGCATGCGGTTGGAGGCGGCTACCGGCACCGACCTGACCGCCCACTTGACCCCTCGCGCCAGGTAGGAGAAGCCGCCGGGAGGCAGCTCCTGGGTTATCTGGGGCACCCTGGTCTCGTGCCACCCGCCGGTCACGTTAATCAGGTCCACCCCGGCGTCCTCGCAGGCCTTGGCGAACAGGGCCGCCTCGTCGCCGGTGTGGCTGCCGGGCACGAAGTCGTTGCCCGCGATGCGGATGCCCACGCAGAAGTCCGGCCCCACCGCCGCGCGCACCTTGGCGATGGTCTCCAGGCCGAAGCGCATGCGGTTATCCAGCGACCCGCCGTAGTGGTCCTCGCGCTGGTTTATCTTGGGCGAGAGGAACTGGCAGATGAGGTAGCCCGCCGAGCCCAATATCTCCACCATGTCCAGCCCGGCTTTTTTGGCGCGCACCGCGGCGGCGGCGAAGTCGTCCTGCACCTGAGTGATCTCCTCCAGGGTGAGCGCCCGGCACTCGTCCTTGGTGAAGCCCGAGGTGTGGGGGCTGGAGCTCACCGGCTGGCCGCCGATGAGCATGGCGTGGGCGTAGGCCCCGGCCATGTAGAGCTGGGCCCCGATGGCCGCGCCCTTGTCGTGCACCGCCTCGGCCAGGCGGGAAAGGCCCTCGATGTCGCTGTCGTCCTTGATGCTCACGAACACCGGCCCGCCGGACTGCTCGTTTATCACGCAGCCGCCCACGATGATCAGCCCCGCCCCTCCGGCCGCCCGCTCGCGGTAAAAGGCGATGAGCTGGTCGCTCACCTTGCCGCCGGGGGTGTAGTTCAGGTGCATGGCGGGCATGACGATGCGGTTTCGAAGCTCGAGCCGGTTCAGGGTGATGGGCTCGAACAACAGCGGGAAATTCTCCATGGTTCGCTCCTGGTGTTGGGGGCGTGCGGCGCCTACCTAATCACTAGCGCGACAGGGGGGTGGGGGGCAAGGGGAAAGGAAGGGGCCGCCGAATCAAGCGGCGGCCCCTAGTAATGTTCTTTTCGCGGACGGCAAGACGGCGATCCTTGCTTCACCCAGCCTACTTACCGGGACGGGGCGGCGCACCGGGCGCGCCCGGCGGCGGGGCGGCCGGCGGCTTGCCCTGGGGCGGAGGGCTCGCCGGGGCCTGGACCCCGCCCGGTCTCGGGCCGGGGGCAGCGGCGGGCGCGGTGGGCGGCGGGCCCAGGGGACGGCCGGGGCCGCCGGGACCGGCGGGAGGCGCTCCAACCGGGGGGCGTCCAGGGCCGGGACCCATGGGAGGCGCGGGGCCGGGAGCCTGGGGCCATCTGGGAGCCATGGCCGGGGCTTGGGCCATCATCATCGGGGCCGCCTTGGGGGTTATCACCTTGGCCGCCAGGATGCGGTAGATCACCAGCACCACCAACAGGCCCACCAGGAACAGGCCCACCAGATAGGCCAGCAGAATGAAGGCGTGGTCCATGAGCCCCTGGGTGAACTGGGCGGCGCGGTTCAGAGCCAGTCGCAGATCGGTGCCGCCCGGCGCGCCCTCGGCGGCGCTAAGGCGCTCCACCCTGGCCAGGAGCAGGTTGAGCTGGGAGATGGTAGTGGTGGCCCGCTCCATGAACTCCAGGTAGTCCTTGAGCCCCACCGGACCGGCGGCCAGGCGCTGCTGCAAACGCTCCAGGGAACCGGCGGCCTGGTTGACCTGCTCGGCCAGCTTGCCACCCTGCTCCACGGTCTGGCGCACCTCGCCCAACAGGCCCTTGAGGCGCGCCTCCCCGGCGGACAGGTCGGCGCTGATGCGCTTATGCTCCTGGTCCAGCCAGCGGGTGAGCTGTTTGATCGCCGCCTTCTGGTTGGCGGCCATGCGTCCCGGCAGGCGCTCGGAGGCATCGGCCATGCGCTGGCTCGCCTGGGCCAGGCGCTCGGCGTCCTGGTTCAGCTTGGCCAACTCAGGGGCGTTGTTCAGCCGCCGGGCCAGCATCTGTCCCTGGGCGGCCAGCAGGCGGGGCATGCGCTCCAGATAAAACAGAGCCCGCTCGCTGACCAGGCTCTGGGGCGGGCTGGGAGTGGCTCCCTTGTCCGCCGCCGTCACCAGGGCCGCCGCCACCGGGGCCGGGGCCAGGCGGTTCAGGCGCACCTCGCTCACGTAAAAGGCCTTGGGGTTGGCCCGCTGCCAGGCGGCGATGAGCCCCCGGAGCCGGGCGACCTCCAAAGGCTTTAGCACCTGCCCGGCCAGGTTCCACACCGTGGGCTCCAACTCCTGGTAGGCCGCCTTGAGCCGGTCGCCAGCCGGTCCCAAGACCTGGGGGGCCCAGTAGTTGTCCACCGCCCAGCGGCCCAGGCTGACGAACACCACCATGTTGAGCAGGTTGGCCGCCGGATCGCGGCCCGTGGCGATGGCCATGGCCGCCGAGCCGTAGACCAGCCCGAACTGCTCCGCCGCCGGGGAGGGCTCCGGCCCGTTGCCCGCCTCCAGGGCCTGGCTGAGACGCATCAAATAGAGGTCGGCGAAGTCCATGACCATGGACTGCATTTCCATTTGGCTGGGCTTGGGGCCCACCTTCCCCTGCTTGGTGGCGGGGGGACGGGCCTGGCCTTGGTCCATGCCCGCGCAACCGGCGGCCAGGGCCAACGCCAACATCATTACCAAGGCCGCAAGCACGCGGCAACGCCTTGAGCGCGGCATGCTTCTTTTCCTTCCGGCCCGCTCCAGGGAGCGCGCCCATGAGAGTCATCTCCATTTTGGCAGAATTCATCTCATATTAGCAATGAGCCTCCGTTTTGCCTTTGGCCGCGACCACGGCCCCGCTATCATTAAGGCATGGAAAGCTCGCTGCTCAGAGACATGGTGATCATCTACGCCCTGGCCGCGGTGGTGGTGGGCATCTTCCATCGCATCAAGGTGCCGCCGGTGGTGGGCTTTTTGCTCACCGGGGTCATGGCCGGCCCCTACGGCTTCGGGCTGGTCTCCTCGGTGCACCAGGTGGAGGTGCTGGCCGAGATCGGCATCATCCTGCTGCTGTTCACCATCGGCCTGGAGTTTTCCGCCGCCCAGCTAAAGCAGATGCGCCTGCCCGCCCTGGTGGGGGGCGGCTTGCAGGTGCTCATGACCGGCGCGGCCGGGGCCGGTGGGGCCCTGCTGCTGGGCATCGCGCCGGGCCAGGCGGTGTTCTGGGGCTTCATCCTGGCCCTGTCCAGCACGGCCATCGTCCTGAAGCTCTTGCAGGAAAAAGCCGCCCTGGACAGCCCCCAGGGGCGCACCGTCCTGGGAATCTTGATCTTCCAGGACGTGGCCGCGGTGCTCATGCTGTTGGCCATACCCTTTTTGGCCGCCGCCGGCGGCGGGAGCGCGGCCACCAGCCAGGTGGGTTGGGGCCTGCTGTTCAAGGGCCTGGCCGCCGTGGCCCTGCTTTTGGTGGGGGCACGCTGGGTCTTCCCCTGGTTCATGGGCCGCATGGCCGCCACCCGCAACCGGGAGCTGTTCATCATCGCGGTGGTGGTGGTGCTCTTGGCGGTGATCTGGCTCACCGCCTGGGCCGGGCTCTCCCTGGCCCTGGGGGCCTTCTTGGCCGGGCTCATCCTGGCCGGTTCGCGCTACAGCCACCAGGCGGTGGGCAGCTTCATGCCCATGCGCGACCTGTTCACCAGCCTGTTCTTCGTCTCCATCGGCATGCTCCTGGACATCCGCTTTCTGCTGGCCCACCCCGGTTGGGTGGCCCTGGGGGTGAGCGCGGTGCTGGTGGGCAAGACGCTCTTGGCCGGGGGCGCGGTCCTGGCCCTGGCCCAGCCCCTCAGGGTGGCTCTGGGAGTGGGGCTGATGCTCAGCCAGGTGGGTGAGTTCTCCTTTGTGTTGGCCAAGGCGGGCAACGCGGCGGGCATGCTCAATCCCCAGAGCTACCAGCTCATGCTCACCGTGGCGGTGTTGACCATGGCCCTCACCCCCCCGGCGGCGTGGCTGGGGGGCAAGCTGGCCTCGCGCACCGAACAGATCGCCCTGCCCGCCCCGCCGGGCTGCCCCGTCCCGTCCACCCACGACCTGGTGGGCCACGTCATCGTGGTGGGCTACGGCATCAACGGCCAGAACGTGACCCGCGCCGCCCGGGCGGCGGGCATCCCCTACGTGGTGGTGGAAATGAACCCCACCACCGTGCGCCGGGAGGCGGCCAAGGGCGAACCCATCATCTTCGGCGACGCCCTGAACCAGGCGGTGTTGGAGCACGCCGGGGTGCTCACCGCCCGGGTGATGGTGGTGACCATCGCCGACCCGGTGGCCACCCGCCACATCGTGGCCACGGTGAAGGACGTGAACCCGGCCCTGCACCTCATCGCCCGCACCCGCTTTTTGCAGGAGATGGCCGAGCTGTACAAGCTGGGGGCCGACGAGGTGATCCCCGAGGAGTACGAAACCTCGGTGGAGATCTTCGCCCGGGTGCTCAGGCGCTTTCTGGTGCCCCAGGCCGAGATCGAGCGCCTGGTGGCCGGGCTTCGGGCCGAGGGCTACGAGATGCTGCGCACCCTGGAGATGCCCCCCGAGCACGGCCCGGACATCGCCAAGCTCATCAGCGACGTGGACATCATCACCCTGCAGGTGATGGCCGACGCGGCGGCGGCGGGCAAAACCATCGCCGTGCTGGGCCTCAGGGCCAAGCACGGGGTCACCGTGTTGGCGGTGCGCCAAGGGCGCAAAACCCTGGCCAACCCAGGGGCGGACACCGTATTGACGCCGGGTGATTTTTTGGTGCTCATGGCCGAGCCCAAGGCCCTGGAGGGGGTGCGGGCCCTGTTCCGCTGAGCGCCCCCCAAGGCGCGGCTTTTTGGGCCAAACCACAAATAATGGTGGTATTGCCAATAAAAACCATGCTATGTAGTGGCAACAGACGTATGCCTTTGCCTTATTGGGGAGACCGCCATGCCTAAAAAAATCCTGCTCTTGGCCCTGGCCCTGGTGTTAATCACCGGCGCGGCGGCTCAGGCCGCGGAAATGGGCGGTTCCTACTACTTCATCAAACAAGGCATGTTCGAAGTCTCGTTGCAGGGCACCTATGTAAACGAAGCCAAGCTGAAACAGACCGACAACGGCGGCGGCACCTTCCTGGCCCCCCGCGAGGACGTGAAGATAAAGGAAGACAAACAGGTGGGGGCCATCGTGGCCTATGGCCTGCACGACCGGATCAACGTGTGGGTGGAGTTGGGCGTGGCCTACGAAGGCCGCCTGAGCGGCACGTCCCTCATACCCGGCACCTCCACCTACGGCCAGACCGAAAGCACCCTGGGGACGGTGTTGGCCTGGGCGGTGGGCATCAAGGGCAAACTCTACGAGCACAAAAAGGGCTTCGGCATCGCCGCCGCCATGCGCTACTACCGCTACGACGACCGCAAGGCCGAAGACTGGACCGTGACCGACAGCGGCAGCAGCTTCGCCAACCTGAAGACCGACGCCCAGTTCAGCTACTGGCAGTTCGAGGGTTCCATCAGCGCCTACTGGAAGTTCAAGCGCTTCGTGCCCTACTTCGGGGCCAAGTACGCCTATGCCGAAGGCGACCTCTCGGGAACCTGGAGCCAGTCCGGCGTGGGCAGCGGGGGCCTGGGACAAAACTACGAACCCGAGGAGCAGCTGGGCCTCTTCGCCGGTTTCGACTACCACTTCCGCAAGCACTGGCGCATCAACGTGCAGGCCGACTTCTACAGCGACACCGCCATCATGATCGGCGGAAGCTACGTTTTTTAGGCGCCGGCCAGCCCCAATACCAACCGGTTTCAATATAGGCCCATGCCCGACGTACTGCTCATAAACCCCGCCTGGGGCGGGCAGGTCAGCCGCCGGGGCAGCCGCTATAACCGCCGCTGGCCCCCTCTGGACCTGCTGAACCTGGCGGCCCTCATGCGGGCCGACGGAGCCACCGTGGATTTGGCCGACGCCCGCGCGGTGCCCACCGCCCCGGCGGTGCTGAGGGCCATGGCCGCCCGGGCGGACACGGTGTTCATCACCTCCAGCCCCCTGGACCGCTGGCAGTGCCCCAACCTGGAGGTGGAGGCCTTCGGCCGGATGTGCCGCGAGTTGGCCCACCCGCGCCTGGTGCTGCTGGGGGTGCACGGCACCGTCGCGCCCGCCGAGATGCTCATGGCCACCGGGGCCTGGACCCTGGTGCGCGGCGAAAGCGAAAACGCCGCGCCCCTGGCCCGCAGCGCCGACCGCTCCGAGGTCCCCGGCGCGGCCTGGCTGCACAAGGGCGAGCCGGCTTTGGGGGCCGAGCCCAGGCCGGTGGACCTGGCCAAGCTGCCCATGCCCGCCTTTGAGCTGGCCCCTCCCGAGCTGTACGAATACGAGGTGCTGGGGGGGGACTTCGCCATGCTGGAGACCAGCCGGGGCTGCCCCTTTAGCTGCCGCTTCTGCCTCAAGGCCATGTACGGGCCGGGGGTGCGCTACAAGCCTCTCAACAAAGTGTTGGCCGAGGTGGAGGCCGTGGCCCGCCTGGGGGCCAAGAACTTCTACTTCATGGACCTGGAGTTCACCGCCAACCGGGCCCGCGCCCTGGAGCTGTGCGCCGAGCTTACGGCCATGAACCACGGCCTGAGCTGGTGCTGCCAGACCAGGGTGGACACCGTGGACCCCGAGGTGCTGGCCGCCCTCAAGGGGGCCGGGTGCCGCCTGGTGCACTACGGGGTGGAGTCCGGCTCGCTGGCCGTGCTGGAGACCCTGGGCAAGAAGATCGTTCCCCAGCAGGTGCGCGCCGCGGTAGAGCTGACCCGCCGGGCGGGCATGGACAGCGCCTGCTTTTTCATGCTGGGCTTCCCCGGCGAAACCGACGCCGACCGCGCGGCCACCCTGGCCCTGGCCCGTTCCCTACCCGCCGGGCTGGCCTCCTTCCACCTGGCCACCCCCTATCCCGGCACCGGCCTGGCCGCCGATTGCCCGGAGCTGCCCGCCTGGAGCGAGTTCGACGCCCAGCACTTCGACCGGGCCAAGCTGGAGTCCTGGCGGCGGCGGGCCTACCTGGGCTTCTACCTGAAGCCGGGGCGCTTGGCCGGGTTGCTGCGCCAGGGCGGGCCGCAGATGCTCAAAAATGGTGGGCGGCTGCTCAGGCAGTTTCTCAAGTAGGCGGCTCCGCAGACGCCAGGGGGACGGGCTGCCGGTGAGGTCTTCCTTATTAATTGCGGTGCTTCTGGCAACGGCGGACGCTCTCGGGCGGGGATAAACCCCGCCCTCCCCTCTTAGCGGCACAGGAAACTGTTGGGTTTCGCTTCGCTCTACCCAACCTACGCTATTGCTCAGATCTTGGCGGCACAGCCAGACGCCGCAGGGCAAGGCGGCAGGCGAACGAGGGACGCAGGCGTAGTCTACCTACGCCGAGGACCGAGTGACGCCGACAACGCAGCCATGCGGGGTCTGGCGAAGCCGCGCCTGCTTAACGGATTCTGACTAGTACATACCCCGCCATCTTGCCGTCTGCCTTGAATTCGCGCCCCGCCGCCAGGGCCTGGCTCTTGCCCGCATAGGGGCCGATGAGCACCCGATGCCACAGGCCGCTCTTGCGCGAGTTCCAATCCATCACATAGGCCGAGTGACCGGCGGCCCGCCAGCGGTCCCGGGCCTGGAGGGCCAGATTGGAGTTGCGGTTGGAGGAGAGCTGCAAGTACCAGCCGACCGGCGGCGCGCCCTCGCCTTGAGCGGGCGGGGCCTGGGGCTTGGCCTTGGCCTTGACCACCGGGGCTGGCTTGGCCACCGGCGCGGGCGCGGGCTCCGGCTCCGGCTCCGGCTTGGGCGCCAAGGCCGCCGCCGCCGGGGGCACCGGGGCCGGGATGGGTTCGGCCTTAACCGGAGGCTCCGGCGCGTGGCGGGTGCTCCAGCCGGTGGCCACCACCGGGGCCGGGGGCTCGGGCTTGGGCGTGGGCTTGGCTTCGGGAACCGGTTGAGGCTCCGGCTTGGCCGGGGGAGCAGGCGCGGGGGACGGCTTGGGCTTGGCTTTGGGCGCCGGAGCGGGCCTGGGTTCGGGCGCGGGTTCGGGCGCGGGAGCCGGGGGCAGATTGACCCCGCCCGCGCTCAGGCGGCTCAGCTTGTCCGGCGAGAGCTTGAGCAGGCTGGCGGTCATGCGGCTCTTGGCCCCGGCGGCCTTGGGGTCCAGCCGGAGGGCGTGGTGGAAACTCACCACCGCCGCCGCGTCGTCGCCCTTGGCCTGCTGCACCATGCCCAGAGTGTCCCACACCGCCGGGTTATTGGGGGCCAGGCGCACCGCCTTTTGGGCCAGGGCCAGGGCCTCGTCCAGCTCCTTGGTGTTCTGGGCCAGGGCCCAGGCCAGGTTGTTCATGTACACCGGGTTTTCCGGGTCCTGTTGCAGGGCCCGGCGGAACAGCACCACCGCCTGGCCGCCGTCGCCCATGGAGTTGAGCAGGGCGGCCTTGTCGTTGAGCACCGCGGGGTCGTCCGGGGTCCACTCCAGGGCCCGGTCGTAGGCCTTGAGCGCCCCCTTCTGGTTGCCCACCGCCGCCCGGCACAGGGCCATGAGGTGCCAGCTTCCGGCGGCCGCCGGGTGCAGCTCCAGGTCCAGGCCGAGCGGCTGCATGGCTTGGGAGTACTTACCCTCCTGGTAGAGCTGCTGGGCCTGGCGGCGGAACACGTCGCTGGTGAGCATGGCCAGGGCGGTGCCCTCGTTCAACTTGAACGGGGGGCTGACCTGGCCCAGCTTGAGCCCCTTGATGGCCTGGAGCATGGGCTGGGGCAGGTCGCTCTTGGCCAGGCAGTCGGCGTGGGTGGTGGCGAATTCCTTGTTGTTGCGCACCATGTCCAGGGAAGCGCTCTGAAAGGGGCGGCCCTGGCTGAGCATGGCCTGCATTTCTTTGAGCACCGCCTGGTTGCGGGTCCAGAACACCCACAGGCAGACCCGCTTGGCGTCGCCCGGCGGCTTCTGGGGCATGCGGGCCCAAGAGGGCGCGGACTGGGGCGAGGCGTCCTTGGCCCTGGAGGCGACCGGGACGGGAGCGGGGGCGGGCTCTTTGGTATCCTTGGACGGCCCCGAGGCGCAGGCCGCCGTCAAAAACAAAAGAACGGCCAGGATCGCCCAATATCTATAAGCGGGAAAACGCATGGCTGGATTATAAAAATTTGCCTGTCCCGGCGCAACGTACATTAACGGTCAAGGGGCATAAATTCCTAATGACAGTTGACAAATCGGCGCTTATGGGTAATCTTGACTAAGTACACCGGCCAATAAGTCTAAATTTCCGCTGGATCTTCCAGGCTCCGCCCAGTGATCTAAGCAAAAAGTTAAGGCTCGTTGAGCCAGAAGAAACCCCCCGATTTGGTCGGAGGGGTATACCGCTTTTTTCATAGGAGTCTTTGTAAGATGAGCAGTAATATCTATGTGGGCAACCTGTCCTACGACACCACCGACGATTCTCTGAGTGCCGCCTTTTCCCAGTACGGTTCGGTCCTTTCGGCTCGGGTAATCACCGACCGCATGACCGGTCGTTCGCGCGGTTTCGGTTTCGTGGAGATGGAAGACAACGGCGAAGCCCAAGCCGCCATCAGCGCCCTCAACGGCGCCCAGTTGGACGGCCGCGACCTGAAGGTCAACGAGGCCAAGCCCCGCGAAGCCCGGCCTCCCCGCCGCTGGTAGCCCATGACGGGCCCGGACAAGCCCGGCCCTGGGCCGGGTTTATCCGTACCTAAGACGATTAAGTCCCCAAGGCCGGCCCGCCAGTGGCTTGCCGGCTTTGGGGATTTTTTTATGCTCAACTAGGAGGTGACCACTTGGCGAGAACCAATTATCAGTTTCAAAAAAGACAGAAGGAAATGGAGCGCAAGAAAAAGAAGGAAATGAAGCGGCAGCAGAAGCTGGAAAAGAAGCGGCTTTTGGAAGGCCCGGATTTCGAAGAAGAACCTGATTTGGAAGACGAGGATACCGAGGACGCCGAGCAGGACCCGCCCGCCTAGGCTTGCTCCGAATTAACGGGCCGGGGGCCGTCCAGGGCCGACGACAGCGCCTGGTGGGTGGCCTCCATGAGCCGGCGCGAGTTTTTCTTCAGCGCCGGATCGCTGATCAGCGGCAACACCGTAACCTTGATTAGGCCCGGCCGGATGCGCCAGCTCTTCTTGGGCAGCACCTGGGCCGAACCATCGATGGCCACCGGGGCCACATCGGCCCTGGCCTGGGAGGCCAGCACGAAGGCCCCCCGCTTGAACTCGCCCAGCTTGCCGTCGGAGCTGCGGGTGCCCTCGGCAAAAAACAGCACCGCGCTGCCCGCTTTGATCTTGTCCACCGCCTCACGCATGAGCACCCCGGCCTGGCCTCCCTGGCCGCGGTCCACGAAGATGTAGCCCGCCTTTTTCATGGCGTAGCCCCACAGGGGCACCTTGCCCAACTCTTTTTTGACCACGAACTTGAAGTCCACCGGCAGGCTGGCCAACAGGGCCAGGATGTCGAACAGGCTCTGGTGGTTGCACACCAGGACCATGGGGCCCTCACCGGCACGTTTGAGGTTTTCCAGGCCGCTGGCCTGCACCTTTACCCGGCTGGCCCAAAGCAAAACCCGGCTCCAGGGCCGGGCTCCGTAGCGGTGGGTAAGGCTGCCCTTGGAATCCACCAAAAACCACAGGATGGAGATGGTGGACCAGATGACGGTCTGCACCAGGATGAACAGATGCAGGGCGTGCATCCCCACCCGTCCGAAAAACCCGACCCGCTCCACTAGATGGACCACTCCACCAGGGAAGCGCCCCAGGTGAGGCCCGCCCCGAAGGTTACCATCAAAAGCTTGTCCCGGGGGCATAGGCGCCCGGCGTTGACGGCCTCGGCCAGGGCGATGGGGATGGAGGCGGAGGAGGTGTTGCCATAGCGCTCGATGGTGGTGTAGACCTTTTCCTCGGCCAGGCCCAAGCGCTGGGCCAGGGCGTTGATGATGCGGATGTTGGCCTGGTGGGGCACCATCAGGGCCAGCTCCTCCACTTTCACCTGGGCCTTGTCCAGGGTCCAGCGGGTGATCTCCTCCAGGCACTCCACCGCCTTCTTGAACAGCGGCTTGCCGTCCATGACCAGGTAGAAGGGCCGTTGCTCGCCCACTCCCGGCACTATGTCCAGGGTCGGGAGCTCGCATTGTTTGTCCACGGAGTAGAGCAGATGGCCGAAGGAGCCGTCGGAGCGCAGGTTCACCGCCTTGATGCCGGTGTCCTCGTCGGTGCGGCTAAGCACCACCGCCCCGGCCCCGTCGCCCAAGAGCACGCAGGTGCCCCGGTCGGACCAGTTGGTGACGCCGGAGAGGACCTCGGCCCCCACCACCAGGGCGTGCTCGGCATCGCCGCAGCGGATGGCATTGTTGGCCACGCTCAGTGCGTAGATGAAGCCCGAGCACCCGGCGGAGACGTCCATGCTGGCCGCCTTGCGGGCCCCGATCTTTTCCTGCAACAGGCAGGCGCAGGAGGGGAACTGGCGGTCCGGGGTCACCGTGCCCACCACCACCAGGTCCAGGTCGCCGGCCTCCACCCCGGATTTCTCCAGGGCCTGGCGGGCGGCCCGGGCGGCCATCTCGCTGGTGACCATGCCACCGGTGGCGATGCGCCGTTCCTTGATGCCGGTGCGGCGGGTGATCCAGGCGTCGCTGGTGTCCACCACCTTTTCCAGGTCGCGGTTGGTCAGTACGGTCTCGGGAGCATATGAGCCGGCTCCCACTACTTTTGCTTTATACATGTTTCCATAAGTCCGGCCTCCCCGAATACGGGGGGACGCTCCTCTAGCATAGGCCTAGAGGCCTATTTGGGCCGGCGTCTCTGTTGTGGAGGTGTGGGGGTCGCGATGAGACGCTTGCGGTTAAAAAAACAAAGGGCTAAACTGACCCCCTTTATATCCATAGCTTACCATCTGATAGCTTACCACCCGACAGGCCGAAAGCCCACCTTGACACGGTTTTTTATCTGGGGTCAAAATTGGACAAAACCTCGGCGGCAAGCCGGTGAATGTGATTCAGTGAGCCGCCCCATCCGGGTCGGACATTCATTATCCGGCTTGGTGTATATTAAATTAACGGCAGAGGTTGTTTTAATCGCAAGAAGGCGGAGCGTAAATGACTAAATTTTGGGCGGCGATACTGGCGGTCATTTTGTTGGGCACCGCCGCACCGGCCATGGCCGAAGGTGAAAGCTACTTTACCCGGCTGGTCATCCCGGTGGTGAACCAGGGCGAGGAAATGGTGGTGCTCAGCCTGGACGAAAAGATCACCACCCCCGGCCACCGCTATCTGGACAAGAAGCGCGCGGTCACCCTGAGCGTCAACGACCCGGCCCGCGACGGCCTGCGCCTGGAACACGAGCACTTTCTGATCATCAGCCAGGTGGAGGAAGGCATCGAGCCCCTGTGCCGGGTGAAGCTGAAGACGGCCAACACCGCCGGCAGGCCGGGCAGCCTGCTCACCTACTGCGCCGCCTCCTCCAACGATGAGCGCTGCCGGTTGCAGGTGTACAGCGAGGCCCAGGTCTGCTATGTGCTGGTGACGGTGCGCTAGAAGAAATCCACCCCTTTCCGGTCCGCGGAAAAGAGACTCCCCATGCGTTGCCTGGCGCTCTTGGGCGTGCTGGTCCTGTGGGCCGCTCCGGCCTGGGCTGAGCAGTTCGGCTCCTTTACCCTGCATGTGGTCAACCAATCCGCCGCCCCCCTGGTCTTCACGGTGAACCAGGGCGGTGAGACCACCGTGCCCCCCGGCGGGACCGGGCGCTTCGGCCAGGGCTTCGACTACGACCAGTTGGCCGCCAGCCCGGACTACCTTTTCCATGTGAAGGTGAGCGGCCAGGGGGACGCGCCCTCGTGCTCGGTGCGGGCCCGGGTGGAGGTGAGCGCCTGGGGCGACGACTACCTGTTCTCCTGCTCGCCGCGCCGGGAGCTGGTGGGCCCCTGCCTGTTGACCTGCGACTACGACAACGTGGGGCCGAATTCAACGGCCCGCCTGGTGTACAAACCCGGTCAGTAGCCCGGAAATTTACAGAGACCGCTTGGTCGCTAGACTCCTCGCAGCGACAAGTACTTAAAGAAACGCGGCACAGCCAGGGCCCGCAGGGCAAGGCGGCAGGCGAACGAGGGACGCAGGGGTAGTGAGCCTACCCCGAGGACCGAGTGACGCCGACAACGCAGCCATGCGGGGCCTGGCGAAGCCGCACGGCATAATACCTAGGGTCTTGCTTTGTAATTGCGGTGGGTCTATCCTCCGGTAATCAGCACCCTCACGGTGAGGCGCACCAGTGCACTTTGTGGTTTCCGGCGTGGACTGCCCCATCTGGCTCCCCCCCCTGGTGGCCTTTGTGGTCAGCTTTTTCACCTCCATGGGCGGGGTGAGCGGGGCCTTTCTGCTGCTGCCCTTCCAGATGAGCTTTCTGGGCTTCACCTCCCCGGCGGTGAGCCCCACCAACCTGGTCTACAACATCGTCTCCATCCCCAGCGGGGTCTGGCGCTATCTGCGCGAGGGCCGTATGGTCTGGCCGCTCACCTGGGTGGTCATCGCCGGGACCCTGCCCGGCGTGGTGGCCGGGGGCTTCATCCGCCTTACCTGGCTGCCCGATCCCGGCCCCTTCAAGGTGTTCGTGGGCTGCGTGCTGCTCTATATCGGGGCGCGCATGTTCTGGGACCTGACCAAGGCCCGCAGCAAGGAAAAGGGCCCCCTGCTGGAGGGCCGCCCCGCCCTGTGCACCGTGGACCAGTGCCGAATCACCCTGCGCGAACTTAGCTTCAGCTTCGCGGGGCAAAACTACGCCTGCTCCACCCCGGGCATCTTCCTTTTGTCCCTGGCGGTGGGCATGGTGGGCGGGGTCTACGGCATCGGCGGCGGCTCCATCGTGGCCCCCTTTTTCGTGGCGGTGTACGGCCTGCCGGTGCACGCGGTGGCCGGGGCGGCGCTCATGGGCACCTTTGTCACCAGCGTGGTGGGGGTGGCCTTTTACCAGGCCATCGCCCCTCTCTACGCCGGGCAGATGGCCGTGGCCCCGGACTGGCTGCTGGGCCTGCTCTTCGGCCTGGGCGGCGTGGGGGGCATGTACTGCGGAGCGCGCATGCAAAAGCGGGTGAAACCCCTGTACATCAAGATCATGCTGGGGCTGATCCTGCTGGGCACGGCGGGCAAGTATCTGGTGGGGTATTTTATGAACTGACCGGCGGACGCCGTGTACCTAAAACCGAAGGCCCCGGATTTCTCCAGAGCCCCCGGCTAACCAGAACTTCTAAAAAGGCCAGTTCCGCTAAATATTTTCACAAAATACGGCCTTTTAGTCAAGCAATAAAACAATAACCGGTCAACTTTTCCCGAAAAGCACCCCGGCCAGCCAGTCCACCCCCAGCTTCAAAAGCTCTTCCTCGTCGGCCAGGGCTAAGTCCACACGCTCCCTGTCGAAACCGAACCTGTCCCCAAAGCCGGGCGACTCCACCAGGGGCCTGAAGGCCTCCAGGTTGTACAGGGCGCTGATAAAGGCGTGGGTCTGGCGATCGTCCAGGCTCACCTCGCCACGCCGGGCCGGGTGCATGAAAAGGCGCAGGCAGTAGTTGTTGGCCGCCTGGTATTCGGCCAGGCCCTGTTGCTCCACCCAGGCGGCCGCGTCCAGCTCCTCGGGCTGGTCCCAGCCCAGGCAGCCGGGGGTCTCCTGGCGCAGGAAAATCTCTCGGGGTTCGCGGCCCGGCCCGCCGGGGCGCACCGCCCGAGCCAGGGGGTAGACCCGGCAGCAGGTGGGGCGGTGAGGGTACACCGAGCAGCCCTCATCGGTGACAAAGGGGCATACGCCCTGGTCGGTGAGCTTGATGCGCAGGGCGGGCCAGCCGGAGACCGGGTCGGCCTCCAGCTCCACATAGTCGGTGAGCACCTGAACCGCCGGCAGCTCCAAGGCCCGGCGCAGGCGCAGAAAGTCGTAGGGCAAAAGGGGCAGGCGCTTGTCCCGGCAGCAGGTGTTGAAACAGGCCAGGCCGGGGCGGCAGGCGAAGCGGAAGGGTTCGCCGGGGGCCAGGCGGCGTCCCCCCAGTCCGCCGCCGCTTTCGATCACCGCTAGTTACCGTCCTCTTCCAGCCACTCCATGATCATCACCGCCGCGGCCACCGCGGTAACCCACTTGCCGTCCTTGGGGCCCACGGCGGTCTGGGTGATCTCGCTGGTCTTGACGATCTGGCCGGACATGCGGAAGACCTGCTTTTTCTCGTCCCAGCTCTGGTCCACGTCGAAGTCGATGCCCAGGGTGGAGGCCAGCATCTCGGCGGCCAGGTCCTCGGCGTAGTCGCCGGAGACCTTGGCCGACTGGCCGTAGCCCTTGTGCTCGCTCAGGTAGCCGTGCAGGGTGCGGTCGGTGGGCAGGGCCAAGCCGATGGAGGAGGAGATGAGCCGGTGGGACTCGTTGGTCTCGTTGCGGGCCATGACGCAGAAGAGGATCTGCCCCGGCACCAGCATGGACTCGCCCTTCTGGCGGTTTATGAGCAGGCAGTCGGGGGGGAAAATGGAAGACACATGCACCAGGTTCTGGCTGGCGATACCCGCGGCGCGCAGGGCCAACTCGAAGCTGGCCAGCTTCTCTTTGTGCTCGCCCTTGCCCTTGGTCAGATAGATGTACTTGGGTACCAGCATGGCGCCCTCCTTGAATAGATGAGGCAATATTGTAACTCCGTAAGGCTACACTTATGGCCGCCAAGTGGGAATCCGTCAAGACCTGGGAGACATTTTTGCCTCCCACCGGTTATGGCGAGGCGGGCCGAGGCTGCTATACTGCAAGCAAAACCAGCGAGGATGCCCGTGTCTTTGATTGGAAGCAAAATTCTCACCTTCGGCGGAGTGCCCCAGCCCAAGCTGGAGAGCTGCCGGGCGGCGATCATTCCCGCCCCCCTGGAGGTGACCGTCACCTACGGCGAGGGCGCGGCCCTGGGGCCTCTGGCCATCATGAGCGCCTCGGCCAACATGGAGCTATACGACGAGGTCTTGGACTGCTCGCCAATCGACCAGGGAGTCTACACCCACGGCCGGGTGAACACCTCCGGCCCGGTGGCCGAGTCCCTGGAGCGCATCCAGGCGGCGGTGGCCGCCGAGCTGACCGCCGGGCGCCTGCCGGTGCTGTTGGGCGGCGAGCACACGGTCACCGTGGGGGCGCTCAGGGCCATGGTGGAGCGCTACGGCACCGGCTTCACCGTGCTGTCCCTGGACGCCCACCTGGACATGCGCGAGGACTACGAGGGCGAGCGCCTGAGCCACGCCACGGTGATGCGCCGGGCCCTCGAGATGGGCCTCGGGGTGCGCTGGGCCGGGGCGCGCTCCTGCTCCCTGGAAGAGATACAGTTCCTCAGGCAGCAGGGCATAGAGCCCCTGTGGGCCCATCAGATCCACGCCGACCCCGATTGGGTCGAACGCGCCCTGGAGGGCCTGAGCGGGCCGGTGTACCTCAGCCTGGACATCGACGGCCTGGACTCGGGCATCATGCCCGCCACCGGCACCCCGGAGCCCGGCGGCCTGAGCTGGCAACAGGCCAACGCCTGGCTCACGGCGGTGTGCGCCCGCCACCAGGTGCTGGGGCTGGACCTGGTGGAGCTGGCCCCCCTGGCCGGTCAGACCGCCTGGGACTTCACCGCCGCCCGCCTGCTTTACCGGGCACTGGGCCTTATCTTTAGAGGAACGCTATGAGCCGCAAAATGGCCGGAGAGCCCATCGCCCCCGCCCCCCTGGAGCGGGGCCTTTCCACTGCCCAACTGGTGGACAACTACTTCCTGGCCTACAACGCGGCCCGCCTGCGCGAGGGCTGCCGCCTCTGGGCCCGGCGCATGGCCATGCCCGAGGTGACCGTGGGCATGAGCCTCACCGGGGCCCTAACCCCGGCCGGGCTGGGGGCCTCCTGCCTGGTGCCCCTGGTGCGCCGGGGCCTGGTGGACTTCATCGTAAGCACCGGGGCCAACCTCTACCACGACGCCCACTTCGCCCTGGGCCTGGGCCTGCACGTATCCAGCCCCTTTGCCGACGACGCCGCCCTGCGCCGCGAGGGCCTGGTGCGCATCTACGACATCGTCATGGACTACACCGTGCTGCTCAAAACCGACGCCTTCTTCCGGGAAATGATCAAGGCCCCGGAGTTCCAGCGCACCATGGGCACCGCCGAGTTCCACTACCTGGCGGGCAAGTACCTGGCCGAGCGCCAGCGGGTCTTGGGCCTGGGCGATTCGTGCCTGTTGGCCGCCTGTTATGAGATGGAAGTGCCGGTTTACGCGGCCAGCCCCGGCGACAGCAGCATCGGCATGAACGCCGCCGCCTTGGCCCTGAGCGGCTCGGCCTTCGCCTGGGACGTGAACCGCGACGTGAACGAGACCGCGGGCCTGGTGCTCATGGCCAAGCGCGGCGGCGGCAAGACCGGGGTGGCCATCCTGGGCGGCGGCGCGCCCAAGAACTTCATGCTGCAAACCGAGCCCCACATCCAGGAGGTGCTGGGCATCGACGAGAAGGGCCACGACTACTTTTTGCAAATCACCGACGCCCGCCCGGACACCGGCGGCCTGAGCGGGGCCACGCCCTCGGAGGCGGTGAGCTGGGGCAAGGTGGACCCCGAGGGCCTGCCCGACACCGTGGTCTGCTACACCGACACCACCATCGCCCTGCCCATCATCACCAGCTACCTGGCCGAGACGGTGGGCAGCCGCGAGCCCAAGCGCCTCTACGCCCGCCGCGACGAGGCCCTGGAGCTTCTAAAGAGGGAAGCCAAGGTTTAGGCGAAGACCCGGTCCCGCACCCAATCCCGCTGTTTGGCCTACACCACACGAACGTCGTAGTGAAAGTCCTTTTGAAGGGCTCCGCTCTCTGACTGGCATACCTGTGCCTCACCAGCCCGGCGGCGGTCAACGGAGGATGCTCATTAAGATAATCTAGCTTTGGTCCTAATCTGAAAGAAGGCCCTCAACCGCCTCTACCTTGTCCAACACATTACTGAGTATTTCGTTGCCTTCGGCGACGTATCCCCGCAGTTCTGCAATCTTTTTGGTCAAGTCCGTGATTTGCTTGTTCAGGGCGTTAGCTTCCGTTCCGGCATTTTTGATGCACTGTGCCAGAACCGCGATTTCCTTATCGTGTTTGGAAATGGAAAGCTTGAAAAGCCTTTGGTGCAGGGCCAGCAGCTCATCCGCCATATCGCTGTACATGTCTCTCTTGTTCTCGGGCAGATTAGGGTCTCGCCCCTTACCTGCGTACTTGTCAGCCTGGTCATTTATTTTCTGCAATAATTGCTCGATTGTCATAATTCACCTATCCTTACTGCCCGGCGTTAAAGGACATTTTTTCATTTAGCAGGCCCAACCTTTGGGAAAACTGCTGGATTTTAAGCACGGCTTTGTCCCATTTGCCGCCCTGGGCCATTGCATACAACTCGCTATGCGTTTTTATGACTAGATCAAGGACCTCGGCAACCTCCTTGTCTGGAGCCGCCTTTAATACTTTTTGTCCCGAGGTCGCGCATATATTAAACGCGAGTAATCGCGCGGTAGGTTCGGATACGGCACCCTCCATTTGTAAAGTTTTAAGGCACACCTTGTAATCATTTAAGTAGTTGCTTCTGGATGTGGAGGCGGCAAGTTTGGCTTCGTCTCGAAGCAACGCTAGCAGGCGATCCAAGCTGGGCTGAACCTCAATAATGGCCGTCTTCAACGCTTTCTCGCGCATGTAATCGGTAATATATTTAACTATCTGAGAAATAGCTTGGCTTACCGCCCCTACCGGCCCGCTCAAGGAGGTTGCCTTGTCCAGGAAGTTCAATTGCCCTGTCACCTCGCTGACCTTGGCTAAGGTTTGTAATGAATTGTCAACCTCTCCCGTAAAGCCACTGATCTGTTCCTTCAAGGCATCCACGTTGTCGTCGGAAGCCAAAGCCTTCAGTGTCTTCCCGTAGAACTCCAACGATTGAAACGCCAGTATCCTTATCTCAAGCGATTTCTCCGAAATAACTTCGTAGCTATTTACCTGCGCACTATTCATTTTCAGCACGCTTCTGTCGTTTTTGGCCAACAAATCCAACTGCCGCTTAACCCTCCAGCGTTCAGCATAAGATTCGCTTACGTTGTCCATCTGCTGAAAATAAACCTTCTTAGCGGTGTCGGTGGCTTCGTTGAATTTGGCCACGGGCTGTTTATAGGCGGTGGGGGCACAAGCGGCCAAAGATAATAAGCAGAAAAGCACCGCCGCTAGGACGAGGAATCTTTTCCCAAGGTTGCTAGGCATGATCAATGCTCCTTTTTCATCCCGAACGGAATGGAAGATAGGCCCCAAACCACAAAACCCGGCCACGAAGTATCATCGCAGCCGGGCGAGCATGGCCTGGGGGGCAGGCATCGAGGTCTATGCCTATACTAATAGCCTAATGCTAGTCTATGTTTCGCATAGTGGTCAACATTAATCTTGCCACACTTTCCCGGCTGTGCTATTTGTGGGCACCCGTCTGCACGACATTTCGTCTATACCCTGGACCCCCAGGGCGTGGAGCAGCCTGATGTACCTGATTAACGAGGTTTCCCGCAAGGTTGAGCTGAGTCAGAAGCGAATCCGCGAGTACGAAAAAGAGGGGTTCATCCTGCCCGAGCGCGAGGCCAACACCAACAACCGGCTTTACAGCGATTTCGAGGTCTCGCAGATACGGCGCATCAACTTCCTCATCCACGGGCGGGGTTTCACCCTGGCCTGTCTGCGCAACCTGATGGTGCTGGCCCCCTGCTGGAACATCTTCGCCTGCTCCCAAAAGGAGTCGTGCGCGGCCTACGCCGAACCCCATCGCCGCTGTTGGGAGATCCGCCAGCACTCCTCCACCCTGTGCCCCGGCCCCTGCGAGCGCTGCGCGGTGTACCTGAACCGCGAGTACGCGGCCGAGCGGGTGCTGGAGCCTTCCGGCGGCGCGCCCATGGATCAGGAAAGCTGATGCGCCCCAAGCTCACCGCCGTGGTGCTGGCCGGAGGGCCGGGCAGACGCCTGGGCGGGGGCAAGCCCTGGCGCACCCTGGGCGGACGCCGCCTGGTGGACCTGGCCCTGGAGCGGGCCCGGGAGCTGTGCCCCCAGGTGCTGGTGGCCGCGGCCGACTGCGCCGATTTCGCCGACCTCTCCTGCCCCGTGGTGGCCGACCGCTGGCCGGGCCAGGGGCCTCTGGCCGCCCTGGTCACCGTGTTCCTGGACACCCCGGCCACCTCGGTGCTGCTGTTGCCGGTGGACGCTCCCCTGATGCGCCCGGCCCTGCTCAGTCGCATCCTGGAGCTGAGCGCCGGGCAAAAGGCGGTGTGCTGCCAGGGCCCCGGCGGGATGGAGCCCTTGATGGCCTGGTACAGCCGCGAGTGCCTGCCCTGCGCCCAAAAACTGGTCCAGGACGGGGAGCGGCGGCCCCACCGGCTGCTTCGGCAGGTGGGAGCCTACACCATGAGCCGGGAAGAGGTGGCCCTGGTGGACCCCGACGACCTGAGCTTCATCAACGTGAACTTCCCCCAGGACCTGGAGCGCGCCGAGCGCATCGCCGCCGAACGTGGGCTTTTTGACACACCGGAGAGGGCGTAGTGTGGGTTTCGCCCCCCAACGACAGGAAAACAGGGGACTTTGCCGCCCCCATCACCGTTAGACGGTCCAAACATAATTTGTTTGCAATATTGTATCATTAGCCGCATCTTTTTCCTCCGAACGACAAAGGCGAACTTGTGGCACGCTAATTGCTACTATTCCTGCCCAGAGTTATGTCCGCACGAGGAGCCGACTTAATGAACCAACACCAGCGCACCCTAATGCGCCCTGTATCCTGCACCGGAATAGGACTGCACAGCGGCAGAACCGTGAACCTTTGCCTACGCCCGGCGGAAACAGACACCGGAGTGATGTTCAAGCGCTCCGACCTGCCCGCCTCTCCCCTTATCCCCGCCGACGTCAATCACGTGGTCTCCACCGACCTGTCCACCACCGTGGGCATGGACGGAGTTACCATCTCCACGGTGGAGCACCTGCTCTCGGCCCTATCGGGCCTGGGGGTGGACAACGTGCTGGTGGAGGTGGACGCGCCCGAGATCCCCATCATGGACGGCTCGGCCGCGCCCTTCGTGTTTTTGATGCGCGGAGCCGGCTTCACCTCCCAGGGCAAGCCCCGGCAGTATTACCGGGTCAAGCGGGAGGTCGAGGTGTCTGAAAACGGCAAGAGCATCAAGGTGTCCCCCAACAAAAAGCTCAAGGTGGACTTCACCATAGAGTTTGAGCATCCCTTGATCCACCGCCAAAAGATGGGCTTCGTCCTGGACGAGCGGGGCTACGACAAGGAGATCAGCCGGGCGCGCACCTTCGGGTTCTTGCGCGACATGCGCTATCTGCACGAAAACGGCCTGGCCCTGGGCGGCAGCCTGGACAACGCCGTGGTCCTGGACAACTACCAGGTGCTAAACGAGGACGGCCTGCGCTTCCCCGACGAGTTCGTGCGCCACAAGGTGCTGGACTTCATCGGCGACCTGGCCATGGTCGGGCGCCCCATCGTGGGGGCCTTCACCGCCCATAAGTCCGGCCACGCCCTGAACAACAGGCTGTTCCGCAAGTTCTTGGCCGACCCCACCGCCTGGGAGCTGGTGACCCCCAGCCTCAAGGACATCCCCGAATTCTCCCAAGAGCCCCTGCCCCTGTTCGACCGGGTGGCGGCCACCGCCTAAAACCCCGGCCCGCAAGCATTCCCACGCCCCGGCACCCGCCGGGGCGTTTTTTGTGGCCCGCCTCACCGCTTGCCAGGTCGGGCCACCTAACGTAACATAGCCTTGTCGCTAAACATGTCCCGTCCAAACCAGGCGAGGGCCCCCAAGTGGCTGACACGGCCGAGCTGGAGCGCAGCAAAGAGATCAGGCGCCGCAAGCGCGAGCGCATCATCATCGTCATCACCCTGATCCTGGTGGCGGCCATCACCTATGCCGAGACCCAGGTGGTGGACATGGCCCAGGGCCAGCCCCTGGGCAGTTCCCTCTTGGTATTCGCCCTGATCAACGTCAACGCCCTGCTTCTGCTCTTGGTCATCTTCCTGGTGTTCCGCAACCTGGTGAAGATGACCATGGAGCGGCGCAAGGGGGTGTGGGGGGCCCGGCTGCGCACCAAGCTGGTGGGCACCTTCGTGCTCTTATCCCTGGCGCCCACCATCCTGCTTTTGTTCGCGGCCTTCCAGTTCGTGGGCGCGTC
Source organism: Pseudomonadota bacterium (assembly GCA_018896025.1). Taxonomy (GTDB): domain Bacteria; phylum Desulfobacterota; class Desulfarculia; order Desulfarculales; family Desulfarculaceae; genus Desulfoferula. Next base: position 91,216 of record JAHIND010000021.1, read on the forward strand.
CATGGAATACTGGTTCAGCGCCCAGGTGGAAAAAAGCCTCTTCGACGCCATGGAGGTGTCCGACGCCTACAGCCAGCAGCTGGCCGCCGAGTCCAGCCACTTCGCCGGGGTCTTGGCCGTCGAGCTGCAACGCCGGGGCTACCGCCTGTCGCGGGCCGACGAGAAGCTGGACGAGCTTCTGGAGAGCCGCCGGGCCCTTTTTGACTTGGCCGGGGCCAAGGTGTTCTCCGACGACCTGAAGCTCTTGGCCCAGGCCACCCAGAGCGGCACCCACGCCAGCCACCTCCAGGGCCTGCCCATGGAAATGCTCAGCCGCTCCATCTCCACCGGCCTGCCGCTGACCCACCTGCAGCCCGCCCCCACCGGGGACTACGCGGCGGCCATCCAGCCGGTGGTGCTACCCCGCAAGGACATGAAGCCCAAGGTGATCGGCGCGGTGGTGGCCTTTCAGCTGCTTCCCCCCGGGGCCCTTGCCCGCAGCCGGCAGGTGCGCAGGGGCCTGGAGGGCTACCGCCAGCTCAAGGCCTTCAAGGAGCCCATCCGCACCAACCTGTTCATCACCCTGTCCATCGTCACCCTGCTCATCGTCTTCGTGGCCACCTGGCTGGGCTTCCGCCTGGCCCGGACCATCACCGACCCCCTGCGGGAGGTGGCCGAGGGCACCCAGCGGGTGGCCGGGGGCAACTACGACTTTCACATCGCCGGGGCCGGGCCCGACGAGATCGGCACCCTGGTCAACGCCTTCAACCGCATGACCGCCGACCTCAAGACCTCCAAGGCACGCCTGGACGAGGCCCAGACCGAGATGCGCCGCACCAACCTGGAGCTGGACCGGCGGCGGCGCTACATGGAGATCGTCTTAAAAAGCGTGGCCGCCGGCGTCATCACCGTGGACGCCGAGGGCAAGGTGGCCACCATCAACCCCTCGGCCGAGCGCCTCTTGAAGGTGCAGGCGGGCGCGGTGCTGGGCCATCCCTGGCGGGAACTGGTGGACGGAGAAAACCGCACCCTCATAGAGCGGATGCTCGGCGGGCTGATCCCCGGCGGGGCGGGCACCATCGACCAGCAGGTGCGCCTGACCCTGGGCGGGGAGAGCCTGTCGCTGATGGTGCACCTGGGCCTGCTCAAGGACGAGCAGGGGCACAACCTGGGCATGGTGGTGGTGTTCGAGGACCTGAGCGAGCTGGAAAAGGCCCAGCGCATGGCCGCCTGGCGCGAGGTGGCCCGGCGCATCGCCCACGAGGTGAAAAACCCGCTCACCCCCATCAAGCTCAGCGCCCAGCGGCTCATGCGCCGCTACGGGGAGCAGATTCCCGAGGGCGACATGGTTTTCGACGAGTGCACCCGCACCATCGTGCAGCAGGTGGAGGAGCTACGCCGCCTGGTCAACGAGTTCTCCACCTTCGCCCGCCTGCCCGCGGCCAACCCCGCTCCGGCCGATCTCACGGTAATCGCCGCCGACGCGGTGAGCCTGTTCAAGGGCGGCCACCCCGAGGTGAACCTGGAGCTGGAGGTGGAGAGCAGGATCCCGGTGTTCGAGCTGGACCGGGAGCAGATGTCCCGGGTGCTCATCAACCTTTTGGACAACGCCGTGGCCGCGGTGCAAAAGAGCGAGCCGCCCCGCCAGGTGGTGGTGCGCCTGAGCTACGACGAGATACTCAACATGGTGCGCCTGGAGGTGGAGGACAGCGGGCCGGGGGTGTCCCCGGAAGACAAGATCCGCCTGTTCGAGCCCTACTTCTCCACCAAGAAGGGGGGCACCGGCCTGGGGCTGACCATAGTCAGCACCATCGTGGCCGACCACAACGGCTACGTGCGGGTGCAGGACAACCAGCCCACCGGGGCGCGCATGATAGTGGAGCTGCCCGCCAGGGGCGCGCGGGGAGCATAGGAGAATAGCCTTGTTGGCCCAAGTGCTGATCGTGGACGACGAGCCATCCATCCGTTCCAGCCTGGGGGGAATCCTCTCGGACGAGGGCTACGAGATCACCCAGGCCCCGGACGGCGAGAGCGCCCTGGCCCTGCTGGAGCAGGAGGTCCCGGACATCATGCTCTTGGACGTGTGGCTGCCGGGCATCGACGGCCTGCAGGTCTTGGAGCGGGTGAAGAAGCGCCTGCCCGAGCTGCCGGTGGTGATGATCTCGGGCCACGGTACGGTGGAGACGGCGGTGAAGGCCACCCGCCTGGGAGCCTACGACTTCATCGAAAAGCCCCTGGACATGGACAAGATCCTTTTGGCGGTGCGCAACGGCCTGGCCATGAGCCGCCTCACCGAGGAGAACCTCCTGCTCAGGGCCAAGGCCGAGGCCCCTTCCATCACCGGCTCCAGCCCGGCCATCCAGCAAGTGCGCCGGGCCATCGGCCAGGTGGCCCCCACCGACTCCTGGGTGCTCATCACCGGGGAAAACGGCACCGGCAAGGAGCTGGTGGCCCACGCCATCCACCGCCAGAGCAGGCGGGCGGCCCACGCCTTCGTGGACGTGAACTGCGCGGCCATCCCCGAAGAGCTCATCGAGAGCGAGCTGTTCGGCCATGAGAAGGGGGCCTTCACCGGGGCCACCGGCAAAAAGCGCGGCAAGTTCGACCTGGCCCACCAGGGCACCCTGTTCCTGGACGAGATCGCGGACATGAGCCTCAAAACCCAGGCCAAGATTCTGCGCATCCTCCAGGAGCAGCGCTTCGAGCGGGTGGGGGGCACCAAGACCATCTCCGTGGACGTGCGGGTCTTGGCCGCCACCAACAAGGACCTGCACCAGGAGATGGCGGCGGGCCGCTTTCGCGAGGACCTTTTCTACCGACTCAACGTGATCCCCATTCAGGTGCCCCCGCTCCGGGAGCGCTCCGGCGACGTGCCCGAGCTGGCCGCCGACTTTTTGCAGCACCTGGCGATCAAGCACAACCAGCCGGTGAAGCGCTTCACCCCCCAGGCCCTGGAGGTGCTGGGGGCTCAACCATGGCCCGGCAACGTGCGCGAGGTAAAGAACCTGGTGGAGCGCATGTGGATCCTCTGCCCGGACCGGGAGATCGGCCTGGACGACCTGCCCCCGGAGATCAGCGGGTCCGCCGCCCCGGCCGGGCCCCCGCCCGAGCTGTTCGCCGGAGACTTCAAGAACGCCAAGGCCGCCTTTGAAAAGGCCTATTTGGAAAGCAAGCTGAACCAGAACCAGGGCAACGTTTCGCGCACCGCCGAGGAGGTGGGCCTGGAGCGCAGCCATCTGCACAAGAAGCTCAAAAGCCTGGGCATCAAGACCGGCAACGGAGATTAGGCATGGACCCGGAACAAATCTACCCCACCACGGTTCCTTCATGCCTGAGCCTGGATGAGGCCAAGGCCATGGTGGCCGGATTCGTCCAGGCCTTTCACAGCCAGGACGTGGATTCCCTGGCCCAGGGCTGGACCGAGGACGTGGTGATCCGCTTCGCCGACCTGCCCGAGATACGAGGCAAGCAGGCGGCCAAGCAGTGGGTGGCCTCGCGCTTCGCCCGCCAGCGGGACTATCGCCTGGTCAAGACCTTCCAGGCGGTGACAGGCGACATCTTGGGCGACTCTTGGACCGGCGCCTGGACCGACGCCCAGACCGGCAAAAAGATGCAGGGCAAGGGCATGGAGTTCCTCACCCTGCGCGGCGGCAAAATCGCGGTGTGGGAGGCGGTGTTCAACGTGTGGGAGCAGGGCGCCGAAGGCTCCACGCCTATTACTTAGGCGGCTGCGCCCCGGCGCCGCGGCTCGGGTCTCACGCGTCCTGTGCCGCCGAAAAAAGAGGGCGGGGATAAACCCCGCCCCTACACCCGGGAAAAGGCTCTTTATGTAGGGGCGGGGTTTATCCCCGCCCGAGAGTATTTGTCTCCATTGATCACGCGGCGCTGAAACCATCTCGTCCCGAGCTCCCCGCCGGGTCGCCAACGCCTCGCACATCACATTATTCCAATAGCCGTCATGGCGAGGAGCGGCCGAGGCAAGGGCCTGGAAAACAAGGCCCGTTCTCCCGCCGCGACATGGCCATCTTCCGTCTCCCTCGTCATGCCGGAACTCACCAGACACGGCCCAGCCAACCGCCACACCCCAAGCCGTCCCGCTCGGGGAAAATCGAAGATCACCACGTCGCATCTCCCCGGAGATGCTCCTCGTGATGACATCTATTGCTGGATCGGTGACGGCGCGATACTTGTCGGGCTTCGCCTTGCTCCAAACAAAACGCCCGCTCCCCCGGTCGGGGAAGCGGGCGGCGTATTTTTATGCGGGCGGGAGCTAGGCGCGCAGGGCCTTCTTGCGGCGGCGCAGATAGCCCATCGCCCCCACCAGAGCGCTGCCCATCAACAGCAAGCTGCCCGGCTCCGGCGCGGCGGCCCCGCCTCCGCTGGTGGCGAACAGTAGGTCCTGCTTGTTGTCGCTTTGGGCGAAGTAGAAGTCGTTTTGGAAAGTGTAGGTGCTGAAGTCCACCCCGGCGGCCTCGGCCAGCATTTCATAGTAAAGGCTGGTCACGTAGCTGCTCTGCCACTTGGTGCCCTTGACCTTGGTCAGGTCCCAGCCGTCGGACAGGTTCCACAGGGCCGCTTGTATGGCGGTGGCCGTCTCGGTGGCGTAGGCGTCGTCCACCCCGCCCAGGGAGGGGGAGTAGTTCTCCATGATCCAGGCGGCCTGGTACAGGTAGGCGTAGTCCTCGTAATCGAAGCTGCTCAGGGCCTGCACCTCGTACTTGCCGCCCACGCCGTAGGTCAGCATGTCGGTGCAGTAGGCGGCCAGCACCTCCTGCTCGTCCCAGGTGATGTTGAACTCGCCCACGTAGTCGGCCTTGACCTTTTGCCGGCCGATGTAGCCCTCTACCTTGAGCCCCGGGATTTGATAGCCGTGGAAGTCGATGGTGTCGGCCAGGGCGGCGGCGGGCAACATCAGCAGGGCAAACAGCAGGACTGCGATTATCTTTTTCATGAGTATTCCCCAAACAAGCGCGGCCCGGCGGCGCGGGCCTAAACTAGACTCCGGCCAGCGGCGCCCACGGTTCCACAGCGATTAATACGCTGAAATTATTTACACCTATACTCTAAGGTCATATTTGAGGGCAAGCAAGCTCTCGCGAGGGGCTGAATTTTAAGTTACACCCTTTCCCCTTGCGAGCAAACGAAAAACGCCGTCGCGGCCTGGGGCTAGGAGCCGTGGGCCCGGTGGTTGGGCACCAGGAGCATCATGGCCAGGCCCAGGGCGGCCATCACCGCGTCGATGGCGAAGCTGATCTCATAGCCGCCGGTGGAGTCGCGCAGGGCTCCGGCCACCCAGTGCACCGTAACCGCGGCCACCCCGTTGAACACGGTCCACATGCCCACCACCGTGCCCATCACCGGGCGGGGGAAGTAGTCGCCCGCGCAGGCCCCGTACATGGGGAAGATGGCCCCGAAGAAAAAGGCCAGCACCCCAATCAGGGCGGCCAGGGCTCCCCAGGTGACCCCCCACAGCAGGATGCCCACCACCGACATGGCCACCAGGCCGTTGGCCACGAGAATCGTGTTGCGCCTCCCCCAGCGGTCGCTGAGCGGCAAGAGCACCAGCACCCCGGCCACCTGGGCCAGGCCGTGCACCGTGGCCAGTTGGCTGGCCTGGGCCATGGGCAGGCCCAGGGAGTGCTGGGCGTAGTCCACCATGAAGGTGGTGACCCCGTACACCGCGTAGACCACGCAGTAGTAGGAGGCCCCGATGGTCCAGAACAGACGCCCCCGGAGCACCGCCCCCACCAGGCCCTTTTCCCAGGTGGGGACCGTGGGCGGCAAGGCGGATTCGTAGGGCTGACGGCGGCCCCAGGGAGCCACCCCAATCGCCTCGGGGCTGCTGCGCACGAACAGGCCGTTGAACAGCACCATGACCAGGGCCGCCCCGCCCAGAATCCACCAGGCCCAGCGCCAGTTCAACGAGGCCACGATCAAGGGGAAGACCATCCCCAGGCAGGCCAGGCCCAGGCCGTAGGAGGTGGAGAGGATGCCCAGGGCCAGGCCCCGGCGGCGAGGGGCGAACCAACGCTGCACCAGGGCGATGAGCGGGGCCCACATGCCCGTGGCCCCCAACCCGGCCAGACCAAAGGCGGCCGAGGCCCAGCCCAGGCTATGGGCCGCGCCCAGACCCATCAGCCCCAGGCCCAAAATAAGCGAGCAGAGGGTCAAGATCGCCCGGCTCCCCACCCGGTCGTTGAGGTAGCCCACCAGGGGGGTGAAGATCAGGTAGACGAAAAGGTAGGAATTGTAGATGGTGCCGCCGCTGGTGCGCGAAAGCTCCAGAGGCCCCAGCATCTGGGGCAGCACCAGCCCATAGCCCAGCCGCGCCGCGAAGTTGATGAACACATCGGCGAAGCAGACGGCCAGGATCACCCAGGCCCAATGAATGGTAACGCGCGGCATAGGCCCCATTCTACGCCAGGCGCTCCGCCGGTCCCAAGCGTTAGCTGAAAGACCAATGCTTGACAGCCCTGCCCGCCTTTTGCTAATTAAGGAAGCGCAGGGCCAGGACCGCCCTGCCAAGAGGCCAAGACCGCCTCCTTCCCCGCCACGCGGGGAGGGGGGCGTTTTTTATTTTTGGGGGGTCTCTGAAAACAAGGCGCCGCTGGGCCGCCTTGGCCGTGGGGGGGAACCATGGGCCGCGCCGCTCCCGTTGGGAGCCGGGCCCCTATTCCTTCCTTATCCAGACACCGGCGCGACATTTCGGCGCGGCGCCCGCCGCGACCCGGGCGAGGCCCCTGGCCATATCCAGGGCTTCGCGTTCAACCAATCTCCGGCTTCGGCCCCAGGCCGGCCGGGCAAGCCACGGGGGGAAACCATGGCGCGAAAAATACTGTTTTGTCTGAGCCTCATCCTGGCCGTGCTGTTGGCCGCCCCCTGGGCCGCCATGGCCGCGAACGAAAGAAAACCGGTGCGCATCCAGGGCACCAAGTCCATGTACCTCAGGGTGGTGGCCCGGCCCTTTGCCAAGATCTACAAGGAGCCCAAGGAAGGGTCCGAGGTGGTGGACGCCAACGTGCGCACCTTTCAGCCCTTCTACGTCTACACCCAGCCCAAGCAGGCCCAGTCGGTGACCCAGACCAAGGAAGAGGGCTGGTACGAGGTGGGGCCCAACGACCGGGGCCAGGTCAATGGCTGGATGAAGGCAGGCGACGTGATGCTGTGGAAGCACGCCATGTGCCTGCTCTACACCTCGCCCAAGGGCCGCAAGCCGGTGCTGATGTTTTCGGACATCAAGTCGCTGCAGGAGATGGTGAAAAAACCCCAGGAGCAGCGCCTGAGCGAGGCCGGGGGCTTTTATAAGGCCATCGCCGAGGCGGGCAACAAGGAGCTGCCCAAGGACTTCCCGGTGGTGGCCATGGAGCCCAAGCGCTGGGTCGACCCGCGCACCCAGTTCTACCTCATGCCGGTCTTGGAGGCGGTGAACCTGGAGGTGGACAGCTTCTACGCCACCCTGGTAAAGATGGCCGCCGCCACCGCCGCCGGGCGAGGCTCCAGCAACATGCGCACCAACGTCGAGGCCCGCAAACAAGCCCTGGTGTCCGCCGAGACCGGCGACGCGGTGCAAAAGATCAAGGAGCAGAAGATCGACGTCGTCTACGTCATGGACATGACCAAGTCCATGGGTCCTTTCATCGAAGACACCTTGAAGACCATCCTGGACACCAGCGCCGCGCTTTCCCAGAAAATGGCGGGCGGCCAGGACCTGGGCAGCAACCTCCACTTCGGCCTGTGGGGCTACCGCGACAGCGAGACCATCCAGGGCATCGAGTTCAACACCCGCAACTTCACCCCCGAGCTGCAAGGGGTGGAGTCCTTTGCCAAGACCCTCTCCACGGTTCGCGAGGCCCGCGTGGGCAGCGAGGGCTTTGAGGAGGACATGTTCGGCGGGGTGGACCAGGCCATCCTCAACACCAAGTGGACCGGTGACGCCTTGCGCTTCATCGTGCTGATCGGCGATGCGCCCAGCCATCCCCTGGGCCACAAGTGGAACAGCAGCAAGAAGGACGGGAAGCTTCTGCGCGAGCTGGCCAACGGGAAAAAGGTCTACCTGTTCGCCATGCACATCCAGTATCCCGACGCCCGCCTGCGCTCTTATCACGAGGCGGGTGAGGTTCAGTTCTCCGCCCTGGCCGTCAACCCCGGCACCGACAGCCCGGCGTTCTTCAAGATCAAGGGTGATGATCGCCAGGACTTCACCAGAGTGTCAAAGCTGGTGGCCGAGAGCATGGTGGCGGCCCTGCAGAAAGGCCGGCAGGGTGTGGTGATGTCCGGGGGTGCCCCGGCTGCCGGCGCGGCTCCGACCTCGGGTGCTCCGGCTGCCGGCGCGGCTCCGGCCGCGAGCTCTCCGGCCTCCCAAGCCGCTCAGATAGCCGAGGTGATCCGCGCGGCCCAGGTGCAGTGGCTGGGCAAGGCCACCGGGGCCCAGGCCCCCAAGGACATCACCGCCTTTGCCATGGACCGCGACCTGGAGAACCCGGCCATCCCCAGCATGGACGTGTGCGTGCTCCTCAACAAGCGCCAGCTCGACTCCCTGGTCAAGACCCTGCAAACCATCATCGAGGCGGGCCGCCGGGGCCAGAAAAGCGGGCAGGGCTTTTTCAAGGCCCTCAAAGAGGTGGCCGTGGTCAGCGGGGCCGACCCGGACAAGATCCTCAACGCCAAGAAATACGGCGAGAGCGGCCTGGTGCCCGAGTTTTTGGCCGGACTCCCCTACAAGAGCAAGGTCATGGCCCTGAGCGGCGAGACCTGGGCCAGTTGGAACTCCATGGAGCAGGACGAGTTCATGAACGAGCTGGACGGCAAGATTCAGGCCTACCAGGACATCCACGAGCAGGCCGACCAGTGGGTGCAGCTCAACAAGGGCGACGACAAAGACCAGTACGTCTATCCGGTCAAGCTAAGCTTGATGCCCTAATCGGTGGGGGGGAACAACGTGGAACAGGGTGAGCCCGCGGACGGGCAGGTGGTGTACCGCCTGCGCGAGGTGCTGAAAAACAGGGCCAAGGGCGGCAGCGCCTTTGAACTCTGCGTACCCAGCCTGGACATCGGCCGGGGAGAGTTCGTGGCCATCGTGGGGGCCAGCGGGTGCGGCAAAAGCACCCTGTTGGACATGCTGGGCCTGGTGCTCAGCCCCAGCCAGTGCGGGGAATTCTCTCTCAGGGTGGCGGGCCAAAAGCACAGCCTCATGGATTTGGGCGAGGCCTCCCTGGCCCGTCTGCGCCGGGCCCACCTGGGCTACGTCTTGCAAACCGGCGGCCTGCTGCCCTTCCTCACGGTGGGCAACAACGTGCACCTGCCCTGCCGCCTCAACGCCCAGCGCGGCGGCCAGCTCCAGGTGAAGACGCTGTTGGAGCGCCTGAAGATCGGCGACCAGGCCCACAAGAAACCCCAGTTCCTTTCCGGAGGCCAGCGGCAGCGGGCGGCCATCGCCCGGGCCCTGGCCCACCACCCCCCGGTGGTCTTGGCCGACGAGCCCACCGCCGCGGTGGACAAGTTCACCGCCCTGGAGATCCGCGACCAGTTCAAGGAGTTGACCGCCAACCTGGGCATCACCCTGGTGATGGTCACCCACGACGAGGCCCTGGTGAGCCAGGCGGCGGACCGCATCCTCACCTTCCAGGTGGAGCCCCTGGGGCCAAACCACACCCGATCAACCTTACGGGAGGCTAGCTGACATGGCCGCGCGGGAAAATACCGGCCGGGCCTTGGTGCTGCGCCTGTCCCTGGCCGACCTGTGGCACGAGTGGATTCTGAGCCTGTGCCTCATGCTGGCGGTGGCCGCCATCCTGGCTCCGTTGCTTTTGCTCTTTGGGCTCAAGCACGGCACCATCGAGACCCTGCGCTACCGCCTGATCCAAAACCCGGTGAACCGCGAGATTCGCCCCACCATCAGCCGCTCCTACAGCCGAGGGTGGATCGAGGCGCTCAACCAGCGCCCGGAGGTGGAGCTGGCCATACCCAACACCCGCCAGCTTTCGGCCAGCGTGCTGGTGCGCCTCAAGGGAGGCAAGCAGGAAACCCGCATGGAGATCGTGCCCACCGCGCCGGGCGACCCCCTGCTTTTGCAGAACCAGGCCCCGGTGCCCGGCGAGGGCCAGTGCGTGCTCAGCCAGGAGGCCATGCGCAAACTGGGAGCCAAGGCGGGCGACACCCTGGTGGTGACCACCGCGCGGCGGCGGCAAGGGGTCTACGAAAAGGGCGTCATGGAGCTGAAGGTGGCCGGCGTGGCCGACCCCAGGGCCACCACCCAGGGCCGCTTGTTCGTGCTGTTGCCGATTCTGGAGGCCATGGAGAGCTACAAGGACGGCGAGGCGGTGCCTCGCTACGGCTGGCCCGGCTCCCTGCCCCAGGCCTACCCTCTCTATGACGGCGCCGTGGTGGCCGGGCCCCAGCCCTTGGACAACACCCAGCTCCTGTCCCTGCGCATCAACACCGGTTTTTACCGCTCCCAGGCCATGGACCGCGACCAGTTGCTGAAAACCAGCGGCCTGAGCTTCCCGGAAAAGGCGCACACCTATTTCCTGTCCACCCTGGGCAGCGGCGCGGGGGCCTCGGCCGGGCGCTCCAGCCCGGTGGACGAAAAGAACCTGGACGCCGTGCGGGCCAAGCTGCGCGGGGCCGAAGCGTCCCTGCTGCCCTGGGTGGCCCCGCAGAAGGCGGAGCTGATCGGCCCCGACGGCAAGGCCCTGGCCCAGGTGGAGCTGTACGCCCTGCCCGGCGGGGGGGACCTGCCCGCCGAGGCTCGCCCCACCCCGGCCCCGCCCTGGCCCGCTGCGGCCAAGGGCCAAGGGCCGCCCCTGATGCTCATGGCCGCGCCGGAGGTTAAGGCCGCGGGCGAGGGCCTTAGCCTGCGCCTGAAGATGGGCGAGCGGGAGCTGGTGTTCCCGGTGAGCCTGACCGCCGAGCCCTCGCCCCGCGCGGGGGTCAGCTTCATTCCCCCGGAGCTGGCCGGGGTGTTGCGCCTGGGCCAAACCCGCCCGGTGCGCTATGACCCCGAGCACAAGCAGTTTCTCCTGCACCGGCGGGGCTACGCCGCCTTCCGCCTGTACACCAGGAGCATCGACCAGGTGGCCGGGCTCAAGGAGTATTTCGAGTCCCAGGGCATCGACGTGCACACCAAGGCGGCCGAGATTCTGCAGGTCAAGGAGCTGGACCGCTATTTGAGCCTGATCTTCTGGCTCATCGCGGCGGTGGGCATCGCCGGAGGGGCCGCCTCCCTGGTGGCCAGCCTCTACGCCTCGGTGGAACGCAAGAAGCGCGACCTGGCGGTGCTCCGGCTCATCGGCCTGCCCCGTAGCTCGCTGCTGCGCTTGCCGGTATACCAGGGCGTGTTCCTGGCCGGGGGCGGCTTTTTAGCGGCGCTGGGCTTTTTCGGGGCCCTGGCCCAGACCATCAACACCCTGTTCGCCGCCCACCTGCATCCCGGCGAGAGCTTCTGCCGCCTGCCCTGGCAGGAGCTGGCCGCAGCCCTGGCCGCCACCCTGGCCGTGGCCGCCTTGGCCGCCGTGCTGGCCGCCTGGCGGGTGAGCCGCATCGAGCCCGCCGAGGCGCTGCGCGATGAATAGAACCTCCCTGGTGGTGCTCGCCTTGGCCGCGGCCGCCCTGCTGTGGGGCGGCGCGGCCTGGGCGGACATCCACGACCCCAAGCCCCAGGCGGGCGACCTGTCGCTGCCCATGCCGGACGGGGTGCGCATGGTGTTTCGGCCGGTGCACCTGGGGCGCACCATGGAGGGCCTCAGCACCCGCATGGTGTGGGTGGGCAAATGCCAGGGGGGAGTCTTTTACGAAACCCCCACCCAGGTGGAGATAAGCGGGGCCTTCAACCTGGCCGGAGCCGGGAGCGAGGACTGGGTCTACTACCTGGGCAAGTACGAGGTGACCGAGGCCCAATTCTATTCCCTCATGCCCGTGCCCCAGAACCTGTCCCGCCAGGAGCTGATGAAAAGCACCAAGCCGGTGACCGAAATCACCTGGTTCCAGGCCCAGGAGTTCCTGCGCCGCTACAACGAGTGGCTGGCGGGTAGCGCCCCGGACAAGCTGCCCCGCTCCCGGGGGGCCCAGAACGACGGCGGGGCCTATCTGCGCCTGCCCAACGAGACCGAATGGGAGTTCGCCGCGCGCGGCGGCGGGCTCATCGAGCCCAGCCAGTACTTCCGCTTGTCGCCCTACGGCCCCAACCAGACCGAAGTGTACGAGTGGTGCTATCCGGACGTGGTGCGCCAGCCGCCACGGGTGCGCAAGGTGGGGCTCAAGAAGTCCCATCCCCTGGGCTTTTACGACCTGCTGGGCAACGTGTCGGAGATGACCTCCTCCATCTTCCGGGTGGAGTACACCGGCGGGCGCTGCGGCGGCTTCGCCCTGCGGGGCGGCTCGGCCCTGAAGGACGGGGCCAAGGCCACCCTGCCCAGCAAGCGCTCGGAGATGCCCCTTTATAAAAACGGCAAGGCCTTCTCGCGCAACGACGTGGGGCTGCGCCTGGTGATCACCTCGCTGGTCACCGCCTCCCGCCAGGACGTGACCCGCCTCAAGAAAATCTACCAAAGCTACGGCCAGGCCTCCCAGCCGCTGTTCGGGGTGTCCCTGGGCGGCTCCCAGGCCGATTGGCAGAAGCTGCGCGACGCCCTGGCCTCGGTGAGCCCTCAGGCCCTCAAGGCGGTGACCCCCCAGCTCAACGAGCTGGAAGCGGGACTAAGGCAGGCCACCACCAAGATGCGCAAGGTGGAGGGCGACTCGGCCCTGGTCACCATCCGCACCGCGGTCTACTGCCTGTTCGCCGCCTACAAGACCATGGTCAACGAGAAGTCCCTACAGACCATCATTCGGCTCAGCCAGAACGCCTCCCGCCGCCAGCGGGCCCAGCAAAACCTGCTGGACAACCAGGCCGCCCGGGACGAGTCCCTGGAGCAATACTTCGCCCAGCTGGACCTCATGGACCGGCTCTACAACAAGGAGATGGTGCTCAAACAGCTGGAGGAGCACCGCAAGCTTTTGGTCAACAAGTCGGCCGCGCCGCAGAAGGTGAAGATCAACCAACTGCTCGGCCAACACTACCAACGCTATCTAACCGGCAAGCAACCGGACAAAGACGGTTGGGAGCGGGATCTGCAGGAGGCCCTGTTTACCCAGGGCCAGGCGCCCGGAGTTCGCTGAAGCCGGGAAGTCCAAATCAGGGGGGAGCCGGGCCTTTGGCGCGGCCATGAAGCAAGGAGAAGCGACATGCGCAAATTGACGTTGGTGATATTGATCGCGGTCATGGCCCTGAGCGGGGCCTGCGCCACCAAGAGCCAGGAGACCGTGGCCACCGGCGCGGGGGTGGGCGCGGTGATCGGCGGGGTGCTGGGCTATATCGTGGGCGGGCGCACCGGCGCGGCCATCGGCGCGGCCATCGGCGCGGGCGCGGGCGCGCTGGTGGGCAACGAGGTGGACAGCGAGCAGAAAAAATACGCTACCCAGGAGCAGTGGCTGGACGCCCAGATCGCCCAGACCAACAACCTGAACCAGCGGGCCCTGGCCCACAACAAGGTCATGGAAAAGAAGCTGGCCGAGATGCGCTTCGAGGAAAAGCGCATGCGGGCCCTGGCCAGGCAGAACAAGCTGCAGGCCGGCCAGTTGGCCAAGGAAAAGGCCAAGCTGAACACCGAGCAGGAAAGCACCAAGGCCCTGCTGGCCCAGGTGACCAAGGAGGTCGAGAAGACCCAGTACATCCTGGAGAAGAAGAAGATCAAAAGCGACCAGCAGAAGCAGCAGCTGGTGGCCTCGCTCAAGACCATGCAGCAGCGCCAGCAGGAGCTGAAGAGCCAGCTCGAGGTGCTGGCCTCGCTGCCCATCAACACCATGTAGGGATGCGGATCATGTTTAGATGCATCATTGTGCTGGTGTTGCTGCTGGCGGGCGGCCTGGCCGGTTGCCACACCACTTCGGACCCGGCCAAGGGCGGCTTCTTCGACTACTTCGTGCACCGGGACGACTACGATCGCCGCCAGGTCCAGCGCAAGCAGGAGCTGGCCCAGGCCCAGGCCCAGAACGCCGGTCTGCAACGGCAGGGCACGGCCCTGGAAAAGCAGATGGCCCAGGAGCAGCAAAAGCTGGACGCCCTGCAGGCGCGCATGGAGGTGACCAGCGCCGAGCTGGACAAGATGCGCCGGGACATCCAGCAGGGCAAGGTGAAAAACCGCAAGGCCCGCCAGGAAGTGGAGGCCCTGCTCCAGCGCCGAGGCCGGTTGGAGGCCAAGCTGCAAAGCCTGCGCAACCAACAGAACCTGAGCGTGCCCGCCCTGCAGGCCCAGATCGATCAGCTGCAAAAAGAAATCGCCGAACTGGAGGAAGAGGTCCTGGCCCGCACCGGCCTCTAAGCTAACCATGAAGCTCCGTTGTTTATCGCTATTGTTGCTGCTGCTCTGCGCCGCCTGCGCCACCCCGCAAGACCTGGTCAAGGTGCCGGGGGTGGAGCCGGAGCAGGTGTGCGGCCTCCTGGAGGAGGCAGGCTACGACCCGGGCGGGTGCTGGTCCATTATGGACACCAGCCAAATGCGCCAGGCCGTCACTCGCTTCCAGGAAAACCAGCGCCTGAAATCAGCCGACGGCACCATTAACGATGACACCTGGCTGCGCCTGAACACCGTGGTGCGGGGCGCGCGCAAGCTGAGGGCGGAGCAGGAAAAGGCGCGGGCCTCCGCGCCCAAGGCCGCGCCGGCCGCCAAGCCCGCCGCATCGCCACCGGCCAAGGCCCAGCCCGCCGCCAAGCAGGCTCCCCCCCTGCCCCTGGTGGCCGGGGCCAAGGTGTATGTGCTGGAGCGGGCCAAGTGCCTGCCCCGCTCCGGGGCCTGGGTGCTGGCCTACGTGGGGGTGGTGCAATCGCTGGAGGGGGACAAGGCCCTGGTCATCCTGCGCGATCGTATCAGCTACCGCTTCAACCCCGGTGAACAGGGAGTGGACCGCAAGGACTGGTTCTGCGTGCCCCGGCAGCGGCACTGCTACAGTTCGGTGCCTTTCGGCGACTGGGGAGGCTTCCACCGCCCAGGCCAGACCGTGGCCTTTGATAAAGACAAGGTGCGCCGCGCCAAGGACGACCCCAAGGACACCCTGTATGACCTGGCCCGCCAAGTCTGCCGTTAGCCTGAGCCTGGCCGCCGGGGCCCTGCTCTTGTTGCTGGGCTTGGCTGCCCCGGCCAGGGCCAAGGCAGCCCCTCAGGCCTGGACCAACGACCAGAGCATGTTCCTCTTCTATCAGGCCTTCCTGAAGATCCAGGAAGAGGCCCTGGTGAAGCAGAGCGGCGGGGAGATCGTGCGCCAGGCCCTCAAGAGCTACCTGGAGGGTCTGGACCCTTATTCCACCTATCTGACGCCCGAGGAGTACGAGGCCCACAAGACCTCGGGCAAGGCGGAGTACTCCGGGGTGGGCATGGACGCCTACCGCCGTCCGGACGGGGGGCTGGTGTGCCTGCCCCATCCCGGCTCGCCCGCCGAGCGGGCCGGGGTGAAGACCGGAGAGCTGCTGGTGGGGGTGAACGGCAAGCCGGTGGCCGGGCTCTCCCTGCTGGCGGTGGGCAACCTGGTGCGGGGCCCGGTGGGCAGCACGGTGACCCTGGGCCTGCAAACGCCGGACGGCAAGCGCCGGACGGTGCCCATCAAGCGCCGCCCGGTGGACAACGCGGCGGTGAGCCTCAGCCGCAAGCCGGGGGTGCTCCTGGCGCGGGTGCTGCGCTTCGACAGCTCCACGGTCAGGCTGCTGCGCCAGGCCCTGAGTGAGGCCCGCCCCGGCGAAAAGCTGGTCATCGATCTGCGCTCCTGCCGGGGGGGCAGCCTCTTCGCCGGGGTGGACGCGGCGGACATGCTGCTGCCCATCGGCAAGACCATCGTGACCCTGCGCCGCCGGGACGGCAGCAAGACCTACCCCAGCCGCCAAGCGCCCCTTAAGCTGGCCGGGCCGCTGTTCGTCTGGCAAGACCGCTACACCGCCAGCTCGGCCGAGCTGATGATCGCCGCCCTGGTGCAAAACGGCGTGGCCCGCTCGGTGGGCACCCGGAGCTTCGGCAAGGCCACCACCCAGAAGGTCTTCCCCTTGCAGGACGGCTCGGCCCTGGTGCTCACCGACGGCAGGCTCCTGGCCCCGGACGGCAAAACCTGGAACCGCAAGGGCCTGAGCCCCAGCCTGCCCCTGGCCGGGGACAACCCCGGCCTGAGCGAGTACTTGGCCCGCACCGCTGCGCCCGGCAAGGCGGCCCGCGTTACCCCTAAGCCCAAACCGGTTCCGCCAACACCGCCACCGCCCGCAGCCAAGTCCACGGCCAACACCGATCCCAGGGCCAAGCTTTTGGCCAGGGTGGAGGCCACGGGAGCGGCCCTGGACACGCGCTACTATGTATGCTTTGACACGCCCCATGCCGACCGCGAGGCCGCCCGCGAGCAGGCCAAGCCCTTCGCGGGCAAGATCCCGCCGGAGCTTATCTTCACCCCGGTGGCCTCGGAGCTGATCTCCCCCCTGGAGAGCAAGTTCTTCTCCTGCCTGCCGCCCCTGCTCACCAGAGGCCAGGCCCAGGAGCGCCTGCGGGTGCTGGACCGCAAGGGCGTCGGCGTGCTGGGCATCAGGGAGGGCCGCGCCCCCCAGGCGGCACCGGCGGCCAAGCCCCCCGCGCCCAACCCGGAGGACTGGTTCATCCAGGTCAACAAGTTCAACGAGGTGGGCCACGCCCTGAACGACGCCAAACACCTGGCGGGCAAGGGCTACCCGGTGGTGCTCATGATCACCGTGCCCCAGGCTAAGTACCAGCAGACCGTGGCCAAATGGCTGCGCTCCAACCGCCTGGCCGGGGAGATATACCTCTGCCCCCTCCAGTCCCAGAGCTGCGGGGCCTCCTATAGCGTGTTGGCCGGTCCCTACTACGCCCAGGCCGAGGGGCTGCGCCAAGACCTACTGGGCGATTGGCCCGGCGCCTTCTGGCTGCAACGCCGAGACCTGGCCTCCCGCTACTGAAGCGGAGGCCGGTCCGGGGCTGGTTGTCGGGGGAAGGTTGGGGCAAGGGAATTGTTGGGGTTCGGGCTGCGCCCTCTACCCAACCTACGCTATGGCCGCGGATGTAGTTGTGTATCGGTAGGTTCAAGACTGGTCGGGGCGCCCGGATTTGAACCGGGGACCCCCTGCGCCCAAGGCAGGTGCGCTGCCAGACTGCGCCACGCCCCGACCTAAATTGTCCTTGTTCCTACCCGCCCAGAAAGCCGCGCAGCTCCTGGGCCAGCTTGGCCAGGGCCTGGCCCCGGTGGCTGATGGCGTTCTTGTCCGCCGCGCTGAGCTGGGCCACGGTCAGGCCCCGTTCGGGCAGCAAGAACACCGGATCATATCCAAAACCGTTGTGCCCCGCCGGGGCCGGGGCGATGCGCCCCTCCAGGCGGCCCTGGGCCACCAGCTCGGCCCCATCGGGACGACGGCAAAGCATAACACAAACAAAGGCCGCGGCCCGCTGCTGGGGCGGCACTCCGATCATTTCGGTGAGGAGCTTGGCGCTGTTGGCCGCGTCGTCGCCGTGCTCCCCGGCGTAGCGGGCGCTGTGCACCCCCGGAGCGCCGTTCAGCGCCTCCACCACCAGGCCCGAGTCGTCGGCCAGGGCCGGACGTCCCAAGGCTTCGCTCACCGCCACGGCCTTGAGCCGGGCGTTGTCCTCGAAGGTGTCGCCGGTCTCGGCCACGTCCTCGGTGAAGCCCAAGGAGGCGGCGGTGACCACCTCGATGCCCCAGGGCGCGCACATGGCCTTGATCTCGGCCAGCTTGCCCCGGTTGCCCGTGGCCAGCACCAACTCCATCTAGGCCGCTTCCACCGCCGCGGTCTGGGCGGCGAAGATCTCTTGGCCCGCTTCCAGGCCGGCAGCCACCAGGGCGGCCAGCTCCTCGGGGCTGAACAGGCCGTCCTCGCCGGTGCCCTGCACCTCCACCAGCCCCTGGGGGGCCAGCACCAGGTTCAGGTCCAGCTCGGCGGTGGAGTCCTCGGCGTAACAGAGGTCCAGGCGCAGCTCGCCCTGGATGCGCCCCAGGCTGATGGCCGCCACCTGGCGCGAAGGCTTGAGGCCCAGCTTTTTCATGGCCAGGGCCAGGGCCACCCAGCCGCCGCAGATGGAGGCGCAGCGGGTGCCGCCGTCGGCCACCAGCACGTCGCAGTCCAGGCGGATGGTGTGCCCGGCCAGGGCGGGAAGCTCCACGGCCATGCGCAGGCTGCGCCCGATGAGGCGGCTTATCTCCTGGGCCCGGCCCTTTTCGCGGTGCTCGCGCCCGGTGCGGGTGTGGGTGGAGCGGGGCAGCATGGCGTACTCGGCGGTCACCCAGCCCTTGCCCGCGCCATCCAGCCAGCCGGGGACCTTGTCCTCCAGCGAGGCGGTGCACAACACCTGGGTTTGACCGAACGAGGCCAGGCAACTGCCCTCGGCGTATGGATTGACCCCGGTGCTAAGGCTCAGGGGACGCATTTGTAGGGGCTTTCGACCGTCGGGCCGCAAAAGCGCCTCCTTTTTCAAGTGATTGGAAGTGGGCCAAATCTAGCCCATCCCCCTGGGGGTGTCAACCCGCCGAAAAGCCCGTGGATATGGCCATCAGGCGGTTGACGCATGCCGATGCTTGGCCTAGAGTTGGGGCCTACGCTTCGGGAGCGTGGTGGAATTGGTATACACGCTGGCCTTAGGAGCCAGTGCCGCAAGGCATGGGGGTTCGAGTCCCCCCGCTCCCACCAAAATACGATAGTTTGGCAGAACAAGCGGTTAGGGTTGACGCCCCGGCCGCTTTTGTTTTGCCGCACCATGCTCTCGGGGCAAACAAAGGGAATGACCCATGAATATGCTATTATTGCCGCAGCCACTTGATTTTGGTTCAGGTGATTCAAAAGCCCCCCGCAAAGGAGAACGGTGTTGGAAAAGGACACGCCCCGGTTTCTCACCCTGGCCGACGGCCGCAAGCTGTGCTTCCAGGAATACGGCGATCCCCAGGGACACCCGGTCGTCTACGCCCACGGCGCACCCTCCTGCCGCTTGGAAGGCGCCATCTTCGACCAGGACGCCGCCCAGCGGGGCCTTCGCCTCATCGCCACCGACCGGCCCGGCTTCGGCCAGAGCGACTTCCTGCCGGGGCGGCAATGGACCGACTACGTCAAGGACGTGGAGCAACTCACCGCTCACCTGGGCATAGGCAACTTCGGACACATAGGCTGGTCCGGCGGCGGCCCACCTACCTATGCCGTGGCCCATTACATCCCCGAGCGCCTGGACTTCGCCATCTCCCTGGCCGGCCAGCCCGGCCTGGAAGACCCGGAAGACAAGAAGCTCCTGAGCAAGGCCGACCAGGTGGCCGTGTCCCTGCTGCATACCAGCCCGTTCTTTTTCCGCAGTTTTTTCAACATGATGTCCGCCATGGACAAGCTGACGCCCAAGCTTTATTACAACTCCTTCACCAAATCCTCCGGGCCCGACGACGCCAGGATACTGAACAAGCCCGAGGTGCGAGAGTGGTTCTCCCAGGTCGAGGCCGAGTCCTTCCGCCAAGGCGGCAAGGGCGTGAGCTGGGACGCGGAGATCGATTACACCGGCTTTGGCTTCAGGGCGCAGGACGTCACTTACCCGGTGCACGTCTTCCAGGGCGACCAGGACAACTATGTGCCCTACGACCTCCAGAAAAAATTCATGAGCAACATGCCCAACTCGGTGTGGCACGACCTGCCCGGCCGGGGGCACTTCTTCCCGGTGGAGATGACCACCGAGATCATGGACCTGGCCAAACGTTTGTTGAAATAGGAGGGAGGCGGGAACGGTAGGGGGTAGGCGCTGGCAGTAGGGGCCAGTGACGTGGGGCATGGGGGGGATAGTGGCTCCGCTCCCGGCAAAGCAAAGCTGTTATACAGTTTTCCTTGACTCCGAGGCCCTATTACATATTAAACTATGGTCGCAAAATTCTTAGAAGCCTGCCCGGCAATCAAAGGTTATTGGGGGGCCTGTCTCCTTTCCTCCTTATTGTTTTTCGTCAGCCATCACCGAATGTCATTAGCAACCTTGTTGGCGGGTTACACCAGCGAGTGCTCGAACAGCAATTAGGCTAATTGTATTCGGAAAGGCAAGCGGCGTAACGGACCAAAAGAGAGGTTGGGGAGCATGTTTAGCAAGGCATCTATTTTTACTATTATTCCACTTTTAATGTTGCTGGGCGGATGTGTTGCGCCAAGCCAGGTCATGGTCAACCCAGATACCGGAGCTACCATGGACTGCTCAACTGTGGGCTGGGGTTGGCTGGGTGCTCCTCTGGCCTTAGTGGCACATGAGCAGTGCAAGGAGAGATATAAAAGTTTAGGATTTATCACTTCTGAAGATTACCAAGCCCGCTCTAACTCTCCTCGCGACTACACCTCTAGCAGAACAGCTTCAAAATTAATTATTACATCTGATCCAGTGGGCGTGCCTGTCTTTGCCGGAAAAAATAGCGACAAAACTGACGTGTTCATTGGTTATACTCCTATTGAACTTAGGCACCCTGGAGGCGGCAAGCTATGGAATGCCGAATGTTATAAAGTTAAGTGGGGTAAAAATAAAGACTCGCGGATTATATGTAAGCCAAGGGAATATGGTGACCGAACGGTATTTTTTAAGTCAGATGAGGCTCAAATCCAGGAAAAGGAACAGCCTCAAGCCACACAGGCAAAGAGAGAATCCCAGGCAACACCCAACAAAGCTGACGCCGAAGAAAAACCGTGGAAGACTTTACTTAAATAGCGCTAGAAGTAACAATTAAAGGGGGGTGTCTTTTGACACGTTATGTATTGACTATTCTTCTAGTAATATTTACTTTTATTTTTATGCCCGCCTGCGGTGGGGGCGGGGGTGGGGGTGAAGGAAGTTTAGAAATCAATTCCTTTAATGTATTTTCAAAATATGGTTATTGGGCGGCTAAAGGGACTATCACCAACAATTCAAGCGACAGAAAACTCTTCGTAAAAATAAGTGTAAATCTTTTTAATAAAGCGGGAACAGTCATCGACTCAGACTATTCTTATGTGAAAACCTCCGATGCCTCACTTAATGTTGGGCAAACGGCGGCCTTTGAACTTTGGTGCTACGGGACCAGCCCTTCCGCCGTGGCCAGCTACAAATATAAGCTTTCTTCACGGTAGATGTGATTAATTAAAGTGCCCCCACAAAAAAGCCCCGGTCAACATGGACCGGGGCGGGGGCGCTCAGGCCTCATCTCCGGTCTCGGGCACCAGTCCGGCGGCCTTGACCCCATGCACCGCGCACTCCTCGTCGATCTCCGACAGGTCGCCGCTGACCCCCACCGAGCCCACCAGCTCGCCGTCCGGGGTGTGGATCAGCACCCCGCCGGGCAGGGGCACCAGCTTGCCGCCGGAGATGGCGGCCAGGCCGGTGAAGAACACCGGCATGCTCTGGGCGCGCCGCGCCAGCTCGCGCCCGGCCTGGCCCATGCCCAACACCCCCCAGGCCTTGCCCCGGGCGATGTCGGCCCTGAGCAGCCCGCAGCCGTCCTCGCGCTTGACCACCTTGTACTGGCCGCCATCGTCCAGGACCACCACGGTCAGCGGCTTGGCCTTGATCTCCCGTCCTTTTTTCAAGGTCTCGTCGGCGATGATGTCGGCTTGGGCCAGGCTCAGCTTGGGCATGACAGGTTCTCCCGGTATTGGTGAGGTTGTTTCATCACCGTTCAAAATTAAATTTGCGGACTTCTACCCCACCCCCTCCATCAAAGCATCCGCCATGCTTTTTCTCAACCCTCTTGCTCTTTCCAGGCCCTCCAGCAGCTCCCGGCGCTCCGCCTCGTCCCATTGCCCCAGGCGCAACTTTTGCTCGGGGCAGAGGTGCCAGTCGCAGACCCAGGGGCGTAGCTCCCGCGCCAGATGGCAGCCGTGGGGGCCCAGGTGGGGGCAGGCCCCGCCGGGGGCGTAGGCCATTTGGCGTAGCGGCAGGGGAAGCTCGGCCAGGTGTAAGAAGGCCAGGTCCGCGAAGCCCCACCACAGGCGGGCGCGCACGCAGCAGGGGTCCAGGCAGCGGGGGCAGGTGGCCGCGCACAGGCGCTCCATGGCCGGGGCCAGGGCCCGCCGAGCGGCGGCTAACTCACGGGCCAGGGCGCGGGCCGGGGCGCAAGCGGGGTTGTCGGCCAAGATGAGCAGGGCCTGGTTGGCCTGGGGCCACTGGCCGGGGCCGGACCAGGGCGGTGCGCTGGGCATGGGCTCGGGGGGCATGTCTCCTCCCGGTGGCCGTTGGGGGCGGGGCGGGTTTTAGTGGAGCACCATGGGCCGCTGGGACGCGCCCTTGGGGGCGGCGATAAGCTCCCGGCCGGGGTTGGCCTCCTGCCAACAGACGGCCAGGCCCATGCTGCGCTCGGCGTTGGGGCCGCCCAGCTTGCCGCCTTCCCAGGCCAGCCAGCTAACCGTGGCCCTAGTGGGCATGTGGGATTCCTCGATCACCGCCAGCACCTCTTGGGGCGGGTACTCCAGGAGCATCTCCATGGCCGCCATGCAGGTGGCGGTGAGGATTTCCCAATCGCCCTCGCCGCCCTCGATGGCCGCGATGGCCTCAACCAAATTTTCCCATGCGACGGCCACGTCCATGGCTGCCTCCCCGGCTGCGGTTTTCGGTTTGCTTTTCATTGCTCCCAAAGCTACCCGGCTGGCTCGGGGGCGTCAAGCAGCCTTGCCTCACCGCTACAGCCCCATGGACACCGCGCCCGCGCTTGTGCTAATCAAAAGCTAGATTAGCGGGGGGGGATTCACCCGACGCGGCCCGCAGTGGGGAGAGCGCCATGAGCACCATAGGCCGCATAATCGCCTGGCCCTTTGAATACCTGCTTATTCTGGGCGCCTTGCTGGGCAGCAATTTTTCGCCCACCAAGCCCGCGCCCGCGCCCGACCCCTGGCCAAGCGACGGGCAAGACTTCGCCCAATACCTGGGCCAGGCCACGGTGCTCATGCGCCTGGACGGTAAATACATCCTCACCGACCCCATGTTCTCCAGCCGCTTTTCCTTCGCCAAGATGGTCAAACGGCGCACCGCACCGCCGCTAAAGGTGGCCGAGCTGCCGCCCATCGACCTGGTGCTACTCTCCCACGCCCACGGCGACCACCTGGACCTGCCCAGCCTGGAGGCCGTCGCCGCCCACAGCCCCTCCCCCCTTACCGTGGTGGGGGCGCACGGGGTGGCCGGGTACGCCAAGGCCAAGCTGGAGCCCGAACACCCGGTCAGGGCCATCAACCTGGAATGGCATCAGGCGGTGGAGGTGGAGGGTCTCGGCATCACCTGCTGGCCGGGCAAACACCTGGGGGGGCGTAACTGGATCACCCTGGATTTTAAAAAATACGGATACGGCGGCTTCGTGATTGCCGCCAGCCGCCGCACGGTCTATTACCCCGGCGACAGCGGCATGTGCCCCGCCTTTGCCGAGCTTCCCGGCGCTTTCGAGCTGGACCTGGCGCTCATGCCCATCGACGCCTTCAACCGGCGCGACTTCCTCAGGCCCCGCCACATGAACCCCACCGACGCCCTGGAGGCCTTCGGCCAAAGCGGGGCCAAGCGCATGATCCCGGTGCACTGGGGCACCTTCACCCTGTGCAACGAGCCCCTGGGCCTGAGCCAGAAGCTCCTGAGCGAGGCCCTGGCCGCCGACCCGGAGCTGGCCGCCAAGGTGCACAACCTGCCCCTGGGGGGCGTTTTGAGTCTGTAGCCAAGGAGGCGACCCATGCCCCAGTCCAGTGAGCGCATACACCTCAAGCCGGTCTACGGCGTCAACTACGAGCCGGGCCTGGTGGGCTTCTCCTTCATGCCCGGCACCTTTGTGAGCGAGGGCATCACCATCGCCACCGGCGACGAGGCCGTAAGCGGTATTTCGGTGTCCCACGCCTTTTTGGTGGAGGACGAGACCTACTGCATCGAGGCCACGGGCGAGGGAGTGGTGCGCAACCACCTGAGCCACTACTTCGGCAACCAGTACGAGGTCTACTTCAAGCGCCCCAAGGAGATGAACGCCAAGCGGGCCGATCTTATTTTGGACGCGGCACGGGCCAAGCTGGGCCAGGGATATTCCTTTGCCGGCATATTCGGCATGCTCACCGACAAGCTGGTGAAGCTGGGCGACCGCTGGGACGTGTGCGCCGGGTGGCGCAACCCCTTCAACAGCCGCTCCACCTGGTTCTGCTCGGAGCTGGTGGCCTTCGCCCTGCACTGTTTGCCCGAATACCGCGAGTGCGCCCTGCTCAAAAAATGGCACCCCTCGCGCATCAGCCCCCAGCGCCTGTTCGAAAGCGATCTTTTGGAGCCCTGGTCATTGCGCACGCCACAAGAGGTCAAAATGCGCTATTCTGCTTATATAACCAGCGAGGAACCTGTTCGAAGCTGAAGAAAGACTGCCCATGTCAGCAGACCGCCTGTCCCCTGCCGACCCGGAAGCCTTCCACGCCCATTACGTGGAAACGCTGCAATCTCGTCTGAAGATCGGCTTTTTGTCCGGGGTGTTGCTGGTGCCCGCCTTCTCGCTGGTGGACTGGTACCAGTTCCCCCAGTTCTTCTCTCACTTTTTGGCTCTGCGCCTGGGCACCGCCGCCCTTATGGGCCTGATGTACCTCCTGAACCGGGCCTACAAGAACCAGCTCTGGCAGGAGGGGCTCACCGTGGCCGGCGCCCTGGCCGTGGCGGTGATGCTGGAGATCATGCTGGTGGAGATGGGCCCCATAGGGGCCCGTTACTATTCGGCCATGATCCTGGTGCTCATCGCCGCCCTGGTGCTCATCCCCATTCGCCTGGGGGTGGCGGCCATCACCGGGGCGGGGGTGTTGGCGGTGTACCTCGTGCCCCAGATGGTCTTTACCGGCAGCATGGCCCCGCCGGAGACCTTGATGCACCACGGCGGCAACCTGGTGGGCGCGGTGCTGCTGTTGCTCCTGGCCAACCTGCTGCACCGCCAGGCCCTGGTGCGCCAGCTTGTCTTGCGCATGCAGGTGCAGGACCGGGAAAGGGAGCTGGCCCAGCTCAACGCCTCCCTGGAGGAGCAGGTGGCCGCGCGCACCGCCGACCTGGGGCGCTCCGAGGCCCGTTACCGCTCCCTGGTGGAATCTAACCCCCAGTTCATTTATTCCCTGGACCTGGAGGGATGCTTCAACTTCGTGGGGCCCAAGGTGAAGCCTTTCATGGGCCTGGAGCCCGGCGAGGCCCTGGGCCGCTTTTTCACCGATTTCGTCCACCGCGACGACCGCTATCACTGCGTGAAGGCCTTCAAGGAGCTGCGCGACCAGGGCCACACGGTCAACGACGTGGAGTTCCGCCTGCTCCGGGGCGACGGCGAGGAGCGCATCTTCTTGGCCTACAACAGCCCCCTGATGGACGAGGACGGCCGGGTGACCGGAGTCATCGGCACGGCGGTGGATATAACCCGCCAGCGCCGCCTGGCCGCCGAGCGGGAGCAGTTCCGCCGGGAGCTGAACCAGACCCTGGACCAGCTCAAGCAGGCGGCCTTCGAGATCGTGCAGGGCCTGGCCGGGGCGGTCGAGGCCAAGGACCCCTACACCCGTGGTCACGCCGGGCGGGTGCGCCAGGTGTGCATGGCCATGGCCCAAGAAGGCGGCCTGGAAGAAAAGGAGCGGACCAATCTGGAATTCGCCGCCGAGTTGCACGATGTGGGCAAGATCGGGGTAAGGGGCGAGGTCCTAAACAAGAAAAGCAAGCTGACCGCAGAAGAGTACCAGCATATCAAAGAGCACCCGGTGATCGCCGAGATGATCCTCAAGGACGTGGGGCTGCTGGCCCCGGTGCGCCCCCTGATCCGGGCCCACCACGAGCGCTGGGACGGAACCGGCTATCCCGACGGCCTGGCCGGAGAGGACATCCCCTTCCTGGCCCGCATCATGGCCGTGGCCGACAGCTACGACGCCATGCTCACCCAACGGCCCTACCGCCCGCCCCTGAGCCTGGAGGATACCCTGAGCGAGATCAAGCAATGCTCGGGCGGCCAATTCGACCCCGCGGTGGTGGATCTGTTTGAACGGGTGTTCCGTAAGGGAATGCTGAAGGACATCTAGCCCGGATCAAGGACTCGTTGGGTTTCGGGCTGCGCCCTCTACGCCAACCTACACGACATTTAGATGTTTGCTGAAAAGAGACGAACCCGCTAGGCCGTTGTCAAACTACCTCTTGGCAAACAGAGATTGCTTCGTCGCTACGCTCCTCGCAACGACAAGGACTTTTCCCGCGGCACCGCCAAGCGAAGCCTGCCGCGACCGCTTAATTTTTCAGGGGCAAGACCAACCTGAACACCGCCCCCTGAGGATGATTGTCGCCAACCTCCAGGCGGCCGCCGTGGGCCTCGGCCACCTTGTGCACCACCGGCAGGCCCAGGCCGGTGCCCTCTTTTTTGGTGGTGTAAAAGGGCGTGAAAAGATGCTGGCGCTGGGCCAGGGAGACTCCGGGGCCATGGTCGGAAACGGCCAGCACCAATTCCTCGTCCTGACGCCAGGCGGACAGGCTCACCTCGCCTTGGGGCGGCGAGGCCTGCACCGCGTTGTTGATGAGGTTTATGAGCGCCTGTTGCAAGCGCTCGGGGTCAGCCTGGACCGAGGGCAGGCGCTCCTCCAGGTCGCAGGTCAGGCGCACCTGATTTTGCTCGGCCAGGGGAGCGGCCACCTCCAGGGTGCGGGCGGTCAAATCCGCCAGGTCCAGGCTTTGGCGGTGCAACTCCAGGGGCCGGGAAAAGTCCAGCATCTCCTTGACCATGCCCTCCAGGCGGGCGGTCTGCTCGATGACCACCCCCAGCTTGTGGTCCTCCGGGCAGCCGGGCTCCAGCTTGCGCCTCACCTGGGCGGAGAAGCCGCCGATGGCCATGAGGGGGGTTTTCATGTCGTGGGCCACGCTGGCCACCGCCCGCCCGACGGCGGCCAGGTTCTCGGCTCGCAAGGCCTGGGCCTCATGGGCCTGCTCCCGGCGACGCAGCCAGCCCACCAAAAGGCCCACGGCCAGGAACAAAACCATCTGGGTGATGGCGGCGGTAATGGTCGGTGGGGTGAGGTGGTGCATTAGAACCACATAGGGGGCGTAGAGGCCGGACACCACCAAGGCGATGAGAAGCCCCATCCAGGGACCCCACCAAAAGCCGGTGAGGATTATGGGCAGAAAATAAAAGTCCTGCAAAAACACGCTGGCCACCGCCTTGTCCGGGCCCAGGCGAAAGTGCAGGTAGCAGATTAAGGCCACCAGCAGTACCACCAGGGGCAACCGCAGGCGAGTGTAGCGATCCGGTAATTTCATTTTCTCATAATGCCACGGGCCGCAGGGGAAGGCCAGCCTGGAAGCGCCCTTTGTCCAGCAAGGGATCGGGTGGGGAGGACGTTTCGCGCAACCACAAATTAAGCGGGCGGGGATAAACCCCGCCCCTACACTAAGAGCCTTGGTCCGGGTGTGGGGGTGGGGTTTATCCCCGCCCTCCGCTCTTTATCGGCACAGAAGAATTGTTGGGTTTCGCTTCGCTCTACCCAACCTACGCCGTTTCTCATTTTTGCTGAAAACAACCGACTGAATTGATACGCGGCATAGTCAGGCGACGATAAGCGGGCAACTAAGCACAACGCGGCCAGACGCATACTGGAGCACCTGACGGAGAACAGAGATTGCTTCGTCGCTACGCTCCTCGCAACGACAAGGGATTTCCCAGCGGCTTTACCAGGTGTTCGTGGGCTAGGTGTTGTTAGCAAGGACGTTGTTCACAGTTTGCCAGTCTTGAGATTGGCGGTTTGTATTTAAGAGCGGTGTGTGGCCTTGTCTGGTTGTAGTAATCCAGCCATGGCCCCAGCCGCTCATTTCTTTCCTCCGAGG
>JAHIND010000022.1 GCA_018896025.1 Pseudomonadota bacterium
CTGCCGCCAGTAAAAAACAGCCTTGTCGTTGCGAGGAGCGGCGTCCCGCCGCGACGAAGCAATCTCTGTAAAAAGCAGGCGCTATCACTCTCCGAGCCATAGCGTAGGTTGGGTTGAGCGGAGCGAAGCCCAACAATTCCTCCTCCCCTCCATGCCCCGAACCACCCCACCTGGGGGAAGTCGAAGATCACCACGTCGCATCTCTTCCGAGATGCTCCTCGTGATGACGGCTATTACTGAAAGGCGTTGCTAAGAATCGCGGAGAGGTATGATCCCCGCCGGGCTATAGGCGGGGTCTTCTTGGAATAGACTAACTAGAATTGGGCTCTGGCGTTGTACTGAGCGCGGAACAGGTCCAGGTTTTCCAGGACATCGTCCACGTACTGACGGGTCTCGGCGATGTCGGGCATGCCGCCCGCCTCGGCCACCTTGGCGGGCCCGGCGTTGTAGGCGGCCAGGGCCAGGCGCAGGTTGCCCTGGTATTCCCGATACAAACTGGCCAGGTAGCCCACCCCGGCGTCCAGGTTGGCCTGGGGGTCCATGGGGCGGGCCAGCTTGAGGTGCCGGGCGGTGGCCGGGGTGATCTGCATGAGGCCCTGGGCCCCGCGATGGCTGCGGGCCTGGGGCAAGAAGCGGCTTTCGGCTTGGATGACGGCCATGACCAGGGCTGGCTCCAGGCCGTGCTTGCGGGCCGCCCGCCGGGCTAGGGGCCACACCGCCTGTTGGCGCTGACGCAGGGGCAGCACCAGGGTGAGCCGCTGGCGGGCCGCGGCGGCGGGATCGATCACCTGCCACGAGGCAGAGGCCAGCACCGTCACCCGGGGAGGGGGTTCAAAAAAGATTATCCCGGCCAAACCACTAAGACCGGCCATGATGGCGACCAGGGTCAGGCGGGACATATGGGGTTTCAGACATGACATAGTCAGCCTTTATGCCAAAAAATATGGTAATCCTGGTCCAATATGTCAATGGTTATTTGTTCACCCAAAAGTTACAAACTTGTATGGCTTGTAATCACTAGTAGTTATGCAGGATAAAAACTTCTTGACCGGGGCGTTTTAGGCTGCTTTTTTGGAGCTGACGAGGACCGAAAGCAACTTTTCCCAACATGTTGGGGGTCAGACAGATGCAACACCAAGATGATGTATCCCAGGCGGCACAGTACCTGCGCGACCGCCTGCCCGGCGGATTCAGCCCACGGGTGGCGGTCACCCTGGGCACCGGCCTGAGCGGCCTGGGCGAGGCCATCGAGGATGCGGTGCGGGTTCCTTACGAGGACATTCCCGGCTTCCCGGTGTCCACGGTTCAAAGCCACGCCGGGGAGTTGGTGCTGGGCCGTTTGGCCGGCCGTCCGGTGGCCGCCCTGGCCGGGCGCTTTCATCTCTACGAGGGCTACAGCGCCCGCCAGGTCACCATGCCCATCCGGGTCCTGGCCCTTTTGGGTGTGGATACCTTTATGGTCACCTGCGCCGCCGGGGGCCTGGACCCGGCCATGGAATCGGGCCGGGTGATGCTCATCAGCGACCACATCAACTTCACCGGCGACAATCCCCTGATCGGCCCCAACGTGGATGAGTGGGGCGAACGCTTCCCGGACATGAGCCAGGTCTACGATTCCCAGCTCCTGGCCCTGGCCCGGAGCGTGGCCCAGGCCCAGGGCATCGCCATGTATCAGGGGGTGTACGTGGGGCTCAAGGGCCCCAGCATGGAGACCCCGGCCGAGACCCGTATGCTGCGCACCCTGGGGGCCGACGCGGTGGGCATGTCCACCGTGCTGGAGGTGATCGCCGCCCGCCACATGGGGCTCAGGGTTATGGGCCTGGCGGCCATCAGCAACGTCAATGATCCCGATGATATGCAGCCATCGCCCATTGATCTGGTGATCGAGAACGCGGGCAAAGCGGGCGGGGACATGGCCCGGATCATCACGGGAGTCTTGGGGGAGTTGTAGGCGGCTTCGTCAGCCCCCGGCATACTGCGTTGCCCTCCGGCTCCAGCCTCGACGTAGCTTTTGCTACGCCTCCGGCTGTCGCCGTCGGGACGCCTTGTCTGCCGGCGGCTGACTGTGCCGGGGGGATGCGTTGGGAAATAACAGAGAGTGATGTAGGGGCGGGGTTTATCCCCGCCCTCCCGTCTTGTACCGTAATAGCCGTCATCACGAGGAGCATCTCGGAAGAGATGCGACGTGGTGATCTTCGACTTCCCCCAAGCGGGAGGGGTTCGGGGCGTGGAGGGCGGTTGGGCCCTACCTCTCGGGCAAAGGTATGACAAAGGAATTGTTGGGCTTCGCTCCGCTCAACCCAACCTACGCTATGGCTCGGAGAGTGATAGCGCCTGCTTTTTACAGAGATTGCTTCGTCGCGGCGGGACGCCGCTCCTCGCAACGACAAGGCTGTTTTTTACTGGCGGCAG
>JAHIND010000023.1 GCA_018896025.1 Pseudomonadota bacterium
GATGATGGCCTGCCGCAGGTCAGCCATTAGCGGTAGAGCGAAGCGAAACCCAACAATCCCCTTTGTCGTTGCGAGGAGTGCAGCGACGAAGCAATCTCTGTGCGAAGGACAAGGACCGTCACACCGCATAAGCACAGGCTACATTGCCAGTGCTTAAAATTCCCTGCACCTATCGCCTTTCCAGGCGATGACACCGTTTTTACCGCATGAATAAAGGGATAAAATAAAGGCGTGTCCAGCAGCTTGCGCGGGCCGCTATTGATCGGGCTTGCCCAGGGACTGGATGCGCATGCCCAGCAGGGCCATGCGCTGGGCCAACAGCGGCTCCGGGTCCAGCACGTTCAGGTGCCCCCAGCGGGCCATGGCCAAGACCAGGCCCTCGGGCTCCAGGTCGATGAGGGCCACGCCCTCAGGCTCGCCCACCAGGAAGGGGAACACCCCGCGCCCGCTGGGCTCGGCCGGGGCCTGGGCCATCATCTCCCGGCGGCGGCTGGGGCTGCTCAGCCAGGGGCGCACCTCGTCCTCGCCGTCCAGGGGAGCCAGGGATAAAAGCTCTATGGCCTGGTCCTGGCCCAGGCCGTCCAAAATGGCCAGGGCCACCGGAGCCTCGGGGCGGGTGACCAGGTACAGGCGCAGGCGCTGGGCCCGCTCTAGTTTCTCCAACTCGGCGGTGAAGTGGGCCGGGGTGTAGGCCACCTCGGCGGGGCGGAACAGGCTGCGCCAGCGCCGCGCGAAATCGGCGATGGCCCCCAGCTCGGCCTGGGGGTCGAAGCTAACCTTGGTCTTTAAGCGCATCTCGCTTGGTGCTTTCGCGCTTGCGGGTGTTTTCCAGGAACCGGCAGATGGTGCACTCCTCGGCGAAGCTGGGCATGCCGCACACCGAGCAGCGCGCCTCCATCTCCGGCTTGGCGGGCGGAGCACCCTTGTCCTCCAGGTAGCCCAAATAGAAATTTATGGTGGTGCCGGGCATGCGCTCTTCCAGCATGCGCACCGCCTCGGTGTAATAGGGCAGGGTGGCCCCCTTGGAGCGGGGGCAGGCGCCCTTGGCCACGGACCAGCCCTGGGACTTGGCGTAGGACTTCAGCTCCGCCCCGCGCAGGCGGCACAGGGGTTTTATCTTTTTGGCGAAGGCCCCCGGCGCTCCCTCCAGGGTGGGCCACTGGTTGTCCAGGTAGCGCTGGTGACGGCGCACCAGGTTGCCCAGCAGGCGGGCGGCCTCGTCGTCCAGGTGGTGGCCGGTGGCCAGCACCTCGAAGCCCAGGTCCAGGCAGGCCTTGTTCAGGTAGTAGCGCTTGAGGGTGCCGCACACCGAGCAGAAGGAGCGCTTGTTGGCCCAGGCGATTTCCTGCACCCCGAACCCGGCCATCTCGGCCATATTAAATAGATGCAGCGGGGCCTCCAGGCGCTGGGCCATGGCCTGGCTGGCCTCCAGAGAGGCCTCGCCGAACTTGCCGTCGCCCAACTCCAGGGCCAGGTGCAGCCCCTCGGCCCGGTAGCCCAGCTCCAACAGCACCTGCCACAGGGCCAGGGAGTCCTTGCCGCCGCTCACCGCCACCAGGACCTTTTGCCCCGGCACCAGCATGTCGAACTGCTTGATGGCCTTCTCGGCCTGGCGGCGCACGAAGATGCCCAGGCACTTGTCGCAAAAGCGGGCGTTGTGGCTGGGCAGGCGGTGCTGGGCCGGCTGGCGGCAGCGGGAGCATTTCATGCCGTCGATGTTCATGCAGGGCTCGCGTTTGGGGTTGGCTTTTACCCTACCACTATAATGGAGCCACGGCCCGCCTGCCAGGCTTGCGGACGACCGTCCCGCCATCAGGGGGCTGACCTTTCGTTCCCCTACTGGCGCGATGCCCGGCTGTATAGTATAGTTGCTTTGCTTGACAAGAAGCCCCCCGGCGCAACCCGGTTGAGGCCAATTTTTCTCAAAAATTCTCTTGACAAGCTCCCACCTTTATCCCACACTCTCGGTTTACGTGAAGGTAGCCCTTCCCCCCTGCGGGGAGGGGTGTGCTTTTATTGTTATCATACTGTTTTACTTGGTGAAACGATGTCCAGCCCCGCGCAAGACGCCCACGAGGCACTGGCCCAACACCTGGATCGCTCCCCCTTGGGCGCGCCTCGGGGGCCTGAGCTCATGGCTATTTTGCGCGAGCTGTTCACCGGCGAGGAAGCGGCGGTGGCTTCGGCCCTGCCCTTCAAGCCGATGCGGGCCAAGGCCCTGGCCAAGACCCTGGAGCGCCCGGCCGAGGAGATCGCCGCGCTGCTGGAGGGTCTGGCCGCCAAGGGCTTGGCCTATCGCCGCAGCACCAAGGCGGGCGACTACTACAGCCTGCTGCCCATGGTGCCGGGCATGGCCGAGGCCCAGTTCTGGGCCATGGCCCCGGGCGAGGCCAAGCTCAAGATGGCCCGGCTGTTCGAGGACTACTACGAGCCCGGGGTGGGCAAGGCATTTGCCGATGCCCCCACGCCCTACTCCCGGGTCATCCCGGTGGGCCGGGCTATTGAGAACAGCCAGGAGATACTGCCCTACGAGAAGGCAGAGGAGCTTATCCGCCAGCATGAGCACCTGGCCCTGATCAACTGCTACTGCCGCGAGCAGGCCCACCTGCTGGGCAAGGGCTGCGACGCTCCCCTGGACGTGTGCATGGTCTTCGGCTCCTTCGCCGAGTTTGCGGTGGCCCAGGGCTGGGCCAAGCCCATGGACGAGGCGGGAATGCTCGACGCCCTGGAGCGGGCCGAAGGTGCCGGCCTGGTGCATGTGGTGGACAACGTGGCGGAAAACGTGAACTTTTTGTGCAACTGCTGCGGGTGCTGTTGCATGTTCCTACAGACCATCACCCGAATGAACCACCTCGGGGCGGTGAGCCAGGCGGCTTATTTCGCCTCGGTGGACCCGGAGCTGTGCACCGCCTGCGGCGAGTGCGCCGACACCTGCCAGGTGGCGGCGGTCCGAGTGGATGACGACTGCGCCGATTTCGATGAGGAGCTTTGTTTAGGCTGCGGCCAATGCGCCACGGTCTGCCCCAGCGAGGCGATAAACATGATCCGCCGCGAGGCCCGGCCGGTGCCGGCCCACCACGGCGAACTTCAGGCCAAATTGGCCGACGCCCGCGGGGTGAAATAGTTTGTTGGGAGCTGGAGTTGACTTCCACTCCCCAGTGCTTATTTTAACCTTTAGACGCCTGCGTCCTGAGCAAGAGTCTCGGCCGCGGCAAGCCTAAGCAGAATTTAGACCCGCAGCGCCGGTAGCTAGGAGCGCTGGACCGTGCGGGTAGCTGTAGGGAAGAGGTAATTACCATGGCCGATAGCCGTAATTTCAAGGGACCAGACTTCAGCCTGGACACGCCAGTCACCTACTTCAAAGAGGTGGAGGGGCGCGATCTGCTGACTCCCGAGCGGGAGCTGGAGCTGGGCAAGACCATCCAAGACGGCCGCGACGAAATTTTGATGAAAGCCTTGTCGATCATCAAAAGCGACAAGGACGCCTGCGACAACTGCGTGCGCATCGAGGCCTGGCTGGAAGACAGCCACAAGTCTCCCCTTTCGGTGGAAGACGTAATGGCCGAGACCTTCGAGCTGCTCAAGCGCGCCGCCGCCAAGCGCAAGCCTTCCAAGAAGCTCTCCAAGACCTTGGAGGAGATCGACAGCGCCCGCTTGCAGGTAGAGGTCGCGGTGCAGGAGATGGTGGAAGCCAACCTGCGCTTGGCCGTGTCCATAGCCAAGAAGTACACCTTCCGGGGCCTGAGCTTCGCCGACCTGATTCAGGAAGGCAACATCGGCCTGATGAAGGCGGTGAACCGCTACGACTACAAGAC
The DNA here is from genome assembly GCA_018896025.1 of Pseudomonadota bacterium. GTDB lineage: Bacteria > Desulfobacterota > Desulfarculia > Desulfarculales > Desulfarculaceae > Desulfoferula. The sequence continues at coordinate 3,816 of JAHIND010000023.1, forward strand.
CGGTTACCGTTTCAGCACCTTTGCCTCTTGGTGGATTCGCCAGACCATCAGCCGGGCCATCTACGACCAGGCCCGCACCATCCGCATCCCCATCCACCTTTTGGAGCTCAGGTCCAAGTACTTTAGGGTGTACTACGGTCTGCTCAAGGAGCTGGGACGCGAGCCCCTGCCCAAGGAAGTGGCCGAAAAGGTGGGCATCGACGAGAGCAAGGTCAAGGAGATCGTCAACCTTACCCTGGACTCCACCAGCCTGGAGACCCCGGTGGGCGAGGACGGCGACGAGCTGGGCGACTTCATCGAGAACAAGGAGGCCGAGTGCCCCTTTGAGAAGGTGGGCGAAGGCGAGATGATGGTCCACCTGGGCGAGGCCCTGGAGTCCCTGGACGGCCGCGAGCGCCGCATACTGCAGATGCGTTTCGGCCTGGGCGACGAGGACGAGCACACCCTGGAGCAGGTGGGCCAGGTCTTCGGCCTGTCCCGCGAGCGGGTGCGCCAGATCGAGAAGAAGGCCCTGCAGCGCCTACGCCATCCCCAATGGCGGGCGGTGCTGGAGGACCACGTCTAGGCACACACCTCGTCAGCCGCCGGGATGGCGGAACCGTAAACTAAACCAGGGCGTCCGGAGCAATCCGGACGCCCTGTTCTTTGTTTGGCGAGCGGCTTCTAATAGGAGCAGGTCAGCTCCACCTGAGCCTTCTCCGGATAAGGTGCTTCCTGAGCCCGCATGAACAGGCTGAAGGTGGTGTCGCCGAAGAAGGAGGTGGGCAGGGTCATCTCCAGGGGCTCGCCGCTTTTCTTGCCCGAAAAAACCACCTGGCCGCCCTCGCTGGTGCTCACCTTGCCGCTGTAGGTGTTGTAGGGGTCCTTCACCCTGGCCACGCACTTGAGGGTGTAGCCCATGCAGTACTCGTTCACCGAGTCGCTGCCCTGGCCCGCCTTCATGGGCAGGACGAAGCGCACCGTCTTGGAGGTGCCCAGGGGCTGGCTGGGCGGCTTGGTCGCGTCGCGCCCGGCCGCCTGGTGCTTGGCCTTTATGTCTGCGGCCATCTCTTTCATGGCCTGGTGCATATCCTTGCCCTGGGCCGATGCCGCGGAGGCCAGGCCCAGCGCCAAAATCGCAAGAATTAGGATTTTGCCGGTGCGCGCGCTTATCATGACCGCTGTCTTCCCTTTGGGTTGTGTTTAGAGCCGCCCCCTTTGGATATGCTGACAAATCCCTCGCCTTTTGACAACGCCCAAGCGCGGGGCCGGCAGGGGTCCTGAACGCTTTACTATGCCCCCATGGTTCAGTATGCTTGAGCCCACTTACTTCGTATGCGGGAAATGCGCCATGACTCTTCGCACGGTGAACAACATCCTGGAGCTGGTGGGCGGCACCCCCCTGGTGCGCATAAACCGGCTCAACCAAAACCCCGGCGTGACGGTGTACGCCAAGCTGGAGTTCATGAACCCCGGCGGCTCGGTGAAGGACCGCCCGGCGCTGAACATGATCGAGCAGGCCGAGAAGCGCGGCGAGCTGACCAAGGGCAAGATCCTCCTGGAAGCCACCAGCGGCAACACCGGCATCGGTCTGGCCATGGCCTGCGCGGTCAAGGGCTACAAGATGCTCTTCACCATGTCCGAGTCCGCCTCCCAGGAACGGCGCAAGATCCTTCGGGCCTACGGGGCCGACATCCTGCTCACCCCGGCCCACATGTCCACCGACGGGGCCATCGAGGAGGCCTACCGCCTGGCCCGCGAGGAGCCGGAGCGCTATTTCCTGGTGGACCAGTTCAACAACGAGGACAACTGGAAGGCCCACGCCCTGGAGGGCTCCACGGCCGACGAGATATATGAGGCCACCGAGGGCAAGGTTAACCTGGTGGTGGCCACCCTGGGCACCTCGGGCACGGTAATGGGCCTCACGCGGCGCCTGCACCAGCTGGACCCCAAGGTCAAGGTGGTGGCGGTGGAGCCCTATCAGGGGCACAAGATCCAGGGGCTCAAGAACATGAAGGAGTCCTACGCGCCGGGCATCTTCAGCCCCGGCGAGGTGGACGTCCTGGTCAACGTGGACGACGACAGCGCCTACGAGATCGCCCGCCGCCTGGCCCGCGAAGAGGGCATCTTCGTGGGCATGAGCGCCGGGGCGGCCATGAAGGTGGCCCTGGACCAGGCGGCCACCCTGCCCGAGGGCTCGGTGGTGGTGGCGCTCATGGCCGACGGCGGCGAGCGCTACCTGTCCACCTCCCTGTTCAGCAGCGAAAAGGTGCCGGTGCCGCTGAGGTTCTACAACACCCTCAGCCGTGAGGTGCAAGACCTCACCCCGGTGCGCCCCGGCCAGGTGGGCATCTACGCCTGCGGCCCCTCCCTGGACGGAGCGCCGGACCTGGGCCTGTGCCGCCGCATGGTCTTCGCCGACCTGGTGCGCCGCTACCTGGAGTTCAGGGGCTTCGAGGTCAAGCTGATCATCAACATCGCCGACGTGGACGACCGCACCGTGAACCAGTGCCTGGCCGAGGGGGCCGACTGGAAACAGTTCACCGCCCGCTGGGAAAAGGTGTTCTTCGAGGACATGGCCACCCTGAACGTGCTGCCCGCCCTGGACTACCCCAAGGCCAGCGAGCACATCAACCAGATGGTGGACGCGGCCAGGGAGCTGTTGGCCAAGGACATGGCCTACGTCAAGTTGCGCAGCGTGTACTTCAACATCAGCCACTTTCCGGACTACGGCAAGCTCTCGGGCGTGGACCTTAACGCCACCCAGAGCGACAAGCACACCGACTACGACTACTACGAGAAGGATAACCCCAGGGACTTCACCATCTTCAAGCGGGCCACCCTGGCCGACCTGAAGGCGGGCATCTACTGGTCCACCCCCTGGGGCAACGTGCGCCCCGGATGGCACGTGGAATGCGCCACCATGTCCACCGAGCACCTGGGCCAGCCCTTTGACCTCCACCTGGCCTCCACCGACCTCGTCTTCCCCCACGGAGAGAACGAGATCGCCGTGGCCCAGTGCCTCACCGGCAAGCCCCTGGCCAACATGTGGCTGCACTCGGACGTGGTGATGAAGGACGGCAAGAAGGCCTCCCGGGTGGCGGGCAACGACGTGACCCTTCGGGAGATCCTGGACCTGGGCTACTCCCCGGCCACGGTGCGCTACTGGCTCCTCGGCCAGCACTACCGGCGGCCCATCACCTTTGAGCGGGAGCAGTTGGACCAGGCGGCCAAGACCGTGGAGCGCCTGGGCGACTTCGTGGAGCGCCTGCGCTTCATGAGCCCCGGCGAGCCCTCCCCGGACCTGGACCAGATTCTCTACGAGGCCAAGAGCGGCATCCAGGAGGCCATGGACAACGACCTGGGCGTGCCCAAGGCCATGGGCCAGCTCTTCGCCATGGTGCGCCGCATCAACCGCCTGATGAACCAGGGCCGAATGGACGCCGCCCAGGTGGAGCAGGTGCTGGCCTTCGTGGAGCGCACCAACCGGGTGCTGGGGGTGATCGACCTGGAGCCCGGCGAGAGCGACACCCAGATCGAGACCCTGGTGCACAAGCGCGACGCCGCCCGCGCCGGGGGCGACTTCGCCCTGGCCGACCGGCTCCGCGACGAGCTGGCCGCCAAGGGGGTGCAGCTAATCGACACCCCCTCGGGCACCCGCTGGAACAAAATTATTTAGCCCGGCTTCCTGCTGCTGCCTGCAAAACTCGCTTCGTCCTGGGTCTCCCTCGACGTATTGCTTAATACGCCTCGGCCACCTCTATTTTTGAGGTGCTTGTCGGGCTTCGCTCCGCTCAACCCGACCTACACTATATTTAAATTTATCATGATCAAATTGTGTAGGTCAGGTTGAGGGCGCAGCCCGAAGCCTGACGAACTCCTATGACAGGAGATGCCTAGCCCTTCCGAAACCCTTGCCCGCGCCGCCCGGCGGGTGCACTATATATATCCGTAACCCCTGCCCCCCCTAAGCCGACCAGGAGAAGTCATGGCCATCAAGCGCGACAAGCATGCCTGGCTGCGGGCCGTGGAAGGCCTGCCCGCCTATCCCGTGGTGCTCATGCCGCTCAATGAGGGCGGCTGGGAGGCGGTGTTCCCCAACCTAGCCAGGATTCGCGCCTGGGGTCCGGACAAGGACACCTGCCGGGCCAACGCCGCCGAGGCCCTCACCTTCGAGTTGGGCCAGCTCATCGTGGCGGGCGACGCCGCGCCGAGCCCCTCGGACCCGGCGCGGCTCATCCCCGACGACGAGGAGCCGCGCGGCACCGAGCTGGTGATGCTGGACCCCCTGCGCTCGGTGCTCAAAAAGCGCCTGGGCCTGGAGAAGCGCGAAAAGGGCGGGGCCATGGCCGCCACCCTGGGCAGGCTGGGACGCAACTAACGACTGCTCCGCGCCACATTCAACCGAGATTTATTCGCTGCCGCTTCCAGGAGGAAAACATGAAATTCATCAAGCTGATTGCCTTCGCGCTTCTGACGGGTTCGGTCTTGTTCATCACCGCCCCGGCCCACGCCTTTGCCATCTACAACGAGTCGGACCATGAGGTCTGCGTGAGCAAGTGGTACAGCGTGGTCAACTGCTACGCCAAGGTGCCCGCCCACAGCAAGTTCAATGGCGAAAAGGGCGCGGGCCTGGACGACGTGTGGCTGAACTGGAGCAAAAATAACCAGTGCTACACCAGCCAAAAGTTAAGCATCCCCAAGGCGGGCTCGGCCAAGATCCACAACAGCGTGACCAAGATTTATGATCGCGACGGCAAGCAGACCGGCGAGGTGTCCATCAATCAGGTGTCTTGCGAAGAGCTCAAGTCTCCCAAGCCCAAATAGCCCGGCCCACCCACGCGGTGCGTACGGCCCCGGCGGCATTGCCGCCGGGGCTTCGCTCTACCCAACCTACGCTATGACTGACCTGACCGGTGTAGGGGCGGGGTTTATCCCCGCCCTCTCTGTTTACATTAATAGCCGTCATCGCGAGGAGCATCTCGGAGGAGTGCTATGTGGCGATCTTCGCCTTCACCCAGGCGGGAGGGGTGCGCGGCGAGGCGAATGTTTTGGCCGTGTCTATTGGGCGCGGGCGTGACGAGGGAATGTGAAACAGGAAGGTCGGTTCCTTGGCGTGAGCACTCTCTACGCACCGATATTGCTTCGTCGCCGCGCTTCTGGCGAGGACTAACTCTATCGGGCGGGGATAAACCCCGCCCCTACATCAAGAGTCTTCTTCCGGGTGTAGGGGCGGGGTTTATCCCCGCCCTCTCCGCCCGCGGGGTATCCTCTGCGAGCAGAGATTGCTTCGTCGCTGCGCTCCTCGCAACGACACCAGTTTTTATCGGGGTTTCCTGGGCTGTCCCGGCAGAAGGATTCGTTGGGTTTCGCTTCGCTCTACCCAACCTACGCCAATCTATATTTTTGCTGAAAACAGACGCCTGAATTTAATCGCGGCACAGCCAGACACCACAGGGCAAGGCGGCAGGCGACCAGATTCTTTCCCTGCGGCACAGCCAGGGGGGGCCAGGCAAGGCGGAAACGAGCGAGGGACGCAGGCGTAGTCTACCTACGCCGAGGACCGAGGGACGCCGACAACGCAGCCAGGCAAGACTTTCCCCAGTCCAGCGGCACAGCCAGGTGTTTGTGGGCTAGGCGTCCGGCGAGCGAAAGGCGCAGCTGTAGCCAGGCCTACAGCGAGCCTTGAGCGATGCCGGCAACACAGCCCACGGGCAGCTGGCGAAGCCGCCCGCCGCCGCCTACCACTTACGCCCCTTCGGCCCCGACCATTTCCGCAACAACAAATACATGGCGCCCGCCCCACCGTCTATTGGTCTGGCCGTGCAAAAAGCCAGCACCTTGCGGGCGAAGCGCTTGTGCTCCAGCCAGGCGGCCAGGCCCTGCTTCAAGACCGGCACCCCGCCGGGCGAGCCCTTGCCCCGGCCGTGCACCAACAGAACGTGCCTGAGACCCCGCGCCGCCGCGCTGTCCACGAAGTCGGCCACCTCGCCTTGGGCGTCGGTGAGGCCCAGGCCGTGCAAGTCCAGGTGGTCCTGGATGGGGAAGGCCCCCTGGGCCAGGCGCTCCATCAACTCCGGCCCCACCCCGTTGGCCTGGCCGCTGAGGTACTCGTCGCTCATGCGCAGGTCGAAATCGGCGCTGCCGCTGATCAGCTCGGCCAGGTGGGCCATCACCTCCAGATCCTCGTCCACCGCCTGGCCTATGTTGGCCGGGTTGGGGGGAGGGGCCTTGGGGGCGGGGCGCTGGTCGCCGGGCAGCTGGTCCACCCCGGACATGGCCATGGCGAACAGGGCCTGCTCGTCCTCGGCGGGTGCCTGCTTCTTTTGGGGCGCGACCGGCGCGGCGGGCGCGGCCTGGGGAGCGGCGGTCTTTTTCAGCTCCTTGCCCAGGGCGGCGAAGGGCGAGTTGAAGGCCTGCTCCTTGGGGGCCGGGGCGGGGGTGGTCGCTTTTTTCTTTTTCTTCTTGGCCATGGTTAACCCGCACACTTCATGAAGCCCGTGCGTCCAACTGCGCCAGCCACCGGCATACCGCGTTGCCGGCTGCGCTCTGGCCTCGACGTAGCTTCGGCTACGCCTGCGGCCTTCGCTTGCCGGACGCCTTGTCTGCCTGCGGCTGGCTGTGCTGGGTCTGGGTGCAAACCCTTTCCCGCCAGCGCTAACACCTTTTTCATAATGATCGCATAAGTTCTCAATTTGTCGCTCATTGCCACACAGCCTTCATGGAGTATGCGGGTCCAACTATAGCCCTTGGCCGGGGAGCGCGCCAAATCCTCGACATACCCCCGCTCCTCGGCTACATTGAAACCCAGCCAACAACCACCAGCGAGGAGCGAGACATGGCCCGGGTGGACGATTATCAAAAAAGCTTTGACCTGGCCGCCGAGGAGCTGGACCAGCGCGACTGGGCCGAGGTTGCCCGGCGGGCCGGGGCCACGGCGGCGGACGACGGCAGCTATCTGGAGATGAACTACCTGGGCCGCCCGGTGCGGGTAAGCGCCCCGCCCATCACGGTGAGCGCCCTGGACGACGGCCCGGAGATTCCCCTGGCCGAGCAGGCCCTGATCCTGCACTACCTGGTAAAGGCCGACGGCACCCCGCCCAGCGGCGAGTGGATCACCTACCGCGAGGTGGAGGCGGGCGAGTTCTACTGGTCGGCCTTCGTGAAAAGGGCCAAGGCCCCCCTGGTGGGCTTCTTTGGCGAACGGCCCGAGCTCTTGACCGAGCTGGCCCCCCTGGTGGGCGGCGAGGGGCCGGGCGAGACCGGCGACGCCTCGGTGATCGTGCGCGCCTTCCCCATGGTGCCCATCCAGCTGGTGCTGTGGGCCGGGGACGAGGAGTTCCCGCCGGACGGCAACCTGCTCTTTGACCGCACCATCGGGCGCTACCTGTCCACCGAGGACATCGCCCTGACCGCGGGCATGCCCATCTATAAGATGATGGCCCTGTCGCGCTCCAAGGGCTGAGGCCGAGGGAGCGCCAGGTGAGGTGATTGGATGGGAATTGTTGGGCCTCGGGCTCGCGCCCTCGACCGCAACCTACGCGACCTGTCTAAGTATTTATTACAAATAGCGTAGGTTAGGTCGAGCGAAGCGAGGCCTAACAAATACCCTTGCGGCACAGTCAGACGCCGCAGGGCGCTTCCCGGCGCAGCCGGTCGGCACAGCCAGGGAGCGCCAGGCAAGGCGGAAACAAGCGAGGGTCGCAGGCGTAGTCCACCTACGCCGAGGACCGAGTGATGTTGACAACGCCGCATGGCACTCCCTGGCGAAGCCGAAGCCGAAAGGTCGGCCCCCCGGTGTTAACCAGGGGGCCGATGCCAGGGAGGGGGGGAGAGAAGAAAAGTGAGCGGTTCGGTTGCCGGCCCGGAGGTCTTGGCTGGGTCAAGGCCGGAGAGTCCGGGGCTTGGCAGGCGTTCATCGCCTTGAGTTGGCAGCGGCCTTTCCGCTCATGTCTTTAGCATATTGCAGATACCGTGCCTAACGGGCCGTTAGCAATCAAACGCGGTTATTACAGGCAGTTGGGATAGTGACCTGGCGCGGCACGCCCGGCGCGGTGCGTAAATAAGTCGCGGCTGGGGGGGCAAGTGCACAACCTTTACCCACCAGGCGCTCCGCTTGCATTCCCCGCATAAGGACCTACAGTATTAGATAGCGGCGAAAAGCCGTTTGTTTTTGACGACCGGGAGATGAGTATGAGCGGCGAACATGAACACCACGAAGGCTGTGGTTGCGGCTGCGGCTGCGGCGACACCACCCCCCTGGACACCGAGCTGGCCCGGCGCTGGCGCGAGGCCCCGGACGATGAGGCGGTGTGCCCCTGCTCCGGGGTGGACAAGGGCGCGGTAAAGGCGGCCATCGCCGCCGGGGCTTACACCGCGCCCCTGGTCAAGGCCATGACCGGCGTGGGCCGGGAGATGGGCTGCCGCCAGCGGCGGGAGTGCCAGGCCGACCTGGAGGTGCTGGTGGCCCTGTACGCGGGCGAGCGAGTGAGTTTTTGTTGAAATCACCGGCAGGAAGCCGGACCCTTTTAGCCATTCGAGGTGAGCGATGAAGATTGCGGTAAGCGGTAAAGGCGGCGTGGGCAAGACCACCTTCTCGGCCATGCTGGCCCGGTCCCTGGCCGAAAAAGGCCTCAAGGTGCTGGCGGTGGACGCCGACCCCGACGCCAACCTGGGCCAGGCCCTGGGCTTCCCGGACTACCAGAAGCTGGTGCCGGTGAGCGAAATGAAGTCGCTCATCGCCGAGCGCACCAACAGCGACGGGGAGAACTGGGGCACCTACTTCAAGCTCAACCCCACGGTTAACGACCTGCCCGAAAAGCTCAGCGTGGAGCACCAGGGGGTGCGCCTGATGGTAATGGGCACCGTGAAAAAGGGCGGCGGCGGCTGCATCTGCCCGGCCTCCACCATGCTCAAGGCACTCATGGCCCACCTGGTGCTGCTGCGCAAGGATGTCCTGATCCTGGACATGGAGGCGGGCCTGGAGCACCTGGGCCGGGGCACCAGCCAGGGGGTGGACTTCCTCATCGTGGTGGTGGAGCCCGGCCGCCGCTCGGTGGACACCGCCGAGCACATCAAGCAGTTGGCCGGAGATATCGGCCTGACCAAGGTGCTCATCGTGGGCAACAAGATCCGCTCCGACAAGGACGAGGAGTACCTGAAGGACACCCTCAAGGGCTTCGACTTCCTGGGCTTCATGCGCTACGACGAACAGATCATCGAGGCGGACATGGAGGCCAAGTGCCCCACCGACGTGGCCATGAACTCCAAGGCCGCGGTTACGGCCATGGCCGACATCCTCATCGCCAGGTCCGAGGAAAAATAAGCTTGTTCCCGTGCCCGCCGCCCGAAGAGGGGCGGCGGGCGCGCTTTTCCCGCCTCTTGTCCCGCCGTCCGGCCTGGGCTATATTTGTCCCAGATAACGAGAAGTTAACTTACATTTTTGTAGGAAGCCGTGCCCGAAGCCGAGCTGATATTCTTCTACGGCACCCTGATGCTGCCCTATCCCACCCTGGAGCGCCTGGGGGTGGAGCGCATGCTGGCCTACCGGGGCTGGGACGCGGTGGCCGGACAGTTGTTCAGCCTGGGCCGCTACCCCGCGCTGACCATGGGGCCGGGCTCGGTGCGCGGCCAGGTGTTCGAGCTGACGGACCCGGCGGCCCTGGCCGTGCTGGACCGCTTCGAAGACTACCGCCCCGCCGACCCGGCGGGCTCGGAATACCTGCGCAAACTTCTGCCCCTGGCGAACCGCCCCGCCTCGGCCTGGGTCTACGTGTTCAACCGCCCCACCGAGAGGCTGACCCCGCTGCCGGACGGCGACTGGGCCGCCCACCAAGGTCAAGCCCTGGAGTGGGATGTCTTTTTCGCCTCCCGCGCAGTAGAATAGAAACCGCTTTCCTCAAACTCGGCGGGTGGTGTTGCTCAAGCGCATACTCAAGTATCTGTCGCTACTGGTGGCCGCCCTGGCCCTGGCCTGGCTGGTGGTGTACCTGGCGGGCTGGAGCATCCCCGCCGGTTTCCTGCGGGCGGGGCTCACCGAAGAGCTGAACCAAGACCTGGCCCCCCTGCGCCTGACCCTGGAGGGCCCCATCCGCCTGACCCCCACCTTGACCCCCACCGTGAGCATGTCCGGGATCAAGGTGGTGCGCCCCAACCCCAAGCTGCCGGTCATCACCCTGGGTTGCCTGAGCATCAAGGTGTCCCTGCTCTCCCTGTTGCACGGCGACCTCAACCTGGAAAACGTGACCATAAGCGACCTGCGCGTGCCCCTGGCCCCGGAGCCGGGACGCAAACAGGAAGCGGCCCTGCATTTCTCCCAGGTCTCGGGACGCCTGCTCATCTCGGGCGAACAGGCCCGCCTGGAGAATCTGGTGCTGCGCCAGGAGCACAGCGTCCTCACCGGCCGGATGACCCTGGACACCAAGCCCGATCCGGTCAAGCTGGTCATCCACCTGCAATCGCCCCAGGTCGACCTGGACAGCCTGTCCCACGTGGTGGCCCTGGAGGACGCCGGTTCAAGCTCCGAGCCGGAGCGGTGGCGCGCCATTGTGGCCACCATGGACACCGCGGTGGAGCGGGCCATAAAAATGGTGCAGGGCGAGCTGGTCTTGAAGACCGACCACGTGCGCTGGAGGGGCGAGAACTTCGGGCGGGGCCAGCTGCGCATCACCGCCAAGAACCGCCGCCTGTCCATCGAGCGCCTGGAGTTGGAGCCGCCGGGGGGCAAGATTTTCCTGCGCAACGCCACCTGGCCCGTGGGCAAGGAGCTGGGCTCCAGCCTGGAGATGGAGGTCCGCAACTTCTCCTACGGCTTCCTCACACGGGAGACGCCCACCTCGCCCATGCGCTCCCGGGGGGTGTTGTCTCTGCGCCTGTCGCTGACCGCCCAGGCCCCCAAGGTCAGCGGGCTTCTCGGCAAGGCCGACGGGATGTTCCAGGTGGGCGTGTGGCCCAAGGACCTCAAGACCGCCTCCTTCGACCTTTGGGCGGCCAACCTGCTGTTCGCCCTGCTGGACTCCCTGGCTTCCAAGACCGGCTCCCACGTCAACTGCGCGGTGGGCGACTTTGTCATGGAAAAAGGCCTGATGACCAGCAAGGAGCTGATCATCGACACCAGCAAGGTCAGGGTAAAGGGCGAGGCCAAGCTCAACTTCGCCAATCGCACCATCTCGATGAACCTGCAGCCCCGGGCCAAGCAGCCCCAATTTTTCAACCTGGAGACGCCCATCCGCATCAGCGGCACCTTTGAACAGGCCTCGGCCGGGGTGAGCCCCGGCGGGCTGTTGGGCTCGGTGATCAACTTCGCCACCAGCCCGGTGTTCGCCCCCCTGCGCCGCCTGTTCGGAGACACCCTGCCCGAAGCGGGCAAGGACGTCTGCCGCAGCCCCCAAACCTGGCCCCCGGCCGCCGCCGCCTCCAAAGACAAATAGCCACCCCGTTTTCGGCTCCTCATCGCGAACCTTTGGGACTATAATTAATTGGATTAAGCGGTTCACACCGTGACCGCAAACTTTATCCTCGCCTGGCCTGCCCTGGTGCCAGAGGAGCGCCGTGGAAATTTCTCTGGACATCCGTACCTTGTTCGCCGCTCTCACGGTTGTGCTGACTTGCCTGGCGGCGGCTTTTTCCTTCGTCTTTTTTACTCAAAAAACCTACCCCGGATTCAAACGGTGGACCCTCGCCACCGTGGCCACGGCCTTGGGTTACCTGTTTATCGTGCTGCGGGGTCCGATACCCGCGGCGGTCTCTATCATGGTGGGCAACAACCTGCTCATCGTTGGCGCGGCCCTGGTCTTCGCCGGCACCCGCAGGTTCCTGGGCCTCAAACCATGGCCCAGATTCCAGGTGGCCGTTCCCCTTGCCTGCCTGGCCGGCCTGGCCTGGTTCTTGTGGGTCGATGAATTTCTCGGCATGCGGGCGATGGTGGTTAGCCTGGCGGCGGCGATTTTACTTTTCCCCGTGGCCTGGATGTTTATCTCTCATGCTCCCCGGGGACACCGCCCCCTGTACCTGGGCACCGGCATCATGTTTGCTTTATTCAACTTCGCCACTTTGCTGCGCGGGGCGAGCATGGTCGCCTCGGGCTACCATTTCCAGCTGTTTGCCAACAGCCCGATGCAGGCGTTCTTCTATGTCTTCTTGATCATGTTTCAGGCGTCGTGGTTTATCGGCCTGCTGCTCATGAACAGCCAACGCATGAGCGACGAGCTACGCCGATCCCGCGCCGAGTTGACCGTCACCGTCGACAACATGGAACGCATCCTGGACTTTTTACCCGACCCCACCTGGGTGGTGGACGCCAAGGGGCGCATCACCCACTGGAACCAGGCCATGGAGGCCCTGACCGGGGTCCCCGCCTCGCAGGTCTTGGGCAAGGGAAACTACGAGCACGCCCTGCCCCTGTACGGCGAGCGGCGGCCCTGCCTCATCGACCTGATGCTCGAGCACAATCCCGAGTGGGAAGGGCGCTACCAGAACCTGGAGCGCCGGGGAGACCTGCTGGTCACCTCGGAGTCCTTCCTGCCCAAGCTTGGTGAAGCCGGGCTATACATAGCCGGTTCGGCCACCTGTTTGCGGGATGAACAGGGCCGGGTGTCCGGGGCCATAGAGACCCTGCGCGACGTTTCCGAGGCCAAGCGCGGCCAGCAGGAGCGCGAAAAGCTCATCGACGAACTCACCGCCGCCCTGGCCAAGGTGCAGACCCTCAAGGGCCTCATCCCCATCTGCTCCCACTGCAAGAGCATCCGTAGCGACCAGGGCTATTGGGAGCAGCTGGAGACCTTCTTCTCCGACCACGCCGAGGTGGAGTTCAGCCACGGCATCTGCCCCGACTGCCTGGAAAAGTATTACAAGGAGTTCAAGCACACCACCTCGGAGCGGGACCACCCCGACGGGGAGCTAGGGAAGCGGGACCACCCCGATGACGTTGGGTAGAGCCCACTGTTCGGTGTTGGCCTGGGTCTGCTCGGCCTTGGAGCCGAAGCTGCCCACCACGCAGAGTTCCCGCTGCCCCTCGGCGGCGTAGAGAGTGGCCTCGGGGCCGCCTTCCACGTACATGGCCGCGCGTAGCCCCAGAGGCAGGGCCAACAGGCGCGCCACCAGCTTGGGCATGGGATAGACCTCCCGGCAGATCATGAACAACACCCGCCCTTCACGGTCCTGGCCCACCAGGGCGCTGGACCATTTCTGATCGGCGCGTTTCCACAGGTTTTTCCCGGCCGGGGTGAACAGGCGGTAGTTCTGGATCAGGGTGGCGTAGCGGGCGCGTATCTTCTTGAGAGGGGTCCCGGTGAGGTCGAACAGCCGCGCCGGAGTCAGGCCGGGCCACAGGGGGTCCAGGGCCAGCAGGGCGTTTTGCCCCTTGGCCGGGCGGGGGTTGTTCATGTAGTCCTTGGTGAGCATCAGGCCCACGCTGGTGCGGTTGTCCTTCATGTACATGGAGGCGTTGATCACCGCGGTGAGCCCGAACTCGCGGCTCCACTGCCGGGCGGTGCGCGGCGCTCCCCCCATCTGGCCCACGCACAACAGGCGCAAGGCGAAGCGGGCGGGGTCGATCCTGAGCACCACCAGCTCCGGGCGCGGCGCGGGGCCGGAGGCCTCCAGGGCGAAGCGGGCGCTCTCCAGGCCGGGCCGCCAACTTTGCCAGGGACCGGCCGCCAAGCCGGGCGGGGCCCAGGCCAACACCAGCAGCAAGGCGCAAAGCAACACCAGCGGCTGGAATTTGATTCCGACGCCTACGGTTTGTGGCAATTTTACGGTCTGGGTTGAGGCTGGTCTGGGTTTTTCATGAAGGTTGGGCGGCAATGAACAACGAATGGGCATCACTGCTTTCCTTGACGAAGACAAGGGCACCAGCCCGGCCCGGCGCAGCCCGCCGCCGGCAGACAAGGCGGCCCAAGGATTGGGCTCCCAAAGAGAGTCAACGAGAGCAATCATCGTAGGCGGGTACACCTTGCCTCATCGGCCCGGTCCGCCGCCGGCGGCCCGCTGGCGAGCGACAAACGGAGCTGTAGCTGGGCCTACAGCGAGTTTGGAGCGATGTCGGCAACGCAGCATCCCGCCGTCTGGCGAAGCCGAACACGGCCATCGTGAAGGATCCAGGCCTAGTAATGTTCCGGCTTGGGCTCCCTGGTCATCAGCTCATCCAGGGCCTGCTCCGGGGTGGTCTCCTGATCCAGGACCCTTTTGACCGCCTCGATAATGGGCATCTCCACCCCTTTGCGCCGAGCCAGGGCGAGGATGGTGTCGGTGTTTTTCACCCCCTCGGCCACCTGGCGCATGGAGGAGGTGATCTGGTCGATGGTCTCGCCCTTGGCCAAGCGGGTGCCCACGGTGCGGTTGCGGCTCAAAGCGCCGGTGCAGGTAAGCACCAGGTCGCCCATACCGGCCAGCCCTCCCATGGTGGCCATGTCCGCCCCCAGGCTGAGACCCAGGCGGGTCATCTCGGCCAGGCCCCGGGTGATCATGGCGCTCATGGTGTTGTGCCCCAGCTCCAGGCCCGCCACCATGCCCGCGGCGATGGCCAGGGGGTTCTTGACCGCCCCGCCCAACTCCACGCCGATGATGTCGCCGCTGGTGTAGACCCTGAAGCGCGGCCCGGCAAAGGCGGCCTGCACCGCCTGGGCCACCTCGGGCCGCTCGCTGGCCACGGTCACCGCGGTGGGGGCGCCGCCCGCCACCTCCTTGGCGAAGCTGGGCCCGGACAGGGCCGCCAGATGGGCCCGGTGCTCCGGGGCCAGCACGTCGGCGGCCACCTGGCACATGGTGAAGCCGGTCTCGCCCTCGATGCCCTTGGAGCAGGCCACGATGTCGGCCTGGGCGGGCAGGTGGGGAGCGGCCTGGCCCAGCACGGTCCGGAAGACGTGGGTGGGCATCACCAGCACCACCAGCCCGGCCCCGGTGAGGGCCCGGTCCATGTCGCTGGTGCCCTCCAGCTCCGGGTGCAGTTTGAAGTCCGGCAGAAACACCGGGTTGGCGTGCTCGTCGTTGATGGCTTGGGCCACCTCGGACTCGTAGGCCCACAGGCGCACCTCGTGGCCCGCGCGGGCCAGGTGATCGGCCAGGGCAGTGCCCCAGGCGCCCGCCCCCAGCACCGTCACCTTGAGGCTAGGCATCGTCCTCTCCCTCTTCGGGCGCGTTCGGCTCCAGAAGGCCCACCAGCCCCTCGACGGGCTCGGCCTCCTCGTCGTTTTCCATGTCGAGGGGCTCGCCGGGCTCACCATTTTCATCGGCGTCATCGGCGTCGTCAGCCTCGGCCAGGCGGGCCAGGGCCACCAGGCGTTCGCTGGGCTCCAGGCCGATGAGCTTGACTCCCTGGGTGTTGCGGCCCAACACGTTGATGCCGCCCACCTTCATGCGGATGATCTTGCCCTGGTCGGAGATGAGCATCATCTCGTGATCGTCGTCCACCACCACCGCGCCCACCACTTCGCCGTTGCGCTCGGAGGTCTTGATGGTGATGACTCCCTTGCCGCCCCGGTTTTGCAGGGGGTATTCGTCCAGGCGGGTGCGCTTGCCGAAGCCGTGGCCGGTCACGGTGAGCACCGTGGGGGTTCCGGCCACCGCCTCCATGGCCACCACCGCGTCGTCATCGGTGAGCTCGATGCCCTTGACTCCGGCGGCGGTGCGGCCCATGGAGCGCACGTTCTCCTCGTCGAAGCGGATGGCCTTGCCCTGGCGGGTGGCCAGGAAGACCTCCATGTCGCCGTCGGTGAGCCGGGCGGCCACCAGGCGGTCGCCCTCGGCCAAGTTGATGGCGATGATGCCCCCAGCGCGGGGGCGGCTGAAGGCCATGAGGTCGGTCTTCTTCACGGTGCCCCCGGAGGTGGCCATGAGCACGTGGCGGCCTTCGCTGAACTCCTTGACCGCCAGCACCGTGGTCACCTTCTCGCCACCCTCGGTGTTCACCAAGTTGACGATGGCCTTGCCCTTGGAGGCCCGGCCCGCCTGGGGCAGCTCGTGCACCTTCAGCCAGAAGAGGCGGCCGGTGTCGGTGAAGATGAGCAGGTAGTGATGGGTGGAGGCCACGAAGAGCTTCTCCACGAAGTCCTCGTCCTTGGTGCCCATGCCCTTCTTGCCCTTGCCGCCCCGGTGCTGGGACCGGTAGAGGCTGGCCGGGGTGCGCTTTATGTAGCCGGTGTGGCTCAGCGTCACCACCATGTCCTCTTCGGCGATCATGTCCTCCAGGTCGATCTCGCTGGTCTTGGCCACGATCTCGGTGCGCCGGGCGTCGCCGAAGTCGCGGTTCAGCTCCAGGGTCTCGTCCCGGATGATCTGGCGCACCAGTTGCTCGGAGGCCAGGATGGCCTTGAGGCGGGCGATCTCCTTGATGACCTCGCGGTACTCGGCCAGGATCTTGTCGCGCTCCAGGCCGGTGAGCCGCTGCAGGCGCATGTCCAAAATGGCCTGGGCCTGGATGTCGCTCAGCGACAGGCGCGACATCAAGAGCTCCTTGGCCTCGGCCGGGTTGGCCGAACCGCGGATCATCTTGATGACCTGGTCCAGGTTGTCCAGGGCGATCTTGAGGCCTTCCAGGATATGGGCCCTGGCCTCGGCCTTGGCCAGCTCGAATTTGGTGCGCCGGATGATGATCTCCCGGCGGTGCTCGATGAAGTGGCCCATGACCTGCTTGAGGTTGAGCACCTCGGGACGGTTGTTGACGATGGCCAACATGTTGATGCCGAAGGTGCTCTGCATGGCGGTGAACTTGAACAGCTGGTTCATCACCACCTGGGGGATGGCGTCGCGCTTTAGCTCCAGGACCATGCGCATGCCGTCGCGGTCGGACTCGTCGCGGATGTCGCTGATGCCCTCGAGCTTCTTGTCTTTCACCAGGTCGGCGATGCGCTCCAGAAGGCGGGCCTTGTTCACCTGGTAGGGCAGCTCGCTGACCACGATGGTGTTCTTTTTGGTGCGGGCGTTGGTCTCCACGCTGGCCCGGGCCCGCATGTAGATGACCCCCCGGCCGGTCTCGTAGGCCTCCTTGATACCCGCGCGGCCGTAGATGAAACCACGGGTGGGGAAGTCCGGGCCGGGAACGTGCTTCATCAGCTCCTTGATGGTGATGTCGGGATCGTCGATGAGGGCCACCACCGCGCCCACCACCTCGCTGAGGTTGTGGGGGGGGATGTTGGTGGCCATGCCCACGGCGATGCCGCTGGAGCCGTTGACCAACAGGTTGGGCACCCGGGTGGGCAACACGGCGGGCTCGAGCATGGAGCCGTCGTAGTTGTCCACGAACTCGACGGTATCCTTGTCGATGTCGCCCAGGAACTCGCCGGTCAGCTTGGCCATGCGAACTTCGGTGTAACGCATGGCCGCCGCGGAGTCGCCGTCCACCGAGCCGAAGTTGCCCTGCCCGTCCACCAGGGTGTAGCGCATGGCGAAATCCTGGGCCATGCGCACCAGGGCGTCGTAGACCGCGCTGTCGCCGTGAGGGTGGTACTTACCGATGACGTCACCCACCACGCGGGCCGACTTCTTGTAGGCGCGGTTGTGATAGTTCTTGAGATCGTGCATGGCGAAGAGGATGCGCCGGTGCACCGGCTTCAGGCCGTCGCGCACCTCGGGCAGGGCCCGTCCGATGATCACGCTCATGGCGTAATCCAGATAGGAGCGTCTGATCTCCTCTTCGATGAGCACTTCTTGCTTGCGGGCGTCAGTTGGGAGCATTTACTTTAACCTTTAGCGCTTGCCGCCCTGGGGTGGGCCGAAACTGGCCTCCGCGGCGGCTGAAGCAAATTCACTGGCGATGCGGCTGGGGGAGGCGCCCGGAAAAACCCCTGCGCCCCGTCCCTTCGGCAACCTTTCGCCGACCGGGCAATTATAGCAACAACTGCGCGGATTAGCAAACAAAATCCCCCCGAAGACCCCCTCGCAGGGGCCTGTTTTAGCAGGCCTTTTTCCGGGCCGCCGGGCTCGGCCTCCCCAGGGGCCGCGCGGCTTGTCTGGCGCGGGCCGGCGTGCTAGCCTGAGACAGTTGTTTTTGGCGATAACCAGGAGGGCCGGCCATGACTGGGCCGTTGAGGGCGGGTCGTTGGGTTGGGTTGTTGGCGGTCGTCTGGGCCGCGGCGGCCCTTTTGACCTGCGGCTGCACTTCCGAGGCCGAACAAAGCAAGGCCAAGGCCCAAACCACCACCACCCTGGTCGCATCCCCGGCCCCCCAGGCCGCCACGGCCCAGCCACCGGCCCCCGCCCCACCCAAGGCCCCGGCCGCGCCCCAGCCCGCCACGGAAAACGGCCCCGGCTCCCTGCTGGAGCAGGCCCGCCAAGCCCTGGCCCAGGGCCGGGAGCGCCAAGCCCTGGCGCAGATCGACCAGGCCGCCCGCGCCCTGTGGCAGCGGCTGCCCCTGGAGCTCTCCCAGGCCACCCTGGTGGCCGAACCGGCCAAGGGCTACGGCATCTACCAGCCACGCCAGGACAATGTCTATCTGATGGCCAGCCCGGAGCGCCCGGTGTTCCCCGGCAAGGGCCAGCCCATGTACATCTACCTGGAACCGGTGAACTACGGAATCAAGCCCCTAACCGAAGGCCGCTGGGAGATATCCTTCGCCATGGACGTGGAGCTGTTCGACGGCCAGGGCAAGCACTTGTTCAGCAAAAAAGACTTCATGCGGGTGCAGAGCGTGTCGCGCCATTTCAACCGCGAGTTTTTCCTGAACGTCACCGTGAACCTGAAAGGGGCTCCCACCGGGGCCTATGAGCTGCGTCTCACCCTCAAGGACCTGGTGAAAGGCCAACAGGCCGTGGCCACCCTGCCGGTCAAGCTGGCCATGGCTCCCCTGGAAAAGAAATAGCCGCGCCAAGGGGACGGACCCAGGCGGCGTCCATTGATTGGAGCAATTAGTTTAACTGGCTACAGGCTATGGGGAAGGAGCCGCCATGTCAGGAAAATTTACCGGATACCTCCGCTGGAAGCACGACCACGTCGCCACCCTGAACGCCGGATCCCAGGTGATCGACACGGCCAAGGGGCCGGTGGAATACGCCTTGTTGGGTGACGAGGGTCCGGTCCTTGCGGTGAACCACGGCGGGCCGGGGGGCTACGATCAGGGACTGGTCATCACCCGCCGCCTGCAAAACCAGGGATACATGATACTTACCTGGTCTCGCCCCGGCTATCTGCGCACCCCCATCACCACCGGCCGCACCCTTAGCGAACAGGCCGACGTCTTGGCCGCGCTCATGGACGCCCTGGGCATAGAAAAGGCGGCGGTCATGGGCGCTTCCGCCGGCGGCCCGGTCACCCTGGCCATGGGCTACACCCATCCCGAGAAGGTGGCCTGCCTCATCAGCGAGTGCGGGGTGAGCCTTACTTACGGTAAACAGTTTAAGACCAGCCAGAAGCTATTCGAGCACCTGATGTTCAACGACCCGGTCATGTGGCTCTACGAGCAGTACGAGCACCTGGCCCCGGAAAGCACCCTGCGCAGCTTCATCAAGCTGGAGAGCACTTTGGACAAGGAGCACGTGGAGGCCCTGGTCAAAAGCATCGAGGCCGACCCCGAGCGCGTGGGCCTGATGCTGGACATGATCGGCACCATGTGCCCCATCAGCCTCCGGCGCGAGGGCATGGACAACGACCTGGCCCAGCTGGCGGCCATCGACACCCTGCCGGTGGAGAAGATCAGCGCGCCGCTGCTTCTGGTGCACGGCGACCACGACGCCGACGTGCCCATCGCCCACGCCCGCTACGTGGCCGAGCACGCGCCACACGCCGAGCTGATGGTCATAGAAAACGGCTACCACCTGCTGGGCATGAGCGACCAGGCCCCGCAGATCGCCGAGCGGGAGCTAGGCTTCCTGCGAACCCATCTGAAAGCATAACATAAGGAAACCGCATGCCTTTCCTGGAGTTGGACGGCTACCGCCTGTATTACGAGACCCACGGCCAGGGCTTTCCCCTGGTGCTGATCCGGGGCCTGGGCTCCAACATGGAGCATTGGTACGAGCAGATCCCGGTCTTCAGCCGCCGGCACCAGGTCATCGCCTTCAACAACCGGGGCATCGGGACCTCCAGCGCCCCGCACTTGCCCTGGAGCATCAAGGAGATGGCCGGGGACGTGGCCGCCCTCATCCAGGACGTGGCCGGGGGCCGGGCCCACGTGCTGGGCATCTCCATGGGCGGCATGATCGCCCAGGAGCTGGCCCTGGGCTGGCCGGAGCGGGTGGCCTCCCTGGTGCTCACCGCCACCCACTGCGGTGGCGCCCACAAGGTGCCGCCCAGCGCCGAGACCATGGAGCTGTTCGCCAAGCTGGTCAACGGCACCACCTTCGCCGAGCAGATGGAGGGGCGCAAGGCCCTGTTCTCTCTGGAGACCTTGGACCATCGCCCAGAGGTTTTGGAACGCTACGCCCAGGTGGCCGCGGCCTACGCCTGCCCGCCGGAGGTGATGCAGGGCCAGTGGGAGGCCATCCAGGAGTTCGACAGCTTTGAGCGCCTGCCATTGATCAGCGCTCCCACCCTGGTGCTGGCCGGGGCCGACGACCGCCTAGTGCCCCAGGGCAACGCCGACATCCTGGCCGGACGCATCCCCGGCGCCAAGCTGGCCCTGATCCCCCAGGCGGGCCACCAACTGGTGATCGAGCAGCCCCAGGCCACCAACGCCGCGGTGCTGGATTTTCTGGCCTCCCCGCAAGGCTAACCGCCCCTCTCGGCAGCGCCCTGGGCGGCCCCAAGGGTGCACTGAACCCACATAAAGCGTTTACTTTAAGCCGTCCCGGCCCCGCCCCTGGGACCGGGGCGGCTTTGCCTCATGATTACCAGGGGTTGCGAAGGGCTTTTTTCGGGGCAAAATATCAAAAAAATGTTGCAAATTTCGTGGTTTAGGTCATAATAGCATAGCGAGAACTTTAACTGGAAAGGCCCATTTATGGCCCCCGACAGCAGCGGCTACAATTCAGAAAAAATCAAGGTCCTGGAAGGCCTGGACGCGGTACGCAAGCGCCCGGCCATGTACATTGGCTCCACCGGCCCCGACGGTCTGCACCACCTGGTCTACGAGGTGGTGGACAACTCGGTGGACGAGGCCATGGGCGGGTACTGCGACAACGTGCAGGTCATCATCCACGCCGACAACAGCGTGTCGGTGGAGGACGACGGCCGGGGCATCCCGGTGGACATGCACAAGGGCGAAGGCGTCCCTGCCGTGCAGGTGGTCATGACCAAACTGCACGCGGGCGGCAAGTTCGACGACAAGGCCTACAAGGTGGCCGGCGGCCTGCACGGCGTGGGCGTCAGCGTGGTCAACGCGCTCAGCGAGTGGCTGGAGGTGGAGATCAAGCGCGACGGCAAGGTCTACTCCCAGAGCTACGACCACGGCCACCCCACCGGCGAGCTGAAGGTGATCGGCAAGTGCGGCAAGCGCTCCGGCACCAAGGTCACCTTCAAGGCCGACCCGGCCATCTTCGAGACCACGGTCTACTCCTTCGAGACCCTGGCCGGACGCCTGCGCGAGCTAAGCTTCCTGAACAGCGGCATGCGCATCAAGCTCACCGACCAGCGCAATGAGAAGGAAACCGAGTTTTTCTACAAGGGCGGCATCTCCGAGTTCGTGGACTACATCAGCCAAAAGAGCCAGCCCCTGCACAAGAAGCCCATCTATCTCACCGGCGAGAAGGACCTGGTGCAGGTGGAGATAGCCCTGCGCTACACCGACGCCTATTCCGAGCGCATCTTCAGCTTCGCCAACAACATCAACACCCGCGAGGGTGGAACCCATCTCACCGGCTTCAAGGCGGCGCTGACCCGCACCCTGAACTCCTACATCAGCGCCAACATGCCCAAGGTCAAGAGCCTGCCCAGCGGCGACGACGTTCGCGAAGGCCTTTTCGCGATCATCAGCGTAAAGATCCCCCAGCCCCAGTTCGAGGGCCAGACCAAGATGAAGCTGGGCAACTCCGAGGTCAAGGGCCTGGTGGAGCAGATCGTCAACGAGCAGTTGGCCATGTTCCTGGAGGAAGACCCGGCCACCGCCAAGAAGATCGTGGGCAAGATCACCGAGGCGGCCCGCGCCCGCGAAGCGGCCCGCAAGGCCCGGGATCTGGTGCGGCGCAAGGGAATCCTCAGCGAGAACTCCCTACCCGGCAAGCTGGCCGACTGCTCCGAGCGCGACCCCGGCGCCTGCGAGATATTCCTGGTGGAGGGAGACAGCGCCGGTGGCAGCGCCAAGCAGGCCCGCGACCGCCGCTTCCAGGCCATCCTGCCGCTGAGGGGCAAGATCCTCAACGTGGAGAAGGCCCGCCTGCACAAGATGCTGGAAAACGCCGAGATCCGCACCATGATCACCGCCCTGGGCACCGGGGTGGGCGTCGGCACCGTTGGCGAGGCCAACAACGATGGCTTCGACGTGGGGCGGCTGCGCTACCACAAGGTGGTCATCATGACCGACGCCGACGTGGACGGCAGCCACATCCGCACCCTGCTGCTCACCTTCTTCTTCCGCCAGATGGAAGAACTGGTGAACCAAGGCCACCTCTACATCGCCCAGCCGCCCCTGTACCGGGTGGTGGACAACAAAAAAGAGATATACATCAAGGACGAGGCCTCCATGCGGGTCATCCTCCTGGAGCGGGCCTGCGCGGCCCTGAAGCTCAAGGTGGAAACCACCGGCGCCGAGCTGAGCGGGCAGCGCCTGATCAAGCTCATGGAGAACCTGAGCTCCTACCTGGACCACATGGAGCGCCTGAAACGGCGCGGCTGGCAGGCCCCGGCCCTGGCCGCCCTGCTCAAGAACAGGGTGCGCGACAAGCGGGTCTTCTCCGACCTGGCCAAGCTGGAGGATATGGAGTCCATTCTGGCCGAAAACGGCCTGAATATCCTGGAGCGCATCTCCGACGAGGCCCACAGCCTCTGGGAGGTAGCTGTATCCTGCCCCGGCGAGATGACCCCGTGCAACAACATCTCCTGGGAGCTGGTGGCCACCGCCGACTACGCCGCCCTGCTGCGCCTCACCGAGACCCTGGCGGGCAACGAGCAGGGGCCCTACCTGTTGGCCAAGAACGGCGACGAGAAGAAGGTGAACAGCGCGGGCGAGCTGTTGGTCACCCTCATGGAAGTGGGGGCCAAGGGCCTGACCATGCAGCGCTACAAGGGCTTGGGCGAGATGAACCCCGAGCAGCTTTGGGAAACCACCATGGACCCGGAGCGGCGCACCCTGCTGCAGGTCAAGGTGGAGGACTTCATGGCCGCCGACGACCTGTTCACCACCCTCATGGGCGACCAAGTGGAGCCTCGGCGCAACTTCATCGTGGAAAACGCCCTGGAGGTGCGCGAGCTGGATATCTAGCCGCCACCCGCCAAAGCGAACATAACCAGACCCCGTGCCGATAGCGGCGCGGGGTCTTTATTTGTTTGATATAAAAGCCGATTTACCTTGACACGCGTACCTTTTTTGTGGTTTATTGATAACAAAATATTTATTTTTTTGTTATTTTGGAGAAGTGTCAATTAGCAAGCCAATTCAAATAGGCTGGGGAACTGAGGCCCTTGCCGAAAAGGTTGGCGTTTCGCAGCGCCAAATCCGCTATTGGAGAGAGAAGGGGCTCCTTGAGGCCAGGCTTTCAAAAGGCTCTTCTAGACAGGGTGGCTTTGTTTTTGACATGAAGGATCTTGTCGTAGCCTTAGCCATAAAAGAGCTTAAGAACAAAGGGGTAAGTTTCTACAGGATTAGAAAAAGTGTCGAGAGAATTAAAAAGTTATTTAACTTAGAACATCCTTTAGCAGAAATGAATTTTGCATGTTTGGCACATTCAATTGTCTTTAAAAAAGGTGATTACTTTATCGAAAGTATAACAGGACAACAAGTCTTTGATGTGGTTTTGGAAAAAGTAGAAAAGGGCCTTGGTAAAAAACACTATGTCGCCAGCATGAAGGAATTAAAAAATGCTAACCAAATTATATCTAGTTACTTCGAGGTGGGATAATTGATAAATTTTTTAACAGAAATCTTGAAATATTTTAAAGATATGTTGTTACCATTTAAAGAATTCTATCCTTATTTTGTCTTACTAATCGTTGGCATCGTAATGGTAATCAAGGCGGCTAAATCTTTAAAAACGGAAGTTTCTCGCCCCAAAGATATATATCCTACAACCAGAAAATATTTACATTTTTATATCACTTTAATTACAATAATTGGGTCGATTTTAATTTTTTCATCCTCATTAATGTATTTTTTAAAATTTAATTGCTACTGGTATTATTGGTAGGCCGCAATGGCATTTTTATCTGATAGAGACATTTTCGAGAAACGCGGAGTTTTTTTTCCAAATCAAAATGCAGACTTCGCAAACACTACCCTGACGGGTCGCTTACGATCGCCTCAGCTTCAAGGATCATCTTATGAACTACGCCTCGGCAAAGAGGCTTACATCAGCGGCGGTAAAGAATTAGTCAAATTAGGCCCTCACCCTGGAAATGGTGTTTGCGAATACATACTAATTGAACCCGGTGATTTCGTAATGTTAATGACTCTTGAAAAAGTCGAAATTCCACCGGAATATATGGCCTTTATATCTATCAAAACAGGATTCAAAAACAGGGGTTTGGTGAACATTTCAGGGTTTCATGTAGACCCTGGTTATAACGGCAATTTAATTTTTTCTGTGTATAACGCGGGTCCGAGTGGAATCGTTATTCGCTATGGCGAACCTGTTTTTATAATTTTTTTTGCGGAGTTAACTTCAGAAGCTGCGGTCCCTTATGAGGGGGGGCGCGATAAAATAAAATCGGATGAAATGAATAAACTAACGGGGAATTCGGTTTCTCCCTTTGACTTACATGACCGTATAAGCAAACTAGAACATACCACAAATTTGCAGTGGGGACTTTTAGCTGCTGCGACAGTTGGATTATTAACTATCGTCTTTAAGGCGCTTTTTGTGTAGCAGGTACTCTATGAATTGCCACCTTAAAGAACTTTGCATAGAAATCACTAACTCCTGCACCATGGAGTGCCGACACTGCTCTACGTGCAGTTTGCGTGTTGGTGCCGGTAAGCCTAAATTTATTCCTATATTAGTGCTTCAAAGTGTTATTAGTCAGTTCGCAAAAATGGGAGGGGAAACGCTAGAGATATCAGGTGGTGAACCCCTGTTGCACCCAAACTTTTTTGAGATTTGCATATTCGCCAAAGAGTTGGGACTGGACATTTCTTTATATACTTCTGGAATTATTTATAATTATAATAACAATTTGTGCGGAATTACTTTTGAGTTTGCCAAAAAAATTAAAGACACAGGTGTCCGTAAAATAATATTTAACCTGGAAGGTGCCCAGGCCAAAACTCATGAGAGAATCATGGGCGTACTGGGAACACATCCTATAGTTTTAGAATCTATTAAGAATGCAAAATCGGCTGGACTATGGGTAGGAATACATTTTGTGCCCATGAAGCCAAACGTAAATGAATTGCCGGATGTAGTTTCGTTGTGCCGTCGTTTATGGGTGGATGAACTTGCGATATTAAGGTTTGTTCCCCAGGGAAGAGGAAAAGAGAATAGAAAAATACTAGAACTTGATTATCATCAATTTCAGCAGCTATTAAGGGAAATTATTGAGTTAAGAAAAATACGCAGTTCAATGAAAATACGAGCCGGATGTCCAATGGATTTTCTATCGCTGTTGGACAGCAGCGAAAAGCCACACAATTGCAAAGCAGGTATAACTACTTGCTCTATTGCTCCAAACGGTGATGTTGTACCTTGCCCAGGTTTTAAAAATACCAAACAATTTATAGCTGGAAATATTTATAAATATTCGTTACCACAAATATGGGATAACGGGTTTGAAATTTTACGTGGTTTTTCACATTTAGATTTATCTGGCCAATGCGAGAATTGTTCTTCTCGCGAGACTTGCAAGGGAAGGTGTGCCGCACAACGTTTAATTGCACATGGAAAAATAAATATTGGCCCTGACCCGTGCTGCCCCAAATATCATACCGAAAGAGGAAAAAAGTATGTCACGGCCGGTCTTAAATAAAAATTATACTATGGTAATTTTATTTAAATTAAAATAATTAAGTATCTCTTTCTTCACTTCAAGTTTATCTAATTTCATATCACTAGTTATTCCAATGCACTTAACCATATAATCCGGTATAAACTTTTGTTCATCTTTTGCCCACCACTGCAACTCGAAATTAAAAACTTTCTTAATTACCTCTGTGACTAGAATCCCTGTCGACTCAAGCGAATAAGTTCTTGCGTCTCTGTTTCTGCATGGATTTCCCTCCTTAACGGCACATCGTTTCGGTCGGCACCCATGACAATTTCCCGAACTTAAAAAATATCCATCAAGCTTACCAGAAACATGCTTTCCAATCTTATTAGTTAAAGAAGTCATAAATGTTTCAACAAATACCCATCTAGTATAATAAGGTCCATTTAACACCTTTTTAGGGTAAAATTTGGTGCTAATTTTAACATAAATAAATAGAGTGTTTTTGCGACATATGTTTTGAAATTTTGGAGAGAACGGAGGGCATCCTCCGTTTTTACCGTACAAATTACACCCTTTTTTACATGCTTCGGCCGTGATTTTATTATTTATTGGAACATCTTGTGATTTTAAAATTGAAAACCCCATCTCCAGAGGATAGGTGTTTTTGCTCGATGTGGTGTATTCAATATTTATTGTAATTTCGCGCATGATTAAATTTGACATGTTTGCCGGTTGATATCAAGACATACCCCAACCCCGCATGGCTATGCTACATTAACCCAGACCTCGCAAGACCAACCCCCCAGGGAGGCCGATCATGCCCCGTAAAGCCTTTGCCCTCTTCGCCTTGTTGTTGACCGCGCTCATCCTCTGCGCTCCCACCTCCCAGGCCGCCGCGCCCAACTACCCCGAGGTGGTGTTCATCCTGGATGCCTCGGGCAGCATGTGGGGCCAGGCCGGCGGCAAGGCCAAGATCGCCATCGCCAAGGAGGTCATGGCCCAGGCGGTGCCGGGCCTGCCCGCCGAGGTGCGTTTGGGCCTGGTGGCTTACGGCCACCGCAAAAAGGGCGACTGCTCCGACGTGGAAGTATTGGTGGCCCCCGGCTCCAGCGACCGGGCGGGCCTGCTAAATAAGGTCCAGGCCCTGAGCCCCAAGGGCAAGACGCCCATCGCCGGCTCGCTGAAGCAGACCGCCGAGATGCTCAAGTCCAAGGAGAACGAGACCACCATCGTGCTGGTCAGCGACGGCATGGAGACCTGCGACGCCGACCCCTGCGGGGTGGTCAAGGCCCTCAAGGCCGGCGGCATAAAGTTCGTCTTGCACGTGGTGGGCTTCGACGTGGACGCCAAGGGCAAGGAGCAACTCACCTGCCTGGCCCAGGCGGGCGAGGGCAAGTACTTCAGCGCCGGGGACGCGGCCGGGCTGCTGGCCGCCTTGGAGGCGGTGAAAAAAGAGGTCACCGTAAAGGTGGAAGCGGCCAAGACCACCACCACCAAGGCCAAGAGCCGCCTGGGCAAGCTGAAGATGAGCCTGCCCGCCGACTCGCTGAAGAGCCTGGCTGGGTTCCGCATCATCCGCCTGAAGGACAACAAGGTGCTCAAGGAGGCCAAGAAGGTGGAGGGCGAGCATCCTCTGTTGGCCGGCAAGTACAAGGTGGTGCTTCTGTTCGCCCAGCCCAACTACCGCAAGCCCGACGAGGCGGTTCTGGGCGAGTATGAGATCAAGGGCGGCGAGGTCACCGAGGTAGTCCTGGGCGCGGTGGCCATCAACATCGCCAAGGAGCTGACCCAGGCGGTGGAGGGCGTGAGCCTGATCGACCAGAAAAGCGGCCAGCCCTTCATCACCCACGTCAGCCGCGACAACGACTATTACATGTACAAGACCCGCCCGGTGCCGCCTGGCACTTACGCCCTGCGCCTGCACTACAGCCTCAGCCCCGAACCCACGGTGGTGGCCAAGGACCTCAAGGTGTCGGCGGGACAGACCGCCACGGCCACGGTGGACAGCGGCATCGCCCTCAAGAAGGCCCCCGGGGTGACCGCCTGGAATCTCCACCCCAATGGCCAGGACAAGCCCATCCTCCAGGTGCGCCGCCGCTTTGACAACGACTTCCCGCTATGGAAGGCCTTCGCCGTGCCGCCGGGAAGCTACGACCTATACGTGCTGCAAAAGGGCATGACCGAGCCCCTGCCGGTGGGCGAGGGCATCAAGGTGGAAAAAGGCAAGACCGTGGTCTTCGACGCCGGTATTTAGGGGAGGGCGGTCATGAAGAAGCTGTCTCTAATCCTGACGGCCTTGGCCCTGTGCCTGGCTGTGGCCGCTCCGGCCCTGGCCGAGTCGCGCTGCCTTCGGGTGCAGCTGGACGGCACCATAAAGCTGAGGCCCAAAAACCCGGCCGCCACCCATGGCCAGCCGGGCAACGCCATGACTTCTTGCCAGACCAACGGCAAGTTTCACATCGAGCTGATCTTCCCGGAAAAGGGCGGCCCGGCCACCAGCCAAAAAAACTGGGTGGTGATCTCAGGCTTCCATTGCCCGCCGGACGCGCCTGGGGCCAGATGCAAACAAGAGGCCCACGCCGACACCTTTTAT
The DNA here is from genome assembly GCA_018896025.1 of Pseudomonadota bacterium. Classification (GTDB taxonomy): domain Bacteria; phylum Desulfobacterota; class Desulfarculia; order Desulfarculales; family Desulfarculaceae; genus Desulfoferula. Next base: position 32,330 of record JAHIND010000023.1, read on the forward strand.
CCCCGGCCCTTTAAATTGGAGGCCGCAGCCACGCCGGAAGGGGCCTTCAACTACGTGCTGGAGTTTCGACTGGCCCAGCTGCCCCCGGCCAGCCCCATCACCATAACCATCCAGTGCGAGGGCGCGCCGGCGGACGTCAGCGACTATGGCTCCAACTACCGCCAGCTCATGCTGCCCTGGCACCTCAACAAGATGGTGCTGAACGCGGCGCTGAACAAGTCGCGCCACAAGCACCCGCCGGTGATGGAGTTGCCGCCGTTTCTTTTGGCCGACGTGGAGTGGGACGAACTGGTCACCCTGGTGCCTTGCGAGAACTTCAAGTATTAGGCCGGACGTAAGTTGGATGTTGGGTTTCGGGCTGCGCCCTCTACCCAACCTACACTTACGTAGATGGCCTCGAAACCGGCCTTCATATAGAGATGGCGTAGGTTGGGTAGAGCGAAGCGAAACCCGACAATCCCTCTCTCCAACAATTGCGATTTGTCATTGCGAGGCCGGGCAGAGGCCAGCGTGTGGTGGGACATGGTGGTTAGGTATGCCCGGCCGTGGCAATCTTCCGTTTCCCTCGTCCTGCCTAGGTTCATGAGACATTGCCGCACCACCCGCCATGCTACGCGTGATCCCGCTCGGGGGAAGACGACTATTTGCCCGATAGACACTAACGCCGACCGCCTCCACCACCTACCCGCCGCCCAATCGTAACCATCAAGCCCCTTGACCGGGCCGGTCGTGCGCCCGGATAATTTAGGTATGGAGCCATAAATTTGGTGGGGAAGCACCTGGAGTTCAACCCAGGCGGATATCGATCTCCCGCTCACGCGCTCCTTCTAGCCTCTCCCGCGCCGCCCACGCTTGAGCGCATTCAGCTCACCATGGCGATACATCTCCCGCTCCAGCCGCGTCCTCGCCCCGCAAGGAGGAATGCCATGCAAAAAAAGGTGCGTTACTCACATCCGGCCCACTTCAACTACGAGACCTTGGCCGAGATCTGCGACATCCTCAGCACGGCGGGCAAACTCAGCCAGGCGGCCAGGGCGGTGGTCACTTACCTCACCCACCACCTGAAGCTCAAGGGCGCGGCGCTCATGCTGCTGAACCGGCGCAGCAAAAAGCTGGAGGTCGCCGCGGCCCAGGGGCTCAGCGACTTCTACCTCAACAAGGGACCCATCAGCGCGGCCCGCTCCATCGCCGCCTCCATCAGCGACGGCCCGGTGGCCATCTTCAACGTGCGCGACGACCCGCGCCTGCAATACCCCGAGGAGGCCGAGCGCGAGGGCATCGAGTCCATCCTAAGCGTGCCCTTGGTGCTGAGGGGAAAGCCCTTGGGGGTGCTGCGGCTCTACACCGCCGATCCCTGGGAATTCACCATGGAGGACATCACCTTCGTGCAGGCCGTATCCCTGATGCTGGCCCTGGTGCTGGACGACATCCGGGTTTCCGGCGCCTACAAGACCTCCATCGAGGTGCTCAAGGAACTGCGCACCCCTATACGCCGCGCCAAGCGCACCCTGCACGAGTAGGGGCAACCTGGACGCCTCGGGCGTCTGGACGGCCGGGCCGCTGAACTCTAGAGAGGGGCGGCCCGGCCTAATTTTTTGCTGGCGGCAACGACGAGGAAATATCGCGGGTTAAAATATTGGATAGATTATAGGTCATAATTTTATTGACGCGCAACGGATGAACGGCGCAAGATGAGGCAAAAATTTAAATATTTAGAGTTACCGCAACGTAACGCTACCCCTTTGCTTCAAGAGTGTTCCGGACTGCTTTCATGGGGATCACGGGGAAACTTCACAATTAAAAAACTCTCTCGCAATATTGATTTAGTTTACAGCCACACACTAAATACCACATACAAACTTAAGATAGAGAGAGCGTAGCGCCTGTCTTTCAAACTGTAAGAGGGGGGATCACAATGAAATATCATTATATATTTACAATTGTACTCCTTGTTGTTTCAACACTTTTTGGATGCTTTACAACCGATATTTTTGCGTCGGACAAGGCAGGAGATATAATAAAAGACTGTAAATATAGCATTTCAGACAAAGCAACTTGGGAAGGAGATTGTATCGTAGCGCTGGACGAGAAAGGGTTACTTGATAGATTCCCTTATAAAGACGGTGTATTTACTACTTTGGACAATAATTACAGGATACAAAGTGTTATAGTTCTCAATCTATCCAACAAAATTGGTCTTAAATTTTTTCCAAATAGAGATACTGTTGAATTGGTCGATATTGATGCGACAGAATTTATAGACCTTGCAAATAAAGGCGTGAGTAACTGTGTAACTTTCCGAGAGAGCATATCATTTGATAGCTGGGTAAAAACTGGCGGCAATATAGAATTTTTAAAAAAATATAATCTGCTGCCATCCTCTGAAACGGAAAGAAAATTAAGAAAAATCAACCGCAATAATTTTGAAAATTATGTTTTTTCACGCAAACTCATGGCCGCCGGGCAAAGTTTATCAAATAGCGAAAAATTCGCACTTATGCTTGCTTCGGCTGGAATTGCCATGGCCGGTGTTTCCGTAATGACCAGAGGACTGTTAAATATGACAGGTGCGACCGGCTCAATTGGGTCATCATCTTCATGCGTTGCGAAATCATGCGGCAATGTCCATGTAAAATTTTCCGGACAATGGTTTTTAGGAACAATAAAAAGTGTAACCGTAGAGCTAATTAATAGGGATAGTCAAAATAAATATACCGAAGCAGGTTCTTGGGATAGCGTAGATTTTTTCGAGTTACCTTTTGGTAAATATGAATTCGTAATCAATGCCTTTGAACAGTCGGGACTCAGCGGCCAACAGCATACATTAAAAGGGAACTTTTCGCATAACTGCAAATCTAATCAAATATATATTGATGCCGGAGGAGGTTTTGTAGATCCCTCAATAAATATATATTGCAATTAACGCTTACACACATATTAAGTGATGCGCATTCACTACGCGGCCAGCACCGCCCCCCGCGACAGGCGCACCTGGGGACGCTCCATGAGCCGCAGGCCCAGCCCGACGGCCAGGGACAGGGATTCATCAAAGGCCTTGGCCCCGACGTGCATCTTTGGCTCGGCCAGATAAAACAAACCGCCCAGTTTTAGAAGCTCCTTGACCTGACGCAAAAACCCGGCCTGGTCCGGCACCTCGTGCAGCATCCAAAAGGCCAGGACCAGATCCAGGCTGCCCGCGATATCGGCGGCTCCGAGATCGCCCGCCGCCACCTTTTTGGTCTGGATGCGCCCGGACAAACCGGCCCGCTGGGCCCGGTGCTCCACCCCGGCCAGCATCTTCTCCTGCAGGTCCATGGCGTAGACTTGGCCCGTCTCCCCCGCCAGCCGGGCCAGGCCCAGGGTGAAAAAGCCTATGCCGCAGCCTATGTCCGCGGCCCGGCCGCCGCGGCGCAGGTAGGGCCCCAGCATCTTTTCCGGGTCATGAAAAAGGCGGCGCACCGGGTTGTCAAAGGTATGAATCATCCACCAGGGGCATACGTGTTCATGGGCCATGGCTCTATCCTTTGCCGGTTTTGGGCAGGCCTCTAGGTGATTCACCGGCCCCATGGCCGGTGCGGCTACCGCCCAGCTTTTCCACCGCTATTAAAATCTATTTTATATTAGTTGGCTAGTAGCGAAGAGGGGATCGCCTTGGGGTCATTTATTCAGTTTTTCAGGCGGAGCCAAGCGCAGGGCCAGCCCGCAAACCACTCCCATGGGCCAGGCCCAGCATCCGGCCAGGGACCACAACCAAAGGCAGTTAATTTCATTATTCTTATGCTTAAATGTACCCAGCATCCAGCGGTTGAACAGCAGTCCGCACAAACACCACAGGACCATGACCGCAATAAACATAAAGGAATCATAAAGATAGGCCGCCAAGGACATGGCCGCCAAGCCCAAAAGGCAAAGCGCGCCGGCCCCGACGGCCATAAGATAGACAACCAATCTGCACATAACGGCCTTCCCCCCAGAAGCCGACGGAGCCCCAAGCTGGGGCTCCGCTTGCAATCAGACTATGTTTTGCTGCCGTAGCCCTACAGGCGCATGGGCATTATCACGCTGAGGAATCCTTCGTCCGCCTCGCCCTTGATCAGGCAGGGATGCTGCTCGTCCACGAAGCCCAGGGTGATCTCCTCGCTCTTCATGGCCCCGCACAGGTCCAGGAAGTAACGGGCGTTGAAACCCACGCTCAGGGCGTCCCCGTCGTAGTCCACTTCAAGGGCCTCGCGGGCCTCGCCCAGATCCGGGTTCTGGCTCACCACCTCCAAGAGGCCTTCCTTGAAGTCCAGCTTCACGCCCTGGAAGCGGTCCGTGGCCAGGATGGCCACCCGCCGGAGCACCTCGGAGAAGGCCTGGCGGTTCACCACCACGTTCTTCTTGCTCACCTTGGGAATGACCACCTCGTAGTCCGGGAAGGAGCCTTCCTGCATGCGCAGCACCAGGCGAGCCCCGCCCAGGGACAGGGAGGCATAGCTTTGATTGAGCCCTAGGGAGATGGTCTCCGCGTCCTCGGCCATCTTGCGCATCTCGGCCACGCCCTTGCGGGGGATGATCACCCCGCCGTCCAGGGCGAAGCCCTCCAGGCCCTCCAGGGAGCGATCCACCAGGGACAGGCGGTGTCCGTCGGTGGAAACGAAACGCAGGTAGTCCGCGCCGTCGCGGTTGCGCTTTTGTATGTACAGACCGGCCAGGTTGAAGCGGGTGTCTTCCTGGGAGATGGAGAAGATGGTTTTTTCCACCATCTCGGCCAGCATCTGGCCGGACACGCTCAGCTCGGGGATGCCTTCCACGTCCGGCAGGTTGGGGAAGTCCTCGGCGGACAGCCCCACCAGGTTGAAGGAGGCCCGCCCGGCGGTGATATGCAGATAATTATTTTCTTTTTCTTTGAGATAAATCTCTTCGGCGGGAAGCTCTTTGACGATCTCGTAGAGCTTGCGCGCGGGCACGGTCACCTTGCCCGGTTTGCTTACCCTGGCGGCGCAGTGGCCCTGAAAGCTGGTTTCCAAGTCAGTGGCGGACACGGTGAGGCTCTCGTCCTCGGCCTCCAACAGCACGTTGGACAGGATGGGCATTGAGGTGCGACGCTCAACCACCGATTGAGATTTGCCCAAACCCTTGACCAAGTCTTCCTTGCGAACAGTTAGCTCCATCTATCTTTCACCTTTGAATTGCGGGATATAGGTGTTCTGGTCCACCTTAACCCAAACTCCGTTAACAGGGCAAGATAAACACTCCAGGCCCATCGCCTTACCCCTGAAATCCCGCCCTGGGCCGGGTTGATGCCGTTGCTTATGACCGCCTAATTTTAAAGCCCTACTTTTCATTAGGGCATGAAATATATTGTGAACTACTGGGTAATTGCAACAAGCTTATAAATAACTATTAGTTGCAGCACATTTTCTGCATGGTGTTGAATATTAATTCACAACATACTCACAGGGATCGCGGCCCGGCAATCTCATGAAATGAAGGATATCCAAGTCCTGGATCGGTGCCGCCGACCCCCAACCATACCAGGACCCGGCCGCATGCAAAACCAAAGCTGATTCCTGGATAGTTCCAGGCCGAAGCGATCTGGTTTCCTCTTATTCAGACCCATGGAGACGGAACCAGGGACTCTGGGCTCCACTTCCACCCGAGGCACGCCTCCCCGGGATCCGCGCCTCGGACCGTGCGTCTTATCTTGAACCATGAGCCGCCCCAGCCCGGCGGTCGCGGGGCGCTCTTTTTACTTACCTGCTCTTGCCGGTTACGCGGAGGGTGGGACGTTTTCCAGCCTCCTGGGCGCGGCGCTTTTATGATTATTATCTCTTAATTATTTAGTAATAATAGTAGAGGGATGCTTAAAGGTGGAAAACTGTCTCAACTCTCGGTAACTAAAGGGATAAGTTCTCCACCGCCCTGTGCACCGGTTATGATTTTTTCCACCGTGGGGCCGGTTTCCCAGGGGTTTTCCACCGCCTAGTCACCCTGTTTGCTCTGGCGGATTGCGTTTTCCACCGCCCGCACCGTGTCGGCCAGCTCCGGGTCCTGCACCAGGAGCTTCTCCACCCGCTGCACCCCCTTGACCACCGTGGAGTGGTCCTTGCCCCCCAGGGCTTGGCCTATCTCCGGGAAAGAGGCGTTGGTCAGGCGGCGTGCTAGAAACATGGCCACCTGGCGGGGGCGGCTGATGTCCCGGCTCTTGCGCGAGCTCTTGAGGTCCGCCGGGCGCACCCCGTAATGAGCCGACACCACCCGGAGCACGTCTTCCACCCCCACCAGGTGCTCGTTGGCCAGGGGGCCCAACACCTGGCGGGCCAGCTCCAGACTAACCTCGGTGCCCCGCAGGCGGCTGACCGCCATGAGCCGGTTTAGGTAGCCCTCCAGCACCCGGATGGACGACTCGGGCTGGCCCGCCAGATAGGCGGCCACCTGGCGGCTGAGCACCACCCCCTTTTCCGTGGCCTTGCGCTGCAAAATGGCCAGCTTGGTCTCGGTGTCCGGGGTTTGCAAATCGGCCAACAGGCCCCACTCGAAGCGGGTGCGCAAACGGCTGGCCAGGCCGGGAATGTCCCGGGGCAGCTTGTCGCTGGTGAGAACTATCTGGCGTCCCGCCTGGAACAGGGCGTCGAAGGTGTGGAAAAACTCCTCCTGGGTGCGCTCGCGGCCCGAGAGGAACTGGATGTCCTCGATGATCAGGCTGTCCACACGGCGGTACTTGTCGCGAAAGGTCTGGATGCCGTCGAAGCGCACCGCCTGGATCAGCTCGTTGGAATAGGCTTCAGAGGAGGTGTAGTGCACCCGGTAGGCGGTTTCGCGGTTCACCAGGCGGTTGGCCACCGCGCTCACCAGGTGGGTCTTGCCCAGGCCCGAGCCGCCGAAGATCATCAGGGGGTTGTACTGGCCCCCCGGTGCGTCGGCCACCGCCTGGCAGGCGGCGTGGGCCAGCTCGTTGCAGGGGCCCACCACGAAGGAATCGAAGGTGTAGGCGGCGTTGAGGTTGATGCCCGCCGGGCGGGACTTGGGGGGCGGCGGCTGGATCACCGCGGCCTTGGCCTGCACCTGCTCCGGCGAGACCTCGAAGGCGGCGTCCAGGGAGCGGCCCATCTCCCGGTTGAGGGCTTCGTTCAGAAGTTTGCTGTAGCGTTCGGCGATCCATTCGGCGAAAAACCGGTTGGGCACTGTGAAAACCGCCCGGCTTTCCTCCAACCGCATGGCCAGGGGGGCAAACCACGTTTCATATTCTTGAGAGCTGACCGATGCGCGCAAATGTCTGGCCACACCAGGCCACGGATCGTGAACCGGCAAATCAACCTCGTTTAATCTTAGGATGTTAATATGTTAGGAGGGTGAGCGGACCCAGCTTCGCACCCCCTGACGCCAATAAGCAGCCCAACTACGTAGATTGGGTTTTTTCTCTGCTGAAATTTAATGATAAAGACTACCACCCCTGGGGCGCAACCACAAATATTCACAGGTTGCCGGGCCGTTAGGTGAAATGCCTTGACAGCCTGGGGAGTATCGCATAGCTTTAATTTTCATAACTCATTACTAATAAACAATTTCGGGAGTAATTGCCTTGTCCTATGTGATCGCGGTGGCAGGCAAGGGCGGTGTGGGCAAAACCACGGTCGCCGGTATGATGGTGCGCTGGCTGGTGGAGCACGGCAAGACCCCCATCCTGGCGGTCGATGCTGATTCCAATAGTAATTTCAATGAGGTGCTTGGTCTGGAACTGGAAGGCACCCTGGGTGAGGCCCGCGAGGACATGAAAAAGGGCCAAAGCGAGGGCATGACCAAGAATCTTTTCATCGAGATGCGGGTCAACCAGAGCCTGGCCGAGGCCGAGAGTTTCGACCTCATCGCCATGGGCCGCCCCGAGGGGGCGGGCTGCTACTGCGCGGCCAACCACCTGCTCACCGAGTCCATGGACAAGCTGGCCGATAACTATAACTACTTGGTGGTGGACAACGAGGCGGGCATGGAGCACATCAGCCGGGTGACCACCCAGCACGTGGACCTGCTTCTGGTGGTCAGCGACCCCAGCCGCCGCTCCCTGCAGGCCGCCCAGCGGGTGACCGAGCTGGCCAAGGAGATGAAGGTGCTCCGGGGCAAGGCCTACCTGGTTTTATCCATGGTGCGCGGCGAGCCCAGCCCCGAGCTGCTGGCCACGGTAAAGGAAATGGGCCTGGAATTGGCCGGGATGATCCCCGACGATCCCATGCTGGCCGATTACGACCTCAAGGGTCTGCCCACCAGCACCCTGCCCATGGAAAGCCCTGCTAAGAGTGCGGCTTTTAAGGTTTTTGACAAAGTCATGGCTGAGGCCGAGGCCTAGGCGGGGTGCCCCATGAGGGGTGGTTCATGTGGTCTAGTCAGCGATTACAGACAGTTATGCATTTTTTCTTGACACGTTTTTTTTATTGGCGTAGCGTGGGACGCGTTTCAAATGGTAAGCATTTTGGCCTAGGCCAATTTTTTTAAACCGGGCATTGTACCACCGCTCACAAGGCGCTGAGCACGACAGTGGAAACAATGACCGTTACCGCTGGTTCTCCACTGGGGGCCATGAAGGGCGCCCGTTGGGTTAAGTTTACTGATTCCTAACACTTGGGATGAGAACATCCCCTTGTTCAGTTGGAGGGAATTGCTGTGGCCTTTGAGATTCCAACCATTAAATACTCCGGCGCTATTAAACAGGTAACGCTGGGCAAAGGGGACCAAGCCCTTACCGTGGGCGGGGAAACCTGTTACCCCTTCCATTCCTGGGAAGGCAAAACCCCGACCAAGCCCATCATCGCCATGGAAGTCTGGGACTTCGAGCCCAATGAGTGGCCCGAGGCGGCCAAGGCTCCCTTTGCGGGCGTGCTGGGCGATCCGGCGGCTTGGGCCAAAAAGAACGTGGAAGAGTTCGGGGCCGAAGCCATCGTGGTGCAGCTCAAATCCACCGACCCCAACGGCCTGGACGCCTCTCCCGCGGCGGCCAGCGAAGTGGTGGGCAAGGTCCTGGGCGCGGTGAACGTGCCGGTCATCGTCTGGGGCAGCGCCAACCCGGCCAAGGACGCCGAGGTGCTCAAGAAGATCGCCGAGGATTACGCCGGCAAGAACCTTCTGCTGGGCCCGGTGGACGAGGACAACCACAAGCAGATCGGCGCGGCCGCCCTGGCCTACGACCAATCGCTTATCTCCTCCAGCCCCATCGACGTGAACCTGGCCAAGCAGCTCAACATCCTGCTGAGCAACCTGGGCGTGTCCCTGGACCGCCTGGTCATCGACCCCACCACCGGCGGCCTGGGCTACGGCATGGAGTACGGCTATTCGGTGATGGAGCGCATCCGGGCCGCCGCCCTGGTGCAGGACGACGACAAGCTGGTTTTGCCCATGATCAACAACGTGGGCAACGAGGTCTGGAAGTGCAAGGAAGCCAACCAGACCCAGGAAGACGCCCCCGAGTTGGGCGACGCCATGAAGCGCGGCGTTTACATGGAAGCCACCACGGCGATTGCCTGTCTGCTGGCCGGAAGCGACATCCTGTTGCTGCGCCACCCCGAGACGGTGAAGCTGGTCAAGACCTTCATCAACGCGGTGATGGCCGAGCGCGCCCCGGCCGCCGAGAAGGCCGCCGTGGACCGTCCCAAGGTTGCCATGCTGGCCGGCGCCAAGGCCAAGCCCGCCGCGCCCAAGCCCGCCGCCGCCCCGGCTGCGGCTCCCAAGGCCGCTCCCAAGGCCGCTCCCAAGCTGGCCGCCGTGCCCAAGCCCGAGGCCAAGCCCGCGCCTGAGGCCGCCCCGGCCGCCGCCGCTCCGGCCGCGCCCGCCGTGGACGCCGAGGCCGATGCCAAGGCCAAGGCCGAAGCAGCCGCCAAGGCAGCCGCCGCCGAAGAGGCCAAGAAGAAGGCCGCCACCGAAGCCGAAGCCGCCGCCAAGGCCAAGGCCGAAGCCGAGGAGGCCGCCGCCCGCAAGGCCAAGAAGGACCAGGAGATGGCCGAGCTGGAGGCCCTGCGGGCCAAGCGGCGCGAAGAGCGCATGGCCCACCTGGCCAAAGAGCACGAGGGCTTTGAGGCCGAAGAGGGCGTGGAATACGGTGAGCCCCGTCCCGTGGGCGTGGCCGGTCCCGATGCGGTCTACATCCTCAAGACCCTGACCCGTTGGCGCCTGCGCGGCGACGGCGTGCGGCGCAAATAAGGGAATCCTGGCCCACCCGCGGGGGTGGGCCGGTCTTCGTATATAGGAGGAGGCGTGGAGCCCTCTCCCACCCCCGGCCGCGATAGGCGCCGGGAAAAGGGAGAGGCGAGGGCCCCGAGGGGGGTGCATCAGACAAACGATATAACAGCGCTCACCGGCTTCGGTTGTTTGAGCGTACGTCAGTCAACAGAGTTTTATGGAGAGGGGAACCGCCAACCCCCATTAAAGAAGAGGAGGAACCTCTGATGTCGGCAGACGAGATCAAGGTGACGGCCGCATCCAAGAAGGATAAAAAGGCCAATCCCAAGGAAGTCAGCGTCGACCCGGCCACCATTCAGATGCTGGCCAAGGCCCAAGCCGATGGCGTCGAAACCATTTTCGACCGGGCCCTAACCATGAAGCCCTGCAACATCGGCGTGCAGGGAACTTGTTGCAAGATCTGCTCCCAGGGCCCCTGCCGCCTGCCCCTGCCCAAAAATGGCATTGAGGGCAAGGACACCCGCAAGGGTCTGTGCGGGGCCACCGCCGAGACCATCGCCGCCCGTAACTTCGCCCGCATGGTCGCCGCCGGCGCCGCCGCCCACAGCGACCACGGCCGGGGCGTGGCCGAAGTATTCTTGGCCGCCGCTCGCCAAGAAACCAAGGATTACGGAATCAAGGACGTAGAGAAGCTTCTGGAGATCGCGCCCGACTTCGACGTGCCCACCACGGTGATGGTGGAAGGCGAAGACGGCGTGAAGGTCGAGCAGGAGCGCGACATCTACCAGATCGCCACCGAAGTGGGCGTAAAGGCCCTGGGCGAGTGGGGCAAGCAGGAAGGCGAGATCTACTACGCCAAGCGCGCTCCCGAAGCCCGCTACGAGCTGTGGAAAGAACTGGATGTGGTGCCCCGGGGCATCGACCGCGAGATCGTGGAGATCATGCACCGCACCCACATGGGCGTGGACCAGGACTACCGCAACATCGTCAAGCAGTGCTCCCGCGCCGCCATCGGCGACGGGTGGGCCGGCTCCATGATCGCCACCGACCTGCAGGACATCATGTTCGGCACCCCCTACCCCACCCAGGGTGAGATCAACCTGGGCGTGCTGAAAAAAGAAGACGTCAACATCATCGTGCACGGCCACGAGCCTCTGTTGAGCGAGATGATCGTGGTGGCCAGCCAGAGCCAGGAGATGTTGGACTACGCCAAGACCAAGGGCGCCCACGGCATCACCCTGGCCGGCATGTGCTGCACCGCCAACGAGATTCTGGTGCGCCACGGCCTGCCCATCGCGGGTAACTTCCTGCAGCAGGAACTGGCCATCGTAACCGGCGCGGTGGACGCCATGGTGGTGGACGTACAGTGCATCATGGAAAACATCGCCAACGTGGCCGACTGCTACCACACCAAGGTGATCACCACCAACCCCCGGGCCATGATCGAGTCGGGCAACACCCTGCACATCGAGTTCGATGAGCACCACGCCCTGGAAGACGCCAAGCGCATCGTCAAGGAAGCCATCGACAACTTCCCCAACCGCCGCGCCGACGTGTTGATTCCCAACGTCAAGGAAAAGATGGTGGTGGGCTTCAGCCAGGAGGCCATCAAGTATCACCTGGGCGGCACCTTCCGCGGCTCCTACGTTCCCCTGAACGACAACATCATCAACGGCCGCATCCGGGGTATCGGCGGCGTGGTGGGCTGCAACAACGCCCGCACCATGCACGACTCGGCCCACCTGATCGTGGTGAAGGAGCTTCTGAAGAACGACGTCATCGTCCTGACCACCGGCTGTAACGCCATGGCCTGCGGCAAGGCCGGCCTGCTGACCCCCGAGTCGGCGGCGGTCTACTGCGGTCCCGGCCTGGCCGAGGTCTGCGAGACGGTGGGCATCCCGCCGGTGCTGCACATGGGATCGTGCGTGGACAACAGCCGCATCCTCATGGCCGCCACCCAGGTGGTCAAGGCCGGTGGCCTGGGCAAGGACATCAGCGACCTGCCCGCGGCCGGCTCCGCCCCCGAGTGGATGAGCGAGAAGGCCATCAGCATCGGTCACTACTTCGTGGCCAGCGGTGTGTACACCATCTTCGGGGTGGGCCTGCCGGTAACCGGCGCGCCGCGCTTCCAGAAGCACCTGTTCGAGGAGCTGGAGAACATCTACGGCGGCATGTGGGACCTGGAAGAGGATCCCTACGAGCACGCCAAGAAGATGATCGCCCATATCGACAAGAAGCGCGCCGCTCTGGGCCTGGACAAGAAGAAGGAGCGCGTGCTTATGGACATGGCCGACCGGCAGAAGCTGGACGCGGCGTAGGCCCGCTAGGGAGAAAGGGGACCATAAGAAATGTCCAAGTTAGTCGCATTTGCCGCCATCCAAGGCGCATACAATATTGTGACCAAGGTAGAGGGCCTGTACAAACGCGCCGTGGAGCAGTACGGACCCGAGCAAAAGCTGGAGTTCCCCAACACCGGCTACTTCCTTCCCATCATCTATTCCCTGCTGGGCATCCCGGTAAAGGACCTGGCCAGCGCCAAACGGCCCTTGGAGGTCGCCCGTAGCCTGCTGCCCGCCCACGTGCAGCGCGCCACCCACCTCCCCTACCTGGGCCCATTGCTCGACGCGGGCATGGCCGCCCTGTTCGCCGAGGAAATCGCCGAAGCCATCCGCTACGTCGACGATCCCGAGTTCTACCTGCACTCCGAGGAGTGCGAGGTGGTCAAGGACGCCGAGGGCAAGGTGGACTGGGCCAAGAGCAAGATCTGGTTGGGCGCGGCCGACGACGTGGTCATGCGTAAACGCGGCGTGGAGTTCGTTGACGGCTCCGCTCCGGGCTTCGCGGCCATCGTGGGCGCGGCTCCCACCCCGGAGCTGGCCAAGGAGATCGCCGAGGAGTATCAGCGGCGCAACCTGTACGTGTTCATGGCCGCCAACCAAAGCGGCACCACCTTTACCGAGCAATTGGTGGAGTCCGACGTTCAGGTCGGGTGGGGCACCCGCTTGGTGCCCTTCGGCCCCGACATCAGCGCCGCGGTCTTCGCCCTTGGCTTCGCCAACCGCGCGGCCATGGCCTTCGGCGGCGTAAAACCCGGCGACTACCGCCGCATCCTGCAGTACAACAAAGACCGCGTGTTCGCCTTTGTCAACGCGCTGGGCGAGGTTAACGCCGAGTGGGCCGCCAACGCGGCCGGTTGCGTTAACTGGGGCTTCCCCACCATCGCCGACACCGACATCCCCGAGATCCTTCCCACCGGCGTGTGCACCTACGAGCACGTGGTGGCCAACATCGGCCCCCACGAGATGGTGCAGAAGTCCGTGGAGGTTCGCGGCCTCAAGACCGTCATCACCAAGGTGGACATCCCGCTCAGCTACGGCGCGGCCTTCGAGGGTGAGCGCATCCGCAAGGACGACCTGTTCGTGGAGTTCGGCGGCGGCAAGACCCAGATGACCGAGCTGGTGGAAATGACGGAGATGGACGAAACCGAGGACGGTAAGGTCACCGTAATCGGTAAGGACCTCGCCGATCTGGGCGACAAGGGCGGCCGTTTGCCCATGGGCATTTCGGTGAAGGTGGCCGGACGCAAGATGCAGGCCGACTTCGAGCCCATCCTGGAGCGCCAGATTCACCACCTGATCAACTACGCCCAGGGCGTAATGCACATCGGCCAGCGCGACATCGCCTGGGTGCGCCTGGGCCGTCCGGCGGTGGAGAAGGGCTTCACCATCAAGCACTTCGGCCAGATCCTGCACGACATGTTCCACAAGGACTTCGGCAGCATCTTGGACAAGGTCGAGGTGGTCATCTACACCGAGCCCAAGGACGTGGAAGAGTTCACCAAGAAGGCGCGCGCGGCCTATAAGACCCGCGACGAGCGCGTGGAGAACATGACCGACGAGGGTGTGGAGACCTACTACTCCTGCACCCTGTGCCAGAGCTTCGCGCCCACCCACGTGTGCGTGGTCAGCCCTGAGCGCACCGGCCTTTGCGGCGCCTACAACTGGTTCGACTGCAAGGCTTCCTTTGAGATCAACCCCACCGGCCCCAACCAGCCCATCGAAAAGGGCGAGTGCTTGGACCCGGTTCTGGGGAACTGGAAGGGCGTCAACGACTTCGTGTCCAAGGCGTCGCGCGGGGCGGTGGAAAGCTACAACTTCTACAGCCTGCTCATCGAGCCCATGACCACCTGCGGTTGCTGCGAGTGCATCGCCGCGGTGCTGCCCGGCTGCAACGGCGTCATGACCGTGCACCGCGACTACACCGGCGAGACCCCCTGCGGCATGAAGTTCACCACCCTGGCGGGCGTCATGGGCGGCGGTCAGAGCTCCCCGGGCTTCGTGGGTCACTCCAAGTACAACATCGTGCAGCGCAAGTACATCGTCGGCGACGGTGGCCTGCTGCGCATGGTGTGGATGCCCAAGAGCCTCAAGGAAGAGTTGGCCGAGGGCATCAAGCGCCGCGGCCAAGAGATGGGCGTGCCCGATCTGTTCGACAAGATCGCCGATGAGACCGTAGGCATCGATGAGGCTACCGTGCTGGAGTACCTGCAGAAGGTGGGTCACCCCGCAATGGAAATGGACCCCATCACCGGCTAAATGAACCAAGTTGATTTGGGGCCCCTGGTTGGGGCCCCAAATCAACGTTGAACGATACAAGCGGGTTCCTCGGAGAGGAGTGGACCATGGCCCTGACTGGAATTCAAATCTTCAAACTTCTGCCTAAAACCAACTGTGGTGAGTGCGGGGTGCCCACTTGCTTGGCTTTCGCCATGAACCTGGCGGCAGGCAAGGCGGAACTGGACTCCTGCCCCTACGTATCCGATGAAGCGCGCGAGCAACTGGCCGAGGCCAGCGCTCCCCCCATTCGGCCACTAACCGTGGGCAGCGGCGACACCGCAGTTAAGATCGGCGGCGAGACCGTCTTGTTCCGCCACGAAAAAACCTTCTTCAACGCTCCGGGCATCGCCGGCCGCATCAAGGACACCGACGAGGACATCGCGGGCAAGGTCAAGAAATGGGCCGAGTTCCAGTATGAGCGCGTCGGCCTGAACCTGCGTCCGGAGTTGGTGTTCCTGGAGTGCGTCAGCGGCGACGCCGCCAAGTTCGAAGCCGCCGCCAAGGCAGTGGTGGAAAACAGCGACCTGTCGTTGATCCTGGCCTGCGAAGATCCCGAGGTCATGGCCCCGGTGGCCAAGGCCATGAAGGACAAGCACCCCCTGATCTACGGCGCCACCAACGCCAACGCCGACAAAATGAGCGCCATCGCCGGCGAGCTGGGCCTTCCCCTGGGCATCAAGGCGGTGGACATCGACGAGGTGATCGCGCTGAGCGACGAGCTGACCGGGGCCGGCCACAAGGACCTGGTCATCGACAGCGGCGCCCGCGACCTCGCCGGCCTGTTCCAGGACCAGATCGCCATCCGGCGCTCGGCCCTGCTGCAGCAGAACCGCACCCTGGGCTTCCCCACCATCTGCTTCGCCAGCGCGCTGGGCGAGGACATGGGCGAGCAGGTCGTGGCCGCGGCCATGCTGGTGGCCAAGTACGCCGGTATCATCGTCCTGGACGACCTGACCGCCGAGGCGGTGTTCCCGCTTCTGCTGGAGCGGCTCAACATCTACACCGACCCCCAGCGGCCCATGACCCAGAACGAGGGCATCTACGAGATCGGTGGACCCAACCCGGACAGCCCTCTGCTCATCACCACCAACTTCTCGCTGACCTACTTCATCGTCAGCGGCGAGATCGAGTCCTCCCGCGTGCCCGCGTGGCTACTCATCAAGGACACCGAGGGACTCAGCGTCATGACCGCGTGGGCGGCCGGCAAATTCTCCGGCGACGATGTGGGCATGTTCGTCAAGAAGATCGGCATCGAAGAGAAGATCAATCACAAATCCCTGGTGATCCCCGGCTACGCCGCGGCCATCGCCGGTGACGTGGAGGAGGAGCTGCCCGGTTGGAACATCCAGGTGGGCCCCCGCGAGGCAGCGCACTTGACCAAGTTCCTCAAGGAGTGGACGCCCGGCAACTAGTCGGCTGTTCCCCGAGCAGAGAGGGTTAACATGAAGACCATTGGCGAGAACCTAAACGTAATCAAAAAAGAGATTGGTCAGGCGTTCAAGGACCGCAATCCCGAGCCGATCCAGCGCTACGCCTTGGCCGAAAAAGCCGCCAAGGTGGACTACATCGACATCAACCTGGGCCCGGCACGCAAGGGCGGCCCCGAGTTGATGCAGTGGGTGGTCAAGACGGTTCAGGAAGTGGTGCCCGACATCCCCCTGGCCCTGGACACCAGCAACATCGAAGCCATCGAGGCCGGCCTTGAGGTGCACAAGGGCACCGCGTTGGTCAACTCGGTAATGGCCCGTCCCGAGCGCTACACCGTCATGTGGCCCATAGTGGCCAAGTACAAAGCCGAGGCGGTGGCTCTGCTCTGGGGCCCCGACGGTCTGCCCCGCGACGAGAACGAGCGCGCCGCTCTTTGCGTGGAGCTGTGCTACGCGGCCAACGAGCTGGGCATCGACAACGAGAAACTGTTCGTTGACCCCATCATCACTCCCGTGAACATCCAGCAAGAGCAGCTCATGAACAACCTTACGTTCATGATGATGCTCCAGGACATTTGCCCCGGCGCCAAGAGCACCAACGGCTTGTCCAACATCAGTAACGGCACCCCGTGGCGTGATCCGCTCAACCAGATCTACATGATCATGTTGGAGCGGGCCGGCATGTACAGCTCCATCGTGGACTACGAGGACAAGCTGATCATGCAGATCGCCCAGGGTCACCACCAGAACCTGGTGGATATCGTGCATAAGGTCCAGGACGGCGAAATCAGCGACCCCAACGAGGTGGAGCCCGGTGTCGGCCGCACCTACGTGGCCGGCGCTCTGGCCATCCTGGGTAAGATCCTCTATTCCGACTCTTGGTTCCAGATCGACGGCGGAGCCTCCGAGGAGGATATTGTGGAGTTCGCCGAGGCTTATGCCAAGGAGAACGGGCTGTAGGCCCCATTCTCCGGCGGCCTCGGCCGTCATAGAGCGCCAATGGCGGCCTCGCGGTGCGCCGTGGCGCGGGAGAGGGGAATTATGAGCGAGCAAAAAGTGAAAGCCAAAGCCGCCAAGAAGCCCAAAGAGGAATACGGCGAGCCCCGCCCCGTGGGCGTGGCCGGACCCGATGCTTCTTACGTGGAAAAATCCCTGAATCGCTGGCGCCTGCGCGGCGACGGGGTATTGGCAAGCAAGAGATAACGAACTATTCCATCAGGCCGGGTTTACCCGGTCGGTGACGATCCCTCCAAGGGGCTTCACAGCCCCTCCCTTCCAAGGGACCCGGGACCGGCGGACGGCAACCCCGTTCGCCGGTCATTTTTTGTGGTAAATCGCCAGATAGTTGAAGCCCAGGTTCTCCAGGCTCAGGCGTGCGAATCCGTGGTGCCGCACCAGCTCGTCCAGCTCCTCCGGGGTGATGCGCAGATGGGCGGGCGGGCCGAAGGAAAGATCGGCCATGGAGCAATTGAGCACCGCCAGGCGGCCGCCGGGCCGCAGCACACGGGAAATTTCGCGCAACAGGCGGCCGTCAGCCAGGGTGTATTTGATGACGTGCAGCACCGTGGCCAGCAGGCACAGGTCCACGGTTTGGCTTTGCAGGGGTAGTGGTTCGCGCAGGTCGGCGGCCAGGGTGGCGAGGTTCTCCGGGCCCCGCGCCTGGGCCTCATCCGCCAGGGCGGCCAGCAGGCGCGGGTCGCGGTCCAAGGCCCACACCCGCCCGCCGGGGCCCACCCGCTTGGCGGCCTCCAGGGCGTAGTCCCCCGGTCCGCAACCTAAGTCGGCCAGGCTCTGGCCGGGGCGCGGGTCCAGGATTTGCCATAGGCGCTCGGGATCCTGCATGGCGTAGGAGCTGGGGCCGCGCGACTGATGGTGATTTTGCTGTTCCGGGCTCATGGACGCCCCTTGAGTGATCGGCTAATAAAGATCGCCCCCAGGCCGCTCCGTGAGGGGAGGCCCGGGGGGTTGAAAAGGGCTCAGGTCAAGGGATGGGTCATCGCTTGACCGGCTCCTGGTATCTTAGGCGCCTTGGCCGCGTCGGCCCTGGTCCTGTCCGCCGCGTCCGCCTTGGCTCTTGCCGCCGCGTCCGCCTTGGCCCTGACCCTGGCTCTTGCCGCGCCTGTCTTGGCGGTTCTTGCCGCCGCCGCAGGGCCCTTGGCCCTTGCCGGTGCCGCGTCCTTGACCGCGGGGTCCGGTTCCGTCTCTAAATGGCATACCTATCACCTCCCTTGGGGAGTCGGCTGAAAGTGATCATTCCTGGCCCGGCCCCTGGCTCTCCAGGCGGGCTTCCACCTGGGCCAAACGCCGCCGCAGCTGATCGGCCTCGGCTTGCAGATCCTGGGCGATGGGGCCCATGGCCGCTTGGCCGTAGCCCTGGCCATAGCCCATGCCCTGGCCCATGCCCCGGCCGCGTCCCCGGCCATTGGCCCGGCCGCCGCCGCAGGGGCCCATGCCCCGTCCCCGTCCTTGGCCATAGGCCGTGGGGGCTCTCCAGGCCGCGCCTTGTCCGGCGTAGGCATCTCCGCTGCAACGTCCCCGGCCTCCGCCGGTCATGGGCCCTTGGCCCACAGGTCCTCTTCCATTGAATCCAGGCATATCTTTCTCCTTTGCCTTGGTGTTTCATTCTTGGGCGGGGCCGCCGCCTTGACGGCCTCCGCGTCCTCGTCCCATGCCCCGTCCCATGCCGCCCCCGCCGCCGCGCCCATGGCCTCTGCCTCGGCCCGGTCCGGGGGGCACCAGCTCGTAGTCGCCACCGGCCACCACCAACTCCATGCCGCCGTTCAGGGCCCGGGCCACGCCGGTGCGCGCCGCGGCCAGCACCCGCCCGAAGGTCTGACGGCTCACTCCCATGAGGGCGGCCGCCTCCTCCTGGTCCAGCCCCTCCACCTCGGCCAGGCGCAGGGCCTCCAGGCCCTCCACCGGCAACACCACCTCCCCGGCGGGGGGGCGGTCGTAGGGGCCGAAACGGCGGGCCGGGGGCTCGGCGTATACTCGGCGGCAGCGTCTGGGTCTGGGCATTGACTCCTCCAAATAGTTATGAGCCTATGACCATAACTTAAGGCGGGGCCGCCACCCTGTCAAGAATTATTTTGAGCGTACGCCCAAAAATCCGGCGGGCGCGAAAAGCTTACCCTTTTCAGAACGGCCCGAGTGGGCCATAATTAGGGCCACGCAGTAGCACCGGGGACCATTTCCCGGCATGGCTCACCATGGGTCCGAAACGGCCGGTCCGGGGGGAATCTTCCCGGCGCGCCGAGACCATAAGGAGGAATCATATGTTCAGCAAAGTGCACCGCCTGACGATTTTGGCCGCCTGTCTGGGGGTCGTGGCCCTTTTGGCCGGTTGCGCCGCCACCTACACCGGCATCCGCTACGCCGACCTGAAGGTGGAAAACAAGATGAGCGCCTCCATCTTCATGGACCCGGTGCCCCCGGCCCAGCGCACCGTGTTTATCCAGGTGCGCAACACCACGGACAAGCAGTTCAACCTGCAACCGGACATCGTGGCCGCGGTGCAGGCCAAGGGCTTCAGGGTGGTGGACGATCCCAACCAGGCCCACTACTGGCTGCAAGCCAACGTGCTCTCCGTGGGCCTGACCGATGAGTCGGCCCTGGAGAAGGCCTCCATGGCCGGCTTCGGCGGGCCCATCGCGGGCGGGGCCATCGGCGCGGTGCTGGGCGGCAGCCGTGCCGGAGCCGGGGCGGCCATCGGCGCGGTGGCCGGCGGCGCGGCCGAGCTCATCAGCGGGGCCATGGTCAAGGTGAACACCTACGCGGTGGTCACCGACCTGCAGATCTCCGAGCGCGGGGCCTCGCCCACCTCCCAGACCTTCAACACCCGCCTGCAGCAGGGCACCGGCCAGACCACGGTCAGCCAGCAGTCGGCCAGCACCAGCGGCATGAAGAAGTACCAGACCCGCATAATCTCCACCGCCCGCAAGACCAACCTGGAGTGGCCCGAGGCCTACCCCGCCCTGCGCCAGGGCATCGCCCAGTCCATCGCCGGGGTCATCTAAGGAGCCCCGCCCATAACCGGTTTCACGCCTCCGGCCCCTCCGGGCCGGGGGCTTTTTTGCGGCCCCACGGGTTGGTGAACATTGGGTGGCGGGGCTGTCCCTTGGCCGCGTTTCAGGTTAGTATTTGACAGGATGAACGATCATGGGGCGGGCACGCGAGGGGAGAAAACGACATGTTCAAGGTGATGCCGGAAAGCGGGGACCGCGTTTTGGCGGTGGAGGTGCTGCGCACCTATTCCAAAAAGGACGTGGAAGCCTTTGACCAAATCCTGGACCAGTGGCTGGCCCAGGCCGGGGGCCGGCTGAACATGCTCATAAGGCTGGACCGCCTGGACCTGAGCAAGGTTCCCCTGGAGAACTACATCGAGGACTGCCGCCGCACCCTGCACCGAAGGGACAACCTGGAGCGAATCGCGGTGGTGGGCGACAGCCAGATGGCCCAGAGCCTGGTGACCATGGACAACCTGATCATGGCCAATGCCAAGAGGGGGATCACCGAGCGCTACTTCAACGTGGAGGAGCTTGAGTTGGCTTGGGCCTTCGTTCGGGGCTAGGTGCCTGGGTGGGCGGCTTCGTCAGCTGCCCGTGGGCGGCGTTGCCGACATCGCTTAGGCCTCGACGTAGCTTAGGCTACGCCTCCGGCTTTCGCTTGCCGGACGCCTTGCCCACCGCCTCTGCCTGTGCCGCGCGGCTGCGCCAGACTCCGCTTGGCTGTGTTGTCGGCGTCTCTCGGTCCTCGGGGTAGGCTCTGCTACCCCTGCGTCCCTCGCTCGCCTGCCGCCTTGCCCTGCGGTGCCTGGCTGTGCCGCGAATATGTTCCGGTGGTTGTTCTTGGCAAAATTATAGATTGGCGTAGGTTGGGTAGAGCGAAGCGAAACCCAACAATTCCCTTGTCGTTGCGAGGAGCGAAGCGACGAAGCAATCTCTGTTCGCGGGAGAAGCTCCCGTGCAGACTCCAAGGCCCGAGCAAGGCACCCCCATCCCGCCCCGTCTCCATTCCAGCCAATAGTCGTCATTGCGAGGCCGGGCAGCGGCCAATGCCCACGAGGCAGGGCCGCTTGGTCTGCCCGGCCGTGGCAATCTTCCTTTTCCCTTGTCATGTCCGCGCTCATCAGACACGACACCTCCCCGCCTGGGGGAAGGCGAAGATCGCCACGTAGCATCTCTTATGAGATGCTCCTCATAAAAAGAAGAGGGGCGGGGATAAACCCCGCCCCTACACCAAGATAAAATTTCGTTTCGCGCTCTGCGGCCCGTCCGCGCCGACCTACTTCAAATAATAGCCCGCCACCCGCCACTGGCCGTCGCCGCCCTTGAGCATGGCCACCTGCTCCAACAATTTGGGCAGCTTGCTAAAGCCCGGCTCGTACACCAGCAGGTAATAATCGCCCTTGGGCGCGCCGGGCAGGTCCTTGGCCGGGCGGCTGTGCAACAGCTTGCGGCTTTTGGCCGGGCCGGTCTTGGCGGCCAGCTCGCTCATGAGCTTTTGCCACTCGGCCGGGGTGGCCGCCTTTTGCAGCACCGGCGCGCACAGCTGGTAGGCGGCCAGGTAGTCGCCCTTGCCCAAGAGCTGCAGCCAGTGCAGGGCCTGGGCTTGGGCCTTGGCCTCCTGCACGTCCGCCGCCCAGGCCGGCGCGCTAAGGCAAAGGCCCAGCAGGGCCAGCAAAATGAGCAGGCAGGCGCGGCGGGCCATGGACTCCTTGCACGCGGTCATAAGATCATCCTTTTGAGCTGGGGCAGGCGCTGGTTGTTCCCCGGCCCTTAGCGCACTTGGCTGCCCGGAGGGGTGGGCTTACTGGGCGAGACCACGCACAGGCCGTCTTGCCCCACCGCCGCCAGGACCATGCCCTGGCTGGTGATGCCCCGTAGCTTGGCGGGCTTGAGGTTGGCCACGATGACCACCTGCATGCCCACCAACTCCTCGGGCGTGTAGTGCTGGGCCACCCCGGCCACCACGGTGCGGGGCTCGTCCTCCCCGGCGTCCAGGGTCAGCTTGAGAATCTTGTCCGCCTTGGGGATGCGCTCGGCGGCCAGCACCGTGGCCACCTTCAGCTTCACCTGACCGAACTGCTCGATGCTGATCTCGGTCGGCTCTTCGGCGGCCTGGGGGGCGGGCTTGGTATCGGCCTTTTGCTCGGCCTTGGCCGCCTTGGCCTGCACCTTCTTGGTGTCGATGCGCGGGAACAGGGCGGGCGGCTGGTGGGTCTGGGTGCCAACGGGAAGAAGCGGCTCGTTAGCCTTGATTTTTTCCAGCATGCCCGGCGCGATGGAATGCAGCCCCAATACTCCTGCCATTTTTTCAGCTGTTTCGGGCATTACCGGCCAAATGAGAACGGCTATATCGGCCAGGAGTTGGGTAAGGGTGAAAAGAACTTGGTCTAGCTCCGTGGCTTTTTGTGGGTCTTTCGCTAGCGACCAAGGCGCATGAATAACTACAAATTTATTTGTGGCGCTAATGATCTGCCAAACCCACCGGAGCCCCTCGTGAAATGCGAACGCGCGTATTTCGTTTTCGTAAGCATACGTTCTCTCCGCTGCCATGAAGTGCAATTGCCCTGGGGAAATCCAGAGAGGAGAGCCCGGCGAAACATCATCGGGATGGACACCGGCATGAATTGTTCCCTCAGGCAGCGGCCAATCCTCTTCTTCGCTTGATGGAATTATTCCCTGGGGCACCACCCCGCCCCGGAATTTGTGCAGCAGGGTCAGCACTCGGGAGAAAAGGTTTCCCAGGTCGTTGGCCAAATCGGCGTTGTAGCGCTCCACCATGGCCTGCTCGCTGAAGTTGGAGTCCAGGCCGAAGGACATCTCGCGCATCAGGAAATAGCGGAAGGCCTCCACCCCGTAGATCTCGGCCAGCTCCAGGGGGCGCACCACGTTGCCCAGGCTCTTGGACATCTTGGCCTGGTCCACGTTCCAGTAACCGTGCACGTTCAGGTGCTGGTACAGGTATTCCTGGGCCGGGCGTCCCTCGGCCCTGGCCAGGGACATGAGCATGGTGGGCCAGAAGATGGCGTGGGGCTTCAGGATGTCCTTGGCGATGAGGTGCTGGGCGCCGGGCCAGAACTTGGCCATGTTGTCGCCGTCCGGCCAGCCCAGGCCGGTGAGGTAGTTGATCAGGGCGTCGAACCACACGTAGGTGACGTAATTCGGGTCAAAGGGCAGGTCGATGCCCCAGGTCAGGCGGGTCTTGGGGCGGCTGATGCACAGATCCTCCAGCCCCTGCTCCAGCATGGCCAACACCTCGTTCTTGTAGCGCTCGGGCCGGATGAAGTCCGGGTGGGCCTCGATGTGGGCCTTGAGTTCACTGGTGTAGTTGCTCATGCGGAAGAAGTAGTTCTCTTCTTCCTGATAAACCGGCACCGTGCCGTGGTCCGGGCACTTGCCGTCCACCATCTCGTGCTCGGTGAGGAAGCGCTCGCAGCCCACGCAGTAGTGGCCGCCATACTTGGCGAAGTAGATGTCGCCCGCGTCGTAGACCTTTTGCAGGATGCTGGTCACCACCTGCTTGTGGTCCGCGTCGGTGGTGCGGATGAACTTGTCGTTGGTTATGTGCAGCTCGGGCCAAAGGTGGCGGAACTTGCCGCTGATCTGGTCGGCGTACTGCTGGGGAGTCACCCCCCGCTCCTGGGCGGCCTGGGCGATCTTGTCTCCGTGCTCGTCGGTGCCGGTCTGAAAGCGCACCTCGTCCCCGGCCAGGCGGTGGAAGCGCGAGGCCACGTCGGCCACTATGGTGGTGTAGGCGTGGCCCAGGTGGGGCTCCGCGTTCACGTAGTAGATGGGGGTGGTGATGTAAAACGGCTGGCTCATGTGGTTTTGGGTCCCTTTTTGCCCCGGCGGCGCGGCCGCCGCCGGCGAGAAGAGGCGGGTTTGCCGCCCGTGGCCTCGGACTCCGGCGCGTTGGGCTGGTCCTGATCGGTGGGGCCGGGGGCGGCAGGTTTCGCCTGGTTGGCGCTGTTGTCGTTGGTGGCGGGCGGGGGAGCCTGCTCCGGGGGCCGGGTCAGCAGGCTGGCCAGCTCCTCGGGCCCCACGGCCAACTCGCCCTCGCCGGGGATGTACAGGGTCACCCGCTTTTCCAAAACGTTCTGGCGGATGACCTTGGCCTCGCGGCCGTCGGCCAGGTTCAGGCGCTTGCCCAGCTTGGGAAGGTCCTTCTTGAGG
Organism: Pseudomonadota bacterium; assembly: GCA_018896025.1. Lineage (GTDB taxonomy): Bacteria > Desulfobacterota > Desulfarculia > Desulfarculales > Desulfarculaceae > Desulfoferula. The sequence goes on from JAHIND010000023.1 coordinate 56,696, forward strand.
GCCTTGTAGGTTTCAAACTCGTAGGTGAGGCAGCACATCAGGCGGCCGCAGAGCCCGCTGATCTTGGTGGGGTTCAGCGAGAGGTTCTGCTCCTTGGCCATCTTCACGCTCACCGGCTCGAAGTCCTTGAGGAAGGTGGCGCAGCAGATTTCCCGGCCGCAGGAGCCCAGGCCGCCCAGAAGCTTGGCCTCGTGGCGCACCCCGATCTGGCGCATCTCCACCCTGGTGCGCAGGCGTCCCACCATGTCGCGCACCAGCTCCCGGAAGTCCAGGCGCCCCTCGGCGGTGAAGAAGAAGATCATCTTGGTGCGGTCGAACAGGCACTCCACCTTGACCAGGTTCATGTCCAGCTTGCGGGCGGTTACGCGCTCCTGGCAGTAGCGGTAGGCCTCTTTTTCCAGCACCGTGTTCTGGGTCTGCTGCTCCAGGTCTTCCGGAGTGGCCAGGCGGAACACCTGCTTGAGCGGAGGGGCCTCGCCGCCCTCGGGCGGATCGGGCTGGGCCCGAGGCCCACGGGTGATCTCGCCCAGGGCCAGGCCGGCCTCGGTGTCCACGATGACGAAGTCGCCGGGTTTCAGGACGAACAAACCGGCGTCGAAGTCGTATATTTTGCTGCCGCGGGAAAAGCGGACTCCCACTACCTTAGGCATGCTTTGGGGCCTCCTTTAGACCCGCCAATAACACCACCATGGCCAGCTCCGGCGCGGCGTTGCCCAGGATTTGTCCCTGGGTTCGGCGCACCTGGGCAAAGGCCCGGCAGGCGTCGGCGATATTCAGCTCCGCCGTGGGTCCGGGCAGCCAAGCCATTTGGCCCCGCCCGGCGGCGGTGACCGCCGCGTCGCGAAAGTAAAGGGCCAGCAGGTCCAGGGCCTGGCTGATGCCCTCGCGGTCGATGCCGCCGCTGCCCCGGTGGGTTCCCACCAGGTCCTCGGCAAAGCCCCAGTCCTCCAGGGCTTGGCCTCCGGCGGTGAGTTGGTTTACCAGGCGCTCCAGGTCGGCCTGCAATACGGCGGTGTCCAGTTGCAGGGCGCGGCCCAGGCTGCCCCCGGCCAGCCCCGCCTTGAGCCGGGCGTCGGCCTCGGGCTCGCCCCGGCGCACAAGCTCGGCGGCGATCTCCTCGGCGGTCAGCGGCATGAAGCTGACCTTGCGGCAGCGGCTGACCAGGGTGGGCAACAGCTCCTTGGCGTCGCCCACGGTGAGCACCAAAATATTGTTGGGCGGCGGCTCTTCCAGGGTCTTAAGTAGGGCGTTGGCGCTGGCCGGGTTCAGGTGCTCGGCCTGTTTTATCAGGATCATACGCTTGCCCCCGCCGAAGGGGGCGAAACCGGTGGCCCGGATGGCCTCGCGCACCGCCTCCACCTTGATCTGGCTGGAGCGGGCCTCGCTGGGCGGGGCCAGCACCAGAAAGTCTTCATGGGTTCCGGCGGCCAGACGGTGGCAAGAGCCGCACGCGCCGCAGGGTCCCTCCGGGGTTGGCTCGGTGCAGTTCACCGCCGCGAACATGGCCTGGGCCGTGGTGGCGCGTCCCACGCCGCTGGGGCCCACGAACATGTAGGCATGGGCCAGGCGCTGTGCGGCGATCTCGCCTTCCAGTTGGGCCACCGCTCGGCGCTGGCCTATGACACCGGTTAACCGCATGATGCTCTACGCCGCCAAGCGCTTGAACTCCTTGAGCAAAGGTTCAGCCAGGGCCCAAACGGCCAAGGCCACCTCGTCCTGAGGCATGGAGGCGTCCACCACCTTGATGCGCTCCGGCTCGGCCGCAGCCTGGTCCAAAAACCCCTGGCGAACCTGCTGGTGAAACTCCTGGCCCTCGGCCTCCAGCCGGTCCGGGGTGAGGCCCAGCTCGCCCTGGCGCTTGGTTACTCGCTTCAGGCCCTGGCCCGGATCGAGGTCCAGCAGAATAGTCAAATCGGGCCACACCTCGCCGCAGGCCCAGTGGTTGAGTCGGCGCACCCACTCCACTCCCAGGCCCCGGGCCCGGCCCTGGTACACCTCGCTGGAGTCGGCGAAGCGGTCGCAGATCACCACCTGGCCCCCATCAAGAGCCGGGGCGATGACCCGCTCCACGTGCTGGGCCCGGTCGGCCAGGTACAAAAACAGCTCCGAGCGCCGGCCGGGGTGGTCGTTGCCCGGGGTGGTCAACAGATCGCGCACCGAGGCGCCCAACTGGGTGGCCCCCGGCTCCCGGGTGCCGGTCACGGTAAGGCCCAGGCCCCGAGCCCGGCGCACCAGCATGTGCTGCTGGGTGCTCTTACCCACTCCCTCGCCGCCCTCCAGGGTGATGAAGGGCGGCACGACTTTGACTTCTTCCACCGCCATCTAGGCCTCTCCCTGGTCCGCCCCGCCGAAAAGGTCCGGGGTGGTTTCCTCGGGCGGCTCGGGGCGCTTCTTGCGCTTGGCCGGACGGGGGGCCGCCTCGGCTTCGTTTTGCGCCGGTGGCGCGGCCTCGGCCTGGGCTTCGGGCGCGGGCGGAACCTCCTCGCCGGGCTCCAGGCCCTCCAGGGGGCCGGGGCCGGTGTAGAGGAAGCGCTCCAACAAACGGTGGTACTGACTCCAATGGCCCGGCCCGGCTTCCCGGCGGGCGGCTCCGGCCATGGCCATCTTGGCGTCCAAATCGTCGATAAAGTTCAAAACCAGGGCCTCGGCGGTCTTGGGCTTGCGCGGGCTGCCGAACTCGTAGGCCCCGTGGTGGCTGATAATCATGTGCCGAAGATGTTCGGCCAGGTTGGGCGGGAAATCCTTTATCCCCGCCAGTTTGGCTTCGAGCATGCGCAGGCCCAGCACCAGGTGGCCTTCCATGCGACCCTGGTCAGTGTAGTCGATGGGCGGGCCCAGGGTAAGCTCCTTGACCTTGCCCACGTCGTGCAGCAGGGCCCCGGCGATGAGCACCTGGGGCTCCAGGTCCGCCGGATACAGCCCAGCCAGGGCGCGGGCCGAGCGGGCGGTGCTCACCGTATGCTCTAAAAGTCCGTGCACATAGGCGTGGTGGGCTCCCTTGGCCGCCGGAGCGCGCTCAAAGGCGGCGGCGAACTCGGCGTCCCGCAGGAAGAAAGCCTCAAGTATTTGCTTCAAGTCCGGCTGGCTTACCCAGGACAGGGCCTCGGCCAGCCCGGCCTTCAGCTCGTCCAAAGAAATAGGGCTGGCGGGCAGGAAAGAAGCCGGTTCGGCGTCGGGGTCTTCGGCCAGGGTTTGCAGCACCACCTGGGTGCGGCCCTGGTAGGAGTCCACCCGGCCGGTGGCCCTCACCACCATACCCGGAGCCAGGGAGCCCAGCAGCTCCTCGGCCTGGTCCCAGAGGCGGCCCTCCAGCTCCCCGGTCCGGTCGCCCAGACGCAAGGTGCCGTAAGGCTTGCCGTTTTTGGTGGTGCCCATGGAGGAGCGCAACAGCAGATAGCTGCCGTCAAGCTCCTGGCCCGGCTGCAGGGAGGCCAGTTCGGGGGAGGCTTGGCTCATGCCAGGGTCTCCTGGGCGGCGGCCACCGCGTTGGTGAACACGGCCAGGCCCAGGCCCGGACCCAAGGGGTCGGGCTCCTGGCCGTTGCGGCGGGCCCGCTCCCGGTGCAGGGTCCAGTCGGGGTGCTGGCTGGCCCGGTAATAGCCCTCGGGGTGGGGCATCAGGCCGAAGACCCGCCCGCTGGGATCGCAGATCCCAGCGATGTCGTTCAGCGAGCCGTTGGGGTTGGCCGGGCGGCGTCCCTGGGCGGGCTTGCCCCTGCCGTCGCCGTAGCGCACCGCCACCATGCCCAGGTCTTCCAGCTTTTGCAAGGTGTCGTCATCGCAGACGAACTTGCCTTCGCCGTGGCGCACGGGCATGTCCACCCGGCTTAGACCCTTGGTGAACAGGCAGGGGCTGTTCTCCTGGGCCAGCAGCTCCACCCAGCGGTCCTGGAAGTTGCCGCAGTCGTTGGCGATCAGGGCCACCTGCCGCTCCCAGCCCCGCAGCATGGGCAACAGGCCCAGGTTCACCAGGGCCTGGAAGCCGTTGCAGATGCCCAGCACCAGGCCGCCGCGATCCAGGAAGGAGCGCAGCTGTGAGTTCAAGTGATTACCCAAACGTGTGGCCAAAAGCACCCCAGCCCCGTGGTCGTCGCCCCAGGCGAAGCCGCCGTCGAACACCAGTATCTGGTAATCGTCCAGGGTTTCCGTGGCGTTGCGCTTGGTAGTGCCGGTCAGGTCGCTGATATGCACTATGGAGGCCGCCGCCCCGGCCAAGTCGAGGGCGTGGGCCGTTTCGTTGTCGCAGTTGAGCCCGAAGCCGCTGAGCACCAGGGCCCTTACCTTGTCGTGGCCTGGCATCACACCATCCTCCCGAAGCGCCGCCGCCAGGCCCGGCGCATCTGGGCACCCTTGAGGGCCAGCACCGGCTCACCGGCCAGGCTTACCTCAAGCTCCTGTTTGCGGGTGACCTGGCCGATCTGGGCCCAGGGCACATCTTCTAGTAAACGCTCGAACTCATCGCACCACTTCGGAGCCACGGTCACCACCATGCGGCCGGTGGATTCGCTGAACAACAGGCGCATGGCGTCCAACTCATCGTAGGCGGGCACCCCGTCCAGCTCCACGCTCAGGCCCAGACGCCCGGCCAGGACCATGCGGGCCAGGGCCAGGGCCAAACCGCCCCGGCTGGGCACGCAGGCCGAGGCCACCAGGCCGTCCTTCAGCCCGGCGTACACCGCCCGGCACAGGCGCTTGCTGGCATCGAAATCGCTTTGAGGCACGTTTAGCCCGGTGTGGCCCAGCAGGCCGTACAGGGCGCCGGCCCCCAGCTCGTCCTGGGTGAGGCCCAACACGTACACATAGTCCCCGGCCATCTTGGGCTCCAGGGTCTGCAAGGCCCCCAGGTCGGGCACCGGGGCGGTGGCGGTGAACATCATGGTGGGCGGCCCGCTCACCCGCTGGGTGAGGCCGTGGATGCCGGTGAGGGTGCCGTCCACGTACATAGAGTCCTTGCCCGAGAGCAAGGGGACCTCCAAGGCCAGGCAGGCGTCCTTGAGCCCCCAGCAGGCGCGCACCAGCTGGGCCGCCTTGTAACGGCCGTCGGGGTTGCCCAGCGGGTCGTGGATGATGCTGGGCCAGCAGAAGTTGTCCACCCCGCCCACCTGCTCGGGATCGCCGCCCACCGCCACCAGGCGGCGCATGGCCTCCTCCACGCTGGCGGTGACCATGTGGTAGGTGTCGATGTCGCCGTAGTCGGTGAGTAGCACCTGGGCCATGGCCAGGCCCGCCCGGGAGGTGAGCACCGGCAGGATAACCGCCGCCTCGGAGGGAGCGTCCTGGTCGCGGCCCACAAAGGGCTTGACCAGGCTGGTGCCCTGCACCTCGTGGTCGTACTGGCGGTTGATCCACTCGCGGGAGCAGAGGTTGGGCGAGTCCAAGAGGTCCAGCACCAGGCCGCTCAGGTCGGCGGGCGGCTTGAGAACCGGCTCGCTGAGGCCACGGGCGGCGGGCGGGGTCCACAGGGCCTCGAACTCCCACTGGGGGAAGCCCTCTTCCAAAAACTCCACGTCCACGTAGCAGCAGACGTCCTCGCCGTAGGTGAGCTTGAGCTTGCCGTCGCCGGTGAAGGTCCCGATCACCGTGGACTCCACCTGGTGCTTGTCGGCCAGGTCCATGAAGGCCTCGATGTCCCCCGGCTCCACGGCCACGGTCATGCGCTCCTGGCTCTCGCTCACCCAGATCTGCCAGGGGTCCAGGCCCGCGTACTTGAGCGGCACCTTCTTGAGGTCCACCTCGGCGCCGGGGCTCAGGCGGGCGCTCTCGCCCACCGAGCTGCTCAGGCCGCCGCCGCCGTTGTCGGTGATGTAGGGCACCAACCCGGCGTCGCGGGCCTCCAGCAAAAAGTCGTGCATCTTCTTCTGGGTGTAGGGGTCGCCGATCTGCACGTGGCCCGCCGGGGTGTTCTCGCTGTAGCCCGCGCTGGAGGCGGTGACCCCGTGGATGCCGTCGGCCCCCACCCGGCCCCCGCACATCACCACCAACTGGCCGGGCTTGGTGGTCTTTTCCTCGGTGGGCTCGCCGTTCAGTTGGGCGGGGATCACCCCCACCGCCGAGACGAACACCAGGCACTTGCCCAGATAGCGGGGATCAAAGTAAAGGATGCCCGAGGCGGTGGGGATGCCGCTCTTGTTGCCCCCGTCGCGCACCCCCTCGATGATGCCGTCCAGCAACCGGCGCGGATGCAGGGCCGGGGTCAGCTCGCCGTCGTAGTCCCGGGGGGCCACGCAGAAGCCCCACAGCCCGGCCACCAGCTTGGAGCCCTTGCCGGTGCCCATGGGGTCGCGGTAGACCCCCACGATGCCGGTGATGGCTCCGCCGTAGGCCTCCATGTTGCTGGGGCTGTTGTGGGTCTCGCCGGTGATCACGTAGTTGTTCTCGTGGTCCAGCTTGGCCACCCCGGCGTTGTCCCACAACACGCTCACCACCCAGTCCTTGGCCGCGGCCAATTCCTCGGTGGGGGCCTTGATGGTCTCCTTGAACAGGTTGGCCACCTCCCGGCGTTCGCCGCTCACCAAATCCTGATACACGAAGCGCCCGCCAAAGGTGTTGTGGTTGCAATGGTCGCTGCGGGCCTGGCTTACGTATTCCAGCTCCACGTCGGTGGGGTCGCCCAGGCCCACGGCCCGGCGCTGCTCGCGCACCTTGGGGTCGTTGAAATAGGCCCGGATCACCGGCAGGTCGGCCTGGTTCAAGAACAGGTCCCGGGCGGCGCTCAGGTCCATCAGCTCCTGGTCGCTGCCTATGGCCAGGCTCTTGAAGCCAGGCTGGTGGGTGAGCCGCACCTTGGGCACGGTGACCCCCACTCCCTGCTCGCTGTCCCACTTGCCGCGCGGGATTATGCGCCAGGTCTGGATGAGCCCGTTGGCCAAGAGCTGGCGGCAGATGGCCTCGGCCCCGGCGGCGTCCAGCTTGGGGGCCTGGATCAGGAACAGGCGGCTGAAGTACACCGCCTCGTCCTCGCCGAAGCCGCGGCCCAGCACGTCGGCCATGGCCTCCAAGGCGGTGTCGCCCTGGTTGTCCTTCACGCCGGGCTTGAAGCCGACCCACAGGGCCCAGTGGAAGCCGGGCAGCACCTCATGGGCCAGGGGCGAAAAGGAGCTGAGCTCGGTCACCGGGTTGGTGAATATTTCCTGCCGGACCCGCTGTAGTTGGGCGGAGTCCAGCTTGGTGTCAAAGGTCAGGACCTTGAGCACCCGAACTTTGTCCAGGGCCAGCCCCAGGTAGGCGCGGGCCTTGGTGATGAGCCCGCTCGCGGCGGGGTCGTTAAGCTGGGGCTTGAGGCCTATTTCCAGGCGCTGGGCCATGGTTCCTCACAAGGGTTAAACATGCATCGCATCGGGAAAACATGATCTTAGCAAGCAGGCGGGAGCCTGGCAAGGCTCACTCCCTGGGCGGCAGCTTGGCGCTTAGGTTGCGCAGCCAGCGGAAGAAGAGCAAACCGAACCCCACGGCCACCAAAACGCCCAGGGTCATGGCCAGGGCTTTGATGGCCCACAGGGGCAGGGATTGGATATATTCCAGCATGGGCTCCTCGGTTTGGTTGCACGAACCCTCCGCCGCAAAAAGCCGCAAGCGGCCGAGCCGCTCAAGGTTCATGAAACACGCTATCTTACCTGGATATTATACCGGCTTTTCTCGGCGCTCATAGCCTAGCACTTTGGTCCCGGCTGTACCATAATGGGGCATGCCTGACTGCGCAAAGCAAAGCACCACCCTGGAAATTCTCCACCCCCTGGACCGTTGGCCACCCGCCGGGGTCACCGTGGTGCTGGCCATCCAGTGGCTGGTTATCCTGGTGCCCGGAGTGCTGGTCCTGGGCGACGTGGTGGGCCTGGCCTGGGGCCTGGACGCGGCCCAGCGGGTGGCCTACATGCAGCGCTTGCTCCTGGTTTCCGCCGCCACCCAAGCGGCCCAGGTGCTCTGGGGCCACAAGCTGCCCGGCCAGATGGGCCCCTCGGCGGTGCTCATCGTGGGCACCCTGGCCACGGTGGCCAGCGGCCCGGCCTCGGTGGCCGGGGCCATGGCCGTGGGAGCGGGGCTCACCGCCTTGGCCGGGTTCACCGGCCTGGCCGCCCGCATGGGGCGGCTCTACACCCCGCCGGTGCTCTCCTCCAGCCTCTTGTTGGTGGCCATGAGCCTCACCCCCACCATGCGGGACCTGCTCTACAGCCCGGCCGCCGGGGGCGGCTCCCTCTCGGGCGGCTTCCTGTTCGGCATGGGCCTGGTGCTGGTGATGCTCCTGGCCCAGTACCGCCTCAAGGGCCTGTGGTCCTCGGCGGTGCTCTTGTTCGGCATGGTCCTGGGCAGCCTGGCCTACTACGCCTTGGGCCTGGAGCCCTGGCCCTCCTGGCAGGGCGGGGCCTCGGCGGGCCTACCCCAGCTTTTCCCCATCGGCCTGGAGTTCAACCCCGGAGTCATCGCCGCCTTCGTGCTGTGCTATTTGGCGCTCATCAGCAACGAGCTGGCCACCATCGAGTCCACCGGGCAGCTAATCGGGGCCACGGGCATGGACGGCCGGGCCAACCGGGGGGTGGCCGTGGCCGGTCTGGGCGGGGTGGCCGCCGGGCTCATGGGCTCCTTGGGGCCGGTGACCTATTCGGTGAGCCCGGCGGTGGTCATCAGCACCAAGAGCGCCAGCCGCTACACCCTGCTGCCCATGGCCGGGGCGGTGGCCGCCCTGGCCCTGTGGCCCGGCGGCCTGTCCCTGTTCAGCCTGGTGCCCGCCCCGGTGGTGGGCGCGGTGCTCATTACCCTCATGGCCCAGAGCGTGTACGCCGCTCTGCATCTTCTCTTGGAGGGCGGCAGGATGCCCACCTGGGCCAGCGGGGCCACCGTGGGCATGGCGCTCATCACCGGGGTGATCGTCAGCTTCATTCCCGAGGCGGCCCGCCAGGCCCTGCACCCGGTGATCCGGCCCATCCTGGCCAACGGCTTTGTGGTGGGTTTGGTAGTGGCGTTACTCTTGGAGCATGTATTTTTTCGGCGGCAGAAGGACCATACGATCCTGGCCCCACGTCTTTAGGCGGCCTCGCCAGCTGCCCGTGGGCTGTGTTGCCGGCGTCGCTTAGGCCTCGACGTAGTAAAACTACGCCTCCGGCCTGCGCTCGCCGGACGCCTAGGTGTAGCTGCTAAAGAGGTTGTTCACAGGATTCCAGAAGTAGAGACTGGTGATTGCGACATCAACCGTCTTTGCTTTGGAGGTTCCCGTGAACAACCCACATCAGAATGCCAGGACCACGTTTTATAGTCGAGC